>MWTB01000014.1 GCA_002050275.1 Anaerolineae bacterium UTCFX1
GTGCACGCGATGCGGCTTAGGCCCGCCGTCGCCTTCCATATAAACGCCCAACTCGCCGCGCGGCGACTCGACCGCGCTGTAGACCGAATTCTTTGGCGCAGGGAAACCTTCCGTCCAATACTTGAAGTGATGAATGAGAGCTTCCATGCTCACTCCAATTTCGGCGCGCGGCGGCGGCACGAAACGCCGGTTTGCGCTCAACGTCGGCTGACCCGCTAGCTCCTTCAGTTTTTTCAGCCCCTGCTCAACGATCTTCATCGATTCGCGAAATTCTTCAATGCGGACGATGTAGCGCGAGAAGGTGTCGCCGGTCGTACGGGTAGGAACATTGAACTCATATTCCTCATAGCCCATATAGGGGCGCGCTTTACGCAGATCCCAGTCCACGCCCGACGCGCGGAGCATGGGACCCGTCACGCCGTAAGAAATGGCGGTCTTCGCATCCAACATGCCGATGCCGACTAGCCGATCGAGAAAGATCGGGTTTTTCGTCAATAACGCTTCGTATTCGTCCACGCGCTTCGGGAAGATCTTGAGGAAATCGCGCACAGCCGATTCAAACTCCTCCGGCACGTCGCGCCAAACGCCGCCCGGACGGAAATAGGTGGTCATCATACGCTGTCCCGAACAGAGTTCGAGAATATCCATAATATATTCGCGTTCGCGGAAGCAATACAAGAACATGGACATCGCCGCAAGGTCAAGTCCGAAGGGACCCAAAAATACCAAATGCGAAGCGATGCGTTGCAACTCCGTCATGATGACGCGAATCACTTGCGCGCGCGGTGGCACGTCTAAATCAACCAGTTTCTCAACCGCCATACAGTATGCGAGATTGTTGCCTACTGTGTTCAAGTAATCGAGCCGGTCGGTCATCACCTCGGCTTTGAGGAAGGTCTTCGACTCCATGTTCTTCTCGACGCCGGTATGCAGATAACCGATTTCGGGAATCGCGTTCACAACCGTTTCGCCATCCAGTTCGACGACTAACCGTAAAACGCCGTGCGTAGACGGGTGTTGCGGGCCCATGTTCAACAGCATGGTCTCGCCGGTCAACACGCGCTCAGACACCAGATGTTTATATTTTGCGTAACTAGCTTCTTCTATTTGCGGCATACGCGTTCCTCAATCCTTGCAAAGGGCAAACCTTCGCAAGAGCTGTTTTTATTCCTTCGCATAAATCTTCGACAGGTCTATATCGTCAAAGTTGAACGTAAATTGCGGCTCCTCATACCCCAGCGGGAAGTCCTTCCGCAAGGGATGCGCATCCAGATCGTCGGGCGTTAAAATCTTGCGCGGATCGGGATGTCCTTCAAAGACGATCCCAAACATATCGTTCGCTTCGCGTTCGCGCCAATTCGCCGTCTGATATATATGCGAAACCGTCGGGACGTTAAGCTGGTCGCCCGCAACGGGGACTCGCAACTGCAACGTGGTATTTTGCGCCAGCGACGACATCTGATAGATCACATGGAAGCGCGGCGTTTGTTGAGGATAGTAATCCGTCGCAGTGAGCGCGGAGAGCAGTTCAAATTCGTGCTTGTCGCGCAGAAGGGTCAACGCGTCCACGATCTGATCGGCTTTAACGAAGATATGCGCCTCTCCGCGAAATTCTTCGCAGGTTGCGCCAAAGGTCTTTTGTAGCGTTTGAACGATGGGTTCTATTTTTTTATCCATAAGATCGCCTTATCGCAACAAACGGCGGAAAAATCCGCTCCGTTGTCAAACGGAAATAGCGTTGCGCGGTCCTTTCGAGTGATTCCAAGCCTTCGTCGTATCAACGAATTTCTCATCCTTCACTTTTTCATAGAGCGTCATAATGCCATGAATGAGCGCGTCGGGGCGCGGAGGACAACCCGCCACATACACATCCACTGGAATAATTTCATCCACGCCCTGCAAAATCGCATAATTATTGAAAACGCCGCCAGTTGAGGCGCAATCGCCCATGGCGATCGCCCATTTCGGCTCAGGCATCTGATCGTATAACTGGCGCACTACCGGCGCCATCTTGCGCGAAACGCGCCCAGCGACGATCATCAAATCCGATTGACGCGGGCTGGCGCGCATGAGTTCCATACCGAAACGACTCATATCGTAATGAGACGCTTGCGCCGCCATCATCTCAATCGCGCAACAGGCAAGACCAAACAGCATGGGCCACATGGCATTCGTGCGCGACCAGTTGACCAGTTCTTCTAATTTAACGGTAACCATCCCCATGTTGCCGAGTTTTTGCTCTATTCCCATTCGAGAGCTCCCTTCTTCCATGCGTACACATAGCCCACCAGCAAAATGCCGATGAAGACAATCATTTCAATTAAACCGAACAGCCCAAGCTGGCGAAACACCACCGCCCAAGGCAAAAAGAACACCACTTCGATGTCAAATAAAATGAACAGCACGGCGATCAAATAGAAACGGACGGGCAAGCGGCGCGTCGCTTCGCCATAAGGGACAATACCCGATTCATATGGCTGTGATTTAGCTTTGGAAGGCTTCTTAGGACCGAATAAATTCCCAAGCCCAATCGCAATCAGCGCAACCAACGTTGCCAGTAAGACCATCAACGCGATGGCGACATATTCCAGCATTGCGGCTCCTCAAAACGCCCATTACAGGACGAGAATGTATAAGACGGATAACAGTATAACATAAGAGTTTCGAAAGTTCCACTTTTCACAAGGTTGGCAAAATAGAAGGGCAAACGAGCCATCCGAGCGATTCGTTCGTCAATTTACCCCAAATAATCTCTTAATGGCGCGCTGTTCGAAGGATGTCTTAATTTCCTCAGCGCTTTGGCTTCAATCTGACGGATGCGCTCGCGAGTGACATGAAAACGCGCGCTCACCTCTTCCAGTGTGTACGCCCTCCCATCCGCCAGTCCAAATCTCAACTCAAGCACTTCGCGCTCGCGATCAGACAGCGCCGTAAGCGCGTCGCGCACTTGCATCTTTAACATATCACGCATGGTGGAATCGATCGGCGAGAGCGCGCCTTCATCTTCAAGAAAGTCGCCTAAGTCGCTAGCATCTTCGTCGTCTATAGGGCGATCAATCGAGAGCGGCTCCTCCATCGCAGAAAACGCGCGATCCACCTTTTGCGCGGCATTAGCGAGCTTCTGTTTTAGCGTCTCGTCGAGCGGCTTATTCTCAGCGTATGCACGCAACGCCGCTTCTACGTCGGCGGCAGGGAGATAATCCGCTTTCAGCGCTATCTCTTCCGTAGTTGGCGCGCGTCCGAATTGCTGCGTAAGCGCGCGCCGCACTTTTATCACGCGATTGATGGTTTCAAACAAATGCACAGGAATCCGTATTGTGCGCGCTTGCTCGGCAATAGAGCGATTAATGGATTGGCGAATCCACCAAGCGGCATAAGTGCTGAATCTGAATCCGCGGCGCGGATCAAACCTCTCGACCGCGCGCATCAAGCCTATATTTCCCTCCTGTATCAAATCTTGCAGATCAATTCCGCGATTTAAGTATCGCTTCGCTACGCTAACCGTTAACCGCAAGTTGGAGCGAATCAACACCTGCCGCGCTTCGTCCGAACGAGCTCGAACCGAGTCTATTTCCTGCCGAAGACAATCGTCCATCGGAAAATGAGCGGTCAGCGTTTGTTGACTCGGCAAACAATCGCGCGTATTAAAACGCTGAAAGAGCCACTCTGCGCATTCAGACGGAAGCAGGTAGAAGCCAAGAAAGACTGAGTGCGCCTGCCGCGCAACTTCATTCCACAGTTCATCCGTCCCCCACAATCCATTATTCAAATAGTTCCTTAAATAAGAAGGAACGCCTAACTCAAATGAGACGCGCAGCTTCTTCGCCTCATCGAGCAATTGAGAAAGATTCGGCGCTTCACAACCAAACCTAGCGGTATCTTCAAGCAAACGCTTCCATGCGGTAATGGTTTCAGCCGCAAATCCGCAATAAACCGCGCGTTCCTTCGTCAGCTTTGCGCGCATCGGACGATTCCCCACTGCGTCGATCAAGCGTTCCGCTTCGATCATGGTCGCCAGATGAAATTCATCATCAGCGTTGAGTAACTTGACCTGACCAATTTCCTTTAAGTACAGGCGCACAGGGTCGGCGACAAGCTCGGCAGTGAGCGAGGAATCGCGCAATGCAACCTCCGCTTCTTTCGTCTGCCGCTGGTCAGGCGGTGGGATCCGCTTTTTTTGCTTCATATTTTCCGCCAGCCGCAATCCTAGGTTCGTTATGCATTACGGCGATCCGCCCGCCGTTTTCTTCGCTATCGCTTTGCAGACAGCGAACGCCCAAATTCATCCAACGCGCGTTTAAAGCGCGTTAAGTTTAACACCTCCGCTTGATAAATAGTCACGCTGTCCAAATCTCCGCTATCTTGCGCTTCTCTTTGAAGGTGTTGGCGCAACGCCAGCATTTCGCTGGTGGCATCTTCTCTCATCCGCTTAATGCTTCTCAACAATTCCTCAACAAGCCTATCGTCCAACAAAGTAACCATCTCGAGTTGAGCGAGCAATGTTTGCGAAGTCTCCTGCAGCGTCTCAGGGATCGCGCTCAGCGCGAAAGCGCGCGGGTCAACTTGATCTTGCACAAGCGCGTCTCGAATCGAATGAAATAAGATCTGATAATCCGTATAATCAAAATCATCGGCGCCGAGCGGTGGCAAATGCCCCTCCTCCAAACGACGATCCACTTTATACAGCAATTCAGGCTTTTGCAATAACATGCCGATCAAATACTCTTCCGCTTTTTTACTGGAAACAATGGACAAGACCGCTTGAGGTTTCTTCGCCTCAACGCCTCTCTCAACTTGTCGCGGTCGTCGAAGACGCGGACCTCGCACCGGCGCGCCGATCAATGCGCTCTCATCCACCCGCAACATACGCGCCAACGCCTGGCGATAAGTATCGCGCTCCAGCGGCGTTCCCAGATCGTTAATCAACGGCAAAACCTGCGCCGCGATTTCGTTTTTGATTTTCGGGTCGTTCAAATCTTGCCCGACGGAAAGCGTCTCCATCACATGCGCGACGATGGGTTTCGCCGCTTCGATAATTCTTCCCCATTCTTCTTTATCTCGCGCCACGATTTCATCGGGATCAAGTTCGTCGGGAATGGTCGCCACGCGCAAGTCGGCTTGCAGGCGAGATTCGCTGCGGAGTAAACCATGCGCATCAAAAATCAACTCGCCTTCGCGATCCATCGCGGAGCGCGCCGCGTCGAGTCCGCGCAGGACGGCTTTTTGTCCCGCCGCGTCGGGATCGAGCGCCAACGTGATTCGGCGCGTGGAACGCTTCAGCAAACGCAATTGATCTTCGGTCAGCGCGGTGCCCATCGGCGAGACAACGTTCTCGTAACCCGCTTGATGTAACGCGATTACGTCAAAATAGCCTTCGACAATCACGGCTTGGTCGGCAGCGCGAATCGGTTTACGCGCTCGATCTAATCCATATAGCACGCGCCCTTTTGAGAAGATGGGCGTTTCGGGCGAATTCAAAAACTTCGGCACATCGTCGGGATTCACAATGCGCGCGCCGAAGCCCGCCATGAGTCCTTGTTCGTCACGGATGGGAATCATAATGCGGTGGCGGAAGCGGTCGAAAAATCCGCCGCTGTCACGCTCGGAGAGCATGCCTGCATCCGCGAGGTCTTGCGGCATATATTTATTTTTGAAATGGTTGAGCAGATTATCGTAACCGGGCGGCGCGTATCCCAGCCCAAAGGTTTCGATGGTCGCGTTAGTCAAGTTGCGTTTTTGACGCAGATAATTGAGAATCTCAACGTTTTCAAACAGGCGGCTGCGATAGTAAATCAGCGCGTCTTCCAACAGTCCGCGCAGGTGGGCGTACGCTTCGCGTTGTTGCGGCGTCTCGCGTTGATATTCTTTGATCTCTACGCCGGCGCGCTCGGCGAGTTTTTGCAGCGCTTCTTTGAAGTCCACGCCTTCGCGCTTCATCACAAACTTAAAGATGTCGCCGCCTTCATTGCATTGACCAAAGCAACGCCAGGTTCCCGACTCGGGCCAAACGACGAACGCGGGCGTGCGTTTGTTATCGTGAAACGGGCAGAAGCCCGTGTAGTTCTTACCCGCATGACGCAGCTTGACGCCCGCCTCAGAGACAAGGTCAACGATATCTATGCGGGATTTAATGTCATCTATAGTGGACATAACGGTTCGGAATAAAAGCGGTCGTTTACCTTAAAATCCATCCAGTTTGCTGAAATCCGCAACGCCTTTCGATTTCAAAACAATCTTTTGCAACAGCCCCAAACGGTTTTTCTTAACCGCTTCGTCTTCCGCCATCACCAGCACTTTATCAAAAAAAGCGTTGATGGCGGGGGTCAATTTTACGATCATCTTCAAAAATCCCTGCACAGAGAACGGCTGACTGCTAATGATTTTCACTTCCGCAAATAAATCTTCTTCCTCTTTTTCAACCAGCAATTTTTCATCTATTGGGAAAATCTGTTTTTGATCGCGAGTAATGCGCGCACACCGCGCAAAGGCGGCGAGGATGGTCTGCCAATCGTCGCGGCTCGTCCACTCGGATAACTGATTCAACGACCAAACACAAGCGGCAGGGTTAGCAGATTGCTCTGCCAGAATCGCTTCGACCGCGTCATGTTTGTAGCCCATCTCTTTCAAGACGACCGATAAACGCCCTGTAATGAAATCCAAAACTTGCGCTTGCGTTTCGGCGTTCGCTTCAATCGGTTGGAGTTGCGCGGATTGTTGAATCGCGACGGATAAATTAAATTGAACCTTATGCCCGATTAACGGTTGAACCACGCCAATCGCAGCGCGGCGTAAACCGAACGGATCTTTCGTTCCCGTCGGCGCCAGCCCCGCCGCGAAGAGTCCTACCAGCGAATCGAGTCTATCGGCGAGCGCAATGGTCAAACCAATTTTCGATTGCGGGACGGTTTGATATTGTTCCGCAATCGCTTGCGCCGTTGCTTTTGATTCGCCGCCGCGCAAAGCATATTCGCCGCCGATGATTCCTTGAAGCGAAGTCATCTCCGTCACCATCTGCGTGACAAGATCGGCTTTCATCAAATAAGCGGCGCGCGCCAAAGTCTTGACTTCGTCCGCATCTTTAAATCCGAGTCCTGCGCCCACTTCCGCGCCGAGTTTCAAAATGCGATTCGATTTATCCAACATCGAGCCGAGTTTGGCGTGGAAGGTCAAGCCCGCAAGTTTGGGGCGAAATTCTTCCAGCGTGTGTTTGAGGTCTTCGCGCACGAAAAAGTTTGCATCGGTGAAACGCGCGCTCAGAACGTGTTCGTTGCCCTGGCGGACGATGTCAACGCCGATGTCGTCTCCGTTGCGGATGGCGATGAAGTGAGGCAAGAGAGTTCCACGTTCCACATTCCACGTTTCAGGTTGGGATGCAGGTGTGGAACTTGAAATTTGGAAATCGGAAATCTTTGATAATCGCTTCACCGCCGACAAGCGACGCGGCTTGATTGACTTGCTCCACGATGGATGCTTTGCGCTCCTCTTTATCGAGGATAATCCCTGCTTCGCGGATGATGTCAAAATATTTATCCGCTGATGGGATTTCGATTTCGGGAGAATCATACGGGCGAAGTCCGCGCGAGATGTTGCCAGAGACAACGCCTGCATATTCAAACGGGATGACCATGTCGCCGAGTAATGCGACGAACCATCTAATGGGACGCGAGAATGAAACGCCTGAGTCATTCCAGCGCATGGACTTCTCAAATTTGATTTCAGCAATCAATTTCGGTAACGCTTCTTGCAAGACTTCGGGAGTCGGACGTCCCTTTTGTTTGACGACGGCAAAGACGTATTTGCCTCCGTCTTGCTCACGGATTTGGAGGTCTTCGACGTTGATACCGTTCTTTTTGGCAAAGCCCTGCGCGGCGGGTGTGTACGTCAAATTTTCAATTTGACTGTCAGACAAACTGGAAGTTTGTCGTACGATGGCTTTGTCTGCGGGCGGACCTTTGACCACCTCCTCACGGTCGGGCTGGGTCGGGGAAACTGAGGCAGCCGCAATCACGAGTCGACGCGGGGTGGTGTAGACGCGGATGTCGCCGTGCGCGAGATGAAGTTCGTCAAAAAGTTGCGGGATACGAGTTACGAGATACGAGTGGGCGGAATCCACATCGGAGGCTGGGAGTTCTTCGACGCCGATTTCCAGAACGAAGGTCGCAGGTCGAAGGTCGAAAGTCGCGGGAAGTTTTTGACCTTCGACTTTTGACTTTTGACTCTCTTTCAAGAGCGGATACTCTAACTCTTTTCGTTGCGCCTCATATCCTTCCGCCACGCGCCGCGCCAATTCTCTCATTCTCCTAAAAAACGCTTGTCTTTCAGCGACAGAGATCGCGCCGCGGGCGTCGAGGATGTTGAAGGTGTGCGAGGACTTAAGGACGTAATCGTGCGCGGGGACGAGCAGACCTTGCGCGAGGCAGGCGTCGGCTTCGGCGGAGAAGAGATCGTACATCTGACGGGCGCGTTCGATATCGGCGATCTCGTAATAATATTTGGAGTGTTCGAACTCCTCGCGGCGGATGATCTCGCCGTAGGTAACGCTCCCCTGCGGGGACGTTCCGCCGCCACCCCACGGTTCATCCCAAATGGATTTAGCATTATTGATTGCGATCAGGATACGTTCAAGCCCGTAGGTGATCTCGACCGAGACGGGGTTGAGCGTGACGCCGCCCATCTGCTGGAAGTACGTGAACTGCGTGATCTCCTGCCCGTCGAGCCAGACCTCCCAACCCAAACCCCACGCGGCGATGGCGGGCTGTTCCCAGTTGTCCTCCACAAAGCGGATGTCGTGCTGACGCGGATCAATGCCGAGCGCCTTGAGCGACTCGAGATACAACTCTTGCGGATTTCCCGTGTCGGGCTTGAGGATGACTTGAAACTGCGTATGCTTCTGAAAGCGATTCGGATTCTCGCCGTAACGCCCATCATCGGGTCGCACAGACGGCTCGACGTACGCCACGTTCCACGGTTCGGGACCGAGCACGCGCAGGAAGGTGGCGGGATTCATTGTCCCTGCGCCGACCTGGGTGTAGTAAGGCTGGGTGATGAGGCATCCGTGCGATGCCCAGAAGTCTTGGAGGGTGAGGATGAGGGATTGGAAAGAAGACATAAAGTTATCAGTGACCAGTGATCAGTTTTTAGAGTGAGGGGATTATAACTGATGGAAAGACGATGGACGATTGACTATTGACTATAGTCTATTGTCCATCGTCGGAAATGCGGTTCGCGCGACAAGGAAGGCGAATTTAGGTTTCGATAGGCTTGGAGCTACACACTTGCCTCATTCAACATGAGCATTAGATTTCTCTCATAATCGTCTCAAAAAAAAAAACTCGGACAGTATAATGAGCCTCATCAGAATCTGGTTTCGTCTGTAAGGAGAGTAGGAGTATGGCTCACAACGCGTCTACCAATCTGACCGAACACGAACTTCGTGTTCTCCGATTAGTTGCTCATGGACGAACGAACAGGCAAATTGCTGGCTTTCTTATGATTAAGGAAAGAACTGTTGAATTTCATTTGGGTCAGATATTTCAAAAGCTGGAAGTTTCTTCGCGTACTGCCGCAGTGTTGAAGGCAGAAAGGCTGGGATTGTTAAATTAGCGTTATCGGTAACAAACTGAAAACCTGGAATGAATAGAAAAGTGGTGTTTGTGGCTAAGGTAAGGGAGCCCAAGCGCGAACTTCCCAATCTATATTGGATAATCGAATCGTATCGCAAGAATCTGGATTGATTAGAAAGCTGGTCATTTCATTCCCATGTTTTACATCTGTCACCGAAACAATCACCCATTTTCCATCTGGACTCCAAGCATAAGAACCTATCAGCATTCGCCAAAACGATGCAATCAGATGCCTTTCCGAGCCATCCAAATTGGCTATGAAGATTCCTTGTTGCTGTGTTCTCTCAACAGTATCCTCAAAGAGGACTTTTTTGCCATCTGGCGATGGAATGGCGGCGGTAATGTAACTGCTCGAAAAAGAGAATAGGTCTTTGGTTTCGCCATTGGTAGTAGTTAACATTTGCAAGAGCATGGGGCTTTTATAGCTTGTGCGCGACACAAGCAGATGCTGTTCGTCTGGTAGCCAGCCACTGAGCAAGGTTTCGCCGTCTGTCCCGTTTACTTTGTATAATCCCGTTCCATCGACATGGGAGATATAGATTCCGTCATCGCTATCGTAGGCAATTAAATCGCTGCCAGTTAACCATGAAATACGATTGGATGGCGCTTTGTTCCAAACATATTCTTTCTCCTCACCGCTATACAGATTTGTAATATGTCCCTTATGCGCCTGCCAATCGTAATAAACAATCATGGTTCCATCGGGCGAAAAAGCGACAGCCTGCCAGGATAACCCATTACGCTCTTGCTTTTCCCCGCCTCTCAAATCAATTGTTGCCATCGAAATACTATCCAAACTCACGAATCGATTGTCAACGAGAAGTGTCCCTGACAACTCGGCTGGTATTTCCGTTAAGATTAATTCTCTATTCATCCAATTTTCATTCAAGAAACATGCATTATGGAACTCGCTATTTGCAGCCGAGGGTTGTTTATCAATTGAAGCAGGATCAAATCCAATCTGCCAATTTCCCTGCACGGAAAAGGAAACCAAATCAAAGGCAAATTGGTGTTTTCCTCTTGGAAACCCATTTGCATATCTGAAGAGCGTAATAATTTGCCCATCCTGAAAAGCAGTATAAAAATCGTCACCAGAAAAAGATTGGACGGACATATCCGAAACAAGCACCCCCCTGACCTCTGGGGTTCCAATCATTGTAAATTCCAAGAATGGCACGCCATCTTTCATTAGCGCCTTGACGCTTGACAAGCGGACACGATGCCCTGCAAGTACAAAATCACTATTTAAAGACCATTCCTGATTTTTCTGGGGATTATTACCAAAATCCACTTCAAAACCAGGGCTGGATATTTGATCTCCTTCAAAATGGAAATCTGCCGACGACACGGTCAGAGTCAACATCTCTGACACCCCTTTTCCCTGAGTATAAAAACTAAATTCCATTCCCGCAGACGGGTCGAGACGAAAATCCAAAGGTTCGATTGGAATTTGTTTCCCTGTTGAATCCGTCAGGATCATTTCGGATACATCAATGTTATCCACTGACCCATTCGTTGCGTCATTTAGGTTCAAAGTCCCGTGCATGAAGTAACGATCCTGGAAGATCGCAACTTGGTCTATGTTTACGCTGAGTTGCGGGAAGTCTTTTGGATATGGCGTTGGGGAGGCGGAACTGACCACACCTTGATTGGCGGGCAATGTCGCGGAGGGTGAAGCGACCTGTCCTTGACTGTTTACTGTATTATTTTTTAGAAACACGGACAAAACCACAAGCGATATGATTGCCATTGCCAATATTGCCCAGAGAATTTTTTTTAGGGAAGGCTGTTTCGCGGTTGGAATGTTTTTGTTCATTTTCTGTCCTATTGATTTGAGCTCTTCTATTGGAACCAACGTTTTTACGGCGTTGATTTTACATGGGTTTTATGCCACACCCCCCCTGTGGAAATCCACAGTGGCAAGATTTATAACAGGCGCATAGAATTTTGTAAAAGTTCATCCGAGTAAAAAGGAGATACAATGAACAAAAAATATTTGCATATCTTGGCAATTCTTGTTTTACTTGTGACAGGCATTCAATTCCTACAACAAATTCTCTCGCTGCTTGCACAGATGGTCATGCGTGTTCTACCACTTGCACAACTGGCCAGAGTTGTTGGTACAAAGATGCGGCATATACACAATCTAGAGGGCCAACCGGCACAGGTTCTTGGAAATATTGTTCATCGGATGCACTAACGGTTGCAGGATCCCCCACAACTATTGTGTCTGGAACATATGGTGGCGTTAATAATGAATTGCGTTGGAGCGCCTATTGTATTGCAAATTGGACGCGAGGAAAGGTGGCAACAACTGCGAATGGTACTTATCAAATGGGTATAAGAGCTGTTCCGTCCAATTCGGGTTATTACGCCGCCGAGTATTGGACCAGTGTAGTGGTTGGTTACCAAAAGTACACCTTAATGGTGGATGGCAACTCCACAGTTACAGCCAATACAGGGCTATATAATACTCTTTGTACTGGCGCTAAGGATAGTCATAATAGGTCTACAGGATGGGGTGGCACTCCAAACTGCACAAATTTGTATAGTCCAAAGGCGTCTGCTTCTGGCTAGCAGTAAAAACTTTCACAGGAGAGAAAATAGCTATGAAAACAAAAAAGTTGCTCGTTCTATTGAGCGTAATTCTTAGTATTGGGCTCTTGGCCGCATTTAGAATGAACAAGATTTTTTCGTCATCAGACAGTAATAAGACTATCGTAAATGTGAATCTCATATGGTCGACCTATACCAACGATCATGTGGCTATTGAGTACAGCGTACAAGGACAAATTGTAACCCCCTATGGGACGCTCGCAGGTTGCCCGGTTGGAGGTTCACAGGTTCTAAATGGAAAAGGCAATTTAATAAGCGGAAACAACAACGATTTTACATACTGTCGCCCAGATGGAAATGGCGGGTATTTGGTAACCCAATTCTTCTATTCAGATTATGGCAAAAATAAGCCAGAAAAAGTCAAAATTAAAATCGGCGATGTTGATGATCTTGATGCAAATAATGGTACAGTTGTTCACATCGCGCCAGTGGGTGATTTTTACTTTAGCGTTTCATCCCAATCAGATGCACAAAGCGTTTCTTATCCATCCAATATTGCCCAGGCAGCGAGCGGCTTGAACATGAAAATAAAACGGGTGGATTTCAGCCCCTCGCTTGCCAAAGTGGATGCTTGTGTGACGCTCCCTGATACGGGTGATTGGTTAGTTGATGGTTATATGATTAACGCAGGACAAAATATACCCCTTACGTATTGGACAATTCCAAATTACAAAAATCCAGGAGTATTGGATAACGTTCAAAGATGCTTTTCATTTGTCTTTACAGGAATCCCCGATTACACAACCATCAAAAAAGGCGACCTTTCATTTGTTGTCGATAAAGTTTCTCGAAACGTGCCTGAATGTGTAAAAGGAGCCAACTGGGAGAAAATCAAAGATGAACTACAAAAATATGGCATTGATTCCTTGCAACCCGATGCGGGAGGAAATTATTGTTTCGCAGGTGCAGTTGACAGCCTGCCCGAATCTGAGAATGCCAGTTTAAATCTTTGGATTGAGAATGCTTTGAAAGAAGAGGTCCAAGGACCCTTAACAATAACTGTAAAGTAAGACGCCGGATGGTAATCGGGCGGGAGAACGTATCCTGTCCGATTATTGTTTAATCTATCCGTGTCGCGGACAGCCTTGCAGAAATCCACCTCCCAATTCTGCCCAGGGATCAGATCCTCCGCGTCCAGCCACGGTTGCACGCCGCGTCGTTTCAGCGTGCGATACAACTCCCGCACCTTCGGCTTGTCCGCGGAGGCGCCCCACAAGGGGATGATATGGCAGAGGCTTGCCCTGAGCCGCCGAAGGGAAGACTTTGAGGGGGCGTTTGGATTCGGGCATCTTACAGCAACTTTTTGAATTCTTCGATGGTCAATCCCGCATCCTTGATAATTCCGCCCATGGTGAAGGCATTAATCGGGTTATTACGCGGGACAATGATAATACGGTCATTTTTCGCCATCGAAATATGCTTCCCATCGCGAATGACGCGAAACCCCGCCTTCTCGAATGCTTTTACGGCTCACTGGTGTTGAACTCTCGCCAGTTTGGACATAACTACACAGGAACCTCAACCAAGCGAGTTTCCTTATCTCGATTCAGAATGTCAATGGTTTCGAGATAAGTTTGAATCGCATCTTTGATATTTTCAATTGCTTCCTGTTCCGTCCCCCCTTGTGACCAGCAACCTGGAAGCCCAGGCACCCAGACGGCAAAACCTTCATCGGTTTCTTCCAGTCGGATTTTGTATTTCATGGTCTTGTCTCCGTATGTTTCTCAAGACAATCGATTGTACAACTAAAAACTGCATAGCCGATTATCCACTCGCGAACAAACCCACGCGATACCGCGACTCAAAGATTCAGACAAGCCACATTATGTCAATTTTATGAAACGCGGCGAAACGGAAGCCGCAACCCCTCCCACGGATTCTCCCCGCGCAGGATCGCGCGTCCATGCAGGAACAGGCTGACCTGCGAAAGACCGAACCAGAGGAGAAAGAGAGTCAGAAAGAAGGAAGCGAAATCCAGCCACACGGGCAGAGACTTTTGCAAATACCCCACTTGTTCGCGCCAGCCTGTCACTTTTTGTTGATACGCATCCACGTCGGCAAGAAATCCCTCGAGGCTTTTGCGCGTCCCTGCAAGGTCGCCGCCGAAAAGTTGCGACGCATCCTTCAACAACACAGACGCTTGCTCGGCAAGTTCGCCGATCCCGCCGATCTGCAATTCGAGCGCGTCGGCTGAATCGATCAGGTCGGTGAGCATCTCATCGGAAACGTTGACGCTGACGAACGGCGCGACATTGATGCCAAAAACGAGCAGGCGCAGATCTTGCAGTGTGTCGCGCGCGGTGATGAGCCGCTCCCGCGCGGCGCCCAACTCAGGGAGCAATTCATCGTTCAATTGCGTTTGCACGTCCGCGAAAAACGCCTGCGGATCGTTCTCGGTGAATTGATTCAGCGCCGCTTCGGTGGAATCAAGGATGCTCAACGCGCGCTCGATCTCGGCATGGGATTTTTTCAACGCCTCTTCTCCCAAGCGGAGTTCTGAATCGACCTCGTCCAGCCGCTTCAACCCCTCGCGCGTGAGCGGCTCGTTATACGCCCATGCCAGGACGATGCCGACCAGACTCGCTGCTAACACTAAAGAACTGATTCCGATCAACACGCCTGCTGCGATCTTTCGCCTCATCGTTTCATCCTTTCCCGAATCCATTAAGCGCATTCGCGCTATTTTTTGGATTATATCTAAATCAACGTTCATTTCGCAGATTAAGCGCATTCGTTCTTACAGAAGAATGATTAAGCTTCGGATGAATCCATTAAGAACGACTGCGCCTCAACTCGCGCGCCTATCTGCCGGCGCTTGGTATACTAGCGCAGCCCATGGCTTCCTCATCCGTCCCTATCTATATGTAAGAAGAAACCGTCATGAATTCAAACCATATTCTCCGCGAATACACAAGTCACATTCGCGCGTTCAAACCCAACGCGCGATTTTATCTTTTAAACGTCATCGCAACCGGCGCAGCAATGGGCGTTTTTCGCCTCATTTTCAATTTCTACGCGCTCAGCCTGGGATTCGACGAAGCATTATTGGGCAACCTCATCACCGTTGGAAGTTTTGTGGCGTTGCTAGTCGCCCTGCCGATGGGCTATCTCGCAGACCTGATCGGACGCAAAACATCGCTCGTCGTTTCAGGAGTCTTATTAAGCGTTTCCATCATCGCCATGGCTATTTGGACAACCGAAACGTCCTTTTATTGGATGAGCGCGCTTTCCGGATTGGCGCAAAGTTTGGCAGGCGTAACCATGTCGCCTTTTCTCATGGAGAATAGCGACGAGCATGAACGTACTTATCTCTTCAGCTTCAGTTTGGGCTTACAAATGACGATGGCTTCGGTCGGCAATTGGATCGGCGGCTACCTCCCCACTTGGATGGGCAGCCTGCGTGCCGTCTCGCCTATCAGCCCCGCCGCTTACAGCGACTCGATCTTCATTGTAGGGATTAGCGCCGGGCTCGCCATTCTGCCGCTGCTTTTCATCAAATCGCCGCGCCTCGCGCACGCCGACCGCGCTATCTTCGCGCCATTTCAATACGCCGCCAAACATCCCAGAACGCTCGCCAAACTTATTCTTCCGATGTTCATTACCTCCATCGGGGCTGGGCTGACGATGCCGTTCATGAACGTATTTTTTCGCGTCGTCCACCAACGGTCCGACCCGGTTATCGGCGCGCTTTTTGCATGGGGCTCGCTCGCTATGGGAATCGGAC
This sequence comes from Anaerolineae bacterium UTCFX1, assembly GCA_002050275.1. Classification (GTDB taxonomy): domain Bacteria; phylum Chloroflexota; class Anaerolineae; order Anaerolineales; family Villigracilaceae; genus Defluviilinea. Next base: position 15,964 of record MWTB01000014.1, read on the forward strand.
TGCTCATTGCGCCGCCTCTGGCGGATCGCTTCGGAAAGATTCAGGTTGTGGTCATCACACAAGCGTTATCCATCCCATTTCTGATTCTGCTGGGCTTTTCGCCTCTATACTGGATCAGCGCCGCCGCCTATTACATCCGCCTCGCGTTGATGAACATGAGCAGCCCCGTATACGAAACATTCGTGATGGAACACGTCGAATCATCGGCGCGCGCCACTGTAGCGAGTCTCACCAGTATGGCATGGAATTTCGGCTGGGCGTTCAGCCCCACTATCAGCGGTTGGCTGCAGATCCGTTTTGGATTCGGTCCACCGTTCATCGGCACCATCGCACTTTATATCGTGTCCGTCGTCATGTATTGGGCTTTCTTTTGGAAACAAACCATCACCGACGTTTCCGCGCCCACAGCAGCCAATAAGAAATCAAACCCTACGCAATAGCAAATTATGCTGGAAATTGTATACAAGCAAAGTAATCTTTACGCGCAAAATGGCATGGACAATGCGAAAGAAATTCGACCGATCCGCTAAATCCGTGAACAAAAGAGACCGAAAACGCGACTTTACTACAGTCAGACTTAATTTCTCATGATCCATTGACTTAATCTTCCGCTAATGTTACATTTGGCTTTATTCTGCAGTTTTGCAAGGAAAGCGGCATAAACAACTAAATAGCGCACGGAGGTTTTCATGTCTAAATCAGTGAAGTCCGTTATTTTCATTTCCATGTTAATTCTTACGCTAATGGTAAACATGGTATTTCCTCTCCCCGTGCTAGCGGACGGGTCTCCGACAGAAGAACCGACTGCTACTAAAGAAGTTGTTTTATCGCAAGGAGAAACTCCGTTAGGGGAAGAACCCGTCAACTCTACGCCTATTCCAACAGAAAACACGCCAGAAGTCATTTCAACAGAAATCGTTTCCGAACCGACCGCAGCGCCGGAAGAGCC
>MWTB01000032.1 GCA_002050275.1 Anaerolineae bacterium UTCFX1
TTTTTCGTTGGGACGTTAACCGCATTCGCTTCGATGCAGATCTACATCGCCTTCTCGGGCATCCCCAACCCTGAAGATTTTTTCACCAGCTTATCGTCGCCGTTGTTGTGGTATCGCTTACTGCCGAATGAATCGTACGCGTTCGGCATTCTCCCCGCCGCGATCTTTGTCTCGTTGCCAATGTGGGTCGTGCTGTTTCAACAATTCCGCTCCCGCCACGCGGACTGGCATCCCGTGCGAATATTTTTCATCCTTGCCGCGTTGCTCGCGCTCTTCCTCGGCGGACTCATCGTCAGCCTCAAAATCGGCGGTGGCGCAGACCTGCACAACCTCGACGCATATTTCACCATGCTGTTAATCGTGTTTTCGTATCTAGTCTTTGCGCGTTACACTCCTGAAAAAAGGACTGCGGAATTTATTCCGCTAAAATGGGGAAATGTAATGTCTGTCGTTGTCATCCCTATTTTGTTTTTGACACAAGCAAATATTGGCTTTAAGCAATACGATGAATCAAGAACCGATAAAGTTTTGCAAAGTTTGCAAGAAAAAGTGGACAAAGTCAACTCCAACGGCGGAGAGATTCTCTTCATTACACAACGCCATCTCATCTCGATGGGTATGCTCAAAAATGTGACCCTCGTCCCTGAATATGAGCGCGAAGAACTGATGGAAATGGCGATGTCGAACAACGAGGAGTTTCTTACTCACTTCAAGCAAGAGATGGAATCCCAGCGCTTCGACCTAGTCGTCGTTGATCCGCTGACATTCAAAATCCTTGCCCGCCGCCGCGCGTTTTCAGAAGAGAACAACGTCTGGGTGCGCGGCATCATGCGCCCGATCTTGTGCAATTACCGCCTTGCAGAATCCTTCTCCCAAGATGGAGTCGCTTTATATACTCCGCAAGAGGGGGAGAGGGTGTGTCCCTAATTACTTCTCCAGCACCACCAATAACCGCGTCGCAAACAGGGGCGAGAACAGGTCTAAAATTTTCTCCAGCGATTTTACAGCCGAATACATCCCCGTCGGATAGAGTTGCGGACCCGAGTACCCGCCCGAGGCGGCGTATGCCAATGCCGAGAGGCGGATGGTTTTTATGCTTTTCCATGCCGTGAGTTGGGAACGATATTCCTTCCTAACGAAGATGCGCGTGGCGTTTCCTTGCGCGGCGTAGTAATCTAGATATTCGGGTGTCCAATTTTTTGGGGCGAACCATTTGATCTTGTGATTGATGGCAATCGGCTCGACGTGGAACGCGCCATACACGAGCAGCCCTAGCAGGCTCATGCACGGTTCAAGCATGATGACATGTCCACCCTTGCGGAGGACGCGGTGCAGTTCGGTCAGCGCGGCGCCGGGATATTTCAGGTGATGAAACACATCGGTGGAGATCAAGTCCGAGATGGATTCATCTTCAAAAGAAAGTTTATACGCGTTTTCGATCTGGTCAATCCACGGGAATGGGAATAACTCTGTTGTGATGCAATTTGGAATCACATCGCGGATGTGTCCCATGCCCGAGCCGAGTTCGACGATCTTTGAGCCGGGCATTCCGCTCAACTGGGTCGCCGCGATTCGATACAAATCCTGATATGCAGTTCGCAGGATCGGTTTGCGATTCCATAATTCGTGATTTCTATTGATGAGGTCTTGGTGTAAATTAATTCCCATGCTCTCTCTGGTATGTCACCCTCTCGAAAAACATCGGGATGATATGAGCGACAGCGAAGGGTCTCTGATGCCGTCTTAGAGATGCTTCGTGGAGTTTACCTCGAGTACATCGAAGGGCTCAGCATGACATGATTCGGCGCTAAACAAATTTTATTCGCCTTGCCGCAAATATCACCATGCGAAACAACAACAAGCCATGTTTCCAGCGGGAGATGTTGGTCGAGCCGTATGTCCGTTCGCGGTAGCGGATGGGCAGGTCAACGATCTTGAGATTCAATTTGGCCGCACCGAAGATCAGGTCGAAATCGCCGAACGGGTCGAAATTACCGAAGTACGAACGGTTTGCCGCGATGCGTTCGTAATCCTCTTTCCACATCACTTTTGTGCCGCACAACGTATCCTTGATCGGCTGACCCAACAACCACGAAAACGCGAGACTGAAAAATTTATTGCCGAAAAGATTCAATGTCTGCATCGCTTCCTTTTCCATCGGGTACACCAGCCGTACGCCGTTGATGAACTCGCCCTTACCTGAAACGAGCGCGTCATAAAAACGCGGCAGGTCTTCAGGCGGCACGGTCATATCGGCGTCGAGGATCATCAGCACATCGCCAGTAGCTTTGGCAAAACCGAGTCGCACGGCGTCCGCTTTGCCGATGCCCGTTTGTTGTAGAATCAGGCTGGGGGTCCGGTGTGAAGCGGCTTCGCGTTCGATCGCCGCATATGTGTCGTCTTTCGAATGTCCCTCCACGAAGACGAGTTCTGTCGCGCGTCCCATTTTAGGAGTTCGCTCGAAGATGGATCGGATGTTGCCCGATTCATTCCGCGCGGGGACGATGACCGACACCTTCGGCTCTGACGCGCGTTGAGCTGCTGGACGCGCGACTACGAAGTTTGACAACGCGAGATGCTGCAGGGGCCACAAGCGGACGAGGAATTTATTCGCCAATCCGCCGAGCGGAAGCGGAAACAGAATCTCTTGCGTGATCTGCACCGGTTCGAAACCCTCGAGGCGCATCAACCCGCGAATATCTTCGCGCGTCAGCCAGTTTTGATATAGATCGGGTGTGGCGAGTCCCAACGATTGCGCGATGCCAAGCGGCGCTTGCCAAAACCTGCTATAAAAGTTGATGATGACTCGCGTGCGCGGCGTGCAGAGTCTTTTGATCTCTTGCAATACGCGCTGCACATCCCACAGATCGTTGACGAGGTCGGATAAGATGATGAAATCGAACGTCTCGTCGAGCGCGGAAAGATCGTGCGCGTCGGCTTCGATGAATTCGATGTTCGGGTGTTTTTGTTTTGCTCGGCAGATCATCCCCGGTGAAAAATCCACGCCCACGCCTCGCGAGGGATTCAACGCGCCAAGCAATCTCCCGTCCGCGCAGCCGAGTTCGAGCACGTGCGAGTTCGGCGGAACGTGAAAACGATAAATTTCCGCAAGCCGCTTGTGATACCAAGTCCCCATTCCGTGCCATTTATCGCGTTTGTGGGCGATGGCATCCCAGTGAGCGCTGCGAGATTGTTGGTAGGCGAGCATAGCGGCGTTGAAGGCGGAGAAATTTTCCATTGCCCGATTGTAGCAGTTTTGGGCGGCTAGATGAATGGCGTACTTGACCCATTCCGGAATAAGGCTATAATTCAGTCACTGAATTTTGAGCCGAGAGATCATGGAAACGACAAACGAAGAGTTACGCGAGCTTACCCTGCTCGAAAATATCGAGAACGACCCCGATGTGAATCAGTCTGCGTTGGCGACTCAACTTGGCGTTGCGGTGGGAACCGTGAATTGGCATCTTAAGCGGCTTATCGCAAAAGGATATGTTAAGGCGATGCGTGCCGAACGCAAGAAGTTGCGTTATATTATTACGCCCGAAGGCATCGCCCTGCGCGCTCGCCTCGCAGTGGATTATGTCGAGCGTTCGTTTTCGATCTATCGTAAAACGCGCCAACGCGTGAAAGAACACCTTGCGAAAGTTCGGGCGGCGGGATTTGATCGCGTTCGCATCGTCGGCAAGGGCGATGTGGCGGACGTGTGCAAGCTTACCTGCCTTGAGCAGAATGTCGCTATCGTGAACGATAAGAACGCCCCCACGATTCAGGTGGACGGATTTAAAGTGACTCTCAATATGGATGTGAAACGATGAAACATATTTTAATTACTGGCGGCGCGGGATATATCGGTTCGCTTCTGACCTCCGAACTGTTGCGGCTTGGGAGCCGAGTCAGCGTTCTCGACTCGTTGCTCTTTGGCGGCGAAGCGATCGTTCCGTTTCTGCATCATCCCAATTTTCATTTTGTGAAAACAGATGTGACCGAACCCCGCGCAGTGAAAGATGCGCTCAAAGATGATTGGCAGAAACCAGACGCGGTGATTCATCTAGCGGCAATTGTTGGGTTCCCTGCGTGTCAGGCGGTTGGGAAGCAGGTTGCGTGGAAGTACAACGTTGATTCGACAAAGATGGTTTACGAGCAAGCCGTAGACTTGGGCGTGGAACGATTTGTCTTCGCCTCCACCTACAGCAACTATGGGCTGAGTCCCGATGGCAAGCCCGTTACCGAAGAGTCGCCTTTGAATCCGCAATCGTTATACGCGGAAACGAAAATTGCGGCGGAGGAATTTTTACTTTCGCAAAAGGATTCGCCGACAGCGCCGTTGTTGTTTCGCTTTGCCACGTTATACGGCTTATCTCCTCGCACACGCTTTGACTTGATCGTGAATCAATTTGTGCTAGAGGCGTTTACCAAGCGTGTGTTGATCATCTATCAACGTGGGTACTCGCGCTCGTTTGTCCACATCCGCGACGTGGCGCGCGGCGTCATCATGGGACTCGAAGCCGAGCAGTCGAAGATTCGCGGACAGATCTTCAACCTCGGCACGGATAACGGCAACTACTCAAAAGATGACATTGTCGCGTTGGTTCGCAAGCGCATGCCCGAAGTGGAGATCGAATACAAAGACCTGACTTTTGGCGGCGATATGCGCGACATTACCGTGTCGTTTGCCAAGATCAAGAGCATGCTGGGTTTCGACACGACGCTCGACGTGGACGACGGCATCCGTGAATTATTGTTCGCGTTGAAAACGGGCCTCATCCAAAACCCAACTGATGCGCGTTATCGCAACGCGCAGTTTATTGTGCAGTGAGTTCAAAGTTTAATGTTGAAGGTTGAAAGATATGGCAACAGCAAAGCGGTTTGAAGAATTGGAAGTTTGGCAAAGAGCAAAGGAATTGACAAATTTGATTTACAAATATTCCTCCGAAGGAACGTTCGCCCGTGATTTTGGGCTACGTGACCAGATGCGACGAGCGGCAGTTTCGATCATGTCAAATATTGCTGAGGGCTTTGAGAGTTCAACACAATCCATATTCATCCAATATTTGGGACGGGCAAAAGGATCGGCTGGCGAAGTGCGCGCCCAACTCTACATTGCAAAGGATCAAGGATATATCTCTGACGAGGATTTAAATAGCCTTTTTTCAATAGCAGAGATATGTAGTAAACAGCTTGCGAGATTTATTCAATATTTAGAAACTCAACCTAACTCACGCCGTGTGAAAGAGGACGGAGTAACATACGATGTCCAACCTTAAACCTTCAAACCTTCATCCTTCAACCTATTGGCAAAACAAAAAAGTCATCGTCACAGGCGGAAGTGGCTTTCTCGGCTCGTTCGTCGTCGAGAAACTTCAGCAACGCGGTGCGGCGGATATTTTTGTCCCGCGCAGTTCGCAATACGATTTACGTTCATCTGACGGCATTGCGAAGACGCTGAACGACTTCAAAGCGGATATGGTGATACACCTTGCCGCGCTCGCAGGAGGAATCGGCGCCAATATGAGACGTCCCGCCGAATTTTTCTACGACAACTTGATGATGGGCGTTCCGCTTCTTCATCAGGCTTGGAAAAATGGAATCGAAAAGTTTGTCGCTGTCGGTTCGATTTGTTCGTATCCCAAATTCACGCCGATTCCCTTCAAAGAAGAAGAACTTTGGAATGGCTACCCCGAAGAGACGAACGCGCCGTACGGCTTGGCGAAGAAAATGCTGTTAGTGCAGTCGCAGGCGTATCGTCAGCAATATGGATACAACTCGATCTACCTGATGCCTGTGAATCTGTTCGGCCCGCGCGACAACTTTGATTTGGCGACGTCGCACGTCATCCCCGCGTTGATTCGCAAAACGGTCGAAGCGACCGAACGCGGCGACACGGAAATCCCCGCGTGGGGCGATGGCTCGCCGACGCGCGAATTCCTCTATGTGGAAGACGCCGCCGATGGAATCATAACCGCCGCTGAAAACTACAACGGCGCAGAACCTGTCAACCTAGGTTCGGGCTATGAAATCTCCATCAAAGACTTGGTCGAAATGACCGCGAGAATGACAGGCTTCACAGGCAAGATTGTCTGGCAGACGGATAAGCCGAACGGTCAACCGCGCCGCGCATTGGATGTCAACCGCGCGAAAGAATATTTCGGTTGGAGCGCGCAAGTTCCCTTTGAAGAGGGGATGAGGCGCACAATCGAGTGGTTCAAAACAAATAGGTCGAAGGTTTAAGGTCGAAGACGGTAGACTCTCCGCTTTTAATCTTCAACCCTTGGCTTGTAATGAAAGAGATCATGCCTGAAACTGCTAAATACGAACCGCACACTGTTTACATCAGACCCTCCAAAGGTCTTTCCTCTTTGAATTTAAGCGACCTGTGGATTTACCGTGAATTAATTTACTTCATGGTCTGGCGCGATATTAAAGTGAAATACAAACAAACTTTATTAGGCATGGCGTGGGCAGTTATTCAACCCGTGATGACCATGCTCGTCTTTACGTTTCTTTTTGATAAAGTCGCCAAACTGCCTACGGATAACATTCCCTATCCAATCTTTTCATTCACAGCGTTATTGCCATGGGGGCTTTTCGTCACTGCATTAAATCAAGGTAGCCGTTCGCTCGTGGCGCATAACAACATGGTCACGAAAATTTATTTTCCGCGCCTCATTCTTCCGATGTCGTCCGTTTTTGCAGGGCTGGTGGATTTTGCAATTGCATTTGTCATTCTGGTTGGCTTGATGATTTACTACCGCTTCGTCCCCGCCTGGAGCTTGGTCTGGACTCTGCCGCTTTTTCTTTTGCTGGCAATTATCACTGCCCTCGGCGTTGCCCTGTGGCTTTCGGCGATTAACGTGCAATATCGGGATGTAAACCAAGCGCTCCCGTTTCTGACTCAATTCTGGCTGTTTGCCACGCCCGTAGCTTATTCTGCCTCTGTCATTTCTGCCAAGTGGCAAATTTTGTACTCGTTGAATCCTATGGCTGGCGTGGTGAACGGATTTCGCTGGGCATTGCTCGGCACAGGCAACGGACCCGACATCACGCTTTGGGTTTCGGTTGGCATTTCAATTTTGATTTTTATTTCAGGTCTGTTCTATTTTAGAAGCATGGAAAGAACTTTTGCGGACACAATATAAGGTTACAAGTTACAGGTTCAAGGTTGCAGGTTTTAACTTTCAACCTTAAACCTGCAACCTTCAAACATAAATTATGACAATTGCGATTAGCGTAAAAAACATCGGCAAGCAATATAAAATCGGCGCGGCGGAGACGAAATTCCGCTATAACATGTTGCGAGACGTGATTGTGGATACCGTCACAGCGCCTGTGCGCATCGCCAAAGCCCTGATCGGCAAATCGGACCATCGCACCAATCAAAATTATGTGTGGGCATTAAAAGATGTCTCGTTTGATTTGGAAGAAGGCAAAGTATTAGGTATCGTCGGGAAAAACGGCGCTGGAAAAAGCACATTGTTGAAAATTCTTTCGCGTGTCACCGAGCCGACGGTTGGCACGGTTTCAGTTCGTGGGCGAGTTGGTTCTTTACTGGAAGTCGGCACGGGATTTCACCCCGAACTTTCCGGCAGAGAAAATATTTATATGAACGGCGCAATCTTAGGAATGCGTCGCGCCGAAATTGATTCCAAATTTGATGAGATTGTAGATTTTTCTGAGGTCGGTCAGTTTATTGATACGCCTGTAAAACGCTATTCTTCTGGAATGTATTTGCGTTTGGCGTTTGCAGTTGCCGCTCACCTTGAACCTGAAATTTTAGTTGTTGACGAAGTGCTTGCCGTAGGCGACGCTGAATTTCAGAAAAAATGTTTGGGCAAAATGAATGATGTGGCGCAACAAGGTCGCACGGTTTTATTTGTCAGCCATAACATGTCTGCGATTTTACGTTTGACTCAAGAAGCGATTGTTTTGCAAAAGGGTCAAATGATTATGCGCGCGCCGACTCAAGAAGCGGTGGATTATTATTTATCATCGGGACAATCTCAAGCGGGCGAAAAATTTTGGAGCGCGGAAGATGTCAGCGTGGCGAATGCTGAATTTACGCCGATCAGTTTGAAGGTCAAAGAAAGAAGCGGGAAAGTCGTAGATACGATTCGCTCCACTGAACCCGTCATGCTTGAGTTTGAATATCAATTAAATACATCCATCACTGGTTTGCGCGTTGGTTTGTACATCAGCACGATGCGCGGCGAATATATTTTTACTTCGTTTGATACGGACGATGCGAGTTTGTATGAAAAATTTGACACGCGCAGCGCTGGGCGCTATGTGAGCCGTGTAGAAATCCCCGCCGATATTTTTAACGAAGGGCGTTACATGGTGGGCGTGAATGCGAGCTCGTTTGGCGTGAAAAGATATTTTATGGACGAAAATGCGTTGGCGTTTAACGTGGATATTTCTGGCGCGCCCGGCACGCAATGGGGCGAACCGCGCGTGGGACCTGTGCGCCCGCGATTGAATTGGAAGATTGAGAAGATAGATAATTAGAGATTAGATGTTTGCGAAGAAAGTTTTACGAGATTTACCTTTTATTGCCGATGTAGATTGGGCATTGCGTTCCAAGAATCAAACGCGCCGCGACCATTATGATTTAAGTCGCTTGAAAAAATCTTTGCCCTCTGCTGTGGAAGTAACAAAAAAACATTTGCAGAAAAATATAAATGCAAAAAAAGTTTTATTTTTTTCCACACTGCATTATTGGATTGAACAATCTGCTTATCTCGGTTTGGTGTTAGCAGGCTTGGGGCATGATGTTACATTATTAACCTTACCTTATTCCGAATGGCATAAAGAAAAAGATAAATTCACGCAACGCCAACGCGTGTTGCATACCAAAGATGCCTTATCTTCATTATCTCCAATTGTTAAGCATGTTTCAATGTTGGAACTCCCACTTTCTACTTTCAACTTTCCAACTGAAATCCAAAACGACATAACCGAAATTTCGTTATGGGATTCGCAATACACCTTGATGCGCGAAGAAATCAACATGGCTGACTCGGGCGATAAAGCCTTGTATGATTTACGCATCAAACGAAATACATTTGCCGCACAAGCGCTGTATGAATATTTGCAAACTGATAAGCCTGATGTGGTTTTAATTCCCAACGGATTAATTTTAGAAATGGGCATTGCCTTTCGCATGGCACGTCATTTGGGCATTGAGGCTGTTACTTACGAATTCAACGACCAACGTGAACAAATTTGGTTGGCGCAAAACTCGTCCATTATGCAACAAGATACGGATTTTCTTGTGGAAGCAAGATGCCATTTACCGATGACCGATGAAATGTTTGAACGTGTGGCAGATTTGGAAAATGCGCGGCGCGGCGCGCGCGTGTGGGGAAAATCTAAACGCTTGTGGCAATACGTCTCATCACAAGGCGCGGATGAGACTCGTAAAATGTTGAACTTGGATTCCCGCCCGGTAGTGATGCTCGCCGCCAATGTGCTAGGCGATAGTTTGACTTTGGGGCGCGATATCTTCGCCGAATCTATGACGGAATGGATTACGAAGACCGTACAATACTTTGCCAAACGAACGGACGTGCAGCTGATCATTCGTGTTCACCCTGGGGAGAAACTTGTGCCGCAAGCCAAGTCTATGGGAACGGTGGTCAGAGAAGCGGTGCCCGAATTGCCAAACCATGTTCATATAATTGGCGCGTTGGATAACGTCAATACCTATGACTTAATCGAAATTGCGGATGCTGGGTTGGCGTACACCACCACAGTGGGACTCGAAACCGCCATGAACAGCAGCCCCGTCATTTCCTGCGGGCAAACGCACTATCGCGGACGTGGCATTACCATTGACCCCAATTCATGGGATGAGTATTATCAAACTTTGGAAAAAGTTTTATCCGATGTTTCTGCCTATAAATTAAACGAAAAACAAACCGAATTTGCTTGGAATTATGCCTATCGCTTCTTCTTTGAATATCCACAGCCCTTCCCATGGAGGCTTATGAATTTTTGGGATGATTTAGAAGTTTGGAATTTGGAAAGAGTCTTTAGTAATGAAGGTATGAGTCAATTCAGAGATACGTTTGGATTTTTGGTAGGCGAAAAATTTACTTGGAAATAATATGACAAACGATACAAAACAAAAAGTCCGTGAGTTTTACGATGAAATCGGCTGGCAACAAGCGGAGGGCGGGTTATATCAAAATGCCCGCTATGATGATTTACGCCCCGTCGTGAAGGATTATGTCCATGATACACGAATGCGCGTCAAGCGCGGAATTGAGCCAACGGGTAAGTT
>MWTB01000026.1 GCA_002050275.1 Anaerolineae bacterium UTCFX1
TTCTCAATCGTAAGCGACGAACCGTCAAGAATAATAGACATAGGGACCTCCAGAAAGGAATATGCTTATTTTACCCCTGATGCGTCATAGCCTTGAATTTTTAGCGATGTTAGGCTTAAGAATCCGTAAACTTAATAAATAAGGTTTCTCTCACCAAAATATGAAAATCTCTATTATAATTAGTGAAGAATATCACTATCGGCGCTTGCGCCCATCTAAGGAGAAACCTATGGAACTAATTTCATATCTTTGGTATTACCTCATTCAAGCCTTTGGGGTAATCATCGCCTATGTGTTCGCGGCAATCTTCATCTTTTTGATCCTTCGCCGCGTTCACTCTCGCAAGGTCACCATTGCGCTCGTTGCAATCTTTATCGGCGCGTCCATCGTATTCTACGCGCCGCGCGGTTTGCCAAGAGAATTCGCCTACCCGCTCACGCTGCGCGCTTTTGGACCGGGCGAAGCGCCAAACATCAAGTTAAAAAGTCTCTATCGCTTCTTTATGAATTTCAACAACTTCGAACGCGTGGATAATATCTCCCGCGACCCGAATGAAGTTCCGCCGACCGTCATATACGGCAACGACGGCATGATCGAAGTCAACCTGACTACAAAAGAAGTGCTGGCTGAAATGGCGAACGGCACCACGTTAAATTACTGGACGTTCGACGGCACGGTACCGGGACCGTTTATTCGCGGTCGCGTAGGCGATACCGTCCATCTATCCATCCATAACGATGAGACCAACTTGCATCCGCATAATATTGACCTGCACGCCGTCACCGGTCCGGGCGGAGGAGCCTCCGCTACACTCGTCTCGCCCGGACAAACGAAAGAGATGACCTTTAAATTGCTTACACCCGGCATTTACGTCTATCACTGCGCATTCGGCAACCCCGGCGTGCATATGACGCAAGGGATGTACGGATTGATCCTTGTCGAGCCTGAGGGCGGACTTCCGCCGGTAGACAAAGAGTTCTATATCATGCAAGGCGAATTCTACGCGGTCGGAAATCTCGGACGAAAAGGTTTGCAATTGTTCGACTCGTACGCCTACCTTGAAGGCAAGCCCCAATACGTCGTCTTCAACGGCAAGACCGGCGCGCTGCTAAACAATATGAGCGCTGAAGTAGGCGATACCGTCCGCTTCTATGTGGGGAACGCCGGCGTCAACCTAACCTCTAACTTTCACGTTATTGGCGAGATCATTGATCGCGTCTACCGTGAAGGCGATTTGATCAGCCCGCCCGCTCAAGGCGTACAAACTACGCTGATTCCCGCCGGCGGCGCCGCGATGCTCGAACTAACGCTTGATTATCCCGGCAACTACGTTTTGCTGGATCACGCGCTCGCCAGAACCGATCGCGGCGCATTCGGCGTGCTGCACGTCACCGGTAAAGCCGACCCAGATATTTACAACGGCATTATCACACCGGGCGGCGGTCACTAACCAACGTCAGTAAAAATATATCCGCAGATTTCGTCTATTTCAAAACTAGCGAAATCTGCGGATGTCTCCGGTATCTTCATAAAATTCAATAATTGGGTTGACCAATTTCCAAATTCGCGTATCATCAACGGAGGCTTGCAAGCCTCCATCAGCGGGTCTCATATCAAGAATAAGAGTAGTCTCATGAAGATTCGATTTCGTTTTATCCCTTTGCTCGCGCTCGCCATTCTCGCCCTGCTTTTCGCCATGTGGGCAGGATTGTTGCGACTCGGCTGGAGAATCCCCTCCATTCCTAACCTCGCGCTTGCGCATGGACCTCTCATGGTCTCCGGCTTCCTCGGCGTTCTGATTCCGCTGGAGCGCGCGGTCGCCATCCGTAAAAAATGGATGTACGCCTCGCCTATTGCCGCCGGTGTTGGGTGGGTCAGCCTACTCTTCGCGCCGACCATTGGCGCAATCCTGATGACTTTCGGCAGCATCGTAGCGCTGTTGATTTTGCTCGTCATGGTGCGCCGTGAGCCCGTTGTTCACACAATTACAATGGCGATCGGCGTGTTGTCATGGGTGATCGGCAATATTTTATGGACGCTTGGGTTTCCAATTGCGCAACTTGTCCACTGGTGGATCGGTTTTTTCATCCTAACGATCGGCGGAGAACGCCTCGAACTCAGCCGCGTCTTACGCCCCACCCGCCAACAGACTCGCATCTTCAGCGGACTCGTCGTCGCGCTGCTCGGCGGTGCGATCCTCGCCATGTTCAACGACAATGGAGGCGCGCGCCTGAGCGGAGTCGCCACGCTGGCGCTCGCATTGTGGTTCCTCAAAAACGACCTCGCCGCGCGAAATATTCATCACCCCAACCCTTTAACGCGCTACATCGCCTACTGTCTTTTTCTTGGATTCATCTGGCTGGGCATTGGCGGCGCGCTTCAACTTATTTTTGGCGCGGGCTACGCAGGTCCGATCTATGACGCGATGCTGCATACAATTTTCGTCGGTTTCGTCATCTCGATGATCTTCGGTCATTCACCCATTATTTTTCCCGCAATTTTGGGCGTGCCGATCAATTATTATCCCTCCTTTTATATTCATTTCGCGCTCTTACACATCTCCCTGCTTCTGCGCGTCGCAGCCGATCTAACTAATCAAGTCGAACTGCGCCGAGTCGGCGGGCTATTGAATGAAGTCGCGATTGTATTATTCCTAGCGATGACAGTGTACTCCGTCGTCAAACACAAACAATAGATCATGCCGCCGCTTACTCGTTGGTTTCTCAAAGCCGCCATGGTCTACCTGCTTCTCGCGCTGACAGCGGGCATCTTGTTAATGTCGCCCATCAAGGGACCGGTCACCGGCTTCTTCCCCGCTTACTTCCACATGCTCACGTTCGGTTGGCTGACGCAATTAATCTACGGCGTTGCATTCTGGATGTTCCCCAAATACACCATCGCCAAGCCGCGCGGACATGAATGGCTGGGCTGGGCAACGTTTATCTCGTTCAACAGCGGCTTACTATTGCGCATCGTCGCCGAACCCATTAACGCCGCCGCCCCATCTGCATTACTCGGCTGGGCGCTGGTCGCCTCCGCCATTCTACAGTGGCTCTCCGGCCTCGGGTTTGCCGTCAACACATGGAAGCGCGTCAAGGAACGCTAAATGCCGCGCCTCAGCGTCTACTTCATCCGCGCATCGCTGATCTACTCAGTCTTAGGATTCACCATCGGCGGACTCTTGCTGGCGAACAAAGGCATTCTGTATTTTCCGGCGTTATGGAATTTACTGCCTTTGCACATTGAACTGGCATTCATGGGCTGGATGGTGCAATTAACTATGGGCATGGCATTTTGGATACTGCCTCGTTTTTCCAATGAATTCCCACGCGGGAACGAAACGCTGGTTTGGGCGTCGTTCATTCTGATCAACGTTGGCATCTTCTTCGTCGGCGCCTACAGTCTGTTCGCAATCCAAAGCTTTGCGTTCATCGGCAGAGCGGTAGAATTTCTCGGACTGACGGCGTTTGCGGTTGGCAATTGGAAACGCATCAAACCGCTCGAAGCAAAAACGCGCACACGTTAATTCGCGCAATGTCCCCGATTCAAGAAGGAACGTTGCAGCAGAACAAAATTTCAATCTATCATAGGAACAGATATGACTACAGAATACATACCTACCGTCGCGATGAGCATTCACGCGCATCCGGACGATCAAGAATTCTCCATCGGCGGCACGCTCGCCAAATGGGCGCAAGCGGGCTGTAAAGTCATTTCGGTCGTCATCACCAGCGGCGATTCCGGCTCGAACGATCCCAGCAAAGATGAAGCCTACAAAAAAGAACTTGCCAAGCTTCGCGAGAAGGAACAACTGGCGGCTAACGCCATACTGGGCGTCAAACAGACGATCTTTCTGCGCTACCCCGACGGAGAATTGGAGCCAACGATTCAACTCCGCAAGGACCTAACGCGCCTCATTCGACAATTCAAGCCAGACACAGTTTTCTGCGGCGACCCTCAAGCATGGTTTCACGGCAACGAATATGTCAATCATCCCGATCATCGCGCCGCAGCGCAGGCGGCGTGCGAGGCGGTTTTTCCATCGGCGGGCAGCCGGCTGATATTCGCCGACCTGCTAGAAGCGGGATATGAGCCGCACGACGTTAGTCGCTTATACGTCCACGGCGCAGCGGGGTCTGACGCGTGGGTTGATATTTCCGATACTTTGGACGTTAAGATCAAAGCGTTGCAACAGCACGCTAGTCAAGTGGCGGTGGACAAGGTCGGCGAGTGGATCGCACAATGGGCGGAAGAGGAAGCGAAAGACGCAGGCATGCAATATGCCGAGAGTTTTCGCGTGATGATTCTGAAGAAGGAAGAGATCGAACAGATCGATTAAGCGTCGTTTTGATTCTCAAAAGACCAAATATCCAAGCGCTGCGCAAGCGACAGCGATCGTGATATTGTCCACATCTTTGAACGGCAACGATTCGATCAACGTTGCGCCCAACGCTATCCATGCCGTTGGCAACGCGAAACGCGCGACGGGTCCGTCAAATGCGCCAGTTTGAACATAGATCGCAAAGATAAACAGAGTCAACAGCCAGCCGCCAAGAAAAACGCTCAATGAGCCCGCGACGCTTTTTTTGCGCGACCAGAATAACTTCGGCGATTTGACGCGCCGTCCGACGATGTCGGCGATCCCATCGCCGCCGCAAAGGATCATCAATGCAGGAATACCGATCAATGAATCTTTCCAATAGATCAGCGTTATGGCGACAAAGACAATTCCATAGAATAAAGGGCCGTATAAAATCTCGCGCGGATCGCCCGTCCGCGACATGGCTCTGACCGCGGCTTCATCTTTGATAACGCCTAAACCGACAAGCGCAAATTGAACTACGATAACCAGCGGTACGAGCGCGGCAAGCCAGCGAGAGATGGGCGCATCGGCAAACATAAGCCAACACAAGACAAAGATCGGTCCTGTGCCGATGTGGATGATCTTGCGACTCAAACGACTTTCGATGAATCCGCGATGGGCGAGCAAGTCCATGAGGCGAAGGAAAATAAGGGCGATAGCAAGCGTAAGCAACGCAGCAAGATACGGATTCATACGTTCCTCGAAATTGTAAAGTGAAGACAAAATTCTCTAACACGTTCGACAACATAATCTGCTTGCTCAGGCTTCACATGCGGGCCGATCGGCAGGCTCAACACGCTGTTCGCAAGTTTTTCCGTCAAGGGGAAACCTCCCGCTTTATAGCCCAAGTCGGCATATGCTTCTGAAAGATGCGGAGGAACAGGGTAATGGATCAACGTATCCACACCATGTTCACCGAGATAAGATTTGAGTCCGTCTCGATCCTCATGCGTCACAACGAAGATATGCCAGCCATGCTCCGTCTGCGGCGCGGTGGTTGGCAAGCCAAGCCCGGGTAAGTCACTTAATCGTTCAAGATAATAATCCGCAAGATTTTGACGGCGAAGATTCCACTCATCGAGATAGTTCAATTTCACGCGCAAGAACGCGGCTTGCAACGGATCGAGACGCGAATTGTGTCCCCTGACCTCGTTGAAATATTTTTTACGCGAGCCGTAATTTCGCAATACGCGAATCTTGTCAGCCAAATCAGCATCGTTCGTCGTCACCGCGCCCGCGTCGCCGAACGCGCCAAGATTCTTTGTGGGATAAAAACTAAACGCGGCAGCAGAGCCTAAATTTCCCGCCATTTTATCTCTGTATTTCACGCCATGCGCTTGCGCCGAATCTTCCACAATTCGCAGTCCATGCCGCTCGGCAAATTTCAAAATTTCAGTCATCTCCGTTGGCTGACCATACAGATGCACGGGCATGATCGCCTTCGTCCGCTTGGTGATGGCTTGCTCAATTCGCGCGGAATCAATATTGTGCGTCAAAGGATTCGGCTCAACGGGAATCGGCGTCGCTCCAACATACGAGACCGACAGCCACGACGCAATATATGTGTTCGCAGGGACGATCACCTCGTCCCCCGCGCCAATTCCATACGCCATCAGAATTAATTGAAGCGCCTCGAGTCCGTTGCCCACGCCGACGCAATGTTTAACGCCGAGATAATTCGCAAATTCCCGCTCAAAAGCGCGGACTTCATCGCTGAGAATGTACCAACCCGAATCCATCACGCGCCGATACGCCGCGTCAAATTCTTCGCGCAGTTCATCATACTGCGCTTTCATATCTAGAAACGGCACGGAAGTTTTCATCGTTTGGAAATCAGCTCCAAATATTCATCATAATTGCGAATGTAATCTTCAGCCTTGTATATATCGGATGCAAGCGCCAGCAACGTCGCATCGGGCGTGAACTTATACTGGGTCGCCCAAATCATCGGCGGGAGGTGCAGCCCCAAAGTAGGTCTATCCAATCGCGCTTCAGCGCGAACGCTGCCGTTATCTACAACGACAGAACATTCGCCTTTTACGCAAATTAAAAATTGATGCAATTCTTTATGAGCATGCTCGCCGCGCACGTCTTTACCGGGCACATCATAGACTAAAAAGAGACGATGCGGCGTAAACGGCAACAGACCGGGGAATTCCGCAAAGGTCAGGCTGCCGCGCAAATCCGTTATCTCGGGCAGTTCAATCAAGCTCACTCCAGCGATGATCATCCGTTCGCGCGGAGCGGGCGAAGAAGAAACAAGCGTCTTCGACTGGGATTGTTCGGTAACGTAATTCACAATACGCGCCGGATTCCCCGTTACGATGGCGTTTGGCGGAACGTCCCGCGTCACCACGGCTCCCGCACCGACCATCGCATTTTGTCCAATCGTCACGCCGGGCAATATCGTCGCATTCGCTCCGATCGAAGCGCCTTTCTGAACGATGATCTTGGTAAATTCCGCCGGGTATCGCTTACTGCGCGGAGAGGGATCGTTGGTAAACGTGGCATTGGGTCCAACGAACACATCGTCTTCTAAACGCACGCCGTCCCATAATTGTACGCCGCTTTTGATCGTAACGCGATCGCCGATCGCAACATCGTTCTCGATGAAAACATGGTCGCAAATGTTGCAGTCTTCGCCGATGACAGCGCCAGGTAGGATGTGGGCAAACGCCCAAACGCGCGTGGCTTTGCCTACTCGCGCAGATTCAACGATCGCATTGGGATGCCTAAAGAAATCGGCCATTCGCTCTCCGTTATTCCTTCGTCCGTTGCTCCGACGACTGATAAATCTCGTCAATTACAAATTGAGGTCGCCGGCGGACTTCATCAAGCGTGCGCCAGAGGTATTCGCCCAACACCCCCAGCATTGCCATTTGCAACCCCGAGCTAAACGTTAACGCTACGAACACCGGCACATATCCTTTCACTTCGACGCCGTAGAAGAACCAATATACCAATACAAACGCGCCATAAAAAAAAGAGCCAAACGCTACGAACAATCCCAACACCGATAGAAGCCGAATCGGGAAAAATGAGAACGCCACAAAAGTATCAATGAACAATTTGATCTTTTTAGCAAGCGTCCAACGCGACTTCCCTTTCGTTCGCCGCTTACGGACGTAGGGAATCATCACAGGTTTATACCCTAGCCAATAAACAAGGGTCATAATATTCGTATTTTTCTCTTGTATGCGGTTGAGCTCGGCGATAACTTGGCGATCAACGAGAAAGAAGTCAAATCCGCCGTTAGGATAATCGGCAAGCGCAAATCTTCGAATCAGCGAATAATATGTATTAGAGAGCGTTTTTTGTATACGGTGCTCCTCCCTATCCTGACGAACCGCAAAGACCGCTTTGCATCCCTTTTCCCAATGAGAGATCATATCTAAAAATATCTCTGGCGGATCCTGAAGGTCGGCCGAGATCATGCCTACGCAATCGCCTGAGGCGACGGTAAACCCAGCCTGAATCGCTGCCATCGAACCAAAGTTACGCGTCAATTTGACGACTTTAATCGTCTCTGGATTCTGGGATTGACACTCTCGCAATAATTCGAGCGAAGAATCGCCGGAACCGTCGTCTACAAAAACAAGTTCAAAAGAATAGCCTGATAATTTCTCGCCCAAAGAGAGCAACTGCAAAACAGTGTCGGGCAGGTTAAGTTCGTTAAAATAGACCGGGATAATAATGGAAAATTTCTTCATACAACGCCAAATATACTTTTCATCTTAACACAAAATGTCGTTCTCCCCGCAGGCGCAATCGTTAACCATAAATCTAAAATCGCAAATGGGCCCAGTAGGATTCGAACCTACGACCAAGCGATTATGAGTCGCCTGCGCTAACCGCTGCGCCATGGGCCCCTATTTAAGCGCCAAGTGTCAGGCGCCATGCGCCATGCGAACGCCTGACATCTGACACTCAACATCAGAGCGGGAGACGGGATTCGAACCCGCGAATATCAGCTTGGAAGGCTGATGCCTTACCACTTGGCGACTCCCGCATGCGAGCAAAATTTTACCACAACGTTAAACGGCGTTGCAGCCATATCCAAGATCTGCCGGATTTTGAAAAATAATAGCGTTTTGCTCTACTTGTTTAACTCATCCGCCGCTTCATCCATCTGAGTCAAAATGACCGGCGCCTGTCCTTCCGTCAAGTCGGGGTGGCGGATAACGTCAAACATATCGCGGAAACCGTCCTCGAGTACAACTCGTACGAGCCGCCACGAAGAAAGCTGCGGCGTCGCCTCGCCATTCGATAGATAAGTTACCGCTTGCGCCCATTGCGGATGATCGGTCGAATATTCGGCAAGCAAGTCCAGGGTCGAGTTGCGAAGCGGAAGGAGCCCGGCGCTCTTCACCCATTCGGCTTGGTTTTCCGGCGAAAGCGCCCAGCGGATGAACAACCACGAGGCCAATTGTGTCTCCGCGTCCGATTGAAACGCGATAAACGACGAGCCATAGACAACGATCTCATCGCGTTCCTCGCCAGAGAACGGCAGGGCAATCCATTCATCGGCGCTATTCGCCGCGACAAAAGCGCGCGCGACATCGCTAAATTCTCCCAACCCCGCTGTAACGAACAGAGCCTGCCGCGCCGCAAAGCGCTCGCCCACCGATAGATTGGGAGCCGCCACCCATGCGCAACTTTTCTGCTGCAACGCTTTTAAATATTTGAAGGCGGCAACGTTGCCCGGCGAAAGAAAGCGGTAGCCGTCTTCTACTTGCGCCCCGCCGCCGAATGCAAACATCCACGAAAGCGCCGTGTAGGCGTTCGCATCAATTAACCAGCCGCCAAGCGAATTATTGTTCGGGTCAGAATCGTTCATTAACGCGACGTGCGCCGCACAGACTTGCGCCTCAAATTCAGCCAGAGTTTGAGGCGGCGCATCAAAACCCAATTGGCGCGCCCACGTTCGGTTGTAAAGCATGAAGCGCGCCGTCCGCTGCGCGGGCGCACCGAATCGCTTTCCATCCACCTCATCCTGCCGCCAGACCACGCTTACGAAATCTGACATATCAAGCGCATTCATGCCGAACTCGGGATCGTGCATATATGGATTTAAATCCAGAACGTCGTCGCCCCAAGCCAGCGCATGTTCAGGCAATGCAATCACAATCTGCGGCGCGCTCGAATCTGTCAGCGCCGCAGAGGTTTGCAAAAGTATTTCGCTGTAATTCCCCTTTGACTCCGCGTTAATAACAATGCCCCATTCATTTGCCGCGTTAAATTCCTTGATCTGCGATTCAAACAGATTTGCCTCTGCGCCAAACCATGGATGCCACACATTAACTTGCTTCCCACGCAACGCCTCCACCTCGACCTCCAGCCGGCTCGCCGCCGGCGTGGGCGTCTTCGTCGCCGCAACTTGTTTTGTCGCGCTAGGAAGCGGGGTCTGGGCAACGGGAGTAATCGCCGGCGCGCAGGCATTGGCCAAGCCAGCAATCAACGCCAACGTTATAAAAATCTTTATAAATTTCATTAATGGATCTGCGTCTTCAGAATTGGTTTTCCAAAAGGTCAATCAATATGCGATCATCGGAATCGGGGTAAAAAGTAAAATAAACGCAACCAGCATCGCATAACCTATAACGCGACGTGGAGCGTCTAGCTCGGTGATGTCG
Organism: Anaerolineae bacterium UTCFX1; assembly: GCA_002050275.1. GTDB lineage: Bacteria > Chloroflexota > Anaerolineae > Anaerolineales > Villigracilaceae > Defluviilinea. The sequence continues at coordinate 9,997 of MWTB01000026.1, forward strand.
TCCAGCGGTGTTGTGTGAACTTTGCCCAGCCAGAATAGCAGAATCATCCACAGTATCCAACTCGAGTTGAATGACTCAAGCGACAGCGTCAGCAAAGGCGGCAATACGCTCAAGACGATTAATGCGCCGACAGCAAATGGAAAAATCTTCCGCGCTTTAGCTCCGAATAAACCGTAGGCAACATGCCCGCCATCCAGCGTCCCGACCGGAACCAGGTTTAGCGCAGTAACGAGCAACCCCGCCCAACCTGCCAATCCCACCGAATGAAGTTGCACGTCCAAGCCTCCAAAAGGAACTGGCGCGCCGGAAAGAAAGTAACGAATCCAATACATGCCCTGTGATAATCCGCCAGTATCCATCGGCTGTGGCAGCAACCGGCCAAACTTCAAATATTTCGCAAATAGATAAAAGATCGAATTCCCTTCCAAGATGCCAGACATGCCCGCCGGCGCATGCTCGATCGGTCCCAGACTCGATAGCGACAGCCCGATGAACAACACCGGAATTGCGATAATCAGTCCAGCGATCGGACCCGCCACGCCCACATCAAACAGAATACGCTTATTTTTAGGAATGCCGCGCATCGCAATAAACGCGCCTAACGTCCCCAGCGGGCTGATGATCGGCGCGGGCAGGAAGTAAGGCAACGTGGCGGGGATCTTGTAAATGCGGCAGGCGATATAATGCCCCATTTCGTGGGCGAATAAAATGCCCATCATGCTCAAAGCGAAGGGCCAGCCCGAAAGAACATTGAGCAACAAATATGACAGCGGAAATGAGCCGTCAACAGGCGCGGCGCCCGGAGGAATCTCAACGCCCGTAAGCAGCATACTGACGATCGTGAGAATAAAGAGAATTACGTTAACGAGTATCCGTCCATTAACTCGAGACTCGGCAAGGTTTTGCGCCAGAAAGATGACCTGCCCCCCATCGTCGCCTTTTCTAAACAAAGGGGTAAGGTTGAAAGCGCGCACCGCGTTCGCAAGTTGGTCGTACGCGGCGACGGTATCTTCACTGAGCAGCCGCCCACGGTAACGAACAGCCCATTCGCGCGTATTGCCTACAGTAACGTCGTTAACGCGAAAAATTTGGGATACATAAGAGGTAAGAATTTCAATGTCGGGAAGAGGCATATATCTCCAAAAACAATAACTCTTTACCAAAAGGCTATAGTTCCATCAAAAAATTAGCGGGAGTGGATGGGGGTCGAACCCACCGCGGAGCGCAACGCGACCTGCCACAGGTTTTGAAGACCAGGAGGCCCACCGGGACCTAACCACTCCCGCACATAAGGATAATCGAACGGGAAGCGGATTGCAAGCCGCCGACTCACAACCGCAGACGATTCATCTTTCCAGAGGCTCATCGCCGCTGGCGACTCGCACGAAACCTAGCTTGAAACGCAAGAAATACGATTCGTAATATGCATACGAAACGCCCGCAAAGAAGATCGTCAATGCAAGGACAAGGGGATAGAGTAAGGCATCTGAAAGCACACCCAGTTGAGTCGTCGCATGAAGCGCAATCGCGATAGCGATGGGATGGTACATGTAAAGCCCGTATGAAATTCTGCCGAGGTAACGAATCGGCTTCTGCTCTAGAGAAATGGGGATATTCTTATTCGCGGCAAAATTCAAGATAACGATCCCGAACCAGATCGAATAAAACTCTTTATAGAGATAGGGGAACGGAACATCATGAACCGTGATCTGCGGAAAATATACGCCGCGAAACAGCATCACAGACGTAAACGCAAGCGCGAAATAGAAAAGATAGCTGTTCAAGAAGAGCTTAAGCGCGCGATGATCGGCGTGAAGCAGCAACGCAAAAAATCCGCCAATCGCCATACTGGGGATGTTAAACGATTGCCAAAAGGCGTTGATCTCGTATTTGTAGGCGAGGAAGTTCGTGCGGTCTGAATATAGGGCGCGCGCAAAAAGCAAATAACCCGACACGATGACGAACATCAACGTCATGCGATAACGTCTGACGAATTTTATGAGAGGCGCCCAAATCAGATAAAACTGCTCTTCCGTTCCGATAGACCACAAATGCGACGCATATGGCACAATGCCCAACAGCGGCGAGACGAGATTGGGCAGAAAGAAAATATACAGAGCCAATTTCTCGAAGAGGTCTTTATAGATGCGCGCCCTACCGTAATCGGGCAAGGTAAAGATCGGAAGATTCGGTATCAGCAGCAACGCCAACGCGACAATGAGAAAGTACAGGGGCCAGATGCGAAGAATGCGGCGCACGTAGAATTTCCTCACGTCAATCGTTCGCGTCCTTTCCTCCTCTTCTAATAACAAGTAGGTGATCAGGAATCCGCTTAGGACGAAGAAGAGGATCACGCCAAGTTCGCCGATGATCTGTACAAATGAATTGGAAAAATTATTCGGCAAACCATACAGATATTTAAACTGCTCAGTATGATGCCCAACTACGAGCAGCGCAGCGATGAAACGCAAACCGTTAAGGTTCGGGAAATAGATTCGATCCGCGTTCACGCATCCCTATCCAAATGCATATCTTCCATCGAGAGCTCATCTTCCACCGGTTCAAGATGCGTAAAGACCGTCACCGCGCCGCCCAGCGCATTGCGAATGTCGGCTTCAAAATCTTCTGCGATGTGATGCGCGTCGTGCACGGACATCTCGCCCGGCACAAGCAGATGCACCGAGACGAACTGCCGCGCCGCCGCTTGACGCGTGAGTAGAGCGTGAAAATCCGCGTGTTTCGCGCGATATTTCTCCATCACCGCTTCGATCAATTCCAACTCTTTCGCCGGCAAAGACGCGTCCATCAAGCCGGCGACGGAACGGCTTATGAGTTGATAAGCTGTCCAAACGATATTCAAAGCCATGACGATGGCGATCAACGGATCGAGGATCGTCCAGCCGGTCAGCGCGACAGCCGCCACCGCCGCGATCACTCCCGCCGACGTCCACACATCGGTCATTAAATGCTGTCCATCTGCTTCAAGCGTGATGGAATTTCGTCGCTTCCCTTCGGCAGTCAACTTGCGCGCCGCCAGAAAATTGACCCCCGACGCCAAAATAGATACACCCAACCCCAGCCCCACCTGTTCAAGCGCTTGCGGATCTTTCAACCGTTGAGTTGCCGCGCTGATAATTCCAATCGCCGCGCCAAGGATGAGCAAGCCTTCCGTCACACTGGAAAAATATTCCGCCTTGCTGTGGCCGTACATATGACTTTCATCTGCAGGACGCGCGGCAATGGTCAACATGCCGAGCGCTATACCTGCGCCAACAAGATTGACGAGCGATTCAATCGCGTCTGAGAGTAAGCCTATTGAGCCTGTCAGATAATACGCGCCAGTTTTCAATACAATCGTCGTTAGTGCCGCACCAATAGACAGCCACGCAAAACGCGTGAGCGAGGCGCGGTTTTGCATCAAATCATTGTGTTCGGCATGTTTGTGCGGCATGACAAAATGATACTTCATCACGGCAGGTTTGTAATAGGTGAAAATCACATATAATCCCCGCAATGGGAAATCACTGCGACGCAATCATCATCGGCGGAGGGGTGGCAGGACTCACCGCCGCGCTCCATCTTGCCGAACGCGGACTCAAGCCGCTCATCCTCGAAGCGGACGAACGCGTGGGCGGAAGGTTATCTGGCAAAGAAGAGATCAATATCAACGGCTGGAAATTTCCGAACGAACACGGCGTGCATGGCGTGTGGTCGTCGTATGTGAATCTCAAAGCGATGCTGCGGCGGCATGGAATCATTGGCGAACTCGTCTCCGCAAAAGACGAGCAATGGATCTATCGTGATCGCAACTTCATTGGGCGCGTGAACATCGGCTCGATGATCCGCAACAGCCCGTTGCCCGCGCCGCTTCATTACGTCACGCTGTTATTCCATCCAAAATTTATGTGGATGCTCAGCCTCGGTGACTGGGCGTCGCTGTTTCATGTGTGGGGCACGCTCCTCATGTCCATCGGCATTGATCCGTTCGTGGAAGATCAGCCGCTCGAAGGTCTCACGTTTGGCGAATCGCTCAAGCGTTGGGGTCCCGCGTTCCGCGCGCTGTTCTTCGGTCTCACGCGCAATGGACTCTCGACCAATCCCGACGATGTTCCGCTCGCGGGCTTCCTCGCCTTCCTGCGTTTTTATACGGTCATGCGGCGCGACGCGTGGCGCTTCGAATATCTTCCCAACGGTAGCGGAGATGTGTGCGAAAAACTGTCAGCGAAGATAACGCAACACGGAGGCGAGATCAGGTTCAAGTCGCGTGTGACGCGTGTTGAAAAAAATGATGATTGGACTCTTCACTACGAGTCGGACGAAGGTCCCTCTTCGACTCGCTCCCGCTTCGTCATCCTCGCCTCTGACTCCCCTTCGGCTGAATCGCTCATCCTCAACAGTTTTCAAACTGACGACTTGTTCTTCCCGCACGGACTCGGTCACGCAGTGATTCGTTTATGGTTCAGCAAGCAACCGCGCAAACATCCCGAGGCGGGCATCTTCAGCGGCGACTTTGTGATGCACAACTTTTTTTGGCTCGATAAAATTTATTACGGGTATCGTAAGTGGAGCGATGAAACGGGCGGATCGTGCATCGAAGTCCATGTGTACGGACCTGAGTCTGTGTTGAAGCAAGCCGACGCCGTTCTGCTGACGAATGTGCTGAGCGATTTTTATCGCGCGTTTCCTGAATTGAAAGGGCACCTCATCAAGCCGCATCTGCAACGCAACGCCGCGACTCACACGTTGCCCGCATTGGGCGCGCGCGGAACGCATCTTGGAGTTGAAACGCCATGGGAGAATTTTTTCTGCGCGGGCGATTGGGTGTGGCTGCAAAACCCATCCTTCTTTTTGGAACGCGCCTGCGTGACAGGACTCGAAGCCGCGAATCGCGTGTTGACTTTGTGCGAAAAAGAGTTATTTGATGTTCAGCCTTACCCGCCGCCTGAACCGCTCGCCGCATGGATCGAAGCGATGATGATGCGGGGGAGGAAGAGGAGGCGGATGAAATCGTAGGGGCGGGCCTATGTGTCCGCCCGATATGTCCGCGTTTTTATTTCACGAAGTTTTCGTCATCCTCATCCCACCGCGACGGGTTATCCAAAATGTAATTCGTTTTCTGTTGTAATTCTTTTTCATTGCGGATGATGTGTTCGTAATAATTGCGTTGCCAGACTTTTCCAATGAAGGGTTTCCAATTCGATTGTTTTACACCGCGAATATATTCATTGGTCGTCATCGTTTTGAACCATTGGATCATTTGGGATAATGTGGATCGTTGGGGCGAATCTGCATGTTTGGGCGAATCTACGTGTTCGCCCTTTTCCTCGCCATCGGGGCAGACACGCAGGTCTGCCCCTACGTTTTCCATGATAAAAATAATCCCATGAAAATGATTTGGCATCACGACAAATTCGCCCAAAACAATGTTTGGGAATTTGTTGGGTAATTCATTCCACCATCTGACGACCATTTCACCCGCCTCATTCAATTTCAACTCCCCGTCAACGATTTCGCCGAACAAACATTCCCGTCCCTGCGCCACAATTGTGACATAATACGCGCCTTCGGATGAATAATCGTATCCCTTTAACCGAATCGAATGACGATGGTGCTTTTGCGGATCGAATTTTGATTTCATTTGTTACAGAATCGCCCCAGCTTCTTTTCAGCCCTCGTGAAGTTCCCTTTAGGGTTGACACTGCTGTTCATCCGTAGCCCGCTTTTATGTTCTTCAGGCCAAAATGCCTTGCAATTCTTCTTCGGTAAAATGTTCTCTAAGAATATTGATAACATCTTTATATGCCTGCTCATTTTGTTGCGCAAGAGTTCTCATCATTACTTTTACCATATCAATATTTTGTTGAGCAGAATATTTTACGATTTCATGATAAACCGAATGAATTGCCCCGTATCTATTAAATAAAATATTGCTAACTGCAGCGGTTCCCAATATTTTGGCAACTGTCATTAAGTTTATTCCGTACACTTTAAAATTCTTTCAAATAGTTGGAAATGTCTTGTGAACTACGCGTATTGGTTGTGAAAATTTCAAACAGCGTTTTTATCATATCTCTATACATAACTTTTGTCTCATTATCAGTATTTTCTGATTTCGATAAATCCGTCAAACCTTCAACCAACACCTTGAAATTCTCTTTATTGATGTTCAATTCATCAAGACGAGATTGCAGAACTCGACCAAATAGTTGTTCTTTTTTATTAAGAGCATAGATTTCTTTGATTGCTCCAATAATTTCTGGCAGATTTTGAACAACTCCTTGCACAATGACAAGTTTGGCAGATGCAGGCTGCATTTCGCTTCTTACGATTTTTTTATCCATATTCCCAGGTTCTTCCTTATGATTTTTTTACACTATTTGAATTTTTATTATCTTTCCAAACGACATCAAAGAGTTTCTTAATACCATACACAGTCCCTATTGCGATTGCAGGAACCACTACAACAGCCCCAGCCAACATTCCGAACCCAGCACCTAGAAAAGCCAATCCAGAACTTATTCCAGCAGCGCTAAGTCCAAAGTACGAGCCACTTGCTGCAATTGCCCCTATGGGAACGCCAACCCCAGCAAGAGTTGCAACACTCTCTTTTATGACATGCCTAAATTTTTCAGAATTTGAGGGAATATCTTTGATTCTATCAAGATTTTCTTGGATAGATTTTATGGAATCAACTTGCTCTTGGGTAATCCCCAAAACTTCTCCGATGCTAAGGATATATTGATATTCTTCATCAGTGAATTTTGAGTCAACTAAAGCAAAAAGGCACAAATCTGAGATTAAAGTATATTTCAATTCGGTATTACCAAGAATTTTAATTGCTTCAAGATTCGCCAGTTTATCTTCGTGTTGGAGGTTGAATACTGAAGAATAGATTTTAGCCTTCCCTACATCTGAAATCTTAATATATTCTAACAACATATCCAGTTGGCGTTTTTCTTTATCCCCAAATTCTTTATCCGCATAACAGACGGCAGACAAAATACTCAAATAAGCGATTTGTTCACTTTCAGAATATTCTTCTAATGGGTATTTCTTTTGTTCTTCAGACATTATTATTCCTTAATGTGATTTTTCAGGGGGCGGGCCAACTACGTCTTAATCTTACTTTTCGCCGTATAGGATATTTGGGCGATTATCCCACAAGGGGGCTGTCGTATGGCAAATTGAATGTATAACATCCTGTGTACAGATTATACAACTTGTTTTACTTGCTCACCGAATGACTCCAAGTTTTTTCCCAACCTTCGCGAACGCCTCCAACCCCTGACCGAGATCATCGCGATCATGCGACGCGGAGATCATCACGCGGATGCGCGCCTTGCCTTTTGCCACGGTGGGGAATCCGATGGACATGGCGAACACGCCTTCGTCGAACAGTTCGCGGCTGAATTGTTGCGCGAGCGGAGCCTCTCCCAGCATCACAGGCGTGATCGGTGTTTCGCTGACGCCCGTGTCGAATCCCAATTTCTTCATTTCTGCTTTGAAGTATTTGGCGTTGTCCCAAAGTTTATCCACGAGTTCGGTGGATTCTTCGAGCAGGTCAACCGCCGCGAGACATGCCGCCGCGTCGGGTGCGGTGACTGCGGACGAGAACAAGAACGGTCGTCCGCGCTGGCGCAACCATTCAATAATCACTTTATTGCCCGCGACGATTCCGCCGACAACGCCGAACGCTTTCGACATCGTGCCGACTTCAATATCCACTTGACCGTGCAAGCCGAAATGATCCACGATGCCGCGCCCGCC
>MWTB01000010.1 GCA_002050275.1 Anaerolineae bacterium UTCFX1
TTGTAAGACCGACTTAAGTCGGTCGTACTTGTCGGTCGTACTTGTCGGTCGTACTTGTCGGTCGTACCTGCTCGCGGGCTGTACCGCCGATCGGGAATTGCACCCTGCCCCGAAGGTTTGTATTCAATTGGCGCGATTATAACGCATTTATAAACGAAGGATTTCGCGCTCGCTGGTTTCGGCGAATATTTGCGCGACGCCGAAGCGTTTGAGCGCAGAGAGAATCAGCCAAAGTAAAAAGTAAGCGATCCATGCCAGCGAGTCGAGCAAGCCGACCAGTAGAAGGTATAACGGCAATATCAAGCCGATTGGAACGAAGCGGGCATACGGTTGGAGCGATAATTCGAGTCGATTCCACGAATCGTCGAGCGTCCGGCGCGCCTGTTCGAGATATATATCTTTTTCGATGGGGTCTAAATCGGGCTGATTTTGCACTTGCGATTTCAAATTGGAAAGCAGCATCTCTTCGGCGGCGCGTTTATATCCCTGCGGGACGACGAGCTGATCTTGCGCAGAGAGACGGTATCCCCACGCGAAACTGATGCTCAATAGCAAGGAAAGGGTAATGATGATCTTTCGCTGTTCGTACACGAGCGGACGAAGAGAAAACGTCAATCTCCTATCCAGTTCAATGAACAGAATACGCGAATACAATGCCATGCCTGCAAAATAGACCAGCGCGCCAGCCAACGGAATCCACCCATCGCGCCAAGTAAATAGAAAAATAATCGCGCCGAGAGCATGACCGAAAAACGACAGGCGCAACGGGCGCAACAGCGCGCTGGATAACCCGATAAGAACTTCGATGAGGATGAGCGATGCGATCACCCATGCGGCAGACTTCAACGCCTGTGAAAACGGGACGAACAACTCGCGATATTGGGTCGCCACCCTGCCGCACAGGTAACCGGTCCAGCCGCCAGAGATAACAAGCAGCGCAAGGAAGATGATTTCCTTGCGCGTGAGTTGGGTCAGCCAATTAAGTTTAGCGAGCATCTTTCCAACATCATAAGGTTAATTTACAGCGGTTGCAAGCGAGAGATACGGGTATGCCGCGCCTATGCATTTCATTTCAATTGCGCTTTAATTTTTTCAGCCGTGTCTTTATAGCCCGCAAGTTTGTCGCGCTCTTTTTGCACAAGCGCGGCGGGAGCTTTGTTGGCAAAGTCGCTGGACAGTAATTTTTCCAATCGCTCAATATGCGAATGGGATACAAATTTCAATGGAACCTATCACTAACGCGACAGAATCGTTGGGCGGTTCATCAAGCGTTCGCAGTATGGTCGTTTGCGATTCGTCCAAACCGGCGAGCGCCGCAATAGCGGAAGATTGCTCGTGTAGAAAATCGAGCCGATCGCCGCCGGCGACGATGGCGGATATCTTCTTCGAAGGAGTCACATTCTTTTCTGCACGCAAGTTACGAATGGCACGCACGATCTCTTGCATCAATGCAAATTCGGCGACCTTCGTTTCTTCCCAACCTTCGAGCTGGACAGGCTCGGGAAATTTCGATGCGACAAGCGCGGGAGACCAATCTGCGCAAAGATCGGATAGCGAAGACTCGCGCAGCGCATTGCGAAGATGCCCCCACAACTCTTCGGTGACAAACGGCGTGAACGGATGAAGCAAGCGTAAGCATGTATCAAATGCGCGCGCCAACAACTCAACCGTCTGCTTCTGAGTCGTCGCGTTCCTCATCTGCTCTTTAGCGATCTCCACATACCAATCGGCGAAGTCGGACCAGATAAAGTCGTAAATCTGTTGACCCGCCTGCCCATATTGGAAGTTTTGGAAGTTCCGCTCTACGTCGCGGACGAGCTGTTCGAGTTTTGCCGAAATCCACGAATCTGCCAAAGTCTGGTTAGCGTTGCTTGACGCTTGAAACGCAGCGCTTGAAACCGTATTGATCACAAACCTTCCCAAATTCCAGAGTTTGTTGGCAAAGTTGCGGTTGGCTTCGACGCGTTTGACCGAAAGGTTCATGTCGTTACCAGGCGTAGAGCCGACCAACAGGGTGAAACGCAGCGCGTCTGTTCCAAATGCGTCCATCACAATCAGCGGATCTACCACATTCCCCAAAGTCTTCGACATCTTCTTCCCATGCTCATCGCGGACAAGTCCGTGTAAATACACAGTGTGAAACGGCGCTTCACCGGTAAACTCCAGCCCCATCATGATCATGCGCGCCACCCAGAAAAAGATGATGTCGTAGCCCGTCTCCATGTACGAAGTGGGATAAAAATATTTCAAGTCGGGCGTTTCCTGGGGCCAGCCGAGCGTGGAGAAGGGCCACAAACCGGAAGAGAACCATGTATCCAACACGTCGTCGTCTTGACGAATCTCCTTCGAGCCGCAGGTTGCGCATTGCGTTGGGTCTTCGCGCGTCACGGTCATGTGCCCGTCCGGACAATACCAGACCGGGATACGATGTCCCCACCACAATTGGCGGCTGATGCACCAATCCTTGATGTTTTCGAGCCAGTTAAAATAAACTTTCTCGAATCGCTCCGGCACGATTTTGATGCGACCATCGCGCACGGCATCCAACCCGGCTTTCGCCAGCGAGTCCATTTTCACGAACCACTGCTCGGAGATCATCGGCTCGATGACCTCGCCGCCGCGCTGTGAACGCGGGATGGTCGTTAGGTACTTCTCTTCTTTGATGACGAGACCCGCGGCTTGCATGTCAGCCCACAGATTCCTCCGCGCTTCGTATCGGTCCTGACCTTCATACTTGTCGCCGTTTTCATTGACTTTCGCCTCCGCGTCAAGCACGGAGATGATGGGCAGGTTGTGTTTCTGCGCGATGTTATAGTCGTTGGGATCGTGACCCGGCGTGATCTTGAGCGCGCCCGTACCGAACTCCATACTCACATATTCATCCGCAATCACAGGGATTTCGCGATTCAGAATTGGCACGACAGCGGTCTTACCGATAAACTTCTTATAACGCTCATCATCGGGATGGACGGCTACCGCCGTATCGCCCAAAATCGTTTCGGGGCGGATGGTGGCGACGGGGATATAGACCTCCGAAGTTTTGGAAACCTCGGAGGTCTCCTTAATCATATACTTGAAATAATACAACACCGCTTCTTCTTCCTCATATTCCACTTCAACATCGGAGACGGCGGTCTTGAGTCCCGGCGACCAGTTGATGAGACGTGGTCCGCGGTAGATCAATCCTTTTTCATAGAGGCGCACAAAGGCTTCCCGCACGGCACGACTCAGCCCGTCGTCGAGAGTGAAGCGTTCGCGACTCCAATCGCACGAAGCGCCGAGACGGCGAATCTGAGCGGCGATCATGCCGCCATATTTTTGTTTCCACTCCCATGTGCGTTTGAGAAATTCTTCGCGCCCGAGTTCTTCGCGCGTTACTTTTTCTTTTTGTAGAAGGTCGCGCTCCACTACCAATTGCGTGGCGATACCGGCGTGATCAACGCCCGGCAACCAAAGCGTGGAATAGCCTTTCATGCGATGGTAGCGGATCATCAGGTCTTCGACGCTGACGAACATGGCGTGACCGAGATGCAGTTCGCCTGTCACGTTCGGCGGCGGGATGGAAATGACGAACGGCTCGACGTTCGGGTCGAAGCCCGCTTTGTTGGGATCGTTATGCGGCTGGAAGAATCCGCCCGCTTCCCACATGGCGTAGATGCGCTCTTCAGTGGCTTTGAAGTCGTAGGCTTTAGGAAGTTCGTATTTGGTCATTCGGTCTCCTTGATTGTGTCGCTCCGAGCATGACGAAGAGTCGCTGCCTTTGTGTTAGAGAAGCTTCGCTGCGTTCAGTATGACATGGCTGTAAACAAAAAACACTCCGTCCAATAAGAGGACGAAGCGTTCGCTCCGCGGTACCACCTGCATTCGTTTGAAGGTTTGAAGGTTACGAGTTGCAGGCTTTTGCCTTCAACGTTCGACCTTTCAACTTTCAAACGCACTTTGATCGCTGTAACGGGCAACCCCGCGCCGGTCTAATCATCAACTCGCGTCAATTTTCTTCGGCATTACATTCAGACGACTTCAATGGCGCAATCCTGCGAACGCTTCCACTGTGCGCGCTCTTCTCTATCAGGCGACAAGTCCACCTACTGCTTCTGAACGGTTGGAATTATAAAGAGAGACGCCTATCGCGTCAAGTTTATTCTTTGATATAATTTTGCCAACGCCCCGATAGTTCAATGGATAGAACAAGGCACTCCTAAGGCTTAGATGTGGGTTCGATTCCCGCTCGGGGCATGTCTCATGGATATGTCTTAATTATTATGAAACATTAATAAATTTTCCCTTGCAAAAGCGGATTGGTTATAGTAATATTCAAAACGATGAACGCTAGGGTGCCCCCCTCACTCTGGCGTTCATCATTTTAAGTTAATGGCGGGAAATCATCGAAGACGCGCTTTCTACAACTTCGCGAATCTGCTCACGACCTTAGCCGCCGTCGCCGGTTTATCCATCGCGCCGCCTTGATGAATTCCGATGGCCACGCCTTCTGCCGCGTACGCTAAATCTACATACGCCTGACCGGTTAAGAAGCGCTCGGTATCAATCGCGCAAGAGGTCACAAAGCCGATAAGCTTACCATCTGCCATTACCGGGTCGCCATGATGCGCAGGACGGACGCGCTGCTCGTCAAAACGAAAGCGAATCGTCGCGCCTGTGCGCGTTTTCTCTCGCGCCACAAACGCTTCGCGCCCGATGAACCACGGTTTGTACGTTTTGACATACGAACCGAACCCGCCTTCCGCGACGCCCAAATCTCGATCATTTTGCCCGGAGCCTAATCCCATTTCGTGACCATACAATGGCAGTCCAGCCTCGGTCCGCAATGAATCCCGCGCGCCCAAGCCGACCGGCTTCACGCCAAACGGCGCGCCCACTTTCAAAATCACGTTCCAAAACTCGACCGAACGCTCAGGATGAACGAATAACTCAAACGCCATTTTCTCGCCCGTATAGCCGGTGCGCGAAACGATCAGGTCAAACCCGCCAATAATCGCGTCGCATAATTCCGTCCGCTTCAATTTATTTAATCGCGCGCGCGTCTCCGCATCCACTCCCAGCGCAAACAAAATATCTTTCGACTTTGGACCCTGCAATGCAATATCCACCCGCATCGCATCGCCCGCTTTCGCATCGCGCAAATTGCGGATCTCGGCGTTATAGCCGTACGTTCGCGCAAATGAACGCGCATTATCAATTTTCACTTTCCCATCGCGCACGCTTTCAAGCCACGCGCGATCTTTATCATCGTTCGACGCGTTCACGACCACAAGATAATCGTTCCAGTCGCGGCGGTACACCAGCAGATCGTCAAGCACATCCGCGTCGGGCGTAAGAAAATGTGTGTATAACGAAGCGCCCGGCTTCATCCCACCGCAATCGTTACCGCAGACCGCGTCGAGGAACGAAGCCGCATCCGCGCCGCGCACATCGTATACGCCCATATGGCTGACATCGAACAACCCCGCCGCCTGTCGCACGGCAAGATGTTCCTCGTACACAGACGTATACTGTACTGGCATCTCCCACCCTCCAAACGGGATCATGCGCCCGCCCAGATCGCGGTGCGTTTGATTTAATCTTGTTTTCTTAAGCTCCCCTTCAATATCCTTCCATTCAAACGACGGCAATGCTTCCTTTTTGACGTTCGAGTCGCTTCCAATGAACCAAGGTTTTTCCGCGCTTCTTAGTTCCGTTTTCCACGTCGCCGCCGATGCCCTGATACCGGTCACAATCGTCGGTCCGGGGATACGCTTGGCGGTATGATCTTTTTCGCCATTCATTAAGAGCGACGTATATCCATCCGATAGATCGCGCAACCACGTCGCCGCCAGCGAGGCTTTATTTTGGGAGACAGCCAGGTGATAGGTCGCGCCGTCCACATTCTTCAACATCCCTTTGATTTTCCCTTTGGGTGTAAAGATTTCCGTCGCTTGCGCTTTACCGGGCATCAACGCGCTCAGGTCAGACGAGACCGCGAAATCCAACATCTGCCGTACACGCGCGCCTTGCAACTCGAACACGCCGGATGTTGCCGCATCGTCAATAAAGTAATAATGCGGGTATCCGCTCTTTTTATATGCGGAGTCAATCCCGGCGGCTTCGGCTAACTTCCTGACCTTCAACCGTGCGGCGTTCAACAAGTTGAAATCCACTTTCGCGCGGCGCTGTCGTCCTTTGCGAACCGTGTCCACCGCGTGAGGCGCGCAAGCGAGCAACACATCCGCCATAATATCCGCTAATTGGCGCGTCTTCTTCTCATCGAAGCCGCGTTGCGTGATCCACGGCGTGCCAAGCCGAATGCCGGAGGGGTCGAGCGCGTTCTTATCGCCCGGAATTGTATTGCGATTCACCACTACGCCTACCACGTCTAAAATACGCGAAGCCTGATCGCCGCTCAATTTCGTGCCGTCTTCGCCGACGATGCTCGTGCAATCCACATTGACGAGATGCGTATCCGTGCCGCCAAACGGGACGCGCAATCCGCGCTTTTCGAATTGATCTGCCATGGCTTTTGCATTTTTAATGGTTTGGGTTTGGAGTTGTTTGAATTGTTTGGTTTGAGTCAACTTGAACGTCAGCGCAAGAGCCGCGAAGACATTGACGTGCGGTCCGCCTTGTTCGCCGGGGAATACGGCTCTATCCAGTTTCTTCGCAATAGACGAGTCGGTCGTCAATAACACCGCTCCGCGCGGGCCGTCAATGCTTTTATGCGTGGTAGACATGACCACATGCGCATATCCGATCGGCGAAGGGACAACGCCCGCCGCGACCAATCCGCCGACGTGCGAAATATCCGCAAGGAAATACGCGCCGACTTCATCCGCAATCTCGCGGAATTTCTTCCAATCAGGCATCCATGAATAGGATGAGTAACCGGCGATCAATAGTTTCGGCTTGTGTTCGTTCGCCAATGCACGGATCGCCGCATAATCGAGCCGTTCATTCTCGTCAATCGTGTAATGCACCGCCTTAAACCACTTGCCGCTTCGATTGACCGACGAACCGTGCGATAAATGTCCGCCATGCAGCAGATTGAGCCCCATGACTGTTTCACCGAGGGGGATTAACGCTTGATAGACGGCGTTGTTAGCAGGTCCGCCGGAGAGCGCTTGCACGTTCACGTAAATTTGATCGGCGGTAATTCCGTTCGCGGCAAAGGTTTGCGCGGCGCGGCGGCGAGCAAGCGCCTCGACCGTGTCCGCATATTCGACTCCTTTGTAGTAGCGCGGGTCGCTGTTGCGGCGATACTCCGTCAAGCGCGCAGGATAATCGAGGATTTCGTCATCGTCCATCCAACGCGTATCTTCATCGGGATAGCCTTCGGCATAGATGTTCTGAAACGCAGACGATAACGCCTCTCGCACTGCCAACGGGGCTGTCGACTCAGAAGCGATGAGGATCAATTTGCGGGCTTGCCGCTCTTGTTCAAGTTGCATCAGTTTGTATACGTCGGGGTCGAGTTTGGCAAGGTTTCCGCGGAATAGATAATCGGTCATGATCTGTCTCCAAAGAAAATTTTTCGGGCGTTTGAATTGTAGAACGGCTTACAAGGCGGGTCAAGTGCGTCGCCTGCGGCGATAACTTAAAGTCTAAACTGTGAGTAGCCCAACGCGATCAACTCGCGCGGAATGCCAAGCAAGTTCGTGAAAAGAAATATGATCAACCCGAACGCCTGCCCAACGAATGGCACAAACCATAGCAAGAGGAAGACGATCCAGGTAAATGCGCCGCGAATTGGTTGCATGCGCATGCGCAGGTTCTGCGATAAGAAAGGTTCGATCACGCCATACCCGTCGAAAGGTGGGACGGGAATCAAGTTCAAGACAACCGCCATGATCTGTAAATAAGCGAGGAAAGCCAGTCCCGGTCCCAACGCGGTCAACCCAACCGAAGTAAACTTCAGCGCGAGCGCGAGAAGAATTGCAATCGTCACGTTTGCCATCGGTCCCGCCAATGACACGGCGCTGCGCCAGTAATCATTTCGCAGTCTCCACGTTTCGATATATACGGCGCCGCCGGGCAAGCCGATCCCGCCCATAAGGAGGAAAAGAAGCGGCAACAAGAGCGAGAACACAGGATGGGTATACTTCAGCGGGTTGAACGTGAGATAGCCTTTTTCACGCACGGTCCAATCGCCGCCGTAATAGGCGACCAGCGCGTGTGAGAATTCATGCAAGCATAAAGAAAAAATCCAACCGACTAAAACGATGAAAAAGGTGTGGAGATTCATCGGTTCGCTCCGAACGCTTCAATCTCTTTTTGCATGATCTCGACCGGGAAATCCGCGCCATGCGCAGGATAGACGCGCTGAATTCCCATAGGCAAAATTTTCTTCCAACTTTCAACAACCATGCAAATATCTTCGGCAAGGATGGGCAAACCGGGCGTAAGGCGCAAATACCAATCGTTCATCGCCATGTCGCCGACAAACCCTTCGCCGGAATCGAGCAACACGCTCATATGCCCCATTGAATGACCGGGCGTATAGATCGCTCTTGCAGGGATGCCGTATTCTTCCAGCGATACGCCTTCGTCGCCAAGGACAACGTCCACTTTGACCGGCGGTAAATGAATGCGGAGCAGACTGCGCGCCAAAGCCGACATCGCTTTTCCGTAGCTGTTAACGCCGGGCGGAAACAACGGCTTGCCCGTTTCGACCCACGCCTGATCGCGATAATGAACGGCAACCTTTGCGCCGGTCATCTGTTGGATCGGAGACAGCGCGCCGACATGATCCCAATGTCCATGCGTGAGGAGAATTAAGGAGATGTCTTTCGGCTCCACGTTCAACGCGCGAAGACCTCTCACGAACGCCTTCGCGCTTCCCTGCGCGCCCGCATCCACTAGAACGGTTCGTTCGCCGCGCAAGAGAAAACTATTGCAGATTCCCAACGGGATTCGATGAAAAGAAAAGCTCATATCGTCTATCCTTGAAAGCGATGATCGTCGTGCGTTGCATCCATTATAACTGCGCCGCGGTCATTGACCGCTCCACTGTTCCGCATACCAGCGGATATATTCCTCCATATGCGCCGACCAGTAGGCTTCTGTATGAGCGCCGCTGTACAGCCGCCATTCGTGAGGAATTTCGAATTTCATCAACAACGCTTCTATTTGTCGCGCCGAAGCAAGCTCCGGATCGTTTCTGCCGATATCCATAAATACAGCGGGGATAGCGTCGGGAGATAACACGCGGAGCCAAAATTCCACCCGCGAAGCGTCGCGTTGAAAGATCGCCAGCGAATGCAGACCAACAACGCCGAACAGGTCGGGACGGGTAAACCCAAGTTGCAACGCCCAGCCTGCGCCGCGAGACAGCCCCCCAATGGCGCGGAAACGCGGAGTGGAAATTGTCCGGTAGGTTCGGTCAATGAACGGAATTAAATGATCCGCCAACCGCTCTCCAAAGCCGGCGCCGGCTGAAGTGTACCAATAGCGGTCGTCGGGAAAGACAACGATGAACGGCGTGATAGTTTGATTAAGCAAAAATTTGTTCATGCTATCCGTCGCGCCGAGGCGAATCCATTGATCGGCGTTGTACGTTTGCCCGTGTAATAAATAGAGGACGGGATAGCGCTGATCCGTCTGCTTAGAGTAGCAAGGCGGCAGATAGATGAGGAACTCCTGTGGAGGCGTTGTCGAATCGAGGCTTCCCGTTTCAACGACGCCGGATTGCAGATGACAAGCCAACGTCGCAATGCTCGTAGTTTCGGTTGGAACGACAAAAGTGGGCGGCGGCGTTTGCGTTGCCGTTGGCGCAATATTTATTGACGCTGGGGCAGTTGAAGCGGACGGCGCGCACGCCGTACAGAATAGAAGACCGATTGCCGAAAATGCGCGTCGCGTTATCGCTTGACGGGTTTTCATCCGGCGCATTATACTCGTCATAAGTTCGGGGCGTAGCGCAGTCCGGCAGCGCACTTGCTTTGGGAGCAAGGGGCCCCGGGTTCAAATCCCGGCGCCCCGACTTATCCGCACGCTAAACCGTCATCTCGTACGATGACGGTTTTATCTTAAAGCGCCGCAGAAATAGTCGGCTTGCGCGTTCTCCGCCCGTTTATTTAATGCTACAATAGGCGCGGAGTTAATACGTATGGCAAAGAAAATAGACGGAGTCATCGAAGCGGTACGCTACAAGAACGACCAAATTGTGATGGTGCGCGCGTATGAACGACGCGGGTTCACCTTCTCAGATCGCGTGTTAATAAAGCGCAAAGACCTGCTGGAACGTCTTAAGAACGGAGCGCAATTCGTCACCGGCGAGCGCATCGAATTAATGGCGAGCACCTTCCATGCGAATAAGGCGGCGCAAGTCGTGAAAAGGGGCGAGAAAGAGTTCATCGCGACCAGCGCCGACGCCGAACGCGACGATTTAGAACAAACGCCCGTATTCTAGTCGGCATGAAAATCCTAGACCAAACCCCACTGGTAGACGAAAAAGGCGAGTTAGGGTTCTCTCAACGCCTTCAGGGCATACTTCAATTTGGTCTCAACTGGCCCGTCGAATTGAAGGCGCAACAAGTCATCATCAATTATCTCGACCGTAACTTTGAAAAGGGATATACGCTCATCCGCAATCAAGCGCTGGGGCAAAGCGGAATCATCATTCCGATCATTCTGATCGGAACCGCCGGCATTTTCGCCATCAACATTACCCACCTGCGCGGCAGGTATGAAGCGGCAGGCGATCAGTGGAACGTCGAATCGAAGAACGAATACAAACCTGCGCATCCTAATTTAATTCAAGAGACCGCTACGATGGCGCGCGCCTTAACCGTTTTTATCGAACGGCAAGGCTATAAACTGCCAACGCCCGTCGAGCCAACGCTTATTGCGGCGGAGCCCGGCTTATATATTCAGTCATCGCAGCCGGCAATCAAAGTATTAATGAGCGACGGAATTCGCACGTTCGTAACGGGCTTAAAATCCAGCGCGCCCGTTCTGCGCGCCGATATCGTCCTTGACCTCGCCGACCGCATCGTCAACCCGCGTCAAGCGCGCGCGCAGTCAGCGGCAAAGGCAATGGCGCCGACCCTGCCTCCCGCAGCCTCGTTCCAACAAATAGATAGAAATGTCGAACCGCAAGCGCAGGCTGTTTCACGCGCGCGCGCCATCTTCGCCGCCGCCGACGACGTTAAACCGTTCGACGCGTCTAATTTTGAATTCGCGCTGGAAGAAGATGAAGCCGCCGCGCAAGCGGCGGCGGATAGGATTGACGGAATTTCTCCGTCAGAATCAACGCGCAAGCCGCGCCGCATCTTCAATCTAACCCTCGTCCAAATCGTCGCTCTAGTCGCGTTAGCGCTCATCTTTTGTTGCGTGTTAGCGACGTTCGGATATGTTTTTTACATGCGTTGAGCGCATTCTTGTCCACGTTTCTATCCATTATCATTCCCGCGCATAATGAAGAAAAACGCCTGCCCGATTCGCTCGAGCAAGTTTTTTCTTTTCTTAAAACTCAAGATTTCTCCTACGAAGTAATCATCGTTGAAAACGAAAGCGTAGATCGCACGTTCGAAATCGCGCAAGAGTTCGCGCAGAAATACGCCGCCCTGCGCGTGATCCAAAGCGAGCGCGGCAAAGGCGCGGCGATTCGACGCGGCATGCTGGAAGCGCGCGGCGATTATCGTTTCATGTGCGATGCCGATTTCTCCATGCCGGCGACGGAGATCGTCAAATTCCTTCCGCCTGCCGCGCGCGATTTCGACATCGCCATCGCCTCGCGCGAAGCGCCCGGAGCAAGACGCTACAACGAACCAATCTATCGTCACATCGGCGGGCGCGGAATCAATTTCATCATTCAAGGGTTGATCCTACCGGGCTTAAACGATACGCAATGCGGCTTCAAATGTTTTCGCGCAGAGGTCGCCGAAGACTTATTCCAAGCGCAAACCATGAACGGCTGGTCGTTCGATATTGAGATCCTCTATCTCGCGCGACGTCGCCGTCGCCGCGTGCGCGAAATTCCGATTGATTGGTATTATCATCCCGACACAAAAGTAAACGCATGGCGCGATGCGTTGCGTATGATCGCCGACATTTTCCGCATTCACCTCAACGCCTTGCGCGGCCTCTACGATGGCGCGCATTAGCCCCAACCTCCAATTTGAGACGGAACTCTGGGCGCGCGGGGTACTCCACATAGCCGGCTTAGACGAAGCCGGGCGCGGAGCGCTGGCAGGACCCGTCGCCGTGGGCGCGGCGATCTTACCCAACGATGAACCGCTTCTCACGCAGACCCTGAGCCGGGCGCGCGATTCCAAGCAGTTGACGCCGCTTCAGCGCGACTCAATCGCGCCGGCGATCAAAGACATCGCGCTAGCATGGAGCGTCGGTTTCGCCTCGGCAGACGAGATCGACGCGCAGGGAATCGTCCGCGCGACGCGTCTCGCCGC
Organism: Anaerolineae bacterium UTCFX1; assembly: GCA_002050275.1. Classification (GTDB taxonomy): domain Bacteria; phylum Chloroflexota; class Anaerolineae; order Anaerolineales; family Villigracilaceae; genus Defluviilinea. The sequence continues at coordinate 12,399 of MWTB01000010.1, forward strand.
CATCCGCGCATTGCGCCAGTTTTCAATCGAACCACACTTTTTATTGACCGATTTCCGCCTTGAACTCCCCCACTCCCACATTCCACAAGCATCCATCCTTAAAGGCGATGCGCGTTGCTTGAGCATCGCTTGCGCGTCTATCTTCGCGAAGACCGAACGCGACGCACTCATGCGCGAACTCGACGCGCGGCATCCCGGCTACGGGTTGAGCAAACATAAAGGGTACGGCACGCAGGCTCACCGATCCGCGATAGCGCGCCTGGGGTTCTCTCCTGTTCATCGTCGGTCGTTCCGCGCTAAAGATCTTTCAGTTTGACGCTGCGAAAACCGCCGCTTGCCCAATGAAAGAATAATTTAATCGGCAAAAGCAGAAAATCTATACCTTTATTAATGACGCCCATCAAGTATGAAATGCCGCGTAAGACCGGCGCAATTTTTTGCAAGAAGGGGCTGCGCGAGTAAATCAACGCGACGGCAATAATCGCCAATGAGATCGCGAATCGCGTCCAATCTGAAATTTCAATATGCCAGAATTGCTCAAGCAACAGTTGAACGCCGATATTAAGAATCAAAATGTACGCGGCTTCCTTCAGAATCGGCAAGCGTTCAACGGCATAACTAAACCACCCTGCTGCAAATCGCATGGCAAGGATGCCTATCGCCACCCCCAGCATAACTACCCAAATCTCGCTCGAAAGCGCTACGGCGGCGATGACATTATCAATGCTGAAGACGAGGTCCATCAATTCGATGGTAAGGACCACCATCCAGAACGACGCATTCTTTTTTGTTTTATAGTGAATTCCTTCGTCGTGTTTTGCGCCGAAGGTCGCATCGCCCAGTTCATTAAACGCCAAATGGATCAAATATGCCGCGCCGACAATGCGTACCCATGGATTCTCGATCAAGAAGCTTGTAATAAACAGCATTGCGCCGCGCCCAAGGTACGCGCCCAGTAAGCCGACGCGAAGCGCGGCAAATCTCTGATGACCTAAAAGAGGATCGAGTCTTTTGCCGATCCAACGAAGCGCGCGGGGCCAAGGCACCGGCTGATCGGCAGGAAGCGGCGTCACCATGGCGCCTAACACAGCGGCGTTATCAATGGAAAGAATCCCTTCTAAAAAGATCAATTGTAAGACGATTAAAATGGCAGAGCCATATGGAGCGGTCATCTGAACGGAATGCCTTTCGATTTGAGAGAGGAAAATAATAAGCGACAATTAACTTTTCATTGTCGCTTGACCAAGCATAGATAGATGTAAAAATTCTACCACTCAAATGCGACTCATGAAACTATAAAATAACAAAACGCTCCCATAGAACAGGAAGCGTTTTGTTATAAAATGCTCGTAAGGGTATAATCCGAGCCAAGTGAGTGCCGAAGGAGGGAATCGAACCCTCATTCCCGGAGGGAACACGATTTTGAGTCGTGCGCGTCTGCCTATTCCGCCACTTCGGCTAATTGCGAATGCAAGTATACCATTATATCTAGAATACAAGATAAAATTCTCAAGAGCGGATCAGCGATCCGTCAAATAAAGCGGAGGCGGTTATGCTCTCCAACAAAGGATACGATGAAACTCGGAATTATTGGATTGCCTCAATCAGGAAAAACAACTATCTTCAACGCGATCACGCGCGGCAACGCACCGACCACCGCCTCCGCCGGGCGTTTTGAAGTTCGCACAGCGATGGTGGATGTCCCAGACCCGCGCGTAGACATCCTCTCGAAGATGTTCAACCCGAAGAAAACGATCTACGCCAAAATGACGTATGCGGACATTGCCGGACTTGAAACTGGATCCGCCAAAAGCGGCATCTCTGGGCAACTGCTGAATCAGCTCGCGCAGATGGACGGCTTCCTGCTCGTCGTCCGCGCGTTTGAAAGCGACCTCGTGATGCACCCGAATGGAAACGTGAACGCCAAGCGCGACGTGGATTCCATGCTGAGCGAGTTATTGCTCAACGATCTCATCGCCGTCGAACGCAAACTGGAACGCTTGGTTGACGAACGCAAAAAAGGCGGAACCGACAAAGCCTTGAACGAAAAACAAACAGCGCTGTTCACCCGCCTGCATGAAGCGTTGAACAACGGAACGCCGCTGCGCACATTGGAATATTCACAGGAAGATGTCAAAGAACTTTCATCGTTCGGCTTGCTCTCGCGCAAGCCTGTGCTGGTCGTGTTCAACTTGAGCGAGGGACAATCTGCGCCTGAAATGCAACTCGATGTGCCGTCTGTGGCGTTGATGGGCAAACTCGAAATGGAGATCGCGCAACTTTCGGCGGAAGACGCGGAAATGTTCATGCAGGAATACGGCATCAAAGAACTCAGCCTCAATAAAATGATCCGCTTGTCGTATGATCTGCTTCAAGTGCAATCGTTCTTCACCGTCGGCGAGGACGAGGTGCGCGCGTGGGAGACGAAGCGCGGCGCGACGGCGCAAGAGTCCGCTGGGGAGATCCACACCGACCTGGCGAAGGGGTTCGTCCGGGCGGAGGTGGTGGCGTACGACGACCTCACCAGCCTCGGGTCCATGAATGAAGCGAAGTTGAAGGGGAAGTTGAGACTCGAAGGGAAGGAATATCCCGTGAAAGATGGCGACATCGTCCACATCCGATCCAGTTTGTGAACATCATGTCGTTGCGAGGGCGCTTTTGATCTTCGCCCGAAGCAATCTCCCTCAACGTGGAGGAGATTGTTTCTCTAAAATTCGTAATGACAATACTTCCGCATCTACGAAATCATCTGAATGTATGGTAAAAACAAAAAATTATCTTTGTGAGGAGATTGCTTCGTCGGGCTAACGCCCTTCTCGCAACGACATCAAAGGAGAAATAACCCATGGCATACAAGATCAAAAAATGGAATCTGGACGAACTCTTCACGGGCTTCGACAGCCCCGAATTGAACGCCGCATTCGACAACGTGGAAGAGCAGGTCGCGTCGTTCGAGGGCGTACGCGGAAAACTCAAATCCGATATTGACCCTGAAACATTCCTCGAAGTGGTGCGCGCCTTTGAAGCGACATCGAAGATCGTGAACCGCATTTATGCGTTTGCGGGGCTGTCCTTTGCGGAGGACACGCAAAACCAAAGCGCTCAAAGCCTGATGGGTCGCGTACAACAGTTCGCCGCGGAGATGCAGAACCGCGTGCTTTTTTTCAGCCTGTGGTGGAGAGATGCGTCACTTCAAACCGCACACGTTGAGCGAACCAGAAGAGAAAATCGTCAACCTCAAAGATGTGACAGGCTCGAACGCGCTCGTGAATTTGTACGACGCGATCACGAATCGCTATGTCTTCAAAGTGAAAGTGAACGGCAAAGTGCAAGAATTAACTCGCGCGGGATTGCAGCCGTTGATCCAAGGCTCCGACCCCAAACTCCGCGCGGCGGCGTATCAGGAACTCTATCGCGTGTACGGCGAGGACGGTCCGATCCTTGGGCAGATGTATCAAACCCGCGCCCGCGACTGGCACAACGAAAATATCAACATGCGCAAATTCAAGAGCGCGATGTCGGTGCGGAATCTGGCGAACGACGTTCCCGATGAAGCGGTGAACGCCTTGCTTGAAGTGACGAAGAAGAACGCGAAAGTCTTCCAGCGTTATTTCAAGATGAAGGCAAAACATCTCGGCGTGAGCAAACTGCGCCGCTACGATATTTATGCGCCCGTCGCAAAATCGGACAAGGCGTTCGATTTCAACGCCGCCGCGAACATGGTCATCGAGTCGTTCAGCGCGTTCGACCCGAAGATCGGCGAACTGGCGCGGCGCGTGTTCGACAAAGATCATCTCGATAGCGAAGTGAGAAAAGGAAAACAAGGCGGAGCGTTCTGCGCTTCGATCAACCCCGAAGATACGCCGTTCGTGCTGATGAGTTACACGGGTCACGCGCGCGACGTGGCGACTCTCGCTCACGAACTCGGTCACGCCATCCACGCGATGCTTGCCTCGCATCACACCACATTCACCTTCCACTCGTCGCTTCCGCTGGCTGAGACCGCCTCCACTTTCGGCGAGATGATGCTCACTGAAAAACTTCTTTCAGAAGAAAAAGACGAATCGGTGCGACGGGATATCTTGTTCAAGCAAATGGACGACGCTTTCGCCACCATCCTGCGCCAGATCTATTTTGCGCTCTTCGAACGCGAAGCGCATGAGATGGCGCAGAAGAATGCCTCCGTGGACGAACTCTCCGCCGCGTATTTGGCGAACCTCAAAGAACAGTTCGGCGATGCGGTTGAGGTGAGCGACGATTTCAAATGGGAATGGGTTTCGATCCCGCACATCTATCACACTCCGTTTTACGTGTATGCGTACGCGTTCGGTCAACTGCTGGTGTTCGCGCTCTATGAGCAATACAAAGCGGAAGGCGAATCGTTCAAGCCGAAGTATCTCAAGATCCTGTCCGCTGGCGGATCGGAAGCCCCCGCAAAGATCCTTGCCGAAGCGGGTGTGAATATCCGCGACCCGAAGTTCTGGCAGGGCGGCTTCGATGTGCTGAGCCGCATGGTGGATGAGTTGGAGAAGTTGCCGGTGGAGGCGAAGTCGAAGGCGAGGAAGGCAGTTACGAAGAAAGTTGCGAAAGCAAAGATTGTAAAGAAGAAGTCGAAGAAGTAAAACCATATAAACGAAATGATGGATGGACAGGTTATTCATAAAGCCCGCCCATCCATTTTTGTTATTGGTGTTTTGATCTTCGGCGGTTACCAGCTAATCGGCGCGAACTGCCTTCCCTATTCCCCAACGGACAGAATATCCCGTCGCAAAACTTGCCCCCAGCGCGGAGAAAATGCCCACCATGACGCCAAAGCGTTGAACGGCGTATTGATTTGCATACATTCCCGCCACCCCGCCAAGGAAGATAGTAAGCAAGGCGGTAACGATCAAAACTAGAATCTCTTTGGCGATCTTGAAATTTGGATTTTCAGATTGCTTGTGTTTCTTGAGAATGGAGGAAATGGATGTGACAAGGCTGAAACAGACGAAGAAAACACCCAATAGTGGTGTAACAAACGGGAATTTCCATAACGAGACAGCAAGAGAGAAAAGAAATACCATTGGCAGGAAGTATCTTTTTAGGAAGTTTCTCATTTTTTTCTCAATGACTTTTTTGAATGCTTACTCGGATTTCTTCGCGGCGATCTCTTTTCGTAACTCCTCAACCTTTCTAGAAAACTCTTCCTCTGACACTCTTTCAACATCATCATTACGAGCCTTCTCTAGTCGAAACAAATACTTCATGGCAAGCTCAAACGAACCTGTTTCCCAATTGAATGCATATATAGCCATCCCTCCATCATTCGTCCTGATTACCTTAACTGGCCGTAGACCCACGATGTAATATCTTGGCAAATCCATTTGGTCTCTCCTTTTATTTCCCAGCAAACTTCGCGATTAACGATTTTTGCCCTCTCCAGCCCAATCCACAATATATAAATCAGGAAATTTATAGGCAACTCTAGATGCAAGGTCTACAATAGCAGTATCTGTCGCGATATATTTTCCGTCAGGAGACCATATGAAAGAAAAATATCCATTTGAAGAATATGGAGTGTCAGGGTCAGGATTACAATAGTCTTCAATATTTCCTGTTTCTACATCTAACACCAAAAGCCTAGATATACTTTTACCACCTTCATCTAGAGCAATATGTACAGTTAAGGCTACTTTTGACCCGTCTGGCGACCAATCAAATTGGTTAATCAAGATTTGGTAAGGATTGTTAAACAGGCTCCCCAAGTCCGTTAATTGCTTTTCACCAACAGCAGAATCAGCAGAAACTTGAAAAAGGTTTTCGATGTTTCGGGTATTTTTGCTACTATCTATAACAAGTATAAAAGTTGATGAATCAGGAGACCATCTTGGAATTGAATAGGTGGACGAAAAGCCTACCCATGTCACTGTTCGCCATGTCCCATCGGGATAAATTGAGTTATTTCGTAAAACCAAATGAGATGCAGTAGAGGCATATATCACTTCGTCCAAATCGGGTGAAAAGCCAACATAGTTATTTCGAATATCCATTGCGCCGCCTAAAGACCAAACTTCCTTGCTGTAAGGAAATTCAATTTTATGCGTTTTGCCTGTTTCTATATCCAGCATCAATTGAGAGCCAACGGGCAATGAACGAATATATAGAAAATGATTATTCCACCAATCGAACTGAACGGCGCTTGTATTATCATATAAAGCTGAATTCGCTTCAAACCATTGAGCATCTCGTGGAAAAAATGAAATTAAGTTACCTGTTAAGGTAGAAACTTCTACTCCTTGTTTGTCGTTGTCATATTGCGCTACTTTCTCGCCATCAGGCGAAAGATGGGCATTTTCAGGTATATCAACAAAAGAGTCCGTGGCGACATCAAACACTCTATATTTATTGTCTTGAGAAAGAAAGATTTTTCCACTTAAATCTAATTTTCCTAAATCTATATGCTCTTCTTGTAAGCAAGTATCAGATATGTCGTTAGGTTTTATGACTGTAGGAGTAAGATTTAATTCAATGCTATCCGCAACGTTAGTTGGAGTTATTGAACCACAACCAGTCATAAACATAAAGACCAAAGGTAGAACATTCTTAATGGTATTCATAAATTAATTCCTTCTACTTTGGAAGCTTTGAGTAGACCTCGATAAATTGTTCAAATGTCAAAACAATAGCCCGCATTAATTCGGGTTTTGGAGATCGGTATAAAACTTCAAACTTGTCAATCCCCTCATCAATTTTGTCGCTTTTATAATAAGGATGGTCTGGCGTAATATTTCCAATCTCATATGGCGCAGTGGCAGGCGGCATTATCCAAGTAGGTTCATTTGCAAAAAGATTAGCGTATGTATTCCATGACTCCATCCACATAACTGTACTACCTCCAAAATTATCTTTTGGAGGATCTATTCCATAACTAGCATTTTGATTGTTCGGTATAAAACCGTCAATGCCATCTATACGTTTTTGTAATGACTCAAGAGACCCCAAAGCAATCAGACGGCCATTCGTTCCCAATGGCATAGTAACATCTGGGTCTTGAACACCTTCATAGGTCGAATAAACTCCATGATCAAAATGCCAAAACTTGTTGATAATGGCTTGCTCAACTAGTGGACGATAACCATTCACATTATCCCTTCGGAGAGTAGTTCCCTCGGTATCTAAACCATAAGCTAAAGCCAGTCTCCAAAAATCCTCGTTTGTTTTTACCCCTACCCATTTTGTAGTTACTTCAACATTTTTATCCTGATTTGTATATTTGGTTTGTCCATCTTGCCACCACCAACCGTTTGGATCTGTAAGTAACCCAACCATCAGTTGTTCACCTAATTTGCAACGATAATAATAATCGCCATGCAACTCTTGTCCATTAATAATTTTCTTTTCAGGCAATGTACACAGAAATTCTTGTGGAATTTGGTCAATCGTCATTGGCCCATTGATGGCATAAATCTTTGACTGTCCCGGTATTGGTGTTGTTGACGGAAAAGTTACAATAGGCGGCACGCCAGTTGGAACTAAAGTTGCGGTTGGAGTAGATGTAGATCCAGGGGTAATATAGACTGGGGCGGTTGGTAAAACTGACGTAGGAGTAATTGCTGGTGTCTTGGGAGAAAACAATTCCGTTACCCATTTTGTAATCCCCCAACATTTATACCCTAAAAAGCCACAATCTTCAGGCTCTTGGAGCGCAGGCTTAGCCAAAACCTTTGTTGCGCCAGATTGTTGCAACGTTCCCATACCACCACTAGCGAATGCTCCAGCAAATGGATTCTCTGTTTCTTGTTGTGCTTGCCACTCCGCCAATCTCTCTTGGCGAGCAATATATTCCGGCGTGGATGTATAGGCTTGCCACTTTTCCTGCTCGGTCATGTCCGCTTGCGCGGCTGTCTGCATTTTTTGTTCCCTTAGTTGGGCGCCCAAGACCCCAGCCTCATTGTGGGCGACGCTCAAATCGTCTGTTTTGGCTTTCTCTTTCAAGGCATTGATCTCATCCTGGCTGGCGCCTTGTCTTTCCAATTGTTCGATTTGAGCATCCAGAATCGCCTGTCCTTCGAGCCAACTATTGATCTTCCATTGTTTCATCTCGGCGATGCGTTTGGCGGTCTGCGCTTCGTTGAAAGCCTCCACTTGGGCTTGCACCCGCGCGGCTTGTGCCTGCTCCCGCTCTTTGCGCTTCTTCTGTTCTTCCAATGCGGTGGCGGTTGCCCAGCCGATCAGCGCGGCGGCAGTCGCTCCCCATAATACATTTGTTGATGTTGTGGTGGAAGCGGATGATTTGCCAGAAGCAAGTGTCAGCGATTGAACGCTTGTAGAATTCGTTGGAGATGTTGACCCGCCAAAACTTGTACTGGACGAGGGGGTGGGATTGAGGTTTTCCGTTGTTGTGGATGAATCTTTAGGGACAAACAAATCAGCAGGCGGGGTAGGAATTTCCGTAGAGGATTTGCTCGGCTGAATCAAGTTGAATGAAGCGAATGGTTGAGGAACAATCACTCTTCCCAAGGCGATGCGTTCGTTGCCTGCAACATCAGTTGTTTTGACCCACACCAGATATTCCCCAGGCGGAGCAACCGTCCCGTCTTTAAACTTCCCGTCCCACATGATCTCGCCCTTGAACTTATTCCCTGAAACGGCTTCATCCCATGCGACTTTGGCGTACTTCTCATCTTCGTCTTCGATGACGATCCGAAGCGCGGACAGCCCACTGCCATCATCTTAAACTTTATAAGTAATGGATTCATTCACTTCCCACTCAGCAGGCAGATCAACGACTGGAGGGATCGTGTCCACATAAAACTCTTGCACGGAGGTTTCTGTTTCATTCCCCGCTTTGTCCAACGATTTGAATTGAACCGTGTGATAGCCGTCCGCGAACGAGACGGGAGAGATGTATGCCTGATAAACTCCTCCATCCAAACTGGACTCAAGTGAAGCAACACCAGAGGTTGCATCGTTGGTGGTCGCTGAAACTTCCATGCCCGAACTATACCACCCATTGTTCCCCGTTGTTCCATTTACGGAGACATCAATCGTTGGGGTGGTAGTGTCTACCGAAATCGTCGTTGTAGAGTTGGAAATGTTCCCCGCGTTATCCTCCGCTTGAACGAGAATATTGTACACGCCTTCATTGAGTATGGTTGAAGAAATACCCGCTCCATTGTCCACAGAAAGGAAAACACTTGACAAACCCGAAGTGGAATCTGAGCCAGTGGCAGTAATCGTTGCAGGAGAAACATACCAACCGTTTGTTCCGCTTGTGGCGGCGATGTCCAAGCCGAGGGTGGGAAGAACCGTGTCCACTTTCGCAGAGAAAGTTCCCATTTGCGAACTATCGCCCCAGGAAGACAATGCCCAGAACGTAAACTCATTATTCCCTTCATTCAAGGGAACAGCGCAATTATCTCCCGAACAGGCGAATGATTGTCCGTTGAGTGTTCCTTCCACCGCAACGATGCTGTAGCCTGAAAGCGGCTCCGTCCCAGTCAACGCGAGGTCGGAGGCGGTGTTGCACCAACCATTGTTGAGATTGCATCCCTGCAGAATGGAAGTGATCGTCGCGTCGGGCTGAGTTGTCGTTACGGTTTGAAGTTTTTCCTGCTTACCCCATTGTGTGCGGCCCTTGCTGAACAATCCGCACTCGCCGTTGTAGTTATCGTATCCCTGCCAGGGTTTGCCTTCGTTGGAACATGACCAATCGTCCACGGGTTTGTATTTCCACAGGTCTCTGGCGGGAACGTATTGACATTCGTACAGAACCACTTTGCAGACGCTAATCGTTTCGGTGACGATGCGGTTAGGTCCGAGATAATCTGCGAGAACAGGCGTGGCGATGGCAAATATGAGGAGGAGTAAAACAAAATAGAATGGTTTACGTTTGATGCGAATGTGATTTGACTTGCCTTGCATGGTTTCCCTCTGGAATGAGTGGAATGTTGAGCGGCGGGATTGTACTGGCAAATCTTGCTTTTAAAATTTACACGTTTGTTATGTCAGTTTTCATTCGGGAAAGGTTGTATGACAAATTTTGAAATGGCAGAATCAAAAAGGACGACCCTTTTCAGGATCGTCCTTCTTTGTTTGTTTTACGCCTCGTAATCCGCGGCTTCCTCTTCCACCGTCATTACGGGTTCATCGCTTGGTTTGCGGTCGAGCATCTGCATCGTCAGCGCAACCACCTTGGTGAAGTACTTGGTCTCGCCTTTGTCTTCGTACTTGTCGGTCTTCAACCGACCTTCAATGTAGACGAGACTTCCCTTCTTCAGATATTGCTGGCAGATCTCGCCCAGCCGACCCCACGCTTCGATGTTGACCCATTCGGTGTATTCCTTGCTTTCGCCGCCGGTCTTCCAACGCTGGGTGACGGCGACGCTGAAATGAGCCACTTTCTTTCCCGTAGGAGTGAACTTGCTTTCGGGATCCTTCCCCAAATAACCAATCAACTGAACTCGATTGAGCGCGGGCATATATTCCTCGCTTTCTATGGGTAGAAGAATTTACAGACGCTTATTTTAATCCCTTTATCGGATCGGCGGCGAACGAGGTTATACTATCTTCATTATCCAACGGGCGCGTCAGAAGCGGGCATCGCAGCGGGTTCCGCCTGAGCCTTCTTCAAGACAAGCATGCCCGTCTTCATCTCTACTACGTTATAACCTGCCGGAACGGCGTCGAGGGCGTTCTCTTTGATCTCTTTTGAGAAGAAAAACATCCTGCCGTTCGAGTGCAAATAGTAGGTCGTTCCTTTAGAATTAGTGTGTGCGTAAGCCATTGTTGCTCCTTTTCGTGAATATAACTAAAGTCTAGCACATATTTTCTATTCCTGTCAACAAGAGAAATTATGAATATGCGAATAGTCTCCACAATAGACGAAACGCGAAACGCTCGTCTCATTCTTGACGGGACCGTCGGATTCGTCCCCACTATGGGCTTTCTACACGCCGGACACCTAGCTCTGATCCGCCGCGCAAGGGATGAGTGCCGGTACGTCATCGTCTCCATTTTTGTCAATCCCGCTCAATTTAATCCAAACGAAGACCTTGCCAAGTATCCGCGCGACCTCAAACGCGACTTCCGCTTGATCGAACCGTTCACCGACCTCGTATGGACCCCCACGTCGGAAATCATGTATCCGCAGGGCTATCAAACCTGGGTAGAGGTTGAGGCATTAACGAGTCGGCTCGAAGGCGCGGCACGCGCGGGTCACTTTCGCGGCGTCACGACTGTCGTCGCCAAACTATTCAACATTATTCAACCGACCAAAGCCTATTTCGGTCAAAAAGACGCGCAACAGGCGGCAGTTGTTCGTCGTATGGTTCGCGACTTAAATTTTCCGATTGATATCGTCGTCTGCCCAATTGTGCGCGAAGCGGACGGGCTGGCGCTGTCCAGCCGCAATGTATATTTGAACGCCGAACAGCGCAAAGCCGCAACAGTCCTCTTCCGTTCGTTGAGCGCGGCAAAGGAACTTTACGAGGCGGGCGAAAGGGACGCGGAGAAGCTAAGAGCACAGATGAAAGCAGTCTTGGCAAGCGAACCGCTGGCAAAGACGCAATACGTCTCATGCGCCGATTACGATACTCTCGACGAGTTAACCGCGATCAAAGGAAAAGCCTTGCTCTCAATGGCGGTCGTCATTGGGAAAACAAGGCTAATTGACAACTTTGTGCTCGCCGGCTAGCGGCGGGCGGATGTTACGGTCCCCATTGAAACATCATTCCGAACGGCGCAAGCGAAATCGGCGCTTTTTGTCCATCAGTGTAATATAACTCGACCAATCCGCCCCGATAGACTTGGTCAAGTGGCGGATCGGCGACAATGACAAAACTTGCATCGGGCGCCCATAACGCTTCAGTGATCGAACCGAAATTCTCGGAACGTAAAGCCGCCCGATTCGTAACGCCATCGGGCGCAGAGCGCATCATCTGTAGAGGCGCGCGACGGTCGTATTCCTGATTTGCGGCGTTGAAAAAGAAATATAATTGTCCATCAGGGGCGAGGTAGGGACGGTACGCGTAATTGAACACGCCTGTCGCATAATCGCTGGGCGTCAAGGCGACGATCTGTCCGCTGGAAGCGTCCGATCGCCACATTCCGGGCGTCAGCATCCCGCTTTCGCGGCTGGCGGAATAAAGCGCCGCGCTGTCCGGCGTCCACGAAGATTCGCCGCAACAAGTCAGCGCGCCTTCGCTCCCCGTCAAACGGATGAGCGTATTGGAGGCGGGAACATACACAGCCGCCATGCCGCCTTCGTAATACATCAAATTCACGAGCAGTTTATTGCCGTCGGGAGAGTACTGGTCAGGCGCGTATAATTCCTTCGGAAAAGAAAGTCCGCCTGCGTTGTCAATTTGATTTTCAAGAACAAGGTTGCCCGAGCCGCCGACAAGCGAATACAAGTTCAAGCCTTTGTATCCATAAGCGAGCGTCTGCCCATCTGGAGAAAATACCGGGGCGTCGACTTGATTGACGAACGGGCTGTTGGCGTCCATCGCTCCGCCATCCACGATCATACGACGACCCGAACCATCTGCATTAACCAGCAACAATTGATTGTTCGATACATAAGCGACGCTTCCATCCGCTTGTGAAACGCTATACGCGTCAACATTAGACGGTTCAAAAGTGATCTGCGTTGTCGTCTTACCGTCGGCGGCGAGTCGAAAGACTTGGATCGCGCCGCTCACAGAGTCGTTGTTGAGAAAATATAACGAATGAGGAAGCAACGCCGCAGGTTGCGAAGTTGAGGAATCGGGAGCAGGCGACAAGTTAGGGTTCGCCGCCTGAAGTGTAGCCGCGACCACCGTCGCGAGTTGATCGCCTGTCGTGGGCGTTTGGGATGTGGGCGCGCTTCCGCCGCACGCCATTACAACCAACATCAATACGAAAATGGCGACGCCAATCTGATGCACTTTTCTCACAGGAATCTCCAAAACCAGCGGGGTTGATCTCTTTCTACGCGAATGTGCGGAGTTACACTTGTTCATAGCGCTCTACTGGAACAACGAACAACGTAGCGCGTTTCTCCCCCGCTTCCGCTCTGCCGACCTTCTGACGAATCAACTCGATCGCGCCCTCAAGGCGTTGATCTTCTACGCCGAGAAGCAAAGTAGCGACTCCGCTGCGCAGGAATCCGCCCGTCGAGGCAACGCGCGTGACGCGATACTCCGCCGCAGTGAGCGCCTGCGTCACCGCTTCCGAATCGTGGTCTTTGACGATAAGAACGATCATTTTCATAAGATAAACTCCTACTTAACCGCTAAGCGCGCAGGAATCGCTGCAAAGCCTATTGAAATCTTCGCGTTTTTTGCGGCATATGTTCTCGTGTCGAATCATTCTTAAATCTCTTCAAATCGTTCGACAGGCAACGTGAAAACGGTCGCTCCGCCGACTGTCACAGGCACCGGCGCCGCCATCGGCAACGGCGAGCCTTCCAAGGGAAGCGTAAGATATTCGACTCGTCGCCGGCTGGAATTTTCCAGCGTTTTAATCGCTTCCGCTTCGTGTCCTTCGCGCAAGCCGATCAACAGCGTCGCGTTGCGCTGTGCAAGGAATCCGCCTGCGCTCACAAAGAACGTGACCGGCAGTCCCAACTCCACCAGCGCGTGGACGGCGTCGTCGTGGTCTTGTTCTTGCACAACGGCGAGCATAAGCGATTTTATGTCGTTCACGGGCGCCTCGCTTCCTGAAGAGTTAATCCTAAAAAGTATTGTATCATGACAATAATAGTATACCGGATTGCCGAAAGTTAGCAAGCGTTTCAGCGCACAATCACAGGCGGCGTTTAAGCTTTCCGATGTCGCCGCGCGAAATTTCGCATTCCCAAATTCGGACGACCTGCCAATTCTGTTTTTTCAGCGTCCTCGTCACCTCCTTATCGCGCTCCATGTTTCTTTGAATTTTCTTCCGCCAATATTCTGCATTTTGAGCGGGGGTCAGGTTTCTGCATCCGTGCCCATGCCAGAAACATCCATCCGCAAATAATGCAATACGTCGCTGAGGAAACGCAAAATCAGGACGTCCAAGAATTGTAGAATTCCTGCGCCAACCGGAGATCTTATTCGTTTTGAAAAGCTGAATAAGCTTCTTCTCGGTCGAGGCGTTGCCCCGCGATTTAATCGCCCGCATGATTTCGGAACGTTTTTTCGTCGAAAATGTGTCAGTCATGGCAGAGCGCCGCTTCGAGTCGTCAGCCAAGTCGGCAAAAAGGATTCGAAAACCGCTCGCGCCAAATTCACAGGAACGGCGTTACCGGCTTGTTTACGCAATTGCGAGTCTGAAACTACGATCTTAAACGAGTCGGGGAAGCCTTGCAGCCTGAGCATCTCGCGCGGCGTCAACCGCCGTTCGCCGTTCACCAACAGATAGTTATAAGACGCGCCCGCGCGCAACGCGCAGGAAAACGGATAGGACGAAACATGCCCGGTCTTGTTCTCATGCCAAATGGACGGAGCGTTAGCAGAACTATGCGCGGCGGCGCGTTTACGCTGAATATGGTTTGAGGCATAGTATCTCCGGTCGACATTCTTCTCCAATAATTCAGCCAGCGGTTGATAATTCTGCAATTTGGAGGGCCAGCAATACGTCATTGGCTGAGCAAAGCCCACAATGAAGATTCTTTCGCGCTTTTGCGGCAAGCCATAATCGAGCGCATTCAATATTTTATAATCCACCGTATATCCCAGATCGCTCAAAACAGACAATATCCTTTGCAGCGTTTTCCCCCGGTCGTGTCCGACCAGTTGTTTCACATTTTCCAGAATGAATGCCTTGGTCTTTTTCGCCTTAAGAATCCTCGCAATATCAAAGAACAATGTTCCCCGCGTGTCTTCGAATCCTCTTCGATCGCCAATAATGCTGAAAGGTTGACAGGGAAAGCCGGCGAACAGAAGATCGTGATCGGGCACGTCGCGTTCGTGAATCAACGTAATATCGCCCGCGGGGTATTCTCCAAAATTAGCGCGATAGGTCTCTCTAGCGTGCGGGTCAATATCCGATGAAAAGACGCATTCAGCGGCAACATCATGCGCTTCAAAAGTCTGATGAGCGGCGAGCCGAAACCCTCCAATGCCGCAAAATAAATCTATGTACTTAATCGCAGATTGTTCGCCTGTTTGTGCGCTCATGCTCGCTTTCATCGCGCTAGGCTTCCACTACCGCCGATGCGCCATTCTCTACAATCGTGGATGCGCCGTTAGCGAAGATCGCCTCCGTGCGCGCGCGTGTGCGTATCACGGTCAGCCTTTTGAAGCGCAGCGTCACATCCCACGGAAAGGGGTTTTCGCCTGTAAGCCGCACGCGCGTTGACGAAAGAATTTCCACGCCGAGAATTTTCAAGAATAAGCCGGTCGGCGCAAGCCCGCTTAAGACATTGCGCTCGCCAATGCCTGCGCCGCGCTCAGCATGATAGCGCGCATAAAAAGCGCGATTCATCTTCAGGTTTTGAATCACCGCCGACATGTTCCGCTCGAACAATCGCGCCGCTTCTTTGCGAAAACCGTAGCGCAATAAACCTTCGCAGATAAACAAATTCCACATCAGATGAACCGCCTGCGCGACGATCTCCGCTGCGGGTTGCTTCAACGACGGGCAAGCGGGAACTCCAAACGGGCGGTCGAAACGCGACTCGTCTAACAACGCGCGCTCTACGATCCGCTGAGCGCGTGCTGCGTCGGGCGCTCCCGCCCAAAGCGGCATAAAGAGCGTATGGTCTTCCATGGCGTAATCCAGCGTGCGGATAATCGCCGTATCTTCATCGTCCAGCCCGCGCACAGAGATTTTTGCCAGTTTTGAATATATTTTTTGAGTAGTATACGTCGCGCCTTCGCCGCTCCATTGATAATCGCCGCTCTCGATCGTTTCATCGGCGGCTTTCGAAGCCCATTGATAAAGGCGGATGCGCGGACGCTTCGCTTTCGGGCTTTGTGTGCGCACCTCAATCTGCAAACGAAACTGTCCTTCAAGATTTAACTTTACCGCCGTCACCCCCGACCCGCTCACGGTCGCCAACGTTTTACCTTCCAAGCTTGACCCGGTTTCGCGCTCACGGTAATGATACAGACTCGCTCGCTCCTGCCATGCCGCTTCAATCGAAGCGCGCAATTTTGCAGCTTGCTCGCGAAACAAAGTCAGCATATCGCGCTTTCCCAACGCTTCCGCTATTCGCATCAAACATTCCGCCTCGTTGTACAGTAATGCTTCCAATTCAGGGCTGTGAACTTGTGAAATATCGCCCCCCAACGACCACGGATGCCATGAGTCGAACAGCGGGTTTTCTTCGAAGCCCGTTTGCAATATATGTTTCCACTGCGGAACGCCGTCGCGATCCTTATCGCGTTTGGGGGAAAACCACGCCCAAAAGAATTTTTGTAAGGCGGGGAACGCCTGCTTTAGGAAATCTTCATCTCCCGAGCTTGTGTATAGTTTCCACGCTAGGCTGGCGAGCAACGGCGCGGCGAGGCAGCGCCCGCGCTGACCGGCGAAACCGGGTTTGTCGTCAATCGCGCCATCCTCTTTTTGCACAGCGATAAAGTTTTTCAACAAGCTCAGCGCGGCGGGCGAAGCAGGCAGCGCTTCCTGCAAATAGTACGCGTCGAAAGGCGTTTGTCCGCTCCACGCGGCGGGGTAGTCCGAGCCATCGCCTTTGAGCGAATAGCCGCTATCCGGTCCGCGCGAAGAAACGATTGAAGGGTTCGGCAAATGGTCGTTCGGCGGGAAGAGCAGCCGGAACGCGGCAGATTGGCTCAGCGCAAACGCCGCGTTCCAATCAGGCTCTGGCGTAGAAACGTCAATCGTCTGGCTGGCATTCGTCAGTTCGATTCGCGCACGTTCAGCGTCCCACGGACGCGCCGCCGTTTGGCGTGCAAGCGCGAAGGACGTTTGCGCGTCATCGGTTGCGGCATGCGCCCAACTGAATTGGCGCGTCGCGCCGGGACTCAGTTCGAGGTTTAACAAGAGCGAAGGCTGGGGACGCGCGCCGTGCGTCGGACCGCCTGTCATGAAGAGAATCGGGGAAAGTCCACGGCTTCGTCCTGCAAGAACGTTCACCATCTGAATTTGCGCGGCAGCCATTCCTTGACCTTCGAGGGCGCTTAATACCGCGCATAATTCAAGCGCGATCGTTCGATCTTTATTCGATCTATTGACCAGCGTTATGCGTCCTGCCGCCGCATTAGATTGTGGAACCCAATACTCGGCGGTTACGTCAATAGTGGGCAGCGGCGCGTATTCAATAACAAGAAAGTTCGGGTAAAAACGGCGCACCGCCGGAGGCTGCACGAAAGCCGCGGGGTCGCTAACCGTCTTGTTGCCTTCGCAAAAGCGATAAAAGATACGCATCGCTTTTGCGCGTAAACCATAGGTGGTATGCAACGCCAGCGCGGCGGGTTCGGCGCCGCCAAATTCGAGTTCCCAACTTTGATCGTCGAGATAATCGCAGGCAGAGAAACGCGAATCCGCCGCAAGAACGAGGCAAAGCGGATCGCCGGGAGTCAGAGACCAATCGCGCATAGAGTCGTATTGTACGGCAGAAAGGCGTGAGGTCAAAGGGTATAATCCAGTTATCAGACGAAGGAGACTGCAATGGGCAAATATTTTGAAGAATTTAACGTCGGCGAAAAGACCGTGACTGGGAAACGCACGATCGCCGCATCTGACATTATGGACTTTGCGCGGCTTTCAGGCGACGACAATCGCATTCATACCGACCCCGAATTCAGCAAGACAACCCCTTTCGGTAAACAGATTGCGCACGGATTGCTGGGGCTATCTATCGCTTCAGGGCTGGCGTGGAAGACAGGCTTGATGGACGGCACGGTCATCGCCTTCCGTGAAGTGACGAGTTGGAAGTTCGTCAAGCCGGTGTTTATCGGCGATACCATTTATGTGGAGTTGGTCACAACCGAGACCAAAGCGCTTCCGCGCATCGGCGGCGGCGCGGTGACAATTAACCTCGAAGTGAAAAATCAAAACGACGAAGTATGCCATCGCGGCGTATGGAACGTTTTGATCATGAGCAAACCCTCTTAACTAAACGAAGAATCAATGACGGAAAACGAAGAAGACCGAATTAAAAAAATAAGACGCCTGATCGACTCCGAAGCTGAGACGCGCGCCGAAGTCCCTATCGAACCGACGGCGGACGAACGAGGAACAACGAAGGCAAGCACAGCGTCGCAGACCCCGCCGCTGTACTTCGACCCTGCGGAAACGCTCCGTTTAGACGACGGAAATTCCGAGCCGTTACACATCGCTCTAGATGAGAACAACATGCCGCTTCCGCGCCGCGTCCACGAGGTGGACCTGGAAGGAACGCGCGTTTCGCCCATCGCATACGAACGCGCCAGTCAGCCGCATCCCGCGCCTCAGCCGCCCCTTTCAGCAGGACAGAGGCGCAGGGAGGAAAGGCAAATCTCGCCGCCAAGTCAGCCGCTCAAATCCGCTTCCGCGACAACGTCTTTCGATTGGAAACGCGCCGGCGGTTGCGCTGTGCGCGGCTTAATTCTAGCGTTATTCGGCGGCGTCATCCTCGCCATCCTCGGCGGTTCGGCGCTGATCTACTCATATTATTCGATCGCTCGCACGCTCCCTAGCGTGAACGATCTAAAAAACCGGGCATCGCAATTTGAAACCACGCGCATCCTCGATCGCAACGGAAATCCACTCTACGAGATTCTCGACCCTTCCGCCGGGCGAAGAACGTATGTAACTTTGGAGCAAATTTCTCCCGCGCTCATCGCGGCGACGATCGCCACCGAAGATAAAGATTTTTATACGCATCCGGGCTTCGACCCGATGGCAATCCTCCGCGCCCTGTGGGATAACTACCGCACCGACGGGCAAGGCGGCGGCGCGTCTACGATCACACAACAATTGGCGCGTGCCTTAATGCTTTCTCCTGAAGAACGCGCTCAGCGGACGTATTCGCGTAAAGCGCGCGAGATCATCCTCGCGGCAGAGATCACACGCCGCTACTCCAAAGACGAAATTCTCGAACTATATCTGAATGAAATTTATTACGGCAATCTCTCCTATGGGATCGAAGCCGCAGCGGAAACGTACTTCCACAAAACGGCGAACCAACTGACGCTCGCCGAAGCCTCATTCCTCGCAGGTTTGCCGCAATCGCCGTCAGTCTATGATATTTACACGAATCGCGAGATCACCCTGGCGCGCCAACAGCAAGTGTTAGTTCTGATGTTCGGCTTAAGTCAAACGCAAGGCTGCATCGCCGTCAGTAACAGCGACACGCCCGTTTGCGTAGACCAAATGGCGGCGATACAAGCGGCAGATTACATCAAAACATATCACTTCGCCACACCGAGTTTTAACGCCAAATATCCGCATTGGGTAAATTTCATCCGCAAACAACTGGAAGAGCGTTACGACGCACAGACTATTTATCGCTCGGGGTTTATCGTTTACACGACGATTGATCCTACGCTGCAAGACGAAGCGCAACGGCTAGTTACAGAACAAGTACAGGCGATCGCCGCTAACAACGCCAAAAACGGCGCCCTCGTAGCGATCAGACCCTCGACCGGTGAAATCCTCGCAATGGTCGGCTCGCCCGACTTCGACAACGATGCCATCGCCGGTCAAATCAACATGGCAGACAGCCCAACGCGTCAGCCCGGTTCCGCGATCAAGCCGATCACATACCTCGCCGCATTTGAAAAAGGCTGGACGCCTGCAACGCTCATTTGGGATGTGCCGACCGACTTCCCCGACGGAGCGAATCCGCCCTACTCGCCGATTAACTACGACGGCCGATTTCATGGACCCGTCACCGTACGGACCGCGCTCGCCAACTCATTCAACATCCCAGCGGTCAAAGCTCTGGAATTCGTCGGCGTATACGATGACCCGAACACCCCCGAAGAAGACGGCATGATCGCTATGACGCGACGACTCGGGATCGCCAGCCTTGCTGGCGATCAATACGGACTTGCGCTTACGCTCGGCGGCGGCGAGGTCAGTTTGTTAGAGATGACCTCCGCCTTTTCCGTGTTGGCAGACGGCGGTAAAAAACTCCCGCCTGTCGCTATCCTCAAAATCGTAGACTTTAAAGGCAACATAATCTACGAATACCAGTCGCCGCCAGCGGAGCAAGTCGTCCGTCCCGAACACGCCTTCCTAATCTCATCCATCCTTTCAGACAATCAAGCGCGCGCGTGGATGTTCGGCGCAAATTCCGTATTAAACCTGCCCTTCCAAGCCGCCGTCAAAACTGGCACCGCCGGCGACCCGCGCGGCGCGGGCGGGGTCAATGTCTACGACAATTGGACGATTGGCTACACCCCCGATCTTGTCACCGGCGTGTGGGTCGGCAACGCAGACTACACTCCCATGATCAATACCTCCGGTACGACCGGTGCCGCACCGATTTGGGCGTCGTTCATGACCTATGCCGAGCCCATCGTCAGCCCGAATCACGCGCCTACGCCGTTCACCTTTCCGTCGGGCATCGTCGAGCGAATCATCTGCGCAGTCTCTGGCGCCGAGCCGTCCAATTGGTGCAAAGGCGGTCAACGCAGCGAGCTCTTCGCCAGCGATCAACCACCCTTACCCGCTTCGCAAGACCTATTGCGCCAAACAAAAATTGACACATGGACCGGGCTTATCGCCGGCAATGCCTGTCCCGATTTCTCTAAAAACGAACTCGTTATGAACGTTAACGATCCTTCGGGGCGTAAATGGTTGCGCACAAGCGACGGCAAAGCTTGGCTCGACGCGCACGATATGCCGCGCAACCCTTTCTTTGCGCCCGACCGGGAATGTTCCAACGACGATCCGCGCCCGATCCTCGAATTTTCCAATCTCAAGGACGGCGACACCATTGATCAGTTATCGCTTACCATCAGAGGCGTCATTGACGTGACCAAAGGCGATTTCACCGGTTGGCGGCTCGAAGTCGGCGAAGGCGACGACCCCGACCACTGGACAATTCTCATGCAAGACAACAGGAGAATTAAATCAGCGAACGACATCTTTACTTGGGATCTAGAAGGCGTCTCAACTCATAGGCTCACACTTCGTATCTATCTCGAGAACGGAGAAGACTTCTATGCCGAAAAGCGCGTCGTACTAATCTTCAACCCACCTACCCCGACCCCTGAGCCGACTCTCACACTTATCCCTACGAACACGCCGTCTATTACTCCTCCGCCGCCAAGCGCGACTCCACCCCTGCCCACCGTCACTCCGCCGCCTTCAGAAACGCCGTCGCTGCCTACCGATACTCCTCCTTCGCCAAGCGAAACGCCAACGCCTAGCACGCCAGGACCTTAAGCGTTATGCCTTATCCCTTACGCGCCGATCTCAAGCCCGCCATGATCGTGATGATCGTCCAGAAACAAGATCAACGCACAGGAAAATTAACCCAGGGCGCGATCAAAGATATCCTTACAAAATCTCCCAGCCACCCGCATGGAATTAAGGTTCGTTTACAAAGCGGCGAAGTGGGACGCGTCCACGAAATTATCGAATCATGAAAATAGTTGTTCGCATCAAACAAGCGTCGTTGCTTCTTATCGCATTAATTCTCGCGCCAGCCTGTTCGCCGCCAGCAAGCTTATCCGCTCCTCCCATCGCTGATGCAAACGCGATTCAGCTATACATTCAACAGACCGCCGCCGCCGCCGCTACGCAAACGCAAAATGCGCAACCGTTCGCAAGCGTTACGCCGACGATCACCTTCACGCCGAGAAGCACATTCACGCTCGAAGCGACTGCCACGTTTATGCCGCCGCTCGAGGCGCAAAGCCTTCCATCCCAACCCAACGTCCAGTATTATCGTATAAAACACGACAATCAACTCGCCATGTATAACTATACATCGCGCACGCAAGGCGCTGATTGGAGATACCCCAAGCAAACACCGGAGATCGCGCAATTAATGCCCGATCCCTCGACGAAAGCGGGCACATTTCGCACAGAGTTAAACAACGCGTGGGAAAAATACATGGACGAGCTTAATAACAATAATTTCAAAAAATTGCACTATTTAAAGCGAGACGACATCGCGCTATTCAATTGGCGGGGCTTCCCCTTCCTAGACAGCCTAACCATGGGAGGCAATATCATTGTCGTTGAAACAATCCAAAACGGTTGGGGGCGGGTAAAGACTTTAGATTTCGATCAACCGCCATCCGCCGATAAAGTCAATTACCTGACCGATCCCGATCTCGTGCACAAATTTGTCCTTGTGACATGGAATCCGACGACCAAACGAACCCTCTGGGTAGAAACTCCGCACGGACCGATCTACTGGCCCTTCGTCACCGGCAAACCCGCATGGATTCAAATGGAGCTGTTGGAACCATTCCCAACGCTCCCCAGGTCCATCACAGCGACCGTTACACAACCCTTCAGGGTGGAACCCAAAGCAGACAGCGCCTTGAGCAAGTTCGATTTTACGCAGGGCAATTCCGCCATGTTGCTCCAATATTACCCGTCAGGGTCGGACGTGTGGGGCTTGCTTGATAACGGCAGGTGGATCGCATTATTCCGCTATACAAAAGACGGACCGACATACTTCACCACCTGGTTTATGGAAACGCTTCCTCCAATCCCATAACATGAAACTTGGCATCGTCACCGACTCAACGTCAGACATTCCAGACTATTTGGCGGAGCAATATGCGCTTGAGGTTGTTCCGTCTCTACTGATTTTGAATGGAAAAGAATATGCGGATGGAATTGGACTCTCACGCGAAGACTTCTACAACCAGTTAAATACGCTTCATCCATACCCGACGACTGCCGCGCCTTCGATCGGAAATTTCGCAACCCGTTACCAATCACTCCTCTCACACGGCTGCGATCACATCCTCTCCATCCATGTTGCAGAGACATTATCCGCTACGATCGATTCTGCGCGACAGGCGGCGGCAGATTTCCCAAATAAAATCACCGTCATAGACAGCGGCTCGCTTTCGTTGGGACTCGGCTTTCAAGTCCTCGCCGCCGCCGAATCAGCCGAACTTGGTTTACAAGCCGCGTTGGATGCTGTTGAATCGACGCGTAAAAGATTATCCGTTTTCGCCGCGCTCGATACGCTGGAAAATCTCAAACGCAGCGGACGAGTCCCCGGCGTGATCGCCAAATTTGGAGGACTGCTATCCATCAAACTGTTAGTTGAAATTCGCAACGGTCATGTCAGAGCCGTCGGCGCGACGCGCACAACAAAGCAATCCAATCAGCGCATACTGAACTTGTTGCTGGAGATAGGCGAAATGGAACGGCTGGCGATCCTGCATACAAACGCGCCTGCGCGCGCAAAAGAATTATTGCGCGGCGCGATGGAACGTCAGCACAAATCTGTTCCGCGCGATATTTTATTGATCAATGTCACGCCGGTGATCGGCGCGCATTTGGGCGCGAATGGTTTGGGATTCGCGGCAGTAAAATCCGTCATTGCGAGCGAGCGTTAGCGAGCGAAGCAATCTCCGTGATAATCAACGAAGGCAAACCGTGTTGGAGACATCGTCCTCGTAGGGGATTGCTTCGTCGGGCAAAGCCCTCTTCGCAATGACGGGGGTTCTTTTTTACGAAAACGCCTGAATGCCCGTTTGCGCGCGCCCTAAAATCAACGCGTGGATATCGTGAGTCCCCTCATACGTGTTCACCGCCTCCAGATTCATCACATGCCGAATCACATGGAACTCGTCTGACACGCCGTTGCCGCCGTGCATATCGCGCGACATTCTCGCAACCTCCAACGCCTTGCCGCAGGAGTTACGTTTGACCAGCGAGATCATCTCAGGCGCGGACTTGCCTTCGTCAATCAATCGTCCTACGCGTAATGCGGCTTGCAAGCCGAGTGTGATCTCTGTCATCATATTTGCCAATTTCAACTGAACGATCTGGTTCGCCGCCAGCGGACGTCCAAACTGCGGACGATCCATCGTGTATTGCCGTGCCGCGTGCCAGCAAAATTCCGCCGCGCCCAACGCTCCCCACGCGATCCCATACCGCGCCTTGTTCAAACACCCGAACGGACCGCCCAAGCCTTTCACGTTCGGAAAAATATTTTCATCAGGCACGAACACTTCGTTCATCACGATCTCACCCGTCGAACTGGCGCGCAGACTGAACTTCCCCTCGATCTTCGGCGCGGATAATCCTTTCATCCCTTTTTCGAGAATGAAGCCGCGAATCTCGCCATCAAGTTTTGCCCACACCACGAACACATCCGCGATGGGCGAGTTGGTGATCCACATCTTGTTGCCTTGCAAAACGTAACCGCCGTCCACTTTTTTTGCGCGGGTTTCCATGCTGGCGGGATCGCTTCCGTGATTTGGTTCAGTGAGCCCGAAACAGCCGATCCATTTTCCGCTGGCTAAATTTGGCAAGTATTTTTTCTTTTGCTCTTCCGTGCCGTATTCATGAATCGGATGCATTACCAACGACGACTGCACGCTCATCGCCGAACGATAGCCGCTATCCACGCGTTCCACTTCGCGGGCGATTAATCCATACGAAACATAATTCAAGCCTGCACCGCCGTATTCTTCGGAGATGGTCGAGCCGAGCAAACCGAGCGCGCCCATTTCATCCATAATTTCGCGATGGAAGATTTCCTTACGATTCGCTTCCAGGATGCGCGGTTGTAACTTATCCTGACAATACTTCCGCGCCGCGTCGCGGATCATCCGCTCTTCGTCGGTCAGTTGGTCGTTGAGTAAAAAAGGGTCGTCCCATTTGAAGGTTGGTTTTGACATGGTTGCCTCGGATTTAAGAAAGTTAGAGTGATTGTATCAAATGGCGCAGTCAGAACTCGGAGGTCTTGGAGACCTCCGAGTTCTTGATTCCTCCCCCATGATAAAATACCTCTCATGCAGACCTCATTGGAGAAATTACGCAAATTCTTTCGGCTCGAACATGAAAACGGATATGCCAATACCGCCATCATCGGCGGGCTGGCGGAGATGCTCAACTTTTGGGAAGGGGAAGCCCGCGCAGATAACATCAACGAAGAGGTGATTCAAGCCGTCGTGCAGAGACTGCGCTCCTACGATGGACTCAGCCCACAGTCACGCGCTGATGCGTTGAAGGGGTTGTGGAAGCGCATCGGGGACGCGTACCCTGAGGCGCAACAAAAGCCGAAGGCGCCGAGTCAGGTTGAAGGGCGGCAGGAACCGCGTCCGCATCCGCAGAATCAGAGTCAGCCCAAATCCGAATCCGAGCCGAGAAAAGAATCGCATCCGCAACATCAACAACATCACGAACAAAGACAGCGTCCGCCTGCGCAGCCGCGATCCGAATCGGTTGCGGGCGCGCGTCATTCATCCACGCCTGCCGCGCTCGATGCAAAGTTGACCGTGCTTCAAGGCGTCGGTCCGAAAAACGCGGAGACGTTCGCCAAACTTGGAATGTACACGCTCGGCGACATGTTGTATTACTACCCGCGCCGTTACGACGATTACTCGCAACTCAAGCCCATCAAAGAATTATTTTACGGCGAACAAGTGACGGTGATCGGCACGATTGACAGCGTGCACACGCGTCCGATTCGCGGCGGCAAGGCTTCGATCGTCGAGGTCATCATCAGCGATGGCACGGGCGGATTGCGCCTCTCGTATTTCAATCAGCCGTGGCTCGCGAATCGATTCAAGCAGGGCAACGCGATCTCTGTTTCGGGCAAGGTGGATCAATATCTCGGTCGCCTCGTGATGAACAGCCCCGATTGGGAATCGGTGGAGGTCGAAAACCTGCACACGAATCGCATCGTGCCGATCTATCCGCTTGCCGAACGCATCACGCAAAAATGGCTGCGCAATGTGATGAAGCAGGTTGTCGAATATTTCGCGCCCGCCGTCGTCGATTCGATTCCCGAAAGCGTTCGCAACGCGGCGCGAGTCATGCCGCTTGGCGAAGCGTTGTTGCAAGTTCACTTTCCATCGTCGCAGGAAAAATTGAAAGCCGCGCGCGAGCGACTCGCGTTCGACGAAATTTTTTATCTGCAAATGGGAGTTCTGCGACAACGCCGCGATTGGCAGTCGGTGGATGCGCGCCGCTTCGTTCTTTCGGACGGGCAGCTTGATTCGCTAAAGACAAGCCTTCCCTTCACCCTAACGTCTGCGCAAGAACGCGCCATCGCCGACATCCGCGCCGACCTCGACTCGGGCAAACCCATGAATCGACTCTTGCAAGGCGATGTCGGTTCGGGGAAGACCGTAGTAGCGGCTTTAGCCGCTGCGGTGATAACAAGCAATAACGCGCCTCCTGCGGAGACTTCGCAAGCCGCGATCATGGCTCCCACTTCGATCCTTGCGGAGCAACATTATCGCAACTTCACGAATCTTTTGAAAGGTATTTTGAATCCAGAAGAGATTCGGTTGCTCGTCGGTGATACGCCTGAATCGGAAAAAGAACAAATCCGCGCGGGGCTTGCCGATGGCTCGATAAAAATCGTTATCGGCACACACGCCGTCATCGAAGGACCTGTCCAATTCAAAGACTTGCAACTCGCCGTCATTGACGAGCAACATCGCTTCGGCGTCGAACAACGCGCGGAGTTACGCAGCAAAGGGACGAATCCTCACCTGCTCGTGATGACCGCCACGCCGATTCCGCGCTCGCTTGCGTTGACTCTCTACGGCGACCTCGACCTCTCCATCATGGACGAAATGCCCGCTGGGCGAATCCCGATCAACACGTTTGTGCTTCGTCCGCAAGAACGCGAGCGAACGTTTACATTGTTGCGCGGACAAATCAAGGACGGCAAACAGGCGTTCATCATTTATCCGCTCATCGAGGAAAGTGAAAAGATCGAAGCCCGCGCCGCCGTGGACGATTACGAGACTCTCTCGAAGGAAGTCTTCCCCGATTTGAAATTGGGATTACTGCACGGCAAGATGCGTCCCGCCGAAAAAGACGAGACGATGTTGAAATTCCGCGACAAGCAATATAACATCCTAGTCTCGACCACCGTTGTCGAAGTCGGCGTGGATGTGCCGAACGCCACCGTGATGCTCATCGAAGGCGCGGATCGCTTCGGTTTGGCGCAACTGCATCAACTGCGCGGGCGCGTCGGGCGCGGCGCGGATCAATCGTATTGTCTGCTCATCCCCACGCGCGAAGACGCCACCGAAAACGAACGCTTGCAGATCATGGCGGAGTCGAACGACGGCTTCGTGCTGGCGGAAAAAGATTTGCAGATTCGCGGTCCTGGCGAATTTCTCGGCACGCGCCAGGCAGGCTTCGCCAACAGCCTCCGCATGGCGAGCATCACCGACGTCAAATTGATCGAGAAAGCCCGAAGGGAGGCGCAAGCCGTCTTCGAGAAAGATGCGGACTTGAGTCAGCCCGAACATAAACTCCTCGCCGAATCCCTTGGAAGATTTTGGGGTGAGGGGAAGGGCGACGTTAGTTAGTCCGTTAGTTAGTTGGTCGTGTGGTCTGATAAACGCGACCAACCGACAGTTTTAGTGTTCGACGACTATAAGACTATACGACTATAGGACTATTTGACTAGGAGACTAAACGACTAACATGGTCAGAGCCTTATTTCCTGGAACGTTCGACCCCATCCACCTCGGTCACATTGACATTGCCGAACGCGCCTCGCGTCTTTTCGATGAGGTTGTGATGGCGGTCTACGACAAGCCGTCCAAATCGTTGATGTTCTCGCCGGAAGAGCGAATTGATCTCGTGAAAGAAGCGTTCAAAGGCAACTCGAAGATCAAGGTGACGGGCTACAGCGGACTTACCGTCGAGTTTGCGCGCAAGATCGAAGCGCAGGTGATCGTGCGCGGATTGCGCGTCTTCTCGGACTTCGAGTTTGAGTTCCGCATGGCGTTGGCGAATCACCGCCTCGCGCCCGACATCGAAATTGTCGCGCTCATCACAGCGGAGGAGCATACCTTCCTTTCCTCCACCACCGTCCGCGAGATCGCCATGCTGAACGGCGATATTACAAGCATGGCTCCCCCGTTCGTGATCAAAGCCTTTAAAGAAAAAGCCGCCAGCCTCGGCGATCAACCTGCCGTCCCCAACTCGCTTCGGGATTAATCTGTGCTAGAATTGTTCCAAGGCGGTAGGCAACATCCATGCAATACGAGTTTGATTGGGACCCTGTCAAAGCAAGGCAGAACCTGCAAAAGCATGGCGTTAGTTTCGAACGCGCCGCCAGAGTCTTTCTTGACCCATTTGCAATATCAATATTTGATGAACCGCATAGTGAAAATGAAGACCGCTGGGTCACGATTGGCGCAGAAGCGCATCAATATCACGAAAGGCGCTAAACATGATGAAGAAACAATATGATTTTTCCAAAGGCGAGCAGGGCAAGTTTTACCGTCCTGATGTTATTTTAAAACTGCCAATTTATCTTGACGACAACCTTGCAGCCTTCGTTGAAGAATATGCAAAAGAAAAAAAAGCAGATTTGCAGACTGCGGTAAACAAAATTCTTAGGCATAACAAGGAAATGCTTCAGGCTCTTCGGTAAGTTTTCCGAGGGAGTATTCTATGGACATCTTGCAACTGATTGACCGACTCGAAGAACTCTTTAACGAGAGCAAATCTATCCCGCTCACGCGCAACGTGATGGTGGATGAAGACCGCATGTTGGACATCATTGACCAGATGCGCATCGCCATCCCCGAAGAGGTGAAGAAGGCGCAGCAGTTGCTCGGTCAACGCGACCGCCTGTTGGCGCAAGCGCAGGAAGAGGCGAATCGCACCCTCGAACTTGCGCGTCAAAAAGCAGACCAACTCTCTTCCAAGGAGCTGGTCGTACAGGAAGCGCAACGACGCGGGGAACAAATCCTTTCGCAAGCGCGAGCCGAAGCTGAAAACACGCGCGACGACGCTAACGATTATGTAATACGAATCCTTACACAGTTGCAAGATGAACTGGAACGCGTGTCTAATCAGGTCATCAACGGCATCCGCGTAGTGCAAGACGAACAAGATCGTAAGACGGCGATCATCGGCTCGACGGACAAATCATAAGAAAATCCCTCCGCACGGAGGGATTTTCTTATATTGTAGGTTCTATTCCACAGCGACGTTCCGCACGGGAAACTCTTCTGCTTTTCTGCCGAACCACCACGAGGCAACAGGGTTGTAGCGGATGAATAATTCGTAGATCAGCGCCGAACCGCCTACGCCCATCGCAAACGCGATCCAAATCGAAAGCGGAAGGTTGCCTGTGACCGCCAGTATTTTCTTTCCCCAGAAATCTTGAATAGGAACGTGGAAGATCAAGATAATGAGTGATATGCGCCCGAAGTATTTCATTAGCGCGGCGAGTTTGTTTGTATGTAATTCGATCTGACGCGACAATGCCAGCGTGAACAAAATCCCCACGAGCGCTTCAATCGTGTTGATCAAGAACGAGCTGTATAAGCGCGTGTTCAGATCAATTGGCGACTTAATGAAATAATTCATCGCAAGGACGACGACCCCGGAACCGATCATAATCCAAGGATTGTCAAACGTCGTTTCATCGGCAATCTGCCGGACCTCGCTGCCTAAAATGTAAAAGTATCCGCTCAGTAGGATCAAGTCGAGGCTGAACGGCAAACCGAAAAACTCATACGTTCCGCCCAAGATCGAGATCGAAAACGGGTAGAACGCGTCAAGGAAAGGCATCGAGAGCGCCAGCGTAGCGGTTAAAATTCCCAGCCGCAACCAGCGATTGTTCAGCTTGCCGACGACGACAATGAACAGAAACGCATACAAACTGACCGCAAATAAATTCGGCAAGAACCACAGCTGTACCCAGTCAATATACATGCCCGTTCCATACAGCGATTTGACGATGCGTCGCAGCGCGGTTTCAAATCCCATTTTTTCAAACGACACGGAAGTAAAATAAATGAGGAAAAGCGTGAACAAGAACGGCTTTAACAAGGAATGAAAACGTTTTTTAATAAATTCGAAAAACGAAATATTCGTTTTAATAAAGTATCCCGAAAGCAAAAAGAATAACGGCATGTGGAACGAATAGATAACCTCGTAGCCGTATTGCGAAATAAATCCGAAATCATTGTGCGCCAGCACGACCAGCAGAATGCCGATGCCGCGCGCAATATCAATGTATTCGATGCGTTTCATACTCCGATTTTACCCCGCGAATTCGAACAGCGGCAGACCTTCGACGTTCGTCTCCACGCGAAAGACACCGCCCGAAAACGGATACTGGTTCAATGTCGCGTCGTCCAAACCTTTTCGTGCGGAAGTGATGAAGAGTTCGTTCATGTTCTTTCCGCCAAAGGCACACGATGACGGTTGAAGCGCTGGCACAGGGATTTGCTCCAACAATTGACCCGTATTCGGATTCCATTTTGTGACTTGCGCTCCGCCCCACATGGCGATCCACAAGTTGCCTTGCGAATCGGAGGTCATGCCGTCGGGCCAGCCAAGAGATGCGGGGACAGTCGCCGCGACACGCGAGTCAGCGATCGCGCCTGAATCCAAATCGTAGTCAAAGGCTTTCACTTGACGCGTGGGCGTGTCAATATAGTAAAGAACTTTGCCATCGGCGCTCCATGTTAATCCGTTGGAGATAGCGACATTGGATAATAATTTCACGATGGATTTTCCGTCGAAGGAATACAATGAACCCGTTGGATCCTTCTCGTTGAGGTCCATCGTGCCGGCGAGGAAACGTCCGCGCGGATCGCATTTGCCGTCGTTGAAGCGATTCGACGCTGGTTCACCCACCGGAGCGGCAAGAAAAGTTGACGAGGAAGAATTCAGATCGAAGGTCCAAAAAGAGAGGCGTTTAGCGAGGATGAGTCCGCCGCGCTGGCGAACGGCAAGACATCCGATAAATTCATCCAATTCAGCAATCTTATCCGCGTCAGCATAGATACGCTTGCCGAAAATATCCAGCCAATACAACGTTTGCGCGCGCAAATCCCAAACAGGGCTTTCGCCCAGTTCGGCTTTCGCATCATAGAGCAACTCAGCGCGCATGTTAAAACCAGTCGCGTTTGTATAAAATAAAAGTGGCCGAAACGGTCAGGATCAGCGAAACGCCGAAGACAAGTAGAAAAGCAAACGGTTGGTCTTCGCCCGGCAATTTGACGTTCATACCATAGAATGAAGCGACTACGGTAGGGACGTTGATCACAATCGTGATGGCGGCAAGCGCTTTCATCACGGCGTTGAGATTGTTTGAGATGATCGAAGCGAAAGCGTCCATCATACTCAACAGAATTTCAGTGTTGATGCTGGTCATCTGAATCGCTTGTTGATTTTCCGTAAGCACGTCTTCCAGCAAGTCTTTATCTTCCTCGTAATAATTGAAGATCTGCGTGCGTTGCACGCGCTCCATCATTACCTCGTTCGAACGGAGCGCCGTAGAAAAATAGGTGAGACTTTTTTGATATTTGAGCAACTCAAGCACTTCGCGGTTGCGCGTGGATTTTTGCAGTTGATCTTCGAGCGCTTCGGTGGCGCGATTGATTTCGCGCAGGTTCGCCAGATAACGCATAGCGACCTCTAGAAAAATGTACAGCGCGAAACGATAGCGTTTGCCCGTTTTTAACAAACGATATTTCCCATTCGCCAACGCATTAAACAACTCTTTCTCGTAACGGCAGATCGTAACCACTGCATTCCCGCGAATAAAAATTCCCAGCGGAACGGTAATATAGGGCGGGTCGCTCTCAAGTTGAGCGTGTGGAATACGAATCAAAATAAATGTATATTCTTCATCGCGTTCCATGCGCGGCGTTTCGTCCAGGTCGAGCGAATACTGAATATATTCAGGCTCCACGCCCCATTGCGTCAGTTGTTGAATTTCCTCGGGAGTTGGATCCACCACTTTGACCCACGAGCCATTTTCCATGGACTCCAATTGTTTAATTCCACCCTCAACGGTTTTATAGATAGCGAGCATAACTGCCTCCTCACAAGTGAACTATCACGCAGGAGGCAAACCGACCTCCGCAACGATGAAATTTAACGCCTCGTCAAAACTGGGAGGCTGACTATCGTCCTGATGAAACATGATGACATATTTTAAGCCCTAAAGTTGAATTACACAACTGCGGCGCGTATTTCTTCCCGGCAAGACAGTTAACTTCGTTTCCTCGTCCTGTTCTATAATTGACAGCAATGACGCATTGGAAAAAATATCTCTCATGGGAATGGGCGCCTCTCTTCATCGGGTTTATTCTGCGCCTGCGGCAATATCTAAGCGGGCGCTCTCTCTGGGCAGACGAAGCCATGCTGGCGTTGAACATCGTCAATCGAAATTTCGCAGGTATGTTCCAGCCGCTGGAATATAACCAAGGCGCGCCGCTGGGGTTTCTGCTGATTGAAAAATTCTTCAACGCGCTCTTTGGACGACAAGAGATCGTCCTGCGTTTCTTTCCTTTCCTTATGGGAATCGTCTCGCTCGCATTGTTTTACCTGCTTGCTAAAAAGATGCTGCAAAGCGCAGGCTTATATCTCGCCCTCGTCCTGTTCGCGGTCAACCCGCAACTCATAGATTATTCCGTCGAAGCCAAACAATACATTGTAGACGCGGCTGCCGCGATCGGTCTCGTATGGTTCGCATTCCCAATTTTCCAACGTCAATTCAACCGAAAGGGCTTTATTCTTCTCGCTATTGCCGGGGTTGCAACGTTGTGGGTCTCGCATCCCGCTTTATTCGTCCTTGCGGGAATCGGCGCCGCGCTGGTTGTGCAATTTCTGCAAGCGCACGATTATAGAAATTTACGAATTTCTTTGGGCGTCGGGCTGTTCTGGCTGACAAATCTGACGCTGCTATATTTCCTCAACCTGCGGCAACTCAGCCATAACAGTTATCTCACAGGATACTGGTCGGATGGATTCCTCCCCCTGCCTCCCTGGAACGATTTCAATTGGCTGCGCGAACTCATCGCATATCAATTTAGCGCTCAGTTCCTGCCATTATTAGCCTCTGTCTTAATTTTTATAGGTTGGTTAGCGTTATGTCGAGAACAAAAGAACGCCGCGATCGCTTTCGGAGCGATCGCGCTTTTTGCTTTTACCGCCTCTGCGCTGACGTTATATCCCGTCAACGGACGATTGAGTCTTTTCTT
Source organism: Anaerolineae bacterium UTCFX1 (assembly GCA_002050275.1). Taxonomy (GTDB): domain Bacteria; phylum Chloroflexota; class Anaerolineae; order Anaerolineales; family Villigracilaceae; genus Defluviilinea. Next base: position 45,422 of record MWTB01000010.1, read on the forward strand.
GATTCCGCTGGGGATTCTTTTGCTTGGAAAGGCGCTGGACGTTTCGCAAAAGATCGCCCCATCCAACCGATTCGTGTCGGTCGGAAGCGCGATTTTATTGAGCGGATACCTGCTCATTAATCCGTTAATCGTTTCAGCTCAAAACTTTATCGCCCCAAAATACGTTGAGCACATTCGCCCGACAATGGAAGTCCTTGCTAACGGATGGAAAGACGGCGACGTTCTTTTTGTCACCGCTTGGGCTGAGCCAGCCTTTCGTTTTTACGCTCCGTTTTACAAACTAGAGAACGTCGCGATCGTAACTTCTAACATTGAGGATTATCCCGACGGCGAGAAATTGATCGAACGCATTCAGTCGCTCGTTGGAAAGAAACGCGTGTGGGTGCTATTCTCTCACGTCTACGAACAAGGCGACTTCAACGAACGCGATTATCTCATTGCGTATCTAAATACAGTCGGGGAAAAGAAGCGTGAGATTCTAAAATCGGGCTCCTCGGTCTATCTATTTCTCTACGATTTGAGCAAATAAGAACGAACTCGCGCATCCGCCTTACGTTCATTCTTCATCATCATCTCTGCTCACCGCGCCCGGCTGCTCCACGCTGATCACTTCGCCATGCACATTGACGATGATCTTAAAGCCCATCATGCCAAGGTATGCGCACAAATCTTCGGGAATGCCCGTTTGCATGATCTGATCGAATTGCCGCTCCACATTTTTCAACTGTTGTCCGATGGCGGCTTTTGTGAACACATCTTCCTGCCCGAGCATTTTGGCGGCTTGTTCTGAGATCAAATCTTCGCTGCCTTTCATCATCTCCGCCATTCGGCTCAACACCGCGCGATCCACTTGCGCGGCAGGAATATGCCGGCGGAAGCCAGAATCATCCACAACATAACACGGCTCGTCGCCTACGAGCGCCGTTTCAGCGACGCGATCCGCTTCATCGAATACCAAGCCTGCAAAAAGAGGTTGGCGCGGCATTAGTTATCCTGCTTTCCTTCCATCGTCGCCAGCAAAATGCCAGCCGCAATGCCAAGGCGGCGATCCAACAGGCGAGAAACATCCATACTAAAATCGAGATTCAATTCGTACCGGAAGAGATGGAAATTCTGCCTCAGGTCAGCCACGCGCGCCGCACCAAAGATAATATCGTAATTTTGCGGCAGCCACGAACCGACAACCAACCGTCGCAATAACGCCAGCCCCATGCTGTCCTCAAAAAGCAAGCCTTTGACGTTATCGTTCTCATCCAATATTTCCCATTCATCGCGCAACAATGAACGCCATCCCTTGCGCCGCAACGCGCCCACTTTCTGATTCGTCTCCGTATCCACCACGTCGTATGCCGCAGAAAAATCTATGATCTGCCGCGATTTAATGCTCAACACTTCGCGCGTCTTCGATTCATCGGCATACACGCGAATATCCTCCTTCCAGCGAAACATCTTCTGTTCGCTAAACATCGCTAACTCGCCCGTCGGATCATAAAAGCGAAGTTTCCCCGTCAATGCCAGAACTTGACGTTTTAACAAATAGGTCGAATGTTGAAAAATTGGATTCATATCCTCACATAATGACGAAAATTTATCTCGCGCCTCTAAAAAATTTGGACTCGTGTGCCTTCGCCGGGCAAGTTGAGATACTCGGTCTCAGGCGAGACGTTCGGACTGGTCCAACGATACAGGAATTTCGCGGCGTCTGACGGCAGATTTATGCAACCATGACTGCGTGGACGCCCGTAATCATTATGCCAATACGTGCCGTGAAAAGCGTCGCCGTTACCGGTGAAAAACGAACTCCACGGCACGCCAGGCAAGTCATAGATATTTTCAAGCGCGTCGCCTTGATTCGTCATATGCACCGACGCTCCCTTATGATACGTGCGAAACTCGCCCTTCGGCGTTTCCGTTCCTTCCGCGCCGCTCGAACAGCGTTGTGAAAATATAAGCGCATCTCCCTCAAACGCCGTAACAAGTTGAGCCGTTAAGTCAATCACGATGCTTTTCGCCTCGTTCGGCACATCGGACGCAAGCGGAGTCAACTCTTCATCCGGCACAAGCCGCATTGCATGAGAAGGCACGAAAAAGTCTTTTCGAACTTGCGAATCGTAAATCTGATACCAAATGCTTTTTTCTTCGCGCGTGACGACGACGCGCTTCACCCAATGCGTAGATTGGTAATACAACCGATAACCGCGCTTAGCGTACACATACGGGTCGAGTTTTGTATCTATAAAAGGAACTGTAATCTCGCCTAGCTGCCCCTTTCCGTTCAAGTGAAAATTCGGCTTTTGGTATTCCGTTTTTACGGGCAACACCCAGCCTGAATAGGTGTATCCTTCGCCGTCGATCTGATACCACACGCTATTGAAGTCGTTGCCGAAATCGCCGTTTTCTTCGACGCCGGTCACATTGACAATATTATCTTTTCCGAAGCGATGAATCTTCTTTGCGTTGAAACTTGGCGCGTCGTAGAGCGGAATGCCGCTGATAGTCATACATCCCTGCGAGACGGAGTTTTCGGTCAGCGCCCGGGCAATCTTCAAATCTTTCAACGCCAAAGCAAGCGTTCCCGCGCTTATCAATTTGAGGAAATCACGACGTGTGAGTTGTGAATCGAACATGCTGTAAGTGTAACTGGAAAATCGAGGCTTCGGCTGCGCTATTATCTTTCTCTTACACTTCGATTTCCACCCTCGTGCCGACGCGACCGTATATTAATTCCTTCTCTAACGAAACCGTAGGAATCGTCCAGCGATAGAGCCACTTCGCGGCTTGCGCAGTCATATTGATGCAACCATGACTGCGCGGACGCCCATAATCATTATGCCAATACGTGCCATGAAAGGATATGCCATTCTCTTTGATATAGATCACCCACGGCACGCCGGGCAGATCGAATCCGCTGGCGGCAAGATCGCCCGCCGCCATGTGCCGCGTCGGACGTTTATGATAAGTAATGTATTCGCCAACGGGCGTCGTATACGTTCCGCTCCGCAAACGCCCCCCGGTAGAAACGCGCGTCGCATAGACGAGTCGGTTACGTTCGTACGCCATCATCAACTGTCCGCTCAAGTTCACTTTGACAAGTTTCTCCGCGTTGGGAACATCAGAAGAAAGCGGGGCAAGTTCCCCCTCGGAAAGGAGGCGAATGTACTTGCCCGGCGCGTAATACTGCCGATTAAACTTATCGTCCAGCAGCGCGTACCAGATCTGTCCGTCCATTGGGTTGATCGCGCTGGCAGTCACCCAATGCGTCGACTCGTAATACAACCGATAAACAACTTCGGAAGCCGTGTCCGCTTCCAAGTGCGCATCGGCAAACGGGACGCTAACCTCGCCCAATGCGCCCGCAAGCGAGATCGCCCGCGGCTCGTTGAGGATCGTCCTCACCGGCTGAACGCTCCCTGAATAGACATAGCCGTCATTCTCGACCTGATACCAGACACGGTTGTACGCGCTTTCATCGTCGTCAACGGTAGTATTTGTGATCGGAACAATAAGATCGCGCCAATAAGCTTTCTTGCGTCCCGATTTTCTATTCGGTTCTTGATATGACCAGATCAATGAATCAACGATCCGCCCTTGAATAACGCCGGCGTTGTCCCCAAACAACGACAAACGAGGCAACGCCGCCCCAAGCATACTATAGCCGCTTAATTTTAAGAAATCGCGCCGAGATATTTTCATCGCTTTTTTGAACTGCAACAAACGCGCAGTTCGCCAAGAAATTTCTTAAGGTCGTCTTTTGCGGTTAAAAACCTTAATAATGCACATTCACCACAGTGCCTTCAGACGCCCAGTAATACAGCCATTCGGCGTCGGGAATCGAAAGGTTCACGCATCCGTGACTCATCGGCGTGCCAAAGTTGCTATGCCAGTATGTGCCGTGCAAACCATAACCTTTATAGAAATACATCGTATACGGTACATCGGGCAGGTAATAGCCCGGACCTGACATGTCGGTTTTTCTGAGTTTGATCCAAATTTTGAATTTGCCGGTAACCGTCGGCGTCATCGAAGTTCCCGTCGAAACAAGAAACGAATTAACGATCGCGTCGCCTTCATAGGCATAGACCATTTGATTCGTTAAATCTACATCGATCCAGCGAACGCCGCCGCGCGTTCCGGCGGATGCCGTCGGAGCGGCAGGAGGCGCGACTGTCGGTGGGATATAAACGCTAGTTGGCGTATCCGCTACGATTTCCATCGCGAGAATGCCCGGCGTTTCGGTCGCCATTGGAACGTTCGTCGGCTCATCAGTCGGAATCGCAGTGGGTGATGTGACCGGCGTCGGAGTTGGCGCGGCTGGGCTTGAAAGCGGCGTCTCCGTCGCTGGAACTGGAAGCGGCGTTTCAGTCGCCGGGAGCGTTGTTGCAGTTTGTTGCGTCATCGCCGAACCCGCATTAAGCGGCGTCACGGTCGGTTTTGCGATTTCCGCGGAAGCCCATAGCGTCTCCTGCGCAGCGACAGGCGGCGCAACGCCGCGGTCAATGATCGAGGCAAAGGATAAGTTAGAAAAAGCGGACCATGCAACAAAAACGATGGCAACGCACGCCAGTAAACTTAACGCGCCTCCGTATAGAAGCAAGCGACGCTTTCCGCTTGATGCGGCGGGCGATTTTTCTAACTCTATTTTAGGCGAGACGGGACGAACGCTTGAACGCGCAACGCCGCTGGAGGAAATTTCCACGCGGTCGGGTTTGCGATGCGCTTGCTGTAATCTTCCGTTCGTCCATGCTACGGCTTGATGAGCGCGAGAGCTATTGGGGTTAAGTTCCAGCGCTTTTTTTGCGTAGGCAAGCGCGTCATCCGGGTTCGAATCGGAGGCGGCGAGAATCAGCCAAGCGTCTTCCAGGTCTGGCGCAGCAAGAGCGGCTTGTTCGCCCAACGTTTGCGCGGCGTTTTTATCGCCGCGCAACAAGGCTTGCCGAGCCTGTTCCACCCATTCATGCACATTAGAGAACTCTGGATTCATTGCATCGTTTCCGATAGGTCAAATTATATTCGCTTAGATGTATTCCTGCTGCTCGATTGTACCGCTGAAATCGTTGAAACAACAGACTTTATCCTCAAGGGTCGTGGTTTCCCCAAAATGTGGATTTCAGATTTTCTCGTTACAGAATTTGCAGATACACAGGTTTCTCCGTTTTTTATGGAGAATTTTATGTTATCTGCGCGATCTGTGCGCAGAAGTTAACTTGTATAAAACAATAAGGGAAAGCAATGCTTAGCAGGCGCGACTTTTGTAAAGTCAGGCGTTCGGCAACTTCGGTCTTATATGGCTAAGCGCAGTTCACACAATTTTGAGAAAACAACTTGCAAAGACCGACGCCAGCGGTTTTCGCTGGCATCAAAACAACAATCGTTCTCTGTTCATGGCAGCTTTTCCAGTTTGAAATCCAGCTTCGTTGTCTCGCCTTCTTTGACGACAACTTCCAAACTTAACTCTTTGTATCCTTCTTTCATTGCCGACAGAGTAAACGTTCCCGCTGGAAGATGCCATGTGTATTTCCCGTCTTCCCCGCTCAATACAAGAATCTCCGGAACGCCGACAACGCTTTTAGTCACTGCAATGCCCGCTTCAGCTAACGGGTTGCCATCCAAATCAGTGACTATCCCGCTGACCTGCGTACGCTCGCTCTGCGTCGCAGGCGTCACGACATCGTCGTTAGAAACTGGGACGTCCTCGCCTGCGCAGCCCGCCAGCAACAAATATACGACTCCCAAGCCGACAATTAGAGATAGCCGACTGCCTCGTCGAAATACAGAATGAGCGCTTATACGATTGATGGACATCACAGCCTCCTGATTGCCCCTCCCAGCCGTCTGTTGGGCGGCTGGGAGGGGCTTGCCTAATTTATACGGAATATACTACGGGTAGGAAGCGGCATTCCAGGCTTTAAGGTTATCAAAGACAACTTTTCGGATGCGGGTGGCGCTGTTCCCAAAGTATGGGCTTAAGCTGGTGCCATAGGTGTGGATGCCGACGCCGTAATAGCATTTCTTAGTGCATCCATCGCCGGTCCACTGATGATAAAGCGGCGAGCCGCTCTGACCGCCATAGGTATCAATGTTGTACCATAAGCGATAAGTGTTGGCCTGCGTAATGGGGCCGCTCATAAACCATTGCGTTCCCGCACGCTTATCGCCGGGATAGCCATTGATTTTGAAATTGCCCGGATAGACTTTGCTTTGCTGCCAGCGAAAGCCAAACCACCCGACATTATCTCCCAAGGGGGCATTGGTCTGGATTGCGGCATAGTCAAAGGCGGAGTCGTGCCTCGAAGTCCATCCCGATACGCTAAAGAGTCTATACGCAGTGGTAGAACCGTAAGGGGCAATTGTTCCATTACGGGCTGGGAAGATCTTAATTGAAGTAGCCCATTGATCGGTATTAATATCATAGACACAGTGACCAGCGGTAGCGACAGTTCGGCGTCCAATAAACCAGCCAGTGCATGTCCCCGAACCGCTTGGGAAAGTCACAACCAAATGAACAATCGCTCGATTAGGAAATGTAGTGGTGGGATTTTGTCTGCGCCGCCCATCTACGCCGATAACTGATTCAGGAAGTCCGCCATCCAAAGGAGGAAGGCTTAAATATTCTTTAGGGATTGTAACGCCCGATTCGGCGAGTTTGCCATCTCCGGCGTATGGCGCCGAGGAAGTGGCTGAAGACTCTCCCGGTAACGGGAGAACGCCAGCTATGTTGGAAACAGTGGTGTCGGGGTCGGTTGCAAATTCCTGAGCGTTGACAGCTCCGGTTGACAAACTGCTGCTCGCAATTACAGCCAAAATGGTGATGGCTAGCAAAGCGAGATTGATTTTCCGTTTCATCTTAATGCTCCTTTTTAAGATAGTACAAAACGATTTACTCTCAGAATATTATTTTAATTCTTCTATGAAAGATTATTATTGTATCATTCGCCTCCAGTCGGTTAAGGATGACCGCTCAAGATCAATTAGCGGGGGATATGCAACAATTCCAAAATATCCTTAACGCCGTCGCCCTTAAATGACCTTATCATGTCGCTATTCTAGCATGTCATTATAATTCTCAGGGAGTACTTAAGTACCTGAAATTAATGGCGCTCGCTGAGGAGGGGGGCGTTTCTCACGGCGTCAAGTTGGGAATGGGAGTCGATTCGATATTCTCATTGTTGGCGAAACATAAAATGCCGTCAACAATACCCGCGGCGACTTGGTCGGTATTCTTCGTGAGGATCTCACGGTCGAGGTTGAGAAATCCGGTTTCAATAATGGCGGCAACCGTGCTGGGATCAATTTCACGGAAGGCATGATATTCGCGCATGTCGGAAGTAATGCTGCCGGCATGGAAAGTGAGCCTCGTCATCTTCTGATAGCGATCTACAAGGCAAGCGGTAAGGCGGTTGGCGCGATTAACATCGTTCGTATTGAGCGCGGCAGCTACCTTGAAGCCGGTCGCTCCATCGTTAACGTATTCGCACGAATCGTTGTGAATGGAAACGATCGCTAGCGCGCGATAGCCGTTGAGGCGCGTGTCAAACTCATTCAGCAAATCAACTTGATAGCCCGCCTGCTGAAGCTGTTGTTCAACAATGGCGGCGATCTTGAGGTTTACATCCGCTTCAGTGAGCGTAACGTTGCCGGCGCCGTCTACGCATGCCGCGCCCGAATCATTGCCCAAATGTCCTGCCACAATTCCAATGCGCGCCTGCGGTTTGACCGTTTGAGAGGCGACGCTTTCAACCTGCGGGGTGAGCAACAGGCTAAGGCGTTCATAGAAATTCTTGTTCGCCACCCCTTGCGAAGGCAGCGCGGTAAATAGCGTCGCAAGCAAGATCGCGACGCCGATCGTCGTCTGTAAAATGCGCGTCGGGCGGGGCGCAGGATTCATGGCGGCAATAGTACCTGCGAAAGAATTAACTTGCAAGGGAGACGCGACGAACTCCCTGTCTTGACTTGCCTCTGTCGCGCCGTTATGATAAAACGTCAATTGGAGAATTCATGAGCTTAGACCCCGAACAACTGCGGCGCGCTATGCGCGCCTGGACCAGCGGCGTGACTATCGTCACTGCCGCACACAAAGACGAACGTCACGGTATGACCGTAAATTCTTTTACGTCCATTTCACTTGACCCGCCCATCGTCTGCTTGACGATGAAACGCACATCGCGCACGCACGATCTAGTCGAGCGTTCAGGCGAGTTTGCGCTGACGGTTCTATCTGACGCGCAGCAGGAAATTTCAGACCGGTTCGCCGGTAAATCTCCCGATCTTTACAATCGCTTCGAGGGGCTCGAAACAGAAACGCTCGGACTCAACGCGCCTTTGATCAAGGGCGGGCTGGCATATTTCAACTGCCGCGTCATCAGCGCGCAACCGATTGGAGAAAACACGCTGTTTCTTGCCGAAGTGATCGCGGCAAAAGAAGCAAACGCCGACAATCCGCTGGTATATCACAACCGCATGTTCTGGAAATTGGATTCGCCATCGTCATAACTTCCTAAGTTTACGAGCGCGCGTCTTAAAGAGAAAGGAAAAAATCGTATGCAAGATAAGCTTTCTCTCGAAGAACGACAGACTCTCCTCCGCCTTGCGCGCGAGGCGATAACTCAACGCGTGAAAGGCGAAAAGTTGCCGCCGTTGGATGTATCGTCGCTGCCGCAGCGCTTACGCGAACTTGGCGCCGCGTTCGTCACGCTCACCATTCACGGAAAGTTGCGTGGGTGCGTTGGCGCGCTGGAGGCATACCAACCGTTGGCAAACGATGCGCGCAAACATGCCGTCGCTGCGGCGCTGGAAGATCCGCGTTTCTCGCCTGTTGAAGAGCGCGAGCTAGAAATGATCCAGATCGAAATTTCGCGCCTCACAAATCCGATTCCGCTCGATTATACAGACGCGGACGATCTTCTCTCCAAACTACGACCGCATATAGACGGCGTTATCCTGCGCGATCGATCTCGCCGTGCCACATTCTTGCCGCAAGTTTGGAAGACGATTCCCGACCAGGCAGAATTTCTTAATCAACTCTGTCTAAAAATGGGGTTAAACGAAACTAGCTGGCGGACAAACCATCTCGAAGCGCTCATATATCAAGTGGAAGAATTTCATGAGTAGGGTAAAATCAGCGCATGGCTGATCCTGTCGATTCGCAACGTCCCGCTCAAGAAACGGAAATTGACAATCCCGTCTTCCAAGACGCAGTGGAAGCCCTGCGTCAAGGAGACAAAGCCAAAGCCCGCGAGCTATTCACCGATTTATTCAAAACCGACCAAAATAACGCGACTTATTGGGTATGGATGAGCGCAGCGGTCGATTCGCCGAAAGAACGAATCTATTGCCTGCAAACCGCGTTCAAACTCGACCCGGAAAACGTCGCCGCCAAACAAGGCTTAATCTTACTGGGAGCGCTTCCAGCGGACGAAACCGTTCAGCCGTTTTCGCTGAATCGTCCGCGTGCGTGGGAGCAAAAATTACTGCTCGCGCACGAAAAGCCGAAGCCTAAAGGTTGGGCAGCGGTGCGCGCCAGCCCAGTCTTCCGCCTCGGCGGAATCGCCATAGTGATCGCACTTCTGTTCGGCGGAGCGTACTTCGGGTTCATTGTCCCGGCATCGCAACAAGCGCTCCCTCCCACGCGAACGCCGGGTCCCTCGCCTACCTGGACCTTCACGCCGACCTTCATCGGAGCAAAAGGCGCGCCGACTGGAACGCCCCTGCCTTTCGCCGAATTGCTCGACGCGCCGCTGACGCCGACGCCTTTTTATGTAAACACACCGCGCTCTCCGATCACCGCCGACATGTATCGCCGCTTCCTCAACAACTTCAAAGCGGGACAATGGGACGATGCCATCGCTGTTATGCAAGAGATCGCACGGTTCGAATCGGGCGCGGCTGATCCCTACTATTACATCGGCGAGGCATACCGTTTTAAAGGCAACCCCTCCAGCGCCATTCAGGCATATGAGACCGCAATCGAAAAAGACCCCAACTTCGGCGCGGCGTACGTCGGGTTGGCGCGAGCGCGCATACAAAGCAACCCTAGCGCAAATACGCTTCCATTGTTAGACAAAGCCATCGAACTTGACCCGAATTTCGGCGAAGCCTACCTTGAACGCGCAAAAGTCAGGCTGCGAGACGGCGACCTACAAGGCGCGGTGCGCGAACTCGATAACGCCAATCGCCTGTTGCCAAATTCGCCGCTGGTCTTCTATACGCTGGCATTGGTTCGCCAACAAGAGGGCGAACTGGAACTTGCGATTGAGACCGCTCAGCGCGCCAGTACGCTCGATCCTTCGTATATGCCCGCCTACCTTCTGCTTGGGCGCTTATATGCGGAAACCGGCGACAATGCGAAAGCCGGCGTGGCGCTGGAAACCTACCTTAAATACAACGCCGGCGACGACGATACGCTCTTGTTATACGGAAAGATCTTATTTAATAACGGAGCCTATCGCGAGACGGTTCGCACAATGGATCGAATTATTTCGATAGACAGAAACCGGCGCGAAGCGTATCTCTATCGCTTCTACGCTAACGTAGAATTGGGAGACGGCGAAAGCGCCGACGCCGACATAGACCGCCTGCTGACTTATTATCCAAACATATTCGAATTCAACATCGCCCTAATCCGCGCGCATTTGATTCAAGGACGCGCCGGAAGCGCGCTCCAAATTCTGGAAAGAGCAACGCGCCTTGCTGAAGACGATAAGCAAAAAGCGGCTCTATATTTCTGGGGAGGCGTCGTTTATGAGAAACGCGAGGATTTCAAAAAAGCGGCGAATTATTGGCAGCTGTTATTGAACCTGCCTCAAAACGCGACGACTCAAACGCAACGCAATACGGCGCAGGAACATCTGCTTGATATCTACACGGCGACTCCTCTGCCACCTCCGACGCGGACACAAACTCCTACGGCGACAAAACTCACAACGCCAACAAGAACGCCGACGCCCACGCCCCTGCCAACCCAAACAAAAAGCGGCTGAACTCTCAGCCGCTTTTTTCTATTTTGCGCCGTATTTCGCGCGGTCTTCTTCGCATGGACATAACGCACGAAGATAATGCCAATTATAGATCCCGTAATCGTGGCCGTCTTCCCAGACGAGCGTCAGCGCATAGGAACCGGTAATCACAACATTCTCTAAACGCGTAGACGGCGATTCCGCCATCTTCAGCTGAAACACGCCGGGATCGGGCTCAGAACGCATGTTGGCGTGCCCGCCGCGACACGAAGCGCACGGACATGCTGCGCGCAACAGGTCGAACGGATAGACGCTCGTATGTCCATCGTTCCATGTAATCGTCAATTCCCGCTTTGTTTTATTAGCGTTTACGCTGGTTGGTTTTTCGCTCACAAACAACTCCATTTCTTAACTGCGAGGTCCGCTCCGTGCGCTGAGATTCTTCTCTCTACGAACTGTGCGCCTCGCACGATGAATTTTTCAAGGCGAAGGAATGTAACTCAAGAAATCCGCCGCCGCCCAGCCGACGCGCGTACTGTCATACGGCGCGACGAGACGCCACCAAGTATACCCGTCCACAACTTGAGGACCTTCCTTCACAACAAACACTTCCGAATCATACCCGAGAAAATCGGGATTGCCGGTCAAGCCCGGCTCCGAACGGATCCGCAGACCATCGCCGCCGGTGCCGGTAATTTGCACATAGGCGCCAATGGCGATGCCCGGCGGCGTAGAAGTCGGCGCGAAAGGATCAATGGTGGCGGTCGGCGGCGCGCTAGAGGTGGAGGTTGAGGCAGGGATCACGGTCAAGTTGGCTGAGGCAAATCCCACTTCAGCCGGCTGAAGCGGGGAGGTCAACCCGATGGAAAGAGCGACAAGGAACAGCAACAATCCCGCAACTAGAATCGCGCCGAGAATCACCCATTTATTGAAAAGCGGTTTAATATTCGTCATCGTTTCAACAACTTCATACCGCGCGGCGGCATAAGCATTTTGAGCGCGCCCGGCTTTACTTTAATCTCAACCTGTTGCGCCGAACCGCGCGGCTCGCCGTCGGTCTGGATCAGAAACGGCGAATCCGCTTCAATACGCAGCGAGGTAAAGGTAATTTTACGCGCCATATCGGAATTAACGTGCGTGCCAGACATCATTTCATAAGCAAGGCGCAACGCGTCGCCAAGATGGCTGCCGCTGAACAACCACATATCGAGCAAGCCATCGTTCAGATATGCTTCCGGCGAAAGGTTCGACAAGCCGCCGAGATAATGACGAATATTAGTGGCGACCGCTACGATATATTGACCTTCCACTTCCACGTCGTCCGCCCACAGTCGCAACTTCACGCCGCGCCATTGCGCGGCTTGCATTAACGTCTGCGTCGTAAATTCGGTAAACGCAAAAAATTTTTCTACGCGGATGCGCGGTTCGATGGTATGAATGGTCATCGCGTCCAAGCCAATACCCGCCCACATCATAAACGATACGTCGTTGCACATGCCCACATCAACTGCATAACATGGCGCGTTCGCCAATAGCTTCGCATTGCGTTTAAGTTCCCAGAAATTTCCGAACGTGAACGCTCGCATTCCTAATTCGGCGCTCCACACGTTCGCGGTTCCCGCAGGCAAGACCCCGAGCGCAGTGTCCGAATCGATCAAGCCGTTGACGACGTTGCCGATGGTGCCGTCGCCGCCGATGGCGAACGCCGCTTCTTTTTTCTCGACGGCAGCCTGCCTCGCCAATTGGACGGTGTGTTCGCCGCTTTTGGTCGCCTCTGCGTCTACCTTCCAACCTGCCGTCTTGAGCGTTTTTACGACAGATTTAATGAAAGGTTTAACCGAGAATCGTCCCGCTGCCGGGTTGTAGATGATGACCGCGCTTCGCATGGATAGGATTATACCCACACACGGAGTAGACAAGTAGTCATGTAAACAAACACGTCTCTACTTATTTATATGACTACTTCTTCCCCGATAACACCAGCGGTGCATCCAAAAAAGGATGCTTGACCACTTGCACCGGCAAGCAATACGCTTCGGCGATCAATTCGGGTTGTAACACTTCTTTCGGTTTCCCAATGGCTTTGATCTTCCCCGCGACCATAAGGGCGATGCGATCCGCGTACTGCGCGGCTAGATTGAGGTCGTGCAACGCAATTAACACGGCAAGATTATCTTTGCGCGCGAGTTCAACGACCAATTCCAGCATACCCACTTGATACTGTAAATCCAAATGCGCAGTCGGCTCGTCGAGCAAAAGAATCGGTGTTGATTGACATAAAGCGCGCGCGAGCAGAATCCGTTGTTGTTCTCCACCGGAGAGCTCGCCCACGCGCCGTTCCGCGAACAGAAGAGCGCTCACGCGTTGAAGCGATTGCCGCGCGATCTCCTCGTCATGTTGCGATGGCTGACCTAAAAATCCTAGATAGGGCGTGCGCCCAAGCAAAACCGTTTCCCACACTGTGAACGCGGGCGGCATGGAAACGGCTTGCGGAACGGTGGCGATATATTTTGCGCGCCGCATGGGATTCAACGAGGCGAAGTCGTCTCCGTTCGCGCGGACGTGACCCGCGTAGGGAATTACTCCGCTCGCAGCGCGGATGAGCGTGGATTTTCCCGCACCGTTCGGTCCGATCAGCGCGAGGACTTCGCCGCTTTGCACATCAAGAGAAATATTGTGCAAGATTTGGCGCGAGCCGTAAGAGACGGAGAGGGATTGGATTTTCAACATATTTTCTTGTAGGGGCGGGGTTGCCCCGCCCGTTAGGGGGCGAGGCTCTCTCGCCCCTACGAATTAAAACATCAAATACCAATACAATGCGATCTCGCTTTTCGATTCGGGAAAATTCTTATAGGCATGGAGATCAAATCCGCCGAGCGTAAAACCGTATCTTTCATATAACTTGCAGGCGGGCACATTATTATTCTGAGTCTCCAGCATGAGACCGGGGAAGTTTTGCGCTCTTGCCCATTCGATAGCGCATTTTATCAACGCACTGCCGACGCCTTTGCCTCGGAATGGCGTATTCACCGCCAGTTCTTCAATGTACGCAAATTTATTCCACCACGGCAGGAGTTTGATCTGACCGACGGGTTTGCCGTCCACATCTGCAAAGAAGATGGCTTTTTGCGGGTCGTTGATAAAACTTGCGTACTCCTCAGGCTCGATGATGAGGATTTTTTCATACGACGGCACGGGAATGATCGAGTAGGTGATTTGGTTGTCTTCGACATACAACACAAGGTGCGAGTTGACGATGGAGTTGAGGTCGAACGTATCAACCTGATTCACGGAACCCGCATCCATTTGGCGGATGGAAATGTCCATGGCTACCAATATCCTTGGTTTTTAGAACGCCTCAACACCCACAAAAAGAACGGAGCGCCAGCGAGGGCGGTGACGACTCCCACCGGCAGTTCTTGCGGAGCGAGAGCTGCGCGCGCGACCACGTCTGAGATCAACAAGATCGCGGCGCCGCCGAGAATGCTGAGAGGCAATAAACGCCGATAATCGGGACCAAACCAAAGTCGCGTGAGATGCGGGACGATCAGCCCGACAAAGCCAATGATGCCGGAAAAAGCCACCGCGGCGGCGGTCGCCAGCGAAGCGGAGATCAAAATGATCCGTTTGGCGCGCGTCACATCTAAGCCGAGTTGCTGCGCTTGCTCATCGCCGAATTGAAGCAGGTTCAGCGCGTGACCACTGAAGATCAACACGCCGAGACCGAGGAGAAGATAAGGAAGAATGGCGAACGTGAACGACCATCCGAGTTGAATCGAGCCGCCCATCAGCCAACTCATCGCGCGGCGCAGTTCGCCGTCGGAGCGAAGCATGAGGAACGACATCAACGATGTGGCGAACGCCGAGACTGCCACGCCCGCGAGGATCAAATTGGTGACGGGCGTGGTCTGACCGACGCGCGCCAAAAAATAAACAATCGCCACCGTAAGCAAGCCGAAGAGAAACGCGGCGAGCGGGACCGCCATCAAGCCCCAAAACGAATAGGGCCAGCGCACCGTCATAGCAAGCACCGCGCCCAAACCCGCACCGGAGGAGATACCGATGAGGAACGGGTCAGCCAGCGGGTTGCGGAATAAGCCTTGATACGCCGCGCCGCTTCCACCCAACGCCATGCCGGTCAGCGCGATCAACACCGTGCGCGGCAGGCGGATGTTCCATAAAATATTCTTGGTTAGATCGGAGCCGCCTCCTTTGATCGCCGCAAAAATTTCATCCAACGGCAGGAATACTGAACCGATGGCTAAACTGAAAAGCATAGCGAGTAGAAGGAAGAGGAAAGAGGAAAGAAATGGGAAGCGGCGCATGGAATATGAAGATAAGTATACAGGTTATGATTTACGCAAGTCAAAACCTTTTGCCGCGAATTTCGCTATTTCACGCGAATTGTATTAAAAATTAGCGAAATTCGCGGCTCGGTCTTGGGGCTTTGCGTAAGCCCTGCAGGTATACAGATAGACAAGTGCACAAAAAACGTGTTTACTTGTCTACTTGTTTCTTTTTTACTTCACTAATTCAGGATAAAGAATCTTCAACATTTCTTCCAAACCATCCACCAAACGCGGGCCGGGGCGGCTGGCGAGATTGTCGTCGAACGGAATAATGGCGCCACTTTTTACGGCAGTTAGGTCTGCCCAGCCCGGTCGCGCGGCAACCGACTCAGCCGTCACGCCATACGCCGCATCGCCCAATAAAATAAAATCGGGGTTTTGTAGAACGATCTCCTCCACGCTGATCTGCGCGTACGGCTCGCTCAACACGCCGCCAATATTCACGCCGCCCGCCATCGCGATTATCGTATCAATAAACGTGCCAGCGCCCGTCGTCCACGGTTTGGAGGCATCCGTCCCGTCAATTTCATAAAACACTTTCGGCTTTTCGACGAAGTTTGCCGTCGCCGCAGTAACCGCATCCACGCGCACGGATAAAGACTCAGCCAACGCGCTCGCTTCCTCTTCGTGACCTGTCAACTGCCCGAACAATTTAACCTGCTCGAACAGTTCGGCAAACGTGACGGGATTATTCAGGTAATACACCGTGACGCCTAAATTCTCCAGCGCTTTCACCTGCTCCGGCGTATTTGCTTGCGCGGCGATCACCAGATCGGGTTTGAGCGCCAGAATGGCTTCGGTGTTCAAGTCGCCGTATGTGCTTCCGATGCTTGCCACGTTCAGCGCTTCTTCGGGGAAATTGGACATTTCATCGCGCCCGACAGTTTGCGAACCGGCGCCGACCGCAAAAAGAAATTCGGTGATCGAAGGCGCGAGCGAGACGACGCGCTGCGCGGGACCTTCGAGTTTGACTTCACGTCCCAGACCGTCGGTGAAGGCAACGACAGCCGCCTCTGTCGCAGGGACGGCTGTCGCGGCTTGGGTGGCGGGAACTTCCGTGGCGGCCGGCGCGACTGTGGCTGTGGCTTGAGGGGCACACGCCGCGAGTAATGCGATCAACAAGGTTAATACAAAAAACTTTCGTAACATGGTTTCTCCTAAAGGGTTGGTAAAACCGACTTAAGTCGGTTTTACAGAATCAAAAACCCCAGCATTGGCTGGGGAGGTTGGGGAGGCAATTCCGAGTCTAGCCGTCCTCCACCTCCTTTCTGCGAGAGAGTGGCGAACCGACCAGAGCGGGCGACCTGACTTATTTAGTCCGCTAGTCGTTTAGTCGCTTAGTCATGTAGTCGGCATACCGACTATCAGACTATTTGACTATCAGACTATTTGACTAACTTCACAGTTGCGCGACAGTGTTGGAATTACACCAACTTCGCCGCTGGCTGATCGTGATCTATTGTACGAAGTGTATTGTATGTCGCAAGCGCGGGAACGTCAATGCTTGCAAGATTCACTTGGCTGCGTTATCCTCGGGCTTCTTTCCGTTTCGAACAGGATACGACGGATGCGCGAACAGTTCTGAAAGTTTCGTCATCCCCTCCGGGCTGGCGATCGCGATAATTTCATCGAACGCCTGAAACGTACTATCGCCGCGCGGCAGGGTCATTTCACCGTTGCGGATGATCGCCGCGATCACGCAATGCTCGGATAAATTCATATCTTTGAGCGGGATGTTGATGCCTTTTGCGCCTTGCGGCACTTTTTCCTCGATCACCGAATAATGCCCGCGGCGAATCTTGAAGATGGTCATCATGTCGCCCAACGACATCTCTTCCTGAATAAGACGCGCCAACACATCGGCGGAATTGAGCGCGACATCTACTTTAAATTTCTCATTGAACAGCCAGGCATTCGATGGATTATTCACCCGCGCGATCGTGCGCGGCACATCGAACATGGTTTTAGAGACAAAACAAACAGCCAGGTTGACCGCGTCTTCGCTCGCCACCGCCGTAATCACATGCGCTTCGCGCGCCCCAGCCGCCTCTAACGCGCTTGGATCGCTGATATTGCCCTCGTAAATGATCTCTGTAGGAAGTTCTTGATGCAAATGAGCGAGCAATTCGGTGCGATGTTCAATCAACCGCACTTTATGATTATGGTTAATGAGCAGGCTCGCCAGACGCGCGCCCGTGCGCCCTCCGCCAGCAATTAGTACAAACATATCATCCAGCCTTTCCGGAAAGCCGTAGAGTTAATGCGCTAATTCCTTCAAGCGTCGAGCTAACCGTCAGCAGATCGCCGGTCCGCAACGTATCTTTCCCGTCAGGCAACGAGGCGCGCCCGGCTCGAGTCAGCGCTACAGGCGCACATTGCCGAGCTGCGCCCAAAATATCGTCCAACGTTTTACCATTCCATAATTCAGGGATGGTAAATTCATAAATTTCCACTTCGCCGTTACCGGCGGAATAGACCACATGCTGCAACGGGTTCAACAGCAATTCTTCCACGCGCCGCGCTCCCCAATGCGTCGAGCCGACCGTCTGTAAGCCAAACGCCTCGATCACCGGGCGCAGGTTAGGATCGTAATTTCGCGCTACAACATTCGGCACGTTATAAAAAGTGCGCGCCAAATACGCTACGACAGCGTTCAGCGCATCCAAGTTCGTCACGGCAGCCAATCCATCCGCCTCTTGAATTCCAGCGCGCTCTAGAACATTCTCCGCCAACCCTTCGCCTTCCAGCGTGCGTCCGCGAAAATCGGCATGGAGGCGGTAGAACGCTTCTCGTCGGCTGTCCACCACCACAACTTGATGTCCGCTTTTGAACAGACGATAACTTAATTCTGCGCCTACGCGCCCGCAACCCACGACAATAAAATTCATTTACATTTTTCCTTTCGTCGCCGTTCTTCCATAAAAGGATTTCTTATAGGATCTGATAGGGAACTTCAGTAATAACTACACCCGGGGTCTCAAGCAGCTCGCGCCGCAACAATTCAGCGGTTTGCATATGAAGCGCGTTATGGGCTTTATGGCTCGGCACAAAATGAGGCACAACGATCGTGATCGTTTCGCTGGATTGCCGATTCGCTAGAATTTCCTGAATGTATTTTAGCAACGGTTCGAGGAAGAGCCGGTAGGGCGAATCAACGACGACGAGACGCGTACCGCGCCCCCATTTCGCCCACTTTTGCTGCACTCTCTCGGTATCTTCCGGCTCTGTAGAGATGTGTACCGCCGTCACATCGTCTGACAGCAAACGCGCATAGCGTAACGCCGCCAGCGTGCCTTGATGCACGCCGCTGATCGGCACGATCACGCGATGACGCATGTTATACGGCGGCGGTTCGCCGTATTTCTCAAGCGAGAGACTCTCGGCAACGCTGGAATAATGGCGGTGGATTCCAAAAAATACAAAGACTAGGAAAGGCATGAGTAAAAGCACGATCCACGCGCCTTCTCGAAATTTCGTGACGGCAAAGACCAGCACAACGATCGCAGTCGCCAACGCGCCCAAGCCGTTGACGAACATCTTAATCTTCCACTTGGGGTCGTAACGCAAAGGAACGCCGTGGGATGGAATCTCTTCGCCCGGTTTGAGCCGCCCGCATCGAATCCAACGGATGGTCATCCCAGCTTGCGAAAGCGTGAACGCGAGATATACGCCGATGGCATACAACGGGATTAACGCGGTTGTTTGAGCGCCGAATATAACGATAAGAATTGCCGCCATCCCCGCCAGCGCCAAAATGCCGTTCGAAAACGCCAGGCGGCTGCCGCGAAACGCCAGTTGTCTGGGTAGAAACGTATCGCTTGCCACAAGCGCAGCCAAACGCGGAAACCCCGCATAAGACGTATTCGCAGCCATGATTAGAATTAACGTAGTGGCTCCCAACAGGACTAAATAGAACGGACTGCCCGCCCCATAGAGTACACGCCCGATCTGTGAAAAGCCTGTCTCAAAATGCGACGGCAAAACATGCGTTTGACGCGCCAGAAAGGTAAGCCCAAACAGGTTAAACCCTAAAACGGCGCTCATCCAAATCAACGTCGTCCCGGCGTTGCGGCTGCGCGGTTCCTTAAATGCCATAATGCCGTTGCTGATGGCTTCCACGCCTGTCAATGCGGTACAGCCGCCTGAAAAAGCGCGTAAAATGAGAAAGAGACTCAATGCTTGCAGCGTTTCTCCGGTGTGCGCTATCGCCACGCTTTCCGGCGGGACCGTCCCCAACGCGCCGGTAAAATATCGGAAGAATCCCACGCAGATGGTCACCAACGTCATGCCAAGAAAAAAGTAGGTCGGGATGGCGAACGCGCGTCCGGCTTCTTTAACGCCCCGCAAATTGACCAATGTCATAAAAGCGACGAGCGCCAAGGCAATTGGCACGCGCCAGGAGTAAAGTTCGGGAAACGCTGAAGTGATCTGCGCCACGCCCGAGGAAATGGAAACCGCCACCGTCAGGATATAATCTACCAGCAACGACGCGACCGCGATCAACGCCGGCGTCTCTCCCAAGTTATCGCGAGAGACGATATATGAACCGCCTCCGCTCGGGTACGCATGAATAGTTTGTTCGTACGAAAACGTGAGGATCGCCAACAGCGCAATGATCACAAACGCGATAGGCAAAGACAAGGATAACGCCCCCGTCCCGGCAATGATAAGCACAATAAGGATTTCATCAATCGCATACGCGCTGGAAGATAACGCATCTGAAGCAAAGATCGCCAACCCGGTCACTTTGCCAATCGTTTGATTCGCCTCATCGGCTGTGGGCAACGGACGCCCAAGGACATAATCGCTGATGCTCGACGCGGGATTTTCCGCCGTTCGGCGAATTACTTCAACGGCTTGCTCATCTTCTGGATTCATCATAGGAAAATAGCCATTCTTCAATTAACATAAGAGAGGGGATTATACGCCTCTTCGCTAATTCGGTGTTTTTTGTTGCACGAGGGGAATCTGTATAAAGAAAATACTGCCTTTTCCTAAAACGCTCTCCACCCATACTTTGCCGCCGTGTTGTTCCGCAATAGATTTGACGATCGCCAAACCCAGCCCTGTGCCGCGCTGCAACAGCGCGTCGCGATTTGTGCCGCGGTAAAATTTCTCAAACAAGCGCGCCTGATCGCTCTCCGAGATTCCTATGCCGCTATCCTGCACAGCAAAGATCAACGCATTCGAAGGGCTTTGCACATGGACGGTCACCGCGCCGCTTTCAGGAGTATATTTGATCGCATTTTCGATCAGGTTATACAACGCTTGATATAACAGCGCCGGGTCGGCTTCTACGGCGTGGGGCAAATCGCGCGGCAATTCGACGCCGAGCGAAATCTGTTTGCCTTTCGCCTGCGTCTGGAGTTCACTCACCGCGCGCTCAAGAATATCCAACACAGGCACGCTTTCGACTTGTAAGCCCACCCCGAATTCAATGCGCCCGAGGTCAAGCAAGTTATTGACAAGTTTCGTCATATTGTCCACGCCTTGCACGATCATTCCGGCGTAGTTCTTCTGCTGATCGTTAAGTGCGCCAGCCATTTCCAACATGGTGGCGTAACCGCGCATCAACGTCAAGGGCGAACGTAGATCGTGGCTCACCGTCGCAACGAAGTCCGATTTCAACGTGTCAATCTCTTTCAGTTGAGTCACATCGCGCAAAATACATACGCGCCCAACCATCTCGCCCTCGGCGATCATCGGAGACGCCATAGCCAGATAGGTTTTCCCGTCCGGCATATTCACTTCCGTAGAATAGCGCTCGCTGGAAGACGCTTGAAACAGTTCGGTCAACGACTTGATACGGATCGTTTTCTCAGCCGCGGGTTTTTCGCCGTCACGAATCGCGACTCCAAACGCAAGGCTTGCGGCTGGGTTCGCTAAAATCAAGCGATTCATTCCATCCGTAACAAGCACCGGGTCGGGCGTGGAATTGAGGATGGCTTCCAGTTGGCGGCGGCTTACTTCCACCGTCATAAAGAGGCGAATATTGGCGATCGCTAGAGTCGCCTGGCTTGCAATCGTGTTTACAAATTTAAGTTCCGAGTCGACAAAGGTGTGCCGTTGCGCATACGCCGCCCACAACGAGCCGTAATACAAGCCCTCGTGCCGCAATGCCAGGGCGATCAACGACTCAGGTCGAGACTGATTGTCTTCAAAGAGCAAGTTGCGATTGCCGGCTAAGACCGCCATCACAACGCGATCTTGCGTTTCGGTAAGCGCGAGAATCTGCGGATTTAAATAGCTGTACGCATCGGAAGCGAATCCACTGGCAAAGCGGAGCGGCGTTTCCATCGGAAACGCGCCGCGCGTTAAAACAATATGCGCCGAACTTGCGCCGCCGGCTACGATCGCATCGAGCGCCGGACGCAGCGCGTCCTCTAACGTGAGACTCGACGCTACGCCTCGGCTGACGGTCAGCAGCCGATTGAGGTCTTCCATGCGGTCTTGCAGGCTGAGCCGCATTTGTTCAAACGCGGCGCGCAGATCGCCCAGTTCATCCGCGCTATGCGCCACAAGCGGACGGTCTAACTTGCCCGTAGAAATATATTTGGCTTCCACCGCAAGGTTTTGTAAAGAAGCGGTCACTGCGCGCAGATTCAGCCTCAACGCCGCCAGCGCGATCGCGCCGAGTAAAAGGATGAGGATGGCGATCGGCAGCGCGATCTCGATCGCTGTCCGTTGCGCCTGTTCGGCGGGAACCGTCAACGCCACCGCCCAAGGCAGCCCTTCCACCGGCTGGAAATAAGTTAGTTGCCGGGTCCCGCGCGCGGTTTTTTCGTCGAAAAACACGGGCGCGTCGCTTCGTTGACCGACGTACGTTGTAAAGATCAGATCCGCTTGCGGATGGTACAGAATCATCCCTTGTTCATCCAACAGAATCCCGGCTCCGTTCATCGTTTGCAAACTGTTCAAGTTTTCGATGAGGGGGCGCAAATATGGATTGGAATTAAAGTCGGCTCGCGCAATCAGCGCGCGCGAAACGGTTGGAATCGCGGCGAGGAACGATACGCGCGCCGTCTCGCCCGAATCGCCCGGCGGAATCGCATAGAGTTGATTAGGCACTTCAAAGATCGTTCGTAATCCCGCGCGTTCAGGCGCAGTCAATTGAAACGTTCCCTGCGGCGGGTACGCGGCAATCAACGAACCGTTATTTGCATCCACAACGGCAAGTTGAGAAAAAAACGGGATCGAGCGAATCTGTTCGCCGAGAAGCGCAGACCACTCCGCGTCGGGCGGCTGCGCCAAACGCGCATTGTTTGCGATACGCGCAGACAGGCTTTGCCCAGCCTCAACGAAATAGGGAACGCTTTGCGCGCTTACTTGCGCGGCGCCAGCCAGCCGGCTGTGCAATAACTTTCGCGCGGCAGCGGAAGCCACAAGCCAGCTGCCTACCAATAAAAGCGCCAGCATGATCGAAACGATCGTCGCCGCACCGGATACGAAACGCGTCTCAATGCTTCGCTCGGCTGGCGAAGGGCGCAAAATGCCCGCGTCGCCCCATGCGCGCGGGAAGATCATAACGAGTATTTGCGCGACAAGCCCAGCCAGAAGCATTTCAACGCCGAACGCAAAAACCGCCGAGCCGCTATTGCTAAAGGCATAATCGAGCCGCTCAGCGACGGAAGCCGCCGACGAGGCGGCAAAAAACGCGGCGAGCATAAAAAACACGCCGTGCAACAACGATAACAGGATCACATTGAGCAGCGGCTGCCGTAACAGTCGAAAGAACGGCGTGCGATAATTCTGGCGAATTGAAACCGCAAAAAGCGCTCCGAGGACTCCAAATTCAAGAATGGAAAAAATGCTGTGCGTATCCCACGCGCCGCGTAAAAATCCGACGACGATTCCCGCCACTGCGCCAGCATACGGACCAAGCAAGCCGCCAGCCAGCGTCCATGGCAAGGCGGAAAATAACATCATCGTCGTACGCGGCGTTTCGGCGGGTATGCCCGGCGCAGATAGCGACGCGCGCGCCTGAAACTCCAACCCTAAAAATAACGTTGCGAATGGCGCAAGAACAAGCAACGCAAAAAAGAACCGTCTCGACCGCGCGTTCCACTTCGGATGATAACCGCGCCCATTTAATAATACATAAGCGAGGAGACCGCCCAATCCGATCCACGTCAGCCAACCCGCCAATGAAACGGTTTCAAAGTACGCCGGTTGATTCAGCAACGTTGCGACGAACTGCATAAACGAATTATAGCCTCGATTACATCCAGTTAGACGTTCCTTCTACTGCCTAACCAGTTTTTTAAAACGCGAAGAGCATAGAGACTTCGTTCGACTTGAGCGGATCGCGCTCATTCTTTATACGTCAACGTCAATGGAAGTTGACGTTTCCAAACCATGTTGCGCAGCGAGTTCATCGAGCAACGCTTCTACTTCGTCAATGAAATGATCCAATCCGCTCACGCGTTCTTCAATGCCTATCGCGTCCAGCCCCAGCCGTTTGCAAACCGAACGCCACGCGTTCAAGTCAGACTCGGGTAAAACTTGCGCGGCAAACGTCCATGTTCGCAAAAGGGGCCATAACGCGCTTACGGGTCTTTCGCTCCCCACCATTGTCGTAAGCGCCTTTTCGTAATAATTCATGCGTGTCGGATGGATGCGCGCATTAACGCGCGAATTCTGCGCCGCCGCTTCAAATGCGGACCTCCAGCCTGGCAACCACGCCTCCAACTCAGACGCTTCCAGTGTGGACGCGCCCAACAGCCCAATGAGCGCCGCGTTCATACCGGGACGTTGAGCAATCTCCGCTCTAGCCGCGAACTCCGCCATAACGCGCCGCTCCGCTAACGGCGGACCCGACAACTCCGCTACCGCATTAACCGCATGTTGCAATGACTTCATATATTGCAAAACGACGCTTGGCTCGACGCTATCCGCAATATCTAATAATTCATGCCAAATAGCGCGCGCCTTCTTCAATAGAATCCTCGAACGCTGCAACGATGGCGCGGGCGCGTTGAACTCGAATCCCGCTCGCAAGCCCGCTTGCACAAAATCGAAGAGTTTTTCGCGATCGTACAACAACATCGGAGCGTACATTTCCCAACCCAACCATGGATCGAGCCGCAAATCGCGCGGACGCTTAAACTCCGCCTTGGCGCGGTGACTGATGTCTATGTGGAAATCGGGGGTTAGCTTCACAAACTCGCGGCTGCGCAACGGCTTGGCAGCGTGAACGAAGACCAGATCAATATCTGCCGCGCCGCCGAACAGGGGATCTGTTTCCTTCGAGACGAGCGAACCCGTCAGATACGCGACGATAATATCGCGGTCGTTAAAGGCGCGCTCTTGCGCGGTCTCTTTGGCAATCCGGATGAGGGTCTCACGCGTAACTCGCATAGTTCTTATTTTATCCTCGAAAAGGCGCCGGTAGCGTTTGTTGAAACGGCGGCAGGCTGAGGCTCTGTCGGATACGCTCTTCCACTTGCTTTAAATGCTCAGGGGTCTGCACAACGTTCAAATCGTTCGTGTCAATCGTCAAGACGGGAATCTGCCCAAACGGTTTGGAGAAGAATTCGTCGTAGGCGGAGTTTAATTCGTAGATATAGGCGCGTTCCATTTCCCGCTCATAAGGACGGTCGCGCAGGGCGATGCGCTGCATAAGGATATCGGTCGAGGCTTGTAGGTACACCAACAAGTCGGGCTTGAGCGCTTTTTCGGCAAGCGCTTCATGGACTTTGTAATACATTTCAAGTTCGTCGCCTTTAAGGTTGATGCGCGCAAAGAGCGCGTCTTTCTCAAAAGTATAATCGGCGATCACGTTCTTTTCCGTCAAAGCGGCGCTCAGCGCGATACGGCGCTGTTGATGATAGCGGCTTAGTAGAAAAAAAACCTGCGTTTGAAACGCATAGCGTTCACGGTCGGCGTAAAAATCGGACAGGAACGGGTTTTCTTCAAAGACTTCAAGGAAGATCTCCGCGTCGAACGCGGGCTGCAACAGGCGGGCGAGAGTCGTCTTACCAACTCCGATGACCCCTTCGATGGCGACGTACATGCGAGGCTCCCAATATAAGGTAACGCAAGCATACCATAGAAAAAGGCGAAGCCGTTAACGCGCGCCGTTCGTATTAAATATCGACAAGCGTACGCTTGGACGCCGGGCGAATTCCTGCAAGGATAACGTACCCGACTGTTCCAGAAAGAAGCGAAGTTAACAAGATGGCGATCTTGGCGCTCTGTACGATCTGCGAATCAACGAATGCTAACAGCGTGATAAAGATTGACATGGTGAATCCGATGCCGCCGAGGAAGCCCGCGCCGATAATATGCCTCCACGATACGCCCGCCGGCAAACGCGACCATCCCAGCCGAATCGCCAGCAGGCTGAGGGCGGTAATCCCCAGCGGTTTGCCGAGGAATAACCCGACGAAGATGCCGAGGCTGTTCGTCGTTTGTAATCCGGCGATCCACCCTGCGGCAAGCGGAATGCTTGTGTTTGCCAGCGCGAACAATGGAACGATGAAAAAAGACACCGGTTTATGCAAGCTATGCTGCACCGTATACGACAACGCATTCTTATCACCGTTTCCATAGGGCAGCGTAAACGCCAAGAGAACCCCCGCTACAGTGGCATGCACGCCCGATTGCAGCATGAAATACCACATGAACGCGCCGGGAATCAGGTAAAACGACAACCTACGAACTTTGAAACGATTGAACGCCAGCAACGCGCCAAACACGCCAAACGCCAACGTTAGATTTAGAATCGAAAGGTCGTTCGTATAAAACAAAGCAATGACGACGATCGCCCCTAGATCGTCCGTAATGGCGAGCGCAGCCAGAAAGACTTTCAACGCGGACGGGATTCTACGCCCTAACAGCGCTAAAACGCCCAGCGCAAAAGCAATATCGGTCGCCATGGGAATCCCCATCCCGCTTTGGAACTGCGTGCCGCGGTTCAAAAGGAAGTGAAATGATGCGGGGATCGCCATTCCGCCTACCGCCGCCAACAACGGAAGCGACGCATTCTTCAAGTTCGATAACTCTCCGCTGTAAAGCTCTCTTTTAATCTCCAAGCCGATCAATAAAAAGAAGATCGCCATCAAGCCGTCGTTAATCCATGTTTCCACGCTGTGCTTCAATAAAATTCCGTTCACATCGAACCCGATTGAGCGACGCCAAAGGGCAATGTACTCCGCGCCAAAAACAGAGTTCGCGACGATCATGGAAAGCGTTGTGCATAGGATCAGGATCACGCCCGATGCCTGCTCGCTTTCAAAAAATTCTTTAAATAGTCTGCTCAGCCGCACGTTTCAATTCCTCATTCTTCTTCTTAAGATATTCCGCCACTTCGATCATCGGCGGACGAGCGCGCTCGGCAATCTCTTCCACGTCTAAATAATATCCGCGCGCGCCATGACGGATTAACTTCATCGAACGGTTCACATCTTCCAATATCTCGCGTCCGAAACGCTTCTCTAATTTATGCATTACAGTTTGAATGATAGCGAACGACATCTTGCTCAACGCTTCCAACTGCTGATTATGATGAACGCGCTCCAATAAATCCACTTGCGCGATGGCGCTTAACCCATACCGCTCGTACACGTCAATCAATAAGCCGGTTTCCACGCCGTAGCCTGAATAAAATGTCGCCTGTTCCAACGCTTCGCGTCGTCCGCCATATTCGCCCGAAAGCGGCTGCACCACGCCGGAAAGCTCGGGATAGAACAAGTTCAATAACGGACGCGCCGTCAATTCAGTGACGCGCCCGCCGCCGCCTGCTTGCATCTTCGTCCCAACGCGCAGAGGTCGCCGATAGTAACCTTTCACAAATTGAATCTGCGGGTTTCGCAATAACGGACCGACGATGCCGTACACAAAGCGCGGGTGAATATTGACGATATCCGTATCAATCCATACGACAATATCGCCTTTTGTGACGAATAAACTCTTCCACAACGCGTCACCTTTACCGCGCCGCGCGCCGAAGCGTTCCAGCAAATGTTGATGGATGTAAACCGGCACGCCTTCTTTCGCCGCAATTTCACGCGTGCGATCGGTCGAGTTAGAATCGATCAGCACGATCTCATCCAACAGCGGAACTTTCTTCATCAACTCGCGCTTCATCATACGCACCACATTACCCACTGTCGCTTCTTCGTTTAACGCGGGCAACGCCAGACTCACCGTCAACCCTTGCTGGCGTTTCAGTTCTACCTCCTCGCGCAAGCGGCTGAACTCATCCGCATGGAACGTATTTTCAGCGAACCACTTATCCACCAGAATTGTAATCGCATCTACGCCGGCGATTTCATCGTACACTTCGTTCGAGAAAGGTCTGCCGCTTTTGACCGCGATGACCGGACACTTGGCTTCGCGTAAGACCCTATCCGCCACATATCCCAACGACGCCGAACTAGTCACCGGTTGCGACGTTGCGCCCAAAATGACCACGTCATTTTGCTTGGCATGATCCAAGATGGCGCGCGCCGCCTTATTAGTGAACTCGAATTGCTTTTGCACTTCGGGCATTTGTCGCAACACACGCTCCAAACCTTTGAACGACGCTTCCGCCTCTTCCGGCGACGCGCCCAATTTGCGGACATTTAAGGCTGTAACGCCTTTCGGCTCAAGCCCCAACCCCACACGGAGCGCTAACTCAGCATGAGGACCGCCGCGCATCGAAACCAGCGCCCGCTTCGGCTTGCTCGCTATTTTCCCGCGCAGCAACGCCAGATCGCACGGCGGGCGTACAAGCAGGTCGTTCGTCGAAACGCGCAACGCCTTAAGATGAGCGTCAAACTCAAGCAGGAGCAGATCGGGCTTTTCAGCGTGCGCCAATTGCGAGAGTTGATTCCACGGCTCATAATCCACGATCACGTTCGACTTAACAGTCACATGCGGGTCTTTGTTAAAGATCTGCAGCAAGCGCCGCAAAGCGCGCGCCGAAGCCGCGCCCACGCTCAACGACTGTTCAGGCGGAACAACCACCACGCCGACGAGCACGATCTCGGCATCGAAATATCGCGCCGAATCAAGCGCGTGGGCGCCAGGTCCTTCATACATTAACGGGATAAGAATTTTTCGAATGGGCTTAAACCCAGATTGATTTTGCATGGTTTATCCTTTCGTACCACAACGTTCACTTTGCGAGCGAGCGCCGTACTGCAAAGTTCACTTTGCGATTGTGTATTAAGCAGGCAAGGTGAACCTTGCCGTACGCATTAACGGCGCAATATGTTGACGATAGATCGCTTCCCAACGAAAAGAATGACGCGCGCGCATAGCGAGCCGTGCAGGAAGCGATGTTTGAAAATGACTCGCGATCAACTTCGCAACGGTTTCTGGCTTTTCATCGGGCGAAAAGAAAACGGCATCTTCTCCGCCGAGTTTTTTCAGCGGAGGGATGTCCGCGCAGAACGCGGGGAGATGGCTGAACGCGGCTTCGATCAACGGGATTCCGAATCCCTCCTCGCGGCTGGGGAAGAAAAGCGCGTCTGCCACGCGATAAAAATCGGCGATGACCTCATCGGGCAAAAAGCCATCGTGCAGTTCGGCGAGAAAATGCGCTGAGCCTTCCAAGTCAATCTGCTTGCGTAGACTTGTGAGCGCTTCAAAATATTTGACGTTGTTCCCATTGTGCGGACCCAGCGGACCCGTCACCACGAGCGCGGCTTGCGGAAAATCTTTTTTGAGTTCCGCCAATGTTCGCAAAGCGAGTTCGATGTTCTTGCGCGGCGTAATGCGAACAGGCAGGATCAAGATTGGCGCGGCGTCCAATAATTTTGTTTTCTCCAGCAGGGACTCGGTCAACGCTTCGAGTTTGTAAAATTCTTCCGCGTTCACGCCGTTGGGGATAACGCGAATCGAAGCGGGTTCGATGCTCATCAATTCCGCCAGTTCATCGCGGCGCAATTCCGAGACGACAACATGCGTGAGGTTGCCCCAATCTGTGCGAAGCAAATCCCATGGATAGCCCTCATGCAATTCAGGCAGGTAGCGCGGTGTTGTCCATGCGAGATCGTGATGCCAAAGAATCAGGCGGGGAAGTTTTTTCGCCATGTGAAGTTGATAAAGCGCGGCGGTGAGCGCGAGGTTCTTGTTCAATGAGCAGACGTTGTGCGCGATTAACACGTCTGCCCCTGTTAGAGCCTGTTGCAATTCAATCGCCAGTTTATCGCGGATCACGTCAAATTCTTCGGTCACTTCGCCGCGATCCAACTTCTCTTTGACTTGTAAGATGCGTTCGTGGCGTGAATCGGCGAGCGGCATCGTTACCAGTGGAATATGCTCGCTCAACGAGTCGCCGCGCGCCGCGATCAAGCGCACGGAATGTCCATCAGCAGTCATTAGCCGCGCGTGGTGGGCGATGACGCTTTCCACGCCGCCGACGATGGGAGGGACGGAGTAATGGAGGATGGCGATGTTCATAAAAAACCTTT
This sequence comes from Anaerolineae bacterium UTCFX1, assembly GCA_002050275.1. GTDB lineage: Bacteria > Chloroflexota > Anaerolineae > Anaerolineales > Villigracilaceae > Defluviilinea. Next base: position 75,125 of record MWTB01000010.1, read on the forward strand.
TTTCGTACCGCATGATTTATCTTGCGACTCACCTAATTCTTGCAACACAAAAGCGCAAGGTGAACTTTGTTGTACAAATTTCTCGTAACACAAAGCGCAAAGTGAACTTTGCGGTACGGGACTCGATTCATACTTGATACCCCAGACAATCTGCCACGATGGATTCCAGCCGACGCTCTAAAACGGTGTATGAAAAATATCGCTGGGCGAGTTGATAATTTGTTTCCGTCCATTCCCGCGTCTGGTCTGGGTTTTTTAGCGCGTTGCGCGTCGCATCGAGGGTGCTATCGCTGATGAAGCCGTCGAACCAGATGGTGCGAAAACCTTTGGGCTTGATGTCCACTTCGTAGATGGAATAATTATTGACGAGGATCAAGCGGCGGTAATACACGGCTTCGAGGAATGCGTTGCCAAAACCCTCGATGGCTGATGGATACGTCACCATATCCGCGTGTGGATAAACATCGCCGAGGGTGTAAATCTTTTTGCCGTCGCTGGTCGTGCCGCGCTGGTCTTGCACTTGATCCGATTCGAACCGCACGGTCACATCGAGCAGGTCGGCGTATTCGCGGACTCGTTTTTCGTATGCCGTGCCTTCATCGTCTGAGGCGTGCGAGATGATGAGTTTGGCGGGCAAGCCAAGGCGGCGCATGAGTTCGATGGCATGTTCGATTCCCTTGCGTTGGATGACGCGCGTCGGTTGCAGGAAAAAATATTCCCCGTCGTGAATGCCGAAGTCGGCGCGCACAGTTTGCCCGTAGGAATCTGAAGCGGGCGGCGGGGAGTCGAAATCCATCACGTTGGGGATCACGCGCGCCGCCAATCCAAAACGCGAGGCAATTTGCTGCGCCTGAATCGAATTGATGACCACGTGACGAATCGAGGGCAGGGAGGGCGGGAACGCGGCGGCAAGATAATCGCCCACGCAGTTGACTTGAAAGCGCTGGCGCTCCCAATAAAAATCGTGATGATGCGCGATGACGGGATAGCCCGTCTCGGCGATGAACTCGGTGATGGCGAGACCCAGCGGAAGGTTGAGCGGAATCGTCAGCGCGTTTTCGACGATGAGAATCTCCAATTCAAAACGCCGCGCAAATTCATACAAATGATCTTTGAAATAATCCTTGAGGTCGTTCACGCGGCGCGTCATTGCGGGCGGGCGCACATAGATGGAGAAAAAATCTTTGTGCAAATGCGAAATTTCAGGATGCTCCGCGCGCGCCTCATGCGTGACCGTCCAACTGCCCGAATAGGCTTGCTGATTCAACTTGTCAATTTCCGCATGACGATAAAACGCCTCAGGCACGACGTGGGACCGATTCGGCTCGCGATCGCATTCGCCTGCGAAATAAAAACAGTTGTGTCCGAGCCGCTCCAGCACGGTCGCCCATTTCGCAGTTTCAAGCGAGACGCCGTCGGTGCCTGCGAAGCGGGTGGAGATGAAGCCGATGTTGTGAGAGGAGGGTGTCATATAGTTATCTCTTGGTTATTTATGTCGTTGCGAGAGCCGAAGGCTCGAAGCAATCTCCTGTATCAAGATGTTATTTCAAAACAGGAGATTGCTTCGCCGCTTCGCGGCTCGCAACGACATTATTCTTTTATTTTTAACCACAATACCTGATATGGTTCAAGCGTGATCGTTGAAATTTGAATCTCTTGTTCTGCCAAAAGATCATACGCCGATTTGAATTTGGTTGTGAAGGAGACTCGATCTTCGCTCACGTTATGCAAACATAGCGCGTGAAACTTTTCATCGGGTGAGACTCGCTCGATGGCAAAGACGGATGGATAAAGATTCAAAACGGTTTGCGTCCCATGCGGATGAAACGCGGACGTGGTGCTTCTGGCTTTCAGCAATTGACTGTAGCGCGTGAAAACTTTTGAACGCAAAGAATTTTCATCCGCCAGTTGACTTTGCAATTCATCGAACTGACATTTCTCGCGGTTGATCGTGCGGTTGCGTCCCGTTTGCTTGACGCCTTCGTTCCAGCCGCGCGAGCCGAAGAGACTGTGGAAGTAAATGCCTGGCACGCCGACGAGGGAGAGCATGATGGCTTGCGCGGCGATGAAGCGGTCCACTTGGAGGTCGAGCGACTCGTTTGCATTCGGATTCGACAACGCATCGAAATAATTGATGTTCATTTCGTAGGGACTTTGCGTCCCGTCCGCGTTGTGTTTGTAAGAGATCAAGCCGCCGTGCGCGAGCGTTTTGTTCACCAATGCGTCAATTTCTTCGCCCGTTAAAATTCCACGCGCGGGGTTCAAGCCGATGCCATCGTGCGAGGCGAGGAAGTTGAAGAAGGTGGTTTGATCCGATGGCAGAGTTAATGTCTTTGCCCATTCGGAGAGAACACGCGCATCACCTGTGTGGAAGGCATGAAGTGTGAGAGGCGGCAGGGCGAAGTTGTAGACGAGTTGCGCTTCGTTCGTGCCATCGCCGAAGTAGGAGATATTGTCCACATGCGGGACGTTCGTCTCGGTGATGAGATGAACACGCGGCGCGACCTCGTTCAACGCGGCGCGTAAAAATTGGACAACGGCGTGAGTCTGCGGCAGGTGAATGCAAGTCGTGCCGATCTCTTTCCACAGGTATGCAATCGCGTCGAGGCGGATGAAGTCCGCGCCGCGTTCGGCGTAGAGCAGGAGGATGTCGAGGACTTCAAGCAAGACTTCGGGATTTTTGAAATTGAGGTCAATCTGGTCGGCGCTGAACGTCGTCCATGCTTTTTTCTCGCCCGAAGGAGTTTGAAACGATGTGAGCAGAGGCAGCGCGCGCGGACGCACAACTTTTGAAAGGTCAGGCTCGCCCTCGACGGTGATGAAATAATCTTTGTAACGCGGGTCATCTTGCAAAAATTTTTGAAACCAATCACTCTTCGATGAGATGTGATTAATCACCGCATCGAACATCAAGCGGAAGTTTTGCATCGCTGAAATATCATCCCAATCGCCGAGGGATGAATCAATCTGACGATAATCCACGACCGAGAAGCCATCGTCGGAAGTCCATGGGTAGAACGGCAGGATGTGAATTCCGCCCACGACATCGGTCAAATATTCATCACAAAATTTCTTGAGGGTTTGAAGCGGCTTCGCATTCGGCTCTTGCACTTGATCGCCGTAGAGGATGAGGAGCGAATCGCGCTGGCTGAGTCCGCTGTCCCGTGGAGAGAGGCGCGGACGATGATCCGCAAGAATCGCTTGGACTCGATCCAGAATCGGGGAGGCGTTATCTTCTCCATATAAGAAGGTCAGGTGATGCAACAAAATATTCGACATGTTGATTGATTCGATTTCTTCCCCCTGCAAACGACTTTGTTCTAAAATTTTATACCACATAATTCTTGGCTTGTGGTTAATTATTTAATCAACAAAAACATCCCGTCAAGCGGGATGTTTTTATTGATCGGTTGAAATTTCAAGCAGGAACCGCTTCCAGCGCTTCTTCCTGTTGAGCGAATTGACTCATATACAAATTATGGTAGAAGCCTTGTGCGGCGAGCAGTTCTTCGTGAGCGCCTTGCTCTACGATGTCGCCGTGATCCATCACGAGGATCAGGTCCGCGTTGCGAATGGTGGAGAGACGATGCGCGATGACGAAACTTGTGCGGTTTGCCATGAGCGCGTCCATAGCGCGCTGGATGAGGACTTCGGTGCGCGTGTCTACCGAACTGGTGGCTTCGTCGAGGATGAGGATCTTCGGGTCGGCGAGGAACGCGCGCGCGATGGTCAGCAATTGCATCTGTCCCTGCGAGATGTTGGAGGTCTCTTCGTTCAAGACCATGTTGTAGCCATCCGGCAGGGTGTGGACGAAATGATCCACGTGCGCCATTTGCGCGGCGGCGATCACTTCCGCGTCCGTCGCATCCGGTCTGCCGTAGCGGATATTTTCCATGATCGTGCCATTGTAGAGCCACGTGTCTTGAAGCACCATGCCGAACATCTTGCGCAGATCGTGGCGGGTATAGTCGCGGATATCGTGTCTGTCCACGAGGATCGCGCCGCCGTTCACGTCGTAGAAGCGCATCAGTAATTTGACTATGGTGGTCTTGCCCGCGCCGGTCGGTCCGACGATGGCGACCTTTTTGCCCGGCTTCGCTTCCGCCGAGAAATCGTTGATGATGATCTTGTCCGGGCTGTAGCCGAAGCGGACATCCTTGAACTCCACATGGCCGGTCACGCTCGCAAGCGCGACAGGGCTTTGGGTTTCGGGAATCTCTTCCTCTTCCGCGAGGAACTCGAAGACGCGCTCCGCCGCCGCCGCCGTCTGTTGCAGAACATTGGAGATATTCGCCAGTTGGGTGATCGGCTGGGTGAACGAGCGAACGTATTGAATGAACGCCTGAATATCGCCGACGGCGATGGTCTTTTTAATAACGAGATAACCGCCGAGGATGGAGACCGCCACATAGCCAAGGTTGCCGATGAACATCATGATCGGCATCATCATGCCGGAGAGGAACTGCGACTTCCATGCCACATCGAATAATTTATCATTTGAAACGTCGAACTTCCGAACGCTTTCCTCTTCGCCGTTGAAGGCTTTCATCACAATATGCCCGCCGTACATTTCTTCCACATGACCGTTGACGTTGCCCAGAAAATCTTGCTGATCTTTGAAATATTTCTGCGATTGACGGACGATCAAACTGACAACGACCATCGAAAGCGGGATGACGATCAGCGCCGCCAGCGTCATCAGCCAGCTAATCGAAAGCATCATAATCAATACGCCGACGACAGTCACGAACGAGGTGATCAATTGCGTGAGGCTTTGGCTCAACGTCTGGTTGACCGTATCCACGTCGTTAGTGATGCGCGAAAGCACTTCGCCGTGCGGCGTGCCGTCGAAGTATTTGAGCGGCATACGGTTCATCTTTTCAGAGATGTCGCGGCGGAAGCGATAGGCGATGTTGGTCGAAACGTCCGCCATGATCCAGCCTTGAATATAGGCGAAGAGTGAGGAGATCAGATACAAGCTCAACGCAATCAACGCGATCCGTCCGATATAGTCGAAGTCAATCGAGCCGGTGTTATTTAATTGCGCCATCACGCCTTCGAACAATTTTGTGGTGGCATTGCCTAGGATCTTCGGTCCTGCGATGTTTGAAGCGGTGGAAGCGATAGCGAAGAGAAAGACAATGACGATCGCGCCGCGATAAGCGCTCATATACGCGAGCAATTTTTTCATCGTGCCTTTGAAGTCGCGGGCTTTGGCGGCAGGCGCGCCCACCATACCGTGCGGACTGCGGAACATGGGGCGATTCTGTTGAGAGCTTGGTCTATTTTGCATCATACTAATTCCTCTTGAGAGAGTTGCGAGGTCGCGATCTCTCGATACGTTTCACAATTTTCCAAAAGTTCCTTATGTGTGCCTTTGCCGACGATGCGTCCTTCGTCCAGCACAATGATCTGTTCGGCGCTCTTGATGGTGGAGACGCGCTGAGTAACGATCAGCAAGGCGCTATCGGCGGCGTACATTTTAAAGGCGCGCCGCAAAGCCGCGTCGGTCTTAAAATCGAGCGCAGAAAAGCTGTCGTCGAGGATGTAGATCGGCGGCTTCTTGACCAATGCGCGGGCGATGGAGAGCCGCTGCTTTTGTCCGCCGGAAACATTCGCGCCGCCTTGCGAAATTTCCGCCGCGATTCCTTCCGGATTCGACTCTACAAATTCTTCAGCTTGCGCCGCTTCGATCGCCGCCTGAAGCGTTTGCAGGCTGGCGTTCTGATCGGCATAGCGCAAGTTGCTCTCGATGGTCCCGGAGAAGAGCGCGCTTTTTTGTGGAACATAGCCAATCTTCTCGCGCAGGTCATGCTGGGTCACGTCGCGGATGTCTGTGCCATCCACCAAAATCGCGCCGCCGGTCACTTCGTGGAAACGCGGCAATAAATTAATGATCGTAGATTTTCCCGAACCGGTCGAACCGATAAAAGCCGTCGTCTCACCGGGTTTGGCGGTGAAGGAAATGTTGTGCAACACATCCGCGTCTGCGCCGGGATAGCGGAAAAAGACATTTCGGAATTCTACTTGCCCTTTGAACGAAGAAGAAAATGTCTTCGGTTCCTTCGGATCGTTAATTGAGATTTCGGTATCTAATACTTCGGCGATACGGTCGGCGGAAACCGAAGCGCGCGGCAGGATAAAGAACAGCATAGACATCATCAGGAAGGCAAACATGATCTGCATTCCGTATTGCATGAAGGCGATCATGTCGCCGACTTGAATATTGGCGTCGGCGACTTGTTTCGCGCCGAACCAGATCACGCCGACCATCAAAGCATTCATCACAAACATCATGACCGGCATCATGATCACCATCAAGCGGTTAATGAATAAACTGACGGCAGTCAAATCTATGTTGGCTTTGTCGAAGCGTTTTTCTTCAAAACTCTGCATATTGAAAGCGCGGATAACCATCATGCCCGAAAGATTCTCGCGCGAGACAAGGTTGAGGCGATCTACTAATTTTTGGATAATACGGAACTTGGGCAATGCGAACACCATCACAATAGCGATCAGACTGATCAGAATCATCACGCCCACAACGATCAACCAAGTCAGCGGCGAATCTTGCGCGGTCACTTTAATGATGCCGCCAATACCGATGAGCGGAGCGTAGAAAACCATGCGAATCATCATCATCGCAACCATCTGAATTTGGGTGATGTCGTTGGTAGTGCGCGTGATCAATGAAGCGGTGGAGAACTTCTCAAATTCGGCGCTGGAAAAATGCTCCACTTTCCGAAAGGTAGAACGACGCAGGTCGCGCGCCAGCCCAGCCGCGATGCGCGCAGAAAAATAACCGACCGTGATCGTGCATGCGGCGGAGAGCAAAGTGAGCAGCAACATCCAACCGCCGACGGTCATAACGTAGTTATTTTGCATTCTCGCCGTATCAACGCCTAACGCTTGATATTCGGCTTTGACCGCGCCGACAGCAGCCTGCACAACCATGCTTTCGCCCAGCGCTTCAAATTTGGAATTGAACGATTCTTGAATCTGCGCGCGCTGCGCTGCGGGGAGGGTCGCCAGCATATCAAATAAATCTGTGTCGGGCGGCAATTTGCTAAGATCGAATCCGCCCATGGCTTCGCCGATCTGCGCGGCTTTTTCGGGATCGGCGATGGCTTGTTCAAGCCCTGCCGTCGTCAGCAGCGCTTTGCCAATGATAGGGCTGAGACGTTCCGTCTCCGCTTTATCAATCTTGTTGAGAACGTAAATCGGTTCGCTTTCTACGACAGGATATTGTTTGACGTATTCGTCATACTGCGCGGACGCGCTATCCACGAGCGTATAATTTGCAAGAACAGCATCCTTATCCGCATCGTTCATAAATAGAACCGCGCGGTTCATCGCGCTTTGGCGAATCGCCGCCGGAACCGCGCTTTCCACGCCGCCCTGCTGAATGCCGACATTGACGATACGCGAGAGATATTCCGGCAAAGCCAGGTCAAAATTCGCTTGCGCGAATAGCAACGCAATCGAAATCGCCAGCGCCCAACCATATGGTTTGATGTATTTTCCTAATTTGTGCATAGTGAAATTATTCCTTGTGACTGAAAGATTGGCAGCGTAGAGAACTAAAGAATTAAGCCTTCCATCGCTTTGATCAAGATCGTCAGCGCTTCGGAGATTTTCGCTTGTTCTTCCGCGCTCAGCCGCTTGGTCAGGTCGTTAATCCAGCGATAGCGCTCCTCGACTCCCTCTACGACAAATTTTTCCCCCGCTTTTGAAAGACGCAACAACTTAGCGCGACGATCGTTTGGATCTTCGATACGCTCAATATAACCAGCTTGAACCAGCTTTTCGGTCAACTGACTAGCGGCAGCGGGGGTAATCTCAAATTTTTCAGCGATCTCAGACATGCCGAAAGAGCCGCGATGGCGCAGTTGCATCAGCACGCTAAATTGCGGCAGCGAAAGTCCGCTGGATCGAGCGAAGCGTATCCATCCGCGCATAGAACGGTGCATGGTCGCCTCCATCCATGCGCGCAGAGATGGGTCAATACGAGAAGAAGAGTTCATAGTTAAGTTTACTTTCTAATTAAGTTGACTTAACTATATAATTAAATTAATTTCTTGTCAAGGGGAGAAAACGCTGAAATTTACTAGAA
>MWTB01000023.1 GCA_002050275.1 Anaerolineae bacterium UTCFX1
GACGTGATGTACGGTAGAGAAACCACTTTTACAACTTGAGTGTTTTCCCGATGATACGCGCGATCGTACGCGCGGCTTCGGGTCTGGCGGCGCGGCGGCAGTTTTCGATCACCCGCTTTCTCTCCGCCGGACGCATGATCCAACGCGTCAACGCGCGGACGACCTCCTGCGGCTTCGGCGCCCACACGCCCACGCCTTCCTCTTCCACGAAGGTCACGTTACCATCCTCCTGCCCCGGAAGTTTGGAATATAAAATGATCGGCAGTTCCGCGTTGAGCGCTTCGGCGATCGTGCCGGGTCCCGCCTTGGTCACGATGAAATCAGACGCGCGCATGAGATCGGGCATATCGTGCGTGAAGCCGTAGATGAAGGTTGGGTTCTCCCATGTCTCCGCTTCGAGAGTCGCTTTGAGGCGTTGATTCCGCCCGCACACGATGACCAGCCCGACGTCCAGACCGGAAGCGTCTATCTCGCGCGCGGTCTTGGCGAGAGGTCCCATCCCCTCTCCGCCGCCGACGAGTAACACAATAGGCTTATCGAGAGTCCAGCCAAGTTTTTTTCGCAACGCGCTTTTTCGTCCGGGCGGCTTGCAATATTTATCGGCAACGGGCAAACCCGCCACGCGAACTTTTTCAGGCGGCATGTTGAATCGGATCGCGTTGTCGTACGCCTGCTGTGTGGGAACAAGAATTAGATCGGCGCGTTTGTCGTACCACAGCGCGTGCGTGGTCACCATGTCGGTGACCACGTTGATGAATGGTGGGCGGTCTTTGCCGAGCGCGCGCAAAGCAAACGTGTTGGCAAACGGATGGACGGTGACGATCAAGTCGGCAAAATGATTGCGGACGAGCGCTCTTGCTGCGCGACTCGCAAGGGGCCATGCGGTAGCGGTGAACACGCGTGCGCGCGCGCGTCCGTCGGTGGCGTAAAAGCCTGCGCGCCACAGATTCGGCGCTTTAACCATATACGGGTACATCGCGCCGACATGGTTGAACGGCAGGGGCGCGTAATCCTTGAAGAAATCTACCATCTCTGTGGTGACTTTGTTCTTATATTCAAGCTGAACCGCTTCGATAATGGCTTCCGCCGCGGAACGATGTCCGCCGCCGGTATCGGAAAAATAAAAGACAATGTGCGGTTTACGAAGATTTTCTATTTTGTTCTTCTTCATGACGGGTGAGATTCTCTTTAAGGCGGCGGTTCAATTCTCGACGGGTGAGCATGACTCGCCGACCGCAGCCTTTGCACTCCAGTCCGATATCCGCGCCGAGGCGTGTGACGATCCATTCGTACGAACCGCAGGGATGCGGTTTACGGAGGCGTAATCGGTCGGAGAGGCGCAAGTCGGGAAGCATAACAATAATCAAAGAACGATCAGTATGATACAGCCATTATAAATGAATCGTGATAAACTACGAATGAAATCCGATTGCGGAGATAAGCATGCCGACATACAAAACGTATCCAGTAGAAATCGCGGGACTCAGACGCGAGCTGCCCCTATTTGAGGTCAAGCGGGGCTTGAAAATCGCCATCCTCAATATTCTCGGCGATACTGAGCTGACGCAGGCTTCCGCAAAGGAGCTGGCGAAACAACTCGCCGCGAAGCCGTTTGACGCGTTGGTGACGGCGGAAGCGAAATCTATTCCATTGGCATACGCGCTCTCTGTAGAGACTAAAAAACCCTATGTCGTGTTGCGTAAAACGTATAAATCGTATATGGGAGACGCTCTCAAAGCCGAGACGCTGTCTATCACCACTGGCGAACCGCAAACATTGATTCTTGACGAGAAAGACATTGAACTCATTAAAGGAAAAAAAGTCGTCATCATAGACGATGTAATCAGCACTGGCTCGACGTTGCAGGGGATCAGGATGATCCTCGACAAAGCCGGCGCAACTATTGCGGCGGAGGCGGCGATCTTCACTGAAGGCGACCGCGCCGAGTGGATGCACATCGTTTCATTGGGGCATTTGCCGTTGTTTACCGATTAAAAATGTAGGGGCGAGGCGATGTCCTGAGCTTGTCGAAGGATTCTCTCGCCCATGTTGGGCAGGGAAACCCTGCCCCTACGAAATTAATTTTTGTTTTTGTCCGCGCGTCATCTTCTTGATGGCGCGTTCGCGTTTCATCGCAGAGGTTCGGTCCGGCTGTTCTTCCACATACGCCAACGTCACCGGAAGCCGCATGCGCGTATATTTTGCGCCGCGCCCTTTGTTGTGAACGGCGACGCGCTTTTCGGGGTCAAGCGTCCAGCCGGTGTAATACGTCCCGTCGGCGCATTCGACGATGTAGCAAAAGCAACGCGTCATTTGCCCTTCTTGCCGCGCGTGAGCAGATTCCCAAAGAACATATGTCCCATCTTTTCGCCGAACGTTTGTGAATCTAATTCGTTAGGCTCGCGCGGCGGGGTCCAATCCGCTACAGTGCGTTCATGCAGCCAACGGTCGCGGAACTTGACTGCGCTCTCCAACAAAGCTGTTAAGCTCGTCTCATCTGAAGCGGCAACGCGATCGCGAATCTTAAGCAACGACTCGATATACGTATCGAGCGCGCGGACGGCGTTGGCTGAATTTCCCAACGCCGCTTCAGCAAGCGATTTCGCTTCATCGTGATACGCCATCGCGGCGGTAACGGTTGCATAAGGACGCGCCGCCACTTTACGCGCATCTGCCCAGCCCGGTTGAGATGCCGTCGCATCCAACAGAGCCGCGCCTGCCAGTTGCGGCAGCAAGTGCACAGCCGCCAGCAAGCCATCGGCTTCATCCGAATCGGTCAATGTAAATTTGGCGCCGAGCAGCGTTGCCAAATCGGTCGCTAGAGTAACCGCCTCTTCGGGAGTTCCGTAAGGAGCGTTAATAAGAAACTGACCTTCCTTAAAAAGATCGGCGCGAGCGGCGTCTACGCCAAGTTCAATGCCATGCACATAATCCGCGCCAACCGCGGGCGAAAGTCCCACATAATAGCATTTCTCTGGAATCTTTTCGCGGACCCATTCGGCAACCGTCGCTTTGGCGGGGGCGGTATCCAAGATCACCGTTCCTTCTTGCAGGTCTTGAGCGATATACCCAAGCGTAGCGCGGATCTCGCTCAGCGGCAGGCTTAGGATAACGACATTTGCTTCGCTGACCGAAGCCGGCAAATTGAATTTAATCTCATCCACTGCGCCTATTTTCTGCGAAGCGCGCGCGACGTTAAATTCTTTATCGTGCCCCACTCGTTTAATGTTTTTCTGCCCAGCCAGCGCCAGCCCGATCGAACTTCCCACCTGCCCTAAACCAATGATAGTGATTTGAACGCTCATCATAACCTCTCCAAGTAGAACGCCCCATTGGTTGACTCGCAATGTATTAAAATTCTCAACCTAACTTACAGGACGGTTCTTACGATTATACCTGTCCTTTAAAGTGCGAGAACCGCGGACGCCGACCGCGGTTCCCTACGAAAGGAGGAGAAGAGAAATCACCTTACAGCGCTAACTTTATCATAGGGCATTCAAACCTACTTGACGCAAAACCTACGATTACCCTACGATTGCCCTACATATTTTTTAAGTCCATATCGTAACAAAGAAGGCGTCCGCCGGACGCCTTCTGATAAAACTTAATATTCAACCATGCGTTTTAACGATTTCGCGTGTTTGACCCACGCTTTTACCTGGCTCAACACCGGCATTCTCCTCACCAGGTTGCGCTTCGCGTTCGCTTTCGCCATGGCTTCCAACAATGCTTCCGGGCGACGTTGCGCCAGTTCGGCGACTGTATCTACGCCCGCGTATTCAAGCAAGTCGGAATACTGCGTCGAGACGCCTTTCACGCGGAATAAGTCTGCGCGATTTACCCATTCTAAAATCGTCTTCGCCTGAAAACCCGTTTCCTTCGCAAGTTCCTGCCGTCCTTTGCGCGTGCGGCCCGCCTGCAACAATCCATTCACGCCGCGCACGCCAGCTTTATTCAACTTCGCCGCATAGACGGGACCAATGCCTTCAATTTCCTTGAGAGTAGTCATTTGTTAAACTCCTTCTTTATTTTACATTTAGCGTAGTATAACATTTTATTTTGGCAACAGTAAGCGCCAGACGACGATTATGCGCGGAATACACTATAATCTCAGCACAGGTGATCTCATGAATAAAAAAGAACAAAATGCCCCGCCTATCTACATCGGTGAATTAAATGGGACCGCGCTTGGAGATTTCTGCATTGCTGCCTCAGATCTCGGCTTGGTTGCGATCGAATGGGCTGACTCACAGCCCGAGTTCGACGCGTACCTCGCGCGGCTTAAGCGTCCCATCGTGAAAGATGCCAAGCGCATCAAGCCTTATGCGAAGGAACTCGTCGAATACTTCAATGGGAAACGTCGCGCTTTTACCTTCCCCATTGATTGGACGCGCTTCACTTCGTTCCAGCGTAAAGCGTTGCAAGCCGTGTTTCTCATCCCCTACGGCGAGACGCGTACTTACATGGATATCGCGCGGCAGATCAAACGTCCGCGCGCGTATCGCGCGGTGGGAAACGCTAACGCGACGAATCCCATGCCGCTGGTAATTCCCTGCCATCGCGTCATCGGCGCGGACGGCAAGTTGCACGGATACGGCGGCGGGCAAGGATTGAAGACCAAAACATGGCTGTTGAAGATGGAGAACGCAACCATTACATCAACGGCAGCCGCATAAAGATGTATGTTTTATATGACTTCGAAATTTAAAGAAATGTTCTTAAAAAAGCGGGGATATATCGCGCCGCTCGCGCTTTTTCTTATCTTTCTTGCCTTCACGTTGCCGGGCGTTTCATGGGGCGCGCCCGGCATTTGGCATCCGGACGAAATCGTCGTCCGAGTTATCAGCGCGTTGCACGGCGAATGGAAGTTCAGCGAATATAATTTCGATTATCCCGACCTGCCGCAATACGCAATGTTTTACTTGGGGAAGATCATTCTTGCGTTAGGATACTCAGACGGAGAGATCTTGATGGCTTCGCGCTTTCTGTCCGTCGCGCTCGGAGGACTGATCATTGTCCTAAGTTACTTTATAACGCGCCGCATCGGCGGAAGCGTTCGAACGGCGTTCCTCGCCGGACTATTGCTGATTTGCGTTACCCCGCTTTCTTCCAACGCCCGCTTCGCGCATAACGATATGTACGTTGTTTTTTTCATAACGTTTATCATTTTATTTCTGCTTTGTTATCTTCAAACCGGGCGCAGAGGCTGGCTGTATGCGGCGTTCACGACGGTAGGCATGGCGGCTTCAAGCAAATATACCGGCGGGAGTATGGCGTTCGTCGTCCTCATTGTCTATTTCATCTTACATTGGAAGACCCTCTGTGCCGATTGGTTCCGTATCGCAGAGACGCTCTTCATCGGTGGCACGCTCATGGCGCTAGGGTACGCGCTCGGCACTCCTAAAGCATTGACGTGGATGGCGTACTATTTCAAGAGAGTCTTCGCGGTATTAAATTGGCAGGTCAACTATGGCAGAAACCCCGGTAGCGTTCGAGGCATTATCGGCCAATACGCCGTATTGCAAGACGGGCTGGGAACGGCGCTCTTCTTGATTCTTGCGCTCTCATTTTTATGGGCGTGTTTTCGCGTCGCACGATCTTTACGAAATCGCTCATTGACAAAAGAGTCGCGGGTCGGCGGATTCGCGGTCCTGCTGTTGACGATTTTCGCAATAGATTTTCCCATCATGCTCTCATACAATTATCAATTGCGCTACTTTCTTCCGCTTATGCCGCCGCTGGCGATACTTGCGGCATTCTTTATAGAAAAGTTGATCGCCCGCGCAAAATTATCCCGCTTCCGCATCCTTCCTGCCGTAGCGACGCTTACATTATCAATCGTTATTCTTTATTCCTTTGCGCGGTTAATCAGCGCAGCCCTCTTATTTATAAACGATACGCGCATTCCCGCTACGCAGTTCATGCTTACGCTTCCCGCTGGCGCATCGCTTGAACATACAAACTATCCACCGAATTACCCGGAGGGATATTTCTCTCGCGAACATAATTACCCGTTATATATAAAGAAAGGTTCCACGGACATTGTGCCTACCAATAAAACGTATGAATTCAACAAAGCCGAAGAAGGTTTGCTCGATCGCAAAACCGATTATCTGGTCGTGGACAATTTCACAGCCGACCGTTTGAAAGACAAATACGTTTGCGAACAAGTTCCGCAAGAATGCGAATTCTTCGCTCAGCTTGAACAGGGTGGAACGGAGCGCTACCGGCAGATCGCAGAATTCAAGTATGCGCTGCCGCCTTGGCTGCCGCAAATCCGCATCTTGTTCGCCAATCCCGTTATCCGTATATACGAGCGCGTCCAATGAACGATTTCAGAATGGGTTATATTGCCGTCATCGGTCGTCCGAACGTAGGTAAATCTACGCTTATCAATGCGTTGTTAGGGCAGAAGATCGCGGCGGTATCGCCGAAGCCGCAAACCACGCGCAAGCGTCAACTAGGGATTCTCACCGGCGCGTCGTATCAACTTGTTTTCGTGGATACGCCCGGCCTCCACAAAGCGCGTCATAAACTTGGCGAGTTTCTAAATCGCGAGGCGGAAGAAGCGCTGGCAGGCATGGACGCGATCCTCTGGCTGGTAGATGGATCGGTTCGACCGACGGAAGAGGATGAACAGATCGCGCTGTTGCTCAACAAACTTCCACGGCGAACTCCGTTGACGCTCGTCGCGAACAAAATGGACCTGACTTCCGCTGAGGTGTCGAGTCGGAATCTTGAAGCGTATCAAGCCTCGACGCGGAAAGATGCGAAAACGCTTTCCATTTCCGCCGCGCAGAATCAAAATCTCGATGAATTGATCGAATTGTTAGTTTCGTTGAGTCCATTTCGCTCGCCAGAGTTCGATGAGGAGCAAGTTACCGATTCGTACGAGCGCGATATTGCCGCAGATTTAATTCGCGAGGCGTGTTTGCATAAATTGCGCGAGGAAGTGCCGCACGGCGTAGGCGTGCGTATTGACGAGTTCAAAGAGCGCGAGAATGGGATGTTGTATATCGGCGCAACGATTTTCGTAGAGCGCGAATCGCAAAAGGGGATCGCGATCGGCGATGGCGGGAAAATGTTAAAGGCTATCGGCTCTGCCGCGCGTAAAGAGATCGAAAAGATGGGCGGGCAACCTGTGTTTTTGGAATTGCGCGTGAAGGTATTGAAGGACTGGCGCAACGACGAGAACGCGATGCAGAGGCTGGGGTATCGGATGGGGAAGAAGAAAAGGAAGTGATCCGCAGATAATTTTGAAACAGCGGC
>MWTB01000003.1 GCA_002050275.1 Anaerolineae bacterium UTCFX1
AAGGCTTGCTGAATGGTCAGGTTTGCCGTAGCAGGCAGGTAATTTGTAACCGGCTGGTCGGCTGTCAATGTATTAGCGGGGATCGTGTTGGTGCGGCTGCCGGAGGATGCCACGCTTGCGCGGACGGGGATGGTCAACACGCATGTGTTAGGAGTCGGGGGCGTCAGACTGGCAGGGATGGTCCCGCCAGAGACATCAATCTGAGTATCGCCGATAAGATGGTTGGCGGTAAAGCCGCAGGTGTTGGTTATGGGCGCTGCGTCAATGGTCAGATTCGCCGGCAGACTGTCGGTGATCGCTACGCCGGTGTAGGGCGAACCGGTTGGGTTATAGAAGGTGATGGTGAGGTTGCTGACGTCGCCTGCGTCAATCGTTGACGGCGAAAAAGACTTGGCAATCGCCACCGGCTGAACGTTCAGGGGCGCCGAGGCGGGTGAGTTGTTGGTGACGCCTTGGTCGGTCTTAAGCGAGCCGGGTCCGCCGGGGCCGGCGGGAATCGTGTTCGTGTACGCTCCATATGACCCGAACGTGTTGGTGACGTTAACGGAGACAATACAATCCAAGGCTGGCGTGACTGTCGCGCCTGAAAGCGAGATCGTCGCTCCGCCCGGGGTCGCAGCCGCTGTGCCGGGTCCGCAGTTCGTTAAAGTTAATCCGTTAGGCGAAGCCACTACCAACCCAGTTGGCAACGTATCGGTGTAGGTCGCACCGGTCAGGTTGTAATTCGCATCGTTATTATTGAGACGGATCGTCAGTACGCTGGTCTCTCCTACATAGATAGTGTTGGGCGTAAAACCCTTGCTGAGCGCAGGCGGAGAGATGGCGATAACTGTGATGGTGGCGCTGGCGGGCGTTAAGTTGGTAATGCTTACGGGCGTGCCGCCATCGTTTCCCTGCGAGGATAGATTATTAGCGAGGATCGTATTAATTAAGTTGCCGGGCGTTACAGAGGAAACGTTGATCTCCACATAACACTGACCTGGCGTAGAGCCCACTTGAGCGGGAACGGTTCCGTTCGCAAGAGACAGCGTGGTCGTGCCGGGAACGGCAGTCACATCGCCGACGCTGCCGCAGGTATTCACCACGTTCGCAGGGTTGGCGATAAACAAGCCCGGCTGAACGCCGTCAAGATCGTCCGTCCAGCTAGCGTTCGTCAACGGAAAAGTGTTGGGATTGAAAACAGTCACCCGCAAAACGGACACACCCCCAGCGGGAATTTGAAGCGGAGTAAACTGTTTATTGATTTCCGCCGGTATAGACGCTGCATAGGCGGGCGTAGGTTGCAGGAAGGCGCCCACGATGAAGATAACGATCAAGCATAAGCGTGCGGCGAGGGTCAAGCGCGTTTTTATCATATCTTTCTCCATCAAACAAATATATACTTATTAAGCGCGCTGAAATGCAATGAGCAACTGAACCTTTGAGTCTTGTTAATGGAAAATTAAAAAGTAAATGGCGACAATGAATGTTCTCTAAGGTTCGGCTTCCTAGAATCGTCCTAGTCTGCGCTGATATTGCAATAATTCTACTATGGATTTAATAGCCTTACAAGATTGTAGAGTGGAGGGGACGCGTCTAACATCGGGCGCATCAATAGATGCCGTTGCGAAGAGGGTTGAGAGACAGCAGCGTCAAAAGAAGCGACTTCCTGGATTTAAGTCTCTCAACGATAAAATCCAAAATTTCTCGTCGCCTTGCTCCTCAAAACGAAAAGGGGTTTACATACACACATTAAAGACGAACGACGCAAGTGGACCTAAGGGAGCGTATAACTTGCTCCAAGCCGATTGAGAAGGATGTATTCAGTGACGGCGGCTGCATGACAAACACAAAACGCCGCGTTTAGGCGGCGTTTTGTGTTTGTAACCGAGAATTTACCTTCGCACAGATGAATTGAAGCCTTCGCGCGCTTGCGCCGACATACCGACCGGATGATATGTCGGCTCGTTATACAGCGGCTGCGAGTAATTTGAAGGCGCAGGCTTAGGAGCAGGACGCGGGAAGGTCGCGTTTGTTTCGCGCATCGAAGCCTCGGACGGACGGTAGGCCGGCCGGCTGGAATATGACGCCGGACGCGCCTCGGCTAACGTAAAGATACGTTCGCCGGCGATCGAGAATGTATTGATCAACAGTACGCGGATGATCAACACCATCGCCGCTACGAAGACCGGCACAGCGGTGACCATGTTTTCGTGTCCAACCAGAAACCCGCCCGCCGCGCTGTGCTGTCGTACGGCGACCGCCACGCCCCACCAAGTCAGCGTGGAGTTGAAGCCCGCCGCAAGAAACCAAGCCGCGAACAGATACCAGACCTCGGCGGGTTCATCGCGTCCGGTTTCAGGAGTAAAGATGCGGGCGATGCCGGCGAAGTCAATGCCGCAGAAAGCGACGGCAAGCACGGTCGCCCATTGGAAGGGACCGAAGGCAAGGTCGCCTAGAATATCGTGCAGGGCATAGGAGGTGCTGGAATAGTTGAAGATCTCAAACCCCAACAGGGCGCAGAGGATGATGCTGCCGAAGATCAACCCACGCTTTTGCGCCGCGTTCTGAATGAGAGGGACGAGATTGAATTTGATGGACGAGGAACGGTTCATGAGAATCTCCTGCGGGATAAGCCGCTAACGAACTGAATAGGAACGACGCCGTTAATATAGAACACTTGTTCTAATTTGTCAAGGTGGAAATTTTATCTCTCGCCCCCGGTGCAACCCTTGCGAAGGTTTTGAACCTTCGCAAGGTTCATCATTTCACGTTCAACGCGTTGTGAACCGCGTCAAGCGATTGGAGCGCGGTGAGGTTGCGCCAGGGCCACGCATTTTTCATCCGTTGTGGATCGTCGAAGAAGTTGCGCGCAAAAGTGAGATGGAAACCGTCCGGACTGAGTCCGTGACGGGGCAGAGGCTGAACCGCCGCCCAATAATTCCACAAGGGGATCTCATATTCATACGCGATCTGCGCGATGGTCGCGTTGATGGCGTTATCGCCCTCGAGGTTATCGGCTTTGGTGGCGATGATCGGCACCGCGCCGAACTCGATGATGCGGTCTAACACTTTGCGCATGTACTTGTCGTATTCCTCGGCGGGTTTTTGCGACCACCAAGTTTCCATGCTCACAAACACAATGGACGGTTTCCACGTCCGCAATTCGCAATCGAGCGGAGATTCGCCGGCATTGCACGATTTCGGGTCGGCGCGCAGAGGCGAGAGAACTGCCGCGGCATTGAAGCCTCCCTTCACCGCGAGGCTTACGCGCGAATACGAGCCGTGATAATAATCAATCGTCGGTTGCAGGTACGCGTACTCGCTTCCTAAACTGAA
The DNA here is from genome assembly GCA_002050275.1 of Anaerolineae bacterium UTCFX1. Taxonomy (GTDB): domain Bacteria; phylum Chloroflexota; class Anaerolineae; order Anaerolineales; family Villigracilaceae; genus Defluviilinea. The sequence continues at coordinate 3,319 of MWTB01000003.1, forward strand.
TTCGCCGGGCTGATCGAACACGGAGAGAAAGTATGACGACACATTCTGGCAATCGCCGATGATGGAAAAATGTGTGGGATCGTTACCCGATTCGAGTCCGCGTTGATAGACCTCGCGCATCGACTCGCTCACGCCAGCGGGGACGACCGGCATTTGCATCCACGCATCTTTTTCAAGGGGCGGCTTGGGCGTGGCGGTGGAGGCGGGAATTGTCGGGGAGGCGGCGACAAGCTGCGCAGGCGAGGCAGGCAGACCCGTCGGTTGAATCGCTTGGTCCGTCACAGAATTGATCTGCGTGGGCGCGGTTCTCGTCGAGCAAGCCGCAAGCAGGATCGTTGTCGTCAAAAGAAAATTTATTTTTTTCATGTTCCTATTCGCAAATATTTTTGATCGCATCGCCGACCTGTTCGGCAAGCAGCGACTCGCCGAAGGGCGTGAGATGCACGCCGCTGTTGGTGAACTCATCCATCGGGACGAGATCCCACAGATCGAGATACGGGATGTTTTGTTGCGCTGTGTATTCGCTCAACATGACGCGATATTCATCGTACGCCCAGCGCGGATAGAAAAAATTATAACGGATGTCGCTGTTCTTGCCGTTGCTGACGAGGATGGGTTCGTTGACGAGAACAATTGGGATGTTGGTGGCGTGCAAGCCCGCGTCGAGGATGTCGAGGGAGAGTTGATCGCGCAACGGTTTGTTCTGCTTGATGTCGTAAAAAGATTCGTCGGCGTCGAAATCGGTTTGCGCACGTTCGTATGTTGCGGAATAGAACTGATCAATGCCCGTCGCAGACCATGGGACTCCGTACAGTTGCAAACGGATGAGATTCGCAAGGTCTTTTCTTTGTTGGATAAAAGTTCGATCCCATGTTGTTGGATGATTGATGGCGGGGTCGTTGGGGTCGAGCGGCAATTGGTAATTGGTAATTAGTTGTTTGACGCGGTCGGGGCTGTTGGCGACGAGCGGCGCGCCGAATTGTTTTTCCTTCGGGAACGATTCGAGCGTGGTGAGCCAGACGATCATGTCGGGCTGATACTTCAACGCTTCGTCGAGGATCATCAACTCTTGCAAGAGAGAGATGTAAGGATAGCCGAGATTGTACGCGCGAACATTTTTTCCGCACGCCGAAATATTTTGCGAGTTCAATTGCCCCGCGAGGTTTTGTTCGGGCGTGAGCAATGTTCCCCACACGGACGAGTCGCCGATGAGGATGACGCGGTATTCGTCGTCTGTTTTGGGTGTGCCGACCAGCACGTGAGCCGCGAACATCGCGTCGAGGTTGAAGAGGCTGAGGTTGTATCCGCGCTGGTTTTCGCCGAAGGGAAAGCGTTCGCGTCCGGGGAAGATCTTGTTGTAGAGGGAGAGTTTGCCGAGAGGGAATCCGCTGATGAGGATGAATGCGAAGTTGAACAACACGAGGAGGAGGGTTGTTTTGAGTAAAATAGGGAAGAGACGAGGGAAGGGCATAATGCAGGTAATCAGTGAGCAGTTATCAGTGATGGGTGGCGGTTAGGTGATTCCGAAGAGTTTCATCAGCACGTGGAATGATAACGCAGGTTCGCTCAGCGCGAAGAAGACCCAGCCGAGGGCGGTGAAGTGGAAGGTGAGCAGAATTCCGCCAACGTGCAAAACGGTTTGTATTCGCGGGTTGGCGAGGTTGAATCGCTTCTTTGCGAAGTCGCTCCAGCGGTTTTGGATGAAGAGGCCGAGTCCGTGCCAGATGCCCCAGAGGATGAAGTTGACGGTGATGCCGTGCCACAAGCCGATGAGAAACATCGTGGCGAGTTGACCGAGCAGGAGCATCGTCCACGCCGGGATGGATTTATAACCGCGTATCCAGCGGTTGAACGGATTGAAAAAATACGAGCGAATCCATTGCGTGAGGGTGATGTGCCACGAATTCCAGAATTGCGTGATGTTCGGCTTGGTGTATGGCGAGGTGAAGTTTTCGGGGAGTTTAATTCCCACCAACCGCGCGATGCCGATGGCGATATCGGTGTAGCCGCTGAAGTCGAAATAAATTTGGAAGGTGTAGGCGTAAAGGACGATCCACATCCAGCCTGTGGTGCGGACTTGCGTTGCGAGCGTGTCGTTCAGCGCCATCAATGCCAGCGCGTCGGCGATGACGAATTTTTTGAATAAGCCGATGACGATCCGCTGACCTGCGAGCAAGGTTTCATCTTGCGTAAGATGAAATTCTTTTCTGAGATCGCTTGCGAAACGCTCGGCGCGGTCAATGGGACCCGCGGAGAGCGATGGAAAGAATACAACGTAGGTTGCGAATTCAGGCAGAGAGAGTTCGGGCAATCGTCCCGTTTGTTTGTCGCGCAGGACGTGGATCAAACGAAAGGAAATATACGAAAATCCAAGCCAGCGGAAATCCAGCGCGGAGGCGGTGTCTGTGGGGCGACCCGTCAATTCGCGGAGGAAGATGCTGAGTTGCAAAGAGAGGTATGGGGATTTGAGAATTACGAGAATTGCGAGCAGAAGAATAATCGCGAAAGATACTGTGATAGCGAGTCGGCGAGAGAGAGTCGTAAAGGTTATGATCGCTAGCGCGGCAAGAAAAATAAAACCGATAACGAGGATGAGTCTCGGCGGGGTTGATGTGGTGAGAACTGGGTCAGGGAAAATGTAGCGCGTGAGTCCGACAAGGGTCACAACGCCAGCGATGATGGCAAGCCCGATGAGATTGTGACGAGACTTCCACGCGCCGACGTTCGATGTGATAAACCAAACTAGAACAACGAGCAAGATCGAAAGCGATGGAATCCAAAAGTCAAAAGAGCGGAGGGGGACGGCGGGTTGAAACCAGAAGACGGCGAGGACGCTGAGGGCGAGGAGAGAAAGGATGCGGGGCGTACCACGCATCCACACGCCGACCAGCGAGGCGGTCAGGATCGAAGCGAAGATCTGGGTCAGTCCCATCTAAAAGCCTTGATAGATCCACACGGGACTTGAATCGGATGTGAAAATGATCAGCGCGATCACAATGAGGAAGAGGATAAACGCCCAGACATTTTCCGTCGAGAAAAGTTTCTTTAACGTGTGCCGCATACGAGCCAATCGCCGCCTTCTTGAACGACTTGATACGTGCGCACCGCGAGATCGAGCCGCTGGTCTTCATTATTATAGGATGCGACGATGTTGCCCGTGCAAAGCACGAGCGCGGTATCGCCGTCGGTTCCCGCTTGCGCGCAAGATACATTTTCAAGGCTCGCCGTGACGGCTTGGAATGAGTCGAGTTCGATCAGCGCGTCATCTTCCCAGTCGCCGCAGACGAGCGTGGGCAAACGATCCGCATCTTTGGCGACGAGCGCGTTGAGATAATCTTCTACGGCTTTCGCGGGCGCGTCTGTGTTGGATGATCCACATGAGGCGAGGGTGAACGAGATGACGACGAGCGCCAGCAGGAAAAATTTTCGCATGAAGTACTCCTTTGGAATTTGTGGCGGGATTATAAATGATTTTAGGTATACATCGTTGGTCGAGTAGGCGGCGGGTCTCGATACGGACTTCATCCTACTCGACCATCGCCGCCGTATCGAGACCAACTGGGCTTCAAGAGTAATTTTGTTACAAGAATTGCCCTACGCACTAGTGGTTTCGATACGCCCTTCGCAAACCCCGCTCAGGGCTACTCAACCACCGATGTATCTAGCCGCGCAAAAAATAAACAATGGCAATGAGTACGCCGATGATGACGACCGTCCAGCGCAACGTGGAAGGTTTGACTCTCCCCGCGAGTTTGCCGCCGAGCAGACCGCCGATGAGCGCTCCGACCGCCATGACGACTGCCGCGGTCCATTCGACCTTTCCCGAAAACAGGAAGAAGATCGCCGCCGCCACATTGACTATGAACGATACCGCCTGTTTCAACGCGTTCAGCCGCGTGAGTGAATCGTTGGCAGTCAGCCCCAGCGCAGAAAGGAGCATCACGCCCAACCCCGCGCCGAAATATCCGCCGTAGATGGAGGCGACTCCGACAGGAATCCATGTGAACGATTCGAGCGAATGATGCGATTCTCCTAGTCGGCGCGTGAGCCATGCCCGGATCGGATCCTGCGCGGCGAGTAAGCCCGATGCCAGCAGAATCAAATAAGGGACGAGTTGGCTGAATAATTTTTCTCCCGTTTGCAACAGGAGATATCCGCCCAGCACTCCGCCGACGACGCTCGCAGGGACGATGAGCCGCAGTCGTTTTTCCTGTCCGCGCAGATCGTTGCGTTGGGCGAGAGTCCCGCCGAGGTAACCGGGACACAGCGCGACGGTGTTCGTCACGCTCGCAGTGACGGGTGGGATTCCTAAAAAGACGAGCATGGGAAATGTGATCAGCGTCCCGCCGCCTGCGAGCGCATTGACCGCGCCCGCGCCTATCGCGGCGAGGAAGATGAGGAGGAGTTGAATCGGCATGGAGCAGAGTATAGCATTGGAGGGTCGCTTGTTGGCTGAGGGGAGGTGTTGTATACTGCATTTCAGGTTATTCACTAGAGTTGAAAATGACTGAGCCATTACACTTTCAAGGATTTATCAAGGATGTGAGTTATCAAGCGCACTTGGCGAGCGGCTTGTTAAAGTACGACTTCAATGATTTTGATGTGAATAAAGCTAAATCGTTTGGAATCATTGACCATGCCAATGGGCAAGTTGCTTACTCAAAATGGACATCCCCCAAACGTACAAGAACTTATCCTTTTGCGCGATTGTATAACACTTACAATTCACAGAAAATTTTGACAATCATTCCTGTGATGAAGGATGAAGGAATAGATGGTGATTTAGACAAAATACAGTATTCCACAATTTCATGGATGAATTTATTGAATGTGTATATCGTTCTAGCGTATTACGAGAGCGCTGAGAAAAATCGCAGTTCAACGCAAAGGAACAGGAATAAATTAACCAGCCAGAAGTTGAATGCCGAATCTGTCAAAGACCAGATTAAGGCAGTTGTTTCGTACAAACAAAGCGCCTTACATTGGAATCGGACTTTGTTTGAAAACCGTTTTGTGGAAATCTACGAGAAAGCCATTGCCTCGTATGAAATCATTTCATCCAAAACAAAAGTCAAAGTTCACCCTAGCAGAACAAAACTTCAATATCTTGAATCTATAAGACAAGATTATCGTCGTTTCAGGGATATTTCCTTGAAAGGTTCTCAAGGGGCTGCTCTTCGAGAATCCAAAACAGAACACAGCCTAGAATATCTGGAAGACGGTGGGAAAAGTATTTTCTTGATTGAAAACTACCTTGGCGGAGTCTATCACCTCACAATAGATGAAGTGTTGCGCGGTAGGAGCGGGTATATTATTCAAGAGTCGAAGAATTCTACAAAGAAATTTTTGCCCTCAATTTCCGATATTAAAGATGGACTGTTCAAGTTGATTTTGTTTGCAAACCTTGATTCACTAAAAGTGCGAGGTCGCAGGGTTGAGTTTTCAACACGCTTGAAGTTGACAGGGCATAAGGTGAAGGGCGCTATTCAATTTCCCTGCGCAAAGTCAGAGTTCGATAGTTTCGTCAAGATGAACAAAATCTCAAAAGCATACCGGGAAACTCTGGGGAAGTTAAATCTAGAAGCGGCTGACAACAAAAATCTCACCATTGAGATCAGAGGCAATAATGGCTGAGATAAAAACTCCCCTGCGCTACCCCGGCGGAAAATCACGGGCAATCAAGCAGATGAAATACCTTCTGCCGAAAGAATTTGATGAATATCGCGAACCTTTCGTGGGCGGTGGCTCGTTCTTTATTTACTTAAAGCAGAAAAAGCCTAATCTAAAGGTATGGATAAATGATCTAAATCCAGAACTTTACTATTTTTGGAAATATGCCCAAGTCGACTCAGAAAAGCTGGCATGTGAAATACTGAAGGTTAGGAAGGAAAGGCGCAATGGGCAGGAATTGTTCGATGAATTGCTTCAAGTTGATGTCAAAACTCTAACGAATTTTGAACGTGCTGTTCGTTTCTTTGTGTTGAATCGCATCACGTTCTCTGGCGTTGTTGAGTCTGGCGGATATTCCCAACATGCGTTTGAGGGCAGGTTTACTGAATCGTCCATTGAGCGAGTTGCGAAAATGGGGAAGGTGTTGGAAGGCATAAAAATAACGCATCTGGATTATCGTGAACTCTTGAAAGACGGCAACAAAGAGGTGTTCACCTTCCTTGACCCGCCTTATTTCAAGGCGACCAAATCGAGGCTGTATGGAAAGAACGGCGTTTTGCATACAGGTTTCAGCCATGATGAATTTGCGCAGGAAATGAAAAAGTGCAAGCATTCATGGTTGATTACATATGATGATTCTCTAGAGATTCGGGAGAATTTCTCATTTGCCAAAATCTCCGAATGGGAATTGCAATACGGCATGAATAACTACAAACAGGGAAAAGCTGAAAAAGGTAATGAATTGTTTGTTGCAAATTATGATTTGCCCCGAATGACTAGTCGAAAAACCAAAGAACCTCAACTAACGGCCCAATTGTCGTTATTGTGAGGCGATTCCCTCACGCCCCATCATCCCTCGGCGGCGCGGTCTGACCGTAATCCAAAACCCGCCGCATCTGCGTCGCGCCCTCCGGCGGACCGACGATCTTCCTATCCTCCATCATATCCACCAGCCGAGCGGCGCGGGTGTAGCCGATTCGCATCCGCCTCTGCAACATCGAGACCGAAGCTCGTCCCTCTTTGCGGACAAGTTCGATCGCTTCCACCAATAACGGATCGGTCGTCGTGTCTACCGGACTCATATCCTCGAACATCGCGCCCTGTTTGAGCGGCGTGTCCGATTTAGGAATGTCCACCGATTGTGATGCGGCGGCGTACGGACTCGCGCTTTCGAGTTGATTCTTCCAGAATTCCACGAGGCTTTGAATCTCATGGTCGGAAACGAACACGCCTTGCAAACGAACCGCCGCGGGCGCGTCGGGCGCTTGATATAACATGTCGCCGCGACCGAGCAAACGTTCCGCGCCGGGCTGGTCGAGGATCACGCGGCTGTCGGTGTTCGAGGCGACCGCGAACGCGACGCGCGCCGGGAAGTTCGCTTTGATGAGACCCGTCACCACATCCACCGACGGGCGTTGGGTGGCGAGGATCATGTGAATGCCGGTGGCGCGCGCCAACTGCGCGAGCCGCGTGATGGTGGATTCGGTCTCGCCGGGGGCGATCATCATCAAGTCGGCGAGTTCGTCAATTACGATCACGAGGAACGGAAGTTTCTTGCCGCCCTGCAATTTCATCCGCGCGTTGTAATCGGTGATGTTGCGCGAGCCGACCTGCGCGAACAAATGATAGCGTTTGTCCATTTCGCGCGTCATCCATTGCAATGCGCCGACCACGCGCTCGATCTCCACGACCACCGGCGCAAGCAAATGCGGGATGCCGTTGTAGCCGGTCAACTCGACGCGCTTCGGGTCAATCAGAATCAATTTCAGATCGTCGGGCGTGTTGTTCAAAAGCAGACAAGTGAGAATCGCGTTGACGCACACCGACTTGCCTGAACCCGTTGTGCCAGCGATCAACATGTGCGGCATATTTTCGAGCGTCGCGCCGATCGGGTTGCCGGTCACGTCGCGCCCCAGCGCAAATTTCAGCGGATGCAGGTTGCGTTGAAACGGTTCGCTCTCGATGATGTCGCGCAGAGCCACGAGCGTCATTTCTTCGTTGGGAACTTCGATGCCCACGTAACTATGCCCCGGCACCGGCGCTTGAATGCGGATGCGCGGCGCGGCAAGCGCGAGCGCGAGGTCGTCAGCCAGCGACGCGATCTTGTTCACGCGCACTTTGATCCGTCCGCCGCGCGTTTCCACGTACAGCGGCTCCACGCCGAACTGCGTGATCGTCGGTCCGCGATTAATCTCGACGACCTGCACCGGCGCGCCGAACGCAGCGAGCGTTTCTTGAATTAAACGCGAACGTCCTTGAATAAATTCTTCATTGACTTCTGGCGCGGAGCCCGCATCTAAAATATTTTTTACTTCGGGCAACTTCCATTGAATGAGCGTCGCGGCTGATTTAACCGTGGTAAGCGGTCTGCCAATTTCGCCAGCAGCTGCCGTTTCAAGATCGCGGAGCGGCATAAATTCAGCGGAGACGGCGTCGGCGCCTTCAAATGGAGACTTCTTCTCTGTCGCAAACTTTTGATGGAACAGTTCACGAATCCAATTTTTTAATGGCGCAAGCCACGCGAATAGGTCGCGCACGGTCGCGTCGAAAACCAACGTGGTAATAATAAGCAACCAAGCCGCTAGAGCGATGATCCCTCCAGCAAAGCCGAGGCTATTAAAGAGCAACCGCCCTGCGATGCCGCCGATATATCCGCCGCCGGCGCCGTTAAGTCCCATGCTGGCATTGATCGAATCCATGGCGGCGAGGAGCCAGAAGAAAAACAAGATCAAACCGATCGCGCGTTCAAGCGAAAGCGGGGGAAGTTTTTCGATGCGGCGCAAGACAAGCCAGAAGCCCATCAAGATTAATCCTGCCGGCAAAATGTAAACTCCCCAGCCGATAGTCTGCCCAAGCGTTCTTAACATTCCGCCGGTTAACGCGCTGCGCTGCGTGGAAGAAAGGATCAGCGCGATGAAAATTCCGCTCAATGCCATGATCGCGCCGACAGCGTCCAGTTTGCGTTCGGCGGAAAGCGAATCCCACCACGAAGGTTGAGGCGTGCGCGCGGAAGGAGACGTCGCTCTTCCACTGCGAGCTGGCGCGCGCTTCTCATCGCGCGAACCCGCCCGCTTTCTTTTCGGTTTCGCTTTTGGTTTCTGTGAGAGAAAAGGGGCTTTCAAAGGCATTTCCGGTAGTATAGCACAAAGAATCTATTTTTCTTTTAGGGTAGAATTATCTATAACTCAGCTATGCAGGTTGAAAACTTATTCATGGTTGCTAATGGATGCCCATGAACCTTATAGCGCCTCAAGGATAAATGTTTGTTTGAAATACTTTTTCTAGGCACGTCCGCCTCCGCCCCGTCCGCCAGACGCGGGCTGGCGGCGCAAGTGGTGAAACACGATGAATATCGCTTTTTAGTGGATTGCGGCGAAGGCACGCAACGTCAAATTTTGCAATCTGGCTTGGGTTTCAAAAACCTAAACCGTATACTGCTCACGCATGGTCACCTCGATCACATCTTGGGATTAGGCGGTTTATTGAGCACATTTCTACGTTGGGAAGCGATCGAGGAACTTGAAATCTTCGGCGGGCGTTCTACGTTGGATCGCGTGCATGATCTGTTATACGGCGTTGTGTTGCGCGGCGTTCAAGCGCCGATGCCGTTAAAATTAACCGAGGTCAAGCCGGGCATCATCTTTGAAGCGAACGATTTTAGCGTAAGCGCGTTCCCGGTCGCGCACCGCGGACCGGACTGTTTTGGATACGCCTTTGAAGAAAAAGCGCGCCGCCCATTCCTACCTGAAAAAGCAGACGCGCTCGGCGTTCCGTTCGGTCCCGAGCGCCGCGAGTTGGTCGCCGGTCGAGAGATCGCGTTGCCCGATGGAAGACGCATCGCGCCAAACGAGGTGTTGGGCGTGCTTCAGATGGGAGCGAAGCTCGTCATCGTCGGCGATACCGGCAAAACGTCAAATCTGCTCGAGGTTTGCCGCAATGCGGATGCGCTGGTGATCGAATCCACTTATCTGGAAGAAGAGGCGGAGATGGCGAAGCAATTCGCGCACCTCACGGCGCGTCAAAGTGCGGAGTTGGCGGTCAAGGCGGGCGTGAAGAAATTAATCCTCACGCACATCTCACGCCGCTATCGCGAAAAAGACGTGTTGCGAGAAGCTCAAGCCGTATTTCCGGGAGCGGTCGTGGCGAGAGATTTTGATACGTTTCAAATTAAGCGAGATTGAGCGCTATGATGAGCATGGATAATATCACGCTAGGCGTGCTTACGTCGGGCGGCGACGCGCCCGGTATGAACGCCGCTATCCGCGCGACAGTGCGAACTGCGCTGGCAAACCGAGCGCGCGCGATCGGCGTGGCGAATGGTTTCGAGGGATTGGTAAACGGCGAATTCCGTCTGTTGAACGCGCGCGACGTGGGCGGCATCTTACAGCGCGGCGGCACAATTTTGCAGACGCGGCGCAGTAAGCGCTTTGAGGAAGCAAAAGGCATGCGCGAGGCGATCCGCCATATGAACGAAGCCGGCATGGACGGCTTGATCGTCATTGGCGGCGACGGGTCGTTGCGCGGCGCTCATGCGTTGGCGCAGCAAGGCATCAAAGTTGTGGGCATTCCCGCCAGTATTGACAACGATATTTGGGGCACAGATATGGCAATCGGCGTAGATACCGCCTTAAACACCATTATGGAAGCGGTGGATAAATTGCGCGATACCGCGTCGTCGCTCAGCCGCGCATTTCTCATCGAAACGATGGGACGCAATTCAGGCTATCTGGCAGTGATGGCGGGGGTCGTATGCGGCGCAGAACTCGTGCTCGTGCCTGAGGCGCCGGTTTCGGTGGAAGAAGTGATTCATCTAGTGGAAGACGCGTATCGGCGCGGCAAAACGCATGCGATCATTATCGTCGCAGAGGGGGCAAGCATCGGCGTTACCGAGCTCTCTCGTATTATTGACGAGATGGACGTCGGCTTCAAAACACGCGTGACGATTCTCGGTCATATTCAACGCGGCGGGCGTCCGACCGCGTTAGATCGCCTGATCGCCGCGAACTTGGGCGTGAAAGCGGTGGAAGCGCTTCTTGAAGGTCAAACGGATATCATGGTCGGCATGAAAGGTCTGGAGGCGACGACAATTCCGCTGGCTGAAGTAACGACTCATCCGCTTCGCCCTGCGCTCGATTATTACGAAGTGGCGAAGACGCTGGCGAGATAACGTTTCATGTTCCATGTGTTGGGTTTCAAGTAAAACAAAGGTGTTGCATGTTTGCAACACCTTTGTTTTTTTCTTGGAGCACGAAACGTATGACTTGAAACTCTAAATCATCGTCGGTTCTGCGTACACGCCGAAGACTTCTTTCATCACTTGAATGATCTCGCCCAGCGTCGCTTGCGCGTGAACGGCTTCCATGATGTGCGGCATAGTGTTCTCGGTCCCTTCGAGCGCGATCCGCAAACGATCCAGCGTCTGGCCGACGCGTCCGTTGTCGCGCGTTCTTCGCAAAGTTTCGAGCCGTTTTACTTGCGTATTGTATCCATTAGGATCCATCTCAAGGATGGGGATGGTCAGCGGCTGTCGTTCGACGTAGGCGTTCACGCCGACGATCTTGCGGATGCCTTGATCAATTTCGCGTTGATACCGATACGCCGCGTCTGAAATTTCGCTTTGGAAGAATCCTCTTTCGATGGCAGGGATCACGCCGCCCAGTTCTTCGACGCGACGGAAGTAATCGTACGCTTCTCTCTCAATTCGATCTGTCATTGCTTCGACGAAGAAACTGCCTCCCAACGGATCTACCGTATTGGCCACGCCCGATTCTTCAGCAATGATCTGCTGCGTGCGCAAGGCGATGGTCACGGCATGCTCGGAGGGCAATGCCAGCGCTTCATCTAATGAGTTTGTATGCAATGATTGCGTTCCGCCCAACACAGCGGCAAGCGCTTGAATAGCGACACGCACAACGTTGTTTTCAGGCTGTTGCGCGGTTAATGAAACTCCTGCCGTCTGCGTGTGGAAGCGACACAACCACGAGCGCGGATTTTTCGCCTTGAACGTCTCGCGCATCTCACGCGCCCAAATGCGACGCGCAGCGCGATATTTTGCAATTTCTTCAAAGAAGTCGTTGTGCGCGTTGAAGAAGAACGACAGGCGCGGCGCGAAGTCGTCCACATCCATGCCGCGCGCAATTCCCCAGCGGACGTATTCAAGTCCGTCGCCGAGAGTAAAGGCTAACTCTTGCGCGGCTGTCGAACCTGCTTCGCGGATGTGGTATCCACTGATCGAGATCGTGTTCCATTGCGGAACTTTTTGCGAGCCGAATTCCATCGTGTCCACCACGAGTCGCATCGAAGGCTCAGGCGGGAAGATATATTCCTTTTGGGCAATGAACTCTTTAAGGATATCGTTTTGAATTGTGCCGCGCAGCTGATCGAGCCTCACGCCGCGATTCTCCGCCGCGGCGAGATACATCGCCCAGGTGATCGCGGCGGGCGAGTTGATCGTCATGCTGGTAGATACTTTGTCGAGCGGAATATCCTCGAATAGAATTTCCATATCTTGAAGCGAGGAGACCGCCACACCGCATTTGCCGAATTCGCCTACTGCCTGAGGTTGGTCGGTATCATAGCCCATCAGAGTCGCCAGATCGAACGCGACCGACAAGCCGGTTTGACCTTGTTCGAGCAAATATTTGAAGCGCGCGTTCGTCTCTTCAGCGGAGCCAAAGCCGGCGAACATGCGCATCGTCCACAGTTTGGAGCGATGAAGCGTCGGGTGGACTCCGCGTGTGTAGGGGTACTCGCCTGGAAGTCCGAGAGAGGAAGCGTAGTCTTTATCCGCCACATCGAGCGGAGTGTAGAGTCGGTTGATGGGTTCGGAGGAGGTTGTGATGAATTCGTCCATGCGCTCGGGCAAAGACGCGAGCGCCTTGCTCAACGAAGTCTCCTCCCATGTTTCGAGTTGACTTTTCAATTCATCGAGTTTCTTTTTATCGTACATGGCGGCTCCTTTTGCCAGTGTATGGTCGTCGTAAAATTCATTGATCAGGTTGATTCTACATCGTACATTTAACGCGAATTACGCTAATCGGCGAATGACACGAATAACCCCAATAAAATTCGCGCAATTCGCTCATTCGCGTTCAAGAATCCTTTGACCTTGCGCAAGCCATAATCACAGATGCGGTGATTATACTTTCCACTTTCCACTTCTGGTATACTGCTTTTCACCGTTAGGAATCACATGCCCCGATTTGAAATTGACGTTGACCCCTGCGACCATATCACTGCCGACGCGATCGGCGCGCCCGGTCAGCGCGTATTTTATCTGCAGGCTTATCAAAGTCAACGCACGATTTCGATCATTATCGAAAAGATGCAACTGCAATCGCTGGCTATTCATGTGGAACAATTCCTTGCGCAGATCAGCGAGCAAGACCCCAACCTCTCGGACGTTTCCGGCGAATATGTGGAAGATGCAATGCGCATTCACCCGCCCGTAGATCCGCACTTTCGCGCCGGCGAGATCGGGCTTGGTTACGATAAAGAACGCGATCTAGTCGTATTGTTCGCAAGAGAGGTCCTTGCGGAAGAAGACGACCCTGAAACCGCCGCCATCATCCGCTTTTGGGCGACGCGCACGCAGGTGAAGATGCTCTCGCGCTGGGGTATGGAAGTCATCACGCGCGGACGTCCCATCTGTCCGCAGTGCGGTCAACCCGAAGAACCCGAGGGACATTTTTGTCCCAAGAAGAACGGGCATTTTCATTAAAGTCAAAGGTCGAAAGTCAAAGGTCAACATATAACTTTCGACCTTTGACCTTCGACCAACCGATGACACAACCCGATCAGACACAATTAAGCTCCGCCCTCCAACACGGCGACCTTGAACTCAAAGGTCAGTTCATGCTCGGCTCGAATTACACGTTTCTAGTCGAAGTCACGCACGAAGAGAAAACCTATCCCGCTGTTTATAAACCCAGCCGCGGCGAGCAACCGTTGTGGGATTTTCCCGAGCAATCGCTTGCACAGCGCGAGGTGGCGGCGTATCTCGTGAGCGAAGCGCTCGGATTTCACTTCGTGCCGTTCACCGCCTTGCGCGCAGACGGTCCCTACGGCGCAGGTTCGATCCAACAATTCATCGAGCATGACCCCGGGTATCATTACTTCAATTTTCCGGACGACGACAAACAAGCGCTCAAGCCCGTCGCGCTGTTTGACCTGCTCGTAAATAACGCGGATCGCAAAGGCGGCCATGTGTTTTTTGAGAACGGCACGCACAAACTTTTTGCGATAGACCACGGCGTTTGTTTCCATGAAGAAGAAAAACTTCGCACCGTTCTTTGGGATTTCGGCGGACAGAAGATTCCCGACGACCTCCTTGCCCGCCTTTCCTCATTCATCGCGCCTCCTTCCGCAGACTTTGACCTGCCGCGCCAGCTTGAACCTTATCTCAGCCCGGTCGAAATCGCCGCCCTCATTTCCCGCGCAGACACGATCCTCAGCCGCAGAGTCTTCCCACTCCAGCCGAGCGACCGCCGCGCCGTGCCGTGGCCCCCGTTATAACAGTTTCAGGTTTCAAGTTCCACGTTCCAAGCGACACCTGAAACCTGAAACGTAGAACATGGAACTTAAGAACAGGAGAACTCTATGCATTACAAACTTTGCTTCATCGGCTTTGGCAATGTCGCCCGTTCGTTGGTTCGGTTGCTCGAACGCAAACGCGGCGCATTGGAATCAAAATACGGCATCGCCTATTCCGTCACAGGCATCGCCACGGGGCGACATGGTTTTGTAGTGAACCCTGATGGGATTGATATTGGGCAGGCGTTAGAGAAAGTGGAAAGTGGAAACTCCATCGCTCCACTTTCCACTTTCCAAGTTGCCGACTCTTTTGCCGTCATTCAACATAGTCAAGCCAATGCTATGTTCGAAAACTCCCCCGTGAATTACGAATCAGGTCAGCCCGCCATTGACCATGTGCGAGCCGCGTTGAACGCGAATATGCACGCCATCACCGCCAACAAAGGGACAGTCGTCCACGCGTATCAAGAGTTGACTGAATTGGCGAAATCGAAAAATAAAAAGTTTCGGTTCGAGTCAACTGTGCTGGGAGGCGCGCCGGTCTTTTCGACATTCCGCGAGGCGATGCCGCTGGCTGAACTGATCTCGTTCAAGGGAATCATCAACGCCACGACGAACTTGATCCTCTCGCGCATGGAGGACGGCGAGTCGTTTGACGACGCGGTGAGATATTGTCAAAGCATCGGCGTCGCGGAGACAGACCCCTCGGGCGATGTAGACGGTTGGGATGCGGCGATCAAAGTGTCCGCGCTGGCGACAGCGCTGATGGATTTTCCGCTTAAGCCGCAGGACGTGGAGCGAAAAGGCATACGCGAGATCACGCCTGCGATGGTGAATCAGGCGAAGTCCGAGAAGAAGCGCTGGAAGTTGATCGCGTCCGCTGAGCGGGCGGGCAGTCGCATCAAAGCGAGAGTTACGCCCGAACTCGTTGATTCATCCTCGCCGTTATACGGCATGCTGGGTTCGTCTACCGGGCTGACGTTCGGAACCGACGTACTGCCCGATTATTCGATCAGCGTTTCGGAGCGCGAAGGCATGAAAAGCGGACCCGAGGAAACGGCGTACGGATTGTTAGCCGACTTTGTAAACGCGGTTCGAGGGTAAAATAAGCGATAAAGAGATTGACGCGCAGCGCGGTGCGCATTCAGGCAAGTAGTGGATATAGGATAAAGCATGGAAGAGTATGTTGTCTATTTGGCGCTTGGCTCGAACCTTGGCGACCGTTTGGCGAACTTAAAAGAAGCGATTGCTTCTTTGCCGCCGCAGATGGATGTGAAAGCGAGATCGAGCGTGTACGAAACCGATCCGTGGGGATATGAGGATCAGAATAAGTTCCTCAATCAGGTTGTGCGCGTCGAGACGTACCTCAAGCCAGAACCGTTGCTCAAACACCTCAAACGGCTCGAGGTGGCGTTAGGAAGGAAATCATCCTTTCAGTATGGTCCACGTTTGATTGATATTGATATTTTGTTTTACGGCGATCTGGTGTTGTACTCGCCAAGTCTGACGATTCCACATCCGTTGATGCACGAGCGTGGATTCGTGCTTTTGCCGATGATGGATATTGCGCCCGATTTTGTCCACCCGGTCCGCAAGAAGACCATTCGCGAATTGACGCTGTTTGCCGACGTGAGCGGGGTAAGAAAGTTCGAGTCGTGAGCAGACCCATGCCCATGTTTTATTTTTCCATCGCGCTGGCTATCGGAGCGAGCGCAATGTATCATTTTACGGCAAAAAGCACACCAGTTCATGTGAATTTCACGGTCTCGCTCCTGACGACATATGCTGCCGCTTTTGTCATTACCTTGTTGGGTTTCTTTTTCTTTCCCATTCAAAACGGACTCGCGGCGGAACTCAAACAACTGAATTGGGCGAGCATCGGACTTGCCTTCGCCGTCGTGGGAATCGAGTTCGGATTCCTGCTCGTCTATCGCTCCGGCTGGAATTTAGGCGTCGCCGCCGTATTGGTCAATGTAGTCGCGTCGCTTATTCTTGTGCCGGCGGCGATTCTCGTTTTCAACGATAATTTGAGTTGGGTCAACATAACTGGAATTTTTATCTGCTTCGCGGGATTAATCATGTTGAATTGGAAGGGATGACTATGCTTTCCCGCATCAAATCCGCCGCGCGCATCTTGCTCAAAGGCGAACCGAAAAAGAAAAGCCGTAACGCCATCCCCGCCATCACGCGCGAGGAAGTGGACGAAATCAAACAATTTTTTCCGCGCGAAAAATTTTTCATCCTCGGTCATGCGCGCTCTGGTACAACGCTGCTCATGCGGCTCGCACGCTTGCATCCCGAAGTCCATTGCAACTATCAGGCGCACTTCTTCACGCGCAAGCCGTTGTTGAAGTCGCTGGTTGATTCGCCTGAAATGGAGGAGTGGCTCACGCGCAAGTCGAATCGCTGGAATCATGCGCGCGACCTCTCGCCGCTCGTCCTGCGCGCCACTGCGGATTTCATCATGGAGCGCGACGCGACGCGCGAAGGCAGCGCGTCAGCCAGCATCGTCGGCGACAAGAGTCCATCGTCCGTGATTCACGGTCAAGCCGTGCGCGATATGGGCGCGATCTACCCCGACGCCAAACTCGTCTACATCGTCCGCGATGGGCGCGACGTGTTGATCTCGGAACGCTTTCGGAATTTTGTGGAGGAGTCTAAATTTTTGTCTGCGGAGGACAAACGCATCATTTCGGACCTTCGAACTGACCCCGCTTCCTTTAGCGACGGGCGTCGTTCGATCTTCACTGAGTCTTTCATCCGCCGCGTGGCGAAGGGATGGGTAACAAATCTGCACGAGACCGATGACGAAGCGCGAAAACTATACGGCAAAAATTATTTCAGCCTGCGCTACGAAGATTTACTCAATGATCCATTCAAGGAAATGTCGCGCTTGTGGAAATTTCTCGGCGTGAAGAGCGTCAACAAGTCGCTTGCAAAGAAAATCCAAGCCGAGATGTCGTCTAACCCCGACGAGGAGTGGCAGGCAAAACGTGACGAGGGAATCGCGTCCTTTCTGCCGAAGGGACAGGCTGGCAATTGGCAGAGATTATTTTCCGCGAAGGATAGATCCGTGTTCAAAGAGGTCGCGGGCGAGATGTTGGTGAAGTGGAAGTATGAGAAGGATTTGGAGTGGTAATGATACCTCGGTGGTTGAGTAGCGCCGCATCGTCCCCGCAGGGGGAAGGTGCGTATCGAAACCACCAGTCTTCATGGAATATATTGTTTACAAGTTACCCTCTGGTTTCGATACGTCCCGCAAAGAGCATGCGGGACTACTCAACCAGCATGTATAGTGAAATATGAAATTCCTCATCGCAGGTCTCGGTTCCATCGGTCGCCGCCATATGCGGAATTTGATCGCGTTGGGCGAAAAGGATATTGTTTTATATCGCACGCGCAAAGCGACCATGCCCGAAGAAGACCTCGCAGGCTTTCCTCAGGAAACCGATTTGCAAACCGCGCTCGAAAAACATAAACCCGACGCGGTCATCGTTTCGAATCCCACCTCGCTTCATCTTGATGTTGCCATCCCCGCCGCGGAGGCGGGATGCTCACTGTTGTTGGAAAAACCGTTGTCCCATTCAATGGATCGCATTGGTGAACTTGAGTCCGCGCTTAAAAAGGGCGGTGGGCGCGTTGTCGTCGGATTCCAATTCCGTTTTCATCCGGGGTTGATCAAAGCCAAGCAGTTGATCTCTAACGGCGAGATCGGGCGTGTGATCTCGGCTCACGTTCATTTCGGCGAATACCTCCCCGCATGGCATCCGTGGGAAGATTATCGTCAAGGCTACGCGGCGCGCGCGGACATGGGCGGAGGCGTGGTGCTGACTCAATGTCACTCGCTCGATTATCTTCCGTGGCTGGTCGGGAAAGTGGAATCCGCTTGGGGGTTCACCGCCAAACTCAGCGATCTCGAAGTGGACGTGGATGACACCGCGAAGATCGGTCTGCGTTTCGAGAACGGCGCATTAGGAAGTATTCACCTCGATTACAACCAACAACCGCCCGCGCATTACTTTGAAGTGATCGGCACGAAAGGCTCGCTGCAGTGGAATCTGTCCGATGGCGCGACGCGGATCTATCGAGGTGAGAGAAAAGATTGGGACGTGTACCAGCCCTCCCCTGAGTTTGAACGGAACGTCATGTTCATGGACGAGATGCGGCATTTCATCGCCGTCGCGCGCGGCGAGGTTGAGTCGTCGTGTCCGCTGGAAGATGGAATTAAAGTGCAGCGGTTGATCGGCGCTGTTCTGGCTTCCAACGATTCTGGCGCGAGCATTAAATTATCAGGTCAATGAATATGAATCATCGCATCAACAAACTGCCTGATGGATTGCTGGTCGGCATCTTGCTGACCGTGATCGCGGCATTGGTCTATCTGCCGTTTGTCTTTCAGTTTGGCTACTATTTTGACGATTGGTACATCATGTTCGCGGCGGGCGCGCGCGGCACGGAGGCGATCCGTGAAATCTACAGCGTTGACCGCCCAGCCGGCGCGCTCTTGATGAGTCCGCTGTTTGCTCTGTTTGGCGCGAATCCGCTGTATTACAATCTCTCGGCGTTTGCGTTTCGCGTTCTCGGGGCATTGGGTGTGTGGACTCTTTGCGCGAGATTGTGGTCGCGCGCGCGCGCATTTGCTTTTATCGCCTCGTTGCTTTTTCTGATCTATCCCGGGTTTCTCTCACAACCTAACGGCATCACGTATCAGTATTATCTTGCCGGTCTTGCCTCTGCGATCTGGTCTGTTGCATTCACGATGCAGGCAGTCACAACTCCACATCGAAATCGCGCATGGTTCTTGCATGGATTCTCGATCCTGTTGGGATTGTTCTACCTTTCGCAGATCGAGTGGTACATCGGCTTTGAGGCGATCCGTTGGACGTGCATCTTTCTTTTGGCATGGAGAGAGAGAGGACCAGCCCGACAAAAGATCATCCGCGCATTCCAACAGGGATTCCCCGCGCTGCTTGTTCCCGCGTTATTCGTTGCGTGGCGAATCTTCTTCTTTGAAAATGAACGCGGCGCGACTGATGTAGGGATGCAGTTAGGCGATGTATTTCTCTACCCGCTACAGACGCTGTTCCGGTGGGGGTTTTCTCAAGCGCAAAATATGTTCGAAACTTTGGTCGCCGCCTGGGTAATGCCGCTTCAACAAATTGGCTTGGTTCGAGACAACACGCATCGCCTGATCGGGTTGGCGATCGGTATCGTTTTGATTTTCCTGTCGCTTGGCGCGCTACGGCGAATGGAGTCTCAAGACGACGCTGCGCGCGCCGACTCTTCAAACTGGAAGGGCGAGATGGTGTGGCTGGGCGTGGCGGCTTTGGCGTTCGGGCTGGCACCGGTGACGCTTGCCAACCGCGAAGTGTGGTTCCCTTCGTTTTCACGGTACACGCTTGCGGCTTCCCTCGGCGCGGCGATCCTCATCGCGGCATGGATATCCGGAGTATCGAAACCGTTAGCGCGTCGGGGCATACTCGCGATGTTCATCCTTGCTTCTGTGTTCACGCACTACGGAAACGGGTCGCAGTACGCAACGCGGACTCAACGGACGCGCGATTTCTGGTGGCAGGTTGCATGGCGCGCGCCGCAATTTCAAAAGAACACCACCTTGATCGTAAACATCGCTTCGGTGTCAACCGAGGAGGATTATTTCGTTTGGGGACCCGCCAACCTGATCTACTATCTCGAAAGTCAAAACGATAAAGCGGTTCAACCAGCCTTGTTTGCCGCTGTTCTGAACAGAGATGCGGTAAATAAAGTTGTTACCCGCGAACGGCAGGAGTACGACAATCGTCGCGGGATCATCACGTATAAAAATTATCGCAACATCCTGATCCTCTCACAGCCATCGCCCAGTTCGTGCGTGCATGTGATCAACGGACTCCAGCCTGAATTCTCCACAACCGAATCGGATTCGATCCGCGTGATCGGACCGTTTTCCGAACTTGAGCATATCCTCGTGGATGAAACGCCTCACGCGCCGCCGCAACTTGTTTTTGGACCCGAGCCGGCGCGCGGCTGGTGCTATTTCTACCAGTCTGCCGATCTGGCGCGTCAACGCGGGGATTGGGAATCAATCATCCGTCTCGGCAATGAAGCGCAGGCGATGGGGTTCGCTCCATCCGACCTGATCGAATGGATGCCGTTCCTTCAAGCCTACGCGATCACAGGCGACACAGACAGTTTAATAGCGCGCGCGCCGGCAATTTCTGCCCAGCCTTATATCGCGCTTCAAGTATGCCAAAATATGGGGGGGGGCTTGCCTAGTCTTTCAGACGCGGTCGTCGAGGTCATTGATTCGCATTACTGTCTTGAATAAGAAAATCCGTTTCAAAATTCAACGAATGAATTTTAGGTTATAATCATGCCTCGCATAAGCAATCTAACAGAACAATCTGTGTAAATCAAGGAGCAATAATGTCAAAAGCCAAACTGATCGCCCCGTACGGGGGAAAACTTGTGAATCTTGTTGTGGAAGGTAAAGAACGCGAGGAGCTTCTCGCCCGCGCTTCTGAACTGCCCTCCATTAAGATCACCACGCGCAATCTCTGCGATCTTGAACTGCTTGCCACCGGCGGATTCTCGCCGCTGACCGCTTTTATGGGCAAAGCGGATTATGAACGCGTTTTACAAGAAATGCGACTCGCAGACGGGACGCTCTGGCCCCTGCCGATCACATTGACCGCCGACCCGAAAGAATTGCCGACCGTCGGCGAGGAACTTGTATTGCGTAACGCGAACAACGACGTCATCGCTGTAATGACGCTAGAGGAGATCTATCATTGGGATATGGATACCGAAGCCGCGCTCGCTTATGGCTCAACCGATCCGCGCCATCCGATGGTCTCGGAAATGGAACGCTGGGGCAAGGTCTGTATTTCGGGTCCGTTGAAAGTGGTGAACCTGCCGAAGTATTACGACTTTGTCAACCTGCGGCTCACGCCCGCGCAAGTGCGCGAACGGCTCGAAGAAATGGGCAACGAGAACGTCGTTGCGTTCCAGACGCGCAACCCTCTGCACCGCATCCACGAAGAGTTGACCAAACGCGCCGCCGCAAAAGTGAAAGGCTCGCTGTTGATCCATCCCACCGTCGGCATGACCAAGCCCGGCGATGTGGATCATTATTCCCGCACTCGCACATACAAAGCATTGGTAGAAAATCACTACGACAAGAACACCACCATGCTTAGCCTGCTTCCGTTCGCCATGCGCATGGCGGGACCAAAGGAAGTTCTGCTCCACGCCATCGTCCGACGTAATTATGGCGCGAATCACTTTGTAGTAGGGCGCGATCACGCAGGACCGGGAAAGGATTCTACCGGCAAGCCGTTCTATGGTCCGTACGACGCGCAGGAGAATATGAAGAAGTACAAAGATGAACTGGGCGTCACAATGGTCCCGTTTGAAATGCTGGTCTATCTTCCAGACGAAGCTCGTTATGTGGAAGAAAAGGATGTTCCTGTCGGCGCGAAGACCGCCAATATCTCCGGAACGCAGGTGCGCGAGGATTATCTGGCGAAGGGAAAACTTCTGCCCGAATGGTTCACGCGCCCTGAGACCGCCGAAATTTTGCGCGAGACGTATCCGCCGCGCTCCAAGCAGGGATTCTGCATCTGGTTCACCGGCTTGAGCGGCTCCGGCAAAAGCGCCACGACTCAAGTGTTGACCTCGTTGTTGCTCGAACGCGGACGCGAGATTTCGATTCTCGATGGAGACGTTGTCCGTACGCATCTCTCTAAGGGACTCGGCTTCAGCAAGGAAGACCGCGACACGAACATTTTGCGAATCGGATTCGTGGCTGGCGAGATCGTTCACGCCGGCGGCGCGGTCATCTGCGCGGCGATCAGCCCGTATCGCTCCACGCGCAACGAAGCACGGAAGATGGTCGGCGATAATTTCATCACCGTCTACATGGATACGCCCGTCGAAGTTTGCGAAGAACGCGACGTGAAGGGTCTATATGCGAAAGCGCGTCAAGCCATGCAAGACGGCAAGCCGATGGGCTTCACCGGCGTGGACGATCCGTACGAGCCGCCGATCGAACCGGAGATCACGCTCAAAGGGTTCGGCGCAACCCCCGAAGAGAACGCGCACATCATCGTCAAGTATCTTGAAGATCAGGGATATTTGAATCACAATTGATCGTTGACGTAGGGGCGGGATAACCCCGCCCCTACTGCGTATTCCGTATTGCGTATTTTTCACATGACTATCCGCATTCCGCTTCGCCTTGCCTCGTTCCTCAGCCTGATTCTGATCATGGCGGCTGGGACGTTCCTCGTCCTGCGTGCCACGCCGGAAGGGCTGGGGCTTTCGGATGACTCCATCGCATACATCGCGGGTGCGCGGAGTTTGTTGGCAGGCGATGGCTATCGTGAAGCGTGGCTCGCCACCAACGGATACGTCACGCATTTTCCGCCAGGCTTTTCTTCCGCGCTGGCGTTTATCGGTCTATTCGGACTCGACCCCTTGCGCGGCGCACGGTTCCTCAACGCAATTCTATTCGGCTTGAACGCCGGCTTGCTCAGCGTTATCGCGTGGAGAATGATCCCCTCTCTTGCCGCCGGACTTATCCTTGCCGCGCTATTTGTCTTGAATGGCGATTTGCTGCAAGTTCACGCTGTTGCGATGAGCGAACCGTTGTTCATCTTTCTCGCGTTATGCGCTTTCTGGAATTTTGACTTGTACTTCGAGCGCCCGCCCTCTTCTATCGGAAGGGGAATCGCCGGCGAGTGGTGGTGGCTGATCGCTTGCGCTTCATTCGCAGGGTTGGCGTACCTCACGCGATACGCCGGCCTTGCCCTTGCCGCCGCATTCATCGTCGCCATCTTCGTCTTGCGCACAACGTGGCGCAAACGCTTCACGAGCGCCGGAATTTTCCTCGCCGGCTTCCTGCCGTGGATGTTGGGCTGGGCATGGCGCAATCAAATCGTTGCCGCAAGCGCGACAAACCGATCTTTTGTCTGGCACCCGATCGCGCAAGATAATTTAACTCTCGGCTTGCGCGTGTTCGCCGCTTTCCTTGTTCCGGCTTCAACGTGGGTTAAAACAATTGTCAAAGTTCCCTTCTTGATCGAGGCATTGGTCAGTCTTATTTTTGGCGCTGTGTTTGTTTGGACGGCGACCCGCGCATGGAAATATCTCTCGCCGCTCACGCCGCGTCCTTCGCCGACCGGCGCAGGCAAGCAAGGCGCGCGTGAAGTTGTCTCGTTCATAGCCGGCTTGTTCATTATTGCGTACCTCGCCTCCATCGTCGCTTCAATGACAATGTTCGACGCGGCGACCAAATTCAAATTGCGAATCTTATCGCCTATTTTTGTTTGTTTACTGATCCTGCTTGTCTTTGCCATCGCCCAACTGAAAGAAAAAAAACGCAATCTGGCGATTATTTTGACCATTCTGTTGTTAGGCATATCCGCGTACAAACAATCTACCACCGTTAGCACATGGGCAAAGAGCGGACAGGGATACGCGTCTTTTCAGTGGTACAAATCGGACGCGATGGCGTATCTGCGCGAGCTGTCAGACGATGTCGCTATCTTTACCAATGAACCCGCCGCCGTCTACCTTTACACCGGGCGCGGCGCGCTCGTGTTGCCCAGCGGATATGATTCGGCGCGCGCCGAATCCATTCCGGGGTTTGAAGCGGGCGTCGCGCAGATGCAGGCTGAGATCAACGCCGGTCGCGCCGTGCTGGTCGTCTTCGACGACGGCGCGAACATCGCCGGCGAAGTGGACGCGCTGACCGAAGGTTTGAACCTCGCCCACAAATCGCAAGGCGATTCGATCTACACACGTCAACCGTAACGCAAAATTCATTTTGCGAAATTAGGCATCTCATGACCATTCAAGATCAATTCAAACTCGATGGGCGCGTTGCCCTCGTCACCGGCGGCGCCGGATTGCTCGGCAGAGAATTTTGCCGCACGCTCGCGGAGGCTGGCGCGAAAGTTGCCGTGCTGGATTTGACATCCGCTTCTTCCGCAGGGACGGCTGATTCGCTCTCCCAAAGCGGATTCGAATCCCTCGCCCTCTCTGCCAACATCACCCAGCCCGACTCGGTGAATGCCGCAGTTGAAAAAGTTTTATCGGCATTCGGGCGGCTCGACATCCTCGTCAACAGCGCGGCGCTCGACCCGAAGTTCGACCCCGACGCGATGAAAAAGGGAATCACGCCCGGCTCGTTCGAGGATTATCCGCTCGCCGATTGGACCGCCGCGCTCAACGTCAACTTGACCGGCATGTTTTTGATGACGCAAGCCTGCGTCAAGCCGATGCTCGCGCAAGGGAAAAAGGGAAGCGTCATCAACATCTGCTCCACCTACGGACTCAACGGACCCGACCAGAGGATTTACATCAAAGACGGTCAGCGCGTGGCGTATAAGCCGGTCTACTACACGGTGACAAAAGCCGGCGTGCTTGGCTTCACCAAATATCTCGCCGCGTATTACGCCGGGACGGAACTCCGCGTCAACGCGCTCACGCCCGGCGGCATCTACAACGATCACGAAGAATATTTCGAAAAGAACTATTCCGCGAAAACGATCATAGGTCGCATGGCAAAGAAAGACGAAATGAACGGCGCGTTATTGTTCCTCGCCTCGGATGCTTCCTCGTACATGACCGGCAATAACGTCGTCGTGGATGGCGGATGGACGGCGTGGTGATTGATTGCAGGGGCGAGGTTCTCTCGTCCTGTTTATTTGAATCCAACAATTGGGCGGGGAGACCCCGCCCCTACGAGAAATTATTTTGACCTCAACCCTCGCAATCATCCCCGCCCGCGGAGGCTCGAAAGGCATCCCGCGCAAGAACATCCGCAACTTTGCGGGCTACCCGCTCATTGCGTGGAGCATTGCCGCGGCGAAACAATCGAGCCTCGTCACGCGTATCATCGTTTCAACGGACGATGAAGAGATCGCCTCGGTGGCGCGTGGGTTCGGCGCAGAGACTCCGTTCTTGCGCCCCGCTAAATTCGCCGAAGACAACACGACCGACTTGCCGGTCTTTGAACACGCCTTGCAGTGGCTGGCTGAAAACGAAAACCATCATCCTGAGATCGTCGTGCAACTTCGTCCCACGTCGCCCATCCGCCCGCGCGGATTGGTAGACGATGCGATTCAAGTTTTGCTGGATCACAACGACGCGGACAGCGTGCGCGGGGTTGTGTCCGCCGGGCAAAATCCGCACAAGATGTGGCGAATCTCCGGCGAAATTGGTCCGATGAAAAATTTGTTGGATGTGCCGGGCATTCAAGAGCCGTACAACGCGCCGCGGCAGATCCTGCCTCCCATCTACTGGCAGACCGGTCACATTGACGCGGTCCGCGCGGAGACGATCACCAAAGGCGGCTCGATGAGCGGCGGCGTGATCTATCCCATCATCATTGACTCGCGTTACACCGTTGACATTGATAACTTGCAAGACTGGGCGCGGTACGAACATCTCGTCTCCACCGGCGAGTTGGACATGGTCACGCCGGGCAAAACCCGCCGACCGATGCCGAAGAATATCAAGTTGGTGATCTGCGACTTCGACGGCGTCATCACCGACAACCGCGTGTGGACCGATCAGGATGGGCGTGAGACGGTCGTCGCTTCGCGGGCAGACAGCATGAGAGTCAAACAGATGCGCGAGATCGGCATTGACGTGATGATCCTCTCCTCGGAGGTGAACTCGGTCGTCGCGGCGCGCGCGAAAAAGATGGGGGTGGAGGCGGTCCACGGGGTGGGGTTGCAGGACAAAGGTCGCGTGATGCGCGAAATCCTAGCCGAAAAAAATATCAAGGCGGAGGAAGTCGTCTTCATCGGCAACGATTGGAACGACCTCCCGTGTTTTGAAATCGCCGGTTGGGCGGTCGCGGTCGCGGATGCGTATCCCGAAGTGCTGCGCGCCGCCGATCATGTGCTGGCGAAGGCGGGCGGTCACGGAGCGGTGCGCGAGTTGTGCGATCTGATCCTGAAGACGCGGGCATGAAAAAAATTTTTGCAGTTTTCGAGCGGGGATTGTTTGCGCCGTTCTTGTTCGCCGTTCAACCGATCCTGCAATTGTATTTGCTCAACTTCGATGAATTGACTTTTGCCGATACCGTTCGCGTTCTGCTGGCGTCGCTGGCGCTCACCGTGTTGATCTTCGGCGTATCGTATCTTTTTTTGCGCGACGTGTTGAAGTCCGCGTTGATCGCCGCGCCCTTCATCTTTATCTTCTTCCTCTTCGGTGATGTGACCGATTGGGTGAGTAAAACATTTTCGTTGGGTCCCGCGCGTTCCGATTTTGCCGTGTTCCTTGCGGCTGTCATCATCATGTCGGTTTGGATATGGCTCTTGCTCAAGCGTATGAAGAATCCCGTCACGGTCAACTTGTATTTCAATTTGTTGAGCGTGCTTCTTTTGGTGAACACGGGCGTGCAAGTGGCGAACCATGTGCGCGACAATGAAATTTCGTTCAATCCTTCCGAGCGTTCTGTGGT
>MWTB01000020.1 GCA_002050275.1 Anaerolineae bacterium UTCFX1
AATCCTTCCGAGCGTTCTGTGGTCGTGACGAAAGTCGAATCGTCCGCGCCGCGCCCGGATATTTATTACATCATCCTCGACGGCTACGGCAGGCAGGACATTCTGCAAACGCTCTACAAGTTCGACAACTCGGAATTTATCAACGCCCTGCGCGCGCGCGGATTCTATGTGGCGGACGAATCGTCGAGCAATTACATCCAAACGATGCTGTCGTTGACCTCGTCGTTCAACATGGATTACCTGCAAAATTTGAAACTGAACGGCAAAACGCCGGATAACCGCGCCGAATTGATCGAACTTCTCAACTATAGCGAAGTGCGAAATGTGCTGGCGCAAAACGGATACCAAACAGTCTCATTTGAGAATGAATATAAAGCGACCATCCCGACGGCGGATGTGTATTACGAAGACTCAACTTCCGCGTTGACCCAGCCGGTCACTGCGTTCGAGAGCATCGTCATTGACCACAGTCTGGCGCGGACGTTGAACCACATCCCCGCGTTTCAGCGCGCGCTGGTCGAGATGCCGTACGAGACCCATCGTCAGCGCATCCTCTCCACGTTCGATGAATTGGAAGAAACTCCGTCGCTCGACAGCGATTATTTCGTCTACGCTCATATCATCGCGCCGCATCCGCCGTTCGTGTTCGACAAAGATGGGAATGTGGTCAACCACGACGAGCCGTTCACCTTGTTCGACGCGAACTATTACATCTCGGAACATTCGCGCGGCGGATACATCGGCGGCTATCGCAAGCAACTGCAATACGTCAACACTCTCGCGCTTCAAGCCATTGACGCGATCCTTGCTCAATCGAAAACGCCGCCGATTATCATCATTCAAGGCGATCACGGGCCGGGCGCGTACCTCTACTGGGGGTCGCTGGAGCAGACCATCCCGTCGGAGCGATTCGGGATCCTCAACGCGTATTATTTCCCCGACCATAATTATGCGTCGTTGTATCCAACCATCTCGCCGGTCAATTCCTTTCGCGTTGTGTTGAATCAGTATTTCAAAACGGAGTACGCGCTTCTGCCCGATTTGCATTATTATTCCCGCTGGAATGTTCCGTTCGACTTTATCGAAGTGACGGACCTCACGCCGCCACAATAAACTTTGGAGAAAAAAATGACTCGTGAAATAAAGATTGGAAACCGCGCGGTGGGTGACGCTCAACGCGCGTACATCATCGCCGAGATCGGCATCAATCACAACGGCGACCTCGACATCGCGAAGAAGATGATAGACGCGGCGGTGCACGCCGGCGCCGACGCTGTGAAATTCCAGAAGCGAACGCCGGACGTGGCGACTCCGCCCGAACAAAAAAATCAAATGCGCGAGACGCCGTGGGGCTACATCACCTACCTCGACTATCGTTACAAGGTTGAGTTCGATGAAAAGCAATACGCCGAGATTGATCGCTATTGCCGCGAAAAGAAAATTGATTGGATGGTCTCGGTCTGGGATGAGCCGTCGGTGGACTTTATGCAACGGTTCGACACGCCGGCGTACAAAGTCCCCTCCGCTTCTCTCACTGACTTCAACCTGATTCGCAAAGCGCGGGCGACGGGCAAGCCTCTGATTCTCTCGTCGGGCATGTCTACGTTGGAGCAGATTCAAAAGGGGATCGAGACCGCCGGCGAAGAAGACCTCGTGATGATGCACTGCACTAGCACGTATCCGTGCGAGCCGGAGGAGTTGAATCTCAAAATGATCGAAACGCTTCGCGCGAAATATCCAAACATTCCAATCGGGTATTCCGGTCACGAGGTGGGACTCATCCCGACCGCCATCGCCGTCGCGTTCGGCGCGTGCATGGTGGAACGTCATCTCACGCTCGACCGCGCCATGTGGGGTTCAGACCAAGCCGCGTCTGTTGAACCGGCGGGCTTCGAGCGACTCGTGAAATACATCCGCACCACCGAAGCCTCGCTCGGCGACGGTGTGAAGAAAGTGTATGAATCCGAAAAAGGTTCGCTGAAGAAGTTAAGAAGAGTTGTAAACGAATAATTCGTATCAAAGAAGGGTCGCGCGATACGATGCGAAAGACCGGTATGCCTTTTTGCAACCTTTGTGGTACATTTCTTTTATGGTTATGATGCAGCGACTTCGACGCATGGCGCGCCCTTACGGAAAAACAGCGCAGTCTATTCTACGCTGGAAGCGATTTTCGTTCGGCGATGCGCCTCCGATCTTCGGCAACTCCAAGCCCAAGAGCGGGTCGCACTTGCTGTTGCAAATCCTGAGCGGATTTACTCAAATCATGCCGTATCGGTATGTGGAAGCAGAACCCGTTAGGACGATCGAGAAGGACGGGAGACGAAGATCGCAGGCGGAGATATTGAGCGATCTGCAAGCGTTGCCGAACGGGGTGATCGGCTGGGGCTATCTTGAAGCGACGTCGGAAAACGTTGCGTTTTTGTGCCAGCCGCAGCGAGTTAACTATTTCGCATACCGCGATCCGCGCGACTTGCTCGTCTCACAGGTGTTCTTCGCCACTGATATGCACGAGGGGCACGGGATGCACGACTACTACAACTCGCTTCCTAATTTTGGCGAACGCCTTAAAATCGCGATCACAGGCATCGAGCGGGATGGGCTAAAAATGGTCGGCGTGAGACAGAGATACGAGGGCGTATTCGAATGGCTGAACGCGCCCGGAACGTTATGCGTCCGTTATGAAGACCTGATCAACCATCGCGAGGCGACGCTCGCATCTATGCTCGACCAAGTGGAAAAGACCGGTTATCGAATCCCTACGCCGCGCGAAAAAGCCTTTTCTATTTTGATGCGAGCGATCCAGCCGAAGAAAAGTCACACTTTTCGTTCAGGAAAGACCGGCGGCTGGCGCGAGTTTTTCACTGAAGAACACAAGGGTTTGTTCAAAGAGATGGCGGGAGATTTGCTGGTACGATTGGGATATGAGAAAACGAATGATTGGTAGGGGCGAATTCTTTAAACAACGCATCTGGCGCGGACTCGTCCGCCGGTTCAACAACCTCAAGATCGCGCGACAAGCGAATTTCGTATCCCGTAACTCGCCCCCTCCGCAGGGACAGCCGGTCATCTTCTTCAAAGCATCCACCGGCATTGACGATCTCTCATGGAACAGCGGATTTCACCTGCTGGCTTCGTGGGCGCTGCGGCTGAAGGGAATCCCGGTCGCGTATTTTGCGTGCAACTCTGGCATGAGCAAATGCGTGCTGGGAACGAATCGAGATAATCCATACAAGGAAATGCCGTGCAAGACGTGTGTGGCGCAATCGAAGGCGTTGTATGCGGGGGTACCGTCGAAGGTCGAAGGTCAAAGGTCAAAAGTTGAGTGGTTCGGCTTCGAGCGCAACTCGCAACTTGCATCCCGTATTCAGAATTTATCTGTCCCCGAACTTTCTACGTTCCACTTTCAAGACATCCTCCTCGGCGCGTTGTGCCTGCCTGCCCTGCGCTGGGTCTTAAGAATTCATCATTTAAGCGACGATGAAAACACCCGCTATCTTTTGCGCGAATATATTCTTTCCGCATGGAACGTGGCGCAGAAGTTCTCGAAATTGTTAGATGAAACGAATCCGCGCGCGGTGGTTGTCTTCAACGGACAATTCTTCCCCGAAGCAACGGCGCGTTACGTGGCGCAGAAGCGCGGCATTCGCGTGATCACGCACGAGGTAGGACTGCAACCCGCCTCCGCGTTTTTCACGGACGGTGAAGCGACCGCCTATCCGATTCATATCCCGGACGAGTTTGAGTTGAACGATGAGCAAAACGCCAAACTCGACGCGTATCTGGCGAAACGGTTTCAAGGCGACTTCACGATGGCGGGAATTAAATTCTGGATGGATATGAAAGAGTTGGACGAAACGTTCTTACAAAAAGCGAGCGTTTTTAAGCAAATTGTCCCTATATTTACCAACGTCATCTTTGATACCAGTCAGCCGCACGCAAATACAGTTTTTGAAGACATGTTCGATTGGCTGGATATGACGCTGGAAGTCATCAAAGAACATCCTGAAACACTGTTCGTGATCCGCGCGCACCCGGACGAGTTACGCGTGAGGAAGTCGAGCCGCGAGACGGTCGAGGAATGGGTAGACAGCCGCAACGTCCGAAACGAGCCGAATGTGGCGTTCGTCGGTCCGCGCGAGACGTTGAGTTCGTATGAGTTGATCCAGAGATCCAAATTTGTGATGGTCTACAACTCCACGATCGGACTCGAAGCGTCCATCATGGGCGCGGCGGTGTTGTGCGCAGGCAGGGCGCGGTTTACGCAATACCCCACTGTGTTTTTCCCGCAGACGGTGGACGAAGTAAGAAGAAAGATAAAAGAGTTTTTAGATGCGGAGAAGATCGAAGTCCCCGCTGAGTTCAAACGCAACGCGCGGCGATTTCTATATTATCAGTTATTCAGAACGTCTCTACCGTTTAGTGAATTTCTCAAGCCGTCGGTGCGAACAACGCAGGCGAGGCTAAAGTCGTTCTCGTTAAAAGATTTGTTGGAATCGGCTGCGATTCAGGCGATCGTAGATGGGATCTTGAAGGGCGGCGATTTTCTATTGAAAGAATAGGCAAAGCGCTTTGCAGGCTCGGGTTGCGCGCTTATTCTCTCAACGTAATATATTTTTTCTTGGGAGAGATCCCCGACATGCCCTTGAAGGCTTCTTGAATAAGGCGTATATCTTCTTCAATGTCGTCGGCGGGATGAAAAATCTCTCCGAGGCGAACGGTCTTGTGTTTTCCATCCACTTTTGCAAACACGATCGGAACGTTCGCGCCTTTAGCGATATGATAAAAGCCGCGCTTCCACTCACGGACGTAACCGCGCGTGCCTTCGGGCGCAATCGTGAGGATGAAGTTTGACGATTTGTTGCACGCCTCCACCATTTGCTCCACCAACCCAACCGATTTCTTTCGGTCTACCGGTACGCCGCCGCAAAAGTAAAAGAACCAACCGTACGGCGGACGAAACAACTCCGCTTTACCCATGAAGCGGACGTTCGCTCGCAACGTGAAGATAATGCCAAGAAACAGCATAAAATCCCAATTGGACGTATGAGGCGCGCCGATCAGAACGAACTTTGGCAAGTTAGGCAATTTCCCCTCCACGCGCCAGCCGGCGAGCCACATCAGGAATCGCGCTTTGTAATGGAATATTTCACTGAGAATG
Source organism: Anaerolineae bacterium UTCFX1 (assembly GCA_002050275.1). GTDB lineage: Bacteria > Chloroflexota > Anaerolineae > Anaerolineales > Villigracilaceae > Defluviilinea. Next base: position 5,159 of record MWTB01000020.1, read on the forward strand.
GGCGCATTGAAAATAGTGGAAGGCTGGCTGCTCATAGACAAATTGTACCCTTAATTGCCCTCAGCGTTCGCCGTTTGAAACGGCAATTGCGTCTCTGGCTGGCATCAGGCTACCAAAGCGCGGGTTTAGTCACCATCAGGAAAACGATCAGCATGACAAACAGAGTGACCGTCGCCTCGATAATGCTCGCTTGCCGCGCCGCTTTGCGATAAGCATCTCCGTCCACGCCTTCGCTTTTCGCCAGATTGATCTGTCGGCGGAAGACCGGCGCATAGACTTTAATGCCGAGCCCCATGCTGAGAAAATAAAGAATGAGCGATGAGATCAGCCAGGGCGAGGAAAGACGGAAGTTAGCCATGTAGGTCATCGCCGACCCAGTAATAAGCAACATTAAGTATGCGGGGTTTGCTAGGCGACGGTCTAAAAAGCGGATGGCGTGTAAGGCGAATAGAGTTTGTTCGGTTTTACCCTTCGCGCCGATCAATAACATACGGTAGGTCATGGTCGCGCCTACCGCCACGATGGCGGACAGCACGTGTAGAAATTTCAGAATAACGTAGAAAGGCATTCAGATTCCTTATATTTGGCGAATGACGATGGCGAGCGCTTCCTCTTTTATAACAGAATCTAAGGATGGCGGCAATAATAAATCTCCCATTATTTTATGTCATTGCCAAGCGAGCATTGGTCGCTCCTTCCAACAATCACAGTTTCGGAAAACAGCCCGCATAGCTCCTAAAAACCTTAATCGTCCCAATCAGGAATCTTTAATTCTAATTCCTCAGCAACCTGTATAACGATCAGTCTCGAACCGAGTGGAGAAACGTGATTATCCGAACTAAAATAAATCCGACTTCCTCTTGATGCGTAGCATCGCCCAGTCTTTTCATCGCAAAACAACTTATCGGGATATACGCGGAAAACATTATCGCCGGCGATAAGATCTAAAACATCAAAGCTGCTTTTGGTTCTTTCATTGTAAATTTTATAACTTGTCGATAAATCAGGAAGCTGGCTCTCGCTCTGAATTATTGGACGTATTGCAAACAACTTACTATCCACTCGAAACCCTTGCTCCGGAACAGGATAGACGATAACCAGAGTATGCCCTGCATTTTTCCAACCATTTAAAGTTTCCAATAAAGCATTAGCGCGTTTAGGATAGCCCTTAATGATTTTATCTTTGTCAACGAATATGTAATTAGCCTCCTGGTCTCCCTCTTCGTTGTCAAAGCGACTCTGCTCCATATATGCGGGAATTCGAGCGGAATAAACTATTATTGCATTTGGGAATTCCTTTAAAAAGGACAATACTTGGCTTGCCCTATCTTGACAATGACGAACGCCTCCCTCCTCTCCTAAGATGTGGGGGCATCCGCCCTCAGTTATTTCGATAAAATTAAGTTCATTTTCAATGGCTAGCAATCTTAAGTCTTCCGAGAGTCGAGCCGCGTGACTATCTCCTATGCTAACAAGATATTTATGGCCAGGGTAGTAATCAAAAATACAACTGTCCCAAATATCGAACTTTGATCGTCCGCCTGCACCGCCAGAGTGACAGTCCTTGCCGTTCAACCTTACCCAAATCGGCTTTGCCGGCTCGATAACGGCATCTAGATATCCTAATCTATTTTTAAATCCATCGTTTTGCAGCCAATATAAAGATATTCCTCCTATCACAACCAAAGATAGGGAAGTTGAAACAATTAATGTTCTTAATGAGACAACCTTTTTGTTTCTAAATGGTTGTTCAATCAAGAAATACGACGCGAGCGAGAGAATGAAAGTAAGGAATATCCATCCAAGCTTGATAGAGGTTGTCGGGCTGGAATCCAACACTCTCCCAAAAGCAAATATCGGGTAATGCCATAAATATAACGAATATGAGATAAGACCAATAGATACAAACAACCCAGTTGCCAATAACCTGCTAATCAAATCTTTGCCATTGGCAAACTGTATTATCAAAATAGTTCCTACTACAGGCAATAGCGTAATAAAACCAGGATGGTTGTAATTGCTTAAATTAAGATTGGTAAGAGAAATTGCATACCCTATGAGAAATAGCCCTATAACGGGCATAATTTTATTAAGTAAGGTATCTTTACTTTTCTGAGGGTGAAAATATAGGATATTTGCCGCTATGCCGCCAGCCAGGAGTTCCCATAATCGGCTATAAAGCATGTAAAACGATGCCGAAGGGTTTCTCGGCGTCAGCCATTCGGCAATGAATAGGCTGATTAGAAAGCCCGTTGATAGGATCGTTATTGTGTAGCGGTTTTTGCGCCAGCGATAAATAGAAACAAAGAGCAAGGGAAAGAAGATATAAAATTGCTCCTCGATTGCCAGAGACCATGTATGTAAAAAAGGCTTTAGCAAACTCGATTCTGCGCCATATTCTTGTAGAGATTTAAGCCAGTAAAAATTAGAGCCAAACAGCAAGGAAGCGATTTGCGACTTGGCGAGGTCTGTCAGTTGATCGGGAAGTAGATAAATCCAGCCGAAAGGAAGCGATACCAGCATGACGGTGAATAAAGCAGGCAAGATTCTTCTTGCTCTTCGTTCATAAAATCTTTTTAACGAGAAGCGGTTTGTTGTTTGATATTCATTTATTATTAGAGTCGTAATTAGAAACCCAGAGATAACAAAGAAAACGTCAACTCCAAAAAAACCGCCCTCTAGGAGAAAACCGTCCTTCCATGCGAACTCTGCGTGGTAAATAATAACGGCCATGACGGCGATCATTCTCAATCCGTCAATTTCAGGGCGATATTTCATCTTTATACTCCTCCTTTACTTCTCATATATCGAAGTAAAAGAAAACGATATTTACCTCTTCAACGCCTTATATTTCACCCGGTGCGGAGTGAAATCTTTTCCGAGCTTTCTTGCATCATCGTTTCGTAATCGGACCAGTTGCC
>MWTB01000024.1 GCA_002050275.1 Anaerolineae bacterium UTCFX1
ATCGTATTTTTCCTTCGCCATAATTTCTTTCTCCTTTTTGCTCGTAAACTTATTTCAGCAAGTGAGCCCACAACGAGACTTGAACTCGTGACCTCACCCTTACCAAGGGTGTGCTCTACCGACTGAGCTATGTGGGCATGTCATGCTGCGCCGAGAATTTCTCGGGAAGTGGGCGGTGAAGGATTCGAACCTCCGAAGTCGTCTGACAACTGATTTACAGTCAGTCCCCTTTGGCCACTTGGGTAACCGCCCGCAAATGACATGCGTTGATCCTCGCAATTTCAAAGATCAACTATTCAATTTTTAAGAGCCGACGACGAGACTTGAACTCGTAACCGCCCGCTTACAAGGCGGGTGCTCTGCCAATTGAGCTACGTCGGCGAGCAAACGCTCCGCCCAATTAAGCAGGGCGATTATACCAAAACCATCCCCTTCCGGGAAGTTATTCAGCCCCGTAAAACGCCGGGGTGCGCTGATCCCATAAAGCGTCGTAACCTACGGGAAGCAGACGCGCAAGTGTAGCAGGATTTATGGATTATGGCAAGTTAGTTGACTAGTTCATCCTTTTCTAGTTCTCTAGTTCGCCAGTTCATTCATGAAATTTCCGCCCGGTGAAGCACGCACGGGGCTTCCGCTACGCTACAGCAATCTAAAACACGATCCAGTTGACCGCAAAGAACGCTGTCCGTGCGAAATAAAAATAGTCTTCTTTGCATTCTTCGCGGACTTAGCAATTCAAAGGATTTGCCCAACCTCAATTTGAGAAAGCCGTCTGTGAACCAACGCTGGAAACCTTGACATAATTATCCAACCCCCTTATGATTAGAACATCCGTTCTAATCGCAGAAGGTTAGGAAGAAAAGGAAGAAATGAATCGTTATTCTTTGATTATGGAAGCATATACAGAACTTATGCCAGAGATCGCTTCGTCGTGCAAAGCGGCGGCAATTGCGACCAACCCGCCGTTGCGCAAGACATTAAGAGAGCTCGGCGCCATCCCAACGGAAGGTCTATTTATGGGCATTGCCACAGATGCACTGCCCGTCCTACTCAACTTACATGATGCGGTTCCCGGTCCCATCCTCATTGTCGGAGACGCTGGCGCGGGAAAGACCGACCTACTGCGCCTCATCGCTCGCGCCGCCGAGATCACCCATCCGGCAAGCGCGCTTCAATTCGCTACGCTGACCAATCATCCTGAGGAATGGAACGAGTTCGAAAACACCTCGAACAGCATAGGCATATTTCCATTGTATGCGGATTCCGCGCAAGAGTTTCTATTCACCGCCGCTAGTTGGGCGCGTGAAAGTAAACCCAACTCGCGGACGGTCCTATTATTGCTCGACGATCTGGATGCCGCAACCAATCTTGATTTCGAAGCGCGTCAGACTTTACGTTGGTTGCTGTTGCGCGGACCCGCCCGCCGCGTGTGGCCCATCGTCACACTAAACACGAGCCGCAGCGAGAATCTCATGCCTTGGCTGGAAGCGTTTCGTTCACGAATCTTCGGCTCAATCAAAGACGATCGCCGCGCTCAACAACTTCTGGCTGTTGGCGCAAACTTGCAAACACTAAATAGCAACGCGCAATTTACTCTGCGCGAGGGAAAAAATTGGCTTCGATTCTGGTTACCAGGCTTAGACTAAAAGGGGTCTGACATGCACACTGGAATGCTCTGGTTTGACAGCACACAAACAACATTGGATAACAAGATCAAGAAAGCGGCGGAGTATTATCAAAAGAAATATGGGCGCGCGTCTGATCGATCTATGCCTCGTACATCCAAACATAATGCAAGATTCTATAGCGAAAGCGAGAAAGATCACTTCTCCATAACGGAAAGAAACGTTGCGAATTTCGATCCCATGAGACAGCTTGGGTACCGGGCGTGGCGAAGGGGCAACTAAAATTGGCTGAGGCAATGCCATCAAACGATCATATTCGGTGAAGAATAAGACATGTTCATTGATCCCAGCAATGGCAGCAAACAACGAAGATACTCCCTCCTGCAAACTTCTCATTGCGTTGATATATAACGTAATATCGCCAATGCTCATTCGTTTTGAGAATGCCTGTATCGCCACAACCCCAAAAGCGACGCCAAACGTAGATGCGGAAAGAGTTTCAAGCGCGAGTTTCCAGCGCAGTTCATGAAGTTCTTGGCGCTGCCGCGCCTGATTTATTTTGCGATACAAAGACAGCAATCCATTGAGCAGGTATTCCGCCAGGCCGAACAGGCGTATCTCTTTGGCTGTTTCAACAGAGGACAACAAGTGACTTATGTAAAACGCTCGTCGCTCATCAGGGCTCAGGTCGAAAGCCAAACCATATCGCTGGCGGCTGAATTTCATCTGCAGCCATAGTTGGGGTAACGCCGTTACAATGACCAGCAGCGCCAGAAGAGAGTTAAATGCCACCAATACAGTCAAAAAGGTTAAGATCGTAATGAGGCTTTGAAACAAACCGGTCAGGATGCCAAGACTTTGAAGCGGACCAAAGCGGGCGGACTGACTTGCCAGACGAAAGGTGTCGTAAAACTCAGGATTTTCAAAGTACTCGATACCGGAAAAACTATTGATCTTTCTATAGACTGAGGATTCGGTTGAGAGGGTGAGCTTTCGTCCAAGTTCATTGTTGAGATAAACGCTGGATGAAACACAAATCTGACTGACGATAAATACCGTGCCTTGAACAACGAGAAGGAAAATCAGGTCACTCCATAAGTTGGCAGACGCGTTGCCCTCAAGCGCCAAAGCGAGAAGGTCAAATAAAAGTTTTGTGATCCAGGCATTGGCAAGAGGCGCGAGCGCCTGAACAATCGTCAGCGAGATTAAACCGAGAAAAAATGGGGGGG
>MWTB01000028.1 GCA_002050275.1 Anaerolineae bacterium UTCFX1
TCGAGGGCGTTGATGAGGGATTGAATGGATTCGGGTAACAACATAAGTTCATTATGTCGTTGCGAGGGCGCTCTTGCTCTTTGCCCGAAGCAATCTCCTCATTCGCTGGAGATTGCTTCGTCGTCGCTCCGCTCCTCCTCGCAACGACATGATTGTTAGAATGGCAACCCACCCGCCAGCGGACCCATCAACTTTTGTTGCAGTTCGCGCGATTGGTCGAGAGCCATGTTCACCGCGGACAAGACCATGTCTTGCAACATTTCAGCATCGGCATCTTTCATGAAATCGGGCGAGATTTCAACGGACTGGCATTTCTGATTGCCCGTCATCACAACCTTGATCGCGCCGCCGCCCGCAGTGGCAGTGACCGTTTCCTCGGCTAGTTTCGCCTGCGCCTCTTCCATTTGTTGTTGCAGGCGTTGCAGTTGCTGCATCATCCCCGCCTGCCCGCCCATTTGTGATCCTTTGTTGAATCCTTTTGCCATTATTTAGTCTCCTAGTCTTCTAGTCTCATAGTCTCCTAGTCAAACAGTCAGCAAGTCAATAAACGATTAAGTCGTTCAACAAATTGACTAGAGGACTAGCAGACTGGCTGACTAATCTTGCGTATCCACAATCTCGCCGCCGTGTTGGATCGCGGTTGCCACCATGCCGTCTTGCGCCACGTTCGCGGGGATCTTGCCTTTCGCGTTCGTCACCACGCAACGCACGCTCACGTCCGCGCCAAACTCGTCCTTGATCAACTTTTGGATCACCTCGATCTGGTCGGGCTTGTCAATCTTCGAGACCAGCACATCGCTCGCCAAACCCAGGATCAACGTCGAGCCATGCGTGTCAATCATCCGCACCGAATTCATCAACGCCGAAAGATTCGCCTGCGCCTTCGGGAGCGACGCGGACATGCGCTTCCACGCCTTGATGATCTCTCCCGCGCTTACAGCAGATTTTTCTTGAGGATGAGAATCCGCTTCTTTCTCGACTTGAGGCTGGGTCGCTGTTTGGGGAGCCGATACAAGCTTGTCCTGAGCGGAGCCGAGGGGCTGAGGCTTCGTCTGACGCGGCGCGGCGATTTGCGGAGATTCACTTGGAGCGTCGAGAACTTCCGCTAAGGCGAGTTCCAGACTCAACGATGGCTGCCAGCCGCCGCGCAAATCCACTGCGGCGTTATTGAACGCTTTCATCATCCGCAACACATCGGACGTTGAAAACGATTTCGCGTGCGCCTGCATCTGCTTCTTCACATCCGCCGTCGCTTCGACTTGATTCGCATTGCCCATTTGAATGAGCATCAGCCCGCGCAGATACTCGACAATCTGACGCGCCAGCGAACGCGGATCGGCTCCCGCATCGAGCGCCTTGTGAATGGACTCAAGCCCATGCGCGGGGTCGTGATCGTTGACCGCGTTCAGCACGTCCAGCACGGTTTGACTCGTGGCAGTGCCGAGGACTTGTTGCGCGAGCGCGAGCGTGATCTTATCTCCCGTTGACGAGAGTTGATCGAGCAGTGACTGCGCATCGCGCATCCCGCCCGCAGACTGCCGAGCGATTTGAATCAGCGCATCGTCGTCGGCTTGGATGTTCTCCGCTTTGATGATGTGCTTGAGGTTCGCGACGATCTCATCCACTGGCACGCGTCGGAACTCGTGACGTTGACAGCGCGATAAAACCGTCGCGGGGATTTTATGGATTTCTGTTGTGGCTAAAACGAAGATGGCATGTGGAGGCGGCTCTTCGAGCGTTTTGAGCAACGCGTTGAACGCCGCTGTCGAAAGCATGTGGACTTCGTCAATGATGTAAATTTTATATTTTCCCTGCGACGGCGAAAAGTTGATCTTGTCGCGCAAATCGCGGACATCATCAACGGATGTGTTTGAAGCCGCGTCAATCTCAATGAGGTCGAGAAAGCGATTCTCGTTGACCGCTTTGCAGTTTTCACATTCATTGCACGGACGTTTCGCCGCGTCAGGATTCGTGCAGTTGACCGCCTTCGCCAACAGACGCGCCAGCGTGGTCTTCCCCGTCCCGCGCGGACCCGCGAACAAATACGCATGACCGACACGGTCAGCCTTGATCGCGTTCGTCAGCGTGGTCACGATGTGATCCTGCCCCATCACAGCGGTCCAATCTTGAGGTCGGTATTTTCGGTAGAGGGCTTGGGTCATAATGAAAAATATTTTTGAACCGCTAAGAGCGCAAAGAACGCCAAGAAAACCTTTTAAATCTTCGCGGCCTTAGCGTGCTTCGCGGTTAAGAATCACGGCGCTTGATACACCGCTCTTACATTTCCACTTGGGTCGAGCAGTTGCGCCTCTTCGCCCGATTGCCAAATCGCCTCAGAGTCGCCCCAGTATAAATCAATGACGGTATTTGTTCCCGCAACAGTATGCACCTGAACCGCGCCGCCGCCATTGAGCGTCAGGTTGGGGAAGGTGAAAGTGTTCCGATCTGAGTCGCGCAGTTGCCAATTCGCTAAATGTACCGGCTGATCTCCCGCATTGCGAACGACGACCAATTCAGCGTTCAACGTTCCCGCGCCGACGATGCTGACGATCTCGATGGGAACGTCCGCGTCGGGGCTGAGAGTCGGTTGCGCGGCAAGATCGCTGGAAGAAACCGGGGCAAGCTGCACCGGGGAAAGAGCCGCCTGACGGTAATTACGGTCATACCAGAACAGAATCGCGCCAGTCACGCACGCGGAGATGAACGCGTTGAGAAGCAGGTATTGAATAAGTCGGCGACGGTCCATCGTCGTCGAATCATAGCACAGATTATGCGTTTTAAATAAAAATCCCGCGTTTCATGAAACGCGGGATTCTCTTTTCAAGCGTCGTTACGGTAGGCGGGTCATCTCAAAATCGTCAAAGGAAACATCCGCAGACGAAGACTCCTCGCCGCTCCAAACGAACAATCCTATCCGACCGGAGGTATAGGTCGTATCCTTCACACTGTCAATTTGCACGCCGTTAACATAGAGTGTTAACGCGCCGTCGCCGTCGCAATCAACGCCAATGCGATACGCGGATTGATTCTTCGGGATCAAATCGGAAGCCCCCCACTGATCGTCGTTCGTAAGGAAGGTATCGGATCCTGTGCCTGGCGATTTTGCGATCGCATACAATCCCGAAGGAGTGATCGCAAAATAATACGTTGAGTCGTTATCTTGCAAGTTGCACATCACGCCAAAAGCGGTATTCGGATCGGAACTGCTATCGCGCGCAGTTACTTCAGCATGGATATTTGAATATGTTTCTTTGTTGGCTGTGCTCCATACATAAAAGTTATTTTTATAAACAATAAAGCGCAGGGCGTTGTCAACATATTCAACCGAGCTTTCCGCATCTGTGCCTGTTCCCCATGTCTCTATTGAGAAATCGTCGCTTAGAATTGCCTCTGCATCCTGTCCGCCCGCGGCGGAAATATCAACTGTTGGTATAACGATAGTAGGCATTTCAACCGTCGGGATAACGGCGGTAGGCATTTCGGGCGCCTCTATATCTTTACCGCCTGCCATAGCCTCGCAAGCTAACGCCGCCAGCGATAACGCCGCAACGGCAAGAATAATTCGAACTTTACCTTTCATTTTCCATTCTCCTTTAGGGAATTAAATGTAGGGGATTGTATCATCATGCAACGCTCGGATAATAGCGCGATATGGAAATCTCCAGCGGCTCAACGGTTCATAGTCAACGCGACCCAATCGCCCATTTGCCGACGCTCGCTCAAACGCAGACTCTTTGCCTGCCCCGCCTTTACGACATTTTCTTCCCGCTCTTGCAGGATTCCACTAAGGATGATCGCGCCATGCGGCTCGACCAAATCCGCCAGCCCCGCCTCAAACAAGCGGACGATCACCGGCGCGAGGATATTCGCCACCACCAGCGGCGCGGACTTGAGCGGGAATCTGCCTTCGAGAATCTCAGCAACCGACCCCACGCCAAGGATCAACTCCTCCCACACGCCGTTCGTTTTCGCATTCTCGCGCGAGTTGACGATGGATTCGGAATCAATATCCACGCCCAAAACTTTTTCCGCGCCAAGTTTTATCGCGGCGATGGAAAGAATGCCGGAGCCACAGCCGACATCAATGCAAGAAAGAGGAAAGAGGAAAGAATCGATCTCTTTCTTCTTTCTTCTTTCCTCGAATACTATCTCCATCAACTCAAGGCACAACTGCGTTGTTGGATGTGTCCCCGTCCCAAATGCCATGCCGGGGTCAATTTTAATGGCGACGCGATTCGGTTCAGTGGATTCCATCCACGCGGGCAGGATGAGGAGTCGCTTACCGATGCGAATCGGCTTGTAGTGTTG
>MWTB01000033.1:0-2102 GCA_002050275.1 Anaerolineae bacterium UTCFX1
GATTTTCGGCAAAAGGGATCGTGCTCGCCATCGAGACCGATCTCGTCGCCATAGTAAATGCACGGCGCGCCGACGATGGTGATGATGAACAGCCACGCGAGTTTAAGCGAGGCTTTATCTCCGCTTGCAAATGAGAGAAAACGCGGCGTGTCATGGCTGTCGAGCAGGTTCAATTGAGAGCGCGTAATTTCGGGTTTGTACAATCCCATCATGTGGTCAATGCGGTCGGCAAACTCGTGCGCGTCAATGGCGTGTTGAATGTTGCGGAAATTCGATTGTTGATGCGTCACGCGCAGGTCGAGATGTTTGGCGGGGAAGAACGCCGCGCACGCATTCGTGGCGACGTAGTTCATCACCGCGTCGAACTGATCGCCTTGCAGCCAGCGCTGCGACTCGTGCCAGATCTCGCCGACGATGTATGCCTCGGGGTTGACCGCTCGCACGCGCTGGCGGAATTCCTGCCAGAACGAGTCATCGTTAATTTCAGCAGGCACGTCCAGTCGCCAGCCGTCCGCGCCGAATCGAATCCAATGCTCGGCAACATCGAAAAGGAATTCGCGCACTGCGGGCGTGTTTGTGTTGAACTTTGGCAGGGCGGGCAAATTCCACCATGCGCGATAGCCGATGGCGGTGAGACTATCCTCGTGATGCAGAAGTTTTTGCTCATGCGGACTTGGGTATGCGCCCCAATGTTTTTTACCTGTCAATCTTTCTTCATCGAAGAAGAACCAATCCTTGTACGGCGAGCCTGCTCCGTTTTCGAGCACATGATGAAATTGCCAGAAACCCCGCGAAGCGTGATTAAACACCCCGTCGAGAATGACGCGGATGTTTTTCTTGTGCGCCGCATCCAGCAGAACGCGCAGGGCGTCATTGCCGCCGAGGAGCGGGTCTACGTTGTAGTAATCGTATGTGTGATAGCGGTGATTAGAAGCAGAAGAGAAGATCGGGTTGAGATAAAGAGCCGTGATTCCCAACTCCTTTAGATAATCGAGTCGTTCGGCAACGCCGTACAGATCGCCGCCCTTGAATCCCTGCGGAGTGGGAGGCGAATCCCACGCTTCGAATCCGATGTCGGGCATGCGCCTGCCGCGCGCGAATCGGTCGGGAAAAATTTGATAAAAAATTGCGTCTTGCACCCAGTCTGGTGTGGACATTTAACCTCAAAAACCAAATTAGCGCGGCAACACCCGCTAATAGCTCATTTATTGTTTGTTTAAAAGTTGCGTCTGCTTCAACTCAACGAATCGCCTGTTCAGTTTCCGCGTCGAAAATGTGGAAGTTATCCATGTCGAACGCCACTTGAGCCTGCTGTCCCACGCGCAATTTCGAGCGCGGATCGACGCGCGCGACGAACGTGTTCTGCCCGCTCATCAGGTAAAGGAATATTTCATTTCCCATCAATTCGGTTACGTCTACCTTCACATTGACCTTTTCCGAATCGATGTTGGCTGGCACAAAATCGGCGTCGTGAATGTTTTCAGGACGAATGCCGAAGATGACATCCTTGCCGGCGTGGTTTTCGTAAACTTTTGATTTCGACGGAGGAATCGCCACTGAAAAATCGCCTGTATCAACCAGCAATTTATCTCCATTTTTGCGTAACTTACCGCGGAAGAAGTTCATAGCGGGCGAGCCGATAAATCCAGCCACAAAAAGATTATTCGGGCGATCATATAGGTTTTGCGGCGTATCGAGTTGCTGCAACACACCCTTGTTGATCACCGCAATGCGCGTCGCCATCGTCATGGCTTCGGTTTGGTCGTGAGTCACATAAATGAAGGTGGTCTGCAAACGCTGATGAAGTTTGCTGATCTCCGAGCGCATTTGCACGCGCAGTTTCGCGTCGAGGTTTGAGAGCGGCTCGTCGAACAAAAAGACCTTCGGCTCGCGCACGATGGCGCGTCCGACCGCCACGCGCTGGCGCTGTCCGCCCGAGAGTTGGCGCGGTTTCCGGTTGAGGTAATCAGTGATACCCAAAACTTCGGCGGCTTCGCTCACACGGCGCTTGATCTCCTCCTTCGGCGTCTTGCGGAGTTTCAACCCGAACGCCATGTTGTCGTACACCGAAAGGTGTGGGTACAACGCATACGACTGAAAGA
>MWTB01000033.1:2107-81947 GCA_002050275.1 Anaerolineae bacterium UTCFX1
ACATCGTTCACCACACGCTCACCGATGCGGATCTCGCCGCTCGAGATTTCCTCCAAGCCAGCCAGTGAGCGCAGGGCGGTAGTCTTGCCGCACCCCGAGGGACCAACCAACACAAGGAATTCCTTGTCTTCGATGTGAAGATTTAAATCGCTCACAGCGGTCACTTCGCCATATTTCTTAAACATGTGTTCAAACGTTACGCTTGCCACGGGTCTTTCCTCCGTTTCGTGGGAATATAGTGGTTGCATTATACACCTGCATTTTTTGTTCGGATGAAGAACCCGCCCTTCGATGAACTCAGGACATCGCTTCTCTCGACGGGTTGGCTTGACTCTGCCGCTCGACGTTATCCACCCTTCACCCGCGTGGCGCGGGATACCATCCCGCGCCACCTCATTTATTCACCAGCCACACACCCAAAAGGATGATGCCTCCGCCTCCCAGCGAAGCGGGCGTGATCGCCTCGCCCAGTACAACAAACGCGACGATAATCGCAATGAGCGGCTCGATATATAAAAAGGCGCCTGTGCCGGCTATTGTCAGCGCTGACAGCGTTTGTGAACACAACGGACGGAAATGAAAACTTCAAAACGAATCTCAAAAATGTGAAAGTGAAAGCCGAGCAGTTGTCGAGTTTCTCTGGTCGGGTATAATTCCCCCTCGGAGACCTCACATACATGGAAATCACCTGGTACGGACATTCCTGCTTCCGTCTCACCGAACGCAACTATGCGACGGTGGCGACGGATCCGTTCGATAGCAAATCCATCGGCTACTCGGCGCTTAAACTTAAATCAGATATCGTTACGATCAGCCACGACGCGCCCGGTCACAATCATGTAGACGCAGTCAAAGGCGCTTCGCATGTTATCCGCGGACCGGGCGAATTTGAGATCGGCGGCGTGTTCATCACCGGCGTCGCCACCGAAAATGGCAACGGCGGCGGCAAGAAAAAGGGAAGCGCCGCGCCGCGCAACACGATCTATGTGTTCGATTATGACGGCATTACGGTGGCGCATCTTGGCGATTTGCGGCAAACGCCGACTCAATCGGAACTTGAATTATTGGGCACGATTAACGTTGCGCTGACGCCGGTCGGCGGAGGCGGCGGGTTAAACGCGGCGAAAGCGGCGGAAGTCATTAGCCTGATCGAACCGAATATCGTGATCCCGATGCACTATGCCACGCCTGCCGCGAAATTATCGCTCGACTCACTCGGCAAATTCATCAAGGAGATGGGCTTGTCGAAGCCTGAGCCGCAATCGTCGCTGAAAGTAACGCGCTCCAGCCTCCCCGATGAAACGCGCGTGGTCGTATTAGATTATCAGTCGAATTAGAATAATTAAGGACTTATGGCTGCCAAAGTATTGATGACATGGGATATTCTCGGCGAACGAAATAACGAATATTTTGAATTTGTTATCGGCGAATTTATCCCCGGCGTGCAACGATTGGGCTTACAACCCGCCGAAGCCTGGGCGACCATCTATGGTTCGTATCCGCAAATTCAAGTCGGCTTGCTCGCGTCCGACGTGACGCAAGCGCGGCAGATCCTCGACTCGAACGACTGGATCACACTGCAAGACCGCCTGTTCGGCTACGTCAAAAATTTCTCATACAAAGTCGTTCCCGCTCGTAGTGGATTCCAATTCTATTCGCCGAACAATTAAATGAAATCGCGTTGGATTTATTTTTTATCCTCAATGGAGGGCGCGATCGCACTGATCGCGCTCCTTTTGATTCCCTCCGAAGGCGCCACGCTTTCACCCGCGCGTCTTGCCCTCATCGCGATCATCTTTTCTTTAATTCTGATATCGGCATGGCTGACATTTTGCCCGCCTCAACCTGATCGTCTCGCGCAGACTCCTCTCATCCTCCTCTGCGCGCTTCTCTCTCTGACGTTCAGCCTGCTCCTGTTTCTTCTGCGTTATCTCAACCCCGACTCTCTCCCCCCGCTCTACACGCGGCTGAGTCCGCTGTTGTGGTATCTCCTCGCGCTCTCGCTTCAATCCACGCTCTACCTCCTCTACCTCAAAAACGGATTTCACCTCGACTCACTCAAACAAAACAAACCAATTTTCCTCGCATCGCTTTCCTTATTTGCTCTTTTGCTCCTCTTGCTCATTTTTATCTCCCTCACCAAACTCGGCATCACCAAAGACACCGCCTACTGGGGCGAACCCGGCGTTCCTATTCTTGGTTGGCAATTCATCCTATCAATCCTCCTTGGCGCGACTATCCTCATCCACCAATTACACAATTACTCAATTACGCAGTACGAAGTATGCAGTACGAAGTCTTCACTCCTCACTTTCCTCTTTCCACTTTCCATCTACCTTACCGCCTCCACCCTCTGGCTCTCCGTCCCAATCGATTCGCTCAAAAACAGTTTCTACGCGCCCATCACGCCTCCATATGCAACGCCATTCCCATATTCCGACGCGGGATTTTACGATTACCTCTCCCAATCTCTCCTCATCGGCACGGACTATCTCGGAAACATCGCGCCGCGTCCATTGTATGTGACGTTCCTCGCCACGCTTCATTTCTTGTTCGGGCAAGATTACGTCAAGGTCATCGCCGCGCAGACGCTGGTGTTCGCGCTGTTTCCTGTCGCGTTGTATTTTCTCGGAGCGAAACTCCACTCCCGCGCCGCCGGCGTGACGGTTGCCCTCTTCGCTATCTTCCGTGAGTTGACCACGCTGTGGATCTCCTCGAATACGCGCACAGCCAGCACGAAGATGTTCATCACCGATTTTGCCACTTCAATGGGCATCGCATTCGTGATGCTCGTCGTCATCCGCTGGCTTGAACGCCGCGACGTAAGATCGGTGATCATTGCGGGCGGATCGTTCGGGCTGTTGCTCTTGCTCCGCACGCAATCGCTCATCATTTTGCCGTTTGTTTTCATCCTTACATTCTTTGTGTATCAAAAGAAATGGAAAGATTGGCTTACCGCCTGTGTCACGTTCGGTCTAGTAATGACCGCGACGATCATGCCGTGGCTGATTCACAACTACCGACTCGTTGGCGCATTCGCCTTCGACGATCCGTCGCAGATGGCGGTCATTTTTTCGCAGTATTCCTTCGAAGGGAATTTAGACATCAGCCAGTTCGATTTTGAAAAGGAAAGCCTGGGGAATCGCCTGCTCACCTTCACGTTGGAAAACCCCGGCTTCGTCGCTGGCTTTGTGACGAATCATTTCCTCAACACCGAGATCGGCGGATTGCTGTCCCTGCCGCTGATCGAGCCGTTCAACGGACTCCGCGCCCCGGTCAATTTGTATTGGATCGAATGGAACGGGACTCTCGAATGGTACAACCTTGCGCTGGTCATTTTCTATCTCGCGGTCATCGCCATCGGCATCGGCGCAGCGTGGGATCGATTCAAGTGGGTCGGGCTGACTCCGCTGGCGTTCAGCGTCGGCTATGCCTTGGCGAACGGAATCTCGCGCTTTTCCTCGTGGCGATATAATCTGCCCGTAGATTGGATCATCTATTTTTACTTCGGCATCGGCGCGATTGAAATCTTAAATTGGGCCGCATCGCTTTTCGGCGCGAAGGTCTCGAATCCAAGCGTTCTTGACGCAGTGCAACTGCGTCAAGAACGTAAATCGAATTACGCCATCCTCGTCGCCGCGTTCGTGCTGATCGGCTCGCTTCCGTGGCTCGTGCAGGGAATCGCCCAACCGCGTTATACATCCACGTCCGAAGAGTTGAAGGCGCAAGCCGTCGTTCAGAATCCCGCGTTGGTGCGATTTTTGTCCCAGCCTGATTCGCAAATCTTTGAGGGCAGGTTGCTCTATCCGCGTTTCTTCCGTCGCAATAACGGAATCGCTTCGAAGACGCCCTGGGCGATCTATGCCGTGCGTGATTTTTCGCGGCTCGGATTCATAGTGATCAACTTTGCCGTGCGCAATGTTATCTTTCCCGCCGACCAACCTATTTTTCTAATGCATGGCGCGGATGTGATCGTTGTCGGTTGCCAGCGTGACGACTATTTCGAAGCGCGTTGGTTGTATTTCCCCGCAGCGGATGAAACGCATCAGAACGAAGCGCCTTTCGCCGCTTGTTTTCCATAAATACGGTTTTCATGCGCCGTTTTTCTTCCAAATTATTAAATTGGTACGCTGAAAATAAACGAACCCTCCCTTGGCGCGGACATCGAAGCCCTTACGCAGTCTGGGTTTCAGAGATCATGCTTCAGCAAACGCGGGTGGAGACGGTGATTCCGTATTTCAAAAAATGGATGAAGCTGTTTCCGAATGTCCGCGTGTTGGCGCGATCCTCTGAACAAGACGTATTGAACGCGTGGGAAGGACTTGGTTATTACAGCCGCGTGCGAAACTTTCACAAAGCCGCGAAGATCGTCATTGAAAAATACGGCGGGAAATTGCCAAACGATGTAGTTGAATTGCGAAAACTGCCGGGCATCGGTCGCTACACGGCGGGTGCGTTGGCTTCGATCGTTTTTGGCATGGACGAACCGGCTCTTGACGGTAATTTGAAACGCGTCTATGCGCGCTTATTCGATGTAGAGGCGCCGGTCAATTCAACGGAAGGGGAGAGGCTGCTCTGGGAAATCGCTCACGAGAATTTGCCCAAAGGCAAAGCGGCAGATTTCAACCAAGCATTGATGGATTTGGGCGCGATGGTTTGCCTGCCGAAGAATCCGCGTTGTGAGGTTTGTCCGCTTACGAAAGAATGTAAGGCGAAGAAGCGAGGCGTTCAGCATTTGCGCCCGGTGAAAACGGTGAAGAAATCTGTGCCGCATTACGTGCATGTGGCTGTGGTCGTTGTGGAGCGAATTGGTCGCGGAGCATCCCCGAATGGGGACAATTCGCTCTACGTGTTGCTGGCAAAAAGACCGGCGCGAGGTCTGCTAGCTGGGATGTGGGAATTCCCCAACGCGCGCGTTGCGGGCGACCCGGCTGAGGCGTTGGCGCCGGCGCTTGAAACGGCGTACAGGCTGACGGTCCGAAAGAAGCGCGGGATTCAAAATCCGCTCGCGATCGTTGAGCATGCTTATTCGCATTTTAGCGTTGTCGTTCATGCTTTTTTATGCGAGTCAGCGCCGAAGAAGACAAGCGCTGCTTTAAGATGGATTCGATTGAAAGATTTGGAGAAATATCCGATGGGGAAAATTGACCGGACGATCGCACAAAAAATAATAAACGACAGCCGTTTTTAAGGACGGCTGTCGTTCGTCGTTTACGCCTTGCTTAGCGTGACCAACACCATCGGTCGGCGTCCGGTCTCTTCGTAGAGATAAGAGCGCACTGCGTTAGCGATATCTTTTTCGCTTTCGCCTCCGCTGCCGACCGTGTCCATAATGTGCGCGCGGACTTCGGGCAGGAGCGCTTCGGCGTCTTCCGGCGAGACGAACCCGCGCGTGATAATTTCGGGATCGTGCAACAGCCGCCCGCTGAGTTTATCTACGCTGATGTCAATCAGGAAGATACCGGCGCGCGCAAGTTTTTCGCGTTCGCGCATGATGCTGAAGTCGGTCTCGCCGATCGAATCGCCGTCTACGAATACATAGCCGCCGGGGATGCGTTCGCCAAGCGTGAGATTTCCGCCTGAAAGGATGACAATTTGTCCGTTCTCGACTACTACCGCGTTCTTTTCGGGTACGCCGACTTCGACCGCCAACTTTGCGTGGCGCCTGAGGTGACGTAATTCGCCGTGAATCGGGATGAAGTGTTTGGGTCGAACTAGATTTACGAGGAGTTTCTGCTCTTCTTGCGAAGCGTGACCCGAGACATGCACTGGTGCGATCGCATCGTATACGACCTCGGCGCCGCGATGCAGCAGGCGGTTAATCGTGCGGCTGATCGTTTCTTCGTTGCCGGGGATGGGATGCGACGACAACACGACCGTGTCGCCTTCTTTCAGGCTGAAGAGACGGTTTGTGCCGGCGGCGAGCCGTCCTACGATGGATGAAGGTTCGCCCTGCGAGCCGGTGCACATGATCGCTACTTTGTGATCTTGCATTTTTAACGCTTGATCTATCGGTACGATCAGATCGTCGGGGATATCTAAGTAGCCTAATTTGCGCGCGATCTTGACGTTGTCCACCATACTCGGACCCGCGAACGTGATTTTGCGTCCAAATTTCTTCGTAGAGTCCGCCACTTGTTGCACGCGCGAGATCAGCGATGCGAAGGTCGCTACGATAACGCGTCCTTGCGCCTCGGCGAAGACCTTGTCGAACGCGGGACCGATCACTTTTTCGGAAGGAGTCCAGCCGGGGCGTTCGGCGTTTGTCGAGTCAGACAGCAGCACGTCTACGCCGCGGCGCGAGAATTCGGCGAGTTTGGCGTAGTCGGTGGGCCAGCCGTCCACGGGCGTATGATCGAATTTAAAATCGCTCATGTGAACAACGAGCCCGGCGGGGGTTGTGATTCCCAACCCGACTGAATCGGGAATTGAGTGACAGATATGGAAGAATTCCACTTTGAAGGGTCCGATCTCTATCGTGCCGCCTGCTTCGATGGTGTTTAGGTCTGCTTTGGTGGAAGCGCTGTTGCGCGCAAGTTTGCCTTCGATTAATCCGCGCGTGAGCGGCGTAGCGTAGACCGGCGCGCTGACATCGTTAAGCAGATGATGGATCGCGCCGATGTGATCTTCATGCCCATGTGTGATGACGATGCCGACCACGTTGCCGGCTCTGGCGCGCAAATATTCATAATCGGGAACGATGTAATCAATTCCAATCATATCGTTAGTGGGGAACATGATGCCGGCATCTACCACCAGAATCTTGTTCTGGAATTCATAGGCGGTCATGTTCTTGCCTACTTCCCCGAGCCCCCCCAAGGGAATAATCTTCAGTTTTCCTTGCTTACTCATAAAATAGTTTTTCCTTTAAAGTTGTTAAATTATTTATCCGCCATTAGCGGTAAAGGTCTGGTTATTGAATTAATAAAAAAGACCTCGCTGACTTGCTCGCGAGGGATTGGCAAATCTCGTGCGATTGTTTCATACAAACTGCCCACCTTGGCAGGTTAAGATCAACTTCAGCTGACGGAAGTATAGCAGGGCGTGTGAATTTTGTAAAGCGGATGCGGCTTTTGTTAGCGCAAAGTAGAAATGCCCTTCATGTTGGGCTAGTGCGTCTCATTTTAAAATTGACATCTCCGCTCCGCTCATGTACACTCCGTTTATGGATATAGACCTCAATCTCTATCGTCATGAAGTGCGCGTTTCGACGAATCCGTTGGTGAGACTTTCGGCGATTGATATTTCGCCCGAACATCCGCGACGGACGTTTGTTTTTATTCATGGCTTCGGCGGGCGCGCCGCGCAGTGGCATAACCAATTGCAGAAGTTTGCCGTCGAGAATCGTGTCGTTGCGCTCGATATGCGCGGGCATGGGCTTTCGGACAAACCCGCCCGCGGGTACGACATGCCTCAATTGATCGCGGATATAGAGACCGCCTTAACATTGTTGAATGTGCAAGGTAAATTTGTTCTGGTTGGGCATTCCTTCGGCGGGGCGATTGTCACCGAATATGCGTTGAAGAATCCGAACCGCGTTGAAAGTCTGATCTTGATCGCTTCGGCGGGGCAGTATCAGTTACGCCCGCTATTCCGTATGGCGTTAAATTTGCCAGTTTCTGTTTTACGCTGGATCGGCCCGCTGACCAGATCATGGCTTCACGGCGCGCCATTCGCGCTCAAGTGGCTGTACCGCGACGCCATGTCTCGTTGGAACGGTTGGGAGCGTTTTCCTCAACTGAACGTTCCTACGCTGGTCATTCGCGGTCATCGCGACCGGGTGTTTGAGCGTCCCTTGTTCGAGAAGGTCACCGCCTCTATTCCGGGCGCGGAAGACGCCGATATTCGCGTGTCGGGACACATGGTCATGTTGGAACGACGCGACGCGGTAGGGCGGGCGATTGAGCGTTTTCTCGAAGGCGAGAGCCAGCGGTCGTGGCGCGCCTCAGATGTTGGGCTGCAGAAGAAAGGCAAAGGCGGGCGCGACGCGTTGCGCAAGGCGCGTCCGTGGTTGGAGAGTTACGCGCAGGGCGTACCGTACACTGTGAGCGTGCCGAATATCCCGTTGCATCACTTGCTGCGTTCCGCGGCGCGGAGATTTCCTAATCGCCCGGCAATCTTCTTCGAAGGCAGCCGCTTGTCGTATCGTCGTTTGAATCACGAGGCGAATCGTTTTGCGAATGCGCTGATCGCGCTTGGCGTGAGCAAGGGCGCGCGCGTAGTGTTGTTGTTGCCGAACGTTCCACAGATGGCGATCGGCTTCTACGGCGCGATGAAAGCCGGCGCGACGGCGGTCTTTGTCCCGCCGGTGCTTGAGCCCGAAGAAGTAGTGCGGCAAATCAAAGATTCGGAAGCTAGCGTACTGGTGACGTTATCCATGTGGGCGGGACTCGCCAAAAAGATCCAAGCAGAGAGCGGCGTGCCGCATGTCGCGCTGACCGACCCGGCGGAGTATGTATCGCCGTTGAAATATCTGATCTCTGCATGGCGTAATCGCGGTTACGGTTTGCCGAACTCTCTGCGCTGGCGAGATTGGCTGAGCGGCGTCAGCAATAAATCGCCGACGGTGGATGTGCGCCCCGACGATCTGGCGGTGATTCAATATACCGGCGGCACGACGGCGCAATCTAGAGGCGTGATGCTTTCACATCGCAACCTTGTGGCAAATGCCCTGCAGACGCGCCATTGGATGCCCGAAGCGCGCGAGGGACGCGAACGTTTTCTATGCGTAGTTCCGATCTTCCATAGTTACGGGCTGACGACGGCGATGAACGTACCGGTATCGGTTGGCGCGGCGATGATCATGAAGGCGCAATTCCAAACGCTGGATACGCTCAAGGCGATTAAGAAATACAAGCCAACGATTTTCCCGGGCGTGCCGAATATGTATCGCGCTATCAACACATTCCGACGTGTGCGTAAATTCGGCGTTCAGTCTATTAATTACTGCATCAGCGGCTCCGAACCGCTGCATGTGGAAGTGCAAGAGACGTTTGAAAAAATCACGAAAAGCCGCCTTGTGGAGGGTTACGGGCTTACGGAAGCCTCGCCGGTCACGCACGCCAACCCGCTGAGCGAGAAGCGTAAAGCCGGCTCGATCGGTATCCCGCTTCCTTCTACTGAAGCGAAGATCGTAGATCTATCGAATAAGGAAAAGGAAGTGAAGCCGGGACATATTGGCGAATTAGCGATTCGCGGTCCTCAGGTGATGTTGGGCTACTGGAAAGATTCTAAAGCGACGAAGGAAGCTTTTGTGGGCGGCTGGTTACTCACCGGCGACATCGCGCAGGTAGATGAGGACGGCTATACCCGTATCATCGCTCGTAAAGCGGATATGTGGTATCCCAGCGCATTGAAGAAACAACCCGCCTTTCCACGCGATGTGGAAGAGGTTATCTACGAGATTCCGCAGATCAAAGAGGTCGCCGTGACCGCTGTGGCGGGCAGCCCGTTTGCGTTTATTATTGCAAGCGGCGAGCGTCCGACGCCCGATGCGGTGATCTCGTATTGCAAGCGCCGATTGCCGTTGTATTTGGTTCCGCGTTTTGTGATCTTTATGGACGAGCTTCCCAAGTCATATGTTGGTAAAATATTGCGCCGCGAATTGGCGCGCAGATATGAAAAACGAATTAGAAATTGAACTTCCTACAACAGCAAACGATATTCGGAAAGGGAGCGGAGCGCCGGTCATTTTGATTCATGGTCTTGCCGCCTCGCTTCATGATTGGGACGATCTAATACCCGAGCTGACGAAGAACGGTTATGCCGCCTACGCGCTCGATCTGCTCGGTCATGGCGATAGCCCTAAACCGAAGACGCGCGCTTATCGAATCCAATGGCTGAGCGAACATTTCTTTGCCTGGATGGAATCGCTCCACTTAACCGAACCGGCGATTCTCGTCGGACATTCGCTCGGCGGTTATATCGCATTGGAATTTGCGCGCCGCTTTCCCGAACGAACCCGCGGATTAATTCTGGTTAATCCGTTTTATACGCGCTCCCAACTTCCCTATTTGCTCCGCGCCACCTACGCCAGCTCCAATCTGCGCGACTTTATCATTGGGCATACGCCCGAATGGATGTTTCGCATGATTGTGGATGCGACCAGCGTCGCAATGGGCAATAGCAACGGATCTCGCCATGCCCTGCCCGAACACGTCCGTTTGCAAACTGCGATAGACTACACGCGCACCGCGCCCGGCATCTACTACATCCCTAACGACATCGCTGACGCGACCGACGCTTTCCCTCAAATCGTCGCGCCGACTCTTGTGGTGTGGGGCGATCGCGATCAAACTCTGGCGCCTGCGTCTTTCCCGCCGTTGGTGGATGCGCTTCCTCACGCCGCCGGCAGGACGATCAAGGCTGGGCATGTGCCGCATCAATCGAACGCCGAAGAATTTAATCGAGTTGTGTTGGAATTTCTGAAACGGATTGAGGACCCTTCGCTACTTCATAGAGGCTAAGAAGTAGAACGAACCTTGCGACGACGCTTCCGCCGACCAGCCGACCTGCCCGTCGGCGAGTTCGATTTGCCACCATACATATGAGCCACCGGCTTCGTGCGGCATGCATTCGGGCCCGCCGACGATCTTCACTTGCGCGCCGGCGAGATTTGTCTTAATCCAATTATTGGCTATGCCCGGTGAAGAACGGAAGTTCAAATTGCGTTGAACGACGGCTTGTTCGCCGACTGCTAATTGTGAGTATGAGAGCGCCTTGCAGATTTCCGCCTCAGCCGGAGTTGCCGCCGTTGCGAGTGGGGCTTCCGCTGTTGCCGTTGCCGAAGAAGCGGCATTAGGCGCAGCGGGCGGCGGCGTTTCAGACGCGCTTATCGCGCCGACTGCAGGGATAACCGTCGGCGTTGTCGTGGGGAGCGCCGTTGGCGAAAGGGTTGTTGACGTGGGTGAAACGCTCGACTCTGTGGGGCGGAGCGCCGTTGGCGCGATGGCTTGAGGCGGCATTTGAGCGCGTCTGCTCCAAGTTAGGAAGACGAGGAGGAGCGTTAGGATGAGAGCTACGATAAATTTGAATAGATCGTAAAATAGGGCGCGCGTAGGAAGGTTCATTGCGACGCTACCCAACGTTTGACTTTTGTCGCGCAAACTCTTGCGCCTGAGCGATCATCTTATCTTCGCCGGGAAAGAATCGCCGGATGAGATCGCCGAGGATTTCGGTTAATTCATCGGGCGCAAGTTGCGCCAATTCTTCAAAAGAGTAAATGCCCGCTTGGTTAAGTCGTTTTTCGATCACGGGTCCGATGCCGCGAATCGCTTGCAGGTTGTCTTTGCCGCCCTTTCGAACGGGTTTTGTTTTTGACGATCGGAGCGTTGATTTCGTTTTTGATTCAACGCGACTTTTAAGTCCTTGATTCTCTTGCGAAAGGTCGTTGTTTTGTTTGGTAAGCGCGGCAATGCGGCGGCGCCAGTAGAGCCAGTCAATGACCCATTCGATCAACCAGCCTATGAGCGCTCCGAGAATAAAAAACGCAGCGATTTTCATGTTGAAATATCCCTTCTTATGATTGCGTTGGCGAACGCGGCTATTGTATCATCGGCGCGCCGAAGGTAAACGCGATATTTTAAGATAGAAGCCGCGCGCGTTCTCTTGAATTGATTTCGAGTATGTGCTAGAATGCGGCTTACGAATAGCCAGATGTACGGGGATGCAGCGCTGAAACGCCCACAGATGGCGGCGACAAATGTTCTAATTGGAGCGACTCTTTTTATGCGGTGTCCTTACTGTCAGCACAACGATTCGAAAGTGCTCGATACATCTCACGATAATCATGGAGGCATTCGCCGCCGCCGAGAGTGTTTTAAGTGCGGACAGCGTTTTAGCACCTATGAACGTCCGATTCTCGCGACGCCGCTTTTGGTGAAGCAAGATGGCTCGCGCGAAGAATTCGACCGCGAGAAATTGGCGCGCGGCATCCGTATTTCGTGCGCGAAACGCCCGGTCTCGGCGGCGGATATCGAACGCACGATCGGGCAAGTGGAGGCGCAGCTGCAGAAACTGAGCAAATCTGAAGTCTCTTCGCGCATTGTCGGCGATCTGGCGATGAAGGGCCTGAAGGAATTGGATCAGATTGCATATGTCCGTTACGCGATCGTGTATCTTGGATTGGATGATCTTCAGTCTATTCGCAACGAAATTAATCAATTGCTCGAAGGTTAATATACCGATAGCCGGACGCCATAAAATGTGTGGCGTTGCCGGACGTCGGTTTTTTTGCCGAAATTTATAAATAGAGGAGAGTATGTCATGGCAGTCAAAGCCGCCGCGAGAACCGAGCGAATAAAAAACGGGTTGCTTCCTACGCCGCCTATGCCGAAAGGATTACCCGAGGCGAATCTGACCGATAACGCACGGCAGGTGTTGATGAAGCGTTACGTCCGCCGCGGAGACGACGGCAAGCCGGCTGAAACGGTCGAAGAGATGTTTTGGCGCGTAGCGTATCATGTCGCCAAAGTGGAAGCGGCGTGGAACGCCGACGTTCAAGAGCGGACGACTGAATACTACCATTTGTTATCCAGTAAGAAATTTTTTCCGAACTCCCCAACATTTACGGGCGCAGGAACTCCGTTGGGTCAACTTGCGGCGTGTTTTGTATTGCCTATCGCCGACGATATGGGGCGCGACGGCGCGGGTATCTTCCAGACTTTGCGCGATGCGGCGCTGATCCAGCAAACGGGCGGCGGGAACGGATTCTCGTTCTCGCGCTTACGTCCGCAAGGAGCGATGGTGCAGACTTCGGCGGGTCAGGCGACGGGTCCCGTTGGATTCTTGCGCGTATACGATCACGCCTTTGGCGAGATCGCGCAGGGCGGAACAAGGCGCGGCGCCAATATGGCTGTGTTGCGCGTGGATCATCCCGATGTGGAAGATTTCATTACCTGTAAGATCAACGAGAATCATATTACTAATTTCAATATTTCTGTCGGCATCACGGATGCGTTTATGCGCGCGGTGAAGAACGACGAAGAATGGGAATTGCGCTTCCCCGACTTGAAAGAGATGAAGCAAAAGGGATTTAGCGGCACGCTCGAGCAAGCCGAAGCCGCGGGGATCACGATCCACGCGTACAAGAAAGTGAAAGCGCGTGAGTTGTTCGATAAGATCGTCAAACAGGCGCATCACAACGGCGAGCCCGGCGTGTTGTTCCTCGACGCGGCGAATCGGAGCAATCCCGTTCCGCATTTGTATCCGCTGGAGGCGACAAATCCCTGCGGAGAACAATGGTTAGGTCCTTACGAGAACTGCTGTCTCGGTTCGGTAAATCTCAATGAGCATTGCGGACCCGATGAAACTGTTGATTGGGAGTTGTTGCGCGAGAGTGTTGTCACAGCCACGCGCTTCCTCGATGATGTTGTGGAGGCGAACGCGTATGTTCCTGCAGTGCCGCAACTCACCGAAGCCGCGCACAAGGCGCGACGAATCGGGCTGGGCATCATGGGTCTCGCGGATTTGATGTATCACGTGGGAGTCCGCTATGGATCGAAAGAGGGGCAGGAGTTCGGCGCGCAGGTGATGGAGTTCGTCCGTTATCACGCGATGGTCACGAGTGTCGAGTTGGCGAAAGAGCGCGGCGCGTTCCCTGCCATCGAAGGAAGCATCTACGACAAGAAAGATATGAAGTGGGCGCCGCCGAAAGCGTTGGTCAAGAATCAGAATAACTGGAGCAGACCGAACGTCGAGTGGGAAGCGGTGGCGGATGGAATCCGCAAACATGGAATCCGCAATGCCGCGCAGACCACGGTCGCGCCGACGGGGACGATCGCCACAGTCGCAGGTTGCGAGGGCTATGGGTGCGAACCTGTCTTCGCGCTGGCGTATATTCGTCACGTCAACGATAACGGCAAAGATCTGAAACTCGCGTATGCCAGCCCGCGCTTCGATGAGGCGTTGAAAAAATTGGGACTGGGCGAAGAGAAGCGGCAGGAGATCGTCGAACAGGTGATGCGCGAGGGCACGTGTCAGCACATCAAAGAAATTCCGCAGTCGGTGCGCGATACGTTCGTTGTGTCGGCGGACATCGCTGCCGATGAACATGTGCGCATGCAAGGCGCGTTGCAAGCGTTCGTGGATAACTCGCTGTCGAAGACTGTGAATTTCCCCGAGGGCGCAACCGAACAAGATGTGGCGACCGCGTACATGCTGGCGTGGGAACTTGGATGCAAAGGCATCACCGTGTATGTGACTGGTTCGCGCGATAAAGTGGTGTTGGAGACGAATGCGACGGCGGATAAAAAGGCGCCTCAACCTCAGCCAGCGGCGGATTCTATCAACCAAACGGCTCCTATGATATGGCACGATTTGAAGAAGCCGCGTCCGAAGGCGTTGGCGGGCAAAACGTATAACGTTGAAACGCCGGTCGGTAAGGCGTTCATCACCATCAATGAGAACGGCGGCGGTCAACCGTTTGAAGCGTTTGTCAATACCGCTAAAGCAGGCTCTGAAATTGCGGCGGTTTCTGAAGCGATTGGACGCTTGATCTCGTATATCTTGCGCATGGCTTCTCCGGTCGCGCCGGTTGACCGCATGCGCGAAGTCATCGCGCAGTTGGCTGGCATTGGCGGCGGGCGTTCGTTGGGATTTGGTCCCAACCGTGTGCGCTCATTGCCTGACGGCATTGGGCAAGTGTTGGACGGTTATTTGAATGAGAAGAACGGAGCCGTTGCGGGAACGAATGGGAACGGCAAACACGACGAGTCGTCAGCCCGGAAGGTGAAGATCGGCGACCTGTGTCCCGAATGCGGCGAAGCGGCCGTGGTGAATGAGGAGGGATGTAGGAAGTGTTATGCGTGCGGGTTTTCGGAATGCTAGAGGTTTGAAAGTTGAAGCGGACGAGGAGACTCGTCCGCTTTTTGTTGTGATTGCCGATTACACAAATCTCATTTCATCGTGCAATCGCGCAATCCTTTCCAAACGCTTTCAGGCTGGCTGAACGCTATGGAAATCGGCGTATTGAATCCGACTAAAGTGTTGAGAAGTTCCCCGCTTTGGTCGAGCAAAAGGATGCCGCCCTCATAGCCGACCCAGACGATGTCGTCATAAGGGTTGACTCCTACAAGGTGCGCGTGAGACGGGGTTTCCATACTAAAGAGAATTTCGCCCGCCGGGCTGATCTTCACAACGGAGCCAGCGCCGGGCTGATCGTAGTTCGCTACCCACGCGCTATGATCTTGCGGGTAGACGGCGACTGCAATTGGATTGCTCAAGCCGCCCACCTTTGCTTGTACCGTTCCATCCCATGACCGCCTGTAAACGTCGCCTCTCATGGTGGTGTGCCAAACGTCGCCGTTTAGCGGGTCAACCGCAATTTGATGAAGCCCATTGGAGAAGAAATCCACATCGGATGTTTCAAATAGGATAATCCATTCGGGGGTCAGATGAATCAGTTTTTTAAATGCGCCGATCCAAATCGTGCCGTTGCGCGGGTCAAGCGCGAGCGACCAAATCCCCATCGGAACAATTCCTCTTTTTGAAGACAGGAATTTGCCGTTTGGGGCAAGCTGCGCGAGCAGGGGATCGTATTGACTCTGCCCCGGAGGCGCTATCAGCTTTTGCGTCCATAGCCGGCTGTCGCGCGGATCAACCGCCAGCGTTCGCGTACGATACCCTTGGATTCGATCCTCCACCCGACCGTCCTGATCCACCTTGACCAGTTGATCGTAATGGAGGTCGCCGATATCGCCCAACTCAGGCGCCCAAACTGCGTTTTGATTCGGATCGTAGGCGATCTGTCCGCTTTGCCCAAATTGGACCTGCCATAGCCGCTTGCCATTGGGGCACATTTTAACGAGATGGGTTTTGTTCAGTTGATCTCCCAAGTCCATGACCCAAATATAAGATGTGGGAGCGATGAAAAAATAAAGCCAAGCCGCAAATAGAAGGATGAGGCAAAATAGAAGCGCGCCTAACCGCGCCGCGATCCTAAGATTAACGGTGATGTAATTTCGCCAATCCATGCCTGCTCTTTACCTTTGCTAATTGTACCTTTTCGTGGGTGAAACCGTCTCTAGTTTTCCGCGAAAACATCTATCCAAGCCCATTGCCTTTGCTTATGCTATAATGTGCCTACAATTGTAGGCACATTATAGGAGATAAAAATGGTCACCGTTGGAATTCGAGAATTGAAACAACAAGCCAGCGAACTTGTCCGCGCGGTGCGTGAGACGGGGAAGGAAGTGCAGATCACGTATCATGGGGAGGTGGTCGCCTTGTTGATTCCCGTCAAGAGTAAACGGAAAAAGGATGATGCGAAGACTTGGGCGAAACTTGATCATCTCGCCGCTGAGATCGGCGCGCGCTGGCCCAAAGGCGTCTCTGCCGCGCGTGCTGTATCCGAGTCGCGGCGATAATGTTTATCGTGGTAGACGCCAGCGTTTGGGTTGCTCGGCTGGTGTCCGAAGATGTTTTTCATGAGCCTGTGAAGAAGTGGATGTCTGAACGCCTCGAAGCAGAGGATCAATTTCTTGCGCCGTCACTTCTTCTGGCTGAAGTTGGCGGCGTAATCGGTCGTCGTACAACCTCGGCGCTTGGGTTGAGAGCGATTGAGCAATTGCAAAACCTTCAAGGATTGCAATTAATTGAAATGGAACACTCGCTCATACAGGAAGCGGCTCAGCTCGCGGCAGAACTTGGTTTACGTGGGTCTGATTCAATTTATGTGGCAGTCGCGGCGCGGCTCGACATTCCGCTGGTAACACTGGACGCAGATCAAAGAGAAAAATCTGTCTATCGAATTACAATGATAGATATTTCCATGTAGAAATTTTTAGTCGCAACAATTTTAATTCTTCCGTGAAAACCTCCACCACAGCAGCCCGCCGATCAAAAGTATCCCGACGAATAATATAACGCCTTCGCTGGAGTTATTGTCGGGTTCTTCTGCGACGACAATAACCGTCGGCGTGATTTCCGTCGTCGGCGGCGAGGTCATAGAAGCGCTCGGAAGCAGTGTGATCGTTGCCGGCGCTGGCGTAAATGTCGCCGTTGCGGGCGGCGAAATGCGCAACATTAATTTCTGATTCGGGTTGATGACCGATGCCGCGCCTAATCCGTTCCAGTTCATCAAATCGGTGAGCGGCACGTTATACAAAGCGGCGATGCCTGAAAGCGTTTGTCCGCTTTGCACGATGTGATAATAGTTGCCATCTGCTTCGGGCGTTAATCTTTGAATCGCGCTCAACGTGGGGCTGGGCGTCACGTTGCCCGGCGAGATGATAAGTTTCTGTTTGATCTGCAGGGGCCAGTCTGCTTGAAGCCCGTTCAACTGTAAAATCCGATCCACCGAAACGCGATATGCCTCGCCGATGGTGAACAACGATTGATACGGTTGAACGACATGCACGATTCTTCCGTCCGCGTCGGGGGTTTGCGTCACGACCATGCCGCGCGGAGTCGGCGTGGCGTATCCCGCGGTATCTTTATTGGGGATGAACAGGCGTTGTCCCGTTTGCAGAGGCGCAGTGCGCGAAATATTGTTCCACGCTTCTAAATCTTGAATAGTGATCTGATATGCGATCGCGATAGACCAGAAGGATTGCCCCGCTTTGACTTCGTGATAGACTTTTCCGCTTGCGTCGGGCGTGGCGATCTGAACGGGAACGATCAGCTGCGAGACCGGGCTGATCGTTCCCGTTCCCGAAGTGGAACCGGCGCCCGCAGCAGACGTATAACTGCCGCATTCCTGCCCGGAAACATAAGCGGCTTGCAAGATGTAATAGGTCTTGCCGCCCACCGTCGCCACTCCCGCGCCGATATTGCAATATGCCGGGGTAACGGCGGGGCGCATGTGATCCGGGTCAGCCCAAACCGCCATGATCTCGTCAACGCCCATGTTCCCGCCGCTGACGGCGAAATTCTCGGTCGCCCAGACTGTGGCGCCGCCGCCGTAGCCTGCCGCGGCAAGACGCCCGCGCACGTCGCCGATGTGCCACGACATGTTGTTCGCCGCCATCGTCTGCGCTGTGGCTTGAGCGACGGCGTTAATGATCGGGTCTTCGACGAGCGCGGGCAATCCGTATGATACGCGTAACGTATTCATAGCGAGGATCAATTCATAAGCGCTGGTTTGCGCCGCCGCCGCTCGAGGAGGGATGAATAGAGCAAGTCCCCACGCCGTCAGCGCGAAGAGCCGAAATGATTTTCTGAAATGCATACGACAATTATAATTCGGACGCGCGCGTCCGATTCTTTTCCCTACGGAGAAATTAACGAGATGTTGTCGCCTGTCGAATACGATAAAGTAGATGATCTTCACAGGATAAACGTCACTAAACACAGGTTTAAAATATGTTATCCTGTTTTTTAAGGAAGAAAGCATACCCTATTCATGAGAGCGTCGAATTGCTAAAGCGCGTTTCGGGCGCACACTCAAAGGAGTAAACGTCATGAAAGTACAGAATAAAACGATCGTTGTCACCGGGGGCGGAAACGGCATGGGGCGTGAGATCGTCCTCAACCTGCTCTCCAAAGGCGCGAATGTCGCCGCAGTGGATATGAACGAAGCCGCCTTGCAAGAGACGGTGAATCTGGCTGGCGATAAGAAAGCTAAGCTGGCAACCTTTATCTTGAATATCACCGACAAGAAAGCGGTGGACGCGCTTCCGCAACAAGTGATCGCCCGCTTCGGCGCGGTGGATGGCATAATCAATAACGCCGGCATCATTCAACCTTTCGTTCGCTTGAGTCAACTGGAATTCGACGCGATCGAGCGTGTGCTCAACGTGAACCTGTATGGGACGATTTATATGCTGAAAGCGTTCCTTCCATATTTATTAGAACGCCCCGAAGCGCACATTGCTAATGTGTCGAGCATGGGCGGTTTTCTTCCCGTGCCGGGGCAAACGATCTATGGCGCAAGCAAGGCGGCTGTCAAACTGCTTACTGAGGGTCTGTATGCCGAACTTTTAGAGACGAACGTCGGGGTGACGGTGATCTATCCGGGCGCCATCGGCACAAATATCGCCGCTAACTCCGGCGTTGTCACTCCCGGCGGAGAAACTGCCGAGTCGTCCTCGTTCAAAATGCTGGCGCCCGAGAAAGCCGCCCAGATCATCGTAGGCGCCGTTGAGAATGGTCGCTACAGCGTTACCGTCGGTTCGGACGCTTCCTTTTTAGACAAGTTCTATCGCTTCAACCCGAAAGGAGCGACGCACTTTATCTACAAACAGATGAAAGCCTTGCTGACGTAATGAAAGGAAGCGGCTATGGTTAGGCTTATTCCTGCGACAGAACGCCTCATTCGCGCCCGTATGTTGATTCAACAAGCGCGTGAGCTTTCTATTCCCCTGACCGAGCTGGGCAGATCTGATTTCTCTTACATCGCGCAAGTTAAAGATCTGTTTCGGCAAGCGAAGGACATGGTCAAGTTCATCCCGCAGACAGCTGGCGTTTCGGCGGAGATGAAGGAAGAAGTGAAGCGAATCTATGAGGAAGTCGAGCAGGCGACTCGCGACCTCTTGTATTGAACGCGAACGAGGCGTACAATAGACGCGCACTTCCACATTCAACGACCGGAAAGCGAGCGATATGACCGACAAGAAACTTGCCCAACTTCTCGAAGAGTTGCACGCCGCCCTCGACGCAACGGAAGCCGTGGACGAAAAAGGGCGCGAACTTCTGCGCGCGCTCAACGAAGACATCAATGAACTTCTCGAGCGCTCCGACGACGCGCAATCCGACGACTCGCTTCTCGGGCGAATGCAAGAAACGATGACCTACTTCGAGCGCACGCATCCAGAGATGGCTTCCGCGTTGTCCAATCTGCTGACCACGCTCAGCAATGCGGGAATATGATTTGAACAAAAAATCCCTCCGATTATGGAGGGATTTTCATTAATTATCTGGGGTGGGGTTTGGAGTAGTCGGCGTTTCACTTGTTGCTGTGCCCGTTACCGCGCTGCCGCCGACCACAATCTGTACATACACCTCATCGCCGAAGAACTGTCCGTCGGCGGTTTGCATACGCCAGTTGCCGCGCAATGTTCCGCTTTTGGTTGGCGCAACCATGTCTACGGAAATGTCCACGACTGCGCCGGCAGAGACTGGCGCTGGGAATGTGTATGTTGCGCCGTTCATTTGCTCGCCGCCCACGAAGGCGAATTTGAAGCCGGCATCCCAAGCGCATGTGCCGGAGTTCAACACCTTCCATGTTTTAGTGAAACTTTGACCTGGTTCCATTGCGGTGTTATCTTTGATCGTTACATCGCTGGCGTATGTCATCCGATAACACGAGTTCCCGCCGCCGCTCATCGTCGCAGAGGCGAGCGGAAGCGCTGCGCTTGTGATCGTGGCTAACGGCGCAAAAGTGGCTGACGCTGTCAAAGTGGGGACGGGAGTCTCCGAAGGCGCGGCAAGCGCGGTCTGCGTGAGAGCCGCTGAAAATGTCTCGATGGCGAGCGCTTGGATCTCATCCACGCTCAATGTGTTTGTGGGTGTCGCTGTCGCCTCGCCGCCTCCGCACGATGCGATCAACAACGCGCATAATCCCAAAATGATCAATCTTTGTTTCATCTGTTCTCCTTTAAACGAGCCGCAATTTTACCTGCATTTGCGTAACGCTTAACGGACGATTGCCCTACGAAGTTCCTATTCTCATCATGCTATAATCTGCGCGATGATTTACTTGGATTATTCCGCAACAACGCCTGTGGATTCGCGCATCGTGGAGGCGATGTCTCCCTTCTTCAACGATTCGTTCGGGAACCCTTCGTCTGTTCACCGCTTCGGGCAGATCGCCGAAGCCGCGGTCGACTCGTCGCGCGAGTCTGTTGCGCGTGTGTTGAATTGTTCACCCGATGAAATTATCTTTACCTCTTGCGGCTCCGAATCAGACAACCTTGCGATTCGCGGCGCGGCATACGCGCTGCGTGAAAAGACCGGCGCCAAATGGATTCTCGCCTCGCGTGCCGAACATCCCGCAGTGACGAAGACACTTGAGCATCTTGGAAAATATGATGGCTTCCTCATCGAGTGGCTTGACGTGAACGAGCATGGCATGGTCACGCCTGAGATCGTGGCGAAAGCCATTTGCGGAGAGACAGCGATCGTCTCTGTGATGTATGCGAACAACGAGATCGGTACGATCAATCTAATTAAAGAGATTGCGGAGATCTGCCGCGCAAATAAGATTTTATTTCACACAGACGCTGTTCAAGCCGCAGCGTATTTGCCCGTTGACGTAAACGAACTCGGCGTGGATATGATGTCGCTTGGCGCGCATAAATTTTACGGACCGAAAGGCGTCGGTGCGTTGTACGTCCGCAAAGGGACGCCGCTCGTTCCGCATCTCACGGGTGGGGGGCAGGAGTTCAACCTCCGCGCGGGGACTCAGAACGTGCCATACATTGTAGGTTTTGCTGAGGCGTTGCGATTAACAAATGAAGAACGTGAACAACGTGTGGCGCATGTCAAGCCGTTGCGCGACAAAATAATTGGTTCGGTTCTCGAATCAATCCCTGATTCTCAACTCACCGGCGCTATGGAATCAAGATTGCCTCATCACGCCAGTTTTGCCTTCAAAGGTGTGGATGGTAACTTATTACTCACTCTCCTCGACGCGGCGGGCTTTGCTTGTTCCTCTGGCTCCGCCTGCAAAACGGGCAACCCCGAACCCAGCGAAGTGATGAATGCCATCGGCTTATCGCGCGAGTGGGGGCTTGGCTCGTTGCGCGTGACGGTTGGCGTTCAAACGACAGCCGCAGATGTGGATAGATTCCTAAGCGAATTGCCATCTCTGGTCGAAAAAGCGCGAAGACTCCATACAAACAAATAAATGAAGCGATCGCCGATCTTGCATCCATTCTTGTTTGCGATTTATTCCGTTCTTGGTATTTACTCGCAAAACGCCTCGCAGGTTCCATTCGAGTGGATGTTTCGCTCACTGTTGATCGCGTTCCTCGTCGCGGTTCTTGTTTACTGGCTTTTGAATGCAACGTTCAAGGATTTTGAATACGCGGCATGGGGAACAACATTGTTTATTCTCTGGCTGTTCTCAGGTCATGTCTATTTGTTTTTGTTAGGGCAATCCAGTTTTTGGCGGACGCCGTTTGGCGGGATACTTGCGCTTGCCCTATTTTCCTCGGCGCTCATCCTGTTTGCAAGCCGCTGGCTGTGGGGAAAGATCAAGAGTCGTAAAACCATCACGGTTTTCCTGAATGTGGTTTCATCCGTGCTCGTTCTTTTTTCCGCATGGATGATTAGCTCGACCCTTTTTCGCTCCACTTCTCAAGTGCGGATGATCGCAGACCGCGTGAATCGCGTTGAAATTTCAGCGACCGACGCGAGCGCGGCTTCACCCAATATTTACTTCATCGTCCTTGACGGTTACGGGCGCGAGGATACCTTACGCGATCTCTATGGATTCGACAATTCGGAATTCGTCTCTTTTCTACGGGACAGCGGATTCTACGTTGCCGACCGGTCCTCGCCCAATTATCCCCAAACTGAACTGTCCATTTCGTCCAGCATGAACTTGGATTATTTAGACGGCTTCGTGGATAGCTTTGGCGATACGAGTGATCGCAGTCCCTTGCGCGAATTGATGCAACATACAGTATTGAGGCGATTTCTGAAAGATCGCGGCTACACCTTCGTAGCGTTGCCCAGCGCGGCGCTGTTTGCCCAGATCACAGACGCCGACATTTACTATAACGCAGTCTCAGGCGGTATCAACGAATTTGAAGGACTTGTTCTATCATCTACGGTGGCGAGCATCTTTGCCGTGTCTTGGGGCGTGGAACTGCCTGTCCAAAGCTACGGCTTGCACAAGCGATATATCCTTTCGGCTTTTCAGACATTGCAAACGGTTTCAGAAATTCCGAGCCCGAAGTTTGTGTTTGCTCACATCCTATCGCCGCATCCGCCTTTTATCTTTGACCGCGATGGGAATTTTATTCTCCCCGACCGCCCGTATAGCACATGGGACGCGTCGTTGTTTCCCGGCGCGGGCGAAGAATACAGGAAAGGGTATGCCGATCAGATGGCTTTCATAAATTCCGAGATGATGAAGGCTGTAACAGCCATTCTCGAAAATTCTGCAAATCCTCCCATCATCATTGTTATGGGCGATCATGGACCCGGGGCGTATTACGACACCCTGACTCTGAATGAGTCGTGCCTCTCTGAGCGATTTTCCATTTTAAATGCTTATTATTTTCCCGATGGAAAGTACGAACTCTTATATCCTTCGATCACCCCGGTCAACTCGTTTCGGGTGATCCTAAAACAATATTTCGGAGCCGATTTGGATTTGCTGGAAGATAAAAATTACTTTGCTGGTTGGCTATCGCCATACCAGTTTACTGATGTAAGCGATAAAATTGACGCCGCCTGCAAAATTCCGTAATGGAAAGCGATTGATTGTGCCGAAAGTCGTTGTCGCCATGTCTGGAGGGGTGGACTCCTCCGTTGCCGCCGCCTTGCTCAAAGAGCAGGGCTATGAGGTTGTCGGCATGATGCTCCGTTTGTGGAGCGAACCCGGCAAGGAAGATTCGAATCGCTGTTGCACGCCCGATTCGATGGCGCAGGCTCGAAGAGTGGCGGCGATTCTCGACATTCCATTTTATGTGATTGACGCGAAAGATGTTTTCCGCGAAACGGTCGTTGAATATTTCCTCGAAGGGTACGCGCGCGGTGAGACGCCGAATCCGTGCTTGATCTGCAATCGCAAGATCCGCTGGACGTTTTTGCTCGATCACGCGCTGGCTCTCGGCGCAGACTTCATGGCGACGGGACATTATGCTAGGGTGAGGAAAGTAGAAAGCGATGCCCTGAGCTTGTCGAAGGGTAGGAAAGTGGAGTTGCTCCGCGGAGTTGATCGAAACAAAGATCAATCCTATGTCTTGCATGTTCTCGATCAGGAAAAATTGAAACACGCGTTGTTTCCCGTCGGTGAATATACCAAGCCTGAGATTCGACAGATCGCTGAGAAGCACGGTTTGCCAACCGCCTCGCGCAAAGACTCGCAAGACTTATGTTTTCTCGCTGGCGAAGATTATCGCAACTTCCTGCAACGCAACGCAGCGGAGATGCTCAAGCCCGGCGAGATCGTCACGCGCGAAGGACAGGCAATCGGCTCGCACAACGGACTTGCGAATTACACCATCGGTCAACGCAAGGGATTGGGAGTCGCGTCGCCCGTTCCGCTTTATGTCATAACGAAGGACGCAGTACGCAATACGTTAATCGTCGGCACGCAAGAACAACTCGGCTCAAAAGAATTAGTTGCGCGCGATGTCAATTGGGTTTCGGGCGAAACGCCGCGTGAGCCGTTCCGCGCGGAGGTGAAGATTCGCTACACCGCGAAAGAGGCTGAGGCGTTGATAACGCCAAATGGGGAGGGACAGGCTCAAGTCACGTTTGACGCGCCGCAACGCGATATCACGGCAGGTCAGGCGGCGGTCTTCTATCAAAATGATGTGGTCATCGGCGGCGGCATCATTATATAAGTTCTGCGCGTAGCCAATCTAATAGATTATATATTGAGTCAAGGATTTGAAATTTTCCAAAATGATTCCCGTAACGCGACATTCATGTCGCTATTAATCAATAACACTAAAATGAGCAAATCAAATTTCAAGAGGAGCCTTCCATGTCGTATCGTGTCGAATCGTTGATGTCTGCCCGATTGTTCGTTGTGCCGCAATATGCCGATAAGAAGATTTTCTTTTTGAGCAATTCATCGGGGCATTTGAGTTTGTATGCGATGAAGTTTGGCGGGAGCGTGCCTGAGCCGTTACTGCCGCCGCACATCGCGTTGCAGAATCCGCACTTGATCGGCGGGTTATCGTTCTTCGTGTTTTCCAAACTAAAGAAAATTCTTGTGATGATTGACAAAGACGGCGATGAAAATTATCAGCCGATGTTGATCCCGCTGGACGGCGGTTTCCCTGAACCGTCGTTCGATAATTTCTTCGAGAAGTATCGCGTGCATTTGGGCGAGTGTGACGAGGACAAAGGGATTGTTTATTTCGGCGCGGAACGCCGCGACATTGCGATGATCGAAACGTACCGCGGCGATCTCAAGTCGGGCAAGTTGACCAAGATCGCAGAATATCCATTTGGTTTGGGCGTTGCCGCGCATAGCAAGGATCACAACAAATTGTTGCTCGGCACAGGCTATGAGGTGGGCGATGGTGTGTTGTGTTTGTGGGAGAAAGGCAAGCAAAAGACTCTCTACGGAAAATTAATGGAAGATCGCGCGGAAGGCGAGAATGTTCCACTCAACGGACTCGGCTCTGCTGTTTTTTCTCCAAGTGAAAAAGGCGCGGTGGTTGTTTCGTCTGTTTTTGAAGATACCTACAGCCTCGGTTATCTCGATCTTTCAAAACCAGGCGAGCTTGAGCGCGTGCAATTGAAAGGCGTCAAACACAAAGGCGTTGGCGAACTCGTGGAAGCCGCGCATCTTGGCAAAGATCGTTATTTGCTTCAGTTCAACATTGACGGCTGTTCGTGGGTGTATGAAGGCGTGTTCAATGAAAAGAAGAGACTGATGACTCTCGCGCACGTTTTAGTCGGCACGAAGCCGCTCGATGGCGGAATGCTCGAGCGCGTTCACTACGACTCCAAAGCGGACTCGTTCACCTTCTCATTCTCAACTGCCACATCGCCGACACAACTCTACACCGTCAGCGGCAAAAAGCGGAACGTGGTCACGCGGCATACCAGCGAAAAGATCCTTGGGATTCCCGACTCGCTTCTTTCAAAAGGGGAGGACGCTTCGTTCCTCTCCCACGACGGACTGCGCACATCCGCGCGGCTTTATCTCCCCTCAAAGGGACTCGGCTTCAAAGGTCCGCGACCAGTTGTGTACTACATTCACGGCGGTCCGCAGGGACAGGAACGCCCCGACTTCGCGTGGTTCTCGATGCCGTTGATCCAATATCTCACACTGCGCGGATTTGCGGTCTTTGTGCCGAATGTGCGCGGCTCCACGGGCTACGGACTCTCCTACACCAAACACGTTGACCGCGACTGGGGCGGGCAGGATCGCCTCGATCACCAACACGCGATGACGAAGGTTTTGCCAAAAGATAAACGGCTGGACGTTTCCCGCGCGGCGGTTGTCGGTCGCTCCTACGGCGGTTACATGACGTTGATGCAAGCGGGTCTACATCCTGATTTGTGGAAAGCCTCGTGCGACATGTTTGGTCCGTATGACTTACTTACATTTTCAGAGAGAATCCCCGCAACGTGGAAGCCTTATTTCAAGATCGCATTGGGCGATCCAGAGAAAGCCGATGAACGCGCGTTCCTCGTTGACCGTTCGCCGAAAACACACCTGCGCAACATGTCCGCGCCGATGCTGGTCATTCAGGGACGCAACGATCCGCGCGTGGTTGCCGCCGAATCCGAAGACCTCGTGCGCGAGTTGAAATCCGCAGGCAAAGATATCGAACTGCTCGTCTTTGAAGACGAAGGTCACGACGTATTGAAATATGAGAACCGCGTGACATGCTACAACGCGATTACTGACTTCTTTGCGGAGCGGTTGAAACCGTAATTTAATGTCATTGCGAGCGTAGCGAAGCAATCCCCTCGCTGAACAAGAGATTGCTTCGCTACGCTCGCAATGACAGAATGAACGATATGACCCTCCCCTCCCTCCTCTTCGCCCTCCTCATCGCCTTGCTCATCGGCTCGCTCTACCATTTGATCCGCGGCGGAAAGTTCCTGCGTTTGTTGTTCTATCTAGTCCTGAGCATACTTGGCTTTGCCGCAGGTCACCTCATTGGTCTATGGCAGGGATGGACGCTCTTCCCGCTTGGCTCGCTCAATCTGGGCATGTCCTCGCTGGGAAGCCTTATCATTCTTGTCATCGGCGATTGGCTCAGTCGCATTGAGCCGAAAGAGGAAAGCGCTGTATAATCTGCGCCTGTTGAAACCAAAACTTCGGAAGTCTCATTCAGACTTCCGAAGTTCATATCTGGAAAAGAATCATGGAACAAATCAAATTCTTAATTGACTTTATCTTGCACATTGACGATCACTTGAGAAATATCATCATGGATTACGGCGTGTGGACGCACGGAATCCTGTTCGCGGTGATTTTCATCGAAACGGGCTTGGTGATCATGCCGTTCCTGCCCGGCGATTCGTTGCTGTTTGCGGCAGGCGCGTTCGCGGCAGACGGCTTGCTGAACGTTTGGGGCTTGATCGTTTTGTTGATCATCGCGGCGGTGCTGGGCGACGCCGTGAATTATTCCATCGGGCATTATCTCGGCGAGCGCGCCTACAACATCAAATGGATCAAAAAGGAATACATCGAAAAGACGCACGCCTTTTTTGAAAAGCACGGCGGCAAGGCGATCTTTCTCGCGCGTTTCGTTCCCATCGTCCGCACGTTCGCGCCGTTCGTGGCGGGCATCGGCAAGATGTCATATGCCTACTTCGCTACGTACAACATCGTGGGCGGCGTCACTTGGGTTTTGGTATTTACTTTGCTCGGTTATTTCTTTGGCAGGCTTGAATTTGTGCAAAAGCACTTTGAACTTGTCATCATCGCCATTATTCTGATGTCGGTCGTTCCGATGGTCGTCGAATGGCTGAAGGCGCGGCGCGAATCGAAAATGGAAAAGACAAACGCAGAGACGCCCTAAGGCGTCTCTTTTTTCGTATGAAATGGCTCGCGATTCTTTTCACGCTTTTCATCGCCCTCATCATCGTCCTTGCGGACACGGGGAATCTCGGCGTTCTCGGCTTCATTAACAAGATTCCCTACGGCGACAAAGCGGGACACTTCCTCCTCTTCGGGATTCTCACTCTGCTCCTCGACCTGACCTTCCTCCGTTCGCTTCCGAATCGGGACCCAAAACTGGTCGCGCTTTCAGTCGGCTTGATTCTCGCCCTCGTCATCGGCGCGGAAGAATACTCGCAACAATTTTTCAACAGCCGCACATTCTCATGGCTCGATCTCGCGTTCAGTTACCTCGGCGTGACCTTCTTTTCATGGGTGGCGTTGCAAAACAACAACCCTGCGAAGGTTTCGTAACCTTCGCAGGGCTGCGCTGTTTATTTCGGCGTCAACACCAAATGTCCTTCAGCGTCCGCGATGACTGAAGGTTGTTCCCACCACATCGGATAATACTTGATGTTCGCCCATAGACTCGCCATATCGGCGTAATGTGGGTGATATGCATGACCCGATTGACCGGTGGTGTGAACGGTCAGTGATTTATTCAAATTGCCCAAATCAACAATCATACGCATGGAAGGCAACCAGTTGGTTTCGTAACCATCGTTCACCGACCAGCCGGTGGCGTTCACGAGCGCGTCGCCTCCGCCGGTTGGGAATGGTCCACGGTTGAACAAATCTTCGATTAAGAAGATGCCCGATTCTCCCAAAGTTCCATTGCGGAACGTGGAAGTGTGCAAATCGCCCCAACGCCATTTAGATACGTCTTTACCGAGCATTTCTTCCAGCTCAGAAACGCCTTCTGAAAACGATTTCTTCATTATATCCGGCATGGTTTCAACGACGTCTTGAGTAGCTTTATTGTCCCAGAATGGGTCGTTGGGATTTTGCGCCATGTGGCGCAAGACTTCGTTCCAACGTGCGCCGCCGTCGGTGAAATAGCGTTTCTCGGGCATATCGTCGTTGAATGTGTTCTTCAGCAGAGCGCGCCAGAAAGCGTTAAAGACTGCCGCTGAAGTCGATTCGATTCGGTCTTGATAGTCCCAGCCTTGCAGCGCGTCGAAAGCCGCAGATTCGTTCTTTGTATTGAATTTCCAGCCCGCATTTTGCATGATCGGCGTGAAGAGCGCCGCCATTGCATCGTACGAATCGCCGTGCATTTGTTGCAGGTAAGCAACGTCAATCTTGCCCGGCGTATTTTGGATCATATTTAAAATACGATTGGCGCGGAAACCATAATCCCAGTCAACCGTCACTAAATAGGGATAATCGCGCGGCGGAACCTGATTGTTAGCAGTCACGATGTAACCTTCGGCGGGATTGAACGTGTAGGGCAATTCCTCGAATGGAATGTAGCCGGTCCACTCATACTCATCCGTCCAGCCGGGCACAGGGATGGAACCATTTCCGTTTCTACGAATTGGAACATCGCCGGGCATTTGGTAGCCGATGTTGCCCTCCACGTCCGCATAGACCAGATTTTGAGCGGGCACATGGAAGTTGCTTGCGGCGTTGCGGAAATCTTCCCAGTTTTCAGCCGCGTCGAAGCCCCAGATGGCTTCAAAGGGCGTAGAGGGCGTTAACGCCGTCCACCGTAATGCGATGACATAGTTGTCGGGCAGTTCAACGCCGCTTCGATCTTTAAACGGAACAAAATTCGTGTCCTCGGGGTCGCCTATGTTCTTGAGGGGACCGAACGCGTCTGAGATGATTGGTCCATGCCGCGTACTGCGCACTGTGAGCGTTTGCGTTTTGCCGCCCGCGATCTGAATAGTTTCTTCGTATGAGGCCATATCCACCCATTCGCCGTTGACCTCGTATTGATTCGGGTTATCTGGATTCACTTTTTCAATATACAGATCCATCACGTCAGGACCAACGTTCGTGAAGCCCCAAGCAATCTTGTCGTTATGACCGATTACTACGCCCGGTACGCCTGCGAATGAGAAACCCGCCACTTGGAAAGGACAATTCTCGTTCTTGACCTCGCATTGCAAGTCAATTTGGTACCAGATCGATGGCATTTGAATGCCGAGGTGCGGGTCATTGGCGAGGTAGGGCATTCCGGTGTCGGTGAGCGCACCGGAGATTACCCATGAGTTCGAGCCGATTTCACGACTCCACTTTCCGAGAATTGGTTCGAGCAGACCGATATTGTAGGAAAGTTGATCGAGCGATAGTTCGGCGTAATTGAACGCTTGGGCGGTTGCGTTTGACGACGAGACTGCGGTTCCCCCGACCCCGATCTTGTTGACGATAACAGGATGATCGTCGGGATAGGGCGGAAAGAGTTGAGCGACTTGTTCGGGAGTAAGCGTCTTCAACATGACGGCACGCTCGATTTCTTCATCCATGTTGCCGCGCAGATCCCACGCCATCGCCTTGCCCCACGTCAGCGAATTGATCGGCGTCCATTCGGCGATCTTGTAGTCGGGGCTGAGGATCGGCAGCCCTAGAATCTCGTACTCCAAGCTGAGTTCATTGGCGGGCTTATCTTTGATGTACGCGTTTACGCCGTCTGCATAAGCTTGCAAAATGGCTTGCGAGTCGGCATCCAGCGCGTTCCATTCGGCTTGGGCGGTTTTGCGCCAGCCTAATGTTCGGAGGAAGGCGTCTGTCTCCACTTGACCTGCGCCGAACATCTCGGAAAGCGAGCCGGAGCCGATGTGCCGCCAAAAATCCATTTGCCAGAACCGCTCTTGCGCGTGGACGTATCCCTGCGCGAAGAAGAGATCGTGCGTTGTAGACGCATAAATATGAGGAACGCCCATCGCGTCGCGATAGACGTTGACGGGCGCATCAAGATCCTCAAATTGCATCTCCCCGTTAATGTTTGGGAACGATTTTGGCGCGATCGTATTTGGGAGGTAGCTTTTGAAGTAAAACGCGCCTCCCGCGCCAAGCAAAATGACAAGGATGAGTAGCCCGATGCTGGAACGTTTAACTATTTTTTTCATTGACGATGATCCTCTCTGGTTGTGTAAATTGATGTGGCGCTTCCCAAACACCCGAAAGTGTCTTTCAAGCCGCGCTGATATAATCGAAAATCATGACAGATAAGTTTCGGCGTGAAAGGAAGTTTGCGCTCTGGTTCATTATTCTAATCGGTTTTTTCATACGAGTTTTGCCCGCTTTGCAAACCGATTTTCCGCTCAACGATGGGGGCATGTTTCTGGCGATGATCCGCGATCTGCGCGCCAGCCGTTTTGTCCTTCCGCCTGTAACGAGTTATAACCTCGCCGAGATTCCGTTCGCGTATCCGCCGTTTTCATTTTATGTTACGGCGCTGATTTCGAATCTTCTGCCGGTGTCCGATCTGGACCTCCTCCGCTGGATGCCGGCGATTGTGAGCGCGGCGATCATCCCTGTTTTTTATTGGCTCGCCTTGCGGGTTTTCAGAGATTCGACTAAATCGCTGATTGCCACAGCGATCCTTTCTGCGTTGCCCGGCTCATTCGAATGGCTGGTGATGGGCGGAGGCTTATCGCGCTCGTTCGGCATTTTATTTTTTCTGTTTGCGGTCGGTCACACGTTGCAATTATTTCGCGACAAAACACGGTCTTCATTATTACCCGCCATCTTGTTTTCTTCGCTTGCCGTGTTAAGTCACCCGGAAGTCGGTTTGCAGACAGCCGGGCTTTGTTTCCTTCTTTGGGCGCTTTATGGACGTGACCGCAAAGGGATTCAATACGCGTTCGTTCTCGCGGCTGGCGTGGCGGCATGTGCCGCGCCCTGGTGGTTGACGGTCTTGACGCAACACGGCGTTGACCCGTTCCTCTCTGCGGCGCAGACGGGAATCCGTGAGACGCTCGCGGCTTCGTTATTTCATTCCTTCTTTTCCACGCAGGGATCGCTTCCGGTCTTGCCGTTCCTCAGCCTCTTGGGGCTGTTCGTGACGATGCGCAAGCGCGAGTTTTTGTTCATTGGCTGGGCGTTCCTCCCGTTCTTTCTCGACCCTCGGAATGCTCCTGCCATCGCACAATATGCCTTCGTTCTTCTTTCCAGCGAAGGATTGTATTTGCTGAATGATGAATTCACAAAGCGATACTCTGCCGAGTCTGTAGATGACAAGCGAAATTTGATTCGCGCGTTGTCTATGATCAATTTTGTTTTTGCGCTTTTGTTGGCGTACTTGTTCTATGCCTCGTGGTCATCTGTGGAAACACTTGCCCGGCTTAGCCTATGGCAGAGCGACCGAGAAGCGATGGAATGGGTGAGGACGAATACGCCGCAAGACGCGCAATTTCTACTGTTGACCAATGCGGGACAAATCAGCCCGATGGTTGATTCGTATCAGGAATGGTTTCCGGCGTTGACTGAACGCCATAGCCTCAACACCCTGCAAGGCATGGAGTGGACG
This sequence comes from Anaerolineae bacterium UTCFX1, assembly GCA_002050275.1. Classification (GTDB taxonomy): domain Bacteria; phylum Chloroflexota; class Anaerolineae; order Anaerolineales; family Villigracilaceae; genus Defluviilinea. The sequence continues at coordinate 34,111 of MWTB01000033.1, forward strand.
TTGGGTCCGCGCTTTTATCCATATTCGCTGGAGTTGATGGAGTTGCAACGATGCGCCGACGCAGATTGTTTGCAGGCATGGGCGGTGAAAAATAACGCGCAGTTTGATTTCTTGGCGGTGCAGTCTCGCCGCGTATCGCCGCAGTTGCTCAATGCCATCGAGTCCGACGATAGATATGAAGTGATCTACACGTCGGACTCGACGATAATTTTTCAGCGCAAGTAAACAAACTCTACTTGATATTCCCCAACAATCGTGGAAACCAATACCAAAGCAGGTCGCGCGTGGGTTTGCCGTGAATGGATGCGGATTTATCCTGCAACTCCACCGGCTCGAAGTAGCCGCGGCTGACCAACCCGCTGACCCAGCTGCGCGAATTCATTGCGTTGAGAATCGCATCGTAAATATCCACTTGTTGCTGTAGGTCAAGGCTGACAGTGGATATGTCCGCATTGGGACGGTTGAGCGCGGTCCAATCGAGGCAGGCGCCGCCGCTTGGAATACAACCGGTCGCCGAATATGTGGAAGACGGGTACGAGAGTCCGAGAATGAACGGTTTGCCGGTTTGCGATTGCCATGGCGCGATATTTTCATCGAGTAACGCGCCGGCGGCAGCGATCATATCTTCTTTGACCGGTATGGAGAGCGCGCTAAGGCTTGCGAACCAGAGTAGATAAACTGCGTCTGCGTCGCGCAGTATGGCGATCGGCGGGACGAAATCGGCGTTGTTGTACGGCAGGGCGAAGATCACATTGCTGTGCGAATGCTGGCGCGCTTCGGCAATAAGATTCTTCCAGCGATTTTCTGCGTCGGCGGGAACTCCGCTTGGGCTGCCGTCAGACAATTTTCCGTCTGGCAACGCGGGGAGAATCCAGTCGCCGCCGATGACGATGGCTTGCGCGCCAGATTGCGCCGCTTGGTCGGCGAAGTGGATGATGAAGTTTCGATACTGTTCGAACCAATTGTTCCACCAAGCAGCGTCGCGCGGAGCATTCTTCCAAAAGTCGGTGTAGCTTGTTTCAAAACGCGGTTGTGGGAATAACGCAACGTTGAAATTGCGCGCGCGCGCCTCGGTCACCGCTCTAAGCGTGTCGGACCAGAACGGGTCTTTGCCGGGCTGCTCGCTAAAGACCAGCGGCGAGATGCGTTGATATGTCCATGAAGGCGCGTAGATCACCCAGTTTGCGCCCAGGCTTTGAATGTTTTGTAAGGCGATGTCGTTGAAGACCGGCGTGTGTGGATCGTAATAACGCTGATACTCCACTCCTGCCATGAAGCCGCTTCCGCGCGACGGGATAGCGGAGGCGACCAGCGTGGTAGGACCGGCGTCGAGGGGCCATGCCCACGAGGCGACGGCGTCGCTGATGCTTTGAGGCGTAAGCGCAGGAGTGACATTTCTGCCGTGCGCGTTCGGACCGATCGTTTGCGAATCGTCCGCCGAATCGCATTGGGCGTTGCGGCAGAAACGGTAGGTAAATGAACCGGTAATGTTTAGCGGCCCATATAGTTTGTATACCCAGCGATTTTGCGCTTGTTGCAGCATCGGTATGGGAGGCGACCAGCCTAGCAGAAGATTGAATTGGATATAGATCCGTTCGGTGGAAGGGGTGTTGGCGGGTACGGTCAGGTCGAATAGAATGGGGGCTTTCGGTCCGGATTGCCACGATTGCACAACGTCTTCAATTACGACGTTTTGAGTCGGCACAAGGATGCGCCGTGTGACAAAGCGGCTGTCGGAGGTAAATTCAGAATTCCAAAAGCCGTCGCCCATCGTATATTTGTATTGCACGTCTGCGCCGGCGGGCAGGAGCAACGTGACAGAATAGCGTCCGTCGGCGGTGGGGCTGAGAACGGGCATACGATCTGCAATGGCGCTGAAGCCGGCGCGTTGATCGGAGAACGTGTTGCCAAGTTGAAGCAAGTTGCCCGCCAAGCGAATCGGTGTGTTCGGTCCGACTGTGCCCGGCGGAACGGAGACCGTGAACGTGACCTGAGTCAGCGGCGCGCGCTTGACGCCGATTTTTTGCACCGGGGTATTGGAGTTTTCGGCGACCGTTGCGCCTTGTTGAAACGTCCGATAGAGTCCGTCCATGGCGTAGATCACGAGGTTGTATGCGCCGCCTCGTAGACCGTCTAATTTGAATTGTCCCTGCGAGTCGGTCAGCGTTTGCGCGCCGCCAGCGGCGACGAGGATCTCGGGGATGGGCGAGCCGCTATCCGCATCTACGATGACGCCGCTAATGCTGCCTGATAATGTGTTTGCTTGTTTGTCCGCCCAACTGCTGACCGTGTCGGTGATCTGTGTATGTCCATTGATGTAGAGCAAACGATACCGGATGGGTTCATCGCGATTGGTGTCTTCGTTAATGATAAGTCCGCCGTTCTTGCGCACATAGCGATAGCGAATGACGGCTTGATCGGGAATATCCAGTTGGGCAGCGTACGTCACGGCATCGAGCGACGACATGGAGTAAGGCGTTGGGTTGTAAGCGAGCCCGGTGACTTCGTCCACTACGCTCAGATCGAGCGTTTCGCCGGGTAGGAGCGGTTCCGGCAAGCGAACGGTGAACGCAACCTGCGCGCGCGGCGCGGGCGTGTTGATCGGCTCGAAGGGGGCTGGCGTGCTGGCGCTGGAAGTTGGAAAGATGGGCCATTCGAGCAGCGAAAAAGCGCACGCCTGACTGGTCAGCGAAAGGATGATGACGTAGATGAAAAGATGACGCGATACTGCGCGTGACTTCATGGCGTTTTCCTCTGTTTCGTTCGTGGCTTATACCTCGGGCTTAGACTTGCGTTTCTGGTTGGGCGGCGCGCTTCTTCTACGCATTGCGGCGGCGAGATGGCTTAAGCCGATGCTGGCGAAGTATAACAAGATCATGGGCAACATGACTAACCCCATATTCACCGGGTCTACCGTTGGCGTCACCGCTGCAGCGACGATCGCGATCACGACGATCGCCGCTCTCCATTGTTGCGCTAGCGTAGCCGGCGATACTATCCCGAGGTAGCTTAGCGCGAAAATAACAAGGGGAAATTCAAAGAAAACGCCGATCCAGGTCATGAGACTTGTAATAAATCCGAAGTATTCTTTTGCCGCCCAGAATTGCGAAATGGCGGTGAAACTTCCGAGAAAGGGCAGCGCGGCGGGAATCAAGACGAAGTAGGTGAATGCGACCCCGAGGACGAAGAGAAACGATGCGGTGGGGATGATCAGCAATGTGTAGCGTTTCTCGCGCGACGACAGACCTTTGGCGGCGAACCACCAGAATTCGAATGCAATATACGGTAGAGAGATGATGAAACCGCTCGTCAGCGCGACACGCATGAAGACGCCGATCTCTTCAGTCACTTCGATGGCTTGCAAATTGGGCAATCCGCCTACGGGACGCGCGAGATAGTCCATTAAGGGCAGCGTGAAATAAAAGGAGACGCCCACAGTCAGCGTCAGACAGAGAACGATTCTTAAGAGATGCCCGCGCAGGTCTTCAATGTGATCCCAGACTTCTTTTTTATAGCTTTCTTTTGAGTCAGAGGCGAGGAATGCCCAGGCGCGTTTTGTCAATATGAACGGGGTCGCTAGAATACGGTAGGACAGCGCGAACGGAAAGAGCGCTGCGCGAAATATATTTCGGAACACGTTAGTCATTTGATGAGAACGGTTCTTCTTTGGGCGCAGCCGCAGAAGAGATATGATCGGGAGTTTTGGACGGAGATAGCGGCTGAGCGGATGGAGAGATCGGCTTGCGTTCGCGCGGATTTGCGATCTTGAGCAAACTTTGCTCCGCTTCCCAATCTTCTAAATTCGCTTCGCGCATTAATTTGTTTGGTAGATGGCTAAGTTCATTCGACGCGTTGCGGAACGTCTGCCAAAGTTCGGAACGATTCATTTTATTCAACCAGCGTCCTAGTGCGCGCCCTGTTTTTTGCATGTCTTTCGGTCCCAGCGCGATGACGGCAATGACGAGGATGAAGATCAGTTCGGAAAAACCGATGCCGAAGATTTCCATTTATGCCTTCTGCAACGCTTGTCGAATTTCTTGACGACGCTCTGACAGCGAACCAAGCACGCCGTTGACGAAACGCGGCGCTGAATCGGAGCCGTAGGATTTCGCCAGTTCCACCGCTTCGTTGATCGCCACTTTCATCGGCGTATCGCTGGCGACGACAAGTTCCCATAGTGCAATGCGCAAGATATTGCGGTCAATTGCGGCGATCTGGTCGAGGGGCCATTCTGGCGCGTAGTTTGCAATGGATTGGTCGAGCGGCTGCGTGAGAGAAAGAACGCCAAAAACGATACTGCGAGCGAACTCGGAGAGATCGTCCGGTAAAGGCGCTTCGTTCAGCCGGGCTTGGAAGACTTCGCCGGGCAGATGATTCACCATATCTACTTCGTAAAGAACTTGCAGGGCGAGCGAACGCGCCCTGGTGCGGGGTTTCATTGCGACTGCGCTTCTCCGTTATAGTCTATATCTTCCACATGCACTTCGATCGAACCGACTTCCATGCCGACGAGTTCCTGCAACGCGCGCGCCACCTGCGCTTGCGCATTGCGGCTGGTCTCGCGGATATCTGCGCCTTCTTTCAACACAAGATGCAGATCGGCGGATGCGATATTATCCTCGACATACAACCGCACGCCATTGTGAGTCCCGCGTCTGAAAAGGCGGTTCACTCCGCCGACGACGTTTGCCATGCGGCTAACGCCCGGCGTACCCAACGCGGAAAGCTTCACGATCGTAAGAAGCGCGTCGGGCGAGATAGTGGTTTTATCAAGAGAGGAGGAGTCTGACATTGAAAGTCCTTATAATTAGAGGCTAATCTTTAGTCTCTATCCTTCTTTACATCATCGCCATGCCGCCATCCACACCAAGCGCTTGACCGGTGATGAACGCGGCTTGATCGGAGGCGAGGAACGCAACCGCGTACGCGATCTCTTCGGGTTTGCCCTTTCGCGCCAACGGGACTAACTTCAGCGCGGCTTCGAGAGTCTCGGGCGGCATTGCATCGAGAATTTCGGTATCCACAAAACCGGGCGCAATTGCGTTGACTGTGATATTCCGCGCCGCCACTTCACGCGCCAATGACTTTGTGAAGGCGATCTGTCCGCCTTTGGAAGCAGAATAATTTACCTGACCGGGATTCCCCATCTGCCCCGCCACTGAAGCCATGTTGATGATGCGTCCCGTGCGTTTTCGCATCATGTGCTTGACCGCGGCTTTCGAGCAGTTAAACGTGGATTTGAGATTCGTCGCGATGACCGAGTCCCAATCCGATTCGGACATCATCATAATCAACGTATCTTTCGTGATGCCCGCATTGTTGACGAGGATGCTCAGGTCGCCGAAGGTGTCAATCGCAAACTTGATCAACGTCTCCGCCTGCTTGAAGTCTGACACATCCGCTTGAAACGCGGCGGCTTTGCCTCCCGCCGCTTGAACGGCTTTCACCACTTCATCCGCCGCGTCGGGCGATTTGTTGTAATTGACGACCACTGCCGCGCCGCGCGCCGCAAGTTCGAGCGCCACCGCGCGACCAATCCCGCGCGAGCCGCCGGTCACCACCGCTACTTTGTTTTCAAGCGATAACGAATCTGCCATGTGTGAACTCCTCGTGCGAAATTATACACCGGACTTCGTACTGCGTATTCCGTACTGCGTAATACGCAGTATGTTATTTTTCCAACCCTGTTCCCAACGTCAACCCTCCACCGAGCGCGATGAATGCCGCGATCAAAAACGCATCCTGCCAAAAGCGGATGGGGAACAGGCGGATCAACGTATCCGAATAGAGGAACAGCCACGAGTCGCCCTCGAAAAATAATTTATGGAACGCCGTGAAGAAACCCCAAAAGACATTTGGGTTGACAACGATTCCCGCGATGACGATCAAGCCGATGACGACTGCCAGCCCCACCATCAACCATCCGCCCCGCCTCAACCCCTGACGGTATGCCTGTTCCCAATGCGCAGTCTTTGACCAAATCCCCAGCGCGAGCAGAATCGCTAGCATCGCATACCAAACATTCAACGCACCCCGTGTGACGCGCTTCACGTCTCGCATGTGACTCAACTCGCGCTCATTGTATAACGGAGTCCCATCGTCGAATTTTAGATCGCCGAGGTAGGAAATGCCCGCGTTGTTGATGAGATACTCCACCGCGTACGGCGCCCACTTCAAACGGTCTTCTTTTGTGAAGCCATACTCATCGGGAGGAAAGTACGGCATGTTGTATTCGATTTTGAGGAATGTGGTGGTTAACAGCAAGCGCAGTCCCAGCCCGATGAGGGCGAGAGGGATGAGGAGGGCGATGATAATAGAAAGGATTTGGAACATTTTGTTTTTCATGTTTGTCTTATTGTAAGACAAATTAATGTATTGCGGTACGATCTCTTATTCAAAAAAACACACCTTGTGGTATAAACAAATTTGCTGACGGGGATTGTTATGCATTATTGAAGGAGGCAGTGATATGGAAGATCAACAGCATCAATTTACCGATAAGGAACTGGAAGTGATTCTCCTATTGCTCGAAGGCAAAAGCACACAGGAGATCGCCTTGCGACTTAGCGTTTCGACGCGTGCAGTCGAACATCGCCTGACACACATTTTTCAAGAATTGAGCGTAGGCTCGCGAACAGAGGCGGTGTTGAAGCTCACTTACTTGTTCAAAAAGTAACAAGATTCGGGAATCCGTAGTTGACATTGATGTTTGTCGGTGCTATCTTATCCCGAGCGAGTTTCTGGAAATTCAATTATGAAAGAGGATTCCATGAGGACGTTGCGAGCTAAGTCAAGGGTGATCATGTTTACGATAATAACATCGTTCGTTGTAAGTTCTGTCATGGCATCTGGACCAACAAATGCCCTGGCAAGTAAATTGATTTCTCATTCGCCCTTATGTAGCGATACAAGTTGTCGGGGGCATGATGTTTATGTAAAACATTGTGAAGGTTCTATTAGCACAATAGCACAGGCGAGCTCCCTAAACAATTATGTTACTACTTATCTACGAAAATCAAACACTTGCAATTCGCTTTGGGCAAGAGCGGATAGATTATCATCGTATGCCGGAAACTGGATGCTTTCAGAGGCGCTGGAATGCGCGAACAATAACTGCATATATAATCTGACAGTTCCTCCATCTAACCCTTCGACCTACTATTACTATTATCCTTGGACCGGAAATCGGCAGACACCATCTCCCGGCCGATCTAATTCATGGTATAGCGATATGGTAGCTGGAAGTAAAAAAGCTTGTGCAAGGGGATGGGTATACACTTCGAATCCGTCCAATTATGTCACCAATTCAAGTGTTTACAAAGCCTGGGCGTGTAACGATCCGGGTACATAATGCTGTTCTACTAATTAATAGGAAGGAGTCTATCGAAATGAAAACAGGCAGAAATAAATTGATTTCTTGGATGGTCATATTTATCTTGATGGTAGTTTCAATTAGCTTTTCAGCTTCAGCATGGTTGCCGATATCAAAGGATGCCTCTGCCAGTTCGCTTAGAGAAGGTGTTGGCTTAGATTCGCAACTTGCCAACAGTTCCAGCGCTGTGAAGGCAGAGCCTGCTTCATCAAGCGAAAATTTTGTGATGAAATCTAGTATTAACGGATTAACCGCGGAAGTCACCCAAGTTGATCTAAACCCTGACGCTCCTACGGTGAGCGTTTGTGCTGATGTTCCCACCATTGCAGACTGGTTGCCGCAATTCTCTGCGGCATATAATGGTCAATCTGTCGGAGTACTGGGATGGATGTTACTTGACCCAAATAATACTACCTATCAGGAAAAACATCGATGTTATCTTGTTATGCTTTCGACCGAGCACCTAGGCTCAAAGAAAACTTCTGGGACACTTATATTGTCTCTGGATTACTTTGAGACTTCCATTCCAGAGAGATTGCCCCTAGATTTGATTGCAAAAGCAAAGGAACGCCTTAAAGATTTGGGTATTGATTTTGAAGTCCAAGATGTCCCGCATGGACAAAACTATATCTTTACCAAAAAGCCAGATTTCTACAGTGAAGCAGAAGCTTTCCAAAAGGTGAGAGAGGCTTTGAAAGATACAGTATACGGCCCATGGGTGTTTAGAATTGATCTAAATCAAAAATAAGTTCGGGTTGGCTTGATTAAAATTGTCGGTGCGCTTTCAAAAGCGCACCGTTGAGTTTCACGTGGCAAGTATTTATGAAAAACTGGGGGTAAATTCACTAGCTGGGGCGACCATACAATTGATCCACTTGTTCAAAAAGTAACAAGATTCGGGAATCCGTAGTTGTGGTTTGCCTTTTGTTGCTATATACTCATGTTAGTATCCTGTGATAGAGAGGAGTGAACACTATGTTAAGCCGTCACGACTTTCTAAAAATGATCGGGGCATTCGGTTTTGTGCTGATGCCGTTGAATAAACTGTTGCGCAAATCCACTTTCGGACTACAAGATAAAGGAGGTGGAGAATTGTACGAGGGCTTCGTACTTCTTGATCAAGACGCTCCTATTCCCTCCTTCGTTCAAGTTGCACCGTGCCCAATTCTTTGTAATGTCGACGAATCTACATTGCTTGATCCTGAACTGGATGCGTATAAAGGGGATATCTCTTGGTTCGATAGCATTGAAAACTTAAGAAACAATATTGATTTTCGCATATTCGTACTAGGTTCGCTACCCCATAAAATGACATTTTTACACGGATATGTTCTGAGATTTGCAGGTTCTGGTGAAGTATGGGAAGCAAGGCTTGACTTTGGCTTCGAAAATAATCGCGAGCCGCTGATTAGTCTTTCAGCCCGCCCAATATTTGCGCGGCCATACCCAGTGTGGCCCGTTCTTACTTATCCTAAAAAAGAGCCACCTGAGATAATTCTTGATGATGAATATATTATAAGAAAACCTAATAAAGTAGTTTTTACACCCGAGCAAGGTATCATGTTGCCAACTGATCAGGGATACACTTTGCAATGGATAAAGAGGGATGTGCTTTACACAATTTTTATGGAATACGAAGGATGGCGCGATAATGTTGAAAGTGTTGGAAAATCCCTTGTTGAAAAATAAAATAATTGGTTCTCAAAAATGTTAAGGAGGATAAAATGGCTCTCGTAACAGTCTACGTTAAGGGTCCCATCTCGGGCACTATCACAGGCCGAAATAAGTATTGCACATTTCCCTATGCCTCTGATGTCTGTAATGGGTCAGGGAGTACTCATGGCACATGTATGAGTTCATCTAACCCGGTCGATATCGGTGGATCTGGAAACATAAACCTTCGAGTAAATTATCCCAACATATTAAGTATTGTCACCTATGTAAGCCTTTCTTGTTGTAGTTCAAGTTATGACGATAACTATAGACGAATGGTAACCGTAGAGTTGTACGGAAAATCGAATGGTGCTTGTTATATGGGATCCGTTAGGTTTGGTCATGTTGCAAGCCCAGCCGTTACTAATGGTACATTGTATAATTTGTCAAGTGGCACAAAATTGATCGGAACGGTACCCAGTGGCAATCCTGGGAATTGTTACACTGGAGCGCATTCTCATAGGGAAAGATCGGGAGGATCAGTGGTCGCCCCATGTTGCGGCGCAACAGTCTCATCATCAACTAATATTTATAAATTTACTTGGGATAATGGAATAGTCTGTCCAACTTAATACCTGTTATTCTCGCTTGTAATGAGATTTCCCCGCAATTTCCGGCGGGGAAATAATTTCTTAATTTTATAAAGACTTTGTAAAAGTAAACCGATGATGTTTTTGAATATGGACGTACAATCTTTGATATTGACAATCTTTCGCCTGCTTCTCGGGCCAATTTTTTTAGTGTCATTTATTGGAAAAGCAAGTGAGCGCCACCACTTCATTGACGTGCTCGCAACTTTTAAATTGATTCCCAGTTCATGGCTTCAGCCAATTGCTGGTAGTCTTATTATCGGGGAATTAATAGTTGCTATCATGCTGTTGCTAGGCTGGCAAAGTCAGGCGCAGCGGCATTATGTGGATTTCTCCTAATAATTTTTACCATTGCTGTAGGCTTGAGTTTAATGCGTAAACATACCGATTTAGAGTGCGGGTGCTTCGGGGTCAAACATAATCAAAAAATTAGCATTAAACTCGTTAGTCGTAATTTTCTTTTGCTGACGATGGCTTTGTGTATCATGCTCTGGGGTGGTGGTTTATTAACCCTAGATAGTCGCCCGCTCATTTTCGAGAGATTGTCTATTGACGGAACATTTCTTCCACTTATGCTTACATGTCTCGGAGCATTGGTGCTCATCTTGCTTGTCAGACAATTGCTTCGTTTGGTTCTATTGATGCCTCTGGAGGAATAATGACTGGTTTTTGGCTTGTGAGCTATATCGTGTTATGGCTACTTGTGATTGTGGGTGGTTTAATAATAATTGCTTTGGCTCGTGAAGTAGAGACTTTACATAACCACGTGGAGTTTTTATTACCTTATTTATCCAAAACCGTTTCGGACAGTCCGGTGCGCGGTGAACAAGAAAGCGAAAGAGATGATGCTATCAAAACATCAACTTAGTATATTACTGATAGTTACTTTTATTGTATTATTCTTAACCGAAACTTGTGCGATCCCCAATTCGTCTAGGGTAATAATACAAACGATAACGCATACGCCTTATCCAACAGGAACTTTAAGTCTCCATATTATTGAACCCTTGGTTAATAGTCCGCGATTACGCTTCGACAGTTGGTCACCAGATAGCCGCTGGATTGCGTATTGGTTTGCAGATGGAGACAATTTGCCCGCTCATCTTGCATTCGTGGAAGCTCAGTCAGGTAAAGTTTGTGAGCACGAAGAAGTTGATTCTGTTGATATTTTTAGCGGCAATGTGCTTTGGGTGGAAGGTAATACTCCAATTACTGTTCAGAATTCGGGAAAAGTTGCTTTTAGCGGCGTACCTTGTGAGACATTCCCTTCAGTTGATAGTTCTGCAATCTTTGAAAAAGAAGAAGGTCGACTCTCGCCAAATGGTCGCTATCGTGCGGACACAAGTGTCAGTGACTGGGAAGGGGAACTTATACACAATGTTACAACGATCACCGAGATTTCGACGGACCAGATCGTTGCCTCTTTAAAATGGGATGGTAGTCCTCACGCGTGGGCTGAGAGTGGATGGCTCAACAATGAATTGTATCTTGTTGGACTTGATGTTGATCGAGGAGCGTTATATGTATCCGCCCCTGAGGGTAAGGTGGGTAGTGTAGTACATGATCTGATGGGGTTGAATGTTCAGAATGTAGGATATGTCACTCATGTTGCCCGTTATACTAACTTGGCTACAGGTGAGTATCATCTGCTCTTTGAACTATGGAATGGTCCTCCGGGTTCGCCGCTTTTACTCTATCATAGTGAGTTGGATATTGTTGAGGAACTTCCTTTTTATAGATCTTGGATTGTCAACGGCTCAGGTATCTCATCTGATGGAGAGTGGCTTTTCCTGAGTTACCCCGCATCAAAACTAAGTGACGAAATTCCCGATTTCTGGATTCGTGCTCTTGATCCTCCCGATAGAACGGCTTTGAAGTTGGCAGAAGGGAAGGGATTCGCAGGCTTTTCTGAGGAATCTAGTAAAATGGTTTTTGTGGACAAAGGAGTAGTAGATATTTTGGATTTCCCAGGCGGCGAGACATTTGGCATATGGCAGGCACCGGGCTACCAGATTGACCGTGCTTGGTGGTCGTCGGATGGTAAATATTTGGCGGTGCAAGGATTTGGCATAGAGTCCGACTCGCAGACATTATTTGTTATCGAACCATAATATATTTCCTACTCTAAATACTCTGTTCCTCCTTCAAGAATAAATCGAATCACCATATCGTTGACGATCCACTCGATGGGCGCGTGGTCGTCGGTGAAGACGGTGGTTGGCTCGAATCCAGTTTTGAGGTTCGCGAAGGTCACCTGCATGGTGGTGATGAGCAACGGATTGACAGTTGTATCACTTGATAATGCCAGCAAATTCATCGCAAAGTTTTCAGGGTTGGTTTCCTGCTTAGTGGCGAAGATCATTGTGTTGAGCGAACCGGGGATATCCACCGTGTAAATGGAAGGGAAGACAGTCGCCATCGTGGTAGCGAGTCCGTTGATGAGGCGGCGGTCACCGGGGACGGAGGCGGAGTTGATGGTGAGTACCCCGTTCTCCGTCAGATGTGAGGCGCAGCTCTCGAAGAACTCCTGTGTCGTCATGTGCGGAGGAATGTACGGCGGGCGGTACGCGTCTACGGCGATGATGTCATATTTCTGTTCGCTTCGTTCGAGGTTGAGACGTCCATCGCCAATGATGACGTTCAGGTTCGACATGTTCATGTCGAAATATTTTCGTCCCACCTCGACGATCTTCGGGTCGAGTTCGTAACCGTCAATAGAAATGTTTTCGTAGACGGCGGTCATCTGCCGCGCGGTCGTCCCTGCCGCGAGACCGACGATGGCGACGCGTTTTATATCGGATGGTTTGCGGTTTGCGTAAAAATACGGGCTGACGAGGAACTGATCCCACGGTCCGTTGTATTGCAGGGTGTCGGGATGATAGATCGAGTGAACGCCTTGTCCCTCGTTGAGACGCAGGATCGTGAAGCCGTTTTGATTCAACACTTCGATGTAGTTGTACGCCGACTCGGTTTCGTAAATTTGCGCCACATTCGTTTTCAGGGATTGATTCGAGGTGAGCAACGCCAGCGCAACCAATACGAACGGCATCCAAATATGTTTGAGCATGTCGCGTTGACTGGCAAAGCGCGCCAAGCCAACGAGCGCGACCAGCAGAAGGATCATGCTGAATAATAAAAACGTGTTCTTTGTTCCAATTGCGGGGATGGTGACGAGGGTCGGTAAGAATGTCCCGATGAATGAACCGAGCGTTGAGATCGCGTAGATTTGACCCGACGTTTGTCCCGCGCGCGAGGTGTCGTCCACTGTGAGGCGAATCGCGTACGGGGAGATCGTTCCCAGTAATGTGATAGGGATGATGAACAAAATCAACACTGCGGCGAACGATGCGCCGAGGATTCCGACTTGCAACGAGTCGAACGCGGTTGCAGCGGCACGTAAAACGGGACTCGCAATGTAGGGAACAAGTCCCAGCGTGAACGCTCCCCACGCAAGGACGCGATACATCGCTGCGAGAGTCGGGTTCGCGTCTGCCCATTTGCCGCCGATGAAATATCCAAGCGTGAGGTAGATAAGGATCAGCCCGATGATACTTGCCCAAACGATGTTGCTCGTGCCGAACACGTTGCCGATGAGCCGTCCCGCCGCGAGTTCGGCGGCGAGTGTGGTCATACCTGAAATGAAGACGGTGAAGAGGAGGTATTTTTTCATTGAGGAGGGATTATACAGTAATTGGTAAGCCTGCCCTGAGCTTGTTGAAGGGTGGTAATTGAGGGGGAGAAATGGAGGATTAGAGAATTTTGAGATTGGAGATTAGAGACTGGAGATTGGCAGGTTATACTGAGCCTAATCAAGGAGAAAAATGTATACACCGAAGTTGTATCGTGAAGAAGATCGAACCAAGATCGTTGAGTTTATGCGCCAGAACGAGTTTGCGATTCTGGTGACATATGATGGCGAGAAGCCGACGGCGAGTCACTTGTTGGTGGAGGTCTTTGAGGAAGGCGAGCGGATTTTCATCAACGGGCACATGTCGCGGACGAATCCGCTTTGGAAGACGTTTGAAGAGAACGAAGAGGTTTTGACCATCTTTCACGGTCCGCACACGTACATTTCGCCCACGTGGTACAACCACGTCAACGTGCCAACGTGGAATTATCAAGCGGTGCATGTGTATGGTAAGCCGCGAATCGTCGAAGAGCATGACGAGGCGTATCAAATTCTCAAGCGGTTGGTTGATCGCTACGAGGCAGCGAGTCATTACAAGATGGAGACCCTACCGCAGGATTTTGTGGCGAAGGAAATCAAAGGCATCGCCGCATTTCAGATCGAGGCGACGAGGATCGAGGCAAACTATAAGTTGAGCCAGAATCGCAATGACGAAGATTATCGAAATATCGTTGTGCAACTCGAAGCGCGGGAGGACGAAATGTCGCATGGGGTGGCGGAGGCGATGAAGAAGCAACGCTCGCGTTGATTCTTCATCACTGCGAGGAGGCGCAGCTTGACGAAGCAATCCCCGTCACGGTATTGGAGATTGCCTCGACACTTCGTGGCTCGTAATGACGGATAGTCGGATTTTCTATGGTAAAATCTCGCCCGCTATGGTTGAGCCAGAAGAATTGCCAGAGTTCGAACCTTCGCAGATGGCGAACATCACGCACGCAGATGTTCAATCTGTTCACGCGGAGTTGGTGCGGATGCATCAAGCCGACGCGGAGACGATCACTGCCGATGAAGTGGAATTGCACCAGAGCGCGGCTGGCAACGTGAAGGCGACCCTGGTCTATGCGCGACAAAGCGCGTTGGGAGCTGTTCGCGCGGAGAATGTCTCGGTCGAGCAGAGCGCGGCGAGCCTCATCCAAGCAGAGAGCGTTTCGACGGATAGTTGCGTCGGCATCCTTGCGGCGGGTAATGTGGAAATCCGACACGGCACGGTTGGCTATATGACGGCGCGCGAGGTCCGTGCGGAGAACGTTCGCACGACCCTGTTGTTGGCGCGGAACGTGCAGGGTGACGTTACGACGATACTGGATGCGCGCGGCGCGTTGATCGCCGGGCTGGTTGGCGGACTGTTCGGTGGGTTAATGTTATTATTGGGTCGCTTTTTATTGCGGCGAAATTAAAACGAATGTACCAGCGACGGTTGTCGCTGTCGCAGAAATTTATTTCATAGAGCGAAGGTAACCCCCCTCACTCCTTCCATTTTCCGCAAACTTCAGTGGAAAATGGAGGGATGAAAAAAGGGGAGGTGAGAGGCGCTCGAGGAGAAACGATGGAGAAAGTTGTACTACAAGCGGAAAAGCGCGAGACGATCGGCAAACAGGTCAAAACGTTGCGCCGCGATGGGAAATTGCCGGCGGTCATTTACGGTCGTCATATTAAGCCGGTCAGCATTAATTTGGATGCGCATAGCGCTTCGTTAACGCTGAGCAAGATCTCATCCTCTAGTTTTGTGACGATCAGTTTGGGAGGCGAAGAACATCTTGTGTTGGTGCGCGAGAAGCAACGCGACTATATCAAAAACCGCCTTCTACACGTGGACTTTTTGGCGGTTTCGCAGAACGAGAAACTGCGCGCTTCCGTTAGCATTCAGTTAACGGGCGCTTCGTTGGCGGTAAAAGACTTTAGCGCCGTATTGGTGCAAAACCTCGAATCGCTTAATGTGGAGTGTTTGCCAGCCGACCTCCCCGAACGGGTTATCGTGGATATTGCCATTCTCGAAAAGATCGGCGACGGTGTGCGCGTTAAAGACCTTAAACTCTCAGATAAAATCCGCGTGATCGAAGATCCTGAGACTATGATCGTCGTGGCGACTCCGCCGAAGATCGAGGAAGATGCGGCGGCAGGCGCAGAAGGCGCGGTTGCGGCGGGAACTCCTTCATCCTCCGAGCCTGAGTTGTCTGTAGAGCGCGGCAAGAAAGACGAAGAAGGTTCTGAAAACAAGTAATCTAATCTCTATGATTAAAAACTTCCCGGCGGCTGCCGGGAAGTTTTTAATTCCTTTGCTTTGAATTGCAACGTTGATTTTTGAGGTACTGTCTCATAGCCCTAACGCGCTTAAAAAATCCACTGTCATACGCGCGGTGGCGCCCCAGAGCAGCTCGCCGTCGTAGGGGTGGTAGGCGACGATGGAACGATTCTGCCCCGGGATATCGAACTGCCAGCGGTTCGACGCATCTGCCAGCCATTCCAGCGGAATTGTGAAGACGCGCGCTACTTCGTCTTTGCCGATGCGGAAAACGGCGGGCCAATTCATCACGCCCACAATCGGTGTGACGCGAAAAAAAGAAATAGTAACGAGGGTCGTCATGCGTCCTATAATTTTTATATCGCGAGCCTGAACGCCGATCTCCTCTTCCACCTCGCGTAGGGCGGTTTGTTCGGGAGTTGTTTCGCCTTCATCGCAGGCGCCGCCGGGAAAAGAAACTTGCCCCTTATGCGACTCGACATTATCGGTTCGACGCGTGAAGAGAATGTGCCACTTGTCATCTTGCCGCACAAGCGGCAGAAGAACCGCTGCGCATTTGAGTTTCGATTTGTCCGCGATGTCAATTTCCGCGTACCCGTCGGAGGAGGGATTTGCAGCGGCGAGGGCTTGCTGTAATCGTTGGGAGATAAAGTCTTCAGTGAAGTTCATTATAAGGATGAAGGATGAATTGTGAAAGATGAAGGCGTGTGTTGGGTTTGTCGAAACGATGAAGAGGCGTGGAGGGCGCTCTGGAAAGTGGAAAGTAGGAAGAGGAAAGAAAAACTTAGCGATCTTTGCGCGCTTCGCGGTTAAGTATCTTCTCTCACTGGGCTTCCGCAATAACCGCACTCTGCCGTAGTCTCGTCCAGCCAGTCTACTTCATCGGGTCGCAGCGCCGCGCCGCATTGCGGGCAATGAGTCGGCAGGACGTGTTTCTTTAAGACAAGGGACTGTGTTTCAAATTCGGAAGCAGACGGGACGATGCCTTTGACCCACGCTTCAATATCTGCGGCTTCGTTCGTTAGACCTCGCGCTTCGAGTTCGTTCGTGATGCGATCTTTCATGTTGCGCAACCGTCGAATTTGTTGACGTTCGGCGAGCAGGGTTAATCCGCGTTTGAAGGAGGGAATGCCCAGCGCAGTTTGACCGGCGAGAACGCGCGCGCGTCCCGCTTGCAAATGGAGCAGCGGAGCGCGCGGTCCTCCGCGTGCATCGGCGCCTGCAGCGATCCGCTCGAAGAGTTCGGCGGCGCGTCCGAATTCGCCTTTGTCGAAGGCGAGGTTGGCTTCTTGCAGAATAGGCGGGACTTGCATTGTAAATGCTTTTCTGGCTTGACGGCGCATCGCTCGGCGCATTATTTATCTCCTTCCGAAATCTCTTCGCTGAGTTCTCTTCCGCGCGGATCGGCGTTCGGCTCGATCTTGCGCGCGAAGGCGAGGAATCCTGTGTGTGCGACCATGCGATCTGTTGGGCGCAGACGCGAAGGTTCAGGCTTGAGGTAACGCAATAAAATTTCGCACACTTCAATGAAGGCGAAATTATTCTGACGCAGCGCTTGCAAAACTTTTTCTACTTGATTGAACGTCGGCATGAGACAGCACAAGAATCCGCCGGGCTTGAGCGCCGCGCGGACTTGCCCAATGTAATCGTACGGATTCGGCACGTCGAGGAAGAACGAGTCGGCGTCGGTTTCGTCGAAGCCCTCCGCGATGTCGCGCAGTTTGAAGTTTACGCGCGAGGCGAGCCCGAAGCGGTTGAGGTTTTTCCGCGCGAGATTTTGCGTATCAGGCTTGATCTCGTACGAGACCACGCGTCCCTCGTTGCCGACCGCGTGCGCGAGCGCGGTGGTCATCGAGCCGGAGCCTGAGCCGGCTTCCATCACTGTTTGACCGGGTCCGACGCCCATCGTCACGAGGATGTAACCGATATCTTTCGGGTACATAATCTGCGTGGTGCGCGGCAGGTTGATGAGCAGATCCGCGAGCGAGGGTTGGAGGAGGAAGAACGGCGACCCGAGGTGGCTGAACACTTGCGTCCCCCATTCTTTGCCGATTAAGTCGTTGTGCTGCAAAATGCCGCGATGTGTTTCAAATTTTGCGCCCGCCTCGAGGATGAGGATGAAATGTTTGTGCCGCAAGCCGACGAGTTGGGCGAGATCGCCGTCGCGGGCGGCAGATGAATAGGTGTTGAATGGCATGAGGTTATCTTATCACGGTTGATTTTATTTCTCTTCGATCTCAACGCTCAACAATTTATCTCCCGGAGTTAAGTCTATTCCGGGTCGTGGGTCGCGCGGAGTGAGCGAGGTAAGCGCGTCCATCCCGCTGACGACTTGACCGAAGATCGTGTATTGACCGTCGAATTGCGCGGTCGGCGCGTATGTGATGAAGAACTGGCTTCCGCTCGTATCTGGACCGGAATTGACCATTGCCACAACGCCGGGGCGGCTGAATTTCAACGAGGGCAGGATTTCGGTGATCACATAATAACCGGGGTTGCCTTTGCCCGTTTCGCTTGGGTCGCCGGTCTGCGCGAAGAGATTGGGGATGACGCGATGGAATGTGATGTCGTCATACCATCCGTTTTGCGCGAGAAAGATGAACGAGTTGACGGTGACTGGCGCTTTGTCTGCGAATAACTCGATGACTACGGCGCCTTTGTCGGTGCGCAAAGTGGCGGTGTATTGTTTATTTGCGTCTAGAGTATACGGCGGGCAGGAAGCAAATTGTCGCTTACCGAGCAATACCAGTTCAACAATATCTTTAAGGCTGTTAAAGTTGCGCGGACCGCCGTAAATCTGCCCGTTGATCAGGATAAGCGGCGTGCCGGGAATGCCAATGCTGTTGGCGTCGTCCGCATACTTTTGGACTTTGGCGATGGTCTCTTCGCTTTCGAGGTCTGATTCGAATTGCCCGGCGTTCAATCCTAATTTGGCGGCTTGCGTGATAAGCCAATGTTTGAAATCCTCCGGCGAGAGCGGCGTCCAATCGGCATAATGCGTATAGAGCAGATCGTTCATTTCCCAGAATTTCTCCCGCTTGTTTGCGGCTTCGGCGGCTTGCGCGGCAAGCGCCGATTTGTCAAAAGCCCCGATGAGCGGAAACGGGCGGTAGACGATGCGTACATCGTTCGAATATTTGGCGAGCAGTTGATTCGTCACATTAATGAAGAACGCGCTGCGGTTGTCTTGATAGTCTACATATGTTGTGATGGTTACGGATGGAGACTCGGCGCCGCGGGCGTGATCGCTTGCGCTTTCGGGCGGGAACAAGGATGGCGTTTGCGGTCCGGGTGTAGGCTTAACATTAAGCAATGCGCATTGTGGCGCTTGCGTCGGGAAGATCAGTTGTGGCGTGGACAGGGCTATGTTTGGCGCAGTTGTAGGCGTTGACGTTGGCGCGGAGGAGCAAGCGAAGAGAAAGAAGGAGAGAAACAAGTTTGTTGTGAAACATTGCAATTTATTCATTTATGGGTGGATCGCTTTCTTTAGTTGATCGAACGAAGTCATGAAGGCGATCGTATTGACAAAGTCTGCAAGTGAGTCGCTTTGCGCGCGTAAGGCGCGAACAGCGGGTCCAACTGGGTCTTCGCCTGCTGCGCCGCCGGGCGCGTCGGCATACGAACCAAAGAAGGCGAAGTAGGCTTGGTTTAGTTTACGCAACGAATAGCCGTTTTGCCAGAAGAACTGACGGCGCGCTTCCATATACGCTTCGGCTTCTTCCACTTTACCTTGCGCGAGCAATTCGTCCGCATGGACGCGCGTCGTGTGCATCTCGGCGCGGAAATCGAAGGGTGACGCGTCGTCGAATCCATTGGCGGGGAGGGGAGCGAAGCGAAAAGCGATGCTGCCATCGGGCGAGGTTGATGCGGTTGCAGCCGCCGGCAAGGCGGCAAGCTCGGGATAATATGTTTGAACGACGGCAGCCCCGATTTCGTTCCCGATGATGGAAGCAGCGGTTTCATTCATGGTGCGGGTTTCGGGCGTGGAACTGTAGTTAAGCCCGAGCGGGCGGAGGTTAAGGTAATTGTGCGCCCATTCGTGTGCGATCGTATTCAGCAACCAGGGCAGGTTGGTGGTTTCAGTGACCATCGTAGGATATACGCCGATGCCCCCCGTAGAAACAATGAGCGTGGAAACATCGAGCGTCTGTGCGACGTTGTCTTCTACTCGAATTTGTTCTTCCAACGTAAGGGTTGGCAGCAGGGAGATGTTGGTCGTTTGTTGAATAATATTGCGCGGCGAGACGATCAGCGCGAGCGGCGTTGAAGTGACGTGATATAGCGTCGGTGGAATAGGTTGTCCGCTGACGGCGAGATGCGACTCGGCGAGAATGTTCGCGACTTGAGTTTGCAGCGCCGCCTCAGCAAGCGGAGCGAGCGTTTTCTGTCGGGCGAGTAATTCGGAGCGTTGCGCGCGTAAGAAAGCGCTTGTTGTTTCTTTATCCACGACGGCGGGATCGGTAAAGACTTGCTCGATTTGGAATTCGGCAGCCATAACCTTGTGAGTGACTTGTAAATAATCGAGAACGATCTGTTTGTTTGTGGCGCGATCGAAGAGGTACGGCAAGCCGACCGCGTTTTGCTCCAATTTGATCCAAGCGGCATTCCAGACCCAGGAAACGTAGTCGAATTCGATCCCGCGCGTAAAAACACGCGCGCGATCCATTTGACTGTTGAGAGTGGGCGTCGAACCGGTCGCCATGACGGCGACTACGATGGCGATCAAAATTAAGTCTGTAATGCGGAGCATACGATGAAACATGCCAAAATTATAACAGCGGCGCTTTCTCCGACGTTTTGGCTTTAGTGGATTCTTATCTGGCTGTGTAGGAGTTATATAAATTCTGCGGCAGTTCTCATAGTTGGGGCGTTATTGTCGAGTAGAATCACATAAGCAAGAAAATCAATGAACCGCTGAGGCTATGTTTTGACATGAAAGAATTTCTTAAGAGACGCAAATGGTGGCTTCTGGTTGCGTTTGCAGCGATCGTAGGAGGCGTCTTTTGGGCGCTTCGGAGTCAGGCTGCCGCTCAATCCTCCAGTCAATTTCAAACAGAAACGATTAAACGCGGAAGCCTCGTCGCGACGATCGGCGCGACCGGATCGGTGCGCGCGAAACAGTCCGCTGTATTGGTCTGGCAGGCGGCTGGAACAGTAGACGTGATCAATGCGAAAGTGGGCGATAATGTGCCGGCGAATTTCACGCTTGCTTATTTACAGAAAACCTCGTTGCCGCAAAGTATTATTTTAGCGGAAGCTGACCTCTCGAATGCGAAGCAGGCTTTGGATACTCTATTAAACTCTGACGCTGCTCTGGCGCAAGCCGCGCAAACGGTAGCGAATGCAAAACAGGCGTTGGAAGACGCTCAAAAAAATGTGACCAAACTGGATTACCGGCGCGCGTCGGACGACTTGTTGGAGCAGACTCGCGCTGAACTTGCCCTCGCAAATAAACAAATTTCCATGACGGAAGACGCATATAAAATGGTCAAAAATCGCCCCGACGGCGATCCGCTCAAAGCGCAAGCTTTGCTCAACTTAGTTAACGCTCGGCTTGAACGAGATCGAAAACAAGCGACGCTGGATTGGTATTTAGGCAAGCCATCAGAACTTGACGCGGAAAAATACCGCGCCGCGCTGGCTCTTGCCGAGGCTCAATTGGCTGACGCTCAACGCGAATATGAACGTCTCGCCGGCGGAAACGCGGCGGAAATCGCCGCTGCGCAAGCTCGCGTAGATGCGGCTCAAGCGACCCTCAATCTGGCGCGCCTCGTTTCGCCGTTTGCCGCCACTGTGACCGAAGCCTTGCCCTTGCCCGGCGATCAAGTCGGCGCGGGTGCGTCCGCTTTCCGCTTGGACGATCTTTCCAGCCTGCTTGTTGACGTGGAAGTGTCGGAAGTGGACATCAACAGTGTAACGATCGGGCAAGCCGCCACGTTGTCTTTTGACGCGATTCTAGATCGTGTGTATCACGGTTCGGTTGTGCAAGTGGCGCAGGTTGGAGCGGACGCAGGCGGCGTGGTGAATTTCAGAGTAACCGTCGAATTAATGGACGCCGATCATTTTGTGAAGCCGGGTATGACGGCGGCGGTGAATATTGTCGTCAAAGAATTGGACGACGCGCTGCTTGTCCCGAATCGCGCGGTGCGCTTGGTGGATGGAGAACGCGTAGTATACCTATTGCGAGACGGCTTGCCAGCGCGCACGAAGATCGCGCTTGGCGCGTCGGGCGATACTGTCAGCGCCGTTGTAGGCGGCGATGCGCAGGCGGGCGACATAGTAATTTTGAACCCTCCCGTTGAATTCTTAGGACCGGGCGGCGGGTTTGGCTTCGGGAATTAATGAGCATGGATAACGTCATTGAAGCGCGCAACCTCCGCAAAATTTACATGATGGGCGAAGTGGAAGTGGCGGCGTTGCGCGGCGTGTCCTTTGATATTCGACGCGGTGAAGTGGTGTCTATTATGGGACCTTCCGGGTCGGGTAAGTCTACGCTAATGAACACGCTTGGATGTTTAGACCGCCCGACCTCTGGCGAATACACGCTGGATGGCGAAGCGGTCGCTATGCTCAGCGACGATCAACTAGCCGAGATTCGCAACCGCAAAGTAGGTTTTGTTTTTCAGAATTTCAACCTGCTTTCGCGCCAGACTGCGATTACGAATGTGGAATTGCCGTTGCGATACGCCGGCAAAACCAGCGGACGACGCCAGCAGGCTATGGAAGCGTTGCGCGCAGTGGGGCTTGAGGATCGTATGACGCATCGTCCCACCGAACTCTCTGGAGGACAACAGCAGCGCGTAGCCATTGCGCGCGCTATTGTCAATGACCCCGCCATCATTATGGCGGATGAACCTACTGGCAACCTTGATTCGAAAGTCGGGAAAGAGATCATGACTCTATTGCTTAATCTAAATAGAGACAGCGGCACGACGCTGATCATTGTTACACACGACCCGGCGGTCGCCGAACAAACGCAGCGCGTCATTCGCCTGCGCGACGGTTTGTTGGAGGCGGCATGAGCCTGACTCAAGCTTTGCTGGAGGCGCTCGAATCGTTGAGCGGAAATAAACTGCGTTCTGGTTTAACCGTGCTGGGAATCGTGATCGGCGTCGCCGCCGTGATCGCCATGCTGGCGGTCGGACGCGGCGCGGAAGCCTCGATCACCGGCTCGATTAGCGGCATTGGCACGAATCTGTTGTTTGTTTTTCGCGGTGGGCAAGACCGTTCCATTCGCAACACGCGCCCGATCACGCTGGGCGACGCGGAAGCGCTTACGGATCCTTTCGCCGCGCCTTCCATTGTGGCTGTCGCTCCGATTCTACAGGCGAACCGCGAAGTCTCTTACGGCGGGAATCGCATGATGGTTGAAGTGGACGGCATAACGCCGGATTACTTTGACGTGCGTAATTATTCCTTGACCGAAGGCGAATTTATCACCCAAGAACATTTGCTTGGACGCGCCTCGGTCGCATTGATTGGACCCGGCGTAGCGGACACGTTGTTTGACCGCCGGGACGGCATCGTCGGCGAGACGATCCGCATCGAGGGGCAGCCGTTTCGCATTTTGGGCGCGCTTGCCTCAAAAGGCGGCGGCGCGTTTGGCAGCGAAGATAATGTTATTCTCGTGCCGTTCACTACGGCGCAAGCGCGTTTGATTCGGCGCAGTACACGCGATCAGGTGGATTTGCTGCTTGTGCAAGCCGTCAGCGGCGACGCGGTCCCGGCGGCGTCGGAAGAGATCGCCCAAGTTTTACGCCAGCGGCACCGCACGCCTGTCGGCGCAGATGATTTCACCGTATTCACGCAACAAGATTTATTGACCACATTTCAATCCATCACTGGAATACTGACGATCTTTCTCGGCGGCATCGCTGGGATTTCGCTGTTAGTGGGCGGCATCGGCATCATGAATATCATGCTCGTCTCGGTGACTGAGCGGACGCGCGAGATCGGTCTGCGTAAAGCGCTGGGCGCGCGCAAACGCGATATTCTGATTCAGTTTCTGACCGAGTCGTCGCTGTTGAGTTTAATCGGCGGAATTATCGGAATTCTCTTCGGCTGGTTGATCTCGTTTGCGGTCGGTCGCATCGCCGCGGCGAGCGGCACAGCGTTCACACCCATTGTCGGCGCGGATGCGATTGCCCTTGCGACGATTTTCTCGGCGGCGGTCGGATTGTTCTTTGGGATTTATCCCGCGAATCGCGCGGCAAGCCTAGAGCCGGTCGAAGCCTTGCGTTACGAGTGACGCGCTTAAGTGATAAAATCGCGCTATGCCAAATCTTAAAATTCTTATCACCGACGGATTAGACGAAAGCGGATTGTCTATTTTGCGCGCACAAGCCAACGCAGACGACCGCAAAGACATTTCAGCGGAAGACTTGCTCAAGGCGATCCCCGAGTACGACGGGTTAATCGTTCGCGGTCGAACTAAGGTTACAGCGGCGATTATAGAGGCGGCTTCGCGGTTGAAAGCGATTGGACGTGCCGGCGTTGGCGTGGACAATATTGACTTGAAAGCGGCGAGCGGGAAAGGCATTGCCGTGGTCAACGCGCCGATATCCACTTCGATCGCCGTCGCCGAATTGACGCTGGGACTCATGCTTGCTGTCGCACGTGAAATCCCTCGTGCCGACGCCGGTATGAAACAAGGCAAATGGCTCAAAAAGGAACTGGAAGGCGCAGAACTGAACGGCAAAACGCTTGGCTTGATCGGCTTTGGAAACATCGGCGCGGAAGTGGGTAAACGCGCCTCCGCGTTCGGGATGAATGTGATCGCGTATCGGCGGATGGGTTCGGCGGAAGAAATGAAACGACAAGGCGCGGAACTAGTCGCGTTGGAGGAGTTGTACGCCCGTTCTGACTTTATCTCGCTGCATTTGCCGCTCTCCGATCAATCCCGCGGGATGCTTGGAAACGACGCCTTCTCCAAGATGAAAGACGGGGTGCGCCTTGTATGCGCGGCGCGCGGCGGAATCGTGGATGAGGCGGCTCTGGTTGCCGCGCTGAATAGCGGAAAGGTCGCCGGTGCCGCGCTAGATGTTTTCGCAGCGGAACCGCCGGGAACGACGGAACTGACTTCTCATCCGCGCGTGATCGTGACGCCGCATATCGGCGCCCAGACCGCCGAAGCGCAATCTCGCGCTTCGGCAGACATTGCAAGCGAGGTATTATCCGCTTTACAAGGTAAAACGTTACGTTGGAAGGTCAATTAATTTTATAGGGCGTTTCGCCCTGCTGAAGGAGAACCTATGTCTGAAAAAATGGATCAACTGAAAGCCATCTTGGGCGAAGTGTCTGATATTGGACGCGCCGCCGCCGTGTTAGGCTGGGATCAACAAGTGAACATGCCGCCGGGCGGGGGCGAGGCGCGCGGCCGACAGCTTGGCACATTAGGCAAGATTGCGCAAGAGAAATTCATCGCCGACGAAGTCGGTCAGCTGCTCGACGACCTAAAATCGGAATTTGGACCCGACTCCGACGAAGCCGCGATGATTCGCGTCGCCGCAAGAGGCTACGAAAAAGCGAAGCGCGTGCCGCCTTCCTTCATTGTTGAGCAGGCAGTCGTTACAGCGAAAGCCTTTGACGCGTGGGTTGAAGCCAAAGCGAAATCGGATTTTTCGATCTTCCAGCCGCACCTTGAAAAGGTCGTTGAATTAGTTCGCAAATACGTATCCTTCCACCCGAAAGCCGATCATCCGTATGATACGCTGCTCGACGACTTCGAACCCGGTATGAAGACTTCCGACGTACAAGCGATCTTCGATGAATTGCGTCCGCAGCAAGTGGAGCTGATCAAAGCCATCGCCGCGAGCAAACAAGTGAAAGACGATTTCCTGCACAGAAAATATAACGAAAAGAAAGTGTGGGATTTCAGCGAAACGATCATTAAGCGCTTTGGCTATGATTTCAATCGCGGCAGGCAAGATAAAGCGCCGCATCCCTTTGAAACGACCTTTAGCGTTAACGATGTGCGCATTACGAATCGCTTTGAAACCGACAACCCGCTCGCCACGCTGTTCAGCGCCATGCACGAATCGGGGCATGCCATGTATGAACAGGGCGTCAACCCAGCGTACGAACGCACGGCGTTGGAAAGCGGCGCCTCGCTTGCCATTCACGAATCGCAATCGCGCATGTGGGAAAATATTGTCGGGCGCTCGTTTCCTTTTTGGGAACACTTCTACCCTGCATTGAAGAAACTTTTCCCTTCGCAATTAGACGGCGTGGGAGTTCGCGCCTTCTATAAGGGCATCAATAAAGTCGAGCCTTCCTTCATTCGCGTCAACGCCGATGAAGCTACGTACAACCTGCACATCATGTTGCGACTCGAACTAGAGATCGCTATGGTTGAAGGCAAGGTCAACGTAAAAGACCTGCCCGAAATTTGGAACGCGAAAATGCAAGAATATCTCGGCGTTGTTCCGCCAAATGATGCAAAGGGCGTTTTACAAGACGTTCATTGGTCGGGCGGCTCCATCGGCTACTTCTCCACATACGCGTTGGGTAATTTAGTCTCCGCGCAATTGTGGGAAAAGATCGAAAAAGACATCAAAGGTCTGGACGAGAAATTCCGCAAGGGCGATTTCAGCGAATTGCTCGGCTGGCTTCACAAGAACATTCATCAATACGGTCGCAAGTTTGAACCGCAAACGCTGATGCTCAACGTGACCGGCTCCAAGATCACGCCCGCGCCATACGTCCGCTATCTGAAAAAGAAATACGGCGAAATTTACGGGTTGTAATCGGCGCATTGTCCCAACGTGTCCCGTAGGTTGCCCTTACTAAAAGAGAAACCTGCGGGACGTTTTTTTGCCTGACTACATGAAACGACTCCTTCTGCTCGCCACTCTTCTCGGACTGTTAGCCGGGTGCGCCGCTCCGGCTTCGAACCCCATCCCGACTGCGATTCCGCTCGAAGTTCTGCCGACTATTATCGCGCAAACAGCGGAATCGGCGAACCTTGCCGCGACCGAGATCTTCATCGCGCAAGCGGCTCTGGTAACGCCGACGAAAACGCTCAAACCGACTGCGACATTCACTCTTGCCCCAACGCTGACCAGCACATCGATCCCCGGCCACAAACAATCCGCCATCCTGATAACTTCGCCGGGACAAATGTCCAAAGTGGTCTCGCCGATCACGTTGAGGATGACTATTGCAGTAGGCGCCAGCAAACTTGTACAAGTGGACTTATACGGCGAGGACGGGCGTCTGCTCACGCGCACGCTCAAACGCAATGTGCCGACTTCGTTGCGCGGCATTCCACAGACGATCCAAGTGGCATTTGAAATTCAATCCGCATCGGAGTTGGGACGGCTCTCTGTCAGCACGCAAGATGAGCATGGGCGCATACAATCGCTGAATTCTGTGCGCCTGCTTTTGATGTCGTCGGGAGAAAATGACATTACCACGCCGGGCAACCCATCCGAGCCGATAAAGATATTCAACCCTGTGCCGAAAGAAACTCCTTCGGGCGGCATGCTCAATTTGCGCATGGACCTGTGGCCCTTCAACCTTAATTCGACGATCGTGGAGTTGGTTGATCCTGCGGGAAAGATAATTGGATCGCGCATCGTTGCGGTGGAACGCCTTGACCCGCAGATGGTCGAGACGACGATTCCCTATAAGATTTCCGAACCGACGACGGCGCGGCTGATCGTCCGGCAGAATGACGACCGCATCTCCGGCTTGTTTTACTTATACAGCCAGGAAATTTCGCTCGAACCATAACTTGCGAAAACAGAGCGGGATGGTATAATTCGCACGCTTTTCGGGGTGTGGCTCAGACCGGTAGAGCGCACGGTTCGGGTCCGTGAGGTCCCGGGTTCAAATCCCGGCACCCCGACAGCGAAAGGACTCCATGCATGGGAGTCCTTTTTATTTGCCTGACAGGCGGACGAGCGTTTGTTGTCAGCGCGGCGTATGGTTGATACAATAGCGGCACGATGACAGATATTCAATTAGATCAGATTTTCAAACACATGGGCGAAGCGGGCAAACGCCTGTATGAGATGAACGCCGCCGAGGGCGCGGCGGGCAATATTTCCGTTTGTGTGCGCGCGCCGCTGCATGTAGACCATCTATTTCCACAAGTCGAGACGATAGAACTGCCGCATCACTCGCCCGAATTAGCCGGTATGTCGGTGATAGTTTCCGGTTCTGGGAGACGGTTGCGCGAGATCGCCGAAGAACCGCTGGCGAATCTGGCTTGCATCGTTGTGGAGCCGGGCGGGCGACGCGGGAAATTGCTCACTTCGCCGCGCCGTTCGTTTCAACGCGTTACCAGCGAGTTCAACTCGCATTTGGGCGTCCACGCCGACCGAATGCGCGACGGCACGCTTCTTTTGCACGCCCTTCTACATGCCCAGCCGATCCATTTGACTGCGCTCAGCCATCGCGCTGAATTTCAAGATGAGAAAACGCTCAATCGCCGCCTGTTGCGTTGGCAGCCGGAGACTATCGCCAATATGCCTGAAGGCATCGGCGCGATACCTTTCCTCATGCCCGGTTCCGCTCAGTTGACGACGGAGACTAAACTTGCTTTGCGGATACACCGCATCGTTATCTGGGCGCGGCATGGCGTAATGGCGCGCGCAGATGAGTCCATTCTCCGCGCTTTGGATTTGATCGAATACGCCGAGACGGCGGCTCATTATGAAATGCTCAGTTTGCTGAGCGGCGGCGCAGGGGGATTGAATCCCGAAGAGCTGCGAGAAATTGCCGATTTTTGGAAGATTCAACAAACTATTTTTTGACTTAGTATGCGTTTTTTGGGTTTTAGATTTCGCCTATGTCGGATAGAACTTAATGATGGTCCAGTATGAGTGAAAATTTCTCTCGAGCCGAGATCCTCTTAAAGCGTTTGCAATCCTTCGATTATCTGCGCGGACTGGATGGCGAAACCTTGAGGCGCCTCGCGAATGCGTCTTCGTGGAAAGTCTATGCGCCTGAAGCGGTAATCTTTTGGGAGGGCGATGTCGAATCGAATTTGTTCTATTTGCAATACGGTTCTCTCAAAGCGTTGAAATCTTCCCCCGACGGACGCAAGCAGGTCTTGCGCTTTATCAACGCGGGCGAAATCTTCAATGAAATGGGCGCGTTAGCGCATCGCCCCAACCCAGCCACCGCAATTGCATTAGAAGAATCGGGCGTCTGGCTGATTCCGCGTCATGCGCTCGAAGAGATTGTGTCAACTCACCCGCGAACTGCGATGCAAATTATCGAAAACATGGCGGATAAGATCATCGAATTGGTTACGCTTGCCGCAGACTTATCGTTGAAAACTGTCGAAGCGCGCTTGGCTACGCTGCTCTTGGAACAAGCCGAAGGAGATGTGATTAAACGCCGCCGCTGGACGAACCAGATTGAACTTGCCGCCCGCCTCGGCACTGTCCCGGACGTGTTGAGCCGCGTCATCCGCGACCTGACGAAGGCTGGGCTGATCGAAATAGACCGGCAACAAATCCGCATTATAGACCGTGGAGGCTTGCTGGCGCGAGCGAAACCAGAAGAGAAACCGTAACTGCGGAGAGAAATAATAAAGGGGACTTCCATTGCATTTCTTCCGTTAAAAAGCATGTGGTTTACCCGACAAAAGTCGGGGCGCAAAATGGGGACAATAGATAGAGTTAGGCATACTGGAAAGGAGATTTATGCCTAACAACTATTTTCCCGAATTGAGATCTAAAGCCGTCTTTGCCCCTGAAGAACCCCGTCCGCAATTCTTAACCGACACGCCGCAGTTTAAGGCGCTCGTGGCCGGACTTGAGGCTGGGCAACAGATTCCCGTCCACCCTGCCGAGGCGGCGCTGTATTACTTCCTCGAAGGCGAGGGTTTGATTACCGTTGACGATGAGACCTTCGACGTTAAACCCGGCGCCGTCGTCATTGCGCCCAGCGGCGCGAAACGCAGCATAATCGCCAAAACACGCGTGATCTTTTTGGGCGTCAAAGGAGCGCAATAATGCCTATTCCTTACCTTATCACTACGCTGCTCTATACCTTCGTCGCTATCCTCATGGCGGCGGACGCCTCCTTCGTTAGCTGGAACCTGTTAGCCGCGTTTCCCGCCTTGCGATGGGTGCGCGTCCACTTCATTACGCTTGGGATTCTTTCTCAGGCAATCTTCGGACTTTTGCCTGGGTTGGTTGCATTGTTTGTTAAAAAGGCGAAGCCTGTTATGCGTTGGGACGTCTGGCTGACTCTCAACACGGGTTTTATCGCGCTCATCGCGGGATTCTCCGGCGTCAACCACGCTATGATCTTTGCGGGCGGCACGCTGATCTTTATCTCTGCCTTGCTGCTCTTCCTCCAACTTTGGGCTTTACGAGGCGGCGACGCGCCTGCCTCGCTCAAATTCTACATTGCAGGTCTGTTCTACCTGTTGGTCGGCGTCATTATCGGCACAGGCTTGTGGCTCAATTGGAGCGATGCGCTCTATATCAAAATTCCGCTTGAAGTGCATATTCACGCCAATTCATGGGGCTTTATGTCGCTGACCTTTGCAGGGCTGCTCGTGGACTTTATCCCGATGATCGCTGGACGCCCGCTTAGTTCGTCGAAGAATATTACAATCATCTTTTGGTGTATGACGCTTGGCGCATTCTTCCTCGTGCTTGGACCGTGGCTGGGCGGCAACCTGCCCGCCACCATCGCAGGCTTGATCTTGCATATCGGCTCAACGGTTTGGCTTGTCGCTCTGATGGGACGCGCTCTTAAAGCGAGCGGTCATCTCTCGACCGCGGGCGGCTGGCATTTGCTGGCTTCGTATATCTGGATTCTGCTTCCTGTTCTCATCGCTCCGCTGATTCTAACTCGCCTCATCGCGGCTGGACCCGTGGAAGCGACAGCGCCTCAGCCCTTAATCTACGGTTGGGTCTTGCAATTTGGCATCGCCCTCATCCCGTACATTGCGCGGCGCACTTTCCTCAAAGAAGAGAATCCGCAACTGGGCGGTTGTTGGGGCAGCCTTACCGCCACCATGTTCGGAAGCGTCATAATCTGGGTTAGCATTTTCATTCCTGCACCCGCAAAAGGAATTTTGTACGGCGCCGGCTTTGCGCTCTATACCATCGCGCTCATCCATCCGCTGAAAGAAATGTTCGAAATCACGCGTGCTGGGTTGGAGAAACTTGATCTAGCGCAATAAGCGAAAAAGACAATGCCGCCGCTTTTGATCTCTTCGCGGCATGCTTCAGTAGGCGACAACCGCACCCGTCACGACGCAAGTTAACGCTTGCGTTCGTGGGCGTTTAAGTCTATACTCGCGGAAAACCCGGCGATAAGGAGCGAGCCATGCCTACTGTCCGCGACATGATCCGCAAGAAGGGGAGCCAGATTTACTCGATTTCACCCACCTCCAGCGCGTTGGAAGCCATGAAACTGATGGCGCAACACAATTTAGGCGCGGTCCTTGTGGTGGAAGAAGGCGTCGTAAAGGGGATTTTATCGGAGCGCGACTGCGTACGCAAACTAGACTTGGAAGGCAAAACGGCGAAGAATGCCTTGGTCAAGGAGATCATGACCGCTCGAGTCGTCTCGATTGAAGCGGACGAGGAACTCGAAGCCTGCATGATGTTGATGATCGAACGCAACATCCGTCATCTTCCGGTCTACGCGGATGGAAACCTCATGGGCATCCTATCGGTGCGCGACGTCCTGCGCGAAGTGGTGGAAGCGCAGCGTTCCATGATCGCTCAACTGGAGCATTACATTACCGGCGGCAGTAGGTAAGATGATTCTGCCGGAGTGGACAATTGCCGAACTTCGGCAAAAACTAGATGCGGGGGAATTGAGCGCGCGCCAACTAACCGCCTTATATTTGGAGCGTATCGAAGCGATTGACAAGAACGGTCCGCATATTAACTCGATCATCGAGATTAATCCAGATGCGCTAAACATCGCCGATCGGTTGGATGCGGAACGCGACGCGAAAAAGCGGGGCGCGTTGCACGGTATTCCGATTCTACTCAAAGATAATATTGACACGCGCGATCATATGCAGACGACCTCCGGCTCGCTCGCGCTGGAGGGGAATTTTGCCGCCAAAGACGCATTTATCGTCAAACGCCTTCGTAAAGCGGGCGCGGTAATCCTCGGTAAGACCAACTTGAGCGAGTGGGCGAATTTCCGCTCGAAGCGTTCGGTTAGTGGATGGTCGTCGCGCGGCGGTTTGACGCGCAACCCTTACGCCTTGGATCGCTCGGCGTGCGGATCGTCTTCCGGATCGGGCGCGGCGATCGCGGCAAACCTATCTGTTGCGGCGGTCGGCACCGAAACCGACGGCTCGATCGTCTGCCCTGCGCAGACAAATGGAATCGTAGGCATCAAGCCGACGCTCGGTTTGTTGAGCCGAAGCGGAATTATCCCTGTAGCGCGAAGCCAAGATACGCCCGGCCCAATGGCGCGGACGGTCGCAGATGCGGCGATCATGCTTGGAGCGATGACGGGCGTGGACGCGGGCGATCCAGCCACGCGCCTAAGCCGCAAGCGAGCGATGTCGAATTATTCTAAGTGTTTTGATCGCGATGGACTTAAAGGCGCGCGCATCGGAGTCGCTCGCGCGATGGCGGGAACGAATCCGCGTATTTTGAAGGTTTTCGAAACCTGCCTTGAAGCGCTGAAGCATTTGGGCGCGACCCTTGTTGACCCAACGTTAGTGAAGAATTTCGATAAGTTGACTGGAAGCGAAATGGATGTATTGCATTACGAGTTCAAAGCGGAATTGAATTCCTATTTGAAAACGGTCGCGCCCGGCGTTCGCGTGCGTTCGATGGAAGATGTAATTCGCTTTAACGAAGAAAATGCCGACGTAATGATGCCGTATTTTGGACAAGAACGCATGACGACGGCGCAGGCGAAAGGTCCGTTGAGCGAGAAAAAATATAAGGATGCCTTAGCGAAGAATTTACGTTTGGCGCGCGCGCAGGGCATTGATGCGGCGCTGCGGAAATATAAATTGGACGCGATCGTCGTGCCGTCGGGCGGACCAGCCTGGGTAATTGATCTGGCGAATGGCGATGTGTTAAATTGGGACGTGGAAGCGACGTCGCTCGCGGCAGTGGCGGGGTACCCGCATATAACCGTTCCAGCGGGGTATGTGTTTGGTTTGCCGGTGGGAATCTCATTCTTTTCGACGGCGTGGCAAGAACCGGCGTTAATCCGCTTTGCGTACGCTTTTGAACAAGCGACGCAGTTTCGCCGACAGCCGCGTTTTTTGCCGGCGGCAAATCTAACGCCCTAAACGTTCCAGAATTCAGTAGAAACGCGCTCTCTTGTAGGCGATGCGCTAACGTGAACGTAGATAGAACGAATTAAGATCTATGCTCTGATTTGCGCCTATTTGCGTTAAAATCAACTCAGATACCCGGTGGATACCTACACTTATACCCGCGTCCCCATCCCCGCCAAATCCAGCGACACGCTTCCCTACACCTTCACTGTGCCAAAAGACGCGCAAGGTTCGCAACGTACCGCAAACTTCAGTTTGCGTTTTGAGAACGTTTCGTAACTTCTTTATTGGACACGGACGCCACAAATTTCACTGATTGTCACGGAAAGAGCCTTTTTCCGTGTGTTCCATGAAACTTGTACTGCGACTGAAAGGAGTGCCGAAGTATCCGTGTACAAAAGAACGAGGCTTCAGCCTTTAGGAAACAGTCTCTCAGAGATTTAAAGCGGGACATCGTGATGATGGAGTAGACGATTGTGAAGATCGCGGCGCGCTAGGCGCAAACTGAAGTTTGCAGTATGTTTACCCGTTTTTGCATTTACAGATCGTCAAGCCTATACTAAAATACGGAACAATCTTGACGGTTTATGGGAGGGCTGTGATGAAGACCTTCAAAAAATTATTCTATGCTTTTACCTGTGCCGCGCTGGCTCTGGCGGCGCTCGGCGTTCAACCCGCTCGCGCGGCAGGACTCGTCGTGAACAGCGCCGCGGACACAATCGCCAATGACGGTTTCTGTACTTTGCGCGAAGCCATCACCAACGCCAACGGAAATTCGCAACTCTACAGCTCGGCGGGCGAATGCGCGGCAGGCTCCGGCGCGGACGCGATCACCTTCGCCGCGGATTACACCATCACGCTCGTCGGCAGCCAACTGCCCGTCATTACTTCCGAAATCACCATTACGGGCAACGGCGCGGCGAACACCATCCTTCAAGCCCACGCCCTGCCCAACACCGCCACCTACCGCGTGCTGGAAATTAGCGCGGCGGGCAACCTCACGCTGGACGGCGTAACCGTGCGCAACGGAAAAGGCTTCCTCGGCGGCGGGATTCTCAACTGGGGGACTGCGACGATCACCGCCAGCACGCTCAACGGCAATACGGCTACCTTCGACGGCGGCGGGATTTCCAACTTTGGAACTGCGACGATCACCGCCAGCACGCTCAGCGGCAATACGGCTGGCAACTACGGCGGCGGGATTTACAACTGGGGGACTGCGACGATCACCGCCAGCACGCTCAGTAGCAATACGGCTGACTACAACGGCGGCGGGATTTACAACGATGGAACTGCGACGATCACCGCCAGCACGCTCAACGGCAATACGGCTAACTTCGGCGGCGGGATTTACAACTATGGAACTGCGACGATCACCGCCAGCACGATCAGCGGCAATACGGCTAACGAAGGCGGCGGGATTTCCAACCGCGCTTCTCTGAGCGTAGCCAACAGCACGCTCGTGGGCAACTCCGCCACTACGGGTGGCGGCGGCGCCATCCTCAGTGGGAATTCCGGCACAGCCACGCTGACGAACGTCACCATCTCGGGCAACGCCAGCGCTTCACAAGCCGCCGTCTGGAACGAGAGCGGCACGCTCCACCTGACCAACACCATCATCGCCAATTCCACTGGCGCCGCAGATTGCAAAAACGACGCCACGCTCGGCACGAATGTGAATAATCTGGTGGAAGATAACACCTGTTTCCCAGCCCTCAGCGGCGATCCCCTGCTCGCTCCGCTGGCAGATAACGGCGGCGACACCCAAACGCTGGCTCTTTTAGCAGGCTCGCCCGCCATAGACGCAGGCACGAACGTCGGTTGTCCCGCCACCGATCAACGCGGCGTGGCGCGTCCGCAAAATGGGACTTGCGACATCGGCGCGTATGAGTTTGAAGGCTACGTCGTTACCTTCGACGCCAACGGCGGGACGGGCTCAATGAGTCCGCAAGTTGCAAGCGCTCCCACCGCGCTCACGCCAAACGCCTTCACCCGTACGGGCTACAACTTCCTCAACTGGAACACGGCGGCTGACGGGAGCGGCACAACCTACGCGGACGGCGCGACCTATCCCTTCGCGGCAGACGCAACCCTCTACGCCCAGTGGGTCGTGGGCATAATCGTCAACAGCGCCGATGACACAATCGTCAACGACGGCTTTTGCACCCTGCGCGAAGCGATCACCAACGCCAACGCGGACGATCAATCCGGCTCGACGGACTGCGCGGCAGGCTCCGGCGCGGACGTGATCACCTTCGCCGCGGATTACACCATCACGCTTGTCGGCAGTCAACTGCCCGTCGTTACTTCCGAAATCACCATCACGGGCAACGGCGCCGCGAACACCATTATTCAAGCGCACGCTAATCCAAACGTAGCCACTTACCGCGTGCTGAGAATTAGCGCGGCGGGCAACCTCACGCTGGACGGCGTGACTGTGCGAAATGGAAAGGCCCTCGAGGGCGGCGGGATTTACAACGAGGGAACTGCGACGATCAGCGCCAGCACGCTCAGCGGCAATACGGCTGACGACAGCGGCGGCGGGATTTCCAACTTTGGAACTGCGACGATCGCCGCCAGCACGCTCAGCGGCAATACGGCTGACTACCGCGGCGGCGGGATTTACAACTATGGAACTGCGACGGTCACCGCCAGCACGCTCAGCGGCAATACGGCTACCTTCGGCGGCGGCGGGATTTCCAACCGCGCTTCTCTGAGCGTAACGAACAGCACGCTCGCGGAGAACACCGCCACCAGCGCTGGCGGCGGCGCCATCGAAAGTGGGAATTTCGGCACGGCGACTTTGATCAACGTCACCATCTCGGGCAATGCCAGCGCTTCACAAGCCGCCGTCTGGAATGAGAGCGGCACGCTCCACCTGACTAACACCCTCATCGCCAATTCCACTGGCGCCGCAGATTGCAAGAATGACGACACGCTCGGCACGAACGCGAACAATCTAGTGGAAGATAACACCTGTTCCCCAGCCCTCAGCGGCGATCCCATGCTCGGCCCGCTGGCGAACAACGGCGGCGACACCCAAACACTGGCTCTGCTGGCAGGCTCGCCCGCGATTGACGCAGGCACGAACGTCGATTGTCCCGCCACCGATCAGCGCGGCGTGGCGCGTCCGCAAAATGGGACTTGCGACATCGGCGCGTATGAAGTATTAGATATTACCCCGCCTACCGTCGTCACGACCAGCCTGCTCGCTTCGTATACTGCCCCCGGTCCGAACAACTTCACCGTCACCTTCAGCGAAAACGTGGCAGATTACGCGGGCAATGCCAACCCGAACGACGTGACCAATCCGCTCAATTACATGGTCGTGGAAGATGGCGCGGACTCTGTCTTCAACACCGTCTCCTGCGCGGGCGGCTTGGCGGGCGACGACACGCAAGCCACGATTACAGGCGTGACGTATAACGCCGCGCTCTACACCTCCACCGTCACGCTCAGCGCCGCTCTGCCCGTCGGCGCCTACCGCCTGTTCGTCTGCGGCACCACATCCATCGAAGACCCCTCCTTCAACGAACTCAACGGCGGACTCTCCGATTACACCTTCAACTTTGTGGTGGCGGTCCCTGCCTCAGTGACGAACGCCTCTTCCCTGCCCAAAACTGGTTTTGCCCCGAACAAAATCACCACGCTCCCCGCCCAGCCCGCCGAATTTGCTTATAGCGCAATGGGCGATCTCTGGCTGGAGATTCCCGCGCTTAAGGTCAAGTCCACCATCGTTGGCGTGCCGCAAGCCAAGGATAAAACCTGGAATGTAGATTGGCTCGGCAACAACGCTGGCTGGCTGAACGGCAGCGCCTTCCCGACGTGGAACGGCAACTCGGTCCTCACGGCGCACGTCACCAACGCGGACGGCTTGGCGGGTCCGTTTGCGAACTTGAAAGAACTCAAATATGGCGACCGCATCATCGTGCATTTGTTCGGTCAGCAATACATCTATGAAGTGCGCGAGACGCGTGTGGAGCGTCCCTACGCCACGAGTTACGCCTTCAAGTCCCTGCAAGATCACGCCTACCTCACGCTGATCACCTGTCAGGGCTACAACGCCTCAGACGACTCTTACGCCTACCGCCGCATCGTCCGCGCTGTGCTGGTGGAGGTGAAGTAAAACGGCAAAACAAAACGGATGTTGGCTTGTGTCAACATCCGTTTTTTGATTCTATACATTTCTATTTGCCAAAGCTCTCGCCCTCAATGATATACTTGCGCGAAATGTAAGACAATTTCATATCGGCGAGGAGGATTGAAAGATGGCAGACACTGTTCCGCAAGTTAAATCCACGAAGCGGGAACGCATGGCGTGGTACTTGTACGATTTCGGAAATTCCGCATACGCTTCGGTCGTTCTTCTGGCAGTTTACTCGGCATACTTCAAAAATCAAGTCGTGGGCGGCGCGGAAGGCTCGCGCTTGTGGGGCTTGTCCATTTCAGTTGCGATGATCCTCGTTGCCATTGCCGCGCCGATCATGGGGGCGATTGCCGATTATTCGGGCGCGAAGAAAAAATTCCTGCTCTTTTTCACTGCGCTCTCGGTTGTATTTACCGCATTATTATTCTTCACCCAAAAAGGGACGATCGCTCTGGCGGTCATCTTCTTCCTTTTATCGGAACTTGGCTACCGCGCCGCGCAAATTTTCTACGACGCGCTCCTGCCTGAGATCGCCGCGCCTGAAGAGACGGGTCGCATCGCGGGAACGGGCTGGGCGATCGGCTCCGCTGGCGGCATTGTCATCCTGCTCCTCATCCTCCCGCCGATCTTGATGACTGACAGCAATCTGCTCGTGGTGCGTAGCACGCTGATCGTCACCGCGATCTTTTTTGCGCTGGCGTCCATTCCCATCTTCCGCTGGCTGAAGGAACGCGCCCAGCCGCAAGCCCTGCCCGCAGGCGAGAACTACATCAGCGTCGCGTTCAAACAACTGAGCGGGACGATCAAAGCCGCGCGCGGATTCAACGAATTCCTCAAGTTCATGCTTGCCTATCTTATCTACAATGAAGGCATCATCATCGCGCTCGATTTTGCCGCGATCCTCGGAGCCGTATTGTTCGGCTTGGAGCAGACGGGCTTGATCATCTTCTTCATTGTCGTGCAAGCCACGAATGTGGTCGGCGCGTTGCTCTTCGGGAATCTGCAAGACCGCATCGGCGGTAAAAAAGCGTTGACCATTTCCATCTTCCTGATGGCGGCTTGCATCGGCGCGATGTACTTCGCCCAAAACCAGACCCACTTCTTCATCATCGGCGCGTTCATCGGAGCGGCGATGGCGGGCGTGCAATCCGTCAGCCGCGCGATCGTCGCCACGTTCAGCCCGCCAGGCAAGAGCGGCGAGTTCTTCGGCTTCTTCGCATTGACGGGACGCACCTCCTCGTTCATCGGTCCCGCCATCTTCGGCTGGCTCGCGGCTGAGTTGACTCTCTGGTATCAAGCGCAGGGACAGACAGCGTTGGTCGCCGAGCAATCAGGTCACAGGCTCGCGCTTCTTTCGATTGCCGTGTTCCTGTTCGTTGGCTGGGCGTTGATGTTGCGAGTCAATGAAGCGAAAGCCCGCGAAATGGCGACGCTATCCACAAACTCTGCAAAGTAAATGTCAATTCAATTGGACGCGGAAAGAGAAAAAGTAAAATCCGCGTATTCAGCGTTTATCCGCGTCCAATAAAATAATATGACCCTAAAAACCATTATCATCACGGGCGCCGCCAGCGGAATCGGCAAACATTGGGCGGAAGTCCTCTCGAAGGAAATCGGCGAGTATCAATTGGTACTCGCCGATTCCAATATAGATGGACTGCGCTCGATATTTATGCCCAACGAACGCATGATTCTTCACGCGCTCGATATTCGCTCAGCGGAGCAGTGGCAGGCGTTGATTAACGATACGCTGAGTCGCTTCGGGCGCATTGATTATCTGTTCAACATCGCGGGGGCGAATCGTCCCGCATTTTTGCGCGACCAGCCCCTCGACGCAATTGACCGCGTGATAGACATCAACCTCAAAGGCGCGTTGATCGGGATGAGACTCGTCGGCGAGATCATGCTCAAACAGAAGGCGGGGCACATCGTCAATGTCGCTTCGCTGGCGGGAGTCTCGCCCACGCCTGGCAACGCGCTCTATTCGGCGGCGAAGGGCGGTTTGCGAAACGCTTCGATTGCGACTGCGATTGAATGGCGCAAACTGGGAGTGGCAGTCACGGTCATTTCGCCCGATCTGGTGGATACGCCTGTGCTGACCGAACGCCTCGACTCGGCGGGGGAGGAAGCCGCGCTTGCGTTTAGCGGCGCCACGCTGACAGTTTTCGATCTGGAGCGCGCCTTCTGGAAAGCCATGCGCGATCAACCGCTCGAACTCAACCTC
This sequence comes from Anaerolineae bacterium UTCFX1, assembly GCA_002050275.1. Classification (GTDB taxonomy): domain Bacteria; phylum Chloroflexota; class Anaerolineae; order Anaerolineales; family Villigracilaceae; genus Defluviilinea. The sequence goes on from MWTB01000033.1 coordinate 73,320, forward strand.
CCACGTTGGCGCGGCTGGCTGACGAAGTTGAATCACGCCAACCCGTCGCTCATGCTTTGGCTGTATGAATCCATGAAGCGGCGCGGCATGAAGCGGCTGGAAAAGATTCGGAAAGAGAGAAACTCGTAATGCAAAATTTATTTTGCGGAGATTGGACGCTGACGAGCGCGGATAAACGCGGAAGATAAAAAACAAAATCCGCGTATTCAGCGTTTATCCGCGTCCAAAAGATTTATAAAAATGAACACAACCCGTTATCAAAAAGTCTTCATCACTGGCGCGCTGGGATTTGTCGGGCGCGCGCTCGCAGAGCGCTATCGCGCATTGGGCGCGGAGACCTGCGGGCTGGACGTTCGCGCCGACTCCGCATTGAACATCGTCGCTGGCGATGTTTCCAAGCCTGAAGATTGGGAATCCGCGCTGAATGGCTGTGACCTCGTCATCCACACCGCCGCGATTGTGACCAACAATGTATCGAGAGAAGAGGCGTGGCGGGTGAACGTGTTGGGAACGCGCCGCGTGTTGGATGCGTCAATTCGCGCGGACGTGAAACGCTTCGTCCATATTTCATCGCTTGCCGCCATGCGCTTCAATACCGACGATCGAGCCGACGAGTCCGCGCCAGTTCTGCCGACGGGCAATCCCTATGTGGATACGAAGATCGCCAGCGAGCATGTCGTCCTTGCGGCGCACGCGAAGGGTGAGATGACTTGCACGGTGATTCGTCCCGCCGACATTTACGGACCAGGCTCCCGCCCGTGGACGTTGATTCCCGTGCAGATGATTCGAAAGGGACTCTTCCTCCTGCCCGCGCATGGACAGGGAATCTTCCGCGCCATTTACATTGACGACCTCGTGAACGGTATTGTGCTTGCCGCTGAAAAAGACGAAGGCGCGGGTCAAATCTTCATCATCGGCGGCGAAGAAACCATCACCTGCGAAACTTTCTTTGGTCATTATTATCGGATGCTGGGGAAGGGAAGCCCGCGCATGATGAGTAGCTCGTCCGCGATTGCGATTGCCGAATTTGGGCGCGTGATCTTTACCCTGCTCGGCAAACAGACCGAACTTGGACGCGGCGCGATGGAAATGCTCTCGAAGAAAAACACCGTCTCGAATCAAAAAGCGCATGAGTTGTTGGGCTGGTATCCGCAAGTGGATTTGGCGGAAGGGATGAAACGAACGGAAGTTTGGTTACGGGAACGGAAGATTTTGTAGGACAAGGTTTACCTTGTCAGAGCAATGTGAACATTGCCGTACAGTAAGACAAGGTTTACCTTGTTCATGCAGGGCAACGTGAACGTTGCCGTACAGAAATAAAAGGAGACAACATGACCGAAATAACTGTTGGAGAACTGCTGGCAAAATGTTTGCAAGCCGAGGGCATCGAGATGATGTTCGGCATCATAGACGGGGCGCATATCCCGTTCACCGCCCACGCCGCGCGGTATGGAATCCGTCACATCAACTGCCGCCACGAAGAAGGCGCGGTGCATCTCGCGGAGGGATACACGCGCACGAACGGCAAGCCGAGCGTTGTCATCGGCTCGCCAGGACCAGGCGCGGCGAATATGCTGGCGGGCGTTTCCAGCGCGTATGCGGAGGGACATCCCATCATTGCGATTGCCTGCACGCGCAGGCGTCTCACCACCGACCCTGAGCGGGGCGGCGCGTGGCAGGCGACCGACCTCGTTGAGCTGGCGAAACCGATCACAAAATATAGCGCGTTGATCCGTCAGCCTGAGCGACTGCCCGAGATGGTGCGCGCCGCTTTCCGCGCCGCGCTCACGGGCAGACCTGGTCCCGCGTTCATCGCCATCCCTGATGAATTGATGGGCGTGAAAATTGACGCGGACAAAGTTCCCGTGTATCCATCTTCGCAATATCGCAAAGTGGATATGGGTGCGGGCGACCCAGATTGGATCGAGCAAGCCGCCGAACTGCTGGCAAATTCCAAGAAGCCGTATCTGCATGCAGGCAAGGGCGTGTTGTGGGCAGAAGCCTCGGCTGAATTTTTGGAGTTGGGAAATTATCTCGCCGCGGGTATGGGTTCGAGCATGGGCGCGCGCGGCGCGATCCCCGAAGATCATCCGCATTATTTTTTCCTCTTCGATATGCAAGCCACGTCGCTGGCGCGCAACGAAGCGGATGTCGTCCTCGTGGTTGGCTCGCGGCTCGGCGAATATGACGGTTGGGGGTCGCCTCCAGCGTGGGGAATGCCCGAGAAACAGAAAACAATTCAAATTGATTCCGATGCGCTTTCCATCGGGTTGAATCGCCCTGTGGATGTGGGCATCGTCGCCGACGCGAAAGCCGCGCTGAAAGCGATCATCTCCAAAGTGAAAGCGAAGACCGCCGCCCGAAGCGAGATGCCCGATCTGGCGCGTTACCGCGAGTTGACGCAGGAGACGATGACGAACGGTCTGCAGTTTTTGCTGGCGCAACCCGCGCGCGGACTCAACCCTGGGCAGATGGTTTTCAATGCGCGCAGTTTTTTCCCACGCAACGCCGTCACCGTGTTGGATGGCGGCAACACCACGTTGTGGGGCGTGGCGTTCAATCAAATTTATGAGCCGCGTAGTTTTCTCTATTCGGTGAAGATGGGTTATCTCGGCACGGGCATCCCGTTTGCGATTGGCGCGAAACTTGCCGCGCCCGAACGTCCCGTCTATTGCATCACGGGCGACGGCGCGGCGGGCTTCAACATCATGGAGATGGAAACCGCCGTGCGCGAGAACGCGCCGATCATTGTGCTGGTGGCGGTGGACGACGGCTGGGGCATGGAGCGCTCGGCGCACAACTTCGGCGGTATCCCAACCGAACAACAACAGGGCGTGAATCTTTCAAGCGAGACGCGCTACGATTTGATCGCGCAAGGTTTGGGATGCTACGCCGAAAAAGTGGATGCAGTGGAGGACTTGCCCGCCTCTCTCCGACGGGCGGCAGACTCGGGCAAACCAGCCTTGCTCCACGTGACGGTGGATTCCGCCATCAACGCCGACCCGCCAGGCTATAAGCAGTTTCGATATGTGAGGACGTTGTAAGCGGACTTGGTCACGGATAAACGGACAAAAAAGCGGATATTGGGTAAGACCCAATATCCGCTTTTTTATTAACTTGAAATACAACGGCTACGTTACCCGCGTGTGAGCGGACGTGGACTCTGCCTGAGAGCAGAAAAAGCCTGAAGCCAGAAAAATGTTTGAAAATGTCGCACGCGCGAAGCGCAGTCCCACCCGTCAAGTGCGCGCTTTGTTGGGCAACCTACTTGCTTACCAAAACGACTGCTGAAAAAAGACACCACTACATCACGCCTACCTTTTACACGAAACTCGTATTCTGGCAATGTCTGAAAATAGAACTTGCTTAATTCCTATCATGGTTCATCAATCAAAACTGTAATGAGACTTACTTGATTGCCAGTCACCTTGTTTAGGTCAAGCATTATTTGATATGTGATTTTTTTACCTGTCATTGGCTCTTCGCCAACCCAATCTATTACAGGTTGTCTTACTACACGAGCATCTAATACATATTCATAAGCGGCGTACCTGTAAACCCCGCTTGGGGCATTTTGATATTCCGAGGTTTGACCTGCTGGTAAATCTCCGAATTCAATACGGCTTATTCTTGCATCCCAACCTTGACCAGCAGGAGAAACAACTACCAACCCTTTAATATCTGTATTTCCACTATTTGTAATGCGTAGTTGTTGTAACCTAGGCTCAGCTGCACAAGCGGTGACAAGGCTAAAAAGAATCAGGGTTAAGATTGCTCGCTTGCTTGAAGAAAATAACCGAGTCAAAAGCATTTTGCTCCAATTATGAAAGCCTAAACTTGCGAATCAAAAACGAATTTATGTTTTGCACGGGGTTGCTAACGGTTTGCGTTACCCGCGGCGGGTGGGCGGGACTTGGACCCTGCCTGAGGGCAGGGAAGCGCCCGAGCGGACGAAACTGATTATAAACCGCGACCTGTACCCACCCGTCAGGCGCACGCTTTGTTGGCTGGCGTTTTGCCTACCAGAATTTGACAGCAAAAAGAATTTTACCTTTTGTTATGGCACGGGTTGAAAAATATGAAAGGAATCTATAACTGATGAATATAATTTTTCTAATTCCGAAAACCACTCAGCATTCGGTATCCAAGGTTGAAAGAACATGTGATATAGGCGGTCATTGTCAACAATGAAAACTTCGCGCCAAGGATCCTGAGCAGGTAGACCATCCACTACGATCGCCTGTTTCCCGTCTATCAGAATTTCACTGCGCGTGATATTGAAACCTTCTCCCGCTTCTGTAATTTTTTGATCTACTATTTGAGCAACAGTATTTCCTGAAGCGGCTTCTATGCTGACTTGCACCAAAGCGTCTCCTGGAAGAAAATCTCCCCCAGATACACCGTTGGGATTGACGACAACTATGTAAGGCGGCAAGGGAGTATCTTCTATTGGGTAAAGGAAACAGTAACCGCTATCGGAATTTATGAAAAGTTTCAAGTTTGCTGTTTCAGCGGGACATGCACCCGTTGGTGTAGGAATTTCGGGCATTTCTGTGACTATAGGCGCTATTGTAGGCTGTAAAGTTTCAGCAGGAAATGACGTTTCGATGGCTTGTGAGCATGCAGAAAGCATTATAAACAGCAGAATTGTTACAATGATTTTTTTCATGATTATCTCCGATCTCTGATTTTTGATTTTGTGACCTTGATTTGCCAGCCAACCAACGGCTTGCGTTACCTGCGCTGGGCGGGGACGGCGAAGCCGTCCAGCCATAAAAATGATAAGGTGTGTGAAACTGCTTGGGATGTCCACAGAATCCCCAGTGTCAGGTGCGCGCTTTGTTGGGCAGTTTCTCTCTGTAAGGAAGTTAAGGGTCGCAGGGACCATAACTCGAATGCCATTTTACCTTTGAACCTTGTTTGTTCCACCATTGTCTCGCTGTTCCAGCAATACTCCCTTCTGGCTCATCGGCGAATATTGAATTTGCCATGAAGGATGGAGAAATTTCGATTTCGTACTGGCTTGTAATAAGGTCTTGTTCGGTAATTATGTCTAGCGCAAACGCTGCCGCAGAACGAACCCTTGAGTCAGAATTCCACAGTAGAGGTCCAATATTTCCAACAGCACATGATGCTCTATTGCCCGTGGTACTTAATAAAATAATTGAATAAATAAGAGCTTCTGGTTTTTGGTTAGGATAGTAACTTGAGTCCAAGTTGCTAAAAAGGGTTGCTATTGTTGTCGATGTTATATCAGTTCCAAGAGTAATAAGAGCCTGTGCCGCTAAATATGAATCTTGGCGAGGAAAGTTGATTGCACCCGCCAGGTCACCTGCGGCTTCAACCCCATTTGAACCCATCGTAGAAAGTTGTTTTACCGCTTCAGGAAATTCAGCATATATAGCGGATTTCGGGTCGTATTGTGGAGACTCAGGATTTGACGCATAAATAATGGCTCTAATGTCATCCAGTGTCAATATCGAAGTTGGTGTAACTGTGGGTGTCGGTGGAACAGGCGTAAATATTGAAGTTGGAACTGTCGTTTCTGTCGGAACGACTTTAGCCACTGGCGCACATGAAGCCAAAATAAAAGCAACAAGCAAAACCGTGATGATGCTTTTGATTTTCATTGATTACCATATTATGCAAGGAACTGCCTAACGGCTCGCGTTACCTGCGCTGGGGCGCAGACGGCGAAGCCGTCCAGCCAGAGAAATGATAAGGCGCAGGAAAATGCTTGAGATTGCCGCAGAATCCTCAGCGTCAGGTGCGCGCTTTGTTAGCCCCATATTTATAAGAAAAAATACTTGGTATGATTTGCTCATAATAAACTTGACTGAATCTTTGATTTGTCAGCATTATACCAATTGCAAATGGTCAATCCAATCAACCCTATAATTATCCAATAGCCATCTGAAATAGGGCGTTCCCAAAATGGAATACTCGCAATAAAGAAAATAACCCCTGTTCCTATATATCTTAATCCATTGTTTTTCCCGTATTGTGCAATTGCAATATTCCAGAATAATACCAGTGTCAATAGTGGGTAGTCATATTGAAGAGCATAAGGAGTAATTGCAAAATTAACAAGGAGCGCTGATGCAACAATTAATATTACCGAATCTGATTTCCAAGTTACAACTCCCAATATTATTAAGCCAATCAAGAATACTATGGCTGATATTGCGCGGGCTACTTCACGAGAGACTTGAAACATTGTTAGCCAATCGTATAAAGTAGTATTAACGCGAATGGCTACTATACTGTCTGGTCCATCAAGAGTGCTGAAAAGACCTTGACCAAAGCCTGTCTCAAAAAAGGGATGATATAAATTGGGCGTTATTATAGATGCTAAAACAAGCAATCCAATAGTTAATATTCCCATGCTTACTATTGGTTGCCAATTCCGATGACGAATAAGCCAGAAAACAATGATTATTATTGGTATAAGTGTGATGTTGGGTTTAATAAGTAGCAAAGTTAACCAGACGCCAGCCCAAATATATTTTTTATTTTGCAACGCAAGTAACACTCCAAGCAACAATGCAAATAAGATAATTCCAGTTTGTTCATAACGCCAAGTAATCCAAGCAAAAAGAAAAGTTGCAAATAAATATAAAAACCATTTACGCCAGCCTGTTTGACTCCATTTGAGTAGATTGCTGAGTTGCAACAGACTGTAATTCCACAATATTAAATTAAATAGCATCCAAAAAATACGGGCGATATTGAAAGGCAGCCATGCGAGTGGAATTATGAACCAAGCAAAAAACGGAGCGTAATAGTACGGATTGTTTCCCATTGCTCCTGTTGTTGCAAGTAGTACAGATGCCAATGTACGATAATCATAAGGATTGCCACCTTCGATAATTACACGAGCGGCTGCATAGTAACCGCGGAAATCTTGTCCAAATAAGAGAAGAGCCATAACAGCCATGACTATACTAGCAATCAGCCATGCAGAAAGGGCGGCAAAATCTAATTGCTTGATTAGAGTTGTTTTCTTATCCATGAGATAGATTGAGTTTCCTATTTAACGAAGGGGCTAACGGTTTGCGTTACTTGCGCTGGGGCGGGGACGGCGAAGCCGTCCAACCAGAAAAATGATAAGGCGTGAAAAAATGCTTGGGATGTGCGCAGAATCCCCAGCGTCAGGCGCACGCTTTGTTAGCCCGTTTTTGTTATTCATAAACACTTTCCTGCCTTATAAAATCAAATTCTTGACTTTTTACATCGTAAAGCATAGAGACCTTATTTATAACGTTTATTACGATAACCTTACTTATGCCCATTAAATTCTTATCTTCCTTACCGAATAATTTTGACAATTCTTCAGCGTCGTGTTTTTCAGTAAAGCAAAGATTGTCTTCAGTGTCAATTAGAACCCACATTTCAGAGAAAGAAGAATACTTCTTTGCTTTCTTTGCCTTGTTAAGCGCCTTTTCAACTATCAATTTTTTATAGACATGACAATCAACTGAACCTTTGGATGGTGATAAAACAGCCTTTCCGTTTATGTCGTAAAGACCATACTTATCAGTGATATTTCGGTGATTTTTATCTATGTAATCTTGGATATCTTCGACAGTTTTGTTTCTCCCAAAATTAAATTTAGCAACTTTATTGACTTGCTTTTCAACTTCTGAAACTGCCGAAGTTACTTCTAATCCTATCAATCTATCTTCGATTTTCAGAATGAAATCTGGCTTCTCTGATTTTTGAAAATGTAAATCAGGATAAATTAACAACAAGTAGCTTAGTGAACTAAATTCGGTTAAGTCTTTTATAAAATCTCTGTAGGGAATTCCGTTATCATCGAGTTTGTGTATAACTTTCCACAACTCCTTTGGTCTGACCTTATCCCCTTCAACGCATGTAACGTTCAATAAGTTAATAACCATTTTTTGGTCATTAACCTGAAATATTTCTTGAAAGTCATTAAATGTGCAAAATTTTTTCTTTGCTAATGAATATTTTTCAACGCACTTTTCGTAAAGGTTATCGCTTGAATTGATTTCCATTATTACTCACGTGATTTCATGAAAGGGGTAGACTTCGCTCTGTTTGCGAATTATTTACGACGCTTCCTTTTTTGTTCCAACAATTCTTTTTGCTTTTGAATTGAATATGTAATTATATCTGAAGCCATTTTGAATTCCTTTGAATTCAACGCGCCAATATTCATGTAAGTAGAACTGACAGTGGAGCGTAACTGGATGAAGGGTGTAAGTAAATGTTTTTTCAATTCAATTTCAGTTGCATCAAGCGATGCGATTTCTACTCTTTTTTCTTTTGAAAAGTGCATCGCACATTGATTTGTAAGAATTAATAAACCTTGAATGTTTTGATTTATAGAATACGAATACATTTTGCCTTTTTCAATATAACCTGTACTTAAAATAGTTGCACTTGTAGCATATGAAACATTTTAGAATTTATTATTTCCTAGCGTGTTTTCTACAAACGAAATCATACCAAAACTAACAAGGTGATTGCTCCATTTTCGGTTAATCGCATTTTTCAAATCCTCCCGCATATCGACCTCGTTATTGCTTTACATCATTTTTTCTGACAGGTTTTATTGTGCAAGGGACGACCTAACGGCTTGCGTTACCTGCGTGTGGGCGG
>MWTB01000007.1 GCA_002050275.1 Anaerolineae bacterium UTCFX1
CGCCGCATCCAACACGAAATGGCGCGCAACGCCGAGTTGGTCAGTCACTCGTATGGAAAAGAACCACGCAGGCATGTGAGGATTTTTAGAGAGTAGGGGAGGCAAGCGGATATGTTTCGTTAAATGATGAAATCCAAATCTTATCTTCCGTTTTCCATTTCTCGCGTTTTACTGATTACTGGTTGTATTTCCTTTTTATTTTTTAAGTATAGTAGTGAACATCCAAAAGCTGAATGGAATACATCGTCTGATAACGTTGTCATTTCATATGAAATGGGTATTGCAGAAATTGATATTAACTACATCCCCGATTTTAGAGTTTGGGGAGATGGTTATGTTGTTTGGGCTGAACATCACGTTGATTACTCCCGAACGGTTTTTGAAGGTTATATGTCTCAAACTGAACTAAAGGAGTTGGTTGAAGATTTTGTAAATGCTGGCTTCTTTAATTGGTTTGAATATGGTGGCACTTCGACTTCGAGTATTAGGATACAGCTACTTAATCGAAGTCAAATTAATTCATTGGATGCGAATGATGAAATATCCAAATGGGTTCAGTATCTGCAATCTGGGGCAGGAGTTGAAAGAAAAGAATTTGTTCCGACCATTGGATATTTAGTGTTCTTGCCAATAGAGGAGACATCCTACAAATATTCGGATATTGAGCCAAAATATTCTTGGATTGAGAGTGGATTTGATTTTTCGCCAGAAGACTTTGAAAAGATTGTGCCTGATGGAAAAATTACGGGCATTAAGCTTGAATATTTTTGGCAGGTTGTCAATAACTCGCCATTCATCGAATACAATGGCAAGGTATACTGGGTTGGGTTAAGTATTCCAAAAATATCGTATTAGCGATTTTGTGCTTTTATCTGTTTGCCAAGTGAAGAACGTTCCAATGTCGGCGAGGCGTGAACGTGAAAAGCGTTTGTGCCTTTTGCTTTAATCTTCCTATTCATTTTCCCTTTCCATCTCTCTGCGTTTTTCCTCCATCAAGGCTTCCAAGGCGCCTTTCCCCTTGAGGGAGCCTCTCAGTCTTTTGACCTTATCTTCAATTGATTCTTTTGAATCGTTTAACTTAGTATTGTTCTCGTATTCCTTGAACCATGAACGGAAACGAGCCAATTCACCGGGTGATAATTTTGCGATTGCCTGTTGAATTTCTTCGATATTCATCTCAAACTCCTAATTGAAAAGTACCCTGTTATTTTACCCCGTCTGAGTTTCCCTGTTTACTTGTTTCCCTGCGTTACGTGGCGCAATAGCGACATCTACTTTATACTTACCCAATCTCAATTCTCTAATCCTCCAATTCTCTAACTTCCCCCATGTTCATCACCCTCGAAGGACCCGAAGGCTCAGGCAAGACATCGCACATCCCCATTTTTAGAGAATGATATAATCGCTTTTGAGTAAGGAGAAACACAAATGAGCACGATATCCACCACTCAATTTATGGGACGTTTTATCGTGACCGACCCTGAGATATGTCACGGCAAGCCAACCTTTCGCGGCACGCGGGTTCTGGTTTCCGATGTGTTGGAACAGGTCGCCAGCGGAATGGCTTGGGAAACCATCATCGAGGAATGGAACGATAGCATTTCTAAAGAGGCTATTCAAGAGGCGATCCAACTAGCTAGTCAGGCGTTCATCAAGCACGCAGATGAATTTACGCTTGAGCCTCTCGCCGCATGAATATTCTGGACGAAAATATCTCCAAAAGCCAACGCCAACTTCTTGAAAGTTGGCGTGTTTCTATTAAACAGGTCGGCGTCAATGCTGGGCATAGCGGCATGAAAGATAGCGAGATAATCCCTTTCCTGCAAGGCTTACGACGCCCAACGTTCTTTACGCGCGATGATGACTTTTTCAAACCCACGTTATGCCACGCTCGTTATTCCCTGATTTATCTGGATGTGGAGAAATCGGAAGCCGCAATTTTCATCCGCCGCCTGCTCAAACATCCTGAATTTAATACGCAAGCCAAACGCATGGGAAATGTTATCCGTGTTGCTCATGCAGGGTTGGCTTGCTGGCGACTTCATGCGCGTGAAGAAATCCATTTCAAGTGGGGATAAAATAAGTCCATGTTCATCACCATCGAAGGACCCGAAAACTTAGGACTCCAGTCTCCAATCATTTCACTGCTTTGTATCCTTTTACCGTATAATTAAACCATGCAAGAAACACAGCAACTCCCATACTTGTGGGATTACGACCTCGATCCCGCCCAATTCTACGAAATCCTCAACGGTCGTCTCGTGAAGGGACGCTTGAATCAGGATTGGGCAACGCGGCGCGTGTTGGAATACGCCTCGTACAATGAAATCATCCGCTTGATCGGGTATAAAAGGCTGATTGAGAATTGGTCGCGCTGGCGCGGGAAAATCCGTTCCAAGAGCCGCGTGCGCGGGTTCGATTTTCTCGTCAAGTGGCTCCCAGAAAAACACCCCGAATATCTCCGTGGCTAATAACTCTTCTTTTTACTTTGATATTCTATATCCCTTTCAAGACCGCGTCATCCAAGCCATTCATCAAGCGGATACAGAATTCTATCTCACGGGCGGAACAGCCGCCTCGCGCGGCTATTTACAACATCGCTTTTCCGATGATCTGGATTACTTTGTCAATGATGACAACCGCTTTGGCTTGTGGGTCGAGCGGATTATCCAATCGCTCAATAAGGACTGGCAGTGCGAAGTTTTGATGAAAGAAGAACGATTTGCCAGGCTTAATCTACAGCAAAAAGATGTCCTTCTGAAAATCGAAATGATTAACGATGTGCCCGCCCGCATCGGCGAGATTAAAAACGATTCCGTTCTGGGTCGCTTGGATAGCGCCGAAAATATTCTCGCCAACAAAGTGACCGCCCTGCTTGACCGCGAAGAACCAAAAGACCTGGCGGACATTTGGGGATTTTGTTGTCAGAAAAATATGTCACTACAAGCCGCCATTACCGACGCTCAAAGCAAAGCCGCAGGTGTTTTTCCCGCCGATTTGGGGCGCATATTATGTTCTGTTCAACACACCGACTGGGAATCCATCCGCTGGATTCAAGCCCCGCCAGCCGAAACTTTTATTTCACAGTTAAATCAATTAGGGGAAAGTTTGTTGTTGATCAAGTAGAGTATTTGCTCCGCTTCTGCCCTTTATACTTGCCCAATCCCAATTCTCTAATCCTCCAATCCTCCACCATCCCCATGTTCATCACCCTCGAAGGACCCGAAGGCTCAGGCAAGACCTCGCACATCCCATATCTCGTGGAATACCTCCGCGAGAAGGGACATGTCGTATTCCCCACGCGCGAACCAGGCGGCACGTCCATTGGGGAGCAGATACGCGAGGTGATCCACGATCTGAAAAACGTGGAGATGCATCCGCGCGCCGAGACTCTCCTCTACCAAGCCGCGCGCGCCCAGATCGTGGAACAGGTCATCAAGCCGCGTCTCGCCGACGGGGAGATTGTTATCTCAGACCGCTACTATGACTCGACGATTGCCTATCAAGGCTACGGACATCAACAAGATTTGGAACAAGTTCGCGGGTTGGTGAAATACGCGACGGGCGGGCTTGTCCCTGATTTGACGATTCTGCTCGATGTGGACGTTGAAGAAGGCTTGAAGCGCAAGAAGAAAGACAACGAATGGAATCGGCTGGACGCGTACACGGTGGAATTCCATCAACGCGTCCGCGCAGGATATTTGAAACTGGTCGCGGCTGAACCTAAGCGCTGGGCAACAGTGGACGCGGGGCAGAAGTGGGAGTCTGTGCAAGAAGAATTGAGGCGGGTCGTCTTGAAAAGGCTAACCGCCTGAAAAAACCCGCAACCATCCTGCAACAAACGGGTTGATTTAACTATGGCGCAACGCCAATTAGCGCTATAGTTCAACAAATTAGCATAAGAGGAGTTTGGATATGGACCTCAATGGTTTTACCGCAGTATTGGGCGTATTAGGCGCATATTTTGTGATTCTGATGGTACTCTCAATGAGCGTAGAAGCGCTGCTCGAACCCATCACTCAGTTTCGCGGGCTACGCAAGCAGATCAGCCCAGACGATGTGCTGGCGTCGGTGGAAGAGTGGCTGCCCGAAGGTTCGGATGAGATGAGGAAGGTAGTTGCAATTGAAACCTTTACCTCGCAAACCAGGACGAATTTAGAGGCGTTAAATCAAAGCGTGACCGAGTTGCGCAACAGCGCCGTCAAAGCGCTGACCGAAATGGGAATGGAAGCGCAGATCAACACCGTACAGAAAGACATCGCGCTCAAGTTGGTGACTTTGCGCCAAATGTACTTACAAAATGAAAAAAGGCGCATCACGACCTTGCGCGTAATTTCCGCCGTCATCGGCGTCGTCCTCGCGTTCCTTTTGAGAATCAATTCCTTCGAGATCCTCGGCGCGCTTTTCCCCGCCGACGCGGTCGTCAGTTTGGATACGACGATCGGTCACATCGGCGGAATGCTCATTACAGGACTCGCGACCAGCGCAGGCAGTTCATTCTGGCACGACATGCTCGGACGCGTGCGCAACCTCAAGAATCTTTCCGGGCAGGCGCAAACCCTCCTCGACAACGTAAGCAAGCCTGTAGGTTAAATCTCACGCTTCATTATCAAGATCAAGCGGCTGTTTTCTTGAACGGAAAACAGCCGCTTTTTATATTCATCGCTTGCGTCTGGTACAATTTATTCATGCTCGCTCCTACCGCGTCGGAATTCGACGTATACCATCCGCAGCCGCTTCTCATCGTGATTTCAGGACCCTCCGGAGCGGGAAAAGACACGGTTATGCAGCGTATGCAGGAGCGCGAACTGCCTTTTCATTTCGTCGTCACAGCCACCACCCGCCCCATGCGCGCCGGCGAAACGCACGGCAAAGACTACTTCTTCGTCTCGAAAGAAGAGTTTGCGCGCATGATCAGCGAAGACGAATTGTTCGAACACGCCATCGTATACGGCGATTATAAGGGCATCCCCAAACAACAGGTGCGCGAAGCGCTCGTCAGCGGCAAAGATGTGGTCATGCGCCTCGACGTACAGGGCGCGGAGACCGTCCGCAAAATGGCGCCCGATGCACTGTTGATCTTTATCACCACGCAAAGCGAAGAGGAATTAGTGCATCGTCTCGAAACGCGAAAAACTGAAACCGTCGATTCTCTCGCCTTGCGCATCGCCACCGCTCGCAAAGAACTCAAGCGCGTGGAAGCGTTCGATTACGTGATTGTCAACCGCGATTTCCAACTCGATATTACCGTGGACGCTATCCGCGCGATCATTGTCGCGGAACATCACCGCGTGCAACCTCGCAAAGTAACCTTATGAATCAAGAAGCGCCTCTCTCGCCGCACGAATCCGCTCCACAGATGGTTAGCGTCGCATTGCCCCGTTCCGCGCCGTACGCAACGTATTCCATCCTAGGCGTCACTGTATTTGTCTATCTATTACAGTTGGCGAGCGGGGCGCTTTTGCAGTTTGACCTACCGGCGGGTCTACTGGCGAAATCTAACGACTTGATCCGCGCAGGGCAGATATGGCGCTTGCTTACGCCCGCGCTAGTGCATGGAGGCATCGCGCACATCGGCTTCAACATGTACGCTCTATTGATATTCGGCGTCAACCTGGAGCGGGCGTACGGACATTGGCGCTTTCTTCTGCTCTACATCCTCAGCGCGTTTACAGGGAATGTAATGTCGTTCCTGTTCACTAGCGGCGTATCGGTCGGCGCGTCTACCGCGATTTTTGGGCTGATCGGCGCGGAATTAATCTTTCTTCTTCAAAACCGAAAACTGTTCGCGCATCAATTTCGCAGCGCGATCGGGAACGTAATCTTTATTATCTTCGTTAATCTGTTTCTAGGGTTGGCTCCCAGCATTGACAATTGGGGGCATATCGGCGGGCTGGTGGGCGGGTTCATGTTCGCTTCGTTCGCGGGTCCGCTCTGGGAAGTGGAAGGAATCCCGCCGTCGCTGCGCCTTACCGACCAGCGTGAAGCGCGCGAAGTGTTTACGGGCGCGGCAGTGACCGGGGTCGTCTTCGCTGCACTGGCGATGTGGGGAATGCTAAGATAGCGCGCTGCTTCTTAACGCCGACAAGATTTATTCTTTTTACGGCTTAATCTCAAATATCGCGCCCGCCGATGTCCCTTGCACTTCAGGGAAGAAGGCTTGCCACGCATGCGCGGGCAAAACGCGGTATTCGCCCGCTTGCAGCGGGAGCAGCGTATACGTCAATACATACGTTCCTGCGGGGAGATAATTTGCGGCGAACAGGATGCTTTCGTCGCGAATTTGCGGCGAATTGAACAACCACCAACCCCAACCTGTGGCGAACGGAGCCGCATCGTCGAATTGAATTTGAATATCGGTCGCACCGAGCGTTTGCCGGCTGGTTTTGAGATCTTTGTTAAGGATTTCGGCGCCGGCAGGGATAAAGTCTTTCACCATGACGTTATACGCGTCGTGAGGCAGGGTTAGCGTCAGTTGCGCGGTAAAAGGCTGATTAGCGTCCGCCCGAACGGAGGAAAGCGGCGAACAAGTCTGCACTTGGTTCGGAGCGCAATAAACGCGCTCAATCTGCATCCCTTGATTCAACGGTTGAACGGCTTCCACCGGCCGGTCGAGGCGCAGCGTCGCATTGTAATAGAGCCTGCCGAGTCCGTCTTCGCGGTGAACAGTAAGTTGGTTGGGCGAATTGGGCAAAAGGAATTCCAGCGGAACGGTAGCAGTGAGCGGCGCGACTTGAATGCCCGCGATCGTCCCGCTCGTGAGCGGACTGCCGTTAAGTTTCGCGTCATAGGCAAAGTCGGCACGCACCTCGCTCATGCTGACCATCGCCGCGTTGAGCGCAAAGATCGCCCAGGCGTTATCATGCCCGACGTTCCACAATTTATTCGCGTTACGATGTGCGACGAGGTACCGCACCGCGTCAGGCGTTATCGCGCTGGTCGCATCCAGTTGTGAAAACGCGTATACCACCGCTGAGGTCGTATAGATCGCCGAATTGCGCGCGAAGAAATCCGTCTCAGCCGTTTCCCAATGCGCGCTGGACGAGCTTCGAATTGCGGAGGAAACCAGATTCGACAACAGATCGCTGGCACGGGCATCGGAAGGATTTAATTTGTTTATTGCCAGCGCAAGCCATGCCGCGCCAGCCGGACTCATGCGGTCGCGCGCTTGATATAGTTGATCGAGCTTCGTTTCATTGAAGGCATTGGCGCGCGTCAACACAAATTGGATAAACGCAAAATCGTCAAGCGTTCTCGCATCGGCAGAAGATAGGCTAGGCGGGTTCAAGTCGCGCAGGTACGCACCAGCGCGCTGTAACGCGTCTTCGTTCATCGTCGCGCTCGCTTCGCGCGCGCGCAACAAACCAAAGAATGCATACGCCGACGCATACGGATCGCTTTTTTCGGAGGAGCCCCACCAGTTCCAACCGCCATCCGCATTTTGTAAGTAGAAGAGCCGGCTGACGCTTGAATCGAGGCTCTCGCTTACGCGCTTCACCAATTTTGGCTCGTTTAAACCGGCGCCGTCTAACGAGCGATAAACTTCAACATTGGGCAAAATGAACGAAACGATATCTTCCGCGCTAGATTGATACGGCAGGGGCATTGCATCTAACGCAGACGTGAGGCTGCCTGCCAACGACGGGCTTAACTCCACTTGCAAACCGCCGCCTATGGGCGCAAACGTGCGCGGAAGCGAGATCGTCTCCTGTCGTGTGGCGGCGCCGCGCAACGACCCGCCGGTGACAAACGTCTGCGGCGAGACGTATTGCAGAATCGGAAGCGTTCCCCAGACGGGGCGCGCCGAATCTTCCAGCGTAGAATCATCCGCTCTCGCCGTGAAGATCAGGTCGGCTGACTCCGCCAGCAACGCGGCTCCCCGCCATTCGACGCGCACACGTCCGTTCGCTGGAACGTTCACTTGTTGCGCGGCTTGATTCGGGTCGTCCAACACAAAACCTTCGCTCTGCAAACTGACATTCACGCGCAACGCTTCGGAGGTGTTGTTGTTAACAATCGCCGCCATCAAGACGCGATCGCCGCCGACGAGGAAGCGCGGAGTCACAGGTCGGATGAGAAGCGGTTTGGTCGAAATCAGTTGGGCGTCGGCCTGACCGACTTTGGTATCCATCGTTAATCCGCGCGCGTCAATATTCCAGGTCGTCAGCGAATCGGGCAAGACGAACGTCGCCTGTCCGCGCCCTTCCGAATCCGTAACAAGCGTCGGATTCCAATAGGCGGCATCGGGAAATTCTTCGCGCACGAACGGAATCTCATCACCGCCGCCTCCGCCGCCGCCAAGTCCGCCGGGAGGCGCGTCCGCTTTGCTTAACGCCGAGAGCGAAACGCTCGTTTCGACGCCTAACGGTTGATTGCCGTAATATTCGCTGAAAATGTCCGTCGAGTTCGAGTCGGCGAGCGCGAGCGTTGCCAGATCAACCACTGCCAGCGAGAACTCGCCTTGCACCGGCTGCCCTTGATCATCCGTCGCCAGCATATGGAGCGTCACCTCGTCGCGCGGACCCGCTTGCGACGGATCGGCTTCCACTTGCAAGTTCAGTTTAAATGCGTCCGCCGCGACGGGAATATTGACGATGCCGTGCCTGAAATCATCGCGTCCCAACACAGTGACGGTTACATATACATTTGGCGCGTCGTCTGCGGAGACAGTAAACGTATATTCCTTGCCGCTTCCATTCAATGCGATCACTTCCGAATCGAAGATAACGCCGCGTTCTACGGCAACCAAGGCGAGCGCATCTTCCGCAAACGGATTCGGAATAAACACGCTCGCAGTCTCGCCGGGCTGATATATCTCGCGCCCGGCGGTAAGTTGGAGCCGATGGTCGTCTAACTGCACCCATGCCGCTTCGCCCGCCCCGCCGGCCCAGACTAAAATTTGCGAACGCGCGCCTTCGCCAAACACATCCAGGACGAATGTACCGGCATTCGGCGGCGTGAACGAAAGCCGCGCGCGCCCTTCAGGTCCTGTCACCAGTTCGCTGCCGCTTACCGGCGTGTAGACCGGCGTATAAGTCGTCTGGCCAAACTTCTGAATTTCTTTTTCCCAATGAACCTGTTGAAATTTTGCAGTGAGCGCGCGATTACTCGCCGGATTGCGCTCCCAATCGGTCGTCAATATTTCGAAGCCAAACGCATCGTTCGCTTTGCCTACCTGCGAATCCGCTTTCAAACCGATATAGAAATCGGCCGGATGGACGAGCAGTTGTGTCCGCGCGCTGACCGGCAGCCCCGACTCATCTTGAACGGTGACTTCTAGAAAGACCGTTTGCGCTTCCTCCGACGCTGGAACAGCCGGCAGAGGAATGGACAGTTTTCCTTGCGCGTCAGTCTTGCCGCTCTCTTCGCTTTCCAAATGGGTTGACGGTGCGGATGAGGCGTACCAGCTTGTATCTATCAATCCGGTTTGGTAACCCGGGATGGAGAAATACGCCGGTTCGGCGTACATCTGCCAGGCAACATCAATGTCTCCGGCAGGCGCGCCAAAGAAGTAATGCGCGTCCGCGACAGCGGATGTTAAATCGCCGTTTTGAATCGCTGCGCGCGGAAAATCCACGCTTAAATCAATTTCCGGCTTGCGATATTCCGCCACCTGAAAATAAAGATACGCGCCATAGGTTGAGTTCTGGATCGAGTAATAGCCGGGCGCGGCGTCTTCCGCCAGTTTAATCTCCCCATTAAACGCGCCGTACGGCGAGAGATTCACGTTGATCGCGGCAATTTGCGCGCCAGTTTCATCGTTCGCGGTAAGCGGAATTTCGTTGAGCGCCGGAATCTGATAACGCCCGTTGAAGCCTTGTCGCGCCACGCCGCGAAAGTACACAGTTTGCCCCGGGCGGTAGATCGGTCTATCGGAATACAGATAGACTTTAAGGCGCGACGCTTCCACATTTTGTATATATCCGAAATTCCACGCGTCAAAGCCGGCGTTCCAGTCGCTCGCCGCCAACCCGAAATTCTCTTCGCCGGGCGCGCCGACGACCGCATACACCAACTCTTGATTGGGTTCGATCGCACCCTGCCATAAGCCGTTTGAATCGGTAACGCCCGAACCGAGCGCGCTGCCCGCGTTATCATAGATCGTCACCGCCGCATTTTTTACGGGAGCGTGAGAGTCGAGGTCCAGCGCCCACACCAACGCCTCTTGTGCACTGCGCTTAAACGTGAGATTGACCCGGCTGACGACGATAAAATTCGGCGCGTTAAGCGACGTTTTGTCCGGCGCGACGACGTTCACATAATACGCGCCCGTCGCTAACGAAGCGTTCTCGCCAGCCAGTCGAAGTTCCAGCGGCGTTTGCCGACTGCGCGGCAGGTCGAACGTCTGCTCGTGCACGTTCGCCTCTTTCGGCTGATACGCTTTCAACGCCTCATATGAATTTCGGAGTGCGAAGTAATCCTGTAACGCCAGCGATTCGACGGTCGTTTCCACCGACGGCACATTGACCGCGCTCGCCTGCAAGGTCGGCGCGTCGGGCTTGACGAATATCGTCGTATAAAAGGGATAAACGGTCAACATCGGAGGAAGCGGCGGCGTAGTGAAATTTAAAGCGAACGATTCGCTCAACGGCTGCCCCCAACGATCTTGAATGGCGCTCGAAAGTTCGACTTTATAATTCGTTTCAGGCAAGAACGCCCCATAAACCGACAGGTACGGGTCTGCGCCGTATGTATATTCGTACACGCCCGCTTGCAGATCGCTCACCGCCGGCGTAACCGTAACCTTATCGGTGTAATCGCCTTCGGGAAGCGGCGCGCTAAATCGAAATTCGATGTAGTTTTGATAAGGCGTCGCCTCGTCCACTTTGAAATTGGGATAGACGTTCAGCGTCGCGCGATAGTCTTCTCCTAGCGTTTTGCCGCCGCTTGAAGGCGCGTCCGCATCTACAGTTAGGGTGTAACTCGCATTACGCGTCAGCGCCTTATCGGGCGTGAAGGTCAGCTCCGCGCCATCGTCGTTCCACGCGAACGTTCCGCTCACGGGTCCGTTCGCGCCGCTGAGTAGAAAATTCGACTGCGCGCTTTCCATGTTCATCGGTTGATTAAAGGTCAATACGATCTTTGCGTCGGGGGCGATGAGTTGATCGGCGGGCGGATCCAACGCAACAACGCGCGGGTGCGCGGCGACAAATTTCCACGTCGTTTGTCCGCTCTCATCTAGAGAGACGCCCGTCGTCGTTTTCAACTGCGAGTTCACGCTGACAGTGTATTCCGTTCCACCAGATAAAGTCGGTTGTGGATAGAAGATGTATGTGCTCGTATTGATCCACTCGCCACGCCCGGAAACGGGCGGTTGAAGGTTGAACGCCGCCGGCTGACCGAACGAGTCTCCCAACGGGATGACCGGTTGATTAAACGAAGCGACAATCGCTGCGTTCACGTTCGCATCGGTTGCACCGGCTTTAGGCAGCGCGTTCGTGATGCGCAGAAAATCGGCGACCGTGAACGACAGTTCGATCGGTTCGTCTATTCCAAACCCCGTCGCGGAACGGATAGATTCGCCGATGGTTATCTTTAATTCCGAGTTGGGCGGATATGATTGCGCCGGCGTATACAACAGCGTGGCCTCGTCTCGCCACGCATAGGCTCCCTCGGGAAGTCCGCTAAAGGCGGCTTCCACGCTGGCTTGATTCATGGCTTGATTGAAATAGAACGCGATGGGAGAAAAATGTCCGATGACGCTCGCAAGCGGGGGGTCGGTTTCAACGATGGCTGGCGGCGCAGTTTGTCCCGGCTGCGTCGGTATTGGCGGAAGCGGAGTCACCGTGACGCCGCCCGGCAAAGCGGAACAGGAAGCGAGGATCAGGCTGACGAGCAGGAGATAATTCAACAGGAGTGCGAAGCGGTTTTTTTTCTGCATAAGTCCTCGAACGGAGGGTCGGTCTAAATCCATTATACCTATTCGCTCTCCGCATAGGTATAGTATGAATCAAAAAAGACGCGGCGTTTGCCGCGTCTTTTTATCGTCGAGATTTATTTCAAACCCAGTTCGTTGAGAATGGCTTCAAGCGTCACTTGGAATTCGCTGAACGGTTGCGCTCCGTCGAGAGTTTTCGTTTTAGTCTCGCCGTCCACCGTGTAGGTGATCACAAAATACGGCGTGCCCTGCATTCCATTCCTCGTGCCTTCCGTCGCGTCGTCTTGCGTGCGGGTCTTGTATTTGCCGCTGTCGAGGCAGGCGTTGAAAGCGTCGAGGTCCAGCCCCTCGACCGTTCCCGCAATCGCCTTCAAGCGCTGCACGGAAAACGAGCCTCGATTCTCCACGTCGCGGTTATTAGCGAAGAGCGCGTCATGCATTTGCCAGAATCGATTCTGGTCGCCCGCGCAGTATGCCGCCATGGCGGCGTCTTGCGATTCGGTCCCGCCGCCTTGGCTAATGAAGTTTCCTGCCGAGCGATAAGTGGCACGGACTAGATTGGTGTTGATGTAATACTGCTCGAGCAGAGGTTCAGTTTGGGTGTAATGCCGCTTGCAGTAGGGACATTGAAAGTCGGAGAATTCCGTCAGTTGGATCGGAGCGTTCGGGTCGCCCATCGAATTATCGTCCGCCATATAACGTTCGTGCGTCTCCACAGTCGTCACTTCTGCGACCGGGCGCAGGGTGGGCGCTAGAACCGCGTAAAGCACAAAGGCTGCGCCCAATACAATCAGAAGGATCGTGATCAGCCGCTTTTGATTCTCTTTCTTTTGCGCCTGTTCGCGGCGCGCCTGACGTTTGCTTTTCTTGTCACCAGCCATGAAAACTCCTTAAAAATATAATGCGTCGCAGATTTTCCCATGCGCGCAAGGTTTTGTCTAGGATAAGGTTAGGGAACGCTTAAGAAGAGGCGCTGTGTTTATTCGCGCCCTTCGCCGACCTCGAAGCGGCAATATTCGTCGCCTTTGGCGCAGCAATGCGTTTCGACGATCTCAAACTCTTTACCGGTCGCCCAGCGCACCGCCTCGCCGATCGAGCCGACGTACAAATGACAGGCTGGCATTTCGCTCTTTCGTCCCTGACAGATGGCGCAGGTCGATTCATAGTAGGCGACGCGCGCGCCGCTGTCGTCTACCCAGGCTTCCACTTGCGAGTTGCTTTTCTTGAGCGCGCCGGCCATGCTGTTCAAAATAAATTTGATCTTCTGTTTTTCCGGCAGCAATTTCAACGCCACGCCGGCGAGCCCCAGCAGGGCGGCTTGTTCGCGCACCGCGTATTGAAACGAGGCTTTGCCGATGCGCTTTAACATGCCGCGCCCGCCGCGCCCATAGAATTCCTCGATGGCTTGATTGAAGCGCGCGTATTGCGAAGCTTGAATCGAAGGCTCGATATTATCCGGCGGAAAGTTACCCACGAATTGTTCCAGCCCGCTGGCGCGCAAGACCACGTTCAAGCCGTTCTCGCCCATTACCTCTTGCGCGGAGGTTAACGCCTGCCGCACCAGCGCGTTGACGATCATCATGTTGTCTCGTTCAGCCATGTGTGCCTCCTACCGGTTTCCTTTTGCGCGATTATGTGTCTTACATAACATTTGACAATTCTTGATATTCGTTGCGCCGCCTTTACTCCATGCCGTTACATGGTCTGCGTCCATCTCGCCTATTTTCCAGATTTTATTCTTATTTGCGTCATGCCCGATAGCGCAAAGCGGACAATTTGATTTACCGCTCGATTCGGCTTTTGTGGTTTGCGCCGCGTAAACGCTTTTCTTTGTCGCTTCATCAAAAACCCGAACATCTAATAACTTTGTATCCACTGAGCCGCCAAGAACGTACTCAAAAATACCCTTGCGATTTTTTATATATGGGTCGCCATAAAGTTTTTGCACTTCTTTTGAAACTTTAGCGGGGCTATAAGATTTTTTATGGTGTTCTTCGTACAGCCTGCCCCATTCCAATCCCTGCATTTCGCTTTCTACATCTACAAATACAGTTGAAACCCAATCAATCACGCTGTTGAAATAGGCTTTTAACTCTGTAATATTTTTATCGTAACGATGGCGACTCATGTAATCGCCAATATTGCCTTTACTTACCCAATCAAGAGCGCATTCAAGAAAAGCCTGCCGATTTACATTGCCTGATATATAAGCGCTCCATTTTTGAATATTGGAGTTTTGGCTATTGCTAAACTCTGCCTTTCCAAGCGTTACAAAATTTCCTGAATACACAGCATTTAATAATTCTTGTTGATTAAGCGGCACGCCAGCAATATTGATTGTTTTGAACCACTCTTTTATTTCGGTTTCTGTGCCTTCACATTCATAAATAAGCAATTTCGTTTCCAGTATTTTGGCTTGCTTGTCGGATGCAATACCGCTAAAGTATTGTTCCATACCGTTTTCATCTTTGATGGCAAATTTACCAGTTACATATCGCCCAAAACTTGTAATACGCTGTTGCCCGTCCAAAACTTCCAGAACATCATCACTAACTTTGTTGAAATAAATCAAACCCAAAGGATAGCCTTTGAGGATTGATTCGATAACAGCAACATCTTTTTTACCGTCTGCGTAAATATAATTGCGCTGGTATTCTGGCTGGATGGTTAATTTGCCAGACAAACCAAACAAACCCTTGCCTTCAAGTTCATTATAGACAAAGCCATCACAAACATCTTTGACTGTGACATCAGTTTTTAGGGTGGTTTTCATTTTTTCGGCTTTTTCCTTATCAGGAGACGGGCATAAGTAGATTTGTACTCATTTCCAATTTTGATTACGCCACGTCTGTTCAAGTCGCCAGGGTTCGGCACATCTTCTTCGGTATATTCTCTGGTTTTTAATCCTGAATTGTTATCTCTGTCCGTTATTCCCAAAATCTCAAATTGTTCAGGGCTGTATTTATCGAGAAAACTAATCGGTACGCCCATTGCTCCATCATAATCACTTGGAATGGAATCAGTAAAAGGAATTTCAATGGCGTCGTAATTGTCATAGACATCATACGATTTTTTACCTTTAATTTCTTTATGTTTGCTGAATTTCAAATTATCCGCCATCGTCATCAATGGCAATGGCTGGTGACGCCTTCCATGTTCTATATTCGTAAACCAACATACGCCAGGAACACGATTAACTTTTACGCCATTTTGTTCACGCTCAAACTTGTAAGTATTAGCGTAAACAAAATTTTCAGGAACTTGAAAATACATGCCTGTATTGAAATTTGTTGCACCTAACCATAATTTATTGTCCTTGATAAACGGAAAGACTTCTTTGTAGGTTATTGCATTCATATTTCCAATTATTAATAATTGCTTTTCCGCTTTGACTATCCACGCTAGAAACTCGCGAAACAGCGAGAAAGGCGGGTTGGTAATGATGATGTCAGATTCATCACGCAGTTTTTTTATTTCGTCACTTCTGAAATCGCCATCGCCTGTCAGATAATGCCATTCCAAGTCGTCTACATTTACTTTGTGGTCGCCAGTTTTATCATGCGATAAGGTAAAAATTTTTCCGTTTTTCCTTGTCTTGATTTTATCGAATTGCGGGTCATTTATTTCAAATAGTGTAGGCTGGTATACGCCTTTATAGTTTTTGCTTTCCACAGCATAACTGGTGCTGATAAGTTTTTTCAATCCAAATCGTTCAAAATTTTGTGCAAAATACTTTGTAAAGTTGCTCCATTCTGGGTCGTCACAGGGCAACAATAAAGTTTTTCCCTGAAATACATCAGGGTTGTATTCTAAATACGCTGAAATTTCTTTTTCAATATCGTGGAACTGTGTGTAGAACTCGTCATTTTTTGCCCTTTTGGCTTCTGTGAGATTACTGTTTGCCATAATTTATCCAACCAGACGATTTTTTATTTATTATAAAACACTAATTTTGCAAGGGGCGGTCTAACTTGCTGTCTGCCATCTATGTTCCAATCAGACGATTCTTCGCTCATGATAAGACGCGCACCGCATTCCGCTCTACGCGTCCCGCTCGTCGAGCCCGTTTGCCAGCCTGTATTTCTCACGCACATCGTCGAGGCTGATTAAACTTCCATTTTCCTGCAAGAACCACTGTTCCCAGCCGTTGCAAGGCGCGCCGTTCATGTAATGACTGCCCGTTGCATGGATGCTCCCCTCAAAGCCGTCCGCCGCGCGGAGTCGCGCATCCGCTTTTATAGTCGCAGAACGAGAGCAGTCTTTCGCAAAAAACAGTTTTTGCCCGGCTTGCAGCAACCCATTCTCCACCAGCGTGGAAAACCTCACCCGCGGCGTCGTTTTTTTTACGTCAAAAATTTGCGAGGTAAATGTTTCCGGCTGAATCGCGTCTATGCGTTTTTGCGCCGCCTTTATATATTTTTCTTCCCTTTCCAAACCGATCCAATTTCTATGCAGGCGTTTCGCCACAGCGCCGGTCGTGCCGCTTCCAAAAAACGGATCGAGAACCGCATCGCCGGGCTTGCTGGAAGAAAGAATAACGCGATACAGCAAGGCTTCGGGCTTTTGCGTCGAATGCGTCTTATCGCCGTTATCATCTTTGACTCTTTCCGAACCCGTCGCTAAAGACAACAGCCACCAATCGGAACGCATTTGCTTTTCCTCATTCAAGCCTTTCATGGCTTGATGATTGAACGTATATTTCGCGCCTTTGCCCGAACTCGCCCAAATCAACGTTTCATGAGCGTTGGTAAAGCGGACGCCGCGAAAGTTAGGCATAGGGTTGGTCTTGATCCAGATCACGTCGTTCAACAGCCAAAAGCCTAAATCTTGCATGATCGCCCCCACGCGAAAAATATTATGATACGAACCGATGACCCAGATCGAACCGCTCGGTTTTAAGACGCGCTTACAAGCCGTCAGCCATGCTTTTGTAAATTCATCGTAGGCTTGGAACGAATCGAATTTATCCCAACGATCATCCACAGCGCGGACCTTGCTCATGTCCGGGCGATGCAACTCATTTTGCAATTGCAAATTATACGGCGGGTCTGCAAAGATCAAATCGATTGATCTTTCAGGCAGAGCGTTCAAGTTTTCGACGCAATCGCCTTGCAGAATTTGGTTCAGGGGCAGTTTCATCTCTTCGCGTCTCCAGCCTCGATTATACGGCGGATTGACGCGGCGCATTCCATGCATACACTGGATATTCGGCGCCCGTGCGCCGAAAGCCGAACTTTTGATATAAATGCAACGATGAAAAATTATCGCTTTGCGTGTTCACGCTGAGTTTGCTCGCCCCGTATTCATTCAGCCGCGCGATCAGGTCCTCTAACAACCCGGAAGCCGCGCCGCGTCTTTGCGCGTCAGGGCAGACCGCCAATCGCGCGAGATGCGCCCGCCCACCCGCGCCCGTTGAAATCTGATAGCCGACCATGCGCCCGTCCTCCTCCGCCGCCGAAGCGATTAACGCCTGCGAAAACGCCGCGCGCAAAGTCTCTTGTGAGTTTTGCCATAACGGCTCGAACGCAGCCGAATCGATGCGCGCAACAGCGGGCAGATCCGCCGCCTGCATAGCGCGGATCTGAACTCGCCTCGCTTCGCGCCGCGCCTGCGGTTGGCGTTCCCGCTCAAGCGTTACGATCGCCTGAAGATTCTCAAATCCGCTCGCAGCGAGCGCGCTCTGAAACCACGGCTGAGTAACGATTGCCGCCGCGCGCCCTCCGCCCGCCTGAACGATCGCTTCGCGCGCCGTTTGCCATAAGCGCTCCCACGCCTGTTGCGGGTCCCACGAATTTGCAACGGCGAACCAGCGTATCCAAAACTGACGCGGCGCTTCCGGCGGACAAGCAAGCGCGGCAGCAATTTGCGCGCCTTCCGCCAACGTCCAATAGAACGGGCTCCCCAGCCAATCGAGCGAATGCCGCCAATCGAGATGGCGGTGCATACGCGCTTCTAAAGAGAGCAGATCCGATAACTGCCGGCGGTCGGCGAGAACGGCTGGACGAACAAAAGCAGCGGTGAGCATGAAAAATAGAATCCCCTGCCTCAGTCCTCCGCGGTGAGGAGGGCGAAGCGGTTAGCGAAACAACCCGATGCGCATCAAAAATTTCATGATGCGTTGGGTCAGCGTGGGCTTTTCCACCAAACGGAGCGAATCGTAAATGTCCATGCCGGTTTGGTTGACCTGCCCAAATTTCAAGTGGATATTGGCGGAGGCTTTGCGCACGATCGAGTGCATATCGCCTTCCCCGGCTTGCTCGAAGATGGATGCGGCGCGTTCGTATTCAGCCAGCGCCGCGCTCCATTGCTTCATGCCTTCGAGCGCGGCGGCGCGGTTGCTGATCGAAATTCCCTGGCGCTTCAAATCGCCGGCGTTTGCGAAAATCTCTTCCGTGCCTTCGGTCGCTTGCAATGCGTCTCCAGCTTTGCCGCCCTGCAACAGCGCCACGCTTTGATTGTTCTTCATTTCCGCCGCATTAAGCGGATCGCCGGCGTCTCGATGCGCTTGCGCGGCTTGGTCGAATAATTTCGCGGCGGCAAGGAACGCTCCCCGTTCATATTCCTGCCTGCCCTGTTCCGCCAGCGCGGCGGATGCGGTTGAATCGTTCATGTGCGTTACAAAGTGATGTCGAGAATATCTTCGGCGACCGAACGCAATTTATCGCGCGACATGGCGCTGAGTTTCATGGCAAGCTCAAGGTAGGGGCGGTTGACCGGCAAAGAAACAAACTGGCGCAGTTCTTCGGGCAATTCAAGGAAATTCTCCACCGCTTCTTCGTTCGTCAACCATTGGCCGATCGGTCCGCTGCGATCGAAGAAAGTTTTGATTTGCGCATTCAGAGCGTGCAACAGCATTTCCAACTCGGGCAACGGAATGGCGCGTTCGCCCAGTTCATAGGCTTTAATGCGCGCGCCTGAAATGCCGGTCTCTTGCGTCAGCGCGCGCGCCGACATGGCGGCGTTGTTGCGCGCCTGCCGCAGAAGCGCGCCGATCTTCCGTTGGCGAACCGCCAGCAAGCGCGGCAGATCGAATCTTTCGTAGGGTGGGGCGTCGTCGGAGCGGATTTCTTTGCCCCAAAAATGATTGATCGGCGCGTCTAGAAAATAGACCAACGCTTCCAGCTCGGGCAGCGAAGGCGCCCGGCGCCCGCTTTCATATGCGCGGAAGACGCCGTTCGTTACGCCCATCGCCTGCGCGCATTCCGCAGGTTTGCGGCGCGCCGCAATGCGCGCATCGCGAATCAGCACGCCTAGTTTTTTTGTCCGTATCGTAACCTGTGTTTTACTATCCATAATTCCTCAGACGATAGACTTCATATGCGTTCTTATTGACACGACGATTATAGCAGAGAGCGCGAAGCGTCCGGCGTGGAGGTCTCGCAGCCGGTCTTCGATCATCCCTCGATGGGCGGCATTAAATAGCCCAGGCCGGAGCGCGTGACGATATGCTTGGGGCGGTGCGTGTCATCCTCCAGTTTTTGGCGCAGGCGCGCAATGCTCACCCAAAGGATTTCTTTATCGGAACGGTATTCGGGTCCCCAGACGCTGGTCAGCAGTTCTTCCGAGGTCATGATCTTGCCCACGTTGTGAGCAAATTGCAGCAGCAGGCGGTATTCGGTCGCGGAAAGTGAAACGGCGATTTCGTCGCGCCATACTTCGGCGCGCGCAAAGTCAATCTTTAAATTGCCGTGCGTAAAAAAGCGCGATTGCCCGGCTTCGCTGGGCGGCTGTGCTCTGCGCAACACGGCTCGCACGCGCGCCAGCAATTCAGTCGCAGAAAACGGCTTGACGAGGTAATCGTCGGCGCCGAGGTCGAGTCCGCGCACGCGGTCTTGTTCATCGCCTTTGGCGGTGAGGATTACGATCGGAACGTTGGAAAACTCGCGGATGCGCTGCGTCGCCCCGAACCCATCCAACTTAGGCATCATCACGTCCATCAAGACCAGATCAATCAGCCGGTCGGAAAACATGTTGACCGCCTGCAAGCCGTCTTGCGCGCTGACGACCTCATAGCCTTCCGTCCGCAAATTGGCTTCCAAGAGGCGCAAATAGCGCGGTTCGTCGTCCACAATTAAAATGCGTTTTGCCATGTTAACGCCTCTTATCCATTCACTTCATTAAGTTGATGGGCAGTTCAATAAAAAACGAAGAGCCTTTGCCGAGCATCGATTCCACCCAAATCTTACCATGATGCGCTTCGATAATCTGCTTGCAAATATAGAGTCCCAGTCCCGAACCGGAGATGTTTTGTTCGTTTCGCGCGCGGAAAAAGCGATCGAAGAGCAGCGGAAGAGCCTCAGGCGCAATGCCCGGTCCTTGGTCTCGGAATGCGAGTTGCACCGTTTCGCCCTGCGTGGAAAGCGAAACTACGATCGGTGCGGCAGGAGCGTATTTAATCGTGTTCATAAATAAATTTTCGAGCACTTGCGCGATCCGCACTCCGTCTCCATAGACCGAAGGCGTCGATTCAATCTCTACGCGTACATTCAAATCTTTATAGCGTGATTGAATGCGGTCAATCACATCGCGCAAGATCGCGTCTAAACGCAATGGCTGAAACCGCAGCGGGAGCGTCTTGCTTTGCAGCCGCGCCGATTCGAGCATATTTTCAATCAATAATCCCAGCCGGTCGGTCTCCTCGTCAATGATCGTGAGAAATTCGTCGCGAGTCGCCTCGTCCCAGGCAGCGTCTTTTCGCAGCAGGCTGGTGCTGTATCCTTTAATAAACCCGAGCGGCGTGCGCAGTTCGTGCGAGATCGCGCTAACGAAATCTTCCTGTAATTGCATCTGTCGCTTCAGGTCGTTCAAGGCGGCATTAGCGCGCTTCCACTGGAAACGTTCATATAAGATCGTCAACAGTTTGGCGGCTGTCGTCGCCAGCTGAATATGCTCGCTTTCATACAACGGTCCGCCAAAACGCACAAAGGCTAGCGCGCCTCTAACCGACGAGTCTTCGCCGCCCAACGGCAAACCCAGCAGGTACGCTCGCTGCAAGCGGTCAATGGCAGGCGCGGCGGGATTAGGTTCTTGCATCATGATCTCGCCCTGAGCGAAAACGCGGGCGGCAAATGTTTCGCCCCAGGCGGCGTCGGCTTCGGCGCTGCGCTCGCGCCCTACCGCGCGCGCGTATACGACCTCAAGCGACGCGCTGCGTTCATCGTGCAGGTATACCGCGACATTGTCGAACACGAATTGCCGGCGAAAGACGACAAAGAATTTCTCAACGCTGTCGCGCGCTGCGTCCGCTTGCGCCGCGATTTGAATTAAGCTCTGCAAGAACTCCAGCGTGAGATTATCCATAACCTATGTTGCGGCGGGGGCGGAGAGCAGCGGAAATTTGAACGAGGAGCCGCGTCCCTCCAAAGATTGCACTTCGATCATGGAACCATGCGCTTCGATGATCTCGCGCACGAGCGCCAACCCCAGCCCCATTCCGCCATAGCGGCGCGTGGAAGAACCATCTAATTGATGGAACGACTCGAAGATATCCTTCTGACGTTCAGTCGGGATTCCGATGCCCGTATCGGAGACCGAGACGACGACGAGGTTTTCGCCTTCGCGTTTGAGGTTGACCGCTACGCGTCCGCCGGCAGGGGTGAATTTAATGCCGTTTGCGATTAAATGATTCAGCGCCCAGGCGATCTTTTGCGAATCGGCTTGCACAAAAGGCAGGCTCTCATCCGCAAAAACATGCAGTTCAACCCCTCGTTGCTGCGCCTTCGCAGCCGCCGATTTAACCGCAAGGTTAGCAAGGCGGCGGAGGTCTACCGCTTCCAGTTTGAGGCTCATGTCTCCACGCGAGGCGAGCGCGACCATAATAAGGTCTTCGATCAACGTCTCGAGCGCGCTCGCCGATTGTTGCGACACTTGCAACGCGTGTCGCTGCTCTTCGACGACGGGTCCAAGCGATTCGCTCGCAAGCAATTCGAGATAGCCTTTAATATGCGTGAGCGGCGTGCGCAGTTCGTGCGAGATATTCGATATAAAATTGGATTTCAACTGGCTGAGTTCAGAGACGCGCTCCAACGCTCTTTGCAACTCGGCGGTGCGTTCTTCCACGCGGCGTTCGAGCGTGCGATTAGCGGTTTGCAAAGCGGAACGCAATTGAACGATCTGTTCCGTGATCGCTTGATTAAGCGCGTTGCGTTCGATCAATTTCAGTTGGACGAGAGCGTCGCCCAACATAATGCGATTCCCGCGCGCCGCTTCGTCTTGTTGAAGGGTCAGCGCTTTTTGCAAACCTTCGGGGGAAAGAACGCCTTTTCGAATCAGGTATTCTCCCATGCGCGGCACAAGCATTTCAGGCGTGAGTTGAAGTTGATCTGTCATAATTAATTTCACATTCCATGGTCAAGTTCCAAGTTTTACTTGAAACGCGAAGCTTGACGTATGACACTTAAAGCGAAGTGTAGACCCATTCTCCGTTAACCATTGTAGCCGATGATTCGAGCGTGAGCAGTTCACTTGGATTGCAAGTGAACGGATCTGCGTCGAGGACGATGAGGTCGGCAAGGAAGCCGGGCGCAAGTTTGCCGAGGCGGTCTTCCATATAGGCGGCGTAGGCGGCTCCGGTAGTGTAGCCGGCAAACGCCTCAGGCATGGATAATTTCTGTTCGGCGCGCCAGCCCTCCACAGAGGGAGAACCGTCGGCGCGGCGGCGGGTGACGGCGGCGCGCAATCCCCAAAACGGATTCGGCGATTCGACCGGCGCGTCGGACCCCAGCGCGAGCGTCGCGCCAAAGTCGAGCTGGGTTTTCCAAGCGTAGGCTAACCTCGCCCGCTCGCCCCAGAGTTGATCCGCCATCAGCATATCGGACGTGGCGTGGATCGGCTGCATCGAGGCGACCACATTGAGTTGCGCGAGGCGCGGCGCGTCGTCGGGATGGATCACCTGCACGTGTTCGATACGATGACGAAGCGCAGGCAGATGATTTTCTTTTTCGTAATTGCGGAGTTGTTCGTAGGCGTTCAGCACTTCGTGATTGGCGCGGTCGCCGATGGCGTGGACTGTCATGCCGAGTCCCACTTGCGCGGCTTTGCGCCCATGTTCGAAGAGTTCCTCGCCGTCCATGTTGAGGATGCCGCGATTATTTTCCTCGCCGATGTAGGGCTGGAACATCGCCGCTGTGTGCGGACCGAGCGCGCCATCCATAAACGCTTTGACGTTGCCGATGCGCAACATGTCGTCGCCGAATCCGCCGCGCAGACCAATGGCGTGAATTTCATCGAGCAGTTCAACGGGTAAATTTTTTAGCACGCGCAGTTTTAATTTTTTTTCCGCGTGAAGGGCTTGCAACGCCATGAACGATTCGCGGCGGTCAAAATCGTGCACGCCGGTGAGTCCCATCTTCCACAACTTGACTTGCGCTTTTTCGATGGCGTTTGTAATTTCTTCAATTGTCGGTTCGGGGATCACTTTTCCAACCAGCCCCATCGCTGTTTCGAGCAGGATGCCGGTGGCGTCCCCTTTGTCATCGCGTTGAATTTGTCCATTGTGCGGGTCGGGCGTTGACGCGGTGATGTTCGCCAATTGCATCGCTTTGGTGTTCACCCACCCGGCATGGAGTGATTTGACTGTGAGATATACCGGGTTGTTCGGCGCGATGGAGTCGAGTTCGTTTGCGTGGGGCCAGCCGCCCCACTCGTTTTGATTCCAGCCGTGACCGAGAATCCATTCGCCAGGTTTGGCAGTTTTCACACGCTCCGCCACGCGGCGCAGGCATTCTGCTTTTGTGTCTACTTCGCAATCAATTCTTTGCAAGGCGAGCGAGTATTGATGCAAATGTAAATGCGCGTCGGTAAGACCGGGGACGATGACGCGCCCGCGCATGTCCTGTCCTTTGGCGCGAGGGAAATGATTGAATAAATAATTCGTTTCGCCCGCCGCGATGATTTTGTTCCCTTCGATCACGAGAGCGGAAACTTTCGGCTGAGAGTTGTTCTGGGTGTGGATGATGGCGTTGTGAAGGATGATCATAGTTATGTTGAAAAACCTGACATGTCTCATCCGCGCTATTGTCAATTATGACTTCCGCGTAGGCACGAGATCGTCGTTAATCAAGCACACGTGGAGACATGTCAGGTTTGGATTATTACGTCAATTTTTCAAACAGCGAATCCAATTCCTCGTCGGAATAATAATAGATGACGATCGTCCCGCCGCGTTTACCGTGTTTGAGCGCGACCTTCGTCCCGAGGCTGGATTGCAACTTCTTTTCCACGTCGTTCACGTTTGGGCTTCGACCTGATTTCTTTTTCACAACCGGTCTGTTTCCAGAAAGTTTTCGCGCCAACACTTCGGTGGAGCGTACGCTCAAATCTAAATTTAGAATCTGATTCAACAGATGTTCCTGCGCTTTGGCGGATAACGACAGCATCGCGCGCGCGTGACCTTCGGTGATTCGTCCGTCTACGAGCGCTTGCTTCACCGCCGCCGACGCATCGAGCAGGCGCAGGGTGTTGGTCACCGCCACGCGGCTTTTGCCCACGCGCGAGGCGATGGTCTCATGCGACATCCTGAATTCTTTAGCAAGGTTCTGGTACGCTTCGGCTTCTTCAATGGGATTCAAATCTGCGCGTTGGACGTTTTCGATGAGCGCTAGTTCGAGCAATTGCTGGTCGGTCGCCGAGCGGATAACGACCGGCACGGTTTTCAACCCGGCTTTGCGCGAGGCTTGCAAACGCCGTTCGCCGGCGATTAATATGTACATACCGCCTTTACCCAACGAGACGATGAGCGGTTGGATTACCCCATGCTCGCGGATGGATGCGGCGAGATTCTCCAACTCTTCCGTATGAAACGTTTCACGCGGCTGACGCGGGTTGCGTTGGATCGAATCAATCGAGACTTGCGCGACGCCGCCTTCGCCGCCTGTTGTTTTTCCGCCGGGGATGAGCGCGTCGAGTCCTTTGCCGAGACCGGTACGTTTTGCCATAAAAACTCCTTTTTAAATACGAAGGACTCTAAGGTCACTTTGTTACCGTACATATGCACCGCGAAGCCCGCAAAGAGCGCCAAGAAAACCTTTAAATCTTTGCGTTCTTCGCGCTCTTAGCGGTAAAAAGAGCGCCATGTACGGTAGAGAAAGGTCGCTAAGGTTTGAATCCTTAAAAGCTTTGTGTCCTTCGTGCCACTTCGATAAACTCAGTGCAAGCCTTTGTGGTTAATTGGCTTTTACTCCATCGCCTTTCAACAATTCTTTCGCCAATGACTCATACGCCTGCGCCCCAACGGACGATGGCGCGTACGCCGAAATCGGCAGTCCATACGAAGGCGCTTCCGCGAGACGGATACTGCGCGGCACCACGCTCTTGAACACCCGTCCCGGAAAATGATTGTTGACTTCCTTCACCACATCGGTCGAAAGATTCGTCCGCGGGTCGAACATTGTCAGAATAACGCCGCGTATACCAAGTTCGGAAAAGAGCGACGATCGCACACGTTCGATGGTCTGCGTGATCTGACCGAGTCCCTCCAGCGCGAGGTATTCGCATTGAACGGGGATCAATACGCCGTCTTTTGCCGCAACCAACCCATTCACCGTGATCAGCCCCAATGAGGGCGGGCAATCAATCAAAATGTAATCATATTTGTCATTGAACGCCGCGAGCGCGTCTCGCAGACGAAATTCTCTGCCCGATTCTTCGACCAATTCAACCTCCGCGCCGGCAAGCGCCGGAGAGGATGGCAACAAAGAAAGTTGCAGCCGTTCGTTGAAAAGAATCGCGGACGCGGGGACGTCGCCAGACAGCAATGCCTCGTACGCGCTGACAGATACGCTATTCTTATCCACGCCGAGGCTGGAGGTGGCGTTGGCTTGCGGGTCAATATCCGCGATCAGGACGCGCTGTCCATATTTTGCAAGATACGCGCCGAGATTGATGGCGGTAGTGGTCTTACCCACCCCGCCTTTTTGATTAACAAGAGTATAGATGCGAGTCATAATATTTTCGATTTATGTTTTTTCCATCGCTGCGCTGGTCGTTGCAAGCTTAGAGAACAGCGGCATAGATTTTTTTACTGCAACACTTCCATCAAGCACAATTCAATCTCCGCTTGCGTCGGGATTCCATCCAGCCCAACGCGGGTCACAGAATGCGATGCGAGCAACGTTGCAAAGCGCGCGGCTTCCCACGGATCGCGCGTGCGCGCTAAGCGAATAAAGAACGCCGCGGCAAAAATATCGCCGGCGCCGGTGGCGTCCGCTTCGTCCACTTCAAGCGCGCGGAAGCGGCGGCGGTCGCCATTCCAGTATAAGACGCATCCTTCCGCGCCCTCGGTAACGACCAGCATCCGCGTTTGGTGCGCCATCCGCTCGATAAGTTCATGATCGCCGCTTACGTCCTCGCGGCTGACGACGACGGCGTTCGCTTTTTGTAAAATTGTTTCCGAATTCAGCCAATCGCAGCGAAAGACGCGTCCGTTCGTATCCCAGTGTCGCATCCAACCCTGCGGAGTGATTCCCAAAAATGCGGGCGGGAAATCTTCCGGCAACGACATATCTATTTCGTTGGCAATCGGGCCCAGATGAATAATGGATGCTCCGCGCCACGATCTCGGGACCAAGTTGAAGTCAATCCTTGCGGCTTGCGCGCGCAGGTATTGCACGCGCCCTTCCGGCGTATACACATTCTCAAAAGTTGTGCTGCGCAGAGAATCGTTCGAAACGACGGGAATGCCGTTCAACGCATCCAGCGGAGTCTCTTTGCCGACCGCCGTGACGATCCCCGCTTTCATTCCCAACGCGCGCGCCGTCAGCGCGGCATAAGCGACCGTTCCGCCCAACCTTGCGCCATCTGCGGTTAAATCATGCGCCGCATGACCAATCGCGAGATATTCCACGGCTTCGAGCGAAACAAGGCTGCGCATGAGCAGATTATACCGTGAGAGTTAAACAAAACTTTCTACTTTCCCCTTTCATGAAGAAAGTAGAAAGTAGAAAGATGTGCCTGTATTGCTGCGTAGACGCGACGCGCTATTCGTTCTTCGGAACGATGGTCACCTTACGGCGCGGTTCCTCGCCAGCGCTTTCGGTAGTCACATCGGGATGGTCGCGCAGGGCAATGTGAATGATGCGGCGTTCGGCGGAGGGCATCGGCTCAAGCGATTGCTTCTTCCCATTTTTAGCGACCTGTTCCGCCATGCGTTTCGCCATTTGGATCAATTGCTTTTCGCGGCGGTCGCGATAGCCTTCCACGTCCACAAAGAGCTGCGCCCACCCTTGTGTTTCCTTCCCTACGATCAGCGACGCCACATGTTGAAAAGCGTTCAATGTTTCGGAATGCCTCCCGATCAACGCTCCAAGGTCATCGCCGCGCACGTCTACATAGATGCCGTGTCGGTCGTCTTGCTCGTTATAATGCGCGGAAACTTGCGCTTCCAAATGCATTAGATGGATTAATTTAGAAACGACAGATTCGACGGTTTCGAGAACCGCATCAACTTCAGAATCTGATTGAGAATCTGAAGCGGAAGCAGACTGAGGCTCGCGATGATTCGTCTCCCGTACCTCTTGCGATTCGCTCAAAGCGGCAACCTCGGTTGATTCGGCGCCTTCAAACGCAGCCCCGCCTTCAGGGATAACCGTCAAGCGCACGCGCACCTGCGCTTTGCCCAATTTAAACAAGCCCTTGTTTCCCACGTCCAGCACTTCAACGCCAACGCGGTCCGCAGTAAGTCCCAGTTCGGCAAGCCCTTGCGCGAGAGCTTCCTCGACCGTGGGCGCGATGATCTCAAGAGTCATTCTTTGATTCATGCCCGCCTCCTTCGACTATGTTTTTTTGCCGCCGGGCAGTAGATTTCTCCAGTTGACCTTGCCCATCATCGCGTATTGCACGATACTTAATACATTGCTGATCACAAAGTAAACCGAAAGTCCGGAGGCGTAATTGATCGAAAACATAAACAACATGATCGGCATATAGTAGCCCATCATTTTTCCCGTCGCCGCAGATTGGTCGTTGGGGTTAGCGGGCGGCATGGTCAATTTGGTTTGAATGAACGTGGTCAATCCGACGATCAGCGCCAGAATAGGAACGCTTACGCCGAAGATTAACGTCCGCTCGGGCAAGCCCATATCAATACCGAGAAATTTGCTGTTCAATGGAATTAATGCAGCGACGTCTTGCAGCCCAAACGCGGCGAGGCTTTTGGAGAGCTTGAGAATGCTCAACGGATAAGAGCCGATCGCATACGTGATCGCGGGAATTAACGCGAACAGGATGGGGAATTGGATCAACATCGGCAGGCACGAGCCGAAGACGTTAATGCCTCTTTCGCGATAGATGCGCATTTGTTCTTGCGCGAGTTTCTCGCGATCTTTGGCATACTTTTTCTGGATCGCCATCCATTCCTTGTCCGTTTGCAGATCTTGCATGGCTTTCGCGCCTTTCATCTGCTGGGCGTTGAGGGGCCAGGTAGCGAGGCGAATCAGCGCCGTCAGCAGGATAATGGCGATGCCGAAATTATGACCTACGAATTGATAGATCAGAATCAGAATATTGACGAGCAGATCAATGACGCTGCTAAAGTTCATAAACGCCAGCACAAGCACGGCGATCACCGCGAGAGTCTTTAATGTTTCGCGCGGGTTAACTTGTGGAAGTTCGGGGCGCTGCGCCTGCGTTGGATTGCTGGGATTTTTCATAGGTGAATAACTCTTATTTTCCCGAGAACGTCCAAACGGCTTTGCCGTTTTGGTCGAGAGCGACAAGATAATAATCGGAATCAAGGTATGCGACAAGCGTTAAGTCTTCCGCAAAGACCGGCGTGGTATACGCCTTGCTTTTCTCTTTTCCTTGAAACCATAAACTTACTTTCCCATCGGCGCTAATGGAATAAATTCCGCCCGATTCAGTCGCGATCAGAATCTGATCGCCCACAACCAGCGGGCTGGCAGTGATGGAAGCGTCTGGGCGCACAGGTTCC
The DNA here is from genome assembly GCA_002050275.1 of Anaerolineae bacterium UTCFX1. Lineage (GTDB taxonomy): Bacteria > Chloroflexota > Anaerolineae > Anaerolineales > Villigracilaceae > Defluviilinea. The sequence continues at coordinate 28,806 of MWTB01000007.1, forward strand.
CAATTCAAGCGTTGTTCCGCTGTATTATACGAATAAACGTAACCATCTACGTCGGCGAAGTAGAGATTATCACCATCCGCAACCGGCGTTCCCCAAATCCACCCTTTCGTTTCAAGCGCCGTTTGATGCGCACCGGTGAGCGGATCGAAGCGTTCGAGTTTCTTGGCTAACGAGCCGGCATACAGCGCGCCATCGCCGCCGAGAGCCACCCCGCCAGGCACAGCGCCGTTCAAGTCCACGCGCCAAAGGACTTCGTACGTGGAAAGATCAACAGCCACCACCGCTTTATCTAACGAGGTGATGAAGAGCCGCTCGCCATCGGTGATGGGCTGCGCCCACAAGCGCGATTCGTTTTTGCCGGGTTGAGAAACCTCAATCGTCCGAACCGCTTGCTTTTCGGGCATGCCGTCGTTCAAATCGAGGACGTAGATTTTCCCATCGGAGTTCGGCGCGAAGAGCAGTCCGTCAATCTCCAACGGCGGAGCGATCCACAAGCCTTTGGCTTGGTTGAACTTCCATCTCACCGCCGGAGTTGGGGCTTTGTCTATGGCGCTAAAGTTTTTAGGGTCAACAGCATACATCATATGGCGGTTATTGGCGTTGGCAATGACGACCAGCCCGTCGGTCGTCGTGACCGGCGGAACGATGAACATATCTGGGTTCGTATTGAACAACGTAAAGCCCGCTTTCTCGCCGGAGAACGACCATAACAAGTTATGGGTCTTCAAATCCACGGCGTACACCGTCGAAGTGTGTGCGAGGTACGCCACATCGCCCGAAGTAGAAAGCCCAGGCCAAGCGACCGCGCCGGTGCATCCGCTTAAGACAAGCGCGAACAAAAGGACAAACAGGATGATCAATTTCTTTTTTTGCATGGAAAAAATGCGCTCCTATGGAACAGGGTCGTACCCCCCGGGGTTGAATGGGTTGCATCGCAACACGCGCCAGAGCGCCATGAACGCTCCTTTAAACGCGCCGTGTTTATAGATCGCTTGGTAGCCGTAATGCGAACACGATGGATAAAAGCGACAGGTGTTGGCGGGCAAGCCCTTCGAGACGGTCATCTGATAGAGCCGAATTAACGACAACAGCGCGATGCGCGGAAGATTCCAGATCGTGCGCGGCAGGTCGCGCAGACGCGGCTCATGAGAATAATTGTGCAGGTGAAATTCAGACATTATACGGAAGAAGATGGCGCATACAACTGCGCGCGTTGCAACAAATTGAGCAAAGCTCGGCGGGTTTCTTCCAGCGTGGCAGAGGCTAACCCAGAGCGGGCGACCAGGATTAAGTTTGCGCCGGTCTTCTCCGGTCCGTGTTGAAGGTCTAGGTGAGGCAAGAGCGGTCGGATCGCTTCGCGCAACAGGCGTTTTGCCCGATTGCGCCGAACCGCCGATCCGGCGGCGCGCCCGGCGGCGACCCCCACTCGCACGCTTCCTTGTTCGTTCTTTTCAACGATCAAAACGACAAGCGGGTGGGCATAAGACTTGCCGGAACGCCTCACCCGCTTGAATTCTTCAGACCGGGTCAGACGGAACTTTCTCTGCACCCGCGCTCAGTTCCGCCTACCAGCGGACTTTCTTTACATGGTTATTGGCGGTCTTCGTCAATTGATGACGCCCGCGCAAGCGACGACGCTTAAGAACGGCGCGCCCATCCGCTGTGGACATGCGTTTGCGGAAGCCGTGCACGCGCACGCGCCGTCGAATCTTCGGTTGATACGTTCGTTTCGTCATTCGTGCTTTCCTCGTTTCAAAATAATCGCAGTTGGTCTTTACAGAACAGCGGGTTATTATACCGTAGGAATTTTGATTCGGTCAATCGAATTCCGTTCCGTTTCGTCTCGCAGTAAGACGGGAGCGATGCAGAGCGCCGCAACGATCAGCGCGCCGCCGCCGCCGCGTCCGAACGCGAGTATCGCAATCGTCGGCAGGGCATAGAAAAACGCGACAAAGATGCGTTGAGGCAGGTTATTCTCTCGAACAAGAATCGCAAAGGGAATCAGCAGCAGCGCAAAGTCGTAATTGTATAAATACGGGCTGACGAGCAGCGCGCCCAACGTCGTCGCAGCGAAAAGAATTTCGTGCGAGCGCGCCAGCGTTCTTCTTCGAGTAAAGAAGAGCGCGAGACAGATCAACAAGAGTATTGCGGCGAGCGCCGCCGCGCGCGCCAACGATCCATCGAATAATGCGCGAGACAGATAGACTGGCAAGCTTACGCATTCGGAGCAAGCGGAGACGTTTCCTTCGCTGCCATAGGCTAACAACATAGCAGGATAATTGACGATCCAATTCGGGTCTGCTATGAAGCCGGCGGCGAAGAGGCTTATAGCGGAAAGAACGGTAAGCCGCAACGTCCGCCGCCCCAAGTCGTTCTTCTGAGCGATCAGCCAAAATAACGCGGCGAGAATCGTCAGCGCGCCAAGATGCGGTTTGAACGTGAGCAACACGATGCCCAGCGCGCTAAACGTCGCATGTTTCCGCCGCGCCGCGTAGATCGTCAAGGCGGTTCCTAGCAAAATCGGGAAATCGTATTGCCCGACCGCCAAGATTCCGAGCGTCGGCAAGAACATCAACGCGGCAGGGAAAGCAAGCAACCGCAGCCGTCCGCCCCAACCGTCGGTAAGCAGCCAAACGGAGAGGAATAACATAGCAAGGTTCAACTCAAACCACAACGCCGCTGCGGCTTGCGCGGGAAGCAATCCCAAATAGAACGTAGCAAGCGCGTACCAAGGCGGGTAGGGAAAACGCGCTAGAAAGAATTTGCCGGGCTGCGCATCTTTTGTGGCGCGCAACGCGATCTCTTCCACCGCTTCAAGGTCATAGATCGGCGCGCGCTTGACGAGAGCCAAATCGGTGTAGTAAAGCGCGCTGAAGTCAGAATTGACCGGCAGCGCATTTGGAAGATACAATGCCGCTCCCAACATCAAGCCAAAAATAAGAGCGGTCAGAACGCAGGTTAACAGCGAACGCCGGTTAAACATATCCGAATTGTATCCTCTCCTCGGTCAATTCGTGCTATCATGCAAAAGCCATGTCAGCCATGAGTTCTTCCGAAGTCAATCGGTTCAAAGGGCAACTCACAACGCGTCTTCCGCTGACGTGGCTCTCGCTCGCTTTCCTCGGCGGAATTATCCTCGGCAGTTTGGTTTTGCATTCAACGCGGGTCTGGGTTGGGCTTGCGCTCCTCCTGGCGCTTTCCGCGCTTCTCGTTCGCGTCATCTCGACTCGTTTTCGTAAGTCTTTCTCCAATATTCCTTTTTCGTCCGTTCTTTTTTTACCCTTTTCTTTCATCTTGCTCGCCTTCCTCTTTCTCGGCTCCGCCCGTTATCAATCCTCCGTTCCAAATTTTGATGCGTTCCATATCGCCTTTTATAATGATCGCGAGTACGATCTGTTGATCACCGGTTATCTCATCGAGCCGCCCGATTATCGCGACGCTTATACAAACCTGCGCATCGAAACAACTCACATTGATACCGGCGACGGCGACCTGAAGGTCAGCGGCTTGCTCCTCGCTCGCGTAAGCGCGAATCAAACATTCCACTATGGAGAGATCGTCCGCCTGCGCGGCGCGTTGAAAACGCCGCCCACAAACGAAGATTTTTCGTACCGCGATTATCTTGCCGCACAAGGCATCCACGCCTACATGACCTCTGCCAAAGCGACCATCTTGCCGGGTCAAGACGGCAATGTCTTTTCCGCCGCATTGTACGCGTTAAAAGAAAAATCGCTCGCTAGAGTCTATCGTCTCTTCCCCGATCCAGAATCGTCCTTATTGGCTGGCATCCTTCTCGGCGTGGATACGGGTCTCACTAAAGAGTTACAGCAAGCCTTTAAGAATACCGGGGCGGCGCACATCATCGCTATCTCCGGCTTCAATATCAGCATCGTCGCCGCCATTTTTGTGATTTTGTTCAGCCGCTTCTTCGGTCCGCGTTGGGGCGCGGCGTTGACGATCGTCAGCATCGCCGTGTATACGATCCTCGTCGGCGGAGACGCGGCAGTTGTCCGCGCCGCGATCATGGGCAGTCTGGCGCTGTTCGCAAAACAGGTTGGGCGGAGGCAATTCGCATTAAACACGCTCTTTGCAACAGCGTTGATCATGTGCATATGGAATCCCTTGTTTATTTGGGACGTTGGGTTTCAATTATCTTTTTTTGCGACGCTTGGTCTGATCCTCTACGCCGAACCGTTCTCAAACGTTGCCATAAACATCCTTGAACGATTCTTTCCATCCTCGGCGGTAGAAAAGATCGTTCAACCGCTGTCCGAGTTCGTTTTGCTAACCTTCGCCGCGCAATTAACGACCATCCCGATCATGGCGTATCATTTTCAACGTATCTCGCTTGTTTCGTTCATCGCCAATCCATTTATCTTGCCAGCGCAACCTGCCGTATTAATCCTCGGCGGCGCGGCGGTAATTCTCAGCTTCATTTGGTTTCCTCTCGGGCAACTCGCGGCGTGGGTTACCTTTCCCTTCGTAGCCTACTCAATCCGCATCGTCGAATTATTCGATCGCGTTCCGCATGGAACCATCTTTTTAGGCGCTTTTTCCATCTGGTTTGTAATTCTCTTCTACGCAGCGCTCTTTGGGCTGACATTTGGCGGGACGCGGTTGCAAACGTGGATGCGCGCCGCTCAAGCGCGCGCGCGAGCCGTCGGCGTGGGAAGCGCGATTGTGGCGTTAATGCTGGCGTTGTCGTTAGCCTGGCGCGCCCTCTCTGCCGCGCCAGATCAACTTCTACATCTCACTTTTTTGAACGTCGGCTCGGCAGACGCGATCTTCATCAAAACGCCCGGCGGCGACTCTATCTTGATTAACGGCGGAGCAAGCACGACGATCCTCTCCGATGAACTCGGCAGACGACTCTCTACGTTTAATCGCAGACTTGATTGGCTGGTGATCGCAAACACGCAGGAAGAGCAACTCGCCGCTTTGCCGCGCGTCATTGAACGTTACCCGCCCGCGCAAGTATTATGGAGCGGAAATCGGCAAGGATCATTTTCTTCGCGAAAGTTAAATGAAGATTTAACCTCGCAGGCTATCTCGGTATCGCTCGCCGAGACGAATCAGACGCTCGATCTCGGTGACGGCGCGACATTAACGGTCCTCACAACCGGTTCACGCGGCGCAGTGTTATTGTTGGAATGGAAGAATTTTCGCGCATTGTTGCCGGTCGGCATGAGTTTCGATGCGCTGGACGAATTACAGAACGGCGCGAGCGTCGGTCCAGTCAGCGTGTTGTCGCTTGCCGATGCAGGCTATGCTCCGTCGAATCCGCCCGAATGGATCGCCAATCTAAACCCCGAACTGATTACGCTATCGGTAGCAGCGGACGATCTCAACGGAATGCCCGACGGAAGAACGCTCACGCTTGTGAAAGATTATTCATTGGCGCGCACCGACCAGAACGGTTGGATCGAAATTATCACGAACGGCGAGCAAATGTGGGTGAACGCGGAGAAAGCGAGAAAGTAAGCCGCGTCCATTAGAGAACGCTCCCTCGGGCGGCAATGAACGTCATCGAACCGCGTTCAAAGCTTTTACAAAAACATCAACCATCCGCTCGATGTTGATCTCTTTCTTAACAATGCGATACGATTCCGCGCCCATCGTTCTCAGACGCGCCGTATCCGAAAGCGCGTTCCTCATCGCGGCGGTCAACGCTTCAAAATCGTCAGGCGGGACTTGCCAGCCGTTGCCCGCTCGCACAAGATCGTTTTGCGTGCCGTCTCCTTGCGCTACGATCACGGGCAGTCCATACCCCATCGCTTCTTGAACCGCCAGCCCGCCGGTGCCCGGTAAGACGAAGAGGTCGGCTTCTTCAAAATAAGGTTTCAATTCCGCGCCGTGTTTCGCGCCTACAAACTCTGCCGAGGGGAAAATTTCCGCGGCGAGTTCTTCAAAGGCTTCGCGTTCGGGTCCATCGCCAACGACGACTAAACGCACATTCTGAATTTCCGTGCACGCGCCAAGCAACAGGTCCACATTTTTGCGAAGCTGCAAACGTCCCACAAATAAGACGCAAGGCTTTTCATTAAAAGTTGTCGAACGCCGCGGCAAGTCCCAAGTGGGCGCAGGTGAAACAGCGTTATGCGCGATGAAAATACGATCGAGCGGAAAGCCCAAATCGGCGTATTCATCCGCGCCGCGTTGACTATAAGCGATCAACGCGTCGAATTGGCGAAGAAAATTCATTCTGCGCTTCTCTCGGAATCCGTTCGTTGGCGGCGCGCCTAATCCCCAACCGATGACCGGCTGGTCGCATTCGTGCATCCAGTTTACGGCGGCAGGCGTGGAAAGATAGCGCGGATTAGCCTCCACGATCAGCGCATCGGGATTCCATGCCTTCAGCCAGTTCGTTAATCCTTGTTGATAGCACAAATAGAATGCGCCGCCACAAAGATGAATATTTCTTCCTGTTTGATAATTGGCAACTTGCAATCGGTCTGTCGTTGCAATTCCTTCGTTAGCGCGCGGCGCGCCGGCGAAGAGACTCATCCCGCCGTCGCAGGCGGCGGCGAGCAAGTCGAAGAATGGCGCCCGATAACCGGGAAGGACGCGTTGTTGCAGGGCTAGCCTGCCATTGAAGCGATTCATGCGGATGTGTGCGGCGCTTGCCAAGCCGGTGATTTATGAACGTGAACGACCTTCCAAGCGCCGCCTAGTTTTACGATCACGCGGCTTTCGTTGTGCGAAACTACCGTCACGCCATCCATCGTCGCCGCGCTAGCCAACAGCGTATAGCTTACGATCGCAGTTTCGCCATACTCCTGGACGCGCAAATTGGATAGATCGTAACGGACGGTCGCTTTACCTTCCGCCGCCGCGCCAAAGACCGCGCCGCGCTCCGCGTTGGAAGACATCATAAATTCATGGAATGGAAGCCCGTCAATGCGATGCGGCGCGATCCACCATTCGTATAACGTCAGATCTTCGGCGGCGGTTTCGTAATATGTTTTCACGTCGTTCTCTTGAATAGACTTCAAATGCTTCTTCAGAAAGTCAATAATTTCAGCGGACATATACGCTCCTTCTATCTATTAATGATTGAGTCTCTGACGGAATTATCGCGTCATTTCAACAACACAGTCAAATAACGATCTACCATGGCGTCTAACCCGAAAGCCGATTCAGCCCGCGCGCGCGCCGCTCTACGAAAGCGTTCATTATCGCGCAAGACCTCTTCCGCCGCATCCGCCAGCGAGGGGATATCGGGTCGCTGCAACCGCCATGGATTCGCCCCATGAGGCGCAAGCCGGCCAGCGTCTCCTTGCACAAGTTCCGGCAGCGCCCCGGTCTCAAAACCGACGACGGGCAACCCGCACGCCAGCGCTTCGATGACCGCGTTCGGGCAGGCTGGGTTCACTTCCGCAGAAAACAACAAATGCGACGAACGCTCAAGGAACGGGATCTCCTCGCGCGGCAGTGAATCCATAAAACAGATGCGAGCCCCTTTTTGCTCTTGCAATTTCTTTTTCGCGCTTGCATCCACCCGTCCGACGACGACAAGTTCGATCGCATATTTCCGCGATAAGCGTTCCGCCAACTCGGCTGCGTAAAACAATCCCGAATCCAAACCGCCAGCCAGACTGCCCTCCACGACCAGCAGCCGATAGAAATCAGCGGGGCGTTCATGCGCGCCGGCGGGCGAATACTGTTCCAAGTCTACGCCGTTTAAAATCACGGAAGTGGGCATCGCCGACGCGCCGTACCAAGCCTGCCACCAACCTTCGACGAATCGACTCTGATAGATAACCCGATCCGCCAAATAGTTGCGAATGAACGAAAGATTCCAATTTCCGTAGATCGCGCGAGTCGTATAACGCAATCCGGTCCAGCGCGCACGATGCGCCCAATTCAGACCATCAAGGCGTTGAACGATGCGCCGCCCTTGCGCGCGTGCGCGCCACAAACGGAGCAGGTTCTTCGTCCCAGCCAACACAAGGACAGCGTCTGAGGGTTGATCCAGATCGTAGGTCGCATCCACATGCCGGGCGCGGAGTCCGCGTTCAAACTTAAGCCGAAAAGAGGTCACGCCGCCCAAACTCTCCACGCGGGGGAAAATACAGATACGAGGCATAGACGTATTATAATTGCCGAAAGGATTGCCATGGAAAAGCCCGATATCGAGTTCGTCTCCTTTTTAAAAGCCTATCCAACCTACCCGACGACGCGCCTGATTGACGACTTGCGCGCCACTGATTATGCGCGCCTTGATCTCGGCGGGCATGTTTATCTCGATTACACCGGCGGCGGGTTGTACGCCGAATCGCAATTGCGACGGCACACCAATTTGCTCGCCGAACATGTCTTCGGCAACCCGCATTCCAGCAACCCTTCTTCGCAAGCGGCAACGCGTCTCGTCGAACACACCCGCGAATATGTAGGACGTTTCTTCGGCGCCGATCCCGAGGAATACCTTGTCATCTTCACCTCCAACGCCAGCGGAGCCCTAAAACTGGTCGGCGAATCCTACCCATTCGCTAACGGACGCTACTTGTTGACCTTCGACAATCACAACTCGGTCAACGGGATTCGGGAATTCGCGCATGCGCGCGGCGCGAAGGTCACATATATCCCGGTCGCATTACCCGATATGCGCGTAGACGAAACGACTCTGCGCCGCGAGTTGGCGCAGCCCTCGGAACACGGTCACAATCTGTTCGCCTACCCTGCACAATCGAATTTTTCCTCGGTGCAACACCCGCTCGCTTGGATCGAAGAAGCGCGCGAACGCGGCTGGGACGTGTTGCTTGACGCCGCCGCCTTCGTACCGACCAGCAAACTAGACTTGAGCAAGGTTAAACCCGATTTCGTGCCGGTTTCCTTTTATAAAATGTTCGGCTACCCTACCGGGCTAGGCGCGCTGATCGCGAAAAAATCGGCGTTGGAAAAATTGCATCGTCCGTGGTTCGCCGGCGGAACGATTACCGTCGCTTCGGTGCAGGGCGATAAATTCTATATGGCAGAAGGCGCTTCCGCATTTGAAGACGGCACGATTGACTACCTCAACATTCCGGCGATCGAAATCGGACTCAAGCATATTGAATCGATCGGCTATGAGGTGATTCACGAACGCGTTAAATGCCTCACCGGCTGGTTGCTGGATAACTTAACGGCGCTGCAACACAATAACGGCGCGCCCCTCGCGCGAGTCTACGGGCCGACTTCCACAGAAAGGCGCGGCGGAGCCGTGACCGTCAACTTTTACAATCGCGACGGCGTCGCTTTCGACCATCGTTACATTGAAGAACAAGCAAACGCCTCTACGATCTCCTTACGAACGGGCTGTTTTTGCAACCCCGGCGCAGGCGAAGTAGCATTGGGCGTTTCGCGCGTCGAACTGGATGTTTGTTTCACGCAGCCCGGGCACGAAGAGCGACTTTCACAAGACGATTTTCGCATGTGCTTCGACGGCAAATCCATGGGCGCAGTGCGCATCTCGATCGGCATGGTTACAGATTTCAAAGACGTACGAAAATTCCTACATTTCGCAAAAAGCCTGCTGTCGTAGAAAATCGAATCGAGCGGCTGAAAAAGCCAGTTCCCGTACGCGAGAAAGACCAGCCTTTAAAAAATCCGATCTCAGCGATGGCGGCATCGAGACCATCTCACAAGACAAAACTTAAAATCAAACAGAAGATTACCATGGGTCCAAAAACAGATGTAAAAAAGAGACCTGTTACAACCGCCAAAAAGAACTCAGGATTGTCGGCTGAAGAAATCACAGCGATGAAGGAGACGATCAAGGAAAGAAAGATGGCGGCAAACAAGGAGGAAATGGAAAAAGCCGTGTTCGAGAAAATAGCCGCGATGAAAGACAACGAGCGCGTCATGGCAAAAAAGATTCATGAAATTGTTAAAGCCGTTGCGCCGCAACTCACACCGAAGACCTGGTACGGAATGCCCGCCTATGCTAATGCGGAAGGCAAGGTCATTTGTTTCTTTCAGGCGGCGAGCAAATTTGGCGTGCGATATAGCGCCTTCGGCTTTAACCCCGACGCGAAACTCGACGACGGCAATATGTGGGCGGCTGGTTTTGCTTTAGTAAAGATAACTGCCGTCGAGGAAACGAAGATCGCCGCATTGGTGAAGAAAGCGGCAGGGTAAGAAATAATTTTCTGAAAGTCCGCTTTATGTCACTCTAACGGCGCGTTTTTCCGCGACCGAAGGACATAAAAACGCTTCACTACCGCTCAACCCGACAGTCCGTTTGCCGGACGATAATGAGAAAACGATGAAAACTAAGCGTTCAGCCTTGACTTTTCTTCTTTAACGCGTATAATCGCGAGGTTGGACAAAAAATTATGCAACGTATCGCAAGCGCTTCAGGAAAAGTCGGAAGCGCTTGCCTTTGTTTGTCTCTAACGGCAGCCAATTGTATCATCTAGAAGCTGCCGCACTCCTCAACCCCTTTTCAGGAGAAAACACGTGGAAACTAAAGGACTGACAGCGCTCCGTATCAGCCTCGCCTCGCCTCAAACGATCCTCTCATGGTCGTACGGAGAGGTGCTGAAACCCGAAACCATTAACTACCGCCGCCTGCGCCCCGAAAAAGACGGCTTATTTTGTGAAGCCATCTTCGGACCGCAACGCGATTGGCAATGCTATTGCGGAAAATATAAAAACCCCCGCTTCAAAGGGATTAAATGTGAAAAATGCGGCGTGGAAGTAACCCGTTCCGCCGTACGCCGTGAACGGATGGGACATATCGCATTGGCGACTCCCGTCGCGCATATTTGGTACACCCGCCGCATCCCTTCCTACTTGGGAATGCTGCTTGATATTTCACGTCGCAATCTGGATCGTGTGCTGTACTTCGCTCAATACATCGTTACATACGTAGATGAAGAAGCTCGCAACAAAGCGCTCAAACGCCTCGAAGATGAAATCTCGGACACCGAGCGCGAACAGGCGGCTGACGTCAACTCCAAGATCGCCGAGGTCAAAACCAAACGCGATCATTCAGTGGCTGAGATCAATCAAAAGATCGCCGCGCTCCAGCAAGACTACGACGAAGTCATCGCAGAGAAGCTCGACCCTGTCATCAAAGAAGGGCAAAAGCTCGAGAAACTACTGCAAGGTCAAATGAACGAACATGCAAAAAAGGCGGCGACGTTTGAACTAAGCGGCGAAAAAATTCTCGACGCCGGCGACAAGGTCACCGCCAAGCACATTGCGCATGTGCAAACGATCGTTCAGAAAAAACTTGAAGCGTTAGAAAACGAACTGAAAGACCGGCGCGCCAAAGAACTGGAAGAACTCAAAATGGACGCCGGGCGCGTCAAAGCGGACGCCGACTTAAAGATGGAAAGCCTGCGCTCTCAACTCGAAGAACAAACTTCCGTCTCGTCAGACAATTCATCGCGCCAGCGCGACGAATTGCTTGAACTGCGCCCCTTCACCTTCTTGAGCGAGATTCGCTATCGCGAACTCAAACAACGTTGGGGGCAAGTCTTCCGCGCCGACATGGGCGCCGAAGCCTTCTACGACATCCTCAAACGGCTCGACCTCGACAAGCTCGCCGAAGAACTCTGGCACGAGGTCAAAACCACGAAATCAAAGCAGAAGCGCAAGAAATCAACCACGCGTTTGAAAGTTGTAGAAGCATTCAAACGCTCCGGCAATCGCCCTGAATGGATGATCCTCACTATCTTACCGGTCATCCCTCCCGACCTACGCCCAATGGTGCAACTCGACGGCGGACGTTTCGCCACCTCCGATTTAAACGATCTCTATCGCCGCGTGATCAACCGCAACAATCGCTTAAAGCGCCTGCTCGAACTCGGCGCGCCCGACGTAATTATTCGCAACGAGAAGCGTATGTTGCAAGAAGCGGTAGACAGTCTGATTGACAATTCACAGCGCGGCAAAGCCCTTAGCCGCCGTGGACGACGCGAGCTCAAATCTCTCAGCGATATGCTCAAGGGAAAGAAGGGACGCTTCCGCCGCAACCTGCTCGGCAAACGCGTAGACTACTCCGGGCGTTCCGTGATCGTGGTCGGTCCACAACTCAAACTATATCAATGCGGGCTGCCGAAGAGCATGGCGCTCGAACTCTATCGTCCGTTCGTCATCGCATGGATCGTGAAAAACAACTATGCCGCTAACGTGAAAGGCGCTCGCCGCCTGATCGAACGCAACCGTCCCGAAGTCTGGGAAGCGCTCGAAGGCGTGATCGGCGAACGGCCGGTGTTGTTGAATCGCGCGCCTACGCTGCATCGCTTGGGCATTCAGGCATTTGAGCCGATCCTGATCGAAGGTTCGGCGATCCAATTACATCCGCTCGTCACAACCGCCTTCAACGCAGACTTTGACGGCGACCAAATGGCGGTGCATGTGCCGCTTTCGCAAAAAGCGGTGAAAGAAGCGCGTGAGTTGATGCTCGCTTCCAAAAACTTGTTAAAACCAGCCGACGGCGAACCGATCATTTCTCCGTCAAAAGACATGGTGTTGGGCATCTATTACCTTACCATGCCTCAACGCGCGGCAAACAAAGGCGACGGACGCATCTTCTCCAATTTCGACGAAGTTGAAATGGCGTACGCGCTCGATCAAGTGGAAATTCACGCCGAGATCAAATTACCCGTCAAAACTTGGTACGCCGAAAACGGCGACCGTCTCGCCCAGCCTGAAACGCGTCTCGTGGACACAACCGTTGGACGCGTTATCTTCAACCGCATCTTGCCGGAGGAAGTGCAATTCATCAATCAAAAACTCGATAAAGGCGGCGTGAAAGATCTGATCGCCGAGGTCTACGAAGTTTGCGGGCAGGAAGAAACTACAGAAGTCGCCGATAACGTCAAATCGCTTGGCTTTGAATATGCGATGAGATCAGGCACAACGCTCGCCGTCGCCGATATCTCCATTCCGACAGAACGCAAGGAGATCATCGAAGAAGCCCTGAAAATGATCGAAACCGTTCAGCGCGATTTTCGTCGCGGCTTGCTCACAGAACAAGAAAAGAACGAGCGCGAGATCGAAGTCTGGCAGGAAACGACCGACAAAGTCGCTGACGCAGTGAAGCGGGCAATGGACCCTGACGGCAACCTCTCGACGATGGCATCTTCCGGCGCGACCAAAGGCGGGTTCTCCACCATCAGCCAGTTGGCGGGCATGCGCGGTTTAATGGCTGACCCCTCCGGGCGCATCATCCCAATGCCGATCCGCTCTAACTTCCGCGAGGGCCTTACCGCGCAAGAATACTTTATTTCGACGCACGGCGCGCGCAAAGGTCTAGCCGATACGGCGCTCCGTACCGCCGACGCCGGTTACCTCACCCGCCGTCTCGTGGACATTGCCCAAGATATCATCATTAACGAGCCGGATTGCGGCACGCACGACGGCAAAATCATCCGTCGCAGCGACGATGTGGCAGGGCAACCGCTCAGCGGGCGCATCTTCAGCCGCCTGCTCGCCGAACGCGTCATTGACCCGAAGACCGGCGAAGTGATCGCTGAACGCGACGATATCGTCAACCAGGAAATAGCGCGTCGTATCGCGGCTTCGGGCGTGAGCGAAGTTAAAGTGCGCTCGCCATTGACCTGCGAACTGCAACACGGTATCTGCGCCAAATGCTACGGTCTCGATCTTGGGCGCGGCGCGATGGTCAATTTGGGCGCGGCGGTCGGCATCGTCGCGGCGCAATCTATCGGCGAACCGGGCACGCAACTGACGCTGCGCACCTTCCACACCGGCGGCGTCGCCGCTGGCGGATCGGATATCACCACCGGTTTACCGCGTGTGGAAGAATTATTCGAAGCGCGCAAACAGCCCAAAGGCGAAGCCCTTGTCGCCGAGATCAGCGGCACGATACGCATTAATCAATCTGAAAAATACGCCGATTTACGCGACGTTTATATTGAAAACAGCGAACTGGTCAGCGACGAGTACGCCATTCCGGAGGATTGGACTTTCGCGGTCAAAGATGAAGCGGAAGTCAAAGCCGGCGATACGCTGGCAACGTTAGAAGACGCCAAAATCCTCGCGCAACATGCCGGGCGAGTCCGCGTTGATAAAAAAGGACGCAAGGTCGTCGTTTCGTACGATCTTCGCGAGGAAATTTCGTATGAAGTCCCCACGTCGTCGCGTTTGCTTGTAAAAAACGGCGAGAAGGTCGAAGCCGGCGCAGCGTTGACCGAAGGCTCGCTCAACCCGCACCGCGTGTTGAAAATTCAGGGCCGCGAAGCCTGCGAAATGTATCTGATGGCCGAGGTGCAGAAAGTGTACCGTTCGCAAGGACAGAACATTCACGATAAACACTTCGAGGTCATCATCCGCAAGATGCTGAGCAAAGTGCAGGTTACGCGCCCGGGCGATTCAAAATTCCTGCCAGGCGACCCGGTCGACCGGCTTGAACTGCGCAAACTCAATGAACAACTCTATGCCGAGGGCAAACAGGTCGTGAAGTTCTCCGAGGTGTTGCTCGGCGTTACAAAAGCCTCACTCAGCACCGATTCATTCCTTTCTGCCTCGTCGTTCCAACACACGATCAAAGTGCTGGCGGGCGCGGCGATCGGCTCCACTACCGACCCGTTGCTTGGTTTGAAAGAGAACGTGATCATCGGCAAACTTATTCCTGCCGGCACCGGCTTTATCAAAGCGCCGTTGTCGAACGAGGAAGACGCCGTTGAAACCGAACCAGCGCAAGTCGTCGAAGAGACCGCGGCGGACGTATCTGCGACGGAATAACAGAAAAAACAAGACGCGGCAAATACCGCGTCTTGTTTTTTTATAGGCGCGCAGTTCTTACATTTTGAAAACGATTGAGTTATCATATCACTGGAGCGGTTTATTTTAGTAAGCCGCCGCTCAAAGGATTTTCACAATGAAGAACCCTTCTCTCATCCTGTCTTTCATCGCCGTTTGGGCTGCGACTCTCGCCTGCATCGGGACGGCTCCCGCCGTTCCGACTGTGGATCCAAACGCGGCGCAAACTGCCATCGTAGAAACAATCGCTGCGCTTGAAAAGCAGGCTACGCCTATAACGTCGCCGACTTTAGCGCCGCCGACTTCGATACCGCCCATATTTACGCTCACAGCGACCGAGACCGCCGCCCCTTTTGAGCCGGTGCCGCCAACCGATACGCCTTCCGTCCCAACCATCTCCGTGACCGTGGCGACAAACTGCCGCTTAGGACCCGGCGTAGAATTTGAACGCGTAGGCATGTTGCTCGTCGGCGAAACGACCGAGATCATCGGACGCGATCCGTTGGGGCAATATTGGTATGTGCGCAATCCGGATATCGGCGCTCCGTACTGCTGGTTGTCGGGACAATACGCCATCATCAGCGGAAACGCTTTTGCACTGCCGCTTCAGCCGTTGCCGCAAGGACAAGCGTTAAACTTCGAAGCCGAATACCGGGGGCAGGGAAAATGCTCTGGCGAATTCTGGGCGAATATCCGCCTGAACAACCCCAGCCGTGGAACGTTCAAGTCCATCGCTATCATCGCAACAGACCAGAGCACAGGCGACGTTTATTCCTATGCCGGCAATGAGTTCTCCCTTAGAGACGACTGCGCGCCGGCGCGCGCCACCAGCGCGCTGGAGCCGAGTAAAGCCCTTTTGATCAGCGCGCCGGCCTTCGATTACAACATGAAATGGCATGACATGTCCGTTTCGATCACACTTTGCACCGAGTTGAACATCGGCGGACAATGCGTCACGAAGACGCTTACTTACACGCCGTAAAAGGAACGGACGCTCGTCAGCCTTCCGGGATCTCCCGTCGCTCTATAAGAGCGAAGGGTTGACGCATCCTCTCTTTCCCCGTAAGATTGTCTCCGCAATAGAACATACATTCAGCGAAACTTAACCGTTAAACTCGCCAAGAACGCGAAGAATTATTTTCTTAGCGTTCTTCGCGCTCTTAGCGGTTCAAAAAAGGAATCACTATGGAGCTTGGATTAATCCGAAAGACAGACATAGACGTCGAAATGCAGCAGTCGTATCTCGATTACGCCATGAGCGTGATCGTGGCACGCGCCTTGCCCGATGCGCGCGACGGACTCAAACCCGTGCACCGCCGCATCCTCTACGCCATGTACGACATGGGCATCCGCGCGGACTCGGCGTACAAAAAGTCCGCGCGTATCGTCGGCGAGGTGCTGGGCAAGTATCATCCGCACGGCGACTCGGCGGTGTACGAAGCGATGGCGCGCATGGCGCAAGATTTTTCGATGCGCACGTTGCTCGTGGATGGACAGGGGAATTTCGGTTCTGTGGATGGCGACCCTCCCGCCGCGATGCGTTACACCGAGGCAAGGCTCACAAATGCCGCGCTAGATATTTTATTCGACCTCAACAAAGAAACCGTCAACTTCACCCCCAACTTCGACGATACATTAACCGAACCGAACGTTCTGCCTTCCGCGATTCCGAATCTGCTGGTGAACGGCGCGACGGGCATCGCGGTCGGCATGGCAACTTCGATCCCGCCGCATAACCTGAGCGAGGTTGTGGACGCCCTCGTCTACATGATCGAAAAGTGGGAGAAGCTCGACGACATTGACGTCGAGCAATTGATGAAGTTCGTGCAAGGACCAGACTTCCCGACGGGCGGCTTGATCGTGCAAGCAAAAGATCAGGAAGGCATCGAGTCGGCTTATGGATCAGGGCGCGGACGCGTGACCGTGCAAGCGAAAGCGCATATCGAGGAGATGGAGCGCGGCAAGAATCGCATCATCGTCACCGAACTGCCGTACATGGTCAACAAATCCAATTTGATCGAACGCATCGCAGATTTGGCGCGCGAAGGCTATCTCGAAGGCTTGTCCGATCTGCGCGACGAATCGGATCGGCAGGGCATGCGCATCGTGCTGGAGATGACGAAGAACGCCGATCCCGATGTCGTCTTGCGCGACCTCTACAAACGCACACCGATGCAAACGACATTCAGTATTAACCTGCTTGCGTTGGTAGACGGCGAACCGCGCACGTTAACGTTGAAGCAAGCGCTGCGCGTCTATGTGGAACACAGGCTGACGGTCGTAAAAAGACGCGCTGAGTTCGATCTGGCAAAAGCCAAAGCGCGCGCGCACATCCTGGAAGGCTATTTAGTCGCCTTGAAGAATCTGGATGAAGTGATCAACATCATCCGCTCCGCCTCGGACGTGGAGACTGCGCGCGCCAAACTGATGAAGCGTTACAAACTGACGGAGTTGCAGGCGACGGCGATCCTCGACCTGCAATTGCGTCGACTCGCCGCGCTCGAACGCAAGAAGATCGAGACCGAATACAAAGAAGTGAGCGCGGCGATCAAAGAGTTGACCGCGTTGTTGAAATCGCCGAAGTTGATGCGCGGGGTTGTCGCCGATGAATTGCTGAAAGTGAAAGCGCAATACGGCGACCGCCGCCGCACACAGATCGTGACTCTGGGCGAATCGAAAGACGGCAAGACCACGAAGAAAGCCTTGACTGCGCGCGATCTTCTGCCCGAACAACAAGTGTGGATCGGCGTGACTGCCGACGGATTGGTCTCGCGCACGGCGGATGAAAAAGAGCCGAAACACTCAGGCAATGACGCGCCGCGTTGGCTCGTCAAAGCTGGGACAACGGATACCGTGTACTTCGTCGCCAAGTCTGGTCGCGCCGCCGCAGTTGCCGCGCACATTCTCCCGCAAGCCGAGAAGTTGAGTCAAGGCTCGATGTTCTACAAGGTCTCGCCGCTGACGGAGAACGATTCGCTCGCGGCAGTGTTCGCGTTGCCATCACGCAAGACATCGTTGCCCGAAGAAACATGCGTGCTGACCACGACTCGCTTCGGCATGATCAAGAAGAGTTTGATCACAGAGTTACCCGGTCCATCATCACAAGCATTTGTGTTGGTCAAAGTGAATGAAGGCGACCGATTGATCTCGGTTGGACTCACCGACAACAAGAAAAAAGAAATCCTGCTCGTGACGGCGAACGGCATGGCGATCCGCTTCAAGGAAGATGACGTGCGCCCGATGGGACTCGTGGCGGCGGGCGTGAATGGCATGAAACTGGACGACAAAGATGAAGTTGTTGGCGCGGAGATTCTGCCAAGCGCTGGTGAGATTCTCCTGCTCACGAACGATGGCAAAGCAAAACGATTGGAAGAAAAAGAATTCCCGACTCAAGGACGTTACGGCAAGGGCGTGATCGCGTGGGAACTCTCTGAAAAGTCGAAACTCGTCGGCGTTGTGGCAGATAAGCCGAATCACATGGCGACGATCCACTTGAGCAAGGGCGCGCCGAAGTCAACTCGTTTAGATGCGGCTGGTCTACGCAAACGCGCCGCGACGAAAGGCGATATGGTGGTGGATGTGAAACCTGGCGAAGAGGCGGTTTCGGTCAATGTGGCGTGGGAGGCGGGGAAGTTTGTGGGGGAGTCAAAGAAAGAGGAAAGAGGAAAGCGCCGCCCTAAGCGTGCCGAAGGGAAGCCCACGAAAGCAAAGTCCGCGAAGGGAAAGAAAGTTGCTAAGACAAAGGCATCTGGCAAGAAGGCGAAGTCTGTGAAAAAGCCAGCGAAGACAAAGAAGGCATCGTCCTCGAAGAAGAAAAAGAAATAGGGCGTTGGCGGGTATAATCGTCTTAATGCAAGGAGTTTCGTATGAGAATTAACTGGCATAACTTCATCTCTGTTGACCCTGAAATCCATCACGGCGAAGCCTGCATCAAAGGCACGCGTATTCCCGTTTCGATGATCGTGGGGAGCGTTGCAGACGGCATGTCTTTCGAGGAGATCATTGATTCATATCCGCAATTGAAGGAAGAGTCTATCAAGGCGGCGCTTGCCTATGCTGCGGATATTGTCCGTCAGGAAGTTTTTCTGCCGTTAGCGGGATAAGCAATGCCATTGAAAGTGATCGTTGATGAGGACTTGCCGCGTCGGGCTGTGCAGTTGTTACGAGAGCATGGTTACGATGCGGCAAGTGTTGTTGAGTTGGGAATGAGCGGATGGAAAGACCCTCAAGTGTGGATCGCCGCTCAAACAGGCGAGCGATTTTTAGTGACTGCAGACAAGGGTTTCGGTGATATTCGCGTTTACCCGCCAAGTACACACCGCGGCATTTTGCTGTTACGACCCGATGAAGATGGGATTCGTCCAGTGATCGAATTGCTCCAAAAAGTGTTGGCTTCGTATAATTTGGAGGAACTTGCAGGCGCAATCACGGTTGCTAACCCGAGAGGGATTCGTTTACGAAGAGAATAATTTGAAGAAAACGCTCTCCTCAACTGTTGTACAGTGGCTTCCGATCCAGATAATAGTAACCACACTGATCATCAGTGCCTGTAGCACAAGCGCGCCACAGTCCACGCCCACGATCAATCTGGCAGACTTGCAAAACACGGCCGTCGCGGGCGCATACACGTTGGTGGCAGAGACTCAAGCCGCCATCCCAACCGCTACGATTCCGCCAACGGTGACGATGACAAACACACCCGCGTTCACGGCGACTATGCCGCCTCTGCCGACGTTGGGCGCAACATTCACCCCCAGCCCGGCTCCGAATCCGTATGCTGGAGATCCGTGTATCAATAACCTCCTGCCTGCCCCGCTCGAAGGGGAGAAGATCAAGATCCGCATTGATAATCCTACAAAGGGAACGATCAACGTCTCAGTGTATCTACAGCGGAATGGTCCGCAGGGCGTGTGTGGTTACCGTCCCTACACACTCGCGGCTGGGGGATCGCTGGTCATCGGCGATCTCATCGTTGGTTGTTATACAATTTGGGCATGGAACCCCGACCCGAAAGATTATTTCATGGTGACCAACGGTACTCACTGCCTGGACGCATCCAAACCCTGGGCATTTAATATCACGCCCAATGGCATCAATCTCAAAGATTAGAATTTGTGGGGGATTCGAAGGAGTCTTGGCTTGACGCCGCTCTCCCTGCAGAGTATGATGTAGTCACATAGGTGACCACATGAAGAAAAAGAAACAGCCCAAAACGGAAGAGATCGGCATCCGCGAGTTGAAAAGCCGCGCCTCGGAGGTGGTCCGCGCGGTGAAAGAGGAACGCGCGCGCTACGTGGTCACTCAACGCGGCAAGCCTGTAGCGGTCATCATCCCGATGGATGCCGTCCCGCCTGAAAAGAAGGAGGATGGATGGGAAAGGCTGCTGGAAATCCGCGCGAGGCTTGCAAAAGATAAAAGGAAAAAGAAAAGTTCTCTGGAAATTCTTTCGGAGATGCGCAGATGAGAATGTCTGTCACGGTGGATGCCAGCGTCTTCGTCAACGCGCTTAGCCCCGACGAGGATGAGAGCGAGCAGAGTTCGGGTCTTATTTCCCAATTGAAGCAGGAGGGTGTGACGTTCATTCAGCCAACCCTATTCATCCCCGAGGTGGTTGCTTCCATCGCTCGAAAACAAGAAAGCGCTGAAATCGGTATCGAGATTCTTCATGAACTCAGGAAGATTCCAAAATTGTCGCTCGTTGATCTAGACGATGATTTCGTTGATTATATAAGCGAAGTTGCGGCAAACAGCCGCCTGCGCGGAAGCGACGCGGTCTACGCCGCAGTCGCTTTGCGGTTCGGGACGGAATTGATCACGCTGGATAAGGAACAGCTGGCGCGATTGCCGAAACTCTTGCCCGTGCGAGCGCCTCGCTAGCGCGACCCAGCTCCGCCCGTCGATTCGAAGCGCGGTTTTCATCCCCGAGACTCTCCAGTGAAAGAACAACGTCCGCATTTTTTTTCATCCATCAAACATCTGCATCACGCGGAAATTTTTCTGCTGACTGTGTTGTTGATCTTCGGCGTTGCCGTTTGCCTTTTGCTCCCCATCAGCGCGGGCTACGATGAAGAGACGCATCTCATGCGCGTGTGGCAAATGTCTGGCGGCGCGTTTTTGCCGAACGAAGAAAAGGCGCCCTTCCCCGCGATCTATTGGGAACTTTCGTATCGCAGGCAGTTCATCGTCCGCGCGATGGATGCGGACATCTGGGAAAAATTTGGAAGCCTGCCGATGGACGCGTACGATTACGTCTATGGCACGGTCGAGACGCGCTCGGTCTATTCGCCTCCGCTGTTGTTGCCGCAAGCGGTGGTCATGCGCTTTCTCGGAAGAAGCGAAAGACTCCCCGCCCTGCCTGTGTATTACATCGTTCGCCTGATCGGACTCCTCAGTTACACAGCGCTCGCCTGGCTGGCGGTACGATTCATCCCGTTCGGTAAATGGATTCTCGCCGTCCTCGCCGCGTCTCCCGTCGCTATCTTGCAAGCCTCCACCATCAGCGCGGACGCGATCTCGAATGGCATCGCTTTTCTTTTCATCGGCGGCGCGCTTGCCATTGCAGATCAAAAAGAAATTCGTTGGAAGGAGTGGGGCTGGCTCGTTGCATTATTTTTTATTTTGTTTTTGGGAAAAGTCAACATCGTTCCTCTGGCTGTTCTTCCCTTCCTCATCATTCCTCCCTCGCGCTTCAAGATGCGATACGGATACATCCTCCTGCTCGCAACAGCCATTGCACTTTTTGCAAGCGAAGTCGCTGGCTGGAATCTACTCGCCTATTCACAACTGCATACCGCGCCCGAAGGGACAAGCCCCACAGGTCAAGCGTCGTTCATCCTAAACAACATTCCCGAATTCCTATCCGTCCTCAGTCAAACGATTCGCGGCAGATGGCTCAGTTATCTGCTCGATTGGATCGCCATCTACGGCTTTGCCTACTGGCCCGTCCCCGCATGGACGTTTTATCTATTCGCCGCCGCGTTGATCGCCGCCTTATTCATCAATACGGATTCGATCCCAATTCGAACACGACTCGGCTTGTTGTTTGTCTTCATCGCCTCTTACATCGGCACGTATGTTTTGATGTACCTCACCTTCAACCCAGTGGGATTCAAATCCATCGAAGGCGTGCAAGGGCGATACTTCACGACGGTGATGCCGCTTCTTTTCGTCGGGCTGGTTGGTCTGCCCCTCCTCCAGCGGATTCGCATCCCCAGCGCTCTTCCCGTCATCCTTTCAGCCTTGAGTCTCCTCTTCTACTCGACGGGAATGTATCTCTCGTATCATGTGGTCTGCGGCTCGCAATTTTATCAATCGGGGTTGTGTTATCAACCCAACTACAAAAACTGGGCGCCTGATGAACGATATTCAAATCCAATTTCAACGCAACTGACTCTCCAGCAAGAAATCGTTTTGGAATGTAACGGCGCAAGCGAAATCCGAGTGTGGATGAACGCTAGCGAGGCAAATCCATCGGGAACGACACAATTTATCTTGCAAGACGTGGATCAAGGACGCGAGATCGTCAACATGGCAGTCAACAACTCCGATCTCCCCGCTGGTGATTGGTACGTCATTCCCTTCGACCCCGATTGGGAATCGCTGGGCAAGTTTTATCTGCTCACCATTTCATCGAACGATATGGGACCGCAAATCGCATACTCGTTGAGAGCCGAATACCCCGCAGGCAAATTATACGAAAACGACCAACCCATGCCGCAAGATATGATCTTTCAGACAGGCTGTGTCGCAGGCTGGGACGCGCTTCGTCATTCCAGCACGCCTTAACACGTAGTGACGACTTCAGTCGTCATAGGCACAGGGCAGACACGCAGGTCTGCTTCTACAAAATCATCCCTGCGAAATATTCCCCACAAGCCCCAACTCAGGCGCGATCCTCCGCATGGCTTGGATCACATTCCCCGTGTGTTCCCACAATTCGACGCCGAATTCCTGCGCGGCGTGTTCCATTTCCGCGCGAGACGTTCCTGCCGCGAAGGCTTTATCCTTCCACTTCTTTTTGACGGAACTCGCTTCAAGATCATACAGCGACTTGGACGGTCGCACCAATGCGACGGCGGTAATCAAGCCTGTGATCTCGTCGCACGCCCAGATGGCTTTGCGCCGCATCGTATCGCGCGGCAAGTTGAGATGATCCGCATGACTCAAAATATCCTGAACGATATCTTCGGGAACGCCGCGCTCGCGCAACATCGGCGCGCCGTCTTGCGGATGTTGTTCCAGCGTGGGATGAATCTCCCAATCGAAATCGTGGAGCAGACCGATCAAGCCCCACGCCTCGGGGTCCTGGCCAAATTTCTCCGCATAAAATCGCATCGCGGCTTCCACCGCAAGCATGTGGTGAACAAGCCCTTCGTTCTTCACATATTCGCGCACAAGAGCTAACGCTTCATCGTGTGTCATACTATTCTCCTGACGACATTCGCTTTAGATTTATGCCAATAAAACCGTTTTCGCATTCAACAATAGTAGAGCGCGTCAAAGGCTATCTGAATTGACGCGAGACGGTTCGATCGCCGTTTCGGCATACGCGCCTCTATATTCCTCAGGCAATAGACCCGCCACATGCGACATAACCAAGTCTGCGTTTTGCTGTCTCAATTCATGACGGCGCGCCCCCTTGGCTTCGATCCTCGGCAAAACGATCGGCTTTCCGATACGCATTTCAAGCGTCAGCCTTGGACGTTGCCGCACACGGCGCAAAAAGTCGGTCGTCGTGCCGACCAGCCCAACGGGCAACACCGGCACGCCGGTCCGTTCAACGATATAAGCGATGCCGGGCTTGGCGCGCCGCATAGCGGTCACATGCGAACGACCGCCTTCGGGCGACATTAGCAGCGGTCTGCCTGAATTAAGAATATGAATGACCTTAACCAGCAAGGCGCGATCAAATTCACCGCGATGTACGGGGATAACGCCATACATTTTGAGTATCGTCCCTTCAAAGGGCTTATCAAATACGTTTGACGCGCCGGCGATTTCAACCGACTCGGGCCAAAACGCGCCGGCAAACGGAGGGTCGAACATCGAAACGTGGTTCACCGCCACAATGTAGGGCTTTCCACGCGGGATGTTTTCTTCGCCGTCAATGCGCACGTCGCTAAGCAGGCGGAAGACTCCGCGCCCAAACGGTTTCAACAGCGCGCGAAAGATACGATTCCGCCGGGGCGCGCGATACGCTTTATTTACCGACATAGCGCCAATGCTTTCTCAAAAACCGCATCCGCATCCATCTGATCCGAATCAATAATCACCGCATCGTCGGCGGCTTTGAGTGGAGCCACGTCGCGCGTCGAATCAATGCGATCGCGTTCGATCACTTTCGAAAGGATTTCGCTATAATCCGCCGCGCCGCCGCGTAGAAGTATTTCATGGCAGCGTCTCATCGCGCGCTGCTCGGCGCTAGCATCAAGATAAATCTTCAAATCAGCTTCGGGCAAAACGACCGTGCCGATATCGCGCCCCACCATCACGACCTTGCCGCGCAACCCGATGCGGCGCTGTTGCCGGCTCAACGCGCTGCGCACGCCGCGATACGCGGAAACGCGCGATACGCTCGCGTCCACATCGGGCAGGCGCGTTTCCCAGGTGATATCTTGCCCTTCCACGAGGACATCGCAAGCGCGTCCATCGGGCGCGGAAGCGGGAGCCACGTCAATGTGCGTCTTTTCAGCCAACAAGGTTATCGCGGTTTCATCGTCTATATCAAATCCGCGTTCCAGCGTCAGCCAGGTAACCGCGCGATACATCACGCCGGTGTCGAAAAACAAATAATCGAGCGCGTGGGCGAGTCGCAACCCCAGCGTAGATTTTCCCGAGGCGGCGGGTCCGTCAATAGCGATGATCAAGGGAGTCGCAGTCGTCACGATCACTTTCCTCCGCGCGCATCGGGGAATAGATTATCGCGCGCCCATAAGATAATCGTTTCATGTTCCATCGGCAGTTCGCGGAAGATCAGCCACTTCAGCCAATCTTGCGCTTTGAGATTCGCCCATTGAGGTTGTCCCCTCCACAGAAAATCTTGCCCGCGATAGGCGGAGGCTAAGCCAAGGCTGCCCATCGGCGGCGTGATGACAATTGGCGGTTCCGCTTGCGCACCGAGAACCGCAGCCGTTTGCGCCGAATGATTCCGCAAAACCCATTCGAGGGCGGGAGAAGCGACGCCCGAAATAATGACAGGCTGCGACTGAGGATGACCAAGGCTGAATTCGGAAAGATCGTTCACGCTGGCAAGCAGCAGGTCCGCTTGAATCGCACGCGGATCCGCGCTCCATAATTCAACTCCGTTCGGGTTGCGCAATCCGCTGGCGCCCCATGCCGCAGCCATTGCATAAACGCCAAGAAAAACTGTAAAAGCGAACGTTGCGCCAATGCGCGCAATGCGCGCCGACCAGCCCAGCGCCGCCAGCGCCACGCACGCAATAACGATCGCCAGCGAGCCGAACAACGCCAGTATCCGCGCATTTTGCACTTCGCCGAAAAACGGTAAATTAACAGGGAATTGACTATAAGGGTTGAGAGCGATCCCCGAAACGCTGAACCAAGTGTAAACCAATAAGATGGAAAGCGCGACGGCAACGATGCCAACTTCCTTATACTCCTCGCGTTGAATCTCAAAGAGACGCGCAAGTTCAAACGCGCTTAAAGTTAACAGAGGAACGATCGCCCACGCCAGTTCAGCCGGCTGACGGTAAAACGCCGCGAGCAAAAGCGCGACGCCGAGCCAGATCGTCAGTCGTTTAGCGCGCTTGCCGTTAATTCGCAAGGCGCGGAAGGTGGCAAGCGCGGCAAGGAAGATGCCTAACGACTCATAGACAAAAAATGTAAAGAGAATTCGTCCGGGCGACGCCGTCGTCGGCGCGACCCAACCGTTAAAATAGGCGACAAGAGAAGAGAGCGCGGCGCTCAATCCGCTAGGGGCAGTGAAGAAGAGAGTTCCACCGAGGAGGAAGGCGACAATAATGGAGATAAGTAATTGAGGGTTAGTAATTGATAATTGAGAAGTTGACGATGCTTCGACTTGGCTCAGCACAAGTTTTGGATTTACGATCGGCGCTTCCAGATTCTCGAGAGGAGGCTGGGTTTCCGCGGCGTTCGGCTTCATGCCGCGAATGAAAAGATAGGTTATACCGAGAGTCAGCAAACCAGCCCAAAGCGAGGGACCGGAGAGAAACGCGAGACCGGCAAAGATGCCAGCGGGGATGAGTTGTTTGCGATTCCACATCCCCCACGCGAAGAGCAGGAACGTCACCGCGAACATGGTCCCGTTCACCTGACGCGAAATTGCGACGAGACCGGGGTCGAAGGCGAAGAGGAAGGCGAGGATCAACGCCGGGCGCGGGTGAATCTTCTCGCGGAAAAAATAGGGAACAAAGACCAGCATACTTCCCGTCAATGCCGGGAGAAAACGCGCGAGGAAGTTCGCGCTTTCCATGATCGCGAACAAGACGGCAGTGAAGAGGATGTATGCGGACTGCGGCGCAAGCAACGGAGAGTCGCCGTGAGCGATGGCGAGGGATTGCAAGGCGAGTGTCGCTTCTGAGTCGGTGAGCGGAGTCGCGCCCAACGCAACGAATCGCAGGGCGAGGGCGATCAGAAAAGCCAGCCCGTACAGCCAGACTTCGTGTTTGAATGGGGAAGAATTCATATAAGTAATTTTACTCTGGATAATTACAAAAGATTGCTTCGTCAGCCACTCGCCGTTTAAGGCTCGGGCTTCCTCGCAATGACATGGATTTCACGGCGCTTCATAGATCGTTACATTCCCCTGTTGAAATACTATCTTGAATAAACTGTTGAACTTGCCTTCGTCTACTAGATAGGTGTTTCGTTCGAGTCCGCCGATGTAGATGTAGCGGATGTTGTACTTTGCGACGATATCTTGCGCGGTAAGTCCATCCGGCGTGGTGTAGAGCGTTTCAATATCCTGGCGGCGATTGCCGATGAGGAGCGAGTCGCGCCATTGACCCTCGTGATTGTCCCAGCCTAGCACGGTGGGTAAGCCGGTGTAGTTTGCGATCCGCGCGTAAGAGGAGTAAGCGCCTCCCACCGCCTCGGCAACGATCCCGTCGGGCGCGAGGCGGAGCCATTCGATCGCCGCGGCTTCATCGGGGTTCTCTGCTCTCACCCGGTCAAAATCGTCGAGGCTATATCCGAAGAACGGCGGTTTGAAGTTGTCCGTCTTGTTCGCAAACCCAAGCGCGGGATAGGTCAGCCCCATGATCAAAACGATTGCAAACACAACCGAGAATATTCTTTTTGACCAGCCCTGTAAATTTTGGAGCAGGATGGCGACTCCGTATGCGGCGGCGAGGGAGAGTACCATCCATGCTTGAAAGTAGAATTTAAAAATGGTGTTGATGCGATATCCGAAATTATCGCGCAAGTAAACAAACTCCGGACCGAGGATCAACAAAAGCCCAAGGACGATCAGCAACAATGCAAAGCCATGCGATGGCTGACGTTCTTCTTCGGGCGTAACATCTTCTTGCTTATTGGCGAACAAGTAGGATAGCGTGGGAA
Source organism: Anaerolineae bacterium UTCFX1 (assembly GCA_002050275.1). GTDB lineage: Bacteria > Chloroflexota > Anaerolineae > Anaerolineales > Villigracilaceae > Defluviilinea. The sequence continues at coordinate 56,061 of MWTB01000007.1, forward strand.
TTAACAACGCCAGCAAGGTGACGAGACTTCCGATATATAGCAGCCGCCGAGACATGCTCGCGGCAATAAATCCGCCTATGTTGCCAGCCTGCGACTCTATTAATGGGTTGGTGAAATCCGGGTGGGCAAACAAAGCGACCACCCCAACCGCGAACATCGCGAGGAATAAAACGAACACAAGACCGAACGACGTTTTCAGTCCGGCGCTCCAATTTGCGGAGCCGGTTGCGCGGCGATACAGCAGGAACGCGAACAACGGAATGAAGAGCGTTCCCCACATCACCCACAACTGCGCCCCGCGCGTGGGATACATGAACGATGGCAGGATTCCGCCCGCTTGCGAATCGAACCCGATGAAGAATGGGAGATACATCACGTACGCGACGGCAAGCATGGAGATTCCCAACAGGATAAGTTCTTCGAGTCTTTCCCAGCCCCAGCCTGACTCTCGCACGCGAGCCAACACATACGCGAAGAGGATCAACGCGCCGCCGATGAGAATGTCCCACGTGTTGAGGAAGGCAAGCCCGCCGATGAGCAAGGCAATGACGAAGAAGCCAGTCTTGCTGATGTTCAGCCGCGCAACATAGAAATCCGTCCTCCCTTTGAAGCCGCCGAGGAAAAGGTTCAACGCCACAGCGATCGTCAGTAACACGAACGGCATCGCCAGAATATGCGGATGCAGGTCGCCAAGGATAAACGAGAAAGCAGGGAACTCGCTGATCACGTCGCCTTTAAAATTGTTTTGCAGATCGTAGTCCATGATCACGCGCGAAGCGCGCCACCACCACCAGAAGCGATCGGGAATCCATTGGAGAGGCTGTGCGGGCGCGTCTCTCAATTCGGGGATGCCGAGCCATGTCCAAAAATTATTTCCTTCCGTCCAGAATACTCCGCGGCGGTGGAGGACTTCGAGGAAGCCTTCGATGTTGGAGACGAGGAGGAGGAAGAGGGGAGCAAGAAGAGCGCGCCCGATTTCAGATTTACGATTTTCGATTGACGATTGAGGATCCGAGACTGGAGACTGGCGACTGGCGAGAAGATTGTATAAGATTCCATACGCGCCGACGGCGGAGAGGGCGAAGACGAGCGCGGTCATCAAGTTGAACGCGGCGGTGGCGGGCGTGCCGGTGAATGTCGCCAGCATGGAGGTCATCACATAGCCGAAGTAGTAATACGAAATGGAATAGCCCGAAAGCCACAGGTCGCGCGGAGGAAAGGTCGGCGAGTTCATGATGCCGTTGATCATCATCAATTCCATCGGCTTTTCGGTGCCGAGGATCTCCGGGTTCGTCGAACGGATGAATGCCATCAGGGCGAAAGCGAAGAGGAAGAGGATTTCGGTTGTGATGATGAGGGGCTTGTTTTGTTTGAGCCAATCAATGAGTTCGGTATTTCGTACTGCGTATTGCGTAAAGAAGGCGTACCCACTTAAGCCAGCAAGTACAACCAAGCCGAGTAACAATCCGCCGAGATCGTTTTGCGCGATGTGGAAGGAGGCGAGAAGCCAGAAGACGTAGCCCCAGACCAGCAAGCCGAACGCGCGCGCGAGGGTGTAGCCGCGAGCTTTCAACGCGGGGAAGAGACGATACGCGAGGGGAAAGGTCAGCCAGCCGAGGAAGGTGGAGAGGAGATACCAGAGGAAAAAGGAAAGCATTTAATTTACGATTTTTGATTTACGATTTTCGATTGGCGCTGGTCGAGTAGCGAGCCGCCGCACTGAGCCTGTCGAAGTGGTTGGTTACGAGCGTATCGAGACCAGAGACTAGAGATTATCCGGCAGAACGAATATATCATCTGCGTTGCGTTCCATATCCAGCGTTTTCACGACTGCATCGAGATTGATTGAGCCGTAAACGTGCGGAAACGTATCATCTTCAGGAACGCCGGGGGGCGGACCGCCGGCAGGCGCTTCCCATTTCACAGGCGCGGTTAGTTTCGATTCGTCTATCGCGAGAATCGTCAACTTGCGGCGCGCCGCAAAGAAATTCATTGCGACTGGAACAAGCTGAGATTGGGTCGAACAATGAATAAATCCTTCTGTCTTGAGGCTATCAGCGGCATACGAGCCGATTGCCAGCGCATGTCGCCAACTTGTGCGAAAGGTGAGGTGATAGATCATAGCGGCTCCTTTTCATATGGAAATGTCACCCTGAGCGGTAGCGAAGGGTCTCCCTGTCGGGAGGGAGATGCTTCGTCGCCGCAAAGCGGCTCCTCAGCATGACATGATTGTTACGGCATCACTTCATAAATCACGGTCTTCCCGTCGCGGTACACTTCGCGCCAATATTGCCCTGCGAGTTGATCGAATTTGGCAATGCCTTCCGGCGTGTACATGGCGCGTTCAAGTTGACCGACGATAATATACTTCACATCGTACTTTTTGAGAAATGCCCGAATGGCTTCGGGGTCAATGCTGTTGTAGAAATCGGTCACTTCCGTGCCGCGGTCAACGACTTGTTGTGAAAACAGAGTGCGCTGTTGTTGTTGATGGTACTGCCAGCCGACCACGTCGGGAAGCCCGGTGTACATCGCGAAGCGCGAGTGCCAGTCGTATTGCTTGCCCGCCGCCGCGGCTTCCGCAATGACCGGCGAGCCTTGCACATTATCCTGCATCCAGCGGATGGCGCGATAGTCCTCGCTCAACTCCAAACGCTGACCGTACGTATCATGTTGAGCGTATTGCATGAACGTCATCGCGTCGAGCGTGCGCGGGGCTTCGAGGGTCCAGCGGTCTTTGATCTTGCCGGACGCGCCGGTCACGGTGAACATTGCCGCGCCGGAGACTAAAAAGACCATGACGATCTGCCAAAATGTTCGCCAGCCCATTGTCCAGCGGAAGAGGGCGGGGAGAGTCCATGCGAACGCGGCGGCGGCGCTCATTGCCAGCATGAACCACGCTTGCAAATAAAATTTGAAGATGGTGTTCTGCCGTCCGATGTCGCCGACCACCACAAAGACTTCAACAACGACGGTAATCAGCAGAGCCGTGCCGATGAGGAACAATACAAATCGTTTTGCATCCGGCATGTTTGGGCGCAGCATCAAGGCTCCCGCCCACGCCGCGATGGGTAACGCGATCCAACTGACCGCCATGCCGCCGTAGGTTGTGCTTGATTGATTGTATTGAAGCAAAAGCAGCATGAACGCGAAGATGATCAGCGCGCCCTCAATCAACATTTGGAACGGCTTGAGCTTTCGCAATGACGAGACCGGAGTCGAAGCCATCCACTCGCGCGTTTCCCAAACCATCCACGCGACGATGATGAATAGGAACAAGCCCCACATGGTGAGATACGAAGAGATGGGCGTGAATGGTCCTCTCCACGGGTCGAGCGCGCTGTATGCCTGATAGTACGCGAGTCGGTACGGCAAATACAGAAGTCTCGACAGCGCAAATAACAGGGCGACCGCGCCGCCCGTCCACGCGAGGCGATGGATCAACGATCTGGTTTCAAAATACCGCCACACAGCATAAGCGACTGCGATAACCCCGACCAGCAAATACGTGTACGTGTCGGATAGATTGGTGGGAGACACCGCGCCGATGATGAGTCCGCCGACGAGGAATCCTAGCGCCGTCGTCCACGCTTCAGACGCAGGGCGGGCTTGACTCTTCCAACTCGCGCGCGCCATCACCACCGACAACGCCCAACTGATGGTCAGCAACGCTAGCGGCATGACGATCATGTGCGCGTGCAAGTCGCTATACAGGAAGGTGAACAGCGGGAACTCGGTGATCTCGTTGCCCCCGCGCGGAGGGACGACTCGACTAGGATCCCAGTACCAGTCTCCGGGTCCGATAAAAAGCGCGCCTTCGCCGCGGACGATCATGCTCAATCCGTGAGTTGCCCACGCCAAGCGTTGTCCGAATGTGGATTCCCAATTGAACGCGCCTTCCGCGCCGAGTTTCTGTATTTGATTATAGATAAGCTGAATCGTACCAAGGTTGCCGAGCAGGATGGCGAAGGCGGAGGCGGCGAAGCCGGCGATCAGGGAGGAAGGTTGAAGGTTGAAGGTCGAAGGTTGAGAGGCTTCTACTTCGTATTGCGTATTTCGTATTGCGGGAGCGAGTAAGTTCCAACCGATGGAGAACGCGCAGATGCCGACGATGGCGAAGAGAGTCGGCAGGACGAAGTTGTACGCGATGGACGGCACGATGCCGAGCAGCTTGACCGGCGTGCCGACCAGCACGAAGCCGTAATAATAGTAGTTGATGTATCCGCCCGCGAACCACGGATCATACGGCGGGAAGGAAGCGCTTTTGAGTACCGCGTTGAAATATGCAAAATCCATCGGGCGCTCGCCGCCTTTGTATGGATGCCACAGGTCCGGATTGCCGAGGCGGATGAAGAGATCAATGAGGAAGAAGGCGAGGAATATGCCTTCGATCAGCAGGAAGTATTTCTTTTTCGTCTTCCATTCTTCGCGCAGTTCATCGCGTTGATAATACGCGAGCGCCGCGCCGAGAAGGATGATCACACCGAATACGATTGCGATCGTTGCACGCGTGTATGGGATGCCCACCGAGCCAGCCATCCACGCGAGCCAGCCGAAGAGGACGAGTCCCAAGGCGCGGCTGAGCGGGTAGCCCTTGTCTACGAGACCGGGCATAGCAATGCGAACCAACGGATAGACCGCGAGACCGAGGATGAAGATGAAAACATACCAGATGAGCAAACCAAGCCACGGATATTTGTTTTGCATCCAATCGTAGCTAAACAACTCAGACCATGTGCCGCCCGCGCGTTGGCTGGCGAGTTTGCCGGCTGGCAACAACAGAGATTTGTAATCGCTGAACTCACGCGGCAGGAGATGGATGACTTTCGTCAGATCAACCGCGCCGAGGGTTGATTGCACGTTGGCTGAATCGTACTTCGCGTTCTTCTTGAAGATGAACACTTTCGGATGATCGTAGAACGTGAACGCTTCTTCCGCGTATTCGTCATTGATCTCGATGTTGCCTACTAGCGGAAGATTCAGTTTCGGGAATGTGGTGAACACCGCAACGAGATCGAAACCGAACCTGCCTTCGTAGTCGCCGGGCTTGGCTTCGTGATAACAGCGGATGATATCCGCGCCGGCGGGACAGCCCATCAACTCGCGGTAATACACTGTGGTCAGCGGATAGCGTTCGGGCAGGCGCGTGATCTGCGCATATTGATGGTTTGTGGGGATGAAAATGTAATCCGCTTGATCAAGCGTGGAGGTGAAGCGGGCGAGTTTGTCGGCGTTGTCGTCCCAGTACACTTGCAAGTTCAAGTCGCCGCGATAGATCCCGCCGAACGCGTCGTAGCCGTCCACGCGGAAGGGAAGCCCATAATCGTAATCCGTTTCGTTCGCCACCGCCGCGCCGCTGATGGCAAGCGTCCCCCGGTCAATTTGCAAGCGGAGATAATAGGTTGTATTTTTTTTAATCGTGACCGGCTTATCGAGTTCAAGCGTGTATGCTTTTCCGCGCGGGTCGTCTTGCGCGGCGAAATCATCCGTTAGCGATGCGGCGGCGAGATTTCGGTCGGGGGTGTAGTCGGGCGAACTGGATAGAGTCAGGTTGACCGTCGAGGGCGAAGCGAGGATGTTGACGGCGTGTCCAAATGAGATATTTTTGAGGATTCCATCCGCGCGCGCGGTGAAAGCGAGATCGTAGGGACTGGATGAGTCAACCGCCGTTGCGGGCTGAATCGCCAGCGGCTGGTTATAGACGACGCCTTCGGCTGTTTCGATGTGCAGGTTGATGGGACCCGGTACGTTTTGGTAGATCCAATGCGAGGCGGCAATGCGCGGCTCGTCACGGATGTAGATGCTGTGAAAGGCAAATGCCCACGCGGCGGTGAGTCCGACCACGATCACCGCAATGGAAATACGCAGTACGTTGTACGAGGTACGTAATTTGTAATTGGCAATCGGTAATTGCTCGAATACAAACCACGCCGCCATCATCGCAAGCAACGGGTAGATGGGAAGTTGGTAACGCATGGTCGGGTTGAATTGAAACGATTGCCAGAGGAAGTATGCCGCCGTCCAACCCCAAAGAAGCGCATGATGCCATTCGCCTTTGAGGATGCGCCAGCCCATGTAGAGGAATCCGATCCACGCGAGGATGCCGAGAGGCAAACCTAATCCCCACGTCGTCAGATTTTCAAACGAATACAAATGCGAACGCCGCGCCCATTGAAGATTCCAGGGGAGGTCTGAACCTGCGGCTTGCCCGCGTTGTTGAGTGAGGTCTGCGACCCAACGAGAGTCAAGCCCCAAACCGTCGAAGGCGTAGGGCTGGAATACGCGGAAGGAGAAGAAGGATGCGAGTCCGCCGACGATGAGGAAAACAGCGATCAGTTTCCAGTAATCAGCGTACAAAGGACGATGGACCATGGACGATTGACCGTTGGCTGCGTCTGCATCGAGTTCGTCGGTCTGTCGTTTGCGGTCTATGGTCAGATACCGAATCGCAAACGCGCCGGGCAAAAGGATTGCAAGCGGATAAATATTTAACTTCGATGCGAGCGCCATGCCGTAGGCAATGCCGAAACCGACGCTTAAGAGGAATAGAGGATCAGAGAGTAAAGATTGGAGAGTAGAGAATTGGAGAATTGGAGAATTGCCAGTCTCTAGTCTCTTGTCCTTCCACAGCATGATCTCAACTGCGAAGTAGATCGCTAGAAATGCGAAGGCGTTGACGAACAGGTCGGTTGTGAAGAAATGCGATTGTTGGATCTGCATCACGGTCAACGCGGAGAAGAGCGAGGCGAGCAACGCTGTGCGGCGATCATACAAGCGAGAGACGATAAGATATAAGAAGAAGATCGCGAATAAATCTGCGGTTGCGGAAAATTGACGGGCAAAGAGTTTGAGACTGTTCGGCTGGGCAACTTCCACCGCAAAGCGAATCAAAGTCATTGGAAAATTGCCATACACAAACGAACCATAACCGAGATTATAGGGATTAAGAGTAGATGTCCTGCTATCAAAATAATCTTGAATGTTAAGCCATTGTTGTTGATCAGAAGGACAGGCGGTAACCGGAATTGTGGGGTCGGCGCACTTGTGCATTTGCATACGGTCTAACACGCCGCTAAATGTATTTTCATCCGGGTGCTGGTGTTCGCCTTCGCCCCAGTTGACGCCAGTCAAACGCAAATAGCCCGCCAGCGCAAGCACAAGCAGGAAGAGAAGATCGTAGACCCAGAAATATTTTTTTTGATTCATAAATTTTTTGAACCGCGAAGCCCGCTAAGACCGCAAAGAAAAAACAATCTTTGCGTCCTTTGCGTTCTTGGCGGTTAATTATTAGTCTGGCACAAAGAAGATCCAAAAATCGTGCCCGGGGATATCCGAGTCGAACAGGCGCAGGGTTCCGTTCGGATAGAGCGATTCAAGAACGTCGAGCGCTCCTTGATCGTTCCCAGCGGGGTTTTCAAGGTCGGCTTTGACGATGAACAATTTCGGTCCTTCGTATAGCGTCGTGCTGGGAATGTTCTCACGCCACATTGCCATGTCGCGGTAGGTGTCGCCGACCCAAATCGAGGTAAGGCGCGTATCCACCCAATACGGGAAGGGAACCACCCACGCGGTCTCGGTCGTGCCGGAGAACTCCTTGAACCCATTAATCACTTTGCCTATGTCCGAAGTATTCCACACCGAGCCGCGAAACAAGGCATAATATTGCTTGAAGACTAAATTGTAATTTTGCGCCGCGGAAACGTATAACAAGAATCCCGTCAGCAACAAGGCAAAGATCACGCGTCTCTTTCCGCGCCCGAAACTGGTCAACAAACCATCGAACGCCAGCGCCGCAAGAATAAAAACGATAATGTAAGCGCCGCCTGTGCGATTCAAAGACGGATTTTCACCGGGAAACGCGATGGATAAGGTGGACGGCAATTGCAATAACGGAATAGACGCGAGCAGGAACAAATCCAGCCAATGACGATTGCGAAGATAGCGGATCAATACAAGCGCGACGCCGAAGATGAACAATGCGGCGGCGATCACATCCAATGCGGGACGGAGAGGGATGGAATGCACCCAAATATTGCCGTTATTGAAGTTAAACATTTTGAGCGCGTTCCACACATTCGAAAGAAAGATCTGCCCCACCGGGCTCGTGATCTGCGCTTCCGAGCTTGTCAACCTCGTCATGGCGCGAAAGTTGAACATCCCCGGATTCTCCGTCAAATAACGGAGCAGGGGCAAGAAAACGAATAACGCCGCCAGCGCCAGCAGCGCCAGCCAGATCAATAATTCTTTGCGCGCGCCCTTCGATTGAGGATGAAGCCAATACAACGCAAACGCTGCGACGACGACAAACGGCATAATACGATAAGGACTATATCCATGCAAGCCAAGCCCCAAGAAGATTCCGGAGAGCAGGAAGTCGTTGCGGTTGCGCATCCGCAAGCCGCGCAGAAGATAGAAAAGCATCGGCGCAGCGAAGAGCGGATAGAGAGGAAAGCGCAAGCCTACGCGGCTGATCACGTTGGGCCAATACGCGATTCCCACAAGGGTGAACGCGATGAGCGCCACGCGCTTCCCGCCGATCTCTTTTCCGAGCAGGTAAATGAAGGGCAGCGTGAAAAAGCCGAGAAAGGCAGCGCCGAGTTTGAGGCTGAGAAATGAAAACCCGCTGCCGAAAATTTTGAGGATAAGAAGCGTCCAATACATTTGGAAGGCTTCGCGCCCTGTGTTGCGCGGGAAGAAGATGCGCGTTTGCCCCTGCGACACGTCAAACACATCGAGGAGTTTTTCAGCGTGGTCGCTGAAGGGCTCCGGCGGAACTTGCGCTATTTGCGCAAAACGGAAGAAAGCCGCCAACGCGGTCGCGGCGAGGAGGAGCAACGTCCAGCGTGAGAGGAGGATCGTCCACGAATCACGCTTTAACCATGCGACAAGGCGGTTGAACAGCGACGCGAGACTCGGCGGATTAACCCAGAATGCCGCGAGGAAGAAAGCAACGGCTAGAAACCAGATGACAACATTAAAGCTTGTGAACAGGTTGCCTGTGAATAGATAGAACGACCATACCCCCAATATGACGCTGATAAAAAATTGAACGGGGCGAAACGTGAGCGGATCGGCGCCTTCGGCTTCCGATTGGAAAGCGGGAAGCGTCCATTCTTTGCGATAGATTGCCCAGCCTAAAAGATTGAGCGCAATGAAATAGAGAACATAGCCCAGCGTTTTCGTCGTAGCGGGCGGCTCAAAGAAGAATTGTCCGCTGAAAGCGAGAAAAATCGCCAACAACGAGCGCCAAGGGAAAGGCGAGTCAGGCTGAACGTCTGTGCCGAGCAACGTCGAAGCGTCGGAAGAGACGGGCGGCTGATCGTCTGACGAAGCCTCAAACGACCCTGGATTCGCCTGTGCCGCGAAATCGGGGATTTGAATCCGCTCGCCTTTTCCGAATCGAAACAGCGATTTGACATAATCGAGAACGCTAGGTTCGGCGGCCAGTTTTTGATCGTGAGATTCGTCGTTCATCGGCGAGTTGATTGTATAAGCGGAGATGTTCGGACAAAACGCGTCGTCACTTATTTCTTTCTGGCGATGTAAAAAGTGTACGTTCCATTTTCAACAGTTTCGATGGATGCATAGCGCTCTAGAAATTTCTGCGTGAGCCACAGATTCCATCGGGCGCGAGCTATGATCCACTTGCCTGTAAGAACGCGCGCGAAAACCGAAGGAACGCCGAAATAATGTCCCCATTCTAACACGCGCAACGAGGCGGGCGAGAAGTAGTGCCAGTGCCGTATCATTTCAAATCCGGCGCGTTCGAGGCGCGCGCCCCACACATCGGGGTTGTCGGAATGTTGTGTGCGCGAGATCACGCGAAACCATTCGGTATATCGTTTGCCTAACACTTTCGAGATCGAGAGTTCGGTAAGATAGCCAGAATTCGGCACACAGAAGTAGAACGGCGCGTCTTTCTTCAGCACGCGCGCGGTTTCTTTTAATACGTCGTCAATGTGCGGGATATGTTCCAAAACCGAATTGCTGAACCCACTGGCGAAGTATTCGTCGGGGAACGGAGACTTCGCGCCGTCGGCTTCCACCAACGCTTTGTATGCGCCATATTTTTTCGCCTCGTGGATAGGCGCGTGCCACGGGTCGAGTCCGACGTCAATTTTTTGATTGAAGGTCAACGAGGCGAAGTGACCGTCGCCGGCGCCTACATCGTAGACGGGAGCGGGCAGGGGCAAGCCCTGATAGAACGAGCTTTCGACCGAGCGAAGCAACGCGCGGAAGTAGGGCAGGTCGCGGAGGTGGAGAAAGAGGAAGTCTTTTGATTGACGATTAACGATTGACGATTGACGATTGGTCATTGTTTTCCCATAAGTTTTGCAAATAGTTTTTCATATTCTTGAGCGACCGAATCGGGGTCATAGGATCTCTTGATGGATTCGATATCGCCTTTGAACTTACTCGGTTCATTCAGGACTGTGAGGATTGATTCAGCCAAATCAGCCGCATCGCCAATTCGAGCGACTCGTCCCATGCCGTGCATCGTCACCGGCTGCCTCACGCCCGGCAGCGCGGACGGGACGCACGGCACGCCGTTCATCATCGCTTCGATCTGCACGAGTCCGAACGCCTCGGTGGAATTGAGCGAAGGGACGGTCAATACATCGAGATTGGGATATAACGCGGCTAATTGAATAGGATCAAGGTTGCCGAGAAATTTCCAATGCCCGGACGATTCGTATTCTCGAATTCTGGGAATTAACCTGTCGAAGTATGCCTGCTCGCCCATCACGTTTTGGTGTTGTCCCGCGTATAGCACTTGCGCCTTTGGGTATTTTTTCAAGATCGTTGGTAACGCGTCGAGTAAAACCTCGACCCCTTTTTCGGAAGCAAAGCGCGTGACCATGCCAATGACAGGACGACGCTCCTTTACATGGTGTTCGTACGCGAAGGCTTCCACTGCGCCGGGGAGTGGACTCGGCAATTCAACAGGCGGCAGAATGGGGGTCAGTTTTGAGGCGTAACGCGAGAGGTAGGGCGAGTTATCCGCGTAGTCTTGCGTATACGTCACGATGTGATTCGAAAAAATCCCAGCCGCGTTGTTCATCAAGTTCACGACGAGGTTGACGAAGCGGTTGAAGATGCCGGGAGGCAGAAGCAGATCGCAGTGATAGGTTAGCACGGTGGGCTTGCCGAAGAGACGTCCGCGCAATGCCACGCCGGGCGCGTCGAATTGAGGCAGGTGTAACTGAACGACATCGTGTTGCGCGACGAGTTTTGTTGCGACCCAGCCGAACGCCGGCGCGATGACGCCTTTGCTAATACGCGCCGCCACCGGCACGCGGATGATTTTTACGCCGTCTATCGTTTCTTCGCGCGGAAGCGACGGTTCGTATTGCATCGTCATCACGGTCACTTGATGACCGCGCCGGGCAAACGCGCGCGCGAGCCGCTCCGCGTAAATGGTGAGACCCGACGTATGCGGGCGATAGTAGGTGAGAACGGTGAGGATTTTCATGAGGCGGGACGATTATACCCTCGCGACAAGAAGCAATGCGGTCTCTTTTGTACAGGGGAGGGTCCAACATCAGACACACCAACGTTCATGTCACCCTGAGCGGTAGCGAAGGGTCTCAAAGATTATCGTGGAGATTCTTCGCCGCCAAAACCAAGAGCGCGGCTCAGCATGACATAGCAAATTAACTTGATACAATCACCGCCTGTTGAGGTGACTTGTGAATTACAAAAAACAAATATTGGGTTGGTTAGTCGCCACCCTGCGCGAGTCCGCGTGGGCGCCGCTGGCGGTGCTCGGATTTTATTTGGTCGGGCTGGTCTTCGATTGGTACGACCGTTTTCCACCGCTGGATATTCCCACGCATTTCATGGGCGGCGTGGCGATCACGTATTTTTTTCGATCCGCCATCAAACAGTCACAAAAATTTCTTGGGGATATTCCCGCGCTTGTTCAAGTTTTGTTCGCCTTCACCTGCACAGGGACAACGATCATCCTGTGGGAGTTTTACGAGAACGCCTTCGATTACCTCTTCGGCACCACCATGGTGCGCGGATTGGAAGATACAGTTGTGGATATGTTTATTGGGATGTCGGGGGCATTGGTGTTGAGTTTGTTTTATGGGAAGAGATGACTCAAATGAGAACACGATAGTTTGAGTGATTGTTTTTAGGGATAAAAAATGTATTTACGGTGATACCGTAAATAATACATATGCCTATTCTCTAGCCGCAATAATCTGAAATTTGAATCTATGCCAAATTGCGACAAGGCGGATTTGTCCAATTTACTTGAAATAATGATCTGTCCCTTGTCGTCAAAACTAATAAATCCCGAATCAAAGCAAGCGTCCAAATTTGGAAGCAATAATAAACCATTGTACACATCAAGCCTTTCGGCGTTTGACGAGTCGCGCCAAGGCTTGATGTGAGACGCCCGAAGTAACTCGATTTGTTGACAACCAGTGACTGAACAACCACGCCAATATTCGATCAATGACTTTTTGAATTGACCCTGTCCTATTCGGCTTTGTATAATTGACTCTCGCGTTGTTTTCTTTAGTTTTTTGTAGCTGTTTCTGTGTTGTTCAATTTCTTGGAGAACGTTTGGGCGTGACGCTTCTTGACTGTCAACAATTTTTTCTAGCTCAGATACATACTTATTCTTGATTTTTCTAAGCCCAAAACTAAAATTCTGTTAGCTTTTTAGAAACGCTTTAAACCATGGGAGATTACTGATAGATATTGCGGGTTCAAATATTCTGCCAATGTCGCCTGATACTGAAAATTTGAAACCCGAACTTTTGGGCAATCGTCTTATACGATCTGCAACAAAATAATAATGCAAAAAATATTTTCGCGGCTTTCCCATTCCGCTTACAAGCCAAATATGACTTCCTATTAAATCGGCAAAAGACTTGCTTGTTGAAATGCCAAAGCTGTCAATATCTCTGTCTTGAATTTCCCCCATGATCTGTGAGTTGTGATATTGAATATAATGCGCTGGTTGCTGTATGCTAAACCAGCGCAGCTCTTGAAGCGCCTGAGTGACTTCTTTATGCATGACCATTGACCATTCGTTGGCAACGTCATCTGGTCGCAAGAACCAAGATAAAACATAGGATATTTGGCCGCTATCATCCCAATAATTGAGCCCTTTCCGCAATAGGTTTCCAATTTTTCCGTATTGTAAATTTGCCGCATTAAAATTTTTGTATCCCGCAGAATTTGCTAGCTGTCGTGCAGTCAAGGTATGCTTGGGCGCTAAAAATTGAGCTCTCAGCATTGCTTTTTGACCCGCTGTCAGTTTTTCTTGTATTTGAAGAAACACGGTCTTGTACTCCGCAATAGAAGGAACAGCGGGAAGGTTGTTAGGCGCAGAATTAATTCTGTTGATGCTTGATTTTTTTCTCATAGTTTTCATATTGATATTTATTGTAATCAACAGCTATGTTTTGGGTGAAGGGGCTAGCTCGCCGCATGAACATTTGCCGCTGATGAAAACATGCACATGACTAAACTCTAATGAGCGATTTGTATTGGCGACAAAAGCAGGCAGAGTATACGCGCTGCGACAATTTGGGCACCACCCATTAAATACTGCATGGAGGCATTTTGGACAAATTTGATCAGCCACAGTGACTATATCAGGACCATCGGCAGACGCTAGCCTCCCGTAAAACAGAACCTTACAGCTTTCGCACTGATACTCTCCCCAATTTTCTTGAATAAGATGATTGCACTTGCTCGCGCCGCCACATTCAGGACAATTTAATTCTTTCATTGATTCTCCTTCTTGGGACAGAGATAAACTCTCTGTCAGCGCAATTGTCTATCTCGTAAATCCTAAAACAAATCCTTATTCGCCTTTACCCACTCGAACATCAACTCCATGCCCTCTTCGAGATCGATCTTCGGTTCCCAGCCGAGTTCGTTCTTTGCTTTGCGCAAGTCGGCGTAGAAAACTTTCTGGTCGCCGGGGCGCCAGTCTTCGCGCGCCACTTCGATTCTTTTGCCAAGCAATTTTTCCAGTATTGGACCGAACTCCGCCCAGATCGCCATCACGTTGCGCCTACCGCCGCCGACGTTGTAGATATGTCCTTTGGCAACGTCAATTTTTTCGATGGCGGCATCGTACGCGTCGAGCAGGTCGTGGACGTGCAGAACGTCGCGCACTTGTTTGCCGTCGCCATAGATCGTAATTTTGCGCCCGGTCACTGCAGCGATCATCATCCACGCGAGCCAGCCCTGATCTTCGATGCCGAATTGGCGCGGACCGTAAATGCAGGACTGACGAAAGACGACCGAGTGCAATCCATAAATGCGAGCATAATCGCGGACGTATTGATCGCCCGATCCTTTTGAAACGCCGTACGGCGAATGGAAATCGAGCGGCTGTGTTTCCGCGCAGCCGTGTTCCAAATCTTTGTACAGCCAGCGCGTGGATTCTTCGACTAACTGCACATCGTCCATGCCGCCGTAGACTTTGTTAGTAGATGAATAAATGAAGATGGGATTCTTTTTCGAGAGGCGCGCGGCTTCGAGCGCGTTGAACGTGCCAAGCGCGTTGGATTCAAAATCGTCGCGCGGATTCGTGACGGAGGTCGTCACTGCGACTTGACCTGCGAGGTGGACGATGACATCCGCGTCTTTGGCGGATTCGGCTAGCAGGTCCGCGTTTCGTATGTCGCCGACGATGAGGTTGAATCCAGTTTCCCCGAACTGACTCTTCAGCCAAGCGACGTTGCGCGGCGCGCCCGCGCGCGAGAGATTGTCAAAGATGGCGACTTCTTCTCCCCGTTGAAGCAATCGAGCGGCATAATTCGAGCCGATGAATCCCGCTCCGCCTGTAATCAAATAGCGACGAGTCATTATTCTCCTCATCCCGCGTCATCGCAATTCACGACGACGCGGAAACGTCAATCAACCAACGTCAAGAAATATTCATGGAAGCGCGTATCGTTTGTCAGTTCGGGATGAAACGATGTGGCGAGGAGCCGTCCTTGTCGCGCGGCGACGATCCTCCCGTCGGGAAGCGAAGCGAGAATTTTCACGCCCTCGCCAACCGATTCGATGATCGGCGCGCGGATGAAGACCGCATGATAATCTTCCTGCGCGCCCGTCGCTTGTTTGAGTTCGGGAATATCTAAATCTATTTCAAACGAATCGACTTGACGCCCAAACGCATTGCGTCGCACTTTGATATCCATCAATCCGAGCAGCGGCTGATCGCGACTCACGTCTTTCGATAGAAGAATCGCGCCCGCGCAAGTGCCCCAAATCGGACGACGTTGACCGAAGGTTTTCATCGCGTCCAGCAAGTTATACGCAACCGCAAGTTTGCCCATGGTCGTCGATTCGCCGCCGGGGATGATGAGACCGTCGAGTCCGTCAAGGTGTTCGGGCAAGCGCACCTCAGCCGTATCAACAGTTAATTTCTTAAGCGCAACAAGATGTTCCGCGAAACTGCCTTGTAGAGCAAGCACGCCAATTTTCATAATAATATTTCGATGCCGTTGCGAAGACGACGATCTTTCGCCCGAAGCAATCTCTTACGAAACAAGGAATTGCTTTGTCGGGCTAAAGCCCTCCTCGCAAAGACATGCTTATTTATTACCAACCCCGTCCTGCCATCTTCTCCGCTTCAGGCATCTGCGACACATTACGCCCGACCATCGCTTCGCCAAGATTCTTGCTTACTTCTGCAAGGATGGATGCGTCTTGATAGTGCGTCACCGCTTTGACGATTGCGCTGGCGCGTTTGGCGGGATCGCCGCTCTTGAAGATTCCCGAACCGACGAACACGCCGTCTACGCCAAGCTGCATCATCAACGCCGCATCGGCAGGAGTAGCGACGCCGCCCGCCGCGAAATTGACGACCGGCATACGCCCGAGTTCTTTCGTCTCTTTTACCAACTCATACGGCGCGCCGATCTCCTTGGAATAGCGCATCAATTCCTCGTCAGCCATTGCGGTTAACTTACGAATATCGCCCAGCACAGTGCGCGCATGACGAACCGCCTCTACCACATCGCCGGTGCCGGCTTCGCCTTTCGTGCGGATCATCGCCGCGCCTTCGCCCACGCGTCGTAACGCCTCGCCTAAATTACGGCATCCGCACACGAACGGCACATTGAAATTATGCTTCAAGATGTGATTCGCCTCATCGGCAGGCGTCAACACTTCCGACTCGTCAATGTAATCTACGCCGACCGCTTCGAGAATCTGCGCTTCGACGAAATGCCCAATGCGGCACTTCGCCATCACGGGGATGGTCACCGCATCCATGATCTTGAGGATCATATCGGGGTCCGACATACGCGCCACGCCGCCGTCCGCACGAATATCCGCTGGGACGCGCTCCAACGCCATCACAGCGCAGGCGCCCGCATCTTCTGCGATCTTCGCATGCTCCACGTTCACCACGTCCATAATGACGCCGCCCTTAAGCATTTGCGCCAATCCCTTTTTCTCCGTCCACGTGCTTTTTTTTGCGTCCATTTCTGCTCCTTCGATTTTCGTACGCGCGGATCAATCGCCGCGCATGCAATTCATCTTTATTGTTGAGATTTTACCACGCAGGCGGCGGCTGATTTCATTCAAGCGGCGCGCCTGCCGCCGTCTTTTGTTTGCCGGGCGAGAAACCCGTTCGCGCTTGACAAAATCTGCATTAAGGATACAATTGCAACATTGATACATTTAGTACAATTATGACGAACAAGAAACTTATCCTTCAAATCGACTTCCGCTCGGGCTTACCGATCTACACCCAGATCGTCAACCAAGTGCAAGCGCAGATCGCCAGCGGAATCCTCAAACCGGACCATCAACTCCCTACCGTGCGCGCGTTGGCGGAAGAGTTGCGCGTCAACTTCAACACAGTTGCGCGCGCATACCGCATACTGGATGAAGCGCGCATCATTTCCACGCAACAAGGACGCGGCACATTCATTACCGAAAGCCTGCCGCCGAAAGTAACCGAGCGTTTACGAAGAGAGGCGCTGGAGGCGCTGACGCAACGATACCTCAGCGAAGCGCTAAGGCTGGAATTCTCGAAGAGCGAGATCCGCCAGACGGTCAACGACCAACTCAAAACGTGGAACGAAGCGAACGAACCCAAAAAATAAAGGAGAATGAAATGGACGCAAAATTCATAAAATCGAAAACCGAAAAGAAGAAATCTCAGCAAGCCGATCCGTACATCTCAGCGATCGCCGGTGCGTTGTTTGGCTTATGTTTGCTTATTGCCACATTTGGCGCAATCGTTGGCGACGGCAAAATCAGCGACGCAATTTTAGGCGCGTGGGTCTTTGGCTGGATGCTCGTCGGCATTTATATTTTATTTGCGCTAAAAGTGGCGTCGCAATGGGAAAAAGCAGTGGTTTTACGACTCGGAAAATTTGAAAAACTGGCGGGACCCGGCGCATTTTGGATCGTTCCGGTCATAGACAACACTCCAACTTGGATTGATCACCGCGTAATGGTCACGCCGTTTGCCGCGCAAAAAACGCTGACAAAAGACACTGTGCCTGTAGACGTGGACGCGGTCCTATTTTGGGTGGTGTGGGACGCCGAGAAAGCCGCGCTTGAAGTGGAAAACTATCGCGCCGCGGTAGACTGGGCAGCGCAAACAGCCTTGCGCGACATTATCGGACGTATGGAACTGGCAAATATTCTCATAGGGCGCAGCATCATTGACAAAGAACTGCAACAAGTGATTGACGAGCGCACCACGCCCTGGGGCGTGACCGTGCAATCGGTCGAGATCCGCGATATTGTCATCCCGCAAGATCTGGAAGACGCCATGTCGCGCCAGGCGCAGGCGGAGCGCGAACGTCAGGCGCGCGTTATTTTAGGCGAATCCGAGAAGCAGATCGCAGACTCGTTCGCTGAAGCGTCGAAAGCCTATCAGAACAACCCCACGGCTTTACACTTGCGCGCAATGAACATGCTTTTCGAAGGCTTGAAAGAAAAGGGCGCGTTAGTCATTGTGCCAAGTTCCGCCGTAGACACGATGAACCTAGGCGGACTCAGCGGCATCGTCTCAATGGCGCAGAACAACCTACCCGAGAAAGACAGATAAGTTTCACGTGAAACAACGAAAAGGGAAAACAAATGTCAACCAAACTCACCGCCATCCTTGTGTTTATTCTGGTCGTCGCCGCCGCCAGCGCAGGCGTTCTGCTCTGGAATCGCCTGCCCGACCCCATGCCGTCGCACTGGAACGCCGCAGGCGAAACTGACGGCTACATGCCCAAATTCTGGGGAATTTTTCTCCTGCCGATCATCACAGCCGCGTTTGCGCCGCTTCTGCTCGTCATCCCACAGATTGACCCGCTCAAAGCCAACATCGCCAAATTCCGCGGCATTTTTAACGGCTTCATCTTGGCATTTACAGCATATATGCTCTACATCTACGCCCTAATTTTATATACGGCGCTTGGCGCATCCTTTAATATGACCATCATGCTCCTGCCCGCCGTCGGTCTGCTTTTCATCGGCATAGGCTACATGATGGGCAAAGCCAAACGCAACTTCTTTATCGGCATTCGCACGCCGTGGACGCTCTCCAGCGAGACAGTCTGGGACGAGACGCACAAGCTCGGCTCAAAACTCTTCATGCTGGGCGGCGCGGCGACTATCATCGGCTCTTTTTTCGGGGAGGGCGGCGTCTGGTTCGTCCTGGGCGTCATGCTCCTTGCCGCATTTGCGCCGATTGTTTATTCTTACATCCTGTGGCGACGGGAAAATCCATGAGCGCGATCGTCAAACTCGATGCTTTAGGGCGAGCATTCAGAAGAACCGCGCTGTTTCACGTGAAACACAAAGGGGTCTTCCAATGAGCAACGAACTTCAAAAATGGGAATATCGCGTTCAATCTATCGGCAGCCTGCTGGGAGCAAAAGACGAACTGATACAAACTACGCTGGATGAATGGGGCGAAGAGGGCTGGGAGGCGTTTCATCTATACGATCAATATGGGGGCGGCAAGGTCACAATCGTAGCCAAACGTCCGTTGACGGAACGCGCCCGGCGGTTGCGCTCCATGCCGTCACAATAATCAACAAGGAGAATGCTATGCTTATTACAGCATACATCGTAAGTTTTCTGGGAATGATCCTGCTGCCCGTCATTCTATGGATCATCTTTACCCGCAAGTTCGCATTGTCGTGGAAACTTGTGCTGGCAGGCGGTTTGACCTTTATCGCATCGCAGGTGTTACACATCCCGCTGGTGATGGGTTTGAACAAGTTCTTACAAAGCTCTTCATTGGCGGTTACCGCCATCATTCTGGGTCTGCTGGCAGGCGTCTTTGAGGAAACAGCACGCTACATCTTGTTCAAGTTTATTTTGAAGAAATCGCGTTCATGGCAAGAAGGCGTATTGGTTGGTTTAGGACACGGCGGCGTCGAGGCGGTCCTGATCGGCATTTCAGTTGCGTTTACGCTTGTCACTATGATCGCTTATCGAGGTATAGATCTATCCACCGTGCCGAGCATTCCGCCCGAACAGCTGGCTCTCGCACAACAGCAAGTAGAAGCGTTTTGGTCCACGCAACCCTTCATGGCATTGCTCGGATTCTTCGAACGAATCTTCGCGATGTGTCTGCATGTCAGTCTATCGTTAATGGTCTTATATGGGCTTGCGAAAAAACAAGCCGTCTGGTTCTGGCTGGCGCTGTTATGGCACGCTTTCATAGACGCGGTCGCCGTATACGCGAGCCAATCCATCGGCAATTTGCAAACGGAAGGCATTCTCGCTGTCTTTGCGGCGATCAGCGTATGGATCATTTTCAAGATGAGACCAAAGTTTGAACAAATCAACAGGATCAGCGAACAGGAGGCAGTCACTGGGTAGACAAGGAATTGTAAAACGCGCCTAGCCCTAATTAAGTTTGAAGCGTAATAATCGTCCCTTTGAAATCAAAGGGACGATTATTTGTATATACAATTAACAGGAGTAAAATCAACGCATGAAGAAATTGTTTCAGCCGTTACTGCTCATCATCTTTATTTCAACGTTGATCGGCGCGGGTATGTTGCGGCGCGGGCATGAATGGGGCGACGATTGGGCATGGTATGTTTTACAAGCAAAAAGTATCGCGGATGGCTCGCTGAACGAATTCATCGAGATCAGCGCTTTTACGAATTACCAATCCACATCGCATCTCGGACCGCTCGCCTACCCATGGGGCTACCCGCTGATATTGGCTCCGTTTTACGCGCTAAATGGGATCAGCCCAATGACGTTGAAGATTCCGGGGTTATTTTTTTACGCAGGGTTTTTAATTTGTTTATATCTGTTTGCAAAATCTCGTCTCACACGGACCGAAAGCCTGATCTTCGTTTCGCTGTTCGCGTTCAACCCAATGCTGCTAGAATTTCTCGATTACATCCTTTCGGATATTCCGTTTCTCTTTTTCTCAACATTGACGCTGTTCTTAGTTGCACAACAAAACAAATCGCGGATGCATTACGCGTTAATCGGCGCCGCCATCTTCTTTACAACGTTTATACGCGCTACCGGACTGCTTTTTCTCGGCTGCTTCTTACTGGTCGAATCTTTTGAGCTGCTTGTCCAACGTAAGGATTGGAACGTCGCTAAACGAATCATTTTAAATTCGTTCATCGTTTGTGCAACATTCGCGCTCTTGTGGATCGCCAACGTACTCTTATTCCCCGGCGGAGGTGAATCGTATTTATCACAATACAAAAACCTGACCATTGACCTCGTCGTCGGTTTTATCGGCGCATATTTCAACGTGTACGGCTGGTTCTTCGGCGAGGCAGCGAGATGGCAATATCTTTACTATTTTGTTTTAGCCTTTACCCTGCTCGGCGTATGGATTCGCCGCCGCAACGATTTGTATCTCATCTTATTCTTCGGCGTGTGGATGCTCGTTCATATCACTTACCCTTACTGGCAAGGACCGCGCTATATCTTCCCACTTTTACCTATCTTCATCTATTTCGCGTTTCAAGGGATGAAATTTACCGTTGGAAAACTTCCTGAGAAATATCGCTTAACGGGTCGGAGAGCGATGTACGGCTTCTGGATCGTCCTTGCGGGTCATTTTCTTGTCGCCTCAAGCGTCGCGTCTTACGACAACGTGCGAAGCGGACGCCAGATCAACGGGCCGTTCGATCCCTTGAGCATGGAAGTGTATCAATGGATAAAAAACGAAACATCGCCGACGAGCGTGTTAATCTTTTTCAAGCCGCGCGTCATAAGATTAATGACCGAACGTCCTTCTATTTACATCAATCAATGCGACGGAATGTTAAAAGGCGATTACTTGGTTCTCAGCAAGAAGGCCGGCGCAAACGGCCAAGTTCCACCCGAAGAGATCGGAAAGTGCAACCTGCCGCTAGACGCCATGTTTAATAACCGCAGGTTTATCATCTATAAAATTGAGAAATAAAAAACGCCTCATCAAAAGATAAGGCGCTTCAATTCTCTGCTTCTTCGTTCTTTACCCCAAATGCATCGGCATGATCACATGCAAGAACTGATCGTCGCCTACCGGTCTGACCACGCCCGGCGCATTCGGCGCAGAGGTCTCTAATGCAACGTTTGGAGTCTTGATCACTTCCAACGCTTCACGCAGGAACTTCACATTGAATGCAATCAGCAGTCCGCCGCCGTCTACGGTCGCCTCGACGATAGTCTCGTTTTTCCCTGTCTCTTCCGAGGCGGCGGTGATTTCCACTTCGCTGGGCTGCATTTCGCCCTGTGCAGATTTGATATTAAAACGCGCCGCGTTCGAACCTTCGCGCGCAAAAATCTCCGCTTGCTTACAGGCTTTCAACAGCGACGCGGTTGAAACCAGCGTGCGCGATTTATACGAGCGTGGAATGATCTGCTGATAGTCGGGGAACGCGCCGTCAATCAACTGCGAAATAATTTCCACATCTTTTACGCGAAAAACAACCTGACCGCGTCCTTTCGGCAACGCCATATAGATCGGCTCTTCGCCGTCAGATGCAACGCGCGCCAGTTCTTTCAAGGCTTGGGCGGGCACGATCACCGAAATGGGAGCGGACGCAGGCGCGGAAAGAAGCGCTTTTCGTACAGAGAGGCGGAACCCATCCGCCGCTGCCATCGTCAATTTATCTCCATCCACTTGAATCAGTGCCCCCATCAAGACGGGACGGGCTTCATCCGATGAAGCCGCAAAAGTTACCTGATGGATCATCTCGCGGAAATCGCCGCCATTAATCTGTATCGCTCCCTCGAGATCGGGGGCTGGCATAGGCGGAAACTCTTGCGCGTCAATACATTTGATGTCGTTCGTAGACGTCCCGCCGCGCACATTAAGAGTTTGCGTTTGTATATCAAGTTTCAACATCACCTGTTCGCTCGGCAACGCGCTCACCAGATCGGAAAACGTGCGTGCGGGAACGGTCGTCGAGCCGTCCTCTTCAATGCGCGCAGGTATCCAACAGGTGACGCCCATTTCCAAATTTGTAGCGGAGAGTCGCAAGCGCCCTTCGTCTGATGCGATTAATATATTCGCAAGCACAGGCAATGTGCTGCGCGGCGAAACCGCTTTCGACACAACGCCCAACCCGCGGGCTAAATTCTCTTGAAGGACAGTCACTTTCATAGTCATCGCCTCGCGTATTTTTTTGAAAGTATATCATTAAGTATGACGTGTATTGCGCTAGCTCCCGAATATAAGCGCGGAGATCGCCCAGACCGCCAACGCCGAAAACTGACAAGCGAATAACCCGGCAAAAACGTAGATGACATACATCCAAGCGGACGTTTTCGCTTTGGCAGGCGACAGTCGAAGCGTTTGCCCAGCCGCCAGCGCCTTGGCGATATCCGTCGTCTGTTCGAAGCCGGCGCTCCAAAAAACATCGGCTTCGCTCTCGCCGACGATTAGCCGCGCGCCGCCGAACGATTTCATCCACGCCGCCAGATGAGAGGGCGCCGCAAACGCATCTACATCGGATAGAACCAGGGCTTGAGCGGGAGGCGCTTGCGCCAAATCAGCGTTAGCGTCAACGATCGTCGTCAAAATTGCAGGCGCGCGCTCCGCAAAAGCCTTTTGCGCCAATCCGCCAAACGATCCATCGTGATCTAGAATCAAAACGCGATAACGCGCTTGCGCCTCTTCTTGCGCGTCGTTTTTATAGCGGGCGTCCTTCCGCAAAATATGGAGGTGGTACCCAAAGACAATTGCAAATAAAATCAGCGTTTGCAAGGGATCGCGGATATCGTTCCATAAAGCGCCGAATTCCGCGGTTAACACGGCTGAAATCAGATAGAAAATTATAACGCTCGCAAGCGTCATGCCGCCTACCACGCAAGCGAATAGCGCGAAATACATATAGAATTTACGCACGACCGATCTGCGCGCAGAGGAGTTTTGCTCTTGCATAGCCTGCGCTTGCATAGAACGCCACGTCTTCAGCCATAATGGCAGCCCAATGCTCAATCCAGCCAACGACGCCGAAAAGCTGGAGACAAAATATCCTCCGTCAACTTGGGCGGCGGCAAAGACATCTAAAAGCGCAACGATCAAAACGTTGATGGAAGTAAAGGAAACGATTAACCCCACACCCGCTAAAATATAGAAAAGCAGACGCCGTTTGCCAGCGCGGAGCGTTTCATCTTCTTCGAACGCGAATTGTCGATTCAGCCACATGCCATAATATGCCCAGATCAGCCCAAAGGGCGTTCCCAAAGAAATTGGCGCGCTGATATTTGCCATAAAATCGCGCCGCGCAATTTCTTGCGAACCGAGGACCTTCATCAAGATTTGATGTATAAAACTTCCGCCGCACGATAAGGCGACGAACGCGCCGATTAAAGTCAACGCGTATAAAATAACGAGGCGTATGTATGAATCGCGTTCGGTCTTGTCGGATAAGGCGCTTTGTAGCGCGTTCCAAGCGGCGTACCAGATCGGTGCGCCGACCATCAGCATGACGATCGCGTTAAGGACTGGTTCGTCGGCGCTTAACGTTTGCGGTCGCCATGCGAGCATAAAGTTCAAGATTCCTTGCGCGCCGTATACGGTCAACGCCAGCCCGTACGCCATCCACGCAAAACGATATAAGCGGCGAATTCCAGCAAAGTTTTCTTTTTCGCGTATGGCGTTCCAATTGGTCTGTAATACGCGAAAGAAATAGGCGGCGATAATCAAATTGCTCAAGATAGCGATGGCATTATCCGCGAGAGTTTGCGAACCGCCTCCCGCGATCGCATAGCGGGCATACGAGTGAACAGACTCCAACGCCGCGCGGCTGATCAACGCCAGCAGGTTTTGTACTACGGGGATAAGCGTGCCCAGCAAAGCGCCATATAGAAAAATGGCGCGCAACATCGCCTCGTTCTCTTCGCTCTCCTTTGCGGAAGCCTTTTGCGCCCACAGCCAGTGAACTAGGAAGATCGGCGTTCCCACTAGAATTAAAGACAGCGCTTGCGCCAATAAAGTCGTGTCGCCGATTACCAAACCTTGCCTGAATATAGAACGCAGCAAGTTAATCAGACCCCATAACGTCGCTTCAAGGCTGACAGCGGCTACAGCGTAAAAATACAAACGTCGAATTGATTTCATACAAACTCCTTTGATCGCGCAATGCTAAGGGAGCGCGGCGCCTAAGGCGGGCTTAATAATCCTGATACCAGTCATAAGACCAATAGTAGTAAGGCATGGAAACCAATTTCCATGCGCCGTCTTGTTTCGCTAAAAACGCCTGATCGGAGGAAGAATAATTTGTCGGAAAAATATCCATGGATGCGCTGCGCATCGTCAGCGCGACATAAGCTTCATTCCCTGTAATTTCAGCCGCGCCAATTTCAACGCCTCCATCCGAGAAGCTGATATTCCCGTTCAAAAACGATCGCCGAAACTCCTCATAGGTAGGTTTATTCTCCAAGTCCGCCAGATAACCGTAGGCTTTCACATAATCTTTATTGATCGCCGCTAGAATATAATTGTGAACGACCGCCTGCGGAGCGCCTTCCGTTTGATATTCGCCGTCGTTGCGTCGAACGAAAAACAGGATCGCCGCCAAAATAATCAACGCGCCAATACCGATCAGTATGCCTGTTAAAAATTTATCCTGTTTCATAGAAGAGCCTCCAGTTGATATTGCTTTAATCATAACGTAAAATCCACAACGCATTCTGCATTTGTTATACTTAACCCATCTTTCTTTCAAGGAGTTTCAATCATGGCCGCAAAAGCCCCTCGCTGGGATATGACCAACGTCTATCCTTCGCTCGATTCCAAGCAATTCAAAAACGCCATAAAAAAATACAAAGCGGAGCTGGACGAATTAGAAATTTTCCTTCAGAAGGCTGTCAAAGCCAATTCCAAAACCGATGCAAAGAGATTGGGCAAATTACTCGGAGAAGCGACGGAACGCTTCAACGCGCTCTTTAACCTCTCCGGCACGATCAGCCCCTATATCTATTCATTCGTCTCCACCGATTCGCGCAACAAAGAAGCGATGCGCGCGCTCTCCGCGTTCGAGCAAATGTCGGTGCGAGCGAGCGTCCTCAATACTCAATTCCAAGCCTGGACCGGCGCGCTCGGACAAACCGCCATCAAGAAAGCCGCCAAAATGAACGCCTCGTCAAAATCGCACGAATTTGCGTTGCTCGAAACGGCGGAACAGTCCAAATACTTAATGAGTCCGGCGGAAGAAACCCTCGCCGCCGATCTGACCTTGAGCGGCGGCAACGCCTTCGGCAAGCTGCAAGGGACGGTCACGTCGCAAATGACGGTTGATTTTGAGCTGAACGGCAAGACTCAAAAAATGCCGATGCCCGCCCTCATCAACCTGCGCTCGCATCCCGATGAAGCCACGCGCCGCCGCGGATACGAAGCCGAAAACAAAGCCTGGGAGACGGTTCAAGAAACGCTGACGGCATGCATGAACGGCGTCAAAGGCGAAACGCTGACGCTGGATAAAAAGCGCGGGCGCGAAGACGCCCTTCACGCTTCTCTCGATTTCGCCCGCATCGATCGCTCAACTCTAAACGCCATGCTTAGCGCGATGAAAGATTCGTTCCCCATGTTCCAGCGATACTTCAAGAGCAAAGCCAAACGCCTTGGAAAAAAGAAACTTGCTTGGTGGGATCTCTTCGCTCCGATGGGTAAAACCGATACCGTCTATTCGTGGAACGAAGCGCGCGACTTTATCACGCGCAACTTCAGCCAGTTTTCGCCGGAACTCGGCGCCTTCGCCAAACGCGCCTTCGATAATCATTGGATTGACGCTGAACAGCGCGAAGGCAAACGCGGCGGCGCATTCTGTATGGGCGTGGAAGGCGTGAAGGAAAGCCGCATTATGAGCAACTTTGACGGTTCATTCGATCAGGTCAGCACGCTGGCGCATGAACTCGGTCATGCTTTTCATAATGAATGTGCATATCAAGCGGGTAAAACCCCCATTCAGCAAAATACGCCGATGACGCTGGCGGAGACCGCTTCGATCATGTGCGAAACCATCGCCACTGAAGCCGCATTAAAAGAGATCGCCAACCCGCAAGAAGAACTTGCCGTGTTAGAAGCACAGATCAACGGCGCCTCGCAAACGATCGTGGATATTTACTCGCGCTACCTATTTGAGAAAGAAGTCTTCGAACGCCGCGCCAAATCGGAACTCTCCTCCGACGAGTTGAACGACATCATGGAGCGCGCTCAAAAAGCCGCCTATGGCGACGGGTTAGACGAACGCTACTTGCAAAAATATATGTGGACGTGGAAGCCTCATTATTATTCCAGCGGCTTCTCATTCTATAACTACCCATACGCGTTTGGCTTGCTCTTTGCCACAGGCTTATACGCCATCTATCAAAAACGCGGCGCGGAATTCGTCCCCGCATATAAGGAACTGCTCGCCTCTACCGGCGAAGCGCGCGCGGCTGACCTTGCCGATAAATTCGGCATCAACATTCGCACAAAGAAATTCTGGGCGGACAGCCTCGCTATCATCGGCAAGCGCGTAGACCGGTACTGCAAACTATAGCGCAGCCATGTCGAGAACAAGATTCTTCCTCGTTTTTTCTGCATTAGCTCTTGCCGCGCTGGCGTGCAACGCATTGACTCCTTCTGCGCCGATGCAAAACGCTCCCACGGACGGTCTTCCTCGCACTGAAGACGACGTTCCGCGCATAGACGTTGACGCGGCAAAAGAAGCGCTCGACAGCGGTGCAGCGATCCTTGTGGACGTACGCAGTAAAGCCGCATACGCAGAAAGTCACATCTCGGGCGCGCTTTCCATTCCATTAGACGTGTTCGAGATTAACATCAACGACTCCAACCTCGATAAAGCGCAATGGATCATCACCTACTGCACCTGACCGAACGAACATACGAGCGCCCGTGCGGCGTTCCTCATGTTGCGCAACGGATACGCGCGTGTCGAAGCGATTCGCGGCGGTTTTGAAGCGTGGCTCAATGCGGGATATCCGGTAGAACCGTAGGACAAGGTTAACCTTGCCCTACAAAAGCAATGACTATCCTCTCCATTGATCACGTGCAATTGGCAATGCCCGAAGGCGGGGAAGAAAATGCGCGGGCATTTTATGTTCGCGTTCTTGGTTTCGTGGAAGTTCCGAAACCCGCCGAACTTGCGAAGCGCGGAGGCGCGTGGTTTGAGTCTGGGAATGTTCAAATGCACGTCGGCGTCGAAAAAGATTTCCGCCCCGCGCGCAAGGCGCATCCCGCGCTCCTCGTAGACGATCTCGATTCGCTCCTCGAAAAGATCCAAGTCGCGGGCTGCGAATGGGACTCATCACAGCCTCCGCTGGAGGGGTTCAAGCGCGCGCATGTGTTCGACCCGTTTGGAAACCGCATCGAGTTGATGGAAAAAGTGTAGGACAGAGTTAATTTTGCCCTGCAAAATAAAAAGCCCACGTCGCACGACGTGGGCTTTTTTACCGCCAGCAGAAATCGGTTAACTTCCGTGAATCCAACCGCGCAGCCGCATCGCGTCTACCACGCGCTGAATGGAAACCATGTATGCCGCATCGCGCATGCCTACGCCTTTATCTTGCGACATCTTCAAAACGCCGTGGAATGCCTCGGTCATGCGCGCGTCGAGACGATCAAAGACTTCTTGCTTCGCCCAATAAAAGTTCATGTCGTTTTGAACGCCTTCAAAATACGAAGTCGTTACGCCGCCAGCGTTGCAGAGGAAATCGGGAACGGTGAAAATCTTCATCTCTTTAAGATGTTCGTCCGCTTCCGGCGTGGTGGGACCGTTCGCGCCTTCCGCTAGAATTTTCACGGTTTTGGAAATTTTCTGAACCGTATCGGCGTTGACCTGATTCTCAAGCGCGGCAGGAATCAAAACGTCTACGTCTTTGGCAATCCATGCATCACCGTCCTCGGCGACATACCCGGCGGCAAGCGCCTTTTCCTTATCAATCGTACCGTAAGGATCGGTGATCGAAAAGAGGAAATGTGCATCCACACCGTCTTTGTGACTATATGTGTAGGATTTTTTATCGTTGCGATCCCAACAAGATACACAAACCACGCGTCCGCCCAGAATTTCGGTAAACCCGATAGCGGCATGCCGCGCGACGTTGCCGAAACCTTGAATAGATGCGGTCGCTTTTTTCGGATCTATCTTAAGCTGTTTCATCGCTTCGCGAATCGTGTAGATGACGCCGAAACCGGTCGCTTCCGTGCGCCCTTGCGAGCCGCCGCTGCCGACCGGTTTACCGGTAAACGCACCGGGCGTAAACTCGCCGGTCAATTTGGAATATTCATCCATCATCCAGCCCATCATCTGCGCGTTGGTGCCAACGTCTGGCGCGGGGATATCTTGCCGCGGTCCGATATTTTTGACCATCTGCCGCACCCAGCCGCGACAAAGTTGTTCCTTCTCGCCGACAGATAATTTCGACGGGTCCACGACGACCCCGCCCTTGCCGCCGCCCAGCGGAATATCCACCACCGCGCATTTCCACGTCATCCACATGGAAAGAGCGCGTACAGTGTCGAGCGTCTCATTCGCCGCAAAACGGATGCCGCCTTTGCCGGGTCCGCGCACGTCATTGTGCTGCACGCGAAAGCCGGTAAATACCTGAAGCGCGCCATCGTCCATTCGCACGGGAATGCGGAAGGTAAATTCACGCGAGGGCCAGCGCAACACCTCGCGTACGCCCGCGTCTAAATTTAACTGTCCAGCAACATGGTCGAATTGTTGCTGCGCGATTTGAAAAGCGTTTGTGTTTTCTGACATGATACGTTCGCTCCTAAACTGATAATATAAACGGGCATCCCAAAGGGAAGCCCGTTGTTAGAGAAATAGAACGCGATGGATTGTTGTCCCGTCATCGTTTCCATAGCGTAAGGGTATCACGAGACTCAATTAACCGTCAATACGCTAATCGCGCCGTTCAAAATACCGGCTAAGGTCTTCGTCCAGCCTGTATTACATTACTCGTAGAAATCTTCATCAGCATCGTCCTCGCTGTCGAACTCATATTCAACCTGATCGCCATTAAGATGCACCCACAGCAGCAACATATGGCCATCGGACGTTTCCACGTTGCGCGCCGCAAAGATAGGCGCGCGTTGTTCTTCTCCGTCATCGTCGCGATAATAAAGATGAATGGGAGCCTTTGCATTCCACGCTCGGTAACAGCGTTCGACCAACGCGGGCCCGTTAAACGTCCGCAGACGAGTCAGCGCAGGGCTAAAATATTGAGCGCTTTCGTTCAGCCCCAACGCCCAGCCGTCGTTTACCGCCTCGAAAATAGGCGGCGGTCCTTCGATAATTGTGATTTTTTCGTCCATTGCGACAAAACTATACCATAAAAAAAGAGCGAAGATTCTTGCAGTTTATTCAACTTTAAGTAAAAGCTTCCATATTGCAGTATTGTAGCGGGCGTTTACATCTATTTTATAAACTTTCTATAATTTGTTTCGCCAGCCCCGGTCCACGATAGACCAGCCCCGTGTACACTTGAACAAGACTCGCTCCCAGCGCGAGTCTTTTCTTTGCGTCGTCAGGACTCGCGATTCCGCCCACGCTCACGATCGGGACTCTCCCATTTGCGAGTTTCACCACCCGACTCAACACCGCCTCGCTCCGACCTTTGAGCGGACCGCCGCTTAGCCCACCGATCTCGCCCTTCAAGTTTGATCGCACTCCCTCGCGCGATACTGTTGTGTTCGTGGCGATGATCCCGTCCATTTTTTTATCGAGGATGACTCCGATTGCATCATCCAATTCTTCATCGCTCATGTCGGGTGAAATCTTTACGAGGATCGGGCATGTAACTTGTAACTTGTAACGTTCAACTTGAATTTCGCCCAACAACCCCTCCAACATCTCGCGCCCTTGCAACCTCCGCAGCCCCACCGTATTCGGCGATGAAATATTGATCGTCAAATAATCTGCCAGCGGCGCAAAGGCTTTCATCAACTCAACATAATCCCGCGCGACTTCTTCAAGAGGCGTATCCTTATTCTTCCCCAAATTAACTCCAAGGATCATGTCGTTGCGAGGAGCCGCGGAGCGGCGACGAAGCAATCTCCTCGAAACATATTTCATGCCGCGCGAAGGAAACCCCATCCGATTGATCACCGCTTCATCCTCCGCCAGCCGAAACACGCGCGGACGCGGATTCCCAGCCTGAGGCTTCGGCGTGACCGTGCCCACTTCGATGTGACCGAATCCCAGCGCGGCGAGTCCGCGAACGGCAACGCCGTCCTTGTCATATCCCGCCGCGAGACCAACTGGATTTCTAAACGTTAATCCAAATGCTTGAACGGGTCTTGCTTCTGTTTTATAGAGTTGTGCGAGAAGAAAATTGGAAAGTGGAAAGTTCCCAGCAACGCGCAATGCTTGAAGTGTAAGTTGATGAGAAGTTTCAGACTCAAATGAAAACAGAAGCGGTCGAAAAAGAGAAAACATTTTCCTTCGTGCTCCCTTGCGCCCTTCGTGTTTAAAACCTCTTCTGCCCGCTTTTATTCAGAAAATATTGGATCACTTCTTCTTCGGGATGCGGAACATTCATCAACGCGAACATCGCCGCCTCCGCCTGCGTTGATGATGGTGGCTGTGAAAGTGTGTTTTTTCATAGATTCTCCTTTGCTATGCAACTAACTTCAACTTTCTCAATCAATTCTGCCCGTTCAAATATTTGTACATAAAAGTCCTGCCGAGATAACCCAGATTTATCACGAAGTTCGATCAATTCACTTCTTGTGATGTTTTTAGGCACTGTTGGTAATTTGAATTCCTGTAAAACAACAACGCCCGTCACGCCAGAGATTGCATCTTCGATTCTTCTTTTATGCCCTGCAGAAAGCGGACTCGGGATACTGTCAAAACTAAACCATTCTACAGCAATCGTTTCACCTTCTTGACATCTGATCTCGCCGCCTATCGGCTTCGCACTGAATAACACGGCATGGACGGGCGACATATTACTGAGGCGGGAATAAACGCCGACCAATCTGGTTAACTCAACATCTAATCCTGTTTCTTCTTTCGTCTCACGGATTGCCGCTTGGGCAAGACTCTCACCGTCTTCCACGCCTCCGCTTGGCAAAATCCATGTTTCAAAATCTTCACGTTGGGTCAACAAGATTTTACCTTCGTGAATCACTGCTACGTTTACTGCCAGTCCTGCCATGCTTCCTCGCTATTTGTTTTGTTCCAAAAACTTCCTTGTCTCCTCAATTTTATCCTTCTCTACTTTACCATTCTCCTCCCAATATTCCAACAACTGACCGATTGTCAACACCGCGTGCATGGAATATCCCGCCTGCGCCAGCGACTCTTTCGCTCCCGATTGACGGTCAATCAGCACGACGACATCTTTCACGATCAAGCCTGCGCCTGTCAGTTTTTCGATGGCTTCGAATTTGCTTCCGCCTGTGGTGGCGAGATCGTCAATGACGACGACCGTCTCACCCGCGTGATATTCGCCTTCGATCTCCGCTTTCGTGCCATAGGACTTGGCTTCCTTGCGCGGGTAGATCATGGGATAGTTCCCCGCGAGGGAGATGGCGGTTGCAATCGGAATCGCCGCATAGGGTAAGCCTGCGATGCGTGAAAAGTGGAGAGTGGAAAGTAGAGGTAGATAGGCTTGGGCAATATCTGCAAGCAGTTTTGGGTAAGTGATGATGCGGCGCAGGTCAATGTAGATGGGACTCGTGAGTCCAGACTTGAGGGTGAACTCGCCGAATTTAATACAGCCCGCTTCGAGCAAGCCGTCCGCCAAAGAATGAAGTGTTGCATTCGTATCAGTCATGCGCATCCTTTCTAATAGCCGCGCTCAAAATCAACTTTGTATTTCAATTCCTCGCCGCGCAGGTAACGCAGATAGTTTTCGATGAAGATGCGAACAATGTCTTCAGGCAAACTGGGCGCGGACGTGTGGAAGGTCATCAACAGATTCGGCGTCCCCCAAAACGGATGTTCCTTCGGAAGCGGCTCTTGATCGAACACGTCCAATATCGCGCCCGCGATTCGCTTCGACTCGAGCGCATGAATCAACGCGGATTCATCCACTGCGCCGCCGCGCCCAACGTTGATGAAGATCGCGCGCGTCGGCAAGGCATCCAGCAATGAGGCGTCCACGATGCGGCGCGTCTCAGAGGTGTTCGGCAGGACGCTGACCAGATAATCCAACTCGTCCGCGAATTCGAGCAAATCGTTTCCGTGAAAGTACGCGTCCACATCGGGGCAATCTTCGCTGGAGCGCGTATACCCGCGCACGGTCATTCCAAAATGTTTGGCTGTCTTCGCAATGACCGCGCCGATCGAACCGACGCCGAGCAACCCGATCGTCTTTCCGCGCAACATGCCCGTTGTACTTGCGTCCCAGCGGCGTTCCTGTTGAGCGCGATAACGTTCAAAAACCCGCCGCTCGTGATTGAGTAGATACCCAAACACATACTCAGACATCAAATCGCCGAACACACCGCGCGCGTTCGTCAACACATAGTCGCGGCGCAATGACGGGTCGAGGAACTGCTCCACGCCCGCATACATGGATTGCGCCCAGCGCAGGTTTTTCATTTTCATCAAGATCGGCTGGACGAGTTTCGGTTCGCCGAGGACGATCTCACAATCCAAGCCGATTGCTTCGGCTTCAGCAGGATTCGCCGCAGTTATGATTTCAAGCTCAGGTAATTTTTTCATTTCGAGCAAATGCCGATATTCGTCGGCATATCTTGATAGGATTAAAAGTTTGGTCATTAGTTTTCATATTCCATTTCTAATACTCAACATCTCATCTCTTATCTCCGCCGCGGCCAACTTCGGATTTTTTGCGCGCGAGATTCCACGCGAGATGGGGATCAACATCCCTTTGCCGTCTTTTCGCAGACCAGCCTTCATCGCCGCTTCCAACTCCCCGCCCTGAGCGCCAACGCCAGGCGCGAGGAACCACAGATCAGGTGCGGCGAGGCGGACGCGTTTCAACGCCTCGACGTGAGTCGCGCCGACAACGAGTCCGATGTTGTTTTTGGTGTTCCACTTCTGAGCTAATTGCGCCACTCTGATGTGCATTGGAACGAAAGAAGAAAGAGGAAAGAGGTCGCTGTCTTTCTTCTTTCTTCTTTCTTCTTCGTCTAAAACTAAAACGTCTTGCAAGTCTTCACTACCTGCATTACTTGTTTTGCACAACAAGAACACGCCTCGCTCTGGATAATTCAAAAACGGATCAATCGAATCTTTGCCGAGATACGGGCTCAACGTGACGCAATGCGCACCAAGCGTTTCAAACGCGGACCTTGCGTATGCCTCGGCGGTGGAGGCGATATCGCCGCGTTTGGCGTCCAGCACAACAGGGATAAGCGAACCGAGTCGTTTTGATTCTTCGTCAATCGCTTCGATAACTTGTTTGAGCGCGGTCCAACCCTCGGCGCCGAAGACTTCGAAAAACGCGGTGTTGGGTTTGAATGCCGCAGCGTAGGGAGCGGTCGCCTTAATGAGAGTCAGGCAGAAGTCGAGGGCTGAAGCGGCGGTAGGGGATGGCAACTCGCTGACGTGCGGATCGAGTCCCACACAGAGCAATGATGAGCAATCATCCACGCGCTTTTCCAAGAAAGTAAAAAAAGTTTCCATGAAAATCCTTTTACCGCTAAGACCGCGAAGTTCGCAAAGAAAACCCTTAAAAACCTTCGCGCTCTTAGCGTGCTTCGCGGTTAATAAATTTACGCCTTTCCAAGGACCATCGCGAGCAGCGCCATTCTCACATATAAGCCATATTCCATCTGACGAAAGTATGCGGCGCGGGGATCGTCGTCGAAGTCCATGCTGATCTCGGTGACGCGCGGGAGCGGGTGCATCACGATCATTTTTTGTTTCGCGCTTTTCATTATATCGGGATTAATTACGTACACGCCTTTGACCTTTTCGTAATCGTCGGCGTTTTCAAAGCGCTCTTTTTGCACGCGCGTGACGTACAGCACGTCGGTTTCGGGGAGAATTTTTTCGAGCGACGAAAATTCGCTTTGCACAATGCCTTTCGCGCCGACCTCGTCCACCACTTCTTTTGGCATCTTCAAAATATCGGGCGAGACGTAATTCAATTTCACATCAAACAACGACAACAACCGCGCCAGCGAATGGACGGTGCGTCCGTATTTCAGATCGCCGAGCATGGTAACAGTGAGACCGTCGAAATGCTCGAGTTCAGCTTTGATGGTGAACGCGTCGAGCAATGCCTGTGTGGGATGTTCGCCCGCGCCGTCGCCCGCGTTGATGAGCGGTTTCTTCATCACCTTCGCCGCGATCGCCGCGGACCCCGTTTCGGGATGACGCAGCGCGATCACATCGGTATAACATTCGAGCGTGCGCACGGTATCGGTCAGCGTTTCGCCTTTCGTCACCGACGAATATTTCACCTCGTTGATCGGGATGACCGAGCCGCCGAGTCGTTCCATCGCGGCAGTGAACGACGACGATGTGCGCGTGGACGGTTCATAAAACAGGTTCGCCAGAATCTTTCCCTTCAACAAGTCAAACGTTCCAACGCGCTCGACCATTCCGCGCATCTCGTGCGCCACGCCGAAGATGTATTCCAAATCTTCGCGCTTGAATTGTTTGACCGACACAATATCTTTGCCATACCACGCGGCGTTTTTGTTTTCGCCAAACGGCAGGTAAGGGGAGGATGAATTTGTTGGCATGGGGCTCCTTGGGGATTAGAGGATTGGAGATTAGAGGTTAGAGTTGGGAATCTACTCTTCAAACATCCCCACCCATTCCAGCGGGGTGATTTGGGTGAGCGATGATCCATCGGGGCGCATGACCCAGGTGGAGTTGTCATCGGCGTTGGTGAGGATGAGCCAGTCGCCGCCGCTCCACGCGCGGGGATTGAGATAGGGTTTGGCATCGTAATTAGGAGTGTAAATGCTGTTCCATTCCTTCGTTTCCAGATCGAAGACGAGCATTTCAGTTTG
Organism: Anaerolineae bacterium UTCFX1; assembly: GCA_002050275.1. Classification (GTDB taxonomy): domain Bacteria; phylum Chloroflexota; class Anaerolineae; order Anaerolineales; family Villigracilaceae; genus Defluviilinea. The sequence goes on from MWTB01000007.1 coordinate 91,432, forward strand.
ATAATCGTCGTTTGCAGTGCGACGTGAGGTTGTGAATAACAATTTGTTGCTATCGGGTGAAAAGAGATGCACTTCCGCATTTTCCCACGTTTCTTTCAGCGGGTACGTTGTTTCATTTCCGTTCGAGAGATCGCGCAGGTGCAGAGTCCACGGCAGGGTGAAGTCGGCTTGGGGTTCGTCCCACGTCAAATAGGCGAGCAGGCTGAGGTCCGGAGAGACCGCCGCCGAAACACCGGCATTCATCTCCGCGGGGTTGAGAGACCAAAGCGGAGTGATCGTATCCGCGGCGACATCCGCAAGATATAACGATGCGACTTGCGTGAGAGTCATGCCGCTGTAAAACATGTGCAACGCGTAGACGAGAATCTGTCGCGCCTCATCATAGAAGATTGGAACGATCGCGTGACCGCCCGCCTCACTCGGCAATTCGGTTCGCCAGACCTCGCGACTTTCGCCCGTCTCAAGCGAAGTGACAAAGAGCGTACGCATCATCGAATCGTTTTCGTCGGCGCGGCTCCAAACCAGACTTGAACCGTCCGCTGAAAATATTAGGGCAATGCGCGGACTTCCATCCACATCGCGGCGCGTGTCCAGATCGGCAATCCAATGTTCCTGCGGATACGCCTGATCGAGCGTGAGCGATCCGTTGCCCGTGTCGGTGAGCGAATAGATTTTTCCCGCGCGCGTCAAAATGAAATCAGTCATCGGCGCGTACAGCTGTTGGAAGACAAAGCCCGGACTTGCGCCGCTGGGATCAAGATAAACAAGACTCTCTTCGTTCCGCGCGATCCACTTCCCGGCGCCGTCAACCGTCGCAAGCGGAGCAACAGCAGCATCTGGCGTGACGGTCGCGCAGACCGTGCCGCATCCGCCGGGGCAATTGCCGGGGCAGGAATACGTCTCGTTGGCGCGACAGGCGGGCGGCGTGCAGACAGCCATGGAAGTTGGTGTAGTTGGAAGCGGAAGCGGTGATAGCGTTTCTATCGCTGGCGGCGTTGGAACGAATAAACTACATGCCATGAGCGCTAGAAGCATCGGGATTGCAATCAATCGTTTCATCGTTTTGTCTTTCATCACGCAAACAAATGATTCACCAGCGGAATGACATTGATCAACGCCTCTTCGTAGGGATGCACGCGCTTTATCACTTCAACCGCATCCTGCACCAACTCGCGTTTGCAATTGACTTCGAGTTTGTATTCCGCCACTTCGTTGAGTTCGCCAACCTTTCCTTCAAACGGGTTCGCGCCTTCCATCGGGCGGAATAATCCGCGCACGGGAGTCAGCGCGACGCAGTGATCGTAATTGCCGATCACGCCCACGCCGATCTCTGAGAGCGCGTCCGCGAGTTTCATCGCATGGTCTTGCGGGACAAAAATTTCGAGTTTGACGTCGGTGAAGTTTTGCATGGCTACCTCACATTCCTTCCATAACCTTGTTCAGCCAAAATTTTCCCGTCTTCAAAAGCAGTTTTACCACGCAAAACAACTTTCCTCACGCGCCCTTTGACCTGCCAGCCCTCGAACGGAGTCCAGCCGCAGCGGGCGTCAAATTGTTGCCAAAAGGCACACAATGCGCTAGAATCGCCGCATGAAGTATTTCTCGTGGGACGAAGAGAAAAACGAACTCTTGAGAGAAGAAAGGCAAGTTTCATTCGAGGATGTTGTTTTCCATATCGAACAAGGTTTCCTGCTGGACGTGCTGGAGCATCCCAACCAGGAAAAGTATAAAGGACAACAGGTGTTCGTTGTGCAGATGGACGAGTATGCCTACCTTGTGCCTTTCATCGAAGATGACCGTGAAATCTTTTTGAAAACGATCATCCCGAGTCGGAAAGCCACGAAGAAGTATTTGAAAGGAAGCAAAGAATGAGCGATCTAAAACTCCAACAGGATGAACTCGAACTTCTCGCCTCGTACGAAGCCGAGGAGTGGAAGTCCGCAAAAAAACTCAGCGAGCAGAAGGAGCAGTATCGCGCCTACGCCCGCGCCACTCTCCGCAAGGACAAGCGCGTCAACATCCGCATTTCAGAGAAGGATTTGCGCGACTTGCAAAAGCGCGCCATCCGTCAGGGTATTCCCTATCAAACTTTGATCTCCAGCGTTTTGCACAAATATATCAGCGGTACATTGATAGAGAAATAAGCACAACGCCTAAAGTTTTCAACCTGCTCCTAACACGGGCAGGTTTTGTTTTAAGCGCGGATATTCCTTCCATATCCTTTTTCAGCCAATACCTTTCCGTCATCAAAAGCGACTTGTCCGCGCAGGACGACTCGCCTCACGCGCCCTTTGACCTGCCACCCCTCGAACGGAGTCCAGCCACAGCGTGTGAATTGATTCTCCGCTTTGATCTCGTATTTGGAATCTTCGTCCACTTCGATCCATGTTTCGGATTGTTCGGGGAGGTGGAATATCTTGCGTGGGTTGATAACAGATTTTTGAATCAAATCGTCTATGGTCAAGCGTCCATCGTCCACTGCGGTCAACAACAACGGCAACAAAGTTTCCAATCCAGGAAATCCAGGCGGAGGATTTTCGGAATCTTTTTCTTTGAGGGTGTGAGGGGCGTGGTCGGTGGCGAAGCAGTTAATCACGTCCATGTTTTGCCAGAGGGCGTCCACGTCTTCTTGCGTGGCGAGGCGGGGGCGAACTTCTTTTCTTCCAGGTGTTAGACCTGACAGGTTTCCAAAACCTGTCAGGTCTTTTGTTAGGAATAGATGATGAGGACAAACCTCGCACGTCACTTTGATTCCTTTTTCTTTCGCGGCTTTGATGAGGAGGATCTCTTCTTTCAATGAAACATGCGCGATGTGAACGGGACGGTCGTAGATGGCGGCGAAGAGAATCCCTGCCGCCATAGTTCGGGATTCGGAATGAAGAACGATCGGCGCGGACTTGGGGAAGTTGATGAAGTGCGGCATCCATAGGGTCATGTCGTCGAGGCGGAGTTCGCCGAAGGTAGAGTCGAGGTACATTTTCAAGCCTGCGGCTTTGTTGGCAAGGGCGGAAACTTTCACGGCGTTATCGGGTCCCGCGCCGAGGAATTGCCCATAGTCGCAACGTGCTTTTTGTTTGGCGGCATCGAGCGCGAGATTCAAAGTCGCTTCATCGAAGATCGGCGGCTGAGTATTGGGCATGGCGAGGATGGTCGTCACGCCGCCCGCCAGCGCAGACTGGGTTACAGTGTCCCAATCTTCTTTATATGTTTGCCCGGGTTCGCGCACATGGACGTGAGGGTCAATGAGACCGGGGAGTTTGAGCATATGATATGTTCCAAGTTCCAAGTTTCAGGTATCAGGTGTCAAGTTGCGCTTCGACCCTTCGACACGCTCAGGGCGGCGCTTCGCTCTTTGCTAAATCATTTTCGTCCTGAGCGGAGTGAGGAGCGTTGATTGCGACGAACGCAGACGAAGGACGCTCCGCTCAGCACGGAAGTTAGAACAAAAAAGAGAGCCGATGATGGCTCTCTTTGTAAACGGAGAAAGAAAATTTTCGAGGCAGAATCAGGTCGAAGATCGAAAACGATGCGATTCTTCATATTAGTATGATTCTATGCGGGGGGGAAAATCTGTCAAGAGGCGATGATATAATCCAGCCGATAATTTTTGCAAGGAGAATATAACCATGGCTTATCAAAATGTTAAGGTCCCGGCGGGCGGGGCGAAGATTTCAATTCAGGACGGGAAGTTAAACGTTCCCGACAATCCGGTCATCCCCTTTGTAGAAGGCGATGGCACCGGGCGCGATATTTGGCGCGCCGCGCAGCATGTGTTCGATGCGGCGGTTGAAAAAGCCTACGGCGGCAAACGCAAACTCCATTGGATGGAAGTGTATGCGGGCGAAAAGTCGTTCAAGTTATTCCAAAATTGGCTGCCCGATGAAACGGTCGAAGCGTTCACTGAATTTTTGGTCGGCATCAAAGGTCCGTTGACAACGCCGATCGGCGGCGGCATTCGTTCATTAAACGTCCAACTTCGCAAACTGCTGGATCTATACGTCTGCCTGCGTCCCGTGCGCTACTACAACGGCGTGCCTTCGCCGGTGAAACATCCTGAAAAAGTGGATATGGTCATCTTCCGCGAAAACACGGAGGATATTTACGCCGGCATCGAATTCGCCAACGGAACAGAAGACAATAAGAAATTCAAAGAATTATTGCAGAAGAACTTCCCGAAAGAATACGCAAAAATCCGCTTCCCCGATTCTTCAGGCATCGGCTTCAAACCCGTCTCCGTCGAAGGCACGGAACGCTTAATCCGCGCAGCGATTGAATATGCCTTGCTTAACAAACGCAAGAGTTTGAACCTAGTGCATAAGGGCAATATCATGAAATTCACTGAAGGCGCGTTCAAAGACTGGAGCTATGCGCTCGCCAAACGCGAATTTAGAAACGAAATCGTCACCGAACGCGAAACCTGGATTTTGGCGAACAAAGAAAGAACGCCCGATCTCAGCGTGGAAGACAACGCGAAGATCGTCGATCCCGGCTTCGAGATGATGAGTCCCGCGCAACAAAACGACATCAAAGCCGAAGTGGAAGCGGGCTTGGCGCTATGGGATACGCACGGCGAGGGCAAATGGAAATCAAAGTTATTGATCAAGGACACCATCGCCGACGTGACCTTACAGTTCGTGCTGATCCGCCCACAAGATTACGACGTGATCGCCACTATGAACTTGAACGGCGATTACCTCTCGGACGCGCTCGCCGCACAAGTGGGCGGGATCGGAATCGCGCCCGGCGCAAATATCAACTATAAGACCGGTCACGCCATCTTTGAAGCGACTCACGGCACCGCGCCGAAATACGCCGACTTGGATAAAGTCAACCCAGGCTCGGTCATCCTCTCTGGAGAGATGATGCTGCGTTACATCGGCTGGACAGAAGCCGCCGACTTGATCGTCAAAGGTATGGAAGGCGCGATCACAGCAAAAACCGTCACCTATGATTTCGCGCGCGGTATGACCGATGCAAAAGAGGTCAAATGCTCCGAATTCGGCGACGCGGTCGTCCAATGGATGAACTGATCGTCGCAACAAAAACGGCAGGAACAAAGAATCAAAAGGTCGGAAGCGTAATTTCCGACCTTTTTTGTTTTATTTATCCGCCCATGCAATGACAAACATCACTAATTCGACTCTTTGCAAACTACTACAATAAAGCCTAGATTCACGAGGAGCGCTTCATGGAAGTTTACACTCACGACTTGATCATTTTGGGAACGGGCTTGGCGGGTTTGCGCGCCGCACTAGAAGCCGCTCAACAAAGCGTAGGAGATTTAAACATCGCGCTGGTTTCCAAACTGCAACTGATGCGCGCGCATTCGGTGGCGGCGGAGGGCGGCACGGCGGCGGTTATGCGGCAAGCCGAGGGCGACAGTTACGAACTCCACGCTTGGGACACGGTCAAAGGCTCAGATTTCCTTGCCGATCAAAACGCGGTAGATTTCTTCGTGCATGAAATGCCAAAGGAAATTCTGCGCTTAGATCACTGGGGCATCCCTTGGTCGCGGCAGGAAGACGGGCGCATTGCTCAGCGGCCATTTGGCGGGCACACTTTTCCCCGCGCCGTTTTCGCCGCCGATAAAACCGGCTTGCTCGAAATGCAAACGCTCTACGATACATTGATGAAACATGCCAGACGGATCAATCGCTACGACGAAGGCTTTGTAACTTCCATCGTTGTGGAGAACCAGCGCTTCGTTGGGTTGACGATGATTGACATGCTGAAAGGACGCCTCGTATTCATTCGCGGCAAAGCGCTGATCCTCGCCACCGGCGGCGCGGGTCAAATTTTCGGCTTCACCACCTACTCCGAAACTGTCACCGGCGACGGGCTGGCAATGGCTTATCGCGCCGGGCTTCCACTCAAAGATATGGAGTTCATTCAATTTCATCCGACGGGATTAATCCCCAGCGGAATCTTGATGACCGAAGCCTGTCGCGGCGAGGGCGGCATTCTGCTCAATAACGCCGGTCAACGCTTCATGGAAACGTACGCCCCGTCCAAAATGGAACTTGCGCCGCGCGACATGGTCTCGCGCTCCGAGATGATCGAGATCGAGACTGGCCGCGGTTTCCCCGGACCAGATGAACTGGATTATGTCCATTTGGATTTGCGCGGACTGGGACGAGAAAAAATTCTGGAACGTCTGCCGTTAATCCGCGAAGTGACGTTGACGCACATCGGGCTGGATCCCATCGAAAAGCCGATTCCGATTCGGCCGGTAGCGCATTACACGATGGGCGGCGTGCATACCGACTTGCAGGGACGCACGCCCATCGAAAATATTTGGGCGGCGGGCGAAGTGGCGTGCGTTTCTTTGCATGGAGCAAATCGACTCGGCGCAAACTCCACCGCCGAATGTTTGGTGTGGGGGCGCGTAACGGGCGCGGAGGCGGCACGGTATTGCCAAATAGCTGCGACGGCGGAAATGCCAAAAGACACGAGGCAAGCCTGGGCGCCGGTTGAGGCGTTGCTTCAATCCAGCGGCGGCGAGGATCATTATCAGATCCGCAAAGAATTGCGCCACAATTTAGATTTGACGATGGGCGTCTTTCGCACAAATGAGAAGATGACAGCGGGGTTGAAAAAAATCCGCGAATTGAAAGAACGCTACAAGTTTATTTCAGTTATGGATAAAAGCCTGCGCTACAACACCGATTTGATGCGCGCCATTGAAACAGGCTTCATGCTCGAAGCGGCAGAAGTGGCTACGCTGGGCGCGCTAACCCGCACCGAATCGCGCGGCGGACACGCCCGCCGCGATTTCACCGCACGCGACGACGAAAACTGGTTGAAGCATACGCTGGCGTATCGTACGGAAGATGGACCCCGTTTAGAGTATTGCCCGGTGAATATTTCGATGTGGAAACCGGTGGAAAGGAAGTATTGATGAAAAACAATCAACCTGCCAGCCGGCTCGGTTTGCGCGGCTGGGTTTATGCGGGCAAATATTCGTTTGAGCGTTATTTATATTTTGGGCATAGGCTTTCAGGCTTGGGACTGGCGGCGTACATGGTTCTGCACATTATCGAAACCGCCAACCGCATACGCGGCGAACATGCCTGGGCGCAGTTGATGGCATTGTTCGCTTCGCCGCCGTTCAAGGTAATTGAATATCTGCTGTTTGCGATGGCGGTCTTTCACGCCATGAACGGCATTCGTCTATTTCTGGTCGAACTGGGCTTCTTCTTAGGCAAACCGCGAGAACCGATTTACCCATATCAATCTTCGGTGAAGAAACATCGTCCTTTAACGTATCTAATGATGATTTTAGCGGGCTTGTTAATGGCGCTGGGCGGTTCCAGTTTATTCTTTCCTTAAGGAGGCGGCAATGCGCGAATCTCGTTGGTGGTCTTTACACCTGTTGGTCGTTCCGCTGATTTTGATTTTGCTCGGCGCGCACTTTGCCATCATGCACTACGCGCCCATCTTCTACGCCATAAGCGTGGAAGAAGCCCGCGAGTTTGCCGCCATGATCGAACGCGGAAAGAGCGTCGGTCAGTTCGTCATTTACATTTTATTGTTGGCGGCGGGGTTGTATCACGGACTGTACGGCACGCGCGGCATCCTGCGCGAACTGCCGCTCCCCGCCACGCTCGCCAAACTGGTGGATGTGGGCATGATAATTTTCGGCATCGTCATCTTCGCGCTAGGCGTGTATGTGACGTGGTGGACGTTTAGTTTTGAACTGGGAGGATAACCATGCCTGACGAAAAAATCATCACCTTTCGCATCCGCCGCTTTGACCCTGAATCTGATTCTGCGCCGCATTGGGAATCCTACGCTGTGAGCGTGTTTGAGGGGATGACCGTGTTGGAGGCTTTGCACAAAATCAAAGAGGAACAAGCCCCGACGCTTGCATGGCGTTCCTCCTGCCGCATGGGAGTCTGCGGTTCGTGCGGCATGTTCGTGAATCAATTTCCACAATTAGCCTGTCAGACGCAAGTCCTGCACTTAAGATCGGACACGATCAGTATTGAACCGTTGCCAAATTATCCGAACGTCAAAGACCTCGTGCCAGACCTGCAACCGTTATTTGAAAAACATACGCAAGTAAAACCTTTCATCATTTGTCTTGACGACATCAAAGAAATGGAAAATCCTTCCGGCGAGTTTTTACAAACGCCTGAAGAACGCGAAGCCTTTAGCCAGTTCACTTATTGCATCAAATGCGGATTGTGCCTTGCGGCTTGTCCGACCGTCGCCACCGACCCCCGCTTCCTCGGTCCGCAAGCGCTAACGCAAGCTTATCGCTACTCGGCGGATAACCGCGACGGCGGCGTGCAAAACCGTCTTGATTCAGTGGATGCGTTTCACGGCGCATATCAATGTCATATGGCGGGCGCATGTTCACATGCCTGTCCCAAAGGCGTAGACCCGGCACTGGCTATCCAACTGCTCAAACGCGCGCTGATTTTGGATCATTTTGGTTTTAGAAAGAAAGAAACTCAAACCGCCGCAGTTCTGCCGTTGGCAGACGTAGTCAAAGAACTTGAAGCCTTTGCCCCGCCGCCGAGGACGGTGAAATAAAAAAGACATCGGGAGTTTTATCTTCCGACATCTTTCGGTTATAAGAGGTTTCTACTGGACGCTGACTAACTCCACATCGAAGATTAGAGTCGCATTCGGTGGGATAACCCCGCCCGCGCCGCGCTCGCCATATCCGAGATGCGGCGGAATGATCAATTGCGCTTTGCCGCCAACCTTCATCAGCGCAATGCCCTCGTCCCAACCTTTGATGACCATGCCCTTGCCGAGCGTAAACTCAATCGGCTGCCCGCGCGAGATCGAGCTATCAAACGTTTTGCCGTCCTGCAGTTTGCCGGTGTAATGCACGCTGACGGTTTTTCCAGCCACAGCCTGCGCGCCCGCGCCAATTTCTATCTCAACATATTCTAATCCGCTGGTTGTTTTCATCGCATCTCCATGTAATAATATAAAACAATTGTAACTGCTGTTTTACAAAAATGATAATTCTTAGACGGTTTACGCGTAAGGGAGTACAATTGCCGCGTTTCACAACTTCATCTGGAGGAAATTATGGGCTCGAATCGGAATATCAGCCTTCCCGCCGGGATAATGTACAAGGGAGGACCTGCATTTCTAACATATATGTTGCATCGCGTCGGCGGCGCTACGCTGTTCATCTTTTTTACCGTTTACGTCCTTTCCCTGCTGGGGCTGGGATCAATGCGCGCATTGATGAACAATTGGCTCTTCCTAACGTTCATATTGATCTTCGGCTTGTTTCACGTCATTAACGGACTTCGCATTTCTATTCTAGATCTGTGGCCCAAGTTAATGCTTCATTATCGGAGCATTATTCAAGTCGAATGGATCGTGTACGCCGCAGTAGCCGGGTGCGCGCTGTTCCTTCTGTTCACCCGCACATTTGGAGGCTGATATGACGCCAAGAACTCTTCCTATTAAAAAACGCGGTTTTTCGTTTGAAGTTTTTATGTGGGCGTTCACGCGCTTCACCGTTTTCGCCATGTATGGGCTCATTCTAGCGGGTATCTTCGGCGCTTTAATTGTCAGTTCAAAAACAGGCGCCGGCTTCGGCGATATCCTCTACTGGGCGTTCTTTCCCACGCTGGCAGAGAACCCGCTCGGACAAATCGGTATGACCGTCCTCGCAAAGCTGATGGTTATCTCTCTGACGCTGGTCGCTTGCGGACACGGCGTACACGGCGTGCTGGAAATCTGGGATGATTACGTCACAAACGAAGGCGCGCGTCGCTGGGCGAGGAATATCGTCATCACGTATGCGGTTGCGGCAAGTATCATCGCAGTTTATGTCATTTTGAGCGCGTGAAAAAATTAACCGCGAAGTGCGCTAAGGTCGCTAAGAAAACCAATTAAAAATCTTTGCGTTCTTCGCGTGCTTAGCAATGAAACGATTTAGGAGCAATCATTCATGGCAAATATTCACCAATTTGAAGTGATCGTCGTCGGCGCGGGAGGCGCAGGACTCATGGCTGGGCTGTATGCTTCGCGCGGCGCAAAGACGGCGGTCATCAGCAAACTTTATCCCACGCGTTCGCATACCGGCGCGGCGCAAGGCGGAATCAGCGCAGCATTGGGCAATTACGAGGAAGACAAACCCGAATGGCACATGTACGATACGGTCAAAGGTTCCGATTACCTCGGCGATCAAGACGCCATCGAATTCATGTGCAACGAAGCGATTCACGCAGTCATCGAGCTCGAACACATGGGCTTGCCGTTTGACCGAACGCCCGAAGGGCGCATCTCACAGCGACCTTTTGGCGGGCATACCAACAACGACACCGGCAAACCCGTCCGCCGCGCCGCCCACGCCGCAGACCGTACCGGACACATGATCTTGCAAACGCTGTATCAACAATGCATTAAAAATAACGTTACGTTCTTCGATGAGTATCAAGTGATCGACTTTATCATTGTAGACGGCAAGGCGACAGCGGTCGTGGCGATCGAATTAGCCACAGGCGAATTTCATATCTTTCATGGCAAGGCGATCATCTTCGCCACAGGCGGACACGGCCGCATCTTTGAAGTGACCTCTAACGCCTACGCCTATAGCGGCGACGGCGCGGCGCTTCTCTTCCGGCGCGGCGTTCCGCTTCAAGATATGGAATTCTTCCAGTTCCATCCGACCGGCATTTACAAACTCGGCATTCTTATTACCGAAGGCGCGCGCGGCGAAGGCGCCGTGCTGATCAACGGCAAAGGCGAGCGCTTTATGCCGAAATATGCACACACGGTCAAAGACCTCGCGTCGCGCGACGTGGTCAGCCGAGCAATCTATACAGAGATCAAAGAAGGGCGCGGCATTGACGGCAAGAATTACGTCTATCTCGATATCCGCCCGGAGACGGTCAACAAATTTGCGCTGGAGGATGGACGCACCAACCCAGACGGCTCGCCTTATAAAATTACCGGCGAAACCATCCTGCAAAAAATCCCCGACATCGTGGATTTCTGCCGCGTCTATATCGGCGTAGACCCGGTCACCCAAATGATGCCGGTGCAGCCGACCGCGCATTACACTATGGGCGGCATCCCGACGAATAAATTTGGCGAAGTAATCGTTGACGATAAAGGCACAAAGTTTCCAGGCTTGTTTGCGGCGGGCGAATGCGCGTGCGTGTCTGTGCATGGGGCGAATCGACTCGGCACCAACTCACTGCTCGATCTTGTCGTCTTCGGCAAACACGCCGGATTGACAGCTGTGGAATACGTCAAGTCGGTAGACTGGGTGAAACTGCCGGAGAACGCCGAGGCAAACGCGAAGTCTGAATTTGACGCGCTGCGAAATGGATCGGGCGAAACGAACGCGTACGATCTAGCGCACGAGATGAAAAACGTCATGTTTGCCGACGTGGGCGTGTATCGAACCGAAGCGGGAATGGCGGAAGCCTTGGAGAAAGTCCGCGATATGCAGAAGCGTTATCAACACATTCGCGTGAGCGATACGGGCAAAGTGTTCAATACGGAATTATTGAACGCGTGGGAGCTCGGCAACATGCTGGCGGTATCGGAAGCGGTGGCGGCGAGCGCGCTGAATCGCAAAGAGTCGCGCGGCGGTCATGCACGCGAAGATTATCCCGAACGCGACGACGCCAATTGGTTAAAGCACACGTTAATCGTGAAAAAAGACGGAGAGTTGAAGATCAGTTACAAGCCTGTAACGATCACAAAATTCCAGCCGAAGGCGAGAGTCTATTAAACCGAACGACGCGCATCGCGTCCGTTAGATAGGAGCATTAAGATCATGGAAGTTACCGTACGAATTTTCCGTTACGATCCCGAGAAAGACCAGCGCGGTCATTATGAGAACTACACGGTGGAAGCGCACGAGACCGACCGCGTCCTCGACGTGTTGGAGTTGGTCAAAGGTCATAAAGACGGTTCGCTGGCGTTCCGTCGCTCTTGCGCGCACGGCGTGTGCGGATCGGATGCAATGCGCATTAACGGGCGCAATGCGTTGGCATGTAAAACCTTGGTGCGCGACGTAGGAACTGAGATCAAGATCGAGCCGCTGCTCGGCTTAAAAGTGACAAAAGACCTGATCGTAGATATGGAGCCGTTCTTCGATAATTACAAGAAGATGTTGCCTTATCTGATCAACGAGTCGCCGCTGCCTGTCGATGGACGCGAACGCTTGCAGTCGCCCGAACAACGCGCCCGCTTCGACGAAACGACCAAATGTATTCTCTGCGCGGCTTGCACTACCGCCTGCCCGTCGTTCTGGGCAAGCGAAGAATATTACGGTCCCGCCGCGCTGATGGCGGCTCACCGCTTCGTATTCGACAGTCGCGACGAAGGGACCACGCAACGTCTAGAAATTCTGAGTGAGACGAACGGAACCGTCCGCTGTCACACGGCGTATAACTGCACCACCGCCTGCCCGCGCGGAATCCATATCACAGAAGCGATCGGCGAGTTAAAGATGGCAATGGTGACGGGGAAGTTGGATTAAGAAGCAGAGACATTAAACTTAGCGAGCCGCGTCCGCGAGGATGCGGCTCGCGCTTTAAGATTTATAATTTCAACAACAAGATAAGCAGATGCCGCTCGATTGAGCGAATAACCCAAAATGACATTTCCTGCGTTGTCGAATATAACCCGCCCCTCCGCGCAAAAAATTGTCCTGCGCGTTTCCGCAAACGCCGAGAAGAATATTCGGCGCGGACATCCTTGGGTTTTCGAGAAATCCATTCTCAAGCAAAGTCGGCACGGAGCGCCCGGTGAGTTGGCGATCCTCTTCGACGCGAAACGTGAATTTCTAGCGATTGGCTTATACGACCCAACATCGCCTATTCGCGTCCGAATTTTACAGAGCGGAAAACCCGCCGTCATTAATTCAAATTGGCTTCAAGAGAAGATACATACTGCCAGCGCATTACGCCAGCCGTTGAACGCTCCGCACACCAACGGATATCGCCTCGTTCACGGAGAGAACGACGGCTTGCCCGGGCTGGTCGTTGACCGTTACGCGGACGCGCTGGTCGTCAAACTTTACACGCCAGCTTGGATTCCCTATTTAAAAGAAATCTGCGGCGCTTTTCCTTCTTATAAATATATCGTGTTACGCTTCAGCCGCTCCGCGCAGAAGCAGACGGCCGCGTTACAAGGTCTTGCCGACGGCTCGATGCTTACCTCGCATACTCCTCCAGGCGCGATCCTGTTCAAAGAAAACGGCATAATCTTTGAATGCGATCCAATCAACGGACAAAAAACGGGCTTCTTTTTAGATCAACGCGAAAACCGCGAACGCATCAGGAATCTTTCACAACATAAAACTGTTTTGAATGTCTTCTCATACACCGGCGGCTTTTCCCTTTACGCCGCGGCGGGCGGCGCCAAAGCGGTGACGAGCGTAGACCTAAGCCTGCCCGCTACGCAAGCCGTTTTACGAAACATTAAACATAACCAACGGCTGCCCGAGGTTAGAGCCACAAAATTTGAAACGCTTACGGAAGACGCGTTTAAAGCATTAACTGAGATGAAAGCGAGCGGGCGTAAATTCGATCTCGTTATTCTCGATCCGCCGATGTTCGCGCAAAATCAAATGCAAGTTGAGGCGGCGTTATCCGCTTACCGCCGCTTGACGCAACTGGGACTGAGCGTTTTAAAATCAGGCGGGATTCTCGCGCAAGCCTCCTGCTCCAGCCGCGTGAGCGCCGAACGTTTCTTTGAATCGATTCATCAAGCGGCGCAAGCAGCGCGGCGTCCGCTTCAAGAGATCCAAAGGACTGGTCACGCGTTGGATCATCCAATCGCCTTCAAAGAGGGCGCGTATCTTAAATGTTTGTTTGCAATCGCATAGCGGACTAAACGTTTGCGCCCAATATGAATTAATTTTAAGCGCCGCGCGCGGTCGCAAGTTCATGGGGTATGATTTGGCGCACATTTGGAATACTATGAAAAATAAATTTAAATCTATTCCCATTAAACCGTCCGAGATCACGCCGTATTCGCAGTATATATCGCGGCGCGAATTCCTCAAAACAGCGGGCGTTTTCTCTGGGGCGGCGGCGTTAGCGGCATGCGCTCCAAAGGGAATACAATCCGCCATCCCCGAGAAGGAAGCGGCGACTCCCTACGCGCTCGACGAATTGGGCGATCCCGCTAATTTGTTCGACGATATCGTTCACTATAATAATTTCTACGAATTTACCGAAGATAAAGAAGGCGTCGCGCGTTTAGCGCAAGAGTTTACAACCCGACCTTGGACCGTGGACGTATACGGCTTAGTACGAAATCCCAAAACTTACGGCGTCGAAGATTTGTTGAATAAATTCACGCAAGAGGAGCGCATTTATCGCTTGCGCTGCGTAGAGGCGTGGAGCATGGTTGTCCCGTGGACAGGGTTTTCGCTGGCGAACCTGTTGCGCAAGGCAGATCCAACCTCAGATGCGAAATACGTCCGCTTTGAAACGATCTATCGTCCCGAAGAAATGCCTGGATTGAAAAGCCCGTTTTATCCATGGCCCTATCAAGAAGGTCTGCGGCTCGACGAAGCGTTGAACGAACTGACGATTCTGGCGACGGGTTTATACGGCTTGCCCATGCCTAATCAAGACGGCGCGCCGATTCGTCTGATCGTGCCATGGAAGTACGGCTTCAAATCCATCAAATCCATCGTAAGGATCGAGCTTGTAGCGGAACGTCCCACCACTTTCTGGAATACAGTCAACGCAAAAGAATACGGTTTCTATTCCAACGTGAACCCACAGCGCCCGCATCCGCGTTGGTCGCAAGCGACAGAGCGCCGCATCGGCGAATTTGGGCGCCGCCCAACGTTAATGTTCAACGGATACGCCGAACAAGTGGCGCATCTCTATGAAGGCATGGATTTGATCAAGGAATATTGATGTCGGCGCGCGCGCAACGTTATACCCTTCTTCAAATCGCCGTGCATGTATACGCGTGGTCGGCATTAATCATGATTTGCTTCGACCTTCTCACAGGAAATCTATCGGCGAATCCGATTCAAGAGATCGAACAACGCACGGGGCGTCACGCCATCACGCTATTGATGCTCTCGTTGGCATGTACGCCGCTCAATACGCTGTTCGGTTGGCGCGAATTGATCCAACGGCGGCGCGCGCTGGGTTTATATGCATTCATGTATGGCGCGCTGCACGCGACCATCTACGTTAATCTCGATTACGGTTTCGCTTGGAACCTGCTCGCTCAAACGATCGGCGAAAAGCCCTACATCCTTCTTGGCATATTGGGGCTCCTTATGTTGACCCCTCTAGCCATAACCTCTTTCGATCTATGGAAGCGCCGCCTCGGCAAACGCTGGAAGAGACTGCATCAGACCGTCTACCTGATCGCGCCGATCCTCCTCCTGCATTACGCCTGGAGCAAAAAAGGAGACCTCTTCGCGCTGCAAGGCGACATCGTGCGTCCGTTAATTTATTCTTTGATCGCGGGTGTTCTGTTGCTTGCGCGAATTCCCTCCATCCGAAGAAGCATCGCTTCATTTCGATACCGGACGCTGGCGCGGTTTCAGAAGCGGAGCGCGGCGCCCGGCGCGCATCAGCGCGAAAGTTACGACTGACAAATTTTCAGGCTTGCACTATAATGACGAACATGTCTACAAAATCGAAACCTGTAAAAACAAACGATCCCTACGAGCCGCTCATTGAGTCCGCTTCAACGGACGAAGCGCCGTTCAACGCCGAAGATACGATCATCTTTAAGCGCAGTCATTTCTTTACCGCGCTGAGCGTACTGACTTTTGCCGTAGGGGTGGCGCTCGGTTATCTCATCTGGGGCGCGAACGTTTTCTCTGCCAAACAAGCGGACGCGCAAGCGACAAATCCGCCTCCAGCCGCAAACAATGCGCCGCCGCAAATCACTCGCTACCCGGTTGCCGACGCGGGCTTTCCGTCCATCGGTCCAAAAGACGCGCCGATCGTTATTGTCGAATTCAGCGATTTCCAATGTCCGTACTGCAAGCAATGGCAACAGACCGTCTACCAACCTTTGTTAGACGCCTACCCCGGTCAAATTCGGATCGTCTACCGTCATCTGCCGCTCACGTCCATTCATCCCGACGCGCAAGCCGCCGCAGAAGCCTCCATGTGCGCGAACGAACAAAATAAATTCTGGGAATTTCACGATAAATTATTCGCCGGTTCCTCGCTCAGCGTCAACGTATATTCGCAGTACGCGTCTGAATTAGGGCTTGACCTTAACAAATTTGAAGCCTGCGTAAAAAACAGAATTTATCAACAAGCCGTGCAAACCGACAGCGATTTCGCGCTCAACCTCGGCGTAAGCTCAACGCCTACGTTCTTTATCAACGGGCTTGCCGTCGTCGGCGCGCAGCCGCTCGGCGTCTTCCAGCAGGTAATTGACAAGGAACTCGCCGGAGAATTTCCGAAGTAGCCGCAGAATGGTCGCTTACCTCGCGCGGAAAACATCATGAAGAAATTCGTCGCAGTCGCCGGAAATATCGGCGTGGGAAAATCTACGCTAGTGCAAATGTTATGCGAACGCGCCGGCTGGGAGCCGTTCTATGAGCCGGTAGCGGAAAATCCCTACCTCGTCGATTTCTACGCCGACATGCGCGCATGGTCGTTCCATTCGCAGGTTTTTTTCCTCACACATCGTCTCCATTCGCATTACCAACTGTCTCAGCGTTCAACCTCGGTCGCGCAAGATCGCAGCGTCTACGAAGACGCCGAAATCTTCGCTCAAAACCTCTATCTGCAGGGGCATTTTCAAGAACGCGACTATCAAACTTATCGCGATCTCTACGAGACGATGAGACGCTTCCTCCCGCCCCCCGATCTGGTCATCTATCTGCGAGCGTCAGTATCCACTCTACAAAACCGCATCTCCAATCGCGGACGCGCCTACGAGCGCGCCATCGCGCCGGGCTATTTAGACGGCTTAAATAATCTCTACGAAGCGTGGATTGATAACTTCACGCTATGCCCCGTACTGGCTATCCCCGCCGACGACTTGGACTACGTTTCACATTCCGGACATTTGCGCCTGATCATTCAAAAAGTAGATGAGAAATTAACCGGCAAAGAAGAAGTGGCGTTCGAGCCGGAAGAAGTGGCGCGCGCGGCGGACGATTAATTAATCCGCAAACACATCCCATTTACCGTTAATATTCGGCAGCCGCAATTCTCCATACCAGCCCGTATCATCCCAATAACGACGACTCCAAATCGCATTCCCAAACGGATCACATTCCGCCCAATGGAATTCCTGCGGAAGCGTATCGGCGATCGGACAAAGCGCGGCGTTAATCAACGGGATAGAAGCGTTGGGCGCGCTTCCGAGCGAATTGGGCAATCCGGGCGTCGGGTAGCAGTTATTTTCCAAAAGCCCCAGCCCGCCTTTATCTGGCAGGCGGCAGAAGGATTGATCGGGATAATTCACTACGTTGTAGTCGAAAGCGTCTGTCAACCCGCCGTTAGGCTTGAGCAGGCGCACCGCATCGCCGCCGTCGCTGAGCAATAAGCCGGTCTGATTCCCATAAAAGACGATCCGCTCTCCGGGTCTGAGCGTTAAAGACGATATTCGATAGGGCGTCGAGCCGGTATTTACCTCGTCATCCAGCGTCCAGCCGCTTAAGTTGACGCTGGTTGCGCCATAGTTGATCAATTCAATATATTCATCGCCGGTGTTGATAAGCCCATCGTTGTTCCAGTCTCGTCCGGGGCGCGGCACAAATTCGTTGATCGCAACCAGTTGAATGGGAGCAGCCGTTGGAGTGCGAGAAGGCGTTATTGTCTTTGTAGGGGTTTTCGTGTTTGTAGGCGTGTAGGTTATTGTGGGCGTACGCGTAAGCGAAGGAATGCGAGTAGGAGATGAGGTACGCGTAAGCGAAGGTGTGCGAGTAGGAGATGGCGTACGAGTAAGCGAAGGTGTGCGGGTAGGAGATGGCGTACGAGAAGGCGTAAGTGTACGAGAGGGCGTAGGAGTTGCAGTTGTGGGGAATGCTGAAAGCGCAATCATGGTCTCTGTCGCAGCGACATTCGTATTCCCCGCTGCCACAGTGAGGGTTTCTTCGTTAGGGGTTTCCGTAGGAGTGTACGGGCCTACTCCGCAAATATATCCTATCGAATCCTTGTTGCGCGCCATAGGATCTGCAACCTTGAAATCGGCTTTGTTATCATCCGTGTCTACACAGCTATCAATGCGCATACTAGATTTCTTTGCATTCAGCGCGTCAGCGGGATGGTAGGGCCCTTCAGAAAAAGTGGCTGTTCCATATCCGACAAGGTCAATAATGCTTGCAATTTCAGACGGAGAGCATGGCTTGTTATCTCCGTTGCAGGTTAATTCTATTGTTGAATCAACTAATGCAACTTTGCCATTGTTCGCATTTATATTTATATTACTTATTACGTCAGGAACTGGAAGAGCCGTTCCAACGCTCCCCCCCGAGTTCCCTTGAATTAAATAATACTGTCCGGCTTTCAATAAGCCGCTAAGGTTAACGGCAGTCCACCTACTTCCAGCTGGAGCTGCATATTGCACTGACAATCCGTCCAAAGAAATATCTTGATCGGTAGGGTTGAAAATCTCAATAAAATCATGAGTATAAAACGCACCCGCATTTCCTCCGCCACCGTAAATCTGACTGATCACAAGAAGCTCCGGTCCATGCTGCGCCAAAGGCGCAGCATGGACCGGAGCCAGCAACGATATTGCCAACGCTCCGCACAGCGCAGAAAACAATATAACCCATAATAGACTGCGCCAAATAGCTCTTGAAATCTTCATGTCAAAAACGCTGCGCGCTACGCTCATCCGCCATGCTGCGAACGCAATTCAACGCTGAATTTAATAGCCGTACGAACTTTTTCGTCAATCGTTACATCTGCAAACTGAGGCATACATACAATGTGGATATTGTCGTTTGTCAAATATCCTGTCGCCAGCGCCAACGCCTTCACCGCTTGATTAACTGCGGCGGCGCCGATGGCTTGCACTTCTGCCTGTTTGTGTTCGCGAATGACCCCCGCGATCGCGCCTGCGACGGAAGCGGTACGAGAATTGGCTGAGACCCTAATCATATTCATGATTCGCCTTTCGTTGTAAAAGGGGGCTCGACTTGATATGAAGATTGTACAGGATTTATTTATTAGATTCAAGTGTTTCTTTAAAAGATATATAACTTTAGTAGCAGTAGTAGGGGCTGTGGATACTGTGGATAAAAATTTCTCGCCCCCACCTATGGGCGGGCTCCTCGATGTCATACCCAATGTACGGCTAATTTACCATTTTTAACCTTTTTGCGCTAACACGCTTTGTGGAAAGAATCAGGATAATTTTGTTGCATGGAAGGGAACTAAAAGCCAGATTTCCATATTTAGGAAAGAAGGAAGAGGTAAGCCCATATATGGGGGGCGCTTTTTAACCTTGATAAGCCAAATAAACGGACTTTTCCACAAACGAAGCCAGTTATCCACAAATAATCGCTACTTATCCACAAAATAGACGCTTGCGCGTAGTTAAAGACATTTAGAAGAGCCCTAAATATGGGTTAGGTTGTCTGGATTCCTTCTTGACTCCTTATGAAGAATCGCGCGTAGATTGCGCTCAATGCGTTATGGAACAGCCGAGCGTGCAATCCTCAATTTTGCTTGATTTGCCGTTAGCGATTAACAAACTTGCAAACGCGATTTTGCCTTTTAAACCTTGAAAATTTCTAGAAAGCGGCTATACTGTGAACAGTCCGCAGGGTGTTCCTCGGATAAAGTTTATTGAAGAAAGGAATATTACCATGTTGTTTGCACCGAAAGAAAAAGGTCAGGGCCTCGTCGAGTACGCGATTATTATCGCGCTTGTGGCCATCGTTGTAATCGCTGTTATGCGCTTGCTCGGTCCCAAGATCGGCAACACGTTCAGCACCATCAACTCGTCCTTGCCCTAACCGGCATATAAGTAAAAAAAGACCTCGCCATATGGCGAGGTCTTTTTTTATTGTCTTCCTGATTTATTTGATCAATTCCACAAGATCAAGATTAGACGCTTCTACATAGCGGCGAAACTCATCGTAGAAAGCATCATTCACCTGCATCAACTCCTTAATTCCGTATGCGGTTTCGAGCGCTGCGCGCCCGCGGTCAACTTGCATGAGAACTAGAATAGTCTTTGCAAACAAATTGCGCATGGGAGCGGGCATATTTGATGAGAGCGCCAGCGTTTCATAAGGAATGATCGCTGGCATACGCCAGATCACGATTACGCGTTCCATCAGGTCGGGAAATTGATCTTCCAACGAGGGAAATTTTCTCGCGTCAATGTACGTCGCGCCGAAATCGCAAATCCCACCGGCGTATAGCGAGCGCACTACGGTAGGATGCCCCTCTACGAATGCGGCTGGCTGAGAGATGACGTTGTTCGCGTTGAGATACCCTAGCGGGACGACGTATCCAGATATTGAAGTTCGATCTGTCCAGCAGGGTTTCTTCCCGTTGAATTGTCTCAATGCCGCGCGCGCGTCGTCGTTAGTATTTGTCGCGGATGCGGGATCGAAATAAGAGAGAAAACCCGCATCGCGACGCGCAAGGAATTGAGCGCCATAGAAGGCATTGCCGTCGCGCATGAGCGCGAATGCCGCTTTGGCGAAGCCCTGTTTGTGCGCCAACAAATAACCATATGGAGACAACAGGGCGATATGAGCGTTGCCGATGGCAAAATCGTTTACAAGCGCGCTCTCCGAATCGGGAATTACTGCGACAACGGTATAACCTGTCCGTTCAAGCAATTGAGCGGCGATAAAGTTTGCCGATTCGATCTCCGTCGCGTCGGCGGAAGGCTGCAGTGCGAGGATTAACGGATTTTCGTCCGTGCCGAGTTCCGCTGTTGGCGGAGAGGCAGGCGAAGGTTCCGTCTCTATCTGCGGGGTTGGGGTATAAGTTTGCGCCGGCGTTATAGTAAGGCGTGGAAAGTTGCATGCCACTGCGATCAGAATCGCGCAAAGAGAGATCGAACGAGCAACCTTGTGCGTCATAATATTCCTTGAACGATTATAATGGAAGCATGAAGAACAATAATAGTCTGCTCTCTATATTGATCATCGCGGTGATCGCTATAGCCGCGTATTTCATCGTGCAGACCGTGCGAGACGCTTCGCGCGCGGCAGCCGCTCCATTTCAGCAGGTGAACGAAGCGAATCAATCGCTGCAAACGCAAATGGCGAATCTGCTCAACCCCACGCCTACCATTATTCCCGACCCGGTGACCTACATCAATGAGATTCGTGCGCTGGCGCGGTTGGAGACGATTCAATATAGCATCGAAAAGGTAATCACTGGAGAGACGGGTCAGGGCGCGTTTGGATTCTTGATGGGCGATAAGATACTGTTTGTCGCTCATGGAACCGTGATCGCCGGCATTAACATGGAGAAACTTGCGCCCGAAAATATGCGTTATGAGAACGGCGTGCTAACCGTACAATTGCCTCCCGCTGAGATCTTCATCGCCGCGCTCGATAACGGCAAGTCTTACGTCTACAATCGCGACACCGGCTTGCTGACCAAACCCGATCCGAATTTGGAAACGCTTGTAAGACAAAAAGCGGAAGATGAAATCCTCAAAGCCGCGCTTGAAGATGGAATTTTGGAACAAGCGCGAGTTAACGCCGAAGCGTATTTAATTAAATTCTTTGCGTCGTTGGGCTTTCCGACCGTTATTTTTTCGCAAGATTCAGGTTAGACGCGCTGCGTCCATGAGAGACAGCCGTATTTTTCCGAGACTAATTCATTGATCGCTGTTCGTTCAGATGTAGATAATTCGCCCTTTTCAAACTGAATGCCAAATTGCATCTCAAATGCGCGGATGAATGCCCGGCTCGCCGTTTCCCATGCGATCGTGCGTCCCAGCGCCGCCTCTACAGTGGTCGCTCGTGCCAGCAAACGTTGCGAGGCTTCCGCGCGCGCCGCTTCGTCGTCAAAGACCAACGCTTCGCAAATTCTGGTTAAGTCTCCGCTCAGAGGCAGCGAACCATGCTGAAGCGCGCCTTCTTTTTTGCGGGCTTGCGCCGAGCCGATAAGTTTCTTCCCGTTTGCGGTGATTTCGTATGTGGAGGAAACTTCGAAACAAACCGGGTTGGCGTTTGGCGTTCCGCTGATTCTTTCTTCTTTAATTTCTATCGGTATATTGAGATATTGCAAGGCAAGCGACAACGCCTGAGCGAGGCGATTGTAACTTTCGAGGATCGAACCCGCCATGCGCGGTTCGTCGTTAGGAGCGATGATCGAATAGGTCAGTTCGTCGGCGTGGAGGATGGCGCGTCCGCCGGTAACGCGTCGAACAACATCCCAGCCGTGCGCGGCTAATCGTTGCATGTCTACATTAGCGAAAGGTTGCGAATATCCAAGCGAGAGACAAGCGGGAGACCACGCGTACAGTCGTAATGTCGGAGGCGAATCGCCGCTGCCAATATGACGTAAGATCGCCTCGTCCGCCGCCATATTCCATGCGCCGCGTATCGGCGGAGTTGTGAGAAGCCTCCAAGACTGCATGACGCTATTATAATGTTTGAAAGAGAGAAAGATACAGACGGCGAACGATGAAGATTCTGAAGATCGGAAAATCAAGCGAATGAACGCCCCGCGAAAAGACGGAATAAAGCCCGCGTCTAAAAAGAATAAAACGCAAGTAAACTCTATCGCGCAGGCTGACGAACTTGAAGCGGTGAAGAAGGCGCTGCGCGGCGAAGAGAGTTTTTTGCTATCCACGTTGGATATATTGCCGGCTCCGATTGCGTTGTATTCACAAGCAGACGGTGTGATTCTTTATGCGAATGCGGCATTTGCCGATTTGATGGGGGAGTCGCTTTCCGCAATGATCGGACGGAAAGAAGCGGAATTTTACACGAATCCTTTAAATCATCGGCGCGTTGCGCAACTGCTTAAACGCGACGGCGCGCTGCGCGAACACGAAGTCCGTTTGAAGAAGCCCAGCGGCGCGATCGTGTGGGCGGCGCTTTCTGCGACGACGATCGTCTTTGAAGGGCGTCCTTGCGTTTTGAGCTGTTATCAGGATATTACTGCGCGCAAACGATTGGAAGGCGAGCTCAAGCAGTTTAGGGCGTTGATGGATCAATCAAACGACGCGATCTTCTTGCTTGACCCGGCGACAGGGCGCTATGTTGACTTCGATCAATTAGCGCTGGGGTGGCTGAAGTATACGCGCGAAGAACTGATGGAAAAGGAAATTTTTGATGTCTCGAAGAGTATCGCCACATTGGCAGACTGGAAAGAGCGCATGGAACAGGTCTCCAAAGGAAGCGGTCTGATCTATGAGACTGAATATAAACGTAAAGATGGAACGCTGTTTCCTGTTGAAGTCAGCGCGAGGATGGTCGAATATAACGGGAAATCCACCCTGCTGAAGATTGTTCGCGATATTACGGAACGCCGGCAGGCGCAGACGCTGCAAACGGCAGTTTATCAAATTGGCGAGGCGGCGGATAAAGCCGCTGATTTAAATGAACTCTTCCGAGCTGTGCATTCGATCGTGGAACGAACAATGCCCGCTCAGAATTTCTACATCGCTCTGTACGATGAAGCGAGCAATTTGTTGAGTTTCCCATACTATGTAGACGAAATGGAAGGGGTGATTTCGCTGCCGCCCGCTCGCCCCGAACGCGGTATGACCGGATATGTGTTGCGTACGGGGAAATCGCTTTTAAGCGACGCAAAGAACTTTGAAGAATTGACGCGACAAAAAGAAGTTGAACTGGTAGGCGCGCCTTCCCCGATTTGGATCGGGGCGCCGTTAGTGGTGGAAGGCAGGACTATCGGCGTTATTGCGCTTCAGGATTATCGCGATCCGAATGCGTATACAGAACGCGAGCTTCATATTTTGGAGTTTGTTTCGGGACAGGTGGCGAGGACAATCGAACGCGCGCGCTTGCATGAAGATATTCGGCATCGCAATCGTATTCTGACGGCGCTGCAAAAAGCCATTCTGCCGTTGCTTGAGCAAACCGAACTTTCTGAAGTGCTTCAGGAAATTTTGAAGCAGGCGATTGAACTACTCCGCGCAGAAGAAGGATTTGTCTATTTACTCAAGGCTGATGAGAGCGAATTGGTATTGAGTATGAGAGGCGGAACGTCTGCGCGCCGCATTGACTCGCGCTTACGTAAAGGCGAAGGGTTGGCGGGCAAAGCGTGGGAGGCGGGCGAACCGGTTATTGTGAACGAGTATATGTCGTGGGACGGACGTTCCAGTCAATTTGAAGGCGCGGGACTTCATGCGGCAGCGGCGGTTCCGTTGAGGGCGAAATTAAAGATTATGGGCGTGTTGGGCGTTGGATACAAGACGCCCGAACGCGAGTTCAATCAAAGCGATCTTGAATTGTTGACGCGCTTCTCTGAACTCGCCGCGCTTGCCATTGAGAACGCTATTCTATATACCCAAAACTATCAGGAATTGGCGGAAAGAAAATACGCCGAAGAGGCGTTGCGAGAAGCCGAAGAAAAATATCGCCAACTGATTGAGCAACTGCCGGTGGTTGTATACGTCAACCCAATTGACGAAGTGGAAAAAACCACCTACGTCAGCCCGCAGATTATGGATTTCCTCGGCTATTCTCAAGAAGAGTGGTTGGCGCAGCCTTTCCTCTGGCGACAAACTCTGCATCCAGCCGATAGCGACGCGATCTTGAATGAAGTGGAGAGAATGCAGCAATTTCAACTTCCCTTCGATCAGGAATATCGAATGATCGCGCGCGACGGCAGAATCGTTTGGATTCGAGACCGAACGATATTGGCGCGCGATTCGAACGGGCAGCCCGCGTTTTGGCAAGGGCTGATGATTGACGTCACTGAGAAAAGAGAAGCGGAGGAACGCATCAACCTTCAGCTTAAGCGGTTGAATGCTCTACGCACGATAGATATGTTTATCGCGAGCGGCGCCGAGCTGCGTTTCACATTGCAAACCATCCTGCGTCAAGCGGTTGAGTATCTTAAAGCGGACGCTGCAGATATTCTATTGTTAAACCAACCAATGAACGTTTTAGAGTTTGCAGAGGGCGTCGGGTTTCGCTCGCATGGACTCAGGCAAACAGCCTTACGCGTTGGCGAAAGCTTCGCAGGACGCATCGCGGCGCTGCGCGAAGCGATTAATGTGGAAGATATTCGCGAATATGAAAAACACCCGCTATTTTTACTCGAAGGATTTATCGGATATTACGGCGTGCCATTGATTATGAAAGGCGAGGTTAAAGGCGTGCTGGAAGTGTTCAAGCGTTCGAAGTTGGAGTCTTCTTCCGAATGGGTGAATTTCCTCGAGACGCTTGCCGGGCAGGCGGCGCTTGCCATAGACAGCGCCGCGCTCTTTGAAAGTTTTCAACACGCGAACATCGATCTAACTCTGGCGTATGAATCGACGATTGAAGGTTGGTCTGCCGCGCTTGACCTGCGCGATAAAGAGCCTGAAGGGCGCACACAGCGCATTACGGAACTAACCCTGAAGATCGCAGACGCTATGGGGGTGAACGAAAAAGAACTGGTTCATATTCGACGCGGGGCGTTGTTGCACGATATCGGAAAAATGGGCATTCCCGATCGAATTTTGCTCAAGACGGGCGAGCTGACCGATGAAGAACGCGAGGCAATGCGCCAGCATCCTGTGCATTCATACAACTTGCTTTCAAAGATCGAATACCTTCGCCCCGCGATAGATATTCCTTATTATCACCACGAACGCTGGGACGGATCGGGTTATCCGGTTGGATTAAAAGGGGAGGCAATCCCCCTTGCTGCGCGAATTTTCGCGGTTGTGGATGTATGGGATGCGTTGCGCTCCGAGCGGTTGCATCGCCCGGCGCACTCCAAAGAATACGCGCTTGATCACATTAGGTCGCTAGCAGGCGTTGCCTTCGATCCTAATGTCGTCAAGATGTTCCTGCGGGTGATCGGCGAAGAATAGATTTATTATTCGCTTAATAAAAGGTCGAGTTCTTGTAAGGCTTGTTCTTCTACGGCATTCGAGACGAGGCTTAACGGCGGTTTGAGCGCCCAACGCGGTAAGCCGTACTTTCGATGGAGCAGCGCTTTGAGGATCGGCGGGAAGGGAGGGAATTTTTCTAAAATGCGCCGTTGTTCGGATACGCGGGCTTGCGTTTCGCTGGCATCCTTGCCGGCGCGCGTCAAATCCCATACAGCGCGTAGACTGGGAGAGATTAAATTGGCGGGCGCGGTAATACAGCCGGCGGCGTGATTCTCTATGGCGAATTTCAAATAGGAATCGGTGCCGTTCAGCGTCATAAGGTCGGCGCCAAAGGCGTCGCCGAGAGTCTTCGCAAAGTCAATATCGTGCGATGAATCTTTGATGCCGGCAAATTGAGACGGGAAAGAGTCTTTTAAACGCCGCAGCAACTCGATGGAAAAGCCGACGCCGGTTAGCGGGGGGATGTGATACCCGATAATATATTTATCCGTTGGAACAGCTCGACGAATGACCTCGCTGAACCAGTTGAACAAACCGTCGTCGGTGACTTTACGGAAATAATACGGCGGGAGAATTAGCGCCGCGTCGCAGCCCAAGTCGAACGTTAGTTTAGTTAATTTGATCGTTTCCGTTAGGCTGGGCGTGCCTGTGCCAACGATCAAACGGAAATCATTTAACGAATCGCGCGCGGCGACGGCGGCGCGTATCAACGCTTCGCGCTCGGCGGACGAGAATGAGGGACCTTCGCCGGTGGTGCCGAAAAGCGCCGCGCCGTGACATCCGCGCTCAGCGAGGAAGCGCAGAAGAGCCGGGACAGACTCCAGGTCGAGTTCTGAGGCGCAGCCGTCCAATGGACGAAGAGGCGTGACTGCCGCAGCGTAGACTCCGGCGAGGGGATGCGATGAGATCATGATTCCTGTGCTCCAATTGTGAATTGGTTGTATTGTGCCGTAAAATGAACACATCTGCAAGGTAGAATGAGGAATCGTTCGATTCTAGGTTGTCAAACGTGGCTAGGCAAACTATAATTTACCGCTGAAGGAGAATCGTTCTGGAAACTCGAATATTTCCTGAGTTGGATGGTATGGGCGAAGGAGATTCCTCCGCTTTACGACAACTTCAGTCGGGCGCTACGCTTGTCAATCGTTATGCGATTCAAGAGGTGATCGGCGTTGGCGGTATGGGGTCGGTCTATCGCGCCCGCGATATGCATTTTCCGAATGTGACCAAACTGGTAGCGGTTAAGGAAATGATCAATTCCGCGCCAGATCCGCTTGTGCGTCAAACGATCGTACAAAATTTCGAGCGTGAAGCCAACCTGCTTGCCACGCTGAATCATCCTTCCATCCCGCGCATTAACGATTATTTTACAATTGGCAGTCGCTCGTACCTTGTGCTCGATTTTATCCTCGGCAAGGATATGGAAGCGATCATCAACGATACGAACGGCTTTTTGCCGGAAGAACAGACGCTTGGCTGGGCGATTGAACTGTGCGACGTGTTGGATTTCTTACACAAGCACAAGCCCGACCCGATCATCTTCCGCGACATGAAACCCTCGAATGTGATGATCAACCAGAAAGGCGACGTTATTTTGGTGGACTTTGGGATCGCCAAAACATTTCAGACGGGGATGAAAGGGACGATGATTGGCACGGAAGGTTACTCGCCGCCGGAGCAGTATCGCGGCGAAGCCACGCCGATCGCGGATATCTACGCATTAGGCGCGACTATTCATCACGCGTTGACGCGCCGCGATCCGCGCATTGAGCCGCCGTTTTCGTTCGCTGAACGCCCCCTGCGGCGTATTAATCCCGCTGTATCCGCCGAATTAGAAGCGGTTATCAACACTGCGCTGGAATACGATCCGGAGAATCGCTTCCGCACGGCGGCGGAGATGAAACAGGCGTTGATGGGGGTGGCAAAGAAGACGGGCGCGCTGGCGCGCATCAAAGCGGCTGCCAGTTCAATTGGGCAAATAGATACGATCAAGCCGTTGTGGTCGTTTAAATGCGAAGATGAAATTCGCGGAACTCCAACGGTTCTTAACGGCATGTTGTATGTCGGTTCGTACGACAACAACCTTTATGCGCTGAACGCGGCGGACGGAAAATTCAAGTGGAAATACCCGACGAACGGCGGAGTCGTTTCGCGCCCGGCGGCGTATGACAGCAATGTCTATTTCGGTTCGGAAGACAAGCGATTGTATGCCGTGAACGGAACATCGGGCAAAGAAGTATGGACGTATCATGCCGAGGGACCGGTGCGTTCTTCGCCGCGCATTGCGGAAGGACACGTGTTCATCGGTTCGGACAACGCCTATATGCACGCCGTGAATATAAATACGGGCAGGTTGGTTTGGAGGTTTGAAGCGACGGACGCTGTCCGCTCGACGCCGTATGTACTTAACGAACTGGTGTATGTGGGATGCGAAAGCGGCGACTTTTACGCCGTTGATTTTCGCGGTGCGCTGAAGTGGAGATTCCACGCCAAAAGAGCGATCACCTCATCCGCGACGAGCTCCGACGCCGCCTTATTCATCGCGTCGCTCGACGGCATGCTCTACGCGCTCGATCCGCGCAACGGTTGGGCGTTGTGGCGCTTTCGGTTGGGCAAAGCCTCCATCAGTTCGCCATGCGTCGTTGACGATATTGTGATCGTCGGCGCGTCGGATGGATTTATCTACGCTGTAGACGCGCGTAGCGCCAAAGAAATCTGGCGTTTCCGCACGGAGCATCAAGTCAATGGTTCGCCGGTAGTGTATAAAGATTCGGTGTATTGCGGTTCGGTAGACGGCAATCTGTATTGCTTGGAATATCGCACGGGTCGTTTACGCTGGAAGTTCGGAACGGAAGCGGCGATCACAGGCTCGCCTTTTGTGTATGACGATATTGTTTATGTTGGCTCTACCGATCATCGCATGTACGCGCTGCTCGCATGAGCAAGGAATCTTTATAATGAAATTCTTCGACAAATTATTCGGTAAAAAAGAAAAAACGATTGTGCGCAATCAAGATATGGCGAACACGGCTCCGCTCACGGAAGAGCAAATTCAAGCCATCGTAAGCGGACAAAGCCCGCATTTTGATATGCAACAACTCGTTGCGGGTTGCGGGCAATCAGTGGGAAAACAACGCGAGTTGAATGAAGACAGCATCATGGCTCTCACCGCCACCATTGCGGGCAATTCGGGCAATTTGCCTTTTGGGTTATACCTCGTTGCAGACGGCATGGGCGGGCATCAATTTGGCGAAATCGCCAGCAACGCCGCGATCCGGTCGGTGTCCGATTACATTATGAAGAGATTCCACCCGTATCTTTTTCACTTAAAGACCGAGATGATGGAAGAGCCTTTTCAAGAGATCATGCTGGGCGCGGTTCGAGAAGCGCATAAAGTGATTCAACGCGAAGCCCCCGGCAGCGGCACTACGCTCACCGCCGCGCTGGTGATTGGGCAGCAGGTTACGATTGCGCACGTGGGAGACAGCCGCGCTTATTTCGTCTATCCGGATGGGCGGCTTGACCCAATTACGCGCGACCATTCACTTGTGAAGCGCTTGGAAGAACTGGGACATCTCGCCCCTGAAGAAGCGCAGAACTATCCGCACCGCAATGTGCTTTACCGCGCGTTGGGGCAAGGCGATTTCTTGGAACCCGATATTTTCACCGTCGCTTTTCCGCAGCCTGGATACTTAATGATCTGTAGCGACGGCTTATGGGGCGTTGTCGCTGAAACGGACATTCAACGCTCGGTGGTTGAAGCGCCTACGCTCCAAAGAGCTTGTCAGAATCTGGTGACTGCGGCGAATGTCGCCGGAGGTCCCGATAATATTAGCGTCGTTTTAGCGCAATTGATCGGATAAGCATGCCCCCGCGCCAGCAGGATTTCTACGCAGTGCTTGGCGTTCCACGAAACGCTTCGTTGGAAGAAATTAAGCGCGCCTACCTCGAATCGGCTCAGAAACTACATCCCGATAAAAACACTGCGGCTGGCGAAACCGAATTATTCCTTGAAGCGCAACAAGCCTACGAGACGCTTTCCAGCCTAACTCGGCGCGCGCAATATGATGCGACCCTTGCGCCTGAAGCGTCAACATCCTTGCCGTATCGCCATAAACTGATTCAAAGCCGCGTAACTTTGAACAGTCTTGCCGAAGCGCAAATGCAATACCTGATTCTTGAGCTTGAAGCGCCGCCCGACTCGCAGAAAACAACCGCCCCGCCTCTTAATCTTGCGCTGGTCATAGACCGCTCTACTTCAATGACCGGGAAAAAAATGGACCTGCTCAAAGCCGCCGTGATTCAAGCGCTGCGCAGTTTGCGTCCTCAAGATATTGTGAGCGTCATCGCTTTCAGCGATCGCGCGGAAGTTATTATTCCCGCTACACATCTTCGAGATCGAACGAGATTAGAGTCCCCGATCTACTCTATTCAACCGTCCGGCGCGACCGAGATTTATCGAGGATTGGAAGCCGGTGCAAATGAGATTCGCCGCAGTTTGGGCGCGAAACGTATAAATCATATTATCCTGCTCACCGATGGGCATACTTACGGCGACGAGCAACAAAGTCTGGCGCTTGCCAAAGACCTCGCCGAACAAAAGGTGGGCGTCAGCGGCATGGGCATTGGAAACGACTGGAATGATAGTTTCCTCGACGCGCTTGCCACACGGACCGGCGGAAGCAGCGCGCATATCTCCGATCCGCAAGATATTAAACGCATTTTGCTCGATAAATTCAGCGCACTTGCTCAAATCTTTGCCGAAGACGTTGCGTTAGAAACTCAACCTATAGACGGCGTAGATATTAGCTACGCGTTTCGCCTTCAGCCAGACCCTTCGCCCATCCCCGTTACGGAACATAAATATCGCCTTGGAGCAATATTGCAAGATGCTCCCACTCGCGTCATCTTTGAATACTTAATCCACCCGAAAGCGGTACAATCCAACCGCTTGACCTTTATGGACGGCGTTCTAAAAGTTTCGATGGACTCTCTTCTTTTTCCGGTTCCACCGTTGCGCCTTCGACCCTCATGCTCGGTGGTGGATACCCCTCCCGCATACGCCGCGCCTGCGGAGATTCAGAAAGCCCTTTCGCGCTTGACGTTGTATCGAATGCAGGAACGCGCGCGCAAAGAGATTGAAAAAGGCAATTACGATGCGGCTACGCGGCGGCTGCAAATATTGGCAGATAATTTGTCCGCACAAGGCGAGCGAAGTTTGGCGGATACTATCCTGTTTGAAGCGGGCCGCCTTAAAGATAAACTTGCTCTATCCGATGGAGGCAGTAAGAAGATGGAGTACGGCACGCGTTCGTTGTTTATGAAACGATGAGAAGGAGTTGACCTAATGATTATCTGTTCGAATTGCGGCCATGAAAATGCGGAAGGATCCATTTTCTGTTTGGAGTGCGGGGCGTTGGTAGACGGCGCGCAATTATTGGTCACCAAGACTATCGCAGATAGCGAGATGGTTGACAACGTCAAGCAGGATGCGTCGAATTCCGGCGTGGACGATTTATTGACCGATTATTGGCTGGCGTTGCGTTTAATGGAGAACGATAAAACGCTGTATCTTTCGGCGCGCGATGAATTTACATTAGGACGTTTTACCGAAGGGCAGCCTGTGGCGCCTGATATTGACCTTATGCCGTATCAAGCGTATGCGGCAGGCGTTTCGCGGCTGCACGCGGCGATTCGGCGCGATTCGGATCGCGTAATCATTATGGACCTCGGATCGTCTAACGGAACCTACCTCAACGGTCGCAGGCTTAACTCGCATATGGAAGAACAGTTGAAACGCGGCGACGTGATCGCTCTTGGAAAACTCAAAATGCAAGTTATCGTATAGCGCGACGTTTTCGCAGAAAAGGCAACAAGTATGGCGTACACAATTATTTTACATATCACCGGCGAAGCCTCCGTGCTTTGCGAAATGGAAGACCTTCCCAAACCGACCGACACGATCGTCACCGTGCATAACCCGCGTTTGCGCGACGGTAAAGACATTCACTATCTCGAATCGAATGTAACCAAAGTGATCTGGCCCATGAATAAAGTCGCTTTGATCGAAATTTTGGATAGCCAAGACGAAGAAGGCTTAATTGGCTTTGTGAGAGAATAATATGACCGATGAATTCAAACGACGCCGTATCCTGGTGGTGGACGACGAAGAGCGTATGGTGCGATTTATTCGTATGAATCTTGAGCATGACGGCTTTCAGGTGACGGAAGCCTTTAACGGCAAGCAAGCCCTCCAAAAAATGCGCGATACGACTCCCGACCTGATCTTGCTCGACGTGATGATGCCCGACATAGACGGCTTCGAAACGCTCGAAACCATTCGCGAAAGCGGCAATACCG
Organism: Anaerolineae bacterium UTCFX1; assembly: GCA_002050275.1. Lineage (GTDB taxonomy): Bacteria > Chloroflexota > Anaerolineae > Anaerolineales > Villigracilaceae > Defluviilinea. The sequence continues at coordinate 123,733 of MWTB01000007.1, forward strand.
TGCCGGTGATCATGCTTACCGCCAAAGGCGAAGAAGATGACCGCGTGCGCGGGCTTGAGCTCGGCGCCGACGATTATGTGACCAAACCGTTCAACCCGCGCGAATTGGTCAGCCGCATTAAAGCCGTTTTACGCCGCACTGAAGGGACGAGCGGCTCGATGCACGACATCATCGAAGTGGACGATCGCCTTAAAATTGACTTCGATCGCCGCGAAGTTTGGCTGGAGGGCAAACTCGTCAAATTGCGCCCGACGGAATACCGCTTGTTGTATCATCTGGTTCAGAACGCCGGCTGGGTCGTCACGCACGATCAAATCCTCGTCAAAGTATGGGGTTATGAATATCGCGACGAACCGCATTACGTCCGCTTATATATCAACTATCTGCGCCAAAAATTGGAAAAAGACCCCGCCAATCCGAAATATATCCTGACCGAACGCGGCGTGGGCTATCGCTTTGTAGATTACAAGCGGCAAAAACCATAGACGCGAATTTCATACGTTTTTTTGACAAAGAACTTGCGTGTTTTTAACGTGAGTTCTTTATATTAAGGGCAAGATATACGTTGCAAAGAAAAAGAAACTGGAGGTTGCTATGACTAATTTAATCCGTTGGGAACCCGCCCGCGATTTTATGACCTTGCGCGAGGCGATGGATCACCTGTTCGATGATGCGTTCACGCGTCAGCTCTCTATCCGAGACGGTTGGTCGGCGCCGGCGGTGGATATGTATCAGACGGATAACGAGGTGATCGTGAAGGCGTCCATCCCTGGCTTCAAAGCCGATGATGTGCAAATTAATATCACCGGCGACATCCTCACCTTACGCGGCGAATTGAAACGCGAAGAGGAAAAAGAAGACAAGGCTTGGCATATCCGTGAACAGCGTTGGGGTTCGTTTGAGCGCTCGCTTGTCATCCCGACCGCGGTTGTGACCGACAAGTCGAAAGCGGAGTTCGAAAATGGGATTCTCACAATTTCTCTTCCCAAGGCAGAGGAAGTGAAACCCAAGACGATCGCCGTCAAAGTAAAGTAAACAGGTAAGGCAAACCGCAGCGCGAGAGAAACTTCTCTCGCGCTGCGTATTTAAAAGGAGAATGTAAAGAAGAGAAAAATCATCTGCGTTAGAACAATTTGCCTGATGATTTGAAACGGTTCGTTAACTTAGGGTAAAATTCACTCCATGCCTAAAGGAACTGCCAAGCAACGCGTTTTGTTGGTGGACGATCACGAAGTGGTGCGCGTCGGGTTGAGGTCATTGTTGGAGAAGCATCCGCAATTCGATGTGGTGGGCGAAGCAGGATCGGCGCGCGAAGCCATCCAAAAAACAGACTTGCTCAAGCCAGATGTGGTCGTGTTAGATATTCGCCTGCCGGGCGCGTCTGGAATTGAAGCCTGCGAGCAGATTGTGACCAAACATCCCAAGGTAAAAGTCATCATGCTCACCTCGTACGCGGAAGATGAGATGTTGTTCTCCGCGATCCGCGCGGGCGCTTCGGGTTATGTGTTGAAGCAGATCGGCAGCGGCGATTTGGTGAAAGCGCTTGAGGCGGTCGGGCGCGGCGAAGCGCTCCTCGACCCGGCGGTAACGCAACGCGTCTTTCAGGAAGTGCGGCGCGCGGTAAAAAATGAGGAAGCCTCTGCCTTCTCGCATTTGAGTCAGCAGGAAAAGCATGTTTTACTGCTCGTTTCCGAAGGCAGGACCAACCGCGAGATCGCTAAACAGTTATACCTTGGCGAAGGCACTGTGCGAAATTATGTTTCGAGCATCCTCTCGAAGTTGAATGCGAATAATCGCGCCGAGGCGGCGGCATACGCGGTGGAACATAATTTGAAGGAATATATCGCTTCGTAGGACGGCGATAG
>MWTB01000021.1 GCA_002050275.1 Anaerolineae bacterium UTCFX1
TTGCAAGGCAAGTCCGCCACGCTTGCTATGATGGCGCAAATTGACGCCATGCAAAAAAACTATCGGCAATCGCTATCTCGGTTAATTGAAGCGTTTAGAGTTTATCAATCGATTGGGGCGCAACCTTCGATACAAAACATGGTGAATAATATGCGTATGTTGAGATCCATGATGCCGACAACTGAGTTTGAAAAATTATGGGAAGAACTGACTAATCAATCGTTACCCGATTGGCTGACAAGCCAGACATCCGAAGTCTCGGAGACTTCGGACGTCTCAGCCGAGCAGTTCATCGCGGGCGCGATCCAATCCGCGCGGGAGAAGCGTCCTGAAGCGGAGCAATATTTCAATGCGGCACAGAAGATGGCGGCAGATTCATCCGCGCCGAGGGAAGTTCAAGAGTTGGGGAAGGTCCTGCAAAGAATCATGCTCGGCGATAAAAACATGGATCTATCCGGTCTGCCGAAAGAATGGGTGGAGGTGATTGAAAAGGATGAAGGGCAAAAAACCCGCCCATGAATGAACGAAGGACAGACTCGCATTCGTTACCTTAAAATATATTCAATTACGGCGGCGGCTCTTGCAATTAATTCCATTAAGACTATACTACGACAATATTTCATCCAACAAGTCGGCGGCATTTTTATATGTCGCGCAAGGAGTTATACAACATGACCGTAACCACTGCGACTGCCTTAACGATCAAGACCGAAAATAAATTCAGGACGCTGGTGTCGCGTCGCGCCTATCGCGCCGGCGAAACGCTCTGCGCGATCCCCAGCGAGAACGTGACCGGCAAACCGAATCGCTTCACGGTGCAGATCGCGCGCAACCTGCACACGCACGTCGGTAAACTTGCCGCGCTCAACCACTCGTGCGACCCAAACGTCATCCTCGATACTGACGATATGCAGATGATTGCGCGCCGCGATATCGCTAAAGACGAAGAACTCTCGTTCTTCTACCCCTCCACCGAATGGGAAATGGACGCGCCCTTCATCTGCCTGTGCGGCTCGGCAAACTGCATCCACGTCGTCGCCGGCGCGCGCTTCCTGCCGCTCTCCACGCTGGAGCGTCACTACCTCAACCCGCACATCCGCGACCTGATGATCGAACTGCTGAACGACACTAGGAAGAATCTACCCGCCGCACAATAATCAGCATTAAGCGAAAACGTCCGCCAAAAAGCGGACGTTTATCTACTCATCTATTTCGCCGCCCATCTTCTCCCCTATCTCTTTTCCGCCCTGCCTTCTAATCCTTCCAACGCCTTTACCGCCGAATTGCGCGCCGCGACGATCTCCGCTTCGGAGCCGGAAAGCCACATGCGCCCAAAACGCCCCACTGAGGAAACGTGCAATAATTTAATATTCGCGCCTTTTTCCGCTTCGTTGCAAGCATAGTTGATATAAGCGGCGGGCGCACATTCCAGCACCAGCATAGTCTCGCCGGGCACCAGCATCGAGCCGCGCCGGAAGCGATTCAACAATTGCGCCTGATACGGGTCCACGTTCGTAATGATCTGCGCGGAAGCGATATACGGCTTGATGCGTTCTTCGGGCTTGAGATTTAACCGATCCAACACAATGCGCCCCGCCTCTAACACTTCCGCTTGCGCGCGCGAATGGACCTCGAACATGCCGAATTCGCGCTCGACCAGTTGCGCGCCCGGCTTCGCTTCCGTAGATTTGACGGCGATATCCACCAGCCGAAAGACCTCGTTGCCCGGCGCCACTTCCACATACAGCGACGCCATGCCCTCGGTCGGCAGGTCGCCCTGCGTGATCGTTCCTACAAACGCCGCGTACTGCGGCTGCATACGGTCGAGATAGGAATATACGCGTAATGAAAATTGATCGGTTGCCATAATTCTCCTTGCTTTTCTACTTTCCGCTTTCTACTATCGGAACGTTCAACTTATTCGACCGGCGCAACGCTTCGATGATTCATCGCGATCCCAAGCGGCGTCACGAATAACGGCTTACTCGGCAAAATCGTTTCGATGCCTGTCATTTCCTGAATGACTTCACCCATGCCGGGGAAGGCGCACGCGCCGCCGACAAGGTAAATTCTTTCCACATTCCAGCCTGCGATATGGCGCTCGACGATCGTCGCGACTTTCTCCATCACCGGGCGCACCACCGGGAACAAGCGCGCCTGCTCGCCCGGATTTGTTTTCAGCGCTTCGGCTTCCTCAAACGTCAATCCGCTTGCGCCGGCGATCACCAGCGAGAAATGCGTCCCGCCGGTCGCCTCGTCAGCAGTGTAGATCGCCTCGCCAGCGCGGAAGACAGCGACCCCGGTCGTGCCGCCGCCCACGTCTACGATCGCGCCGTCGCGAATCTGCAAGACATTATTCGCCGCGCTCGGCTCATCAATCAAACTTACGCAATCTAACTCCGCGCCGCGCAATACGTTCGCCGTCGCGCGGCGTTCGGCTTGCGGCACGCCCGGCGGATACGCCGTCGAAGCGGAGGTCAGCGCAAACCCCAGGGTCCGCTCGACGCGTTCTTTCATCCCGCGCAACAAATCCACCGCGCCGATGTAATCCACCACAAGCCCGTCGCGGGTGACTTGCGCGAATTGATATTCGCCCGCGAGCGGCTGATAGTTTTCGTCGAGGACCAGCAGCGTCGTATACGCCGTTCCCAAATCCACGCCTACATGCACAGCGCCGCGATACTGCAAATCGCGCGCGCCGCCGCTCATCGCGCGTTCGGTCCACTCAAGCAGATCTGTCAAATTTGGATTCATCGGTTGAGCGTTACGCGCACGAAGCGCGTCCAATTTGGCGTTTCGAACGCGGCTGTTGCGCCGGCGGAGATATAAATTACGTCGCCGCTCTTTCCGTGCGCCCATTCGCTGCCGCAAGTCACGATTAACTCGCCTTCCAGCACGATCGCGGCTTCATCGCGTTGCACTATCCGTTGCGCCGCGCCTTTATCCAACGACATGTAACTCACGCTCAGCGTCGAATCGAGTCGCGCCGCGAACGCTTCCTTGCGCCAGGCGTTTGTACCGGGCGTAATTTCGCCGTCGGTGAACGGCTCCATACTCGCATCTGCCAGTCTGGCAATACGCACCGCCGCGCGCTTGTTCCTCGATGAGACGTCCGCCTCAGTCCCCTGAACGAGTCGCACGCCCAAAGCAGATGCGACGTCTTGCGCTTCCTGCGTGACGATGTCGCCCGGCGCGAGCGTCAGCGAATCGGCGCGTTGTTGCGCAAGGCGGCGGATATCGTCCGCGGTAAAGAATTGGCGCGGCATGAGGAAACGCTTCTCATCGCAAAGAGCGTAGAAGAATCAAAAAAGGAATTTTTACGCTCTTTGCGATCTTTCGTCGCGCGGCTTACTTCTCTTTTCCTCGTCCGCCGACCGAGCCTTTGCTGTTCTGCGGCAAAATCATTTCCACGTCGCTGTGCGGGCGCGGGATGACGTGCACCGAAGTTAGCTCGCCAACGCGTTTGGCGGCTGCGGCTCCGGCGTCGGTCGCGGCTTTAACCGCGCCCACGTCGCCGCGCACCATCACGGTTACATATCCGCCGCCGACATACTCGCTGCCGATCAGCGTGACATTGGCGGCTTTTACCATCGCGTCGGCGGCTTCGATCGCGCCGACCAGTCCTTTGGTTTCCACCATTCCTAAGGCGATCATTGAAACATCTACAGGCATAATTTACTTCTCCTTGTAAAATAAATTTACGATTGTTTGTGTTTTTCCAATTCCGATAAAACCCGCGCAACGATCTCTTCGATCTGACGTTCGTCTTGGGCGGGTGCGACGCGCTGTACTTGTGCGTCGGTCGAACCGGGCGCGAGCGCGGCGTCCGGCGCTGCGCGGATCTCATACGCTAATCTCTTGATATTATACATGTGATGGACTGAGATGTTGTCGCCGGTGATCGCGCCTCCCACACCGCCTGAGCCGAGCGTCATCGAGGGCATCAAGCCGGTAGTGTAGCCAGTCGTGCCGAGCGTTCCCATCGTATTGACCACGATGCGGAAGACCGGCTTCTCCAAGCCAAAGCGCATGATCACGTTCTCGTCTTGCGCGTGAATTACCAGCGAATGACCGCGTCCGCCATAGTTAATCAGTTCGATGCAGCGCTCGCAGCCCGCTTCCCAACCTTCTTCTTCGTACCAGCCCAAAACCGTAGTCAACTTCTCGCCGGAGAGCGGCTCATCGCGCCCGACTCCGTTGAGTCGCACAACGAGAATCCGCGCCCAATCCGGCACGCTGAAGCCGTACTGTTGCGCTAACTGCTGTGGACTCTTGCCTACCGATTTGGGGTTGGGCAGATGCCCGGCAAACAAATTCCTCGCCAAAATCTGTTTGATCTCGTCGTTTACGAAGTGCGCGCCTTCGGCTTTCATCGCGGCTTCCAACGACGCGGCGATCGGTTTGTCGGCGACAACGGCTTGCTCGGTAGCGCAAATGACCGAATGGTCGAACGCCTTGGAGGCGACGATCAATTTCGCCGCGCGTGCCACGTCTGCCGAACGGTCTACATAAGCGGGCGTGTTGCCGGGTCCCACGCCGTAAGCCGGCTTGCCGACCGAATGCGCTGCACGAACCATATCCGAGCCGCCGGTTGCAAGGATCAACGCCACATATTTATGCTTCATCAGCTCTTGCGTGCCGGGCAGAGCGATCTTCGTCATGCAAGAGACGAGTCCTTTGGGCATGCCCGCCCGCTCTCCCGCTTCCGCCATAATGCGAACCGTCTCCAAACTGCATTTGGCAGCGTATGGATGCGGCGCGATCACGATCGCATTCTTCGCCTTGACCGCGATCAGCGTTTTAAACATGGCAGTGGAGGTCGGGTTGGTCGAAGGCGTCAGCGCCGCGACAACGCCCATGGGCCAGGCGATCTCATACGTCCGCTTGAGCGAGTCTCTGCGAATCACACCGACGGTTGGGATGTCTTTAATCGCTTCCCATAGAAGCTGCGACGACAGCAAATTTTTGAGAGTCTTGTGTTCCGGCACGCCGTAACCGGTCTCTTCATTCGCCAGCGCACCGAGTCGAACAGAGGCTTCCGCCGCGGCTTGCGCCATCGCCGCGCAAATTCGATCCACTTCGGCTTGCGGCGCATGAAGAAATTTCCGTTGAGCGTCGCGCGCCTGCACGACGAGCGTTCTGGCTTCTTGAATAGATTGAAGATCGTTGTCGAAATCGGACATGCGTAAATTCTACCCCGATATTGTCGTTTCGAACGGTCGAGAAACTGTTTGCCCGCTCCGCATCTATAAACGCTGATACGCCCCCGCCCAAGGCTTGCCCAGACGATGATTTTGCGCGACGACCACCTTGCCGAATTTCTGCGCGATCTGCGCCGATAACAGCGCCACCGCTCCCCAATCGTCCGTTAGAACGGCGGCTTTCATCTTCTCGGCGTATTGCCCCGACCACTGCCATTCCATGCGAAAGCGATCCGCTTTGACCCAATAGCCGCGCTTCTCCCACGCCGCCACCGAATCGTCAATGCCGTCCGCTATGGTCTTCAATGCCAGCGCGATAAACGCCGCCAAATCTTTTGCTTCTTGCGCGACCTCGGTCTGTCGCGCCAATTCGCGCACCGCCAGCGCGATAGCTTTCGATAATCTTGCGCGGTCCTTGCCTGTCGAATCGGGATTAATAACGCGGCTCACTGCATGCTCCAATCATCAAGTGTCAAGCGCTGGATTATATCCGCCAATTACAAATCGTCAATCTAAAAATGTCAATTAGCAGGTATAATTTCGCCGCCGAATAATCGAACCGCCGCAGCGCGGCGGGGATTGGGGACGTGGTGGAATTGGCAGACACGCAGCGCTTAGGACGCTGTGCCGCAAGGCTTGAGAGTTCGACTCTCTCCGTCCCCACCTTTTACGAAATCACATCCGTCCTTTTTGTTTTTACAAGATAGGGCAAATTTACGGAGCACACATTGAAAATCGAAAAGACCATTGAAGAGAACCACGAAGCCAAACTTGTGGTTGAAGTAGAACCCGAATTAATGGATACATACAAGCGCCGCGCCGCGCGCAAGATCTCGGAACGCGGCAAGATCGCGGGTTTTCGGCCCGGAAAAGCGCCGTATCACATGGTCGTGTTGAACTATGGCGAGCAAGCCGTTATCGAGCAAGCGGTGGATTTTTTGATAGACGCCGAATATTCGAAGATTCTTGAACAGGCGGAAGTCAACCCGGGCGCTTCAGGCAGGTTAGAAAATATCGAATCGCTTGACCCGCCGAAATTGATCTTCAAAGTGCCGCTCGCGCCCGAAGTGGATTTAGGCGCCTATCACGACATTCGCATGCCCTACGAGTGGAACGCTCCCGACTCGAAAGAAGTGGACGCTGCGCTGGAAGATTTGCGTCAGATGTATGCGACGACAGAAACGGTCGAGCGCGAAGCGCAGGAAGGCGATTACGTCCTCGTGGACGTGCAATCCGACGCTGTCGAACTGCAACGTCCCGGCTTTGCAACCGTTATTCGCAAGGATGAACGCGAGGATGAGTGGCCCTTCACTGGCTTCGCCAGGCAGCTGATCGGGATGAAGCCCGGCGATACAAAAACGATCGTGCACGACTTCCCCGCCGAATACGAACTCGAAGAACTGCAAGGTAAAAACGCTGAAATGACGGTCGCAATGAAAACCGTCCGCGCAGTGACGCTGCCGGAACTCGACGATGAATTTGCCAAGACAGCTGGCGCTGGCGAAACGCTCGACGATCTGCGCGCCGCCGTAACGAAAGACGTCGAAGCGCGCTCGCAAGCCCAATACGACGATGTCTATTTCGTTGATCTGATCGAGAAGATCAAAGCGGGCGCGACGTTTAAATATCACCAACATTCGCTCGATCACGAAGCCGAACACGTCCTTGAAGACCTGACGAATCGCCTCGCCCAACAAGGCATGGATTTGGAGACTTACTTCAAACTGCGAAATACCACGCGCGAGCAATTTATGGAAGAAGAAGCGCTGCCGGTCGCAAAGAAACGCTTCGAGCGCTCGTTGATCCTCGACGAGATCGTCCGCAAGGAAGAATTGGAAGTGGACGAAGCCTCGCTGGACAATGAATTCAATCAAACCTTGAGCGCGCTCTCGATGCAAGGATTGGACTTCAGCAAAGTGCGCGGCGGCAAAAAAGGACAGCAGCAACTCGCGCAAGCGGTCGCGATGGAATCGGCGAACCGCGTCCTCACGCGCCGCGCGCTGGAAATGTTGAAGTCCATCGCCGCCGGCGAATATAAATCTCCCGAAGAGCGGAAAGCCGCCCTCGCCGAGAAAGTCGCAGAGGCGGCAGCGGAAGAAGCAGCGACGATTGAAGTCGAGCCAGCCGTTCCAACGGGCGAAGCGAATGCAGATTCCGAATCCGAAACAAAGAATTAACGCAAATCTAACAGCCGAACGGTATGATGCACCCTACTTACATACAGGAGACAGGCTATGGTACCAGAGTATAAGAACATCGTCCCGATGGTTGTAGAGAATACGGGACGCGGCGAACGCGCCTACGATATTTATTCGTTGCTGCTCAAAGAGCGCATTATCTTCCTCGGCACGCCGATTGACGATCAGGTTGCGAACGTGATCGTGGCGCAGTTGTTGTTTTTGAATCACGAGGATCCTGAAAAAGAAATTCAGATGTACATCAACTCACCGGGCGGCGTGATCTACGCTGGGCTGGCGATCTACGACACAATGCAGATGATCTCGAACCCGATCAGCACGGTGGCGGTCGGAGTGACCGCGTCTTTCGGGACCGTCTTGCTGACCGCGGGAACAAAGGGCAGACGTTACGCCCTGCCAAACGCGACCATCCACATGCACCAACCGCTCGGCGGCGCGCAAGGACAGGCGACGGACATCGAAATTCAAGCCAAACAGATTTTGCGCCTGAAGAGTCTCTTGCTCGGCATTATGGCGAAGCACACCGGGCAGCCGCTAGAAGTGATTGAGCGCGACAGCGACCGCGATTATTATCTCGAAGCGAAGCAAGCTGTTGAGTATGGTTTGGTGGATCAAGTGTTGGAAGCGCCGGAGAAGGTGAAGTAGTTTGGTAGTTTTATAGTTAGGTAGTTGGATAGTTTAGCCCGCTGAGCGATCGGCGGGCTTTTGATTCAGTTATAATCGCGGACTATGATTCCTTCAAACATTAAAGCCCTCATCCTTGACATGGACGGCGTGATCTGGCGCGACGGCGCGCCGATCGGCGACTTGCCAGAAATTTTCAAGAAGATCGAAGCGCGCGGATTGAGATATGTCTTCGCCACCAACAACGGAACAAAAACGCCAGAACAATATGTTGCAACTTTAGAAAAGTTAGGCGTGCGCGTTTCGTCTGAGCAAATCGTCACTTCTGCATTGGGAACGGCGCACATACTGTCGCGGAAGTTTCCACACGGGACAAAAATTTTCATCGTCGGCGAGAATGGGACGCGCAGCGCGCTGGAAGAAAAGGGATTTGACGTTTTATCGGTTGAACGCGCGCAAGAGGCGGAGATCGTCGTGATGGGCATTGACCGCGAGGTCAACTTCGTCAAAATGCGCGAGGCGGCGTTGCTTGTGCGGCGAGGCATTCCGTTCTATGCGACCAACCCCGATAAGACCTTCCCCACCCCGCGCGGAGAGATCCCCGGCGCAGGCGCATGGATTTCGGTTATCATGACAGCGACAGGCATCGAACCGATTTACGCAGGCAAGCCGTTTCCGTTTATGATGGAACTCTCGCTGGAACGTCTCGGCACAAAAAAGGAAGAGACTCTCGTCGTCGGCGACCGACTCGAAACAGACATCGCCGCAGGGCAGGCGGCGGGATGCCCGTGCGCGTTGGCGTTGAGCGGCGTTTCCACAATAGAACAGGCGCACACATGGTCGCCAAAGATAGACATCATTGCTGACGATCTGGCGAGTCTCATTGGTTAATTCGATATGTTGATTTACGACCTCGATCTCGAATCGATCACGAACCTCTTGCAAGAATGGAATGAACCCGCTTATCGCGCGAAGCAGATTTGGCAGGGACTGTACCAACATCTCTACGATTCGCCTGAGCAATTTACCAATCTATCCAAGTCACTGCGCGAGAAACTTGCCGAGAATGCGACCTTTGCTCCGTTCAAAGTAAAAACATATCTCGATTCATCCGATGGCTTCACGCGCAAAACGTTGCTCGAATTGCCAGATAAAAATTTGATCGAAGCGGTGTTGATGAAATACGGCGACCCGGCAGATAATCCGCAAATAAAAGCGTCGGCGCCGAACAGCGAGAATTTACGCGGTGCGAAAAACCGTCGCACGCTTTGCATTTCCACGCAAGCGGGTTGCGCCATGGGATGCGTCTTTTGTGCGACAGGGCAAATGGGGTTCAAACGTCACCTCACGAGCGGCGAGATCATCGCGCAGGTTTTGTTCTATGCGCGCATGTTGAAAGAACGGAACGAAGTCGTCACCAACATCGTCCTCATGGGCATGGGCGAGCCGTTCCACAACTACGACAACACGATGGAAGCGATAGACCGACTCAACGACGCTGGCGGATTCAACTTCGGCGCGCGCCGCTTCACTATTTCGACGGTGGGACTGGTCCCCCAAATCCGGCGTTTCGCCGACGAGAAGCGACAGGTCAATCTTGCCATCTCCCTCCACGCAGCGGACGATGAGTCGCGTGTTGCAATGCTCCCTGTCAACAAACGCTATAAAATTGACGACGTGATCGAAGCCTGCAAATACTACGTCGAGCAAACGCATCGCCGCATCACTTTCGAGTGGGCATTGATAGACCATGTTAACGATTCGCCTGAAACGGCGCAGAAACTGGCGGCGCGACTCAAAGGCTTATTGTGCCACGTCAACGCCATCCCCCTCAACCCCACCACTGGTTATGCCGGCAAAGCGACTTCGCGCGAGCGCGCCATCGCGTTCAAAGCGACGCTGGAAGAAGCGGGCATCCCATGTACGATCCGTATGCGGCGCGGAATTGACATTCACGCCGGATGCGGCCAGCTAGCAGGTTCTGTTTAATGTGCGTTGTTTTTTAGCGTAGGTATTGCGATTAATTGGCTACACGCAATTAATTTGGGCACAAACGCTGGAACGCGCGAACTTGTCAGAACTTTCGGATTGAAGTATAAGTCAGCCCATCTTTTATAGGTGTATGCTTAATGGACAATCAAAAAGTAAATTTTCTTGAACGCCCCATTCACCCCGCTCTGCCGGCGCTCACATACGAGACGGCGCTTTTTGCGGGCATCATGACTCTCGCCATTCTGACGCGTTTCTACGATTTAGGCGCGCGCGTAATGAGCCACGACGAAAGCTTGCACACCTATTTTTCGTGGCTGTTGTATCGTGGGCAGGGCTACCAGCATTCGCCCATGATGCACGGACCCTTCCAGTTCCACGCCATCGCACTGACATATTTTCTGTTTGGCGCATCAGACTTCACTGCCCGTATCCCCGCCGTCTTATTCAGCCTTGCCACTGTCGGAATGGTCTGGTATTGGCGCCGCTATCTGGGCAACTGGGGCATGATCGTTGCCGCGTTTTTGATGACGATCTCGCCTTATATGCTGTATTATGGTCGCTATGTGCGCAACGAAGCGTTCGTTGGGCTTTCGGGCATCGTCTTGCTTTACGCGCTTCTGCGGTATCTTGAAAGCGGGGAAAAGAAATTCCTATACTGCGTCGCCGCCGCCACTCTGCTGCACTTCACCTCAAAAGAGACCGCTTTCATTTATACCGCGCAAGCATTGCTGTTCTTAGGATTCCTCTTTATCTCGCGCGTCACGCGCAAACCGTGGGCGAGGCGCGATCTGCTCCGCATCTTTATTCTCCTGCTTGCATTCGCAGCGCTTCTCGCCAGCGCAGGTGCGGCGTTTTCGTTGATAAGCGATAACCCCGGCGCCCTGACCGCCACAGAGACTGTCGCGCCAGCCAACCCAGCCGATAGCAGCCTCGTTCCAGCGGCGCCTTCGGGCATTTCTCCATCGTCAATCGCCCTGCTGTTCGCAGTCTTAGCGCTCGTCGGCGCAGTTATTGTTTTGTATTTAGGCTATGGTTGGAAGAATCTTCTACAAGAACGTTCGTTCGACCTGCTGATCTTACTCGGCACATTTACGCTGCCCTTGCTCACGCCCTTTCCGATCGAATGGCTGAAAGACAAACTAAACATCATCCTGCCTACCGAAGCGTCGCAAGTCGCTTCGATGGATCTGCGCACGATATTGATCATCGGCACGCTTGTGCTTCTATTTCTCATCGCATCCATTATCATCGGTCAACTCTGGAATCGAGAATGGTGGAAGTTCGGCGTATTTTATTGGATCGGCTTCACGCTCCTATTCACAACATTCTTCACTAACCCGGCGGGTTTTTTCACCGGCATCGTCGGCTCGCTGGGCTATTGGCTCGTGCAGCAAGGCGTCGAGCGCGGGAGTCAGCCGATCTATTTCTATCTCCTCATTCAGATTCCCATCTACGAATTCCTGCCGGCGCTCGGTGCATTAACCGCGATCTTCATAGGCGCAGCCAAACTGGCTGCGCCGAAACAACCCCTCGCGACAGACGATGCGAAAGACGCGGCGCAGGAACCGCGCGAATCGGCATTCGGCCTTTTCTTCATCCTGATGGTCTGGTGGACGTTTTCGAGCATCGCCGCATTCTCTATCGCCGGCGAACGCATGCCTTGGCTGACCTATCACATTGCATGGCCCATGATCCTGTTGACCGGCTGGGCGCTGGGGCGCATCATCGAAGCGGCAGGACGTAAAACTTCCGCGGAGACGTCCAGTCAGACGTTCCTCACGCTGGCAACAGCAGCGATCTTCGCTTTCTCCGTCTTCAGTCTGCTGCGCTCCATGTTCGGAGGTACGCCCCCGTTTCAAGGCACATCGCTCGATCAATTACAGAACACATCCGCCTTCATTCTGCCCCTGTTAATAGCGATAGGCGCGGGCGCAATACTGTATCGCCTGACGCAGAAAGACCGCGCCAGCGTGGGCGTCCTCGCGCTCGCCGCCGTTGCCGTTATCGCCGCCGGCGCTTGCATCATAAACGGCGCATGGTTGCTCACCGCTCAATCCACAGTCGGATTCGAATCTACGCAAGTCAACGCGTACGCGCTTAAATTTGCAGGAACGTTCATCGCGTTCCTGCTCAGCCTCGGAGGGATGATCTATCTCGCGCGGATTCCCCGCCCGAGCCCGCTCGTCATCTACGCGACGCTCGTCGTTTTCGGGTTGCTCGCAGTGCAGACAGTTCGCGCCTCGTTGCGCGCAAATTACATTAATTACAACGACGCGACAGAATATCTCGTATATGCGCATGGCGCAGGCGGCGTAAAAGAGGTTATGGCGCAAGTGGAAGAAATCTCGCGCCGAACCGCCGGCGGATTAAACGCCATCATCGCTTACGACGCCAGCGCGCCAGACACCGGCGTTTCGTGGCCCGTCGTCTGGTACTTGCGCGACTACACCGCGCAGCGCTCGTTCGATCAACCCACCCGCGCGTTGCGCGAAGCGGCGGCGGTGATCGTGGACGCAAAGAACTTCGGCGCAATCGAATCTGCGCTTGGCAATGAATATTATCGCTTCGACTACATTCGCATGTGGTGGCCCAATCAAGATTACTTCGGGCTGACGCGCGCGCGTGTTTTAAACGCCATCACCGACCCGGGGATTCGCAGCGGTATTTTCGACATTTGGCTCAACCGCGATTACACGCGCTACGCGCAAGCGACCAACAGCTCCACAATGACGCTGACTACATGGCAGCCTTCAGATGCCATGCGATTATACGTCCGCAAGGACATTGCTTCGTTGATCTGGAATTACGGCGTAGGTCCCGTGGAGACCGTCCCTGTGATTGATCCGTACGAAGCGGGCGCGATCGCGCTCACAGCCGACCGCGTTTTCAGCGGCGGGCAATATCCCCCGCTTGGCTTAAATGCGCCGCGCTCCATCGCCGCCGGGCTGAACGACGATCTATACATCGCCGACTCTAATAACAACCGCATCCTGCACATCGCTTCAGACGGCAGATTGATCAACCAATGGGGCGCGTTCGGCGACCTGAACACCGGCGCCGCACCGGCTGGCTCGTTCTTTGAACCTTGGGGCGTGGCGGTCGGACCCGACGGCTCGGTGTATGTGACCGACACATGGAATCATCGCGTTCAAAAATTCTCGCGTAACGGAAGCCCGCTCCTTATGTGGGGGCAGTTCGGCCAACCTTTGGAGGATGATCCAAATTCGTACAAGTATTTGTGGGGACCGCGCGGTATCGCCGTTGACGCGCAAGGGCGCGTCCTCGTCGCCGACACCGGCAACAAGCGCATCATGGTCTACGACTCAAATGGAATCTATCTGACCGAATTCGGTTCCAGCGGATTCGACCCCGGGCAATTCGACGAACCGGTCGGCGTAGCGGTCGGATCCGACGGAACTGTGTACGTCGCCGACACATGGAATCAGCGCGTGCAGTCGTTTGCTCCGATCCAAGGCGAGGGCGCAAGCGTTCTGTTCGCGCCGCTCGCGCAATGGGACGTGAACGGTTGGTTCGGACAATCGCTCAACAACAAACCCTTCATCGCCGTAGACGCAAACAACCGCGTCTTTATCACCGATCCAGAAGGTTTTCGCGTCATCGAGTTCACGTCTGCCGGCGAGTTTGTCCGCGTATGGGGCGAGTTCGGTTCGGAGCCCGATCAGTTCGGGCTGCCTGCAGGCATTGCCGCCGACTCCTCCGGCTTCGTCTGGGTGACCGACGCAACCAACAATCGCATCATGCGCTTCGCTCCGCCCAAATGACAAACGCAACGACGCTGTGAGCGATTCATCGTTTGAGATTCGAGTCTGCCGGACATGCGGGTTGCGTTACCCCGTCTCTGGGCGTCAACCGCAAGCGGCGCGCTGCCCGCACTGTTTGGGCGAAACGCTCGTCGTTAAGAGCGGAGCGTTGACTTGCGAGCATCGCGAGCATCGCGAGCGTCGCGAGCGCGAAACATCCCGTCTGCCCATCTCTGCCGAACGCGCCGTCATCCTCGACAACATCCGCTCGGCGTGGAACGTCGGCTCGATCTTGCGCTCAGCCGAAGGATTCGGATTCAGCCGCGCCCATCTATGCGGCATCACACCCACGCCAGAACATGACGCAGTGCGCAAAACCGCGCTCGGCGCGGAAGACTCCATCGCATGGACTTGTCATAAAGACGCGGTGATATTAGCGCAAGAGTTGAAGCGAAACGGGTGGACGCTTTACGGGCTGGAAGAAACGGACATCTCCACGTCGCTCTACGAAATGGGATATCCGCACGAGCCGATGGCGCTGATCGTGGGCAATGAGATCTGCGGCGTAGATCCCGACTTGCTCGCTATGTGCGAGCGCATTTTCTACATCCCCATGCGCGGCAAGAAGAGGTCGTTCAACGTCGCCATGGCGTTCAGCGCGGCGGCGTACGCGCTTCAGACACGGTAAGCGATCACAGCTTGTTATCGCGCAAGATTTCGTCAGCCGCTGCGCGGTAATACACGCCGTCTTCCAACTGAAATCCCATACGGTGAAGATAGGCTTCATGGCTGGCATTGCCCGGTGCGGAGACGAGACGCTCGATGCCTTTTTCTCGAAAATAATTAGAGCTTCGTTCAAACAGAAATTTACCTGCGCGAAAATCTCGGTAGCCTGGAATGACAAAATCCAGCAAGATCTCAGCTTGTTTTTCGTCGGCTCGGACAACCAGCGCTCCGACGGGAAGCATGTTTCGTAAAACGAAGACGACCAATTGATCGGGGCTGGCTTCAAAGCGGTATGTGGGGACGTACTCGACGATCTCTTTTTTGTAGAACTCCAGGAAACTTCTCAAGTAACGGCTGTCGTAATTAACTTCCAGTAATTGAAAGTATTCCTTATGATTCCACATTTGCCGCAAGTAATACACGTTGACCAGCGCGACCAACCCGTTGAGCGCCGCGACCGGCGCGGCGCCGATCAAAACTCCGTACGCAGTGAAGAATAACGCGCCCGCCAAGTTGATCACGCGCAGGCGGAACACCGAGCGCATCGTCAAAGAAATAGCTACCAGAATGGAGCCGACGTAGCCGATCGCTTCGTATAAAAGACCCATATTCATTATGCCCGCTATTGTAGCAAGATCAAGGTTATCGCGCAATCGGAGAATGTCCAATGTCAAAGACGAGCAATGCCATTGCAAGTCCGACCAGCGCAGCGTTCTCAAAATATATTTAAGGCTTACACGAAACCCTAAGATCGATCTGTGAATTGCGTTGCTTCACGCAAATCGTCTTTAAAATTAGCGGCGATTCGCGGTAAAAGGTCTCGGTCTGCGCATCCAATACGCCTGACGATGAATGTTCCCGCGTATCGGAAGGCGGCTCTCGTGTGTTATGATTGTTGCAATACTTATACCGCGCAAGGAGAGGATTATGACGATCAAATTAACGCTCCCGGTTAACGGACCTATCACTCAATTATTCGGCGAAAACCCAGATTTCTATAAGCAGTTCGGCTTTCCCGGGCACAACGGCGTTGACTATGGCGTGCCGAACGGGACTGCGGTCGTGGCGGCGGCGGCGGGAGCCGTAGCGCTCGTGGGCTACGAGAACGGCGGTTACGGCAATTACGTCAAACTTAGCCACGCAGACGGCGGCAAGACCTATTACACCTATTATGCGCATCTCGCCAGCGCGACGGTTATGGCGGGACAGAAAGTGAAAGCCGGCGAAGTCATCGCCCGCAGCAATAACACCGGCGCCAGCACGGGTCCGCATTTGCATTTCGGGCTGCGGATTGACGGCGAGAATCCCGCGTACAAAGGCTATGTTGACCCGTTGCCGTATATCGCTCCAAGCGACTCGGATTCGTCGAGCGACGCAGACGCGACTTTCCCCGACGCGGTGCAATTCCCGTCCGCTATATCATTCGAGGTGACCGCCGAGCAGTTAAACGTTCGCAGCGGACCAGGCGTGGAGTATCCCATTCTCACGCAGGTGACTAAAGGCAGCGTGCTCAGCGGTCGGCGTTTACAATCGCAAAGCGTGTGGGTCGAATTTGAAAAAGGAAAGTGGGTGGCGCTGGCGTTCGGCGGAGTCGCGCATCTCAAGATAAAGTAGCGCTGCGTATTGACTTGCCTAGGAACTTTCTTTACATAATCTACAGAATCGCGCGTTTCAGTCGCGATCACGCCTTGTATTCTGAGATATTTTCAAACGCGCTCTGATAATCTTCCTGACTTAACACCGTATCATACAAGCCAATATCTTCGCCGTAGTGTTTGTCAATGCCTGTATAAACCAGACTGGCATCTTCATAGCGTTTGAATTTATAGACTGCATCATTCATCAAGGCGCTGTTGAATACATTGAGGCTGACCAGTAATTCAAAATCCTTGACATCCAACCCCGTGACGCGTTTGAATAATCCAGGTTCCAGTTTGGTAATGACATCTCGCAGCGTTTCCTCGCGAAAATCGGTGAGGTACATAAAAATAGGAACGCGGGTGGCGAACTTGATCAATTTTTCTTGAATCAACTTACGTTTGCTCTTGTATTCTTTTTCGGCTTCGGTCAATTCTTTTTTCTTTTTATCCGATAACTCTTTATCGTTGGCGTCCTTCTTGGCTTTCTTGACTGCTTCCGATTTGTTGATAATGGTTTCAATATCTTGATTCAAATTACGAAAACCTTCGATGCTCATCAAAGCGTCCATCGCCAGTTGATTCGCCATGAGGCGGGCGAGCGTTTCGTTATCCACGTTGACCAGCAGTGCGCTTTCCCATCTTTTGGCTAACAGGGTTGCAGTTGTGCCGCTCATGGCAATATCTAAAATGCCCGCCGCATCTATTTGTTTCATGGAACTGCCATCGTAGGCTAGGACGGGCAAGAAGTTAATGAACTCAGCCACTTTGGCTTCGGGGCTGGTCTTTTCATCTATGTTGAGGCGCGAAGCATATTCGGCAATTTGACGCAAGGCGCGGTTCGGCGCGAAATCAAAGACGTAACATTCTTCTTTGATAATCTGCTCTGCGTTGGGCGAATCGCCATCGGGATTTTTTATCGTCCACGGCGATTGAACCCGAAAGGCGGCTTGGAAATAGGTTTCGGGGCTGGATGAATTGCGAAGCATGAAAATGCCCGTCCACGGTTTGACCGTGACGCCTGTGGTTAACTTTCCGCAAGAAAGCGTGATGGTCTTAGATTTGAGCGGGTCGTCCATTGCTTCTTGCACGGGATACAAAGCATTGACGCCAATTCCCGCCGCGCTGCCTGCGGCGACAATCACTTTGTAATCCTGATAAAACTTATTTTGCTTTTGCGCTAGCAGGTTACTCATGGCGTGACACGCCGCAACGCTGGGTAAAAACCAAAAGGTATGAGAAAGTACGTTTAGCAAGCGAACATCGGAAAAAGGCATGGGCGGTTTCTTTGCCCCGAGTTTCAAGTTATCAATCGTCGTTTCGAGAAAAGAGCCGCGAATTAAATCCAGCCATTTTTGCACTTCATCTTCATATTTAAATCTTGCCAATATGCCATCGCCTTCGGCAGAGAAGAAGACGTTTAGATCAAACTCGTTATATTCGCCTTGTTGCGCGATCTCACGAATCGAATCGGGCAGTTGATAGGTGAGCAGAACCATGCGCGGGAGCATGGCATAGGGATTCGGCGACTCGTTTGTCGTTTCGAGCGTTCTCTTCTTGTCATTTCGAGCCGCCGTAGGCGGCGAGAAATCTTCTTCGCGGTCAAAGATTTCTCCTCCTTTCACTCGTCGAAATGACAAGGCTTTGTTGTTTCTCCCTTCGGTCGAAATGACAGACCACTTTTCTTTGGCGCGTTGTTCATCGGAATACGTCCAGTTGAAAATTTGCTCTTCGATGAATTCGCCCGAAGCAATAGCGCGGAACGGCGTGCCTGAGAGATAGAGATAATGATCGGTGGTGATGGGCATTTCGCCTTCATCAAAAATTTCTACGCCTTCGCCTTCGCCAAACTCAATTTCTTTTTTATCTTCGGCTT
Organism: Anaerolineae bacterium UTCFX1; assembly: GCA_002050275.1. GTDB lineage: Bacteria > Chloroflexota > Anaerolineae > Anaerolineales > Villigracilaceae > Defluviilinea. The sequence goes on from MWTB01000021.1 coordinate 18,016, forward strand.
CAAATAAGTCTTTGGCGTTCTCGCGCCACGCTCCGTAATGATATTCGTCCAGGATGACGCAATCCCAATGCGTGGAGTGTACCCATTCGTTTTTGGTTTTGATTCCGCCTGTGCTTTTATTTTTGCCGAGATAATCTTGAAACGAGCCGAAGCAGACAAACGGCTTTTTCTTATCGGCATCTTCATACGAAAGCCCATGCGGAGAAATGAACTGCCAGCCTTTGAAGTCCACATGGTTTTTCAAATCTTCTTCCCAGGCGCTTTCAACGGCGGGCTTGAAGGTCAGGACTAAAATTTTCTTCCAGCCCATTCTTTTGGCGAGTTGATAGGCGGTAAAAGTTTTGCCGAAACGCATTTTTGCATTCCACAAAAAATGAGAAGTTTTCTTTTTGTTGCCTTTTTCTTTTTTGAAGTTGACAAAATGATTGGCGGTTCGTTCAATCGCTTCTTCCTGTTCGGGTCTGAGACTGAAGGTGAGCGTGCGATTCTCTTCGTTGACCTCGCCCGTTTTGACCGCAACATACGCGGCTTGCACTTCTTTCACCGAGCAAGCAAACCATTCGCCGTTTGGATTCTTGATTCCCTTACTTCTTAAATAACGATGGATTTCATGGTCTGTAATAACCGTGCCATCGTTGTGCATGGCGGATTCTTCAAAGACGATTTGATACGGTGCTGACCCAGGTCTTAACGTGGGATATTGCGCCGCCACCCGTTCTTTTGCATTTTTTGTGGTGTAGCCAACTTTGAGCAGACCTTTGTATTGCGGGTTGGTATCTTCGTAGGCGTAAATTGTAGGGTTTGCCTCAGGGCGTGGGGGGAAGAAGTCGTTAGGCATGTCGAACTCCTAAGACTTCCGAAGTCTCGAAGACTTCGGAAGTCTGCTTGCAAGCCTGCCTGCCAAAGTTATCGTTACTCATCTTCCGACTCTCCCATTGGGCGAATCATAGTTTCTATAAACTCAATTTCGGTTTTGCTCAATTTGTATTTCTTGTAGAGTTTTTCATCCGTCCATGATTCGCTGAAGTCTTGCATGGGGACAAAAGAATAAACCTGACGATAGGCATTTTGAGTGTTTTTTAAAAGACCAACTAAAAACCTAAAAAATCGAGTTTGGATATAAGATATAACATTGTTGGCTGTTTCTTTTTTATCATATCCGCCGATAACTAGATAAGTCATGTTACAACAAGATTGTGGTTTACCAATAAAAGGTTTATTTAATATCTGATGTGGATAGTTTTCGCTCGCTCCATATGCTTTACTGATAAATACTTTCCACTTACCAACAAGTTCTTCTCTTGTAGTTATATATTTTTTGTCAGCATACGATATCCCATTTTTTAGCCATCCTTGCGAATAAATTTCTATTCCGTTTTTAAATGGCTTTTTTTGAAACTTCTTAAACATTATTTCCCTTTTTCCTTCAAAGTAATTCAATCCAAATGGATCACGCGGACTTACTATATCTGAAAAAATGGGTTCTGTTTTGCTTTTAACTTTATGGATAATTGAAACTGCTTCATTCCATCGAATAAATGTTGATAAACCCGATTCTAAAAGAGGTCTTTCAGAATATGAAATTTCTTGATTTTTATGAGTATATACTTTACATAAACCTTCATTATCTCTATCCCAAAGAAAAAAACTTACTCCCCCTTTTATCTGAACCCCAGGGAAGCAATCATTTGCATCTATATAATCGTGAATTACGCGCAATTTGTTATCGTTTAACATGGAATCTCTAAATTTATCTAAACCAAAACCACCAGTAAACCATCGTGATGGCGTAATCATGCTCAAATATCTTGGAGAAAGTTTTTTTGCTTGTTCAATAAATTTGTTATATATTGGTATGGCTTGAGACTCAACGCTACCTCCTGTACTCAACTGATACGGCGGGTTGCCGATAATGACATCGAATTTCATTTTGAAAATCTCCTCTGGCTTGTCGGTGTGAATGAACTGGTAGGCATGGCTTTCCATTGTGTCGTTGCGGTTATATTCTTTTACGTTCTCACTGGCTCCACAGTATTTACAACGCTCGCCTTCCCATGTATGCGCCATCCATTTGAAAATAATATTGCCTTCAGACGTGTCAAAGCCTTCGCAGACCGAATATTTTCCATCCGCTTTTTTTGAGCAATACACACTGCGCCGAGAAAGTATGGCGGTTATGTCGGTAATGGCAATGCCGTATAACTGTTTGGTAAAAATGTGATTGATGCGCTTCTGCTGGTCAGGGATTTCTTTTTCCAAGCCAATCATTAATCGCTTGGCAATTTCGCGCAGAAAGACGCCCGTCTTGGTGGCGGGGTCAAGAAAAGTGGCGTTCTTGTCTTGCCAAATTTCGGGCGGTAATAAATCCAACATTTGGTTGACGATGTTGGGCGGGGTGAAGACCTCGTCATTGCTCAGGTTGGCGAGGCAGGTCAGCACATCGGGGTTGTAGGATTGAGTCAGCATGAGATTATTTATATCATTATCCTTTTCTTTTCATTTCGCGCCGTTCTCTCTTTGTCATTTCGAGCCTTACCCTTTGTCGTTTCGAGTCCTTTACTCTTGTCATTTCGAGCGAAGCGAGAAATCTTACGTTGCACGACTCAAGATTTCTCCTCGTTTCACTCGTCGAAACGACAAGGCAAGGGGTTGTCACTTCGAGCCTTACTCTTTGTCATTTCGAGCCTTTTACTCTTGTCATTTCGAGCGAAGCGAGAAATCTTCTACAGCGCGACTCAAGATTTCTCCTCGTTTCACTCGTCGAAACGACAAGGCAAGGGGTTGTCACTTCGAGCCTTACTCTTTGTCATTTCGAGCCTTTTACCCTTTGTCATTTCGAGTCCTTTACTCTTGTCATTTCGAGCGAAGCGAGAAATCTTACGTTGCACGACTCAAGATTTCTCCTCGTTTCACTCGTCGAAACGACAGGGCGAGGGGTTGTCACTTCGAGCCTTACTCTTTGTCATTTCGAGCCTTTTACCCTTTGTCATTTCGAGCGAAGCGAGAAATCTTACGCATGGCATATCAAGGATTTCTCAGTCGCTAGCGCTCCCTCGAAATGACAAGCGATGTGATGTCCCATTCCAAACTCAAATCCTTCCATTGGGGATTCATCGTCATAACCAGATTGTTTTTCTTTTCTCTGCGCCACTTCTTAATTTCCTTCTCTCGCGCAATTGCGGCATGGACATCGTTACCATGCTCGTAGTAAACAAGTTTATTCACGTTGTATTTCTTGGTGAAGCCGTCTACCAATTTGTTTTTGTGTTCGTAAACTCGTCGTTCAAGATTGTTGGTCATCCCGATATACATGACTGTATCGTTCCAGTTGGTGAGGATGTAAACGTAGAAGTTGTAGTCTCTTGTCATAGACGTTTCCTTCATCTTCCTGTCATTTCGAGTCCTTTACTCTTTGTCATTTCGAGCGAAGCGAGAAATCTTCACAGCGCGACTCAAGATTTCTCCTCGTTTCACTCGTCGAAACGACAGGGCGAGGGGTTGTCACTTCGAGCCTTACCCTTTGTCATTTCGAGTCCTTTACTCTTTGTCATTTCGAGCCTTGTCCCGAACGAATGTGAGGGAGCAAGCGAGAAATCTTCACGGCGCGACTCAAGATTTCTCCTCGTTTCACTCGTCGAAACGACAAGCAAGGCGACTTTATCGAAATGATAAGACTTGAGTCTAGAGCTAATCATTGCCACCTTCGCCAATCTTCAAAAAATGAACCAGCGGATAACTGCGCGTCTCGGTTGGCAGGAAAACCTTCTCGCCTAAATCTGAAACGTGTTCGTTCTTTGAAAATAAATCAAGTTGATTATTCTTCTTTGCTCCGTCAGGGATTAACTCGGCAAATACAAAATCTCGGCGTTTGAGCAGGCTGTTATTGAAAGGGAAGGACCACTCTGAAAAAATAATTTGTTGGATCGGCTGGCTAACCGTTCTTAAATCTAAAGCGTCTCCCCAAATAATATTTTTTTCAAGGATGAATTGAAGCGCGCGGCGAACTTCGTTTTTGGCTTTTTTCTTGAACAGCGTTGTGTAGGCTCCGTTGGCTAGGTCAAAGAGGCGTTTGCGGCATTCCATGACATTGTCTTCCAAAATATCAATGCCATAGATCGAAGAAATCGCCGAGATTAAGTTGCGCTCATAGTCCAATTGGCTTTTGCGATATTTTTTAGCGACGATCTGAAGTTTGCGATTTAGAATCTCAATCAGGAAATTTCCAGTTCCGCAAGCAGGCTCAAGGAAGCGCGAATCGATCCGCTCGGTTTCCTGCTTCACCAAATCCAACATGGCGTTCACCTCGCGCGGGCTGGTGAATACTTCGCCGTGATCGGCGACGCGTTTTTTAGAGACGACTTGTTGTTCCACGAGAAAACTAAGCCTTCCAATCAATAGCGGCGTTCCTTACGGGTTTCATCTTCGCATAGTTTCCTTATATCTGCCTCAAGTAGAGATGCTCCATTATATCGAACGATTCGCGATTCGGTCCTGCATGAGTTCCAGCGGATGCAGCGCCTCGCGCCCCGCCCCATCGCGGATTTGCATACGACATGCCGACCCCGAAGAGACAATACGCGCCCCTTGCAGTTCTCTCGCTTTGGGCAGTAACTTCAGCTCGCCAATTTGCATCGAGAGATCATAATGTTCCGCGTCAAAGCCGAATGTGCCAGCCATGCCGCAACAACCCGCATCGCTCAACTCCACGTCGAAGCCGAGACGACGCAAAACTTCCAGCGTGGCAGAGACTCCCGTCGGCTGACCATCCGTCCCGAAGCCTGCGGCGCGATGATGGCAGTGCGGATGAAAGAATATCTTTTCCCGCGTTGACTTGTCGTCGTCGCTTTTTTGTTCTCTTTCCTTTGATTTTCTTTGATTGCTTTCCCATTGCTCCCAACTGGCTACGCGCAAGATAAATTCATCTAACATGAAGACGCGTTTCGATAGCGCTTCGATCTCCGCCTTGCGATGCGGCAACAGCGCGGCATATTCCTGCTTGATGCAATACACTTCGGGCGGCTCGCAACCCACAACGGCGACATCCGCGCCAGAACTTTTGACTTCATCCAAAACCCGTTCGGCGTGACGTTGCGCCTGTTCGACGAATCCCTTCGACAAAAACGCCGCGCCCGCTCCGACGACGGAAATTTGCCGAGCGCGATAACCGAGCAAATGCAATATTTCTAACGCGGCTTCTTTAACCGACGGCTCGACGTATTCCGAAAACACATCCGTCAAAAAGAGGACTATCTTTTCGTTTTGCGATTCGCGCGCGCGTTTGCTTTTCTTGAAAGTCGGCAACGGGCGCGCTTCGGAAATTCCGAAAACTTTCGAGATGATTTTTTTCGACGGCTTCGCTCGCATAAGCGCGTTCGCCAGCGGCGCGACGGGAGTCAGCGCTTTGGCGACGACGTGAAAATAAGCGAAGAGATAATCGCGCAAAGGTCGGCGGCGCGATTGATAATAATGATGCATGAATTCGTATTTCAGTTTGGGCATATCCACGCCGCTGGGACATTCGCTCGTGCAGCCCTTGCAAGCGAGGCATTGATCGAGAGTCTCGAACGCCGCCGCTTCCAGCTCGCTTTCGATTCCATCGTCCGCGCCTCGCGCTTTGATCAGCGCCCGCAATAGATTCGCCCGTCCGCGCGTGCTTAAGCGCTCGTCTCCGCTGGCTTGAAACGACGGACACATCACCCCCGCCGATTTCCGACACACGCCCTGTCCGTTACATTGCTCGATCGCGCCAGCCAGTCCGCGCTCGTGATCAAAATGCAAAGCCGAGTTCCAAACGTTCACGCGATACTTTTCGCCGTAACGTAAATTTGAATCCATCGGCGGCGCGTCGAACATCTTGCGCGGATTGAGCAAATCATCGGGATCGGCGGCGCGTTTCAACTTCCGCATCGCGTCCGTAATTTCTTTACCGTAAGCGCGCTCGATGAATTCGCCCGAAACGATTCCGTCGCCGTGCTCGCTGCTCATCGAACCGCCCAATTTGAAAACCAGCGCGAACACCTGCTCGACGATGCTCCGCATGGCGCGCACGCCTTCTCCGCGAGTCATATCCAACACGGGGCGAATGTGTAAACAGCCGCCCGAAGCGTGCGCGTAAATTCCAGCGTAGGTGTCGTGCGCTTGTAAAATGCGTTGAATTTCGCGCGCGAACTCGCTCAGCCCTTCGATGGGAATCGCGCAATCTTCAATGAACGCGATCGGGCGCGCCGTCTGCGGGCGCGAGTCCAAAATGCCCAAACCGAGTTTACGGATATTCCAAATTTGATTTTGCTGTTCCAACGATTCGGCGACAGTCAACAAACCGCCGACGGTTCGCAGCCTTCGCTTGAGCGCGTCAGATTCGTCGCCGCTGAATTCGACGACTAATATCGCCGCAGGATCGCCGACAATCCAGCCCATCTGACTCGCCGCGGCAGGAACGCCGCGCGCCAGATGCAAAATCATCTGCGGAATTAATTCAATCGCGCTCGGATTAAATTCCAGCAAGCGCGGCACGTCGTCGCAAGCGGCTTCGATGTTTTCATATTGCAAAACGCCCAAAATGGCACGCTTCGGTTTCGCAACCAAATTCACTTTCATTTGGCGGATGACGGCGAGCGTCCCTTCCGAGCCAGCCAGCAAAGGCGCGAGATTCAAAGCGTCGGCTTTCAAGTTAGGGTAATTTCCATTCCATTGCGGCGGCGCGGAGGGACTCCACGGCAAAAGATAATTCAGCCGATAGCCCGCCGAGTTACGCCACGATTTCGGATAATGTTCTTTGATGCTTTGAGCGAGGTTTTTTTGAATCTCTTGCGCCGCCGAAATAATCGTCGCTTCTCGCTTCCCGATTCCGAATTCGCTATTCTCCGCTCCCCATTGGCTCAGACTTCCGTCGCTCAAAATCACGTCCGCCGCGAGCAAGTGGTCGGCGCTCATGCCGTATAAAATAGAATGCGCGCCAGTGGCATTATTGCCGATCACGCCGCCCATTGTGGCGCGCTCCGCCGAAGCGGGGTCGGGACCGAAGGTCAAGCCGTATTTTTCCGCCGCGCGATTTAAGTCGGTCAAAATCACGCCAGGTTCGACCAGCGCATATTTTTCTTCGGGGTTAATTTCAAGGATGGATTTCAAATAACGCGAGCAATCTAAAATCAGCGCTTCGCCAATCGCCTGTCCGCCCAGCGACGAACCAGAGCCGCGCGGCAGAATTGGAATTTTGTATTTCGCCGCTAACTCGACTGCCGCTTGCAAATCGTCTTGAGTTTTCGGAATGGCGACTCCCAGCGGCTCGATCTGATACATCGAAGCGTCGGTGGAATATAGGATTTTGGAAGCATTATCAAGACGCAGATCGCCCGCGAAGCGCTTGCCCAATTCGGCGATAAATTCACGAGAGAGGTTCATCCCGCGATTCTACTCTTATTAAACAAAAACATCCGAGTTCTGAAACAACTCGGATGTTTATCTCACAAACTCGCTTTACTTACCCTTTCCCTGATTCGCCACCGCAGCCGCTTTCTTCGCCGCTTCTTCTGCATCGCCTAGATAATAATTTTTAATCGGTTTCAGATTTTCATCCAACTCGTAAACCAGCGGCAATCCGGTTGGGATATTTAATTCTAAAATATCGCTTTCAGAAACATTATCCAAATACTTGACTAATGCGCGAATCGAGTTGCCATGCGCCACGACGAGAACGCGCTTGCCCGATTTAATTTCGGGCGCAAGCGTCGCGTTCCAATACGGCAAAACGCGCTCCAACGTGATCTTCAACGACTCGGTGGCGGGCAACTGTTCGGGAGTCAGCGCGGCGTATCTGCGATCAAATTTAGGGTGGCGTTCATCGGTCAATTCCAAAGCTGGCGGCGGCACATCGTAAGAGCGCCGCCAAATTTTGACCTGCTCTTCGCCGAACTTCCGCGCCGTATCCACTTTGTTCAAGCCTTGTAACGCGCCGTAATGCCGTTCGTTTAACTGCCATGCGCGGACAACGGGAATCCAGTTCAAATCCATCTCGTTTTGAATAATGTTCAGCGTTTTTATCGCGCGTTTCAAAACGGACGTATAAGCGATGTCGAAATCGTAAGCGCCCGCCTTCAACAGCCTGCCCGCTTCGGCGGCTTCAGATTTGCCCAGATCAGTCAAATCCACATCCGTCCAACCTGTGAAGCGGTTTTCTAAATTCCAGGCGCTTTGCCCGTGGCGAACTAAAACAAGCGTATACATTTCATCTCCATATTGGCGTAACCTAAGCTGCGAAACATTCACAAAACGACATGCATCGCTTCGGCGGAAATCCGCCGCTCGCCTGGTCGGAAATTATACAGCCTCATAGTAAAATCAAGCCATGTCTAACGAAGACCTCACGCCCGTTCGCAAACAATATTTGGAAATCAAAAAAGACTTCCGCGACTCGATTTTATTTTTTCGACTCGGCGATTTTTACGAAACTTTCGACGAGGACGCGGAAATAACGGCGCGCGAACTCGACATCGTGTTAACCTCGCGCCCGGTCGGCGGCGGCGTGCGCGTTCCGCTGGCAGGCATCCCCTATCATGCAGCGGACAACTACATCGCGCGGCTAATTGAAAAAGGTTATCACGTCGCCATTTGCGAGCAAGTCGGCGAGCAACCTAATAAGGGAATTTTTCCGCGCAAAGTTGTGCGCGTCGTCACGCCGGGGACCGTAACCGAACCTGCGCTGTTGCCGGGCGACTCGAATAACTATCTCGTCGCCGTGATTTTAGATTCATCCGCGTCCGTCAATGCGACGCTCGCTTCGGTCGCCCACACGGATGTGACCACCGGCGAATTCGCCGTCGTCGAATTGCCGCTCGAAGCCTTGCGCGCCGAGTTGACGCGCTTGCGCCCCGCCGAAATTTTATGCCCCGACAATCAAATTTTGCCCGAAGGGATTCTCGGTCATATTACGAAAATCCCCGCGTGGAAATTCGAGCCTGGCAAATGCGCCGAAGCGCTGATGGCGCAATTCAAATCGTCCACGCTGGACGGGTTCGGAATCAAATCCAATTCGCTCTCCGCGCGCGCAGCGGGCGCCGTCGTGCAATATCTGAAAGAGACTCAGCCGGGCGCGCTCAATCTGCTAACTTCGCTGCGCTCTTACAGCCTGAACGATTTTATGACGCTGGATTCTTCTACGCGCCGAAACCTTGAATTAAATGAAACTTTGCGCGGCGAAAGCAAAGGTTCGCTGCTCGGCGTGTTGGATCAAACCGTTACGCCGATGGGCAAACGACTCATACATCAATGGGTCAGTCAGCCGCTGTTAAATATCGCAAAGATTCAAAAACGCCAAAACGGCGTGGACTATTTTTTCTCAAACGGCATGAATCGCGCCGAACTGCGCGCCGCGCTTAAACCCGTGTTGGATTTAGAAAGACTCGTCAATCGCGTTATTGCCGGGCAAGCCCAACCGCGAGATTTAGTCGGCATGAGAAATACTCTTGCGGAACTGCCGAAGATTAAGTCCATTGTACAGGATTGGGAATCGACGAATCATAAAGACTGGGCGATATGCGAGGAGCAATTCGCGCTGTTGCAAAACGCCGTCAGCGACGACCCGCCCGCGACACTGCAAAATACCGGCGTAATTCGCGCGGGATATTCGCAGGAATTGGATTCAGTCGTCGAAGCGTCTCAACATGCGCGAGAGTGGATCGCCAATCTTGAATCTGTCGAGCGGGCGAAGACCGCCATCAAAACGCTCAAGGTTGGCTATAACAAAGTCTTTGGATATTACATTGAAATCTCGCGCGGCGCGGCGGAGAAAGCGCCCGAACATTACATTCGCAAGCAGACGCTGGTCAACGCCGAACGCTTCATCACGCCGGAGATGAAAGAATACGAAACGCTGGTGTTGAACGCCGAAGAACGCATCAAAGAAATCGAATCGCGCTTATTCAAAGAAATTTGCGCGGAACTCGGCAAAGCCGCAAATCAAATTTTATCCGCCGCGCGAGCGCTCGCCGAACTGGACGTTCTCTCCGCCTTGGGCGAAGTCGCCGCTTTAGGAGGCTATGTCAAGCCCCAAATCCGCGAAGGAGGCGAATTAGAAATCCGCGCAGGCAGACATCCCGTCGTCGAACATCTTTTGAAAGGCGAACGTTACATTTCAAACGACGTTCTCTTCGAGCAAGGCGAAGTAGTGCGCGTCATCACGGGTCCGAACATGAGCGGAAAATCCACTTATCTTCGTCAAACCGCGTTGATCGTTTTGATGGCGCAGATGGGTTCGTTCGTCCCCGCCGCGTCGGCGCGCATCGGGCTGGTGGACCGCATCTTCACCCGCATCGGCGCGCAGGATGAAATTCACGCGGGGCAATCCACCTTCATGGTGGAGATGGTCGAGACGGCGAATATTTTGCATCACGCCACATCGCGCAGTTTGCTCATTCTCGACGAAATCGGGCGCGGCACATCCACTTATGACGGATTATCCATCGCCTGGGGCATCATCGAGTATATTCATAATCATCCGCAACTGCGCGCAAAAACTTTATTTGCGACGCATTACCACGAACTAACTCAACTGGCAGATTTATTGCCGGGTGTGCGGAATTACAATGTGGCGGTCAGCGAAGCGGATAACAAAGTTGTCTTTTTACATAAAATCATCGCCGGCGGCGCGGATCGCTCATATGGGATTCATGTCGCTCAATTAGCGGGCTTACCCGCGCCGGTGATACAACGCGCCAATGAAATCATGAATCAATTAGAAAAAACATCCGGGCGCGCCGTAAAAATTGATCCGTATGCGGCGCAACAAGCCGCGCTGTTTCCAGAAACAAATCCGCTATTGGATGAGTTGAAAGCGATGGACGTTAATTCGCTTTCGCCGATCGAAGCGTTGAATAAGTTATTCGAGTGGCAGAAGAGATTCGATTCGGAGCGTTCGCGGAAATAAGGTCAGTTTCCGCAAGTAAAGACGGCGTAGTAATCGTCCAAATAGAGCGGCGCTCGCTGTTTGCTTAACTCGTCGAGCGAATCCCACACATGGTCTCTTTTAGTTAGAACGATCGCGCTGATGTCGTTCGCTTTACAAAGCGCATCCGGTTCGTCCCAATTCTTGATATCGGTCAAATTAAACAACTTAGCCACTTCGGCAACCTTGGCGTTGTATTCGTCTAAAGGCACTCCGTAAGACGTGCGATCCGAGATAACGGATTGACGCATTCCGTACAATCCGCTGGGGCGATTAATGATGTCTGTCGGATTATATTGAACGATAGAATTCTGCGGCAAAGTTTGATTAATAACGGAATACGCCTCGCGCGCGGAATAAATAGCGCGTCCCGCTTCCGAGCCGTAAGTAAGTGGGTAAAAAAAACGCAAAGAAAACAAATCTAACGCGGTGGAGCAAACGCCTAACGCAATCAAAACGATTAGATTGTATTTTGAAGCGGGAGAAAATCTAAAAGATCGCTGCGGCGATAGGAATAATTGATCGAGAACATCCGCGCCCCAAATCAATAAGATAAATTGACCGGGCAGCCAAGCCCGCCAGCCCAGATCATTATTTTCAATCAACGTTGAACGCGCGAACGTGCCGATTAAAAACGAGGCGCACAGCAACAACGCTTCGGCGAGATAATACGGGTTTTCGAGGATTTTCGTTTTATTAATTTTGAGCCAGTAAAATCCTACTAATGCGAAAAAACCAAGTTCGAGAAAATAATTAAGCGGCAAGAAAATTAACCGAAAAAGGTATTTCCAAATTGAGGGAGCCTCGAAGGCAACATCCGTTATGCTGAATGCGCGAATCGTCGGCGCAATCGGAAAAGCGCTCGTTCCGCTCGCGCCGTCAAAAAGCAAGCCGAGCATGAACGGACTCGCTAAAATCAGCGCGACTAGACCTGCAAACATCATCGGAAAAATCAAAATGCGATTCTCTTTTTGAAAATAAAGCGCCGCCGCCCACAATGCCCAAAACAAGACGAAGACCAGCGTAACCCAAACAGAAAGTCCTAACGCGGAAGCGAACGCGACGCCCGAAAAGGCGAACGCAATCAAACGCGTTCTGAGCGGTTTATCTCGCGCAACGTGCGCCAGCAGCGTTCCGCTAAGCGCTGCAATCAATGCCGCTGTATGATGCGGAACCCATAAGAGCGAACCGACCCAAGCGGTAATCTGTTCGTTCCAATGTTCCATGTCGCCGACGATGCTCGCGCTAGCTCGCATAAACGACAATACGGGAAGAAGATCCAAGCCGGTAACGGCGAGCAAGGCGACGCCGACCGACGCCTTTTTCCAAAGTCCGATTTTCTCGACGCCGCGCAAGCGCAGATAAAAAGCGATCAGCGCCATAAGCGCCAACCCGCACCAAATGACGCTGGCAAATAAAGCGGCGCGCGCGTCCACAAACGAGCCGCCCATCTTGTCTATCACACTGCCGAGAATGTACCAGAAGAAGTAGAGAAAGGTTAGTTTGACAGGATGATGCGGATAATAACTGGGGTTGATTGGCGGAACGCCCGTGCGCGTCATCGCGTCAACGATCGAGACGCGCGTCGTATGATCGTAAGAGGCTACGCTGAAATAAAGTTCTTTCGCGCCGAGTTGTAAATCAACTAACGAAAAGAGGGCGATAAGAATCCAAGCCAGAGCCGCTCCGATCAAAGTGCGCGGTATGGTGCGGACGGAGAAAGACGGCTTCTCGCGCAAGAGCGCCATTAGAAACGCGCCCGCGAAGAGAAAGGTCATAGCCAACGCCGCATTCATCGAAAGCAGACTAGCGACGAGGTAATAAAGAATCGGGCAAACAGCAACAGAGAGCAAAAGCGCAATAGCAAAACGGGTTAATAGACGGCGCGAGCGAAAGTCAAAAAGATCAAATGTCCAGCCGCAAACGTAGCCTGGAAAGACAAGGACAAAGGGAAAAAGGGCAAAGGCGAGAGTCGCGCCCGCAATATCTTGAAGGGTGAAGTTCATATCCGCGCGCCTTTGCTAAAGCGCCATAAAGCCAACAGTCCCCAAAGACCGACGACGAGATAACCGAAGATTTGACTGACGATAATAAAGGCGAGCGCATCGGCTTGCGAAACGCCGAAGGGGGTTAGCGCCGCGATCGCCGCGAATTGATAAACGCCGACGTAGCCCGGCGTTGACGGAATCGCGCTGGATAGTCCCAACGCGGCGAGCAGAACGAAGGATTGCGAAAGCGTCAGGCGCAAGTTGAGAATATACGCTAGAAAAACATTGCCGACGGCATCTAAGAGCCAGACGAGCGCGGTGAGCAGGATGAACTGCAAAACGCGCGGCGCATGATTCAAGGCGCGCAATCCGCCGTTGAATTGATGAAGAAAAGCGCTCGCTTTTTCTTTATGCGATTCTTTCAGCAACGGCGCATTGGCAAGAAGTCGCGCAAGCAGCGCTTCAAAACGCGGAAGGGAAAATAAAATCAGCAAGCCAATTATTCCTAAAATCGAAACGCTTCTCAAGGCATTTTGAAATGCGGGAGAGAGAACGCCGTTCAAAGAGAGCGCCGCCGCGCCTAAAATAATCAACGCAATCATATCCATCAGACGCTCGACCAGCCCCGCCGCCAGCGCGTAGGATGCGGAAATAGGATTGCGCTTTCCCAAGTACGCGGCGCGGATCAACTCGCCGGCGCGGGCGGGCAAAAGGTTGTTTCCCAAATAGCCCGCCATGTTCGCAAAAAAAACATTGGACAGCGGCAAAGTCCGTTCGGCGCTGAGTAAAATCCGCAAACGCCAAGCGCGGATGAAAAACGTCGCGCTGCTCCAAAGGAGGAGGAGCGGCAAATAAGCATAATGCGCGTTCTGTAATTTTTCAAAAAAAACGCGCCAGTCTAAATCCCGCAAGGCGAGCCAAAGAAAAAACGCCGCCAGCAGAAAAGACAAAACGATCAGCCAGCGCTTCGGCGCTTTCGTTTTTGATTCGCCAAATGCGGAAAAAATGCGCGTCAAAAGTTGATCCGTTCCTTTTCAATCACCAGCGGACGGCGCATCACCTGCGTATAGATCGCGCCGATGTATTCGCCGACAATTCCCAGGAAGAATAATTGCACCGAGCCTAAAAAGAACAAGCCGACAACGATCGGCGCCGAGCCGAGCGAAAATTCAAACCAGAAAATTATTTTATACAGCAAATAGATCGAGCCGATTAAAAAACTGACCAGGGCGGAGAAGAATCCGAACATGGCGGCGAGGCGCAAAGGGACTTTGGTATAACCCGTCATGCCCAACATCGCCATATCGTAAAGCGTGTAAAAATTATTTTTGCTGATTCCGCGTTTGCGGCGCGGCTGCTCAAATTCGATGCGAGCGATGGGAAAGCCGAGATCGGCGATCATGCCGCGAAAGTACGGATAGGGGTCGTCCAGTTTTCGCAAAATGTCCACAATTTGACGATCGTATAATCCGAAGCCGGTGAAGTGTTCGATCAAATCCACGTCTGAAAGGCTGCGTAAGCCGCGATAGTATAAAGTTCGCAAAAGATAAAACAATCCCCGCTCCTGGCTTTTCGTCTTTACGCCGATAACTACTTTATAACCGCGCTCCCATTGCGCGATGAATTCCGGAATGCGTTCGGGCGGATCTTGCAGATCGGCAGCGAGCGTAATGATCGCGTCGCCGGCGGCTTGCAAGAGCGCATAATACGGCGAGCGGATATGCCCAAAATTGCGCGTGTTGAAGACCGCTTTCACGCGAGGATCTTTTTCCGCCAGAGCGCGGATCTTCGCTTGCGTGTCGTCGGTTGAAGCGTTGTCAATGAAGATGTGTTCGTATTCGCGTCCATCCAGCGCGGCGCGGATGCGTTCGTAGAGTTCGTCTACGTTTTCGGCTTCGTTGTAACAAGGCGTAACCACGCTAATCAATTTTCGAGTCATCTTCAATCCTTAGCAACCTTACAAGCCGCGACTGAATAATTTCTTTTTCAAATTCTCGTCGCGGTTATATAAACTATTCATCGAGTCGACCATCAACGGCTCGTCCGCCTTGATGTCTTTCGCCAACACTTGATCGTTCAGCAACTCCCTGCATGAAAGTTGACCCTTTTGCAGGGGAATGGCGAGATAAAAATCTTCGTCCGTTAGAACGTCGCCGGCGGATAAATCGCGTTTGGCGTACACGCCGCGCACCAGCGAAGTCAGATAGTCAATCTCCTTTTGAGGCGAAGGCGCTTTCTGAATGCCGGGCGCGCCGCACATTTCCCGCGCTTTATGAAAGGCTTGAAACCATTGCGCGATCTGTTCGGGCGTGGAGCAATAAGGCGAAAACGGCTTATCTTCAGTTTTTATATCAATATGACGCTCAAATGTTCGCGCGCCTTTTGCATAAGCGATTAACATGGACGAATGCCAATCATGGTATTCGTGCGTTGACAAGCCGATGACATGGCCGGGGTAGCGCTGTCGCAAGAAATCAATCTGATTGAGCTGCAACTCGGAATCTTCTGAAGGATAGATCGAAACGCAATGATTGATCGCCAGCGGAATATTGCGATGTTGAAAAAACGTAACCATATCGTCAATATCTTTCAGAGACGATCCGCCGGTGGAAACCATGACCGGCTTGCGCGTTTTGGCGATCGCTTCCATCAGCGGCCAATCGGCAATATCCGAACTGGCGATTTTGATAATGTCCACATTCAGCGTCACACATAAGCCTACGGAACGTTCGTCAAACGGAGTCGCCATACGAACGCACCCCGCGCGACGCACCGCTTCGGTCAGTTGCGCGAGTTCGTCGCGCGAGAGTTGGGTGTCCAACGTTTTTTTGATATAGCGAATATCTTCTCGATGTAGAAAATCTTTATGGATGAAACTATCCACGTCGCGGAATTGAAGCTTAATCGCGGCGCGAACGTTGTTGTAGCGCACGACCGCTCCGAACTCGCGGATGATCTGCAAGCCGCGATTCACGTCGCCCCAGTGATTGTTCGCCAATTCCAAGACAAATAAATCTTCAAAAATATCGCGATTGATCATAAGTCCTCCAATATTCATTCTTCCCATTCGGGGATGAGCAGATTTTCGCGCAGTTCTTCACGCTCTAGAAATGGGAACATATCTTCCAGCGGCGCGGAAACGATGCGTCCGTCGGGAAGTTGGCGCGAGGCTTGACGCGGCTCAAATCCTTGCGCGGGGTCAATCACGACTTCGCAAATCACGGGACCGGACGCCGCAAGGATTTCATCTATTCGTTCGGAAAAATCCTCGCTATCCAATCGCCAAGCGGGGATGCCGTAGGCTTGCGCCAGTTTCATCGTATCGGGAAACGAAACGCCCGATGCGGCGCTTTCGCCAACGACATCGCCGAAAAATCCCTTTTGCGACGTGCGAATGGAAAGGTATCCACTGTTGTTCAGCACGAACAATTTAATCGGCAGTTGATAATGCGCGACGGTTTGCAATTCTTGTATGTTCAATTGCAAACTGCCGTCGCCGGCTAAACAGATGACGCGCCGCCCGCCGCCCGCAATCGCCGCGCCAATCGCCGCAGGCAGATCGTAACCCATCGAAGCGGATCCCGAATTTGAAAATAAGCGCTGACCTAATTTAATCTTCGCCGTTTGAAATGAAATAATGCAAGCGCTGGCGTTGCCCGTAACGACAATATCGTCTTTATCTAAATTCTCAAACAACGCCTCAATAAAATAATACGGATTAATTTTCCCATTGAACTCGCGCTGTTTCGGCGACACGGCAGGATATTTTCGGTTGCGTTCTTTGCACCACGACAGCCATTCGAAAAACGGCGACGCATCCCAATCGATCAACTGGCGATTTAGTTCCTTGAAGAAATCTCGCAAGTCCGCTTGAATGGCAAGATCGGGTTTGACGGTTGGACGATTCAATTCTGCGCCGTCCACATCCACCCAAATTTTATAAGCGGCGCGGGCAAACGATTTCCAAGCGTAGCCCGTTTGACGAATATTCAAGCGGCTTCCCAGTATCAATAACACATCTGAATTTTGGACTGTAAAATTTCCGCCGCGCGTACCGATTGTGCCGGGGCGACCGCAAAAAATAGGATCATCAGAATCAATGATGTCGTGAGTCCAACCAGTTGTGACGGGAATTCCAAGTTTATGAACGATTTGTAGAAATTCATTTACTTGATTTGAGATACGGACTCCGCTTCCTGCAAGAATAACGGGGCGTTTGGCGCTTCTTAGCAGAGTCAAAGTTTGGCTGACTGAATCTTTCAAGTGAACGGAAACAGGCTCAGGGTCCAGAAAAGAAGCGAAGCCTTCCAGTTCATTTTCATTGATTTGACTCGATTGCACGTCAATGGGAATATCCAACCAGCAGGGGCCGGGTCTGCCCATCTGGCAAAGATGCCAGGCTTTTTCAAGATGATGGCGAATGGTTTGCGGGTCAGTCACGGTGACTGCATATTTTGTAATGCCTTTCACCATTGAAACGATATCTACTTCTTGGTCGCCGAGTTGGCGAAGTTCCGGCAGATCGTAGGTGCGAATATAGGTTTCGCGCTTGACCTGACCGGAAATGACAAGCATTGGGATCGAATCTGTGAAAGCGCCGTACACGCCGTTGAGCGCATTGACGCCGCCGGGGCCCGTGGTGACATTTACAACGCCAGGCTTGCCAGAAATACGCGCATAACCTTCAGCCGCCATCGCGCTGGCTTGCTCGTGGTGATTGAAAATTGTTTTGATTTGCGGGTGTTTGCCAATGGCATAATTAAGAAACATAGAGCCACCGCCGGTGAGCATGAACACATGGCGGACGCCAAATTCTGCGAGTCGGTTGGCAATATATTCGGAAACTCTCATGGATCATCCTATTGAAGATGCGATAGAATATTCTAGCAAGGAATAAATTCTATTAGCCGTAGCCTTTTTTTCATTTTCTTTTATCAACAATTGATTCATTTTCATTCGTCAAGAAAAACAATCTCATTTTTTAGATTCATGCGCTTTATTTGCTCAGCGATTGCTTTGTGATGAAGAAGCGTGGTAATTAAAATAGGCGCATCAAACCCGTCCAACGCATCTGGCGTAACAATCGGAATATTTCTCAACAGTTCGCCATGGTTAATTGGGTTATTATCTACAAATGCCAGAATATCTGCATGGGCTAAAGAAGTTTCAGAAAGTAGTTTCATAGATAACTGCCCTGTTCCCCACACAATAATAGAGCGGTTTCTTGATAACAAATTAGCGATGTTCAAATCAATATCATTCATTATCTGTTGTGAGCGGGCAATATATTTCTCAATTTTCAAACGTAAGTTTTTATCTTTCTTCAATATCGTTGCGGTGGGTAAATCAGCCTTTTTCCAAAAACCAAATACGGCGGGGTAAAACATATCCGCGCCAATTGTCAAATCTTTTTGCCCGCCTTCAGCCAACCAAAAGCCATGCGCGCCTACCAGGTTCTCAAGGCCAATTAAAGAAAAGTGATTAATATGTTCCGTATTGAAATCCTGGAAAGGTGCATAGATAAAATCAACGTACCGCGAAGCGTCTGGCGTTTCCAGATAAACAACGCCATTGGGTTTCAATCTTTTTTCTATCCAATCCAATGCGCCATGCGCGTCAGCAACATGCTCCAGCGTATGAGACAGAACGACGCAATCATAAGCGCTTTCGTGAAAAGGCTGAAATAAAGAGCCTTGACGCGCTTCAATTCCAAGATCAAGGACATGGTTTACGCAAACCGGCGAAGGGTCAAGACCGCATAATGACATATATCCAGTTTCCCGTAGCGCTTTTAACAATCCGCCATTTGCACAACCCACGTCTAAAATGCTTGCTTTAGGGTTTTGCAGAAAGTCCGCAATTTGCCTAGCGGTCTCTTGCTGACGCTTCCAATCAAACGGATTATCCACTCCGCCTGTGCCGGTTTTCGCGTCTTCGTATTTTGAATATTGGGCGTAAAATTTATCGTAATCCGCCTGAGTCACAACTGTATCTGCAAATACAAATCCGCATTGGTCGCAAACAACTACATCGTACCCGCTTGCAAGCGGGTGACCCGCTGGCAACTCAAATTTTTGGGAGCGTAAAAAGTCCACCTCGCTCATTTCACAAATTGGGCACAAGCGTTTTGATTTCATACTACAAGTCCTTGATAAAACGAGATTGTTCGCTTAATTGAATCTTCAAGCGAAATATATTGCTCCAGCCCTAATTCCGCGCGCGCTTTTTCTGTCGAAGGCACATATCTTTCCGTCGCCGCAGGATTCGGCTTTCCGCGAATCTCTACCGCGACGTTCGGACTTACGCTTCTCGCCGCGCTGTTGGCGGTTTCCGCTATGCTGATTTCTTCCTCGCTCCCCACATTGTATGCGCGTCCAGCCTGTCCGCGCAAGAGAATCGTCCATAGCCAAATAGCAAGGTCTGCGGCGTAGAGATAAGAGCGATAAGGCGTGCCGTCGCCTTTGACGACAATCCTTTCGCCGCGCATCGCATCGCGGATAAAGTTGCCAATTGCAAAATGAATATCCAACGGAAGATAAGGTCCCACAAAGGCAAAACAACGCGCAATCTTCATCTCGATATTTGAGCGTTCGCCATAAAGAGCGCATAAATGTTCGGCGACGCGCTTGCCCTGTCCGTAAGCGGATTTTATGTCAAGCGGGTCGGGCGCGCCAATATAATCTTCGGGAATATGCGTCAGTTCGGAAGGTTGTTTCCCATAGACCGCGCCTGAACTCGTCAGTAAGAATTTCCGCGCATTGCATTGCGCCGCAAAGTCCAGCATGTGCCGCGTCCCTGCGACAATCGTATCCAACATCAAAAGCGGATTCTCATCGTTAAGTTTCGCGCTGGATTCCGTCGCAGCGTGAACGATATGACTGAATGCGCCGACGGGAAAATCGAAATTGCGAACGTCGCCTTCAATCAGGACAACGGCTTTATTCCGCGCAAGATGCGGCGCTTTTTTTTGAAAAGCGCTTGGCGAACGAGTTAGCGCCGTCGCGCTCGCATTAAGTTTTAATTTCTCATTCGCCCAAATAAAACTCTCTAACAGCCAGCAACCAAAGAAGCCCGTCCCGCCGCTGATGAAAATCCGCTCGCCGCGCAATTCGTCCCATAAATCGCGGGTGTGATTGAGGATATGGTCGAGATCGGCGGCTAAGAGATTGCGATTCATGTTACTCCCAAGCGTCAATCAAAATGCGTTCGGCGGGCGCGCCGCGTTGACGCAAGCCGTCCGACAAGGCGCGAATCATCTGTGGAGGTCCTGCAAGGTAATAGTCGGTTGCCAGCGGATTGGGGATAGAATTCCAAACGAGATCAAGATCCACGCGCCCCGATATGCAATCCGTTCCAGCGGCAGAATCTTCCGCAAAATAAGTCGCGTGGAAATTCGGGCAGCGTCGCAGCGCTGCATCCGCAAGCGGGCGATACATTAACAAGTCGGGATGCCGCGCGCCGTAGAAAAGAAAGGTTTGATTTTCAGATTGGGGCGACAATCCGTCAATAAACGCGGTGAACGCAGTAACGCCCGTGCCGCCCGCTAATAAGCAAGCGTCGCTTTCAGGGCTAACGATAAATTCGCCATAAGGCAGTTTCACCCAAACGCGCGAACCCAGTCGCAATTCAGATTCCATGCGCTCGGTGAACTTCCCTTTGACGGCGTAAGTGATTCGCAAAAGATCGCGTTGCGTCGGCGCGCTGGCGATAGAAAAAACGCGCGACTCGGGCCAGAAATCGCCGGGTTTGTAATCGTCTAAGGCGAGGTGCAAAAACTGTCCCGCCGCAAAGCGCGGCGCGCGCGATTCCAAACGAAGCGCTACGGAATAAACGCGCTCGCCGTGATTAATTATCTCGACCGTTTCGCAAAGGATTTTCTGCGGCATTAACCGACGCGTTCCCCGCGCATAAAACGGTCGAACACCGAGCCGATGTATTCCAACTGACTTTCGTCAATGCCGGGATACACGCCGATAAAGAACGAGCGATTCATGATTACATCGGTGTTGGTCAAGTCGCCGACGACGCGATGTTCGATATGCATGAACGCCGGTTGACGCAATAAATTTCCGCTGAATAGGCTGCGCGTCTCAATTCGATTGGCTTCGAGGAAAGCGGTCAACTCGCCGCGCGTAAAGCCGGCGTCTTCGCGCACGGTTATTACGAAGCCAAACCAGGAAGGGTCGGAATGAGGCGTGGCGCGCGGGAGAATAAAGCGTTCTTCGTAAGGTTCGAGCATGGCGTACATGCTTTTGAAATTCGCTTTGCGCCGCGCGATAAAGTCCTCCAACTTATCCAATTGCGCTATGCCGATCGCGGCTTGCATGTCAGTCGCTTTCAAGTTGTAGCCGATGTGACTGTAAACGTATTTGTGATCATATCCAAAAGGAAGCGCTCCGAATTGCTGGCTAAAGCGCTTGCCGCAAGTGTTGTTCTCGCCGCCGGCGCAGTAACAATCGCGCCCCCAATCGCGGATGGAACGGACGATGCGCCCCAACATCATATCGGCAGCCAATACCGCGCCGCCTTCGCCCATCGTGATGTGATGCGCGGGATAAAACGAAACGGTAGCGAGATCGCCAAAGGAGCCGGTCAACTGCCCGCGATAGCGCGAACCGAGCGCGTCGCAGTTATCTTCGATCACCCAGAGTCCGTGTTGTTTCGCAAGGCGCATAACCGTATCAAGGTCAAAGGGAACGCCCATCGTATGAGCCATGACAATCGCGCGCGTTTTAGGACCGACGGCTTCTTCGATTTGCGCGGAAATGGCTGTGTAATCGCCGAGACTGACATCCACAAAAACAGGCACGAGTTGATTTTGCACCAGCGGGGAAACCGTCGTCGGGAATCCCGCCGCAACGGTGATTACCTCGTCGCCCGGCTTCAAGCGGCGTTCGCCCAATTTAGGAGAAGTCAACGCCGTCACTGCCGCCAAATTTGCGGAAGAACCCGAATTGACGATATAAGCGTCCGATAAACCGAAGTATTCGGCGAAGTCGTTTTCAAAGCGCTCCGAATATTGACTGGCGGTCAGAAAGAAATCGAGGCTGGAGTCGACTAAATTAACCAACTCCTTTGCGTCGAAAACTCGCCCGGCGTAATGCACCACATCCGTTACAGGGTTGAAAGCCCGTTTAGCAAAACGCGCTTCGTAATAGGCTTCGACCAATTTCAAAATTTCGGCGCGCAGTTGCGTATCTTGCGTCATTATATTCGCTCCGTCTTAAAAAAGTTTTTATACCAATCAATCGTTTTATCCAAGCCTTGCTCTAACGTGAATAAGGGCGACCAATTCAAAACGCGACGGGCTTTTTCCGCGCTGAGAAATTGCTCGCGGATCTCGTTGCTCGCTTCGTTGAGAATCTGCGGCTCTAAATCAGATTTCATTAAATCGAGGATGCGGCGCGTCAATTCTAAGACGGCAACTTGATTGCCATACGAGAAGTTGAATCCTTCGCCGCGAAGTTCGGGGCGCTCGGCTAATTTCTCCGCCAAGAGCATGTACGCCGCCGCGCCGTCTTCGACGTAAAAATAATCGCGAACATATTGTCCGTCCGAACGAATGATAGGATGTTGTCCGCGCAGGATGGAGCGAATTGTTCCGGGTACGATGCGATTCCAGTTCAAGTCTCCGCCGCCGTAAAAATTTCCGCAACGGGTAATCGCCACAGGCAGATCATAAGAAACTGCGTAAGTCTTCGCAATTAAATCCGCGGCGGATTTTGACACGTCGTAGGGATGCTGTCCTTGCAGCGGCGTATTTTCATCATACGGCAAAGTCGCTTGATCGCCATAGGCTTTATCCGACGAAGCGACCACGATCTGCTTAACCTTCGGGCTGCGACGACAGGCTTCCAACAGATTCCATGTGCCGCCGATGTTGGTCTCGAACGTAGAAATGGGATTACGGTTTGCAATGGTTACGATTGTTTGCGCGGCGAGATGAATGACCGTATCAATTTCAAATTCGCCGAGAACGCGTTCCAACAAATCGCGGTCGCGCACGTCGCCGCGCGCGACTTTTACGCGTTCGATGTCGTTGGAGCGCATCAGTTCGCTTTGCGGCACCCAATCGCGGACGAGACAAACTACGTCTGCGCCGGCTTGTATTAATCGGCGAGTCAGCCAACTGCCAACCAAGCCCGTCCCGCCGGTGACAAATACGGGGCGATCTTGCCAGAAAGCGCGATTGACGCTTAAATCTTCCACGGAACGTCTCCTTCCTGCCATAATTTGTTAAGCAATTGCACATCGCGCAAGGTATCCATAGATTGCCAAAAGCCGTTATGCTGAAACGCGGAAAGCTGCCCGTCCGCGGCGATACGCTCCAACGATTCAAATTCCCAAGCCGTGTTGTCGTCTTTGATGTAGTTTACGATTTCGGGTTGCAAAACAAAAAATCCGCCATTGATCCAGCCTTCGCCAATTTGCGGTTTTTCCTTGAATTGCACGACGCGCTCGTCCTCGATGATCATTTGTCCAAAACGCGCCGGCGGACGGACGGCGGTTAGCGTCGCTAATTTTTTGTTGCGTTTGTGAAATTCGATCAACACGGGGATGTTCACATTGCCGACTCCGTCGCCGTAGGTGAGCATAAAAGGCTCGCTGCCAATGAATTCGGCGACGCGTTTGACGCGTCCGCCGGTGTTGGCGTTTATCCCTGTGTCCAAAAGATGAACAGTCCAATCTTCGCCGCCCATAGGATGCGCGCTTACCTCTCCCGTTCTAAGGCGCACGGTAAAACTGCGCGAATGCAGATGATAATTAAGGAAATAATCTTTGACGACCTCCCCCTTGTATCCCAACGCGACGACGAACTCTTTGAATCCGTGCGCGGCGTAGATGTTCATAATATGCCACAAGATCGGGCGTCCGCCAATCTCGACCATCGGCTTCGGCTTTAAAATCGTTTCCTCAGAAAGACGGCTGCCTACTCCACCGGCAAGAATTGCTACCTTCATAATAGTTAACCTCGTTATACGCGCAACAATTATATTTACGAAGCATTTATTTTATCCTTATAAGTTTATCAAAAAGCCCGTTGAAAGCAACGGGCTTTTTGATTCTTAGTCTATCTATACCAAAGCGACTCTTACTGCGTCATCTCTTGCGCCGGCGCTTTCGAACGCATCACCGCCCAAGCGAGCACGGCGACTAGCAGGGCTACTACCGCCCAAACGCTAATCGAGCCGCCGTCCGCGTATTTGACCACGATCGGAGCGATGATCACCGCCACAAGATTAACCACCTTGATCATCGGGTTAAGCGCAGGACCAGCGGTATCCTTGAATGGATCGCCGACGGTATCGCCGACCACGCCAGCCTTATGACGCTCAGAACCTTTGCCGAGATTGTTCTTGGGGTCCTTCGGTTCGTCTTCGATAAGTTTCTTGGCGTTATCCCATGCGCCGCCCGAGTTATTGAGGAACACCGCCAGTAATTGGCCCGAGACGATGATCCCCGCCAACATGCCGCCTAGCGCTTCTACTTGCAAAGCCAAACCGACAACGATCGGGGTGACGATGCCGAGCAGTGCCAGCGATACCAGTTCCTTCTGCGCCGCGGTCGTAGAGATCTCCACCGCTTGTTTATAGTCAGGCTCGATCTTGCCTTCCAATACGCCCAACTTGAACTGGCGGCGGACTTCCAACACGATCAGCGAAGCCGCGCGTGCGACCGCTTGAATCGCAAATGAAGAGAACAGCCACGGCAATGCGCCGCCAATCAACACTCCGACGAATACTTGCGGAACGTCTACGCGAATGCCGATAGATTGGATCTGCTGCGCTGTCGGAACGCCCAGCGCTGCTTGTGAGCGAGAGACATCCACAAGGAACGAGCCAAAGAGCGAGACCGCCGCGATCACAGCTGACCCGATGGCAACGCCTTTGGTGATCGCCTTGGTCGTGTTCCCAACCGCGTCAAGATCCGCCATAATTTGTTGCGCGTCTTTAGTTTCTTGATCTTCCTGTCCGTGCCACGACATCTCGCCAATGCCGTTCGCATTGTCGGCAATCGGGCCGAACGAGTCCATCGCCACGTTGTTTCCGGTCAGCGTCAGCATGCCGATGCCGGTCATCGCCACGCCATATAAAATGAACGTCGCGCGCTCGCTGCCTTCCACGCCGGGGATCGTGCCGAAGATAAAGATCGAAGCGACGATCGTTAAAGCGATCACCAGCACCGACCACACAGACGATTCAAAGCCGACCGATACGCCGTTCAGGATTAACGTCGCCGGACCTGTATCGGCGGATTTCTTAATATCGTTCACGGGTTTGGCGTCCGTGCCCGTAAAGTATTCCGTCAAGCGGTCAATCGAGATCGCCAGTAATACGCCGACGAAAACCGCCAACGGCATACGCCACCAACCGCCCCATTCGTTCATCGCGGCTGTATTCAAGTAGAAAAGGCCCGCAACAAAGAACATCACCGAGGAGATCGCTGCGGAAGAGAGAAAGCCGCGGAAGATGGATGCCATCGCGTTGCCGCGTTTGCCGGAACCGCCTTTGACTAGGTAGGTGCCAATGATAGAAGCCAGCACGCCCACGCCGCGTACGATAAGCGGGAAGATGATCCACTCCAGCCGTCCGGTGATCGTGTGTAACGCCAAGCCTAAAATTAAGCCGGCAACGATCGTCACTTCATACGACTCGAAAATATCCGCTGCCATGCCGGCGCAATCGCCGACGTTATCGCCGACGAGATCCGCCACCACCGCAGGATTTCTCGGATCGTCTTCGGGAATGCCCGCCTCGACCTTTCCAACCAGATCCGCGCCAACGTCAGCCGCTTTCGTAAAGATGCCGCCGCCCACACGCATGAATAACGCCAGCAGAGTTCCACCGAAACCAAAACCGAGCAAAGCGTCTGGCGCGGCAATGCCGAGGACGATAAAGATGACCGTGCCGCCGAGCAAGCCAAGACCATCTGTCAACATGCCGGTAATCGTGCCAGCGCGATAGGCAATGCGGAGCGCATCGCCAAAAGAGCGCTTCGAAGCCGCCGCCACGCGCACATTGCCCTCTACCGCCATACGCATACCGATCTGACCAACCGCCAGCGAGAATCCTGCGCCCATCACAAAGGCAAAGGCGCGCGCTAGACCGATCCACAAGCGCACCGAGTTCGGGTCTGCGCCTTTGAAGCGATCCAACGCCTCAGGCGAAGGCGGGACGATGTACACAGAAAAGAAAAGCGCGACGGTCAGCACGCCGATTAAAGGCAAAATCGAGCGCAGCTGTCTTTTCAGATACGCGTCCGCGCCGTCTTTAATCGCGCCCCACACTTCCTGCATCTTCTCCGTGCCTTTATCTTCACGCAAGATTTGAGCCCGAAGAAAGACCGCGTACAATAAGCCGAGAATGGCTACGCCAAACACCGCCCAAATCGCGATCTCCTCCAGGTGAGTAAGACCTTCCATAACATACATAAGGGGTAATTCCTCCCGAGCGAAATTTTTTCCGGGCGTTTGCCCGGCAAAGCAGAGGGATTTTACAGGCGCAAAGTTATTGTGTCAAGAAATCGAACGGTAATTTTTAGTTGACAACCGCTCTCAAATCAGATAAGATGACCTTCATCATCAGCCCATTACTCCAAAGGAGGAGCAATGCTTCAAGAAGTAAAAACAGAAATCACAACGCTTACACAAGCCCCAACGCTTACGCTCACATCCGCCGCATCTGAGGCGGTTAAGAATATCCTCCGCGAACGCAACCTTGAAGGATACGCTTTGCGCGTGTATGTCGCCGGCGGCGGTTGTTGCAATGTCAACTTCGGCATGGCGCTCGACGATACCATCCGAGACGTAGACACCACGTTCGAACTTGATGGCGTCAAAGTCGTCGTAGACGAAATGTCCATAGGCTACTTGCAAGGCGCAAAGATTGATTTTGTCAACGATCCCGATCGCGGCGCAGGTTTTGCTGTTGATAGCCCGGCTGCAAAATCGCACGGTCATGGCGAAGGCGGCTCCTGCGGTTGCAGCGGCGGCGGCTCTTGCGGTTGCAGCAGCGGCGGCGGTTCTTGCGGTTGCCAAAACTAAACCAGTTTCATATTTGATAAAAAAAGACCGGAGGAAATCCGGTCTTTCTTTATCCTAGTTACGCTAAGCTATCTTCCGCGCAAATAGGATGCGACTGCGCCAAAAAAGCCAAACAGCCCCAAGATAAGGATGATCATGCCTGCGGGAACGCTGCCAGTTGGACGAGTTTCAGGCGCAGCTTCAAACGAGGGCAGTTCAAGTTGAGGCGGCGGAGTGAACGTGGGCAAGCGGGTCGTAGTCGGTTGTCCAATGAAAGCCGCTTCGACAGTCAGTTCAAGGGTTGGAGTGGAAGCGGGCGTTTGTGTGGGCGGAATCTCAATAATAGGTAGAAACGCGCCGGGAGATAAAAATGCATACGGTCCATATATCCACGCCTCAGATTTAGGCACGCCCGCGTAGTAGATCTTGATCCAGTCGTCTCTATCGCGTGCGCGCCCAAGCGCTGGCGCAACCTCTCCCCCCGTCATCACGCCCACGGCTGGATAATCGAACGAACTCGGACCCGCATAGACGCGCACTTGCTTAAGGCTGGTGTCAATTCGGATCGTCGGACCGATCGCTGTTCCGGTGACGGTGGGAACGGAGCCTGTCGGTTGCTGAGCGTGGACTACCGTCGCGACGCCGATTTGACCTTCAAGCGCGAACAGAACACACCCCGCCAGCGCGCATAGAAAGAACAGGGTTTTCGTCTTGCGCAACGTTCTGAAATTCCGTGCCAGCGCGTTCATTTTCGAGACGCGAACGAGAACGCCAAGCCCAGACCGCCCAGCAGCCCCAAAATAACAACAAAGTATCCGGAAGGGACGCCGCGAGACTCGGGCGCGTTCCCCGGCGCAAACCGTGGAACTGTCATCGGCGGCGGAGGCGTGAAGGTCGGCAGGCGCGTATTGGTAGGTTCAAAATAAAACGCCGCAGCGAACGTTGGGTCTATCGTGGCTGTCGTAAGCGGCGTCGGCGTCGGCGGCGGTTCAATAATTTGCAACTCGCCGCCTGCAATGCTGACGTACGAAGCATAGACCCAACCGAGACCGCTGTCGAACGAGATCTGAATCCATTCCCGCCCCGGCGAAATTCCCAGTGCACTTCTAACTTCGCCGGGACTCAACTGACCGATGATGTCATAGTAAAGCCCCGGTCCAGCGCGAACATTCATCGGGTCGGTGTAGATTACAGTAATAGTTACGCCGCCCGGCGTAGGCGCATCTTGCGCCGCAACTTGTTGAAGCGGAAAGAACGCTGCTAACCCCAAAGCGAGGATCGCAAAGGAATTCAAGAAGCGCTTAAACGAAATTCGCCGAAATGCGTAGAAGGACATAAGCTATGAAACACGGCGTTCTTGCGTCGCCGCTTTCAGGAAGGATTATAATCGAACTTATGGACAGACAAATTTTTCACGGCGATATCGCACCGCACGACATCGCTCATGCTTTGGTCGCAGAGTTCAATCGCGGCAACTTGCGCGCGCAAACCATCGGTCAAGCGGACAAGCTCGCGGTTCAGATCGCCACTCAAGCGGGCGTCTCTGGCGGACAGACCGCGCTCACAGTGCAAATTCAAAAAACGGACGATGGCTTGATGGTAGAGCTTGGGCAACAGGCTTGGCTGGGGCTAGCCGCGAGCCTCGGTCAGACAGCTTGGTCGGCGTTTCGCAACCCGCTCACCCTATTCTCTCGGCTGGATGACCTCGCACAAGACATCGAGAACATACAACTAAATGAGAAAGTCTGGAAAACAATTCATAAAGCCGCCAAAACCTTTGGCGCCTCTCAAGAACTATCCGAACGATTTGCGCGGGTCGTCTGCGGCTACTGCGGAACGGCGAATCCGCTCGGCGAAGGAGCCTGTTTAGCCTGCGGAGCGCCGATGGGGTCGGCTCAACCTGAAACCTGCTTGAATTGCGGTTTTATCATACAGCCTACTGAAAGCATTTGCCCTAATTGCGGTCAGAAACGCAATATTTCGCCTCGCTAGAAATTTAATGTTCTGAAATCGTAAGGTTAGCAATCTTGCGGTTTTCCATTAAGGCTTCTATAATAATACCGTCGGAAGGTCTTATTTTTAGGACTTACACAAAACCCTAAGACCAAGCCGCGAATTTCGCCGCTTCACAGCAATTATTTGCGTAATTCGCGACAAAAGATTTCGGTCTGCGTAAGTCATGATCTTTCTTAATCTACGCAATGAGAATCTCACTCGATCAATTGGAAACAAGGCTACAATCGCTAGTAGAAGAACAACTGGCTGGAATTTTGCCCGGCCTGCATCTCCAAGGACGGGTCGTTCAACGCCTTTCCGCCGCGCTTCAGCAAAATATCATCAAAAATAGCGACGAGGACGCAATCGCTCCCAATGTATACACGCTAATCGTCTCGCCCGACTCTTCATCGTTTTGGAAAGAAGAAAGCATGCTGAACGCATTGGCGGGAATTATTATCGCCGCCGGCGACGATATCGGAATCAAATTTACGGGGAAGCCGACGATCGCCATCGCAATTGACGAGCGTTATTCCAGCGAGGACATTAGCGTCCTTGCCTCGCACAGGCTAGAACCTATTGAAGACACCAAAGGCATGTCTGATCATGCAAACGCCCCAACTTTAGAGCTAACCGATTCTGCGCCAGAAAACGCCTTTTTGATCATCGAAGGGATTAAAGTCTATTCCCTCGATAAGCCCGTCGTCAATATTGGCAGACGACTTGAAAACCAACTCGTCATTGACGATCCGCGCATTTCACGCGCCCACGCACAAATTCGATCTATACGCGGGCAATTCATCCTGTTCGATCTTAACTCAACCGGCGGAACGTTCGTGAACGGGCAACGCACCGTTCAAACCGTGTTGTACCCCGGCGACGTAATCTCGCTCGCAGGAGTATCGCTTATCTTCGGACAGGATACTTCTGCTGGGCGCTCCGCTACAGCAGAGACCTCGCCGCTGGAACAGCAACGTCTGCGCGCCAGCGAACGCCCCACCGCTTCTATTGGGAACAGACAAGTTGAGATTCGGACCGATCAGTTCAAGAAAAACAAAAAAGATCAATGATCGCTGCGATCGTTCTGGTTCTACGATTGGCTCTTGCGAGCGCATTGTATCTTTTTCTTGCTTGGGCGTTCCTAATTCTATGGCGCGAGTTGAAACAAGAGGGGCAGAAACTCGCCGCAAAGAAACCGACGGGCATCGTCATTATTCAGAAGCAAGAAGATTCTGACGAAGAACAAAGTTTTCGATTCTATCAAGCAGAAATCATCATAGGGCGTCACTCGCAATGCGATCTCTCGGTCGCAGACGAAGCGCTTTCCGCTCAACATGCGCGGCTGGTTTATCGCCGCAATTTATGGTGGTTGGAAGATCTGGGCTCTACGAACGGAACTTTCCTCAACGATTCGCACTTAACAACGCCCGCCGTAGTCATCACAGATGATACAATCAAATGCGGCAACACGTTCTTCCGCTTGCAGATTGACAACGACGAAAACTCAGTCCACAAAAACTAACAGAGGAGGACGCATGACCGAACGCTACCCGCTGGCAATTATCGGCGGCTCCGGCTTATATTCCATGCCCGGATTGGAAAACGCAGCCGAGCAGAATCCTGATACGCCTTTCGGTAAGCTTAGCGCGCCAATCGTCACCGGTGCGTTGGAAGGACATCCAATCGCGTTCCTCGCCCGGCACGGAATTGGACATCGCATCGCGCCGACCGAAGTCCCCTATCGCGCTAACATTTACGCATTAAAAGCTCTGGGCGTTGAGCGCATTATCAGTGTCAGCGCGTGCGGATCGTTGCGCGAAGAACTCGCGCCGGGACACATCGTCATCCCAGATAATATTTACGACAACACGCGCCTACGTCCGCGCACGTTCTTCAATGAAGGACTGGTGGCTCATATCAGCGTCGCAGAGCCTTTCTGCGCGGATCTTTCCTCGCAGGTGGAGGCAGCCGTAAAAGCGGCGGGAGGCATCGTTCATCGCGGCGGAACGTTCATTACGATCGAAGGTCCACGTTTCTCGACGAAAGCCGAATCCAATACCTTCCGCGCTTGGGGCATGTCTATCATCGGCATGACCGCCTCGCCAGAGGCTTTCCTCGCGCGCGAAGCGGAAATATGTTACGCCACGATGGCGCACGTCACAGATTACGACGTTTGGCGCGTCAGCGAAGAATCAGTGACCGTTGATATGGTGATTCAAACTTTGAATAAAAATACCGCATTAGCGCAAGAAACGATCCGCATCATAGCGCGCAACCTTGCTTTTGAACGCAAATGCGATTGTAAAGACGCGTTGGCTGCGGCGCTCATCACGCACAAAGACGCCATCTCCGCCGCCGCCCGTGAAAAACTTGACCTGCTTGTAAAAAAATACCTTTAGAGATACCGTTAACGAATGAATCGGATCGTTCAAGGCAACCTGCTTAAAGTTGCAGGGGCATTTATATTCCTTCAGTCGGCGATTCTCACTCTGGCTCCAGCGGCGCTAGCGCGTTCTTTCGATGCGCCTTTAAGATGGACGCACTGGATTGCCGCGTTAATTCTAGGATTTCTCATTATCCTCATCCATCGCGAAATTGCCGAACGTCTCCCCGACGCCGATCCATTCCTCTTCCCTACGGCAGTTCTTCTGAGCGGCTGGGGGCTTTTAACTATCTGGCGGCTTGACGCGCACCTCGGCGCCCGCCAGGCGCTCTGGTTAGGCGTTAGCCTTATTGGATTGTTCTTCGGTCTACAAGCGCCCGATCCGCTCAACTCTCTTCGCCGATACAAATACACGATTCTGAGCGGCGGCTTCCTACTCGTTATACTCACTTTGTTATTCGGCGCGAATCCCATGGGCTTCGGTCCGCGGCTATGGCTGAAATGTTGCGGTGTGTACTTCCAACCGTCCGAGCCGCTAAAACTCTTGTTGATCATTTTTCTCGCGGCGTATCTAGCCGACCAGCTGGCAATTCGCGCCGGCATCGCTTCGCTTACCTTACCCACCGCCGTCATCAGCGGATTTGGGATTCTCTTGCTTCTCTTCCAGCGCGATTTGGGAACCGCCTCCATATTCATCGCGCTATTCACGATCATGATCTATCTCGCCAGCGGTCGCCGTCGGACATTGCTATTCAACGCCGCGGTGATCGTCTGTCTTGCCGTCGGCGGTTACTATTTCATCGAGATCGTTCATACGCGCTTCGATTCATGGATTAATCCCTGGGAAGATTCCGCCGGCAGGTCGTATCAGATCATTCAAGGATTGCTCGCAGTCGCTAACGGAGGCATCGAAGGCAGAGGGCTCGGTCTCGGCAGCCCCAATGAAGGCAGAGGGCTCGGTCTCGGCAGCCCCAATGTCGTACCGGTGGCTGTCTCCGATTTCATCTATACCGCGATCGCAGAAGAGAGCGGGCTTTTAGGAACGCTCGGGTTGCTCGCCCTCGTCGGCTTACTTCTAATTCGCAGTTTGCGCGCCGCGTTGCTTGCGCCGCATCTTTTTCGCCGTCTATGCGCGGCAGGGCTGGCGTCTTATTTGGGAATCCAAACGTTGCTGATCGCCGGCGGAAACTTGCGTCTCGTCCCGTTAACCGGTGTTACGCTTCCGTTCGTCTCATACGGCGGATCATCGCTGCTGACCTCGTTTGCGGCGCTCTTGTTATTACTGCGCATCAGCAATCCCCTCGACGAAGAACCCGCGCCGCTCGCCAACCCGCGCCCCTATTACACGCTCGGAGCCGCGCTCCTACTCGGAGTTTTCTCCGTCGCGCTTGCCAATGGATGGTGGGCGGTCGTGCGCGGACCCAGCCTACTCACCCGCTTGGACAATCCGCGCCGCATCGTCGAAGATCGCTTCGTGCCGCGCGGCAAACTGGTTGACCGAAACAACTCGATCATTGATGCAAGCTCAGGCAAGATTGGGGCGCTCGAACGACTGTATGCATATCCCGACCTTGCTCCCGTCAGCGGTTACAACCACGCCAAGTATGGGCAGGCGGGGCTGGAAGCGACATTAGACGCTTACTTGCGAGGTCTACAGGGAACGTCTGCCGCAACGATCTGGTGGGATCATCTGCTGTACGGCATGGCGCCGCCCGGCTTGGATGTTCGTCTCACAATTGACCTCACGTTGCAATCTCGCGCCGACGAGCTTCTGCGCGGATATTCCGGCGCAGCGCTCGTCTTAAACGCAACGACCGGCGAGATCTTAACGATGGCGTCTCATCCAACATTCGATCCCAACCAGTTAGCTGAAACCGGCGACGCGCTGCAAAGCGACCCTAAGCGCCCGCTCATCAATCGCGCTACGCAAGGTCTGTATCCTACCGGCAGCCTCTTAGATCCGTTTGCGCAAGCTGTAACGGGAAAACAAAGCTTAACAGACGCAGAGCGCGAATCGGTCTACGAAGCGATCGGCTTTCAGCGGACGCCGCAAATTCAACTGCCCACTGCTCAATCGTTTTCAGCGGTCGGGCTGGAACATTTCCATGTAACGCCCCTGCAAGCCGCGCTTGCCGCCGCCGCGCTCAGCGCGCATGGGATCGCCCCAGCGCCGAACATTGCGTCGGCGGTCAATACGCCTGCCGACGGTTGGGTGGCGCTCCCTGTGTTAGGCGCGTCATTTGAAGCGCTGAACGCACCCATCGCGGATGAAACAGCGCAGCGTCTCATCCGCAGCGGCGACCGTTACTGGTCGCATCGCGGGCGCGCCGTAGAAGGCGATTCTGCTGTCGCATGGTTCATTGCCGGCGCTCCTCCCAATTGGGGCGGCGTCCCCATCGTCGTCGTTGTTTTAATCGAAGAAGATAACCCGCAAGCGGCGGAGCGCATCGGCTCGCAATTGATCGCAGGCGCAATGAATCCGTAGTCTTGTTGCCTGTAATTAGCAATGATATAATCTCGGGGCTTCACACATGGAGCCTGTAGCTCAATGGCAGAGCGCCACACTGTGGATGTGGATGTTGTGGGTTCGAAACCCATCAGGCTCCCAACAAAAAGACCCTAAAGGAACCGGATGCCTTTAGGGTCTACTACTAGTGAGCGAATTCCTATGACTCAAACCATCAACGTACTCTTCCTCGCAGCGGAAGCCGAGCCATTTATAAAAGTGGGCGGTCTCGGAGATGTGGCGGGTTCGTTGCCGCGCGCCCTCAAGGAACTTTCCAACGACGAAGTTAAATTCGACATCCGCGTCGTCCTGCCGTTGCATGCGGCAATCAAAGCCGGCTCGCTGAAACCGGTCAGTATGTTCTCGTTGCAGCGCGGCGACGTTGAAGTTCAGGCGGAAGCCTACGAAGGTTCATTCGACGGATTGCCGGTCTACTTCATCAATGGCGATGCGATCCGCGCCAGCGGCTCGGTCTATTCGTCTAACAACAAACTTGACGCGGAAAAATACGTCTTCTTTTCGCTTGCGGCGCTCGAATTGCCGCGACAGATCAACTGGACGCCGGACGTCATTCACTGCAACGACTGGCACACCGCGCTCGCCGCGTACAGCAATCTGGTCGAGCGTTGGGGAGATAGAAAGCGTCGCGTCGCGTCTATTGTCACGATACACAATCTTCCATTCCTCGGTCCCGATATCGGCGAGAAACTTGAGTCGTATAATTTGCCGCTCGCCAGCACCGACCTGCCCCATTGGGCGCGCGTCTTGCCGATGCCGCTCGGCTTATGGGCGTCAGATGCCATTGTCGCCGTCTCACCCACCTACGCCGCCGAGATCCTGCACGAAGAATTCGGATGCGGGTTGCAAGAATTCTTCCGAAATCGAACCGACACGCTGCATGGAATTCTCAATGGGATTGATACAGCCTCATTCGATCCGCAAACTGATTCAGCCCTACAGGTCAACTATAACGCCGACGACCTCTCTGCCCGTGCAAAAAACAAACTCGCATTGCAAGAATCGCTCGGCTTGTCCGTCAATCCAGACGTTCCCCTGCTCGGCATAGTCTCGCGGATGGACCCGCAAAAAGGCATAGACATTGCCCTCAAGGGCTTGCGTATGTTGAAAAGGCAGAATTGGCAGCTGGCGCTGCTTGGCGCCGGCGACCCTAAACTGGAAGCCGCGGCAAAAAAATTACAAGAAGATTTTCCCGGTCGCATCCGCGTTGAAACACGCTTCGATGCGAAACTAGCGCGGCGCATCTACGCCGGCGCCGACCTGCTGCTCATGCCTTCGCGCTACGAACCCTGCGGCATCTCACAGATGATTGCCATGCGTTACGGTTGCGTTCCGCTTGTGCGCGCTGTCGGCGGATTACACGATACCGTCACCGAAGCGGAAACGGGCTTCGTCTTCGTAAGCGCGAATGTCAAAGCATTTAATGAAGCGCTGCGCCGTGCATTGACCCTGTTTCCAGACCGTGCAGCGTGGCAAACCCTTCAAAGGAACGGCATGGCGACCGATTTCGGCTGGCGCGCTTCGGCGCAACAATACGCCGGCCTCTACAAACGACTCGCCGGGGAATTGCGCGAATCATATCGCGCCGCCGCCAATTCCAAATGGAACGTTCGCGAAGATAAGACCAAACTTCAACCGATCTATGGAGGAGGCGAATGAAAACGCGCGCTATCATCCTCGCTGGCGGCGAAGGCTCGCGGCTCGGCGTATTGACTAAGAAACGCACTAAGCCCGCTGTTCCATTCGCCGGCAAATATCGCATTATCGACTTCGCCCTCTCGAACTGCGTCAACTCGGGAATCTTCGATTTAATGGTGCTCGCTCAATATCGCCCGCAATCGCTCGTCGAACATATCGGCTCAGGCGCGCCTTGGGACCTCAACCGCGACTTCACCGGCGGCGTCAAAATCCTTACGCCATACAAAGCTCGCAACAACGCGGGCTGGTTCGCCGGCACCGCGGACGCCGTGCAACAGAATTTCAGCTTCATCAAGCAAGGCAACCCCGATCTTATCCTCATCCTCTCAGGCGATCACATCTACACGATGGATTATGAGCCGATGGTTTCTTTCCATCTGGATCATCAAGCCGACGTAACTATCGGGACCATCAGCGTCCCGCTCGAAGAAGCGTCGCGCTTCGGCATCCTCGCCACGGACAATAATTATCGCGTCAAATCGTTCGTCGAAAAGCCCGCCAATCCGCCGGGCAGACTCGCCAACATGGGCGTCTACCTCTTCAACCGCTCCGTGCTGGACAAATGCCTGTGGGAAGACAGTCAGCGCAAAGGCTCGTCGCACGATTTCGGCAAAGATATCTTGCCGCGGCTCGTTAAGGCGAAAGCGCAAGTATTCGCCTTCCCCTACACCGGTTATTGGATGGACGTCGGCACAGTCCAATCTTACTGGCAAGCGCACATGGATCTGCTCGCGCCGTCGCCCACGCTTAAACTCTATAATCGCGATTGGATCATCCATACGCGCACCGAAGAATATCCTCCCGCACGTCTGCCCGCCAGAGCCGATATCTATGCCAGCATGATCTGTCACGGCTGCTTTATCGAAGCGGGCGCGCGCGTTGAAAGCAGCGTCCTCTCGCCGGGCGTCATAATTCGCGCCGGCGCAGTAGTGCGCGAATCGATCATCGCCACCAACGCCGTCATCGAAAGCGGAGCGGTCGTCGAGCGCGCCATACTGGATAAACGCGCCCACATCGGGCAGAACGCCCGCATCGGCTGGGGCGTAGCCGATCAAGATATTCGCATCGCGCTTGTTGGCAAGAACAGCGAAGTGCCGCCCGGATACGTCGTCGAGCCGGAAGCCGAGATCGGCACCGACGTTGCCATAAGCGATTACAGCGAAACTGAAACAGTTATCCGCGCCGGGCAGACCGTGGAGACAAAAAGGCTGGCAAATGAAGTTTGATCGCACCAGCGGAATCCTCCTACATCCCACAAGCCTTCCAAGCCCGTACGGCATCGGCGACCTCGGTCCGCAAGCCTATCGTTTTGTTGACTGGCTCGCATCGGCAAACTGCAAACTTTGGCAAATCCTTCCGCTCGGACCGACAGGCTATGGCGATTCACCATATCAATGTTTTTCCGCCTTCGCAGGCAATCCCTATCTAATTAGCCCAGACGTTTTGATTCAAGATGGGCTGCTGACTCAAGACGATTTGCGCGACGCGCCGAAATTTCCTGCCTCTCGCGTAAACTTCGGCTCGCTCATCCCATGGAAGCTAAATCTACTCTCCAAATCTTTCGCTCGCCTCTCCGCCTCGACCCAAGACCTCCGCAACGGCTTCGATTATTTTTGCGCACAAAACGCGGCATGGTTGAACGACTTTTCTCTCTTCATGGCATTGAAAGATTCGCACGGCGGCAAAGCGTGGAACACATGGGAAGAGCCGCTCCGCGCGCGCAAGCAACCTGCCTTAGACGAGGCGCGTAAAAAATTATCAGACGATATCCATCGCCATTCGTTCTATCAATTTTTATTCTTCCGCCAATGGGAAAGTTTGCGAACGTACGCTAATGAAAAGGGACTGAAAATTATCGGCGACATGCCGATCTTCGTCGCCTACGACAGCGCAGACGTGTGGTCGCGCCCCGAATTATTTTTTCTCGATGAAGCAGGCGCTCCGACCGTCGTCGCCGGCGTGCCGCCCGATCTTTTCTCGCCCACCGGTCAATTATGGGGCAATCCGCTCTACCGCTGGGATGCGCACAAAGAGTCTGGTTACGCATGGTGGCTGGAGCGGGTCAAGTCCGCGCTGAAATCGTTAGATATTTTGCGGCTCGATCACTTTCGCGGCTTTGCGGGCTATTACGAAATCTCCGCTGGGGACAAAACCGCCGAGCATGGACATTGGGTTCCGGGTCCCGGTTCCGATTTTTTCCGCGCGCTTGACGAAAAACTTAGCGACGGCGCGGCAACCGCCGACCTTAACCTCCCCGTCATCGCCGAAGACCTTGGCTTGATCACGCCCGACGTAATCGCCCTGCTCGAAGAATTCAAACTACCGGGCATGAAAGTATTGCAGTTCGGCTTTTCCGGTCCCGATAACCCCTTTCTACCGCATAACTATCCCGAAAATTGCGCAGCATATACCGGCACACACGACAACAACACCGCGCGAGGCTGGCTTGAAACCGCTGACGAAAATGAGCGTGAATTCGCGCTGAAATATTTGAACATTGAACCTTGCGAAGGTTCCGAACTCTCGCAGGGCTTTGCATGGGAGTTAATCCGCGCGGTCTGGTCGTCGATCGCCACGATCGCCATGACGCCTATGCAAGACGTGTTGAACTGCGGCGGCGAAGCGCGGATGAACTTCCCTTCCACACTAGGCGGCAATTGGGAGTGGCGGATGAACGAAGGCGATTTGACCGAGTCGCTGGCTGAACGGCTGAAAGAATTGAATTGGTTGTATTTGAGATAACAAAATTCGCGGCTTGATCTCGGGGTCTTGCGTAAGTCCTATTAGCCCTATTTGAAGCAATCAACCGCGATAATTTCCCCACAAGATCATTACAATCAGCTGACAAATTCGCCTTTTTTAATCCTTGACTAATCTTCGTCTTAATTATTATAATCGCAGACAAGGATGCTCTAAGGGACACGCCGCCTCAACGCCACTACTCTCCCCAAAGAATATCTCACAATTTATTTTCCAGGAGAATCGCATGAAGCTATCGATTGTTTTCAAGGCATTTACGGCTTTAATGATCGCTATGCTGGTTTTTGGCGCATTGCCAACCAGCCCAGCGCGCGCCGCCACGTTATGCGTAGGAGGCGGCGGCTGTTACCCAACCATCCAAGCCGCTATTGACGCCGCTGCCGCTGGCGATACGATTAACGTCAATGCGGGGACCTATAACGAAGATATTACGATCAACAAATCGCTAACGCTCAGCGGCGCTGGTTCCGCTACGACGATCATCGTCGGTCAAATTGGCGGACTCTCCTCCGCAACAGTTAGAATCACGGCAAGCAACGTCATAATCCAGGGGTTCACGATTACCCGGGCTGGAAATAATTCGGTGGATTGGAATAACGCGAGCCTCAACTCGGCGGGAATTGCCATTCAAGGCACGGCAATTACGAGCGTGTTCATTCAAAGCAACTTAATTACCGGCAACCGCACAGGCATTGACATTAATCATAGTTCGGGGCACATAATTATAGGAAACGACATTAGCGATAATCATACCGGTATGATTTTCCGCAACACGACCAATAACTTGTCCGTCACATCCAACAAAATCATGAACAATCGGACGCTAGGCGTTCTTTTCTTGGACGCCAGCGGCGGCTCAAATTCGCCAGTGCAATCCGCTATTGGTTCGTGGTTTCGCGGCAACAATATTAGCGGCAATTGGTACGGTCAAGTAGCAGATCGTCAAACTGGCGGCGCTTTGCCGGCGCCCAACACGACAAACACGAAAGACTTTCAGGGCAATTGGTGGGGCGCCCCCGCTCCAACTGTTGCGATTCAAAATAGCGTCGAGCCTCCTTATGCTTCCCTTCTGCCGGTCGCCTATGGCGGATCGGCAGTTCCGCCATCGCCTCCTCAACCCGATATCCTTGGCTTAGCCGCAGAAAACATCCTCTACTCCTCGTCGCCCTGCGACTACTATAGTTGCCCGTGGATTACGCCTTTATTAATTACCACGATCGGCAGTTCTCCAGCGGACGGCGACATACTCAACGCAGGCATTTCGCAACTGGCGGTTGCTTTCAATAAAGACGCCTTAGACGATGGTTCCGCGCAAGCCGCCAATAACGTCGTCAACTACATGCTGTATGAATATGGAGGCGACTCCACATCTGATACAATCAACTGTATGAGCGGCATTGGCGGAGACGACGTCAATATCGCCATCAATAGCGCGACCTACGATCCCGTAACGTATACCGTCACAATTAATGTGAACGGCGGCATCCCCTTGTCTGCTGGAAGATATCGCCTGTTGGTCTGCGGAACGACTTCCATTGAAGATAACGATAACAACGAATTGAACTGGGGCGCGATTGACAGCGCGGTTAACTTCACGGTATTGGCGACGCCTACGCCCACTGCATCCCCTACGCCCACTGCATCCCCTACGCCCACTGCGTCCCCTACGCCCGCTGGCTCTCTCACGCCCGGGTCTTCTAGCCTCAATGCTTTCGCATTGCCTGCTACCGGTTTCGCCACAGGGCGAACAACTATGCTTTCATCGCCAAGCATCGCCTACAATGCGCTCGGCGACCTATGGCTTGAAATTCCACGCTTGGGCGTGAAAATGCCTATCGTCGGCGTTCCGCAAACCGTCAACGGAAATTGGGATGTCTCGTGGTTGGGCAACAACGCCGGCTGGCTGCAAGGAACCGCTTTCCCCACTTGGAGCGGCAATTCGGCGATCACCGGTCACGTTTGGGGCGCGGACAATAAAGCCGGACCGTTCTTATCCATTAACACGCTCTGGTACGGCGACCGCATCAGCGTTCACGCTTGGGGACAGGAATACGTCTACGAAGTCCGTTCTGTATTGCAAGTAGAGCCTAATGCGACAACCTCCGCCTTCCAGCACAAAGACGTCCCCTGGTTGACGCTCATCACCTGCCGCTCTTACGATGAAGCGTCCGACGCCTATCGTTACCGCGTGTTAGTGCAAGCAGTGCAAGTGACTATTAAATAGACTATCGTCTCTCACCGCTTAACATAACAGAGTCCCATCTTAAAGATGGGACTCTGTTCATTAACACGGCGCGCTCCTTCTTGCTCAACGAAGCGCAACGCCCAAACTTCTTGGAACGTTGTTTTATCTCAAAACCATAGATTACGGCGTATAGTATTCGACAATCAACGCCGGTCGATTTCCCGCAGTTGGGGCATTGCCGCTATAAAAACGGACAAAATCTGCGTTGCCATTATCGTTATCGCCAAGGGCAAATCTCAAGCGGAATTGCGTCCGCCCTGTTTTATTGATGTAAGCGAGAATATCGCTCGTCCACACGCGCACGTGCCAGCCATTCACTCGCGTAGACGGAAGCGCGCCGACCGCATGCTTCGTTGCCGCGGCTTGAAAATCAATTAGTTCAAGACCGGGATCGTTGCTAAACGCGCCGTTTCGCACATCCACGGTCAACCCGCCGAGCGAAGTAAACGCATTCGTTCCAATCGTACGGAAGAATCGAATCTTGAGCGTGACCTTTGTAATAACCGCGTCATCAGGAAGGGACGAAGTATTAAAAGACAAAAAGCCGCGATACTGGCGATCCTCCGCATCATCTCCCACATTAAACGCCCCTGCCGAGCGATTAAGCGTTCCGCCCGTAGAGCTATTCTCCGTCGCTTCCAACGTCCAGCCGTCTTCCGCTCCAATCGAACGGAAAACGCTTCTACCCGGGACAGCCGAGGAGGCGCTAAAATACGCGCCCGGCGGACTGATCGTAGTGCGAGTTGTGCCAGCGGCATCCGCATCCACCGCATTTGAAAGAATTCCCAGCGGAACGGAAGGCAAAATAGGCGCGTCGCTCCATGTAAAATCAGGAATGGGATACGTCGCCGCAGTAAACACGTTTCCGCCTGTCACAGGACGGAAGTCTCCGCCGGCAGGGTTGACTAGTTGCGGCTGGATGACGTTAATGGCGTTGTCGGCGCGCAATTGCGTTTCATTGCAAGTTGGGTTCGCGGGACGACATCCTTCACTCGAGTCCTCAATTCCCAGAGGATGACCCGCCGGCCCGTTCCAAATGATGTTGCCGCGAATTCTTAAATTCACGTCCGTTTTTGCAGGATTAGGAATATTTGAACCGCCCGCAGGCGCGCGCGGTCCATAGATAGCAAAATGCTGCCACGCGCTCTGGAAGCCGGCCGGATTATAAACAATATTATTGTAGATATACACATTGCGATTAGGGATAGGCTCTTCGTCTCCGATGCTATTTGTACCCCATCCTCCCGCAAGCCGATTCGCATTACATTGCGCAGCGTCGCCGTCGCAAGAACGCCCGCCAAAAACAACCTCGACCACATGACTGCGGCTGCCCACACGATAGCAAGTGTTGTAAGCCATCAAGATGTTATAGCCGCCGTTGACGCCGAAACACGCTCCTTCGACGTCGTGGATAACATTATTGACAAATTTGACGTCATACGTTTCGTAGTGCAACCAGGGCGAGGACATGTATTCAAACCCTGTGCCTTGCCCAGCGGTGAATCCGCCTGTGCCGCAGTTGTAAATAACGTTCCCTTCCACGCGGATATAGGCTGAGCCGCCCTTCACATAGGCGCACCAATCGTCGCCGCCGTGGATTTTATTTTTCACAATATGACCATATTGCACAGATACGAAGTCAATTACATTTTCATACGATCCCGAAAGGTCGCTATTTTCGATATAGACGTATTGCGACTGGTTAATTTTAACAGTTTCATGTGCATCTCCATTCCCTCTGAAATCTACGTTGCGCAACAACAAATGATCGCATAGCTCGCAATGCAATACGTCGCCGTTGACATTGATGGTCAACGACTCGATATAGAGATAGCGCGCGTCGTAAATATTCAAATCGCCGAGCAAAACAATCTGCCCGCGCGCCCCATTGCCGCGTATCCAAATAGGAGCATCATATGCGCCATAGCGCGACTCCAAGTAAACTGGAATAGAAGATTCGGGATAGCTGCCCGGCTGGAGATTGATGCGCACGCCTTCGCTCAACACAACGTTCATCGGAACGTCGTTCCATGCGGCGCTGATGGTGCGAAAGGCGGCAGCGGGCGAAGCGCCATCATTGGCGTCGTTTCCATTAACAGGATCTACCCAGATATCGCGCAGAAGAGGGCTTCCAGTCGCATATAACTCATGAGCAGGCGCGCGAGCCTCGATGAATTCTCCGGCTTGGGCTGGCGCAGCCTGCGCAGAATTTGTGCGGGAAGTAAAGACGGAAAGAACAAGAATTCCAATAGAAAAGGTTGCTTTAATTAAGCGTGTCAGGGTCGGCATAAGAATTCCTCCAAAATATGGTGAAATTTAAGGGCGCAAGGCAACTACATCTCTCGATTTGAGGTTAATTTTATCGGAATTGGAATAGATCGTACCGGCAGTTTTGTTAACGCAGATCAAGGAGAGTATATAACCGGCTACATATGGACGCGAAGAAAGCAGTCTTCTAGAGTTCTTACATCGGTAGGCTTCGCTTCAATGGTCCTTCGCAACTGCCTAACCGCCAAATGTAAAAGAGGAGACTCTTCTCATAAAACAAGTCTCCTCTTTCTAAGCATGGTCAGTCTACTTCTCAAACAGCGACTTATATTCCCCGTACCCTTCCTCCTCCAGCTTCTCCACTGGGATAAATCGCATCGAAGCCGAATTCATGCAATAGCGCAAACCCGTCGGCGCAGGACCGTCTTCAAAAACGTGACCCAAATGCGAATCGCCTTGTTTCGAACGAATCTCAATACGCTGCATAGACAACTCATCGTCCTCGCGCTCGACGATATTATCCGCTTCCAGCGGCTGCGTGAACGAGGGCCAGCCGCAGCCCGAATCGAACTTATCCAACGAACTAAATAACGGCTCGCCTGAAACGATATCCACGTAAACGCCGTCTGCATTGTTGTTCCAATATTGATTCGCAAAAGCGCGCTCAGTGCCTCGCTGTTGCGTAACCTGATATTGCAACGGCGACAGCCGCCTGCGCAACTCGGCGTCGGTAGGCTTGGTAAATACAGTCATAAAGAAACTCCTTGTTCTTCAAATGCCGAACGCGATGCGCTCGGCATTCTTTTTGACGACTCGCGCGCTATCTTTC
This sequence comes from Anaerolineae bacterium UTCFX1, assembly GCA_002050275.1. Taxonomy (GTDB): domain Bacteria; phylum Chloroflexota; class Anaerolineae; order Anaerolineales; family Villigracilaceae; genus Defluviilinea. Next base: position 61,668 of record MWTB01000021.1, read on the forward strand.
TTCCCTAATTGTCAGATTCACTACAATAGCGCGACTCGCAAGAATTAAATCCTGTGGTGCGATCATAATCTCCTCGCCCCATTGACCCGCGCCCGTGCCGAGAATAGGTTCGTTGAGCAAGGTCGCTTCAAGGAAGGAGCGGAATCCGCTGGGCTGCCAGCCGAACGCGGGGATCGAACCGATCACATATCCCGTCGTTTCTTTCACCGCGTCAGGCGAAGCCATCTGAATATTGCGCGAGCCGATGGCTTTCTTCAAATTTCCAGAGATCGCGTTCTGGTCGCCGCCGAGCATCACAAGCACGCGCTCGCCCGTGTCTGCTTGAAAGATCAGCGTCTTCACGGCTTGCCGTTCGGAGAATCCCAATACATGCGCCACATGCGCCGCGCCCTTTTCAGTTTCAGGCGAAAAACTACGCGCCTCATAAGCGATGCCGCGTTTGTCGAGGTATAGATGCGGGGGGAGTTTTATCATTTGCATTCTCTTATCTACTCTTCGCGGCAAGATAGATGCCCACGAGAATTAACGCGCCGCCAAACAAGGTTGTTGACGAAGGCGTTTCTTGCAATATGAAGTAGGCTAAAAACGCCGAACCAATCGGTTCGCCCAGCGTAGTCGCCGCCACAAGCGCCGCCGACAGGCGCTTCAGCGCCCAATTGTAAATAGAATGACCAACAACTTGCGGCAATGCCGCCAGTAGGAAGATCCACAGATAGGTTCGCGGCGCGAGACCAAACGGCGAATCACCGGCGGCAGTCATCGTTAATAACAACATAACGGCGGCGGCTCCATACACAAGGAAAACGTATGGGATTAATGACATGCTTGCGCGAAGCTTCCGCCCTAAGATCAAGTAACCGCTCACCGCCCACGCTCCCACAAGCGCGAGGAAATTCCCCCACATGGCGCGTCCGCTTAACCGAGCGCCGAGGCTGCCGCGCGCGTCAAAAAGCGCGATGACAATTCCACCAGCCAACGCCAGCGCCAGCCCAGCCAGCGCGCTGCGAGATAGGCGTTCTTTTAATAACGCCGGCGACAACAACGCCACCCAGAGCGGGCCCGTGCTGACAAATACGACCGAGCTGGCTACGCTCGTATATTCCAGCGACGTGATCCAAGCGGCAAAATGAACGGCGAGAAAAGCGCCTGAGAAAACAGCGAGCAGAATTTCAGCCTGCGAGAGGCGCTTGAGTTCAATCCAGTGACGGGTAAGCGCGAGCGGAGCGATCAGCAGCACAGCAAACGTCAGCCGCAACGCCGCGATCGTCAACGACGAAGCGCCGCCGTTCTGCGCGAATCGAATAAAAATACTTGCGGTCGAAACGGCAAGGATCGCGGCGCTTAACGCGGCGGGGAGAAAAGACCGGCTGCGGGAATCCATCGCCGCCGAGTGTACCCCACTTTAAGAAGGTCGTCAGGCAAGCGCATGAGTTTCGTCGCCAACAACGATGAATATCTTTCTTGACACTCTCTACTCACAAGGCTACAATTTCCGTAATCATTTTTACAAGGAGACGATCATGGCATTTGAACTTCCAAAACTGGCATATGCTTTCGACGCGCTTGAGCCTCACATTGACGCGCGCACGATGGAGATCCACTATGCAAAGCACCATCAGGCTTACATTACGAATTTAAATAACGCGGTAGATAAAACTCCCGAACTTGCAGGCAAATCGCTCGTCGCGATGTTAAGCGATTTAAACGCTGTTCCCGAGTCTGTGCGCGGCGCTGTACGCAATCATGGCGGCGGAACGTACAACCATAATCTATTTTGGGAGATCATGGGTCCAAACGCCGGCGGAGCGCCAAAAGGCGAATTGGCTGAAGCGATCAACTCAGCCTTTGGGTCGTTCGAAGCGTTCAAAGAGGAGTTCGCTAAATCTGCAGGCGCGCGCTTCGGCTCCGGCTGGGCGTGGCTCGTCAAGAAAAACGGCGGCGGACTCGCAGTCGTTTCGACGGCAAATCAAGACAATCCGCTTTCAGACGGCGCAACCCCGATCCTCGGCATTGATGTATGGGAACACGCCTACTACTTGAACTATCAAAACCGCCGCGCCGACTATGTAACAGCGTGGTGGAACACAGTCAATTGGGACGCGGTCGCCGCAAAGTTTGCTGCGAAGTAACATTTTTTATCTTGCAGAGTACGCGAAGACAGATATAATCAGGCGACTCTAAACCTTGCGAAGGATTCTCCAACCTTCGCAAGGTTGCGGACATCACTACTAACTTCTCAAAGGAGTGTTTCATGACCCACATCATCACAAGTTTATGCGTTCGAGATCGAGGCTGCATTGAAGTTTGCCCGGTAGAATGTATGTTGCCGGGCTTCCCGCTCGAAGAATGGCCCTGGATCTATATTGATCCAGACACCTGCATTGACTGCGGCGCCTGCGTGCCCGAATGCCCCTATATGGCGATCTTCCCCGAAGACGAAGTGCCCAGCGCCTATACCGCCAAAGGCGGCGAATATATCAGCCAAGTCGGGCTGACCGGCCACTTCGAAGGCACGAACCATCACGGCAATCCGATTTCGATTGACACCGCCCGCCAACTCGAAGCCGGCGAAGTCCTCGACTTCACGCCCGACATCCAACCCCACTACGACTTCTTCAAAGACGGACCGGGCTACGGCGTAAAAGACGTAGACGACGGACGATAGAACTAAAAGCCGCGCGAATGCGCGGCTTTTTTATTGGGCGCTTCAATACTGTCAGAAGCCGGCACAGAGTAGATTCATGTCTGCAAAATTTCTTTTACAGATTCAAAAACCGCTTCTCTCGTGACCTGAGCCTGCTCGCCCGTCGTCAGGTTTTTGACAACCACCAAGCCTTTCTCCGCTTCGTCGGGTCCCAACACCAGCGCGGCTTTCATCTTCATCTTGTCGGCGAATTTGAATTGCTTCGGCAGTTTCGTCGGCTCGGGGTAGACCATCGCATTGAGTCCCGCGTTGCGCAACTCAGCCGCGAGCGCGTAAGATTGCGGCAGTAATTTTTCATCGAACACAGTGACCAACACCTGCGCGGGGCTAGGCTGAAACTCAGGAATGAGTCCCGCCTCTTGCAAGATGATCCCCACCACCACATCGCCCATAGCGAAGCCAACGCCAGATAATGGCTGTCCGCCGACATCGGCAAGCAAATTGTCGTAGCGACCTCCGCCGAAGATGGCGCGTCGCACCGATCCGCTTGTATCGAACGCTTCGAAGACCGTGCCTGTGTAGTACAACAATCCGCGCATGATGTTCGGATCGAACTTCACATATTCTTTGATGCCCAACGCTTCGAGCGCGGCGAAGGTACGAGTCAGTTCGTTGCTTTGCTTCCATAAGTCGAAATTACCGAGCAAGTCTTTCAAGCCATTGAGTTGTTTTTGATTCAACCCAAGTTCAAGCGCGTACGCATCCCACTTCGCGGATTCCATTTTCGCGCGGCGGTCAACGAGGTTCGACACATCCACGCGCTTGTCGGCTGGGATGTCGAGCGCGTCGAACTGCGATTCCATCAGGCGCCGATTATTCACACTAATTTGAGTCAGGCTGGGGCTGAGTCCGACCGAGCGCAGGAACGTCGCCCCCACCGCAATGAGCTCCGCATCCGCTTCGGGAGAGTCCACACCGAGCATATCAATATTCCATTGAAAGAATTCGCGCGTGCGTCCGCGTTGCGGCGACTCATATCTCCAAAACGGACCGAACGACCACCAGCGCACGGGGAAATTCAACTCGCCCTGCTTCGCCGCGATCATCCGCGCCAGCGACGGCGTGAGCTCGGGGCGCAGTGTCACCAAATCGCCGCCGCGATCTTCGAACGTGAACGACTGCTTCTTCACGAGTTCTTCGCCCGATTTCGCCGCGTACAAGTCAATCGGCTCGATGAACGGGCCGTCCCACTCCTGATAGCCGAACATCTCAGACGCCGCGCGAACTTTTTCATAGATAAAGTTGCGCGCGAACATCTGCTCGGGGTAAAACTCGCGTGTGCCTTTGACGGAATTTATTTTGCTTGCCATGATGACTCCAATGTGCGGGAATTTTATCATGCCTTCAAAATGCTTCTTGATAACACTGCCCCCTGCCTGCACTCGGGCGGGCAGGAGATCCAGATATAGTGCCGTCCCACCGTGATATGGCCAAGTGAATAGACCACGAGCCCAGTCACCACTACTCCTACACCTATCCACAACATCCGCCTCATTCTTTATTCGTACCACAAACAGTAGGGTGATAGCAACTAGTTCGGTGTGAACTACTGACCAGCCCCAAAGAACTCCGTTCCCTCATGTAGCTCGACCATCTCGTCCCGACCCATCTTTATCTTTGGCTGCGCAAACTCCATAAAGGCAGTACCTGAGCCGCTTTTCCATAGCGCCGTCTCGGGATTGGCCTCTGCCACCTGCTGGACATGTTGAATCCACCTCATCGCGTAGTTATAAGCCGCGGCATTTTCACCAACCGAAAGAGTAGGGTCAGACATCAATATTCCGTAGGTACTCTCGTAATCTCCCTCATTAGGATCAGCCATTGCTTCCGTTTTGGTAAACATCCTTGCTATTCTCCACACCACCCTCCACACCCCTTCCTGGTCTTCGACTGGCTCTATTGCTTGTTTAATTCTTACATTACCCGTAATCACAATCCAGCCACCCTCGTCTTTTACCTCGTGCCAGTCCTCGAGTCTTATCCCTACCTGGTTCGTGTCTATTAAGGCATCGTTCCCTATCCGCTCCCCGTCCACCTCCCACTCACTCGTCTTCTGCCACGCGCCTCCACTGTTGGATAGGCGGATATTGTCGGGATGCCACACCATTGCCATATCTTTGGCACTCTGGAGTGGTTGGGCAGCCAGCATCGCCTCATACTGGGCGAGTGTGCGGTACTTGCCCGGCTTATTGGGGTAAACACTCCAGGTATCAAGCCACGCGACCGTATGGCTGAGTTTGGAGAAGATACTCTTAAGCTCTGGTACCGCCTCGGGGTTGAGGGTCAGGCACTGCACCGTTGCCCCCTCCGTCCCCTCCCAGAGACAAAGATCTTCTGGTGCAACGCTGAGTCCATTCTTCTCCAGTGCGGCCGTCACCTCTGGCGAGAACGGCGGCGCGTTCACCTTAGCCGGTTCGGGCGTTGTAGTGCTTGTCGGCATTGATGTGGGAGCTTGGGTTGGTGTTGCGGTCATCAAGACTTCGGGAGTCTCGGAGGCTTCGGAAGTCTGAGGGATGACCGTCGCTTGTTGTGTGGGCGCGGCGCAGGAGGCTAAAAGAATCGTTGTAAGGAATAGGAATATTAATTTGCTTCGCATGTTGTTCTCCATCAACAACGATTTTACCCGCCTCCTGCAAATAGATTAAAGACAAAAGGATTCCGAAGTCTCTAACAACCTCGGAATCCTTTTATTCCCTTCATACCGCCAAATTACGCGGCGACTGTCTCAAACGCCACGTTCAACCGCGCGGAAGCGGGCAGGCTGAGTTTATCTTCCACCGCCAACTGGGGTTACACGAGATCCAAACGAGTCTATTGCTTATCGCTACACGCCCCCATGTGTACCAGACGACAATAATAAATATCAAGACAAGCGCTCCCCATATCCATCTCATACCTTATTCGTACCACATTTACACCCGCCTCTGCAACTCCACTTACTGTGGCTCTGCGTCAAAGAACTCTATCCCCTCTGCCATCTCATCCATGATCTCTTTATTGAGGATAACTTCCCCGCCTGCGGTAAACTCGAGGGTATCCCAATAGTTATCCACCACCGTAGTCTTGGGGTTCCTCCCAATACCATCTGCAACATCCCCTAGATAGTTCATTAGCTGATTCCACGCCCGAGCATTATCTGCGATAGGTAAAGATAAATCTGGAATTAAAATCCCATAATCGTTTACACCATCACCATCACCATCATATTTGATATTATCCGAAGCCACCGCAAGATCCGTAAACCTTAACACAACTCTAAACACCTGTTGTCCGTTGACTAATACCCCTTCCACAGGTACCAATTCCTGCTTAATACACAAACCAGCACCCAATCCAATATACCCGCCCTCTTGCTGTGCCTCTGTCCAGTCCACTATCTCCATCCCTATCTGGCTCGTATCTATGAGGGCGCCGTTGCCCACTCTCACGCCGTCTATCTCCCACTCACTCGCGGGCCTCATTACCCCCTCAGTCGGCAGTACCCCCTTGTTGTCAGGATGCCATACCATGCCTACATCCATGGCTAGTTGCATTGGCTTATTCTTGAGCATCGCCTCGTACGAGGCGAGCGTCGGGTACTTGCCTGGTTTCTTGTCCCTAACGCTCCAGGTACTAAGCCACCCAACTGTATTATTAAGTTTTGATAGAGTCTGCTTGAGCTCTGGCACATTCTCGGGGTTGAGCGTCAGGCACTGCACCGTTGCCCCCTCCGTCCCCTCCCAGAGGCAGAAATCTTCTGGTGCAACGCTGAGCCCATTCTTCTCTAGTGCGGCGGTCACCTCTGGCGAGAACAGAGCCACATCTATCTTAACCTTGTACTTTTCCCACCCCGCTTGCCCCCACACCCACTGCTGTCCGTCCTCAGTTGTAACTACCTGCACTCCGCTACTGCCATCAATGCTTGAGACTGCAAGCCACGCCTCATCCGCAATAATCATCTGTTTATCCCCCACCGCCAACATCTGCGTACCCTGGTCTGCGAGCCTCGTCCACTCGTGAGTTGTTTGATCAAAAAGAAATATTCCGCTTTCGTTATCAATCCATAGCCTCTTATCCCGTGGCGAGTAGTGAATGTCTCTATCTTTTGCCTGATACTCACTCCCACCAGAGGCAAAAAATAAGATGTTCGTACTTTTATCCACACTTAGCTCATACGCTATACCGTACCCCTCTCCTGCCAAAAGAGCGGTTGGTCCCGAGAGACTACTTGTCCACTTCTCGCCCACTGGGAGCCACTCTCCTCGGCTACTTGGGTTATCAGTAAATGCCGACATGTAGCCAAGAAATTCACCCGTCTCTTTATCGAGTTGGACCCAGTACAGGGTAGCCAAATCCTCTGGGTTGTAGCTTACTACCTGCATACACACGGCATCTGTCGGGCAGGCTATCCCTGCGCGCACATACCGCACCACCTTACCATCAGGCGAGGCATACTCGATTATTGTCCCTCCTGGAGCAAGCGGTCCTTGGGGCGTGAGAACAGGCGCCTCTTCATCACCTATCTGCGCGGGCTGTGGGGCATATACAATACCGTTATCTTTAGCGTAATTTGCAACATTTCCGCCTTGTAAGACAGGTACAAGTCCATGCTGGCGCAAACTCGCGTATTTCTCTCCGTCCCAAGAAGCGGCTTGCAAGTCTTCAGGTAGACCCATCTCTTCAAAATTTCCAATGATCCATTGCGGGGGTGAATCAATCTCCGTTGACGAGGACAACTCCGCAATCGGAGCGCCCAGCGTGACGACGATCCGCGTCACCGGCGCGGGCTTTGATGTCGGCGTTGGAGTCAAGACTTCGGAAGTCTCCGAGACTTCCGAAGTCTGCGTCACCGTCGGCGCGGCGCAGGAGGCTAAAAGAATCGTTGTAAGGAATAGGAATATTAATTTGCTTCGCATGTTGTTCTCCATCAACAACGATTTTATCCGTCCTACACAGGAATGAAGACCGTCCACGAATATGCACGAATAAACGAATTAGCGCGCCGACATTCGAGAATTCGTAGTCTTATTCGTGGATGGTTCGCTGTCCATTCAAAATTCAGCGGTTGAATTTTGGTTTATTTTTGGTATAATTTTTCTTGTCAGTTCGTACCGCAAGATTTATCTTGCACTTCGCTTGCTTTTACACCGCGCAAATGCAAAGTGAACTTTGCGGCGCGAGGACCAACTCAGGAGAACCCAATGGAAATCAACTACCAAGAAACTTCAAAAGACCTGCTCACCCGCATTGACATCCACGAAACATACGGCTCCGCCAACATTGACGTGTGGACAAACGAATTGCTCCAGCCCAAAGCGGGCATGAACATTCTCGATGTCGGCTGCGGCGCGGGCAAACTGTCTTTTCTGTTCGACGATTATACTAAACGCGGCGCGAAAATCACGGGCGGAGATTTCTCGGAGGAACTGCTCGACAAAGCCCGCGCCAAGAACAAAGAACGCGGCTCGAACATTGACTTTGTCTTTTTGGATTTCAACAAGCCGTTCAACTTTGCGGATAACTCCTTCGACCTCTGCACAAGCGCCTTCGCCATCTACTACGCTTCAAACCTCGACTTTACATTTGGCGAGGCTCATCGGGTGCTTACATCTAGCGGACGGCTCTTCGTCTCAGGTCCGTTGCCCGAAAATAAGCAGATGTTCTATGAGATCATCAAAGAAGCCACGAACGCGACCATCCCGCCGATGCCCGGATCGAGTCGCTTCAAAGGCGATATCTTCAACACCATTGACCGAATCTTCGCCAAGACTGAATTGCACAAATTCGAGAATCATCTCACCTTCCCAGAGGTCGCGCCGTTCATCGAATACGTCCGCGCTTCGTTGAGCGAAGACCGCAAACTGTGGACTTCCATGTTCAACGGTCACGATGAATACGAAGCGTTGATCGGCAAAATCACCGATGTGGCTACGCGATGGTTCAACCGCGATGGCAAACTGGTGATGACGAAAGTCGTGGGCGGGATTCTCGCAACCAAATAGAAATGTCGTTGCGAGGAGGATGCTCTTTCCGACGAAATAATCTCTTCGCCAACCAGAAGGTTGCTTCACTATCGTTCGCAACGACATGCAAACATCATGAACTTCTCCGGCAAACGAGTCCTCTTCCTCGGCGCGCACCCTGACGATATTGAGTTGGGATGCGGCGCGTTGCTCCACAGCATTTCACGCAAAACCGATGTGCTGTGCGTCACACTATCGGATAATCAAAAGAATCCCGATCTGCAGAACGTGAAGAACGAACATTATGAAGCAATGACAGTGTTAGGCGTTCCGAAAGAAAAAATCGTATTGGGTCTTTTCACCACGCGCGTCTTTCCGAACTCACGGCAAGAAATCCTCGAATACTTTCTCAAACTGCGCAAAGACTTCAAGCCCGACCTGATCTTCATCCATTCCAAACAGGATGTGCATCAAGACCACAACACGATGACCGACGAAGCCTTGCGCGCCTTTCGCGGAATCACCGTGCTGGGATTCGACGTTGTCCGCTCCTCGTATGGATTCTTCCCGCACTTCCTCGTCGAAGTCACCGAAGAGGATGTCAATAAAAAGATCGAAGCGTTATCCAAATACGAGACTTATCGCGATAGATATTACTTCAACAGCGAGTTGACTCGTTCCATCATGGTGCGACACGGCGCGCTGGCGGAGCGTCCGTTCGCGGAGGGGTTTGATATTTTGAGGATTGTAGGAGCGTTTGAGGGGTGAGAAAAAAGAGAATTGGAGAATTGGCGGTGGTCGAGTAGCCTCGAAAATATTTTGGGGGCATATCGAGACCAGAGACTGGAGATTAGCAAACAAAAAAAGGGAAAGGACAATTCATCCTTTCCCTTTCCACTATTTACTTTCTACGTTCGTTTTATCCCTTCGGCATACCGATGAAGATCGTTCCATCGCGCACCTGAACCGGATACGCGGCAACGTCTTCCACGGCAGGCAACTTCACCGCTTTACCGGTGCGCACATCAAACTCGGCGCCATGACGCGGACAAGTGACGTTAAATCCTTCTAGCTTCCCTTCGCCCAGCGGGCCGCCGTCATGCGTGCAAACGTCGTCAATTGCAAAAAACTTCCCTGCAATATTAAACACCACCACGGATTTATCGCCAATATCTACGAAGAAGCGTTCGCCATTCGACAGGTCATCGGCGGGCATCAACTCAAGATATTCAAGCTTTGATTCGTTAAACGTTGTGTAATTAAACATGCTCTTCAAGACTCCTTGATGCAGCTATTCTACTAACTCATCGCTCGCTTCGCCAAGCCCGTAGGCTCCAGCTTTCAATACTTTCAGCGAAAGCAACGCACACTTCAGGCGTACCGGTCCCAATTCAATGCCGAGCAGATCGAGAACGTCCTGCTTATTCAAGCGCCTCACGTCTTCCAGCGATTTACCGATTACAGAATCGAGCAAAAGGTCGGCGGAGGCTTGCGAGATAGCGCAACCGTGTCCCTCAAAACGCGCGTCTTCGATCGTGCCGTCAGCGGCGGTTCTTAATGTAATCTCAATATGATCGCCGCATAACGGATTGTTATCCGCAAATTGAATATCATGCGGATCGAGCCGCCCGCGATGGGATGGGTTTTTATAGCGCTCGATGATAATTTCGCGATAGAGATCGTCCATAGTCAAATAGTCCTTGGTTTAATAGTCAGATAGTCGGATGATGGTCATGAAACTACGAGACCATTTGACTAACGGACTACGCGACCAACTTATCCAAACAATTCCTTCACCTTATAGATCCCGTTCGCCAACAAGTCTACCTCTGCTTTCGTATTATACAAATAGAACGAAGCCCGGCTCGTGGCAGGGATGCCGAATTTCTCATGCAGAGGCTGAGCGCAGTGATGTCCCGCCCGAACGGCAATTCCGTCACGGTCAAGAATTTGCGCCACATCGTGCGGATGAACTCCCTCCAGCGTAAAGGCGGCGACTCCGCCCTTCTTATCGGCTGAAGGACCGAACAACTTCACGCCGGGAATTTCTTCCAAGCGCTCGAGAGCGTATTCAGTGATCTCGTGTTCATGCGCGGCAATGTGATCCATGCCGACTTCCGTCAAATAATCTACCGCTGCGCCTAAACCGACCGCCTCCGCGATAGCGGGCGTTCCCGCCTCGAATTTATAGGGCAGCGAATTAGGCTTGAACGAGCGCAGCTTAACTTCTTTGATCATATCGCCGCCGCCTAAGAACGGCGGCATGGATTCAAGCAAATCTTCCTTGCCATATAACACGCCGACGCCTGTCGGTCCACACATTTTATGCGCCGAGAAGGCAAGGAAATCCGCGTCAAGAGCCTGGACGTCTACGCGGAAATGCGGAACCGATTGCGCTCCATCTACGAGCGCGATCGCCCCAGCCTGATGCGCCAGCCGGATCATTTCGGCAGCGGGGTTAATCGTTCCCAGCACGTTAGACATCTGCGTAAAAGCAACCAACTTCGGAGTTCGCGCAAGAAGCGTTTTGTAGGCGTCTAAATCCAGCAAACCGTCTTCGGTGACGGGGATGAAATCCAGCTCAACGCCGCGCTCCGTCTGCAATATTTGCCAAGGCACAAGGTTGGAGTGATGCTCCATTTCGGTGAGAAGAATCCGCTCACCGGCTTTGAGGTTGGCGCGCGCCCAAGTGTGCGCCACGAGATTAATAGATTCGGTTGTGTTGCGCGTGTAAATAATTTGACGCGCCGAGGGAGCGTTGATGAATGCGGCAACTTTCTCGCGCGCCCCTTCGTAGAGGGCTGTCGCTTCCTCTGCGAGAGTGTGTACGCCGCGATGAATATTAGCATTCGAATGGCGATAAAAATCGTTCATCGCTCCGATAACCGCCAATGGCTTCTGCGATGTAGCGGTAGAGTCCAGATAGACCAGCGGAACGCCGGCGGATGTTTCGCGTTGCAGGGCGGGAAAATCTTTTCGGATGTTATTCAGGTCGAGAGACATAGCAACAGAGTCAAGCACGCGAGAAGACGGCTTATGAATCATTGGCAAATCAATCGCGCTCGTTTGCCCCGTCTTCCTGCCCGCTTAATAATCAGGGATTATTCTTTCTTCGCGTTGCGCCGGTCTCTTGCCCGGCGCCGCGCGCATGTGTTCTGAACTCAACGGATACCAGAGGATTCGGTCTGGCACCATCCAACCGTCGGTGAGATACACGTTTGAGCGAAATTGAACGGCGGCGAGTTTGTCGTCCACTTGTACAATAATGCCGCGAATCCAACCCCGCACGCGATCACGATTCTTCTCGTGGTCGCAATATACTTCGACGGCGTCGCCGACTTGGAAATCGTGCGACAAGCCCGGCGGTCTCATGTAAGCGTATTGCACGCTGCGCGAACTTCTCAGCGATCTGCGCACGCCCGACGACACAGGGCGTGAGGGACGAACCTTATCCGCCGCATGAGATTTGACAGGAGATTCCGCGAGGCGCGCCTTCTTCAAGGTCGGCTTATGAGGCGCAACCGGAGCAGACGCAACCTTTGCTTTTGAGCGAGGCGCCGCCTTTGTTTTCACGGTTGGCGCTTTCGTCTTCTTTGCGCGCGCAACAACCTTCTCGCTTTTCTTCGGCGTCGCTTTCGTCTTTACCTTTGCTGTTGATTTCTTTTTCGCTTCTGTCTTCGCCATCAAAACCTTCTCGTTCTTTATTAGGACATCTTATCGGCAATATACTCTTGGAAACGTTCGCGCACGCCTTCGAAAGGAATCCGCTGGAAAATAGGATCGAAGAAGCCTTCTACAACGATCTTCTCCGCCTCCGCCTGCGGGATGCCGCGCGATTTCAGATAGAAGAGCGGCTCTTGCTCCAGTTTACCAACGGTTGCGCCATGTGTACAGCGCACATCGTCGGCAAGAATCTCCAGGCCGGGGATCGAATCGGCACGCGCCTTATCGCTCAACACAAGGTTGCGATTCGCCTGATACCCATCGGTCTTCTGGGCGCCCGGCGCGACGTAGATCATCCCCTGCCACACCGAACGGCTGCTGCCCTTGAGCGCGCCTTTGAACAGTAAGTCGCTGGTGGTATGCGGCGCGAGATGATTTTGCTGCGTATCGTGGTCGAGATGTTGAGCGCCATCGGTAAAGTAAAAGCCGGACATGCGTCCCCACGCGCCATCGCCAGCCAGATCCAACTCAGAGAAATTCTTTGTCAAGCGCGAACCGATCGCGCCGAAAATCCAGTCGAGGTTGCCGCTCTTTTCGACGCGGGCGCGTTCATGGCTAAAATTCCAGACGTGCCGCCCCCATGATTGCAATTCGACAAATTTCAACGTCGCTCCTTCCATCACTTGCAATTCGACGATGCCCGCGTGCAGCGAGTTTGTCCCAGTTTCATCGGGAGACGCCGCCTCATGAACATACGTCGCCGAAGCGCCTTCGTCCACTAAAACGAGGATGTGGGAGACGTGCGCCAAATTTGCACCGGGTCCCCACAGCACAGAGTGTAGCGGTTCGTCCACCGTCACACCTTTGGGGACGTACAACACTACGCCATTTTGCGCGAACGCGCCAGCCAATGCAGAAAATTTGCCTTCTTCCACATTAACGGTTTTTCCCAGCATCTTCGCCAGCAATTCGGGATATTTCTCTTCGGCGGTCTTTAAATCGGTAAAGATCACGCCCTTCTTCGCAAGCGCCTCATCGAGCTCGATCGTCGCACCGCCCGGCAAAAGAACGATCTGTCCGCCGAGTTGGTTTGCGACCAGCGGACGAAGCAAATCTTCGCGCACCGGGGGCAAATCGTTGAACGCGCCTTCCACGGGGAATCTGAACGCGTCTGCGGGAATAGCGTGAATGTCTGTGCGGCGCCAGGCTTCGAGAGAAGTATCGGGCATCGCATTCTTTTTATATGCCGACCAAGCCGCAGTTCGGTAAGAAGCGACAGCGCCTTGTCCGATCCGCACGTCTGATTCTGCAAAAGTGAAATCTGCGGCGGCGGAGGTCGCACGACGTGTTTTTGAAATGACTATTTTTGGTTTTTCCTGCATGTTATATCCATTCGATTGAACGACTACGCGTCAAATGCCAAACGCTTAGCCAACTGAACCTTCCATCTGCAACGCGATCAAGCGATTCATTTCGACCGCATATTCCATCGGCAGTTCTTTAACGAGCGGTTCGATGAAGCCAGAAACGACCATCGTCGTCGCTTCCTCTTCGCCCAACCCGCGCGACATCAAATAGAACAACTGCTCTTCGCCGACTTTCGAGACCGAGGCTTCGTGCCCGATCGTCACGTCGTCTTCATCCACTTCGATGTACGGATAGGTATCCGAGCGCGAGTGCGGATCAAGCAGCAACGCGTCGCAAACCACATTGGATTTAACGTTCTTCGCGCCTTTATGAACCTTGAGCAGACCGCGATACGAAGCGCGCCCGCCCGCCTTGGAGATAGACTTCGATGTAATTTTGCTGGACGTGTTCGGCGCAAAATGCACCATCTTCGCGCCCGCGTCTTGAATTTGACCCGGCCCAGCAAACGCCATCGAGAGCATCTCTCCGCGTGCGCCCGGTTCCATCAGGTAACAAGAGGGGTATTTCATCGTAATCTTGCTGCCGATATTAGCGTCCACCCATTCGTGCGTGCCATTTTCATATACCATAGCGCGCTGCGTCACAAGGTTGTAGACGTTCGTGGACCAGTTTTGCACTGTCGAATAACGCGAACGCGCGCCTTTCTTAACGACAATTTCGATCACGCCGGAGTGGAACGAATCGGACGTATACTGAGGCGCTGTGCAGCCTTCCACATAATGCACCGACGCGCCTTCGTCCACGATAATTAACGTGCGCTCAAACTGGCCAACGTTCGAGGAATTCAAGCGGAAGTAAGCCTGCAAAGGCAAATCTACTTTTGTATTCTTGGGAACATAGACGAACGATCCGCCCGACCACACCGCGGAATTCAGCGCGGCAAATTTATTGTCTTCAATCGGAACGACCGTGCTAAAGTATTGTCGGAACAAGTCGGGGTGTTGTCGCATTCCCTCTTCAATTGAGAGGAAAATTACGCCTTGTTTCTCAAGGTGTTCTTGAATGGAGTGATAAACCATCTCGCTTTCATACTGCGCGCCTAAGCCCGCCAGAAATTTCTGTTCGGCTTCCGGCACGCCTAATTTATCGAACGAACGCTTGATGTCGTCTGGAATATCGTCCCAAGACTTCTCCATTTTATCGGTCGGCTTAACGTAATAGTAAATATCGTCGAGATCAAGCACGCTCAGGTCGGGTCCCCATTTCGGCATCGGCCGCGACATAAAATGCTCAAAAGCCTTCAGGCGGAAGTCGAGCATCCACTGCGGCTCTTGTTTCATGCGCGAGATTTGCTCCACAACTTCGCGACTCAATCCTTTTTGCGACTTAAAAACATAGTTGTCATCCGGTTCGTGAAAACCGTATTTGTATTCGCTTAACTCTTCAAGAAGTTGCGCATCTTCAGACATGTATCATCTCCAATTTAATATATCAGCGTACGCTGGTCGCGTCGTTATGCCGCAACTTCCTCGTATTTTTCGCGCACCCAATCATAGCCCTGCTCTTCAAGATGCAAAGCCAAGTCTGCCCCGCCCGATTCAACAATGCGCCCGTCCAGCATAATATGAACGAAGTCGGGCTTAATGTAATTCAACAAACGTTGATAGTGCGTAATGACCAGCACGCCTAGTTCGGGACCGCTCAAGGCGTTCACGCCTTCGGCAACGATGCGCAACGCATCAATATCTAAGCCCGAATCGGTTTCGTCCAAAATGGCGATCTCCGGCGTGAGAGTCGCCATCTGAAGGATTTCGGCGCGCTTCTTTTCGCCGCCAGAGAAACCGTCGTTAAGGTAACGTCCAGCGAAGCTAGGGTCCATTTTCAGCATCGTCATCTTCTCTGTCAGCATTTTTCGGAAAGCCGCGATGGAAATCCCCTTGTCGTTCGGGTCGGCTACGCGCCGGCGCGCATTGATCGCCGTCCGCAAGAAATTTGCAACCGTCACGCCGGGAATCGCGACCGGATATTGAAACGCAAGGAACATACCCAATTGCGAGCGTTCGTCGGGTTCAAGCTCTAAAACATTCTGTCCTTTGAATAGGATTTCACCCTGCGTGACCGTATAGTGAGGATGCCCCATCAACGTATATGCCAACGTGGACTTCCCGGTTCCGTTCGGTCCCATAATAGCGTGAATTTCGCCCTGATTGACAGCGAGTGAGAGCCCCTTGAGAATCTCTTTCCCATCAATGGCAACGTGCAAGTTTTTAATTTCAAGATGCGACATGCGTAATCTGCTCCTAGCGTGATAAATCGCCCCACAGGTTAACTATACACCGCGGAAACCTGCGGAACGACATAGGTTTTTAGAACGGGGGCATTATAGCAGAGACGGGTAGAAAAGTCAATATTTATGATATTTTTCTAGTATATTGACAATATAAAGCCGGACGAGTATACTGTTCGCATGAAAAGCGTTAGAAGCACGAAGGATCGCATCCTTGACGCCCTCCATCGGCAGCCCAAGATCAGCATCAACGAACTCGCTGAAGCCGTAGGCATTAATGCAATTTCCGTTCGTCACCATCTCACTAACCTGACAGCGGAAGGGCTAATCACAGCGGAAGAAGAGCGTCATGGCGTCGGTCGTCCGCGTCTAATTTACTCACTCACGCAAGATGGGCTGGAGCGTTTCCCGACCAAGTATTTACGCCTCACCACTCGCCTGCTTGCTCAGATGAAAGAGACCTTGTCGGCGCCCGAGGTCTCCAAGCTGTTCAGCCTGATCGCTGAAGAGATCGCAGACGAGTATTCTGAGCAGATCAAAGACCTCGGCATCGAAGAACGCTTAGTCCTTATCCAAAAGCTTCTGGCTCAGGAAGGATTTACGGTAGAATGGGAGAAAAAGGGCGCCGAATATCAGATTCATGAAATTACATGCCCCTATTACCAGATCAGCGCCGCTCATCCAGAAGTTTGCATGGTAGACCAAACGCTCATCTCGAAAATGCTCGCATTACCAGCAAAAAGAACGCAATGCGTTCTCGACGGTAACACGCATTGCACATACGTCGTCAGCGCGGGAAGCAGAAACTAACACCCCAGACTTCATACAAGTCTAACATAACGAGGAACAATGACAGCAGAGTCAGTTAATGAAATTCAATGGACTATTCACCAAACTCATCCCGAGATCGTTCAACAGGCGCGAGCCAGACTCTCCGAAGTAATCGATCCTGAGATCGGGCTAGACATCATTCAACTTGGGCTAGTGCGCGATGTCTCTATTAATAACGGCGTCGCTACCGTCAGAATGATCCTCACTACCCCGTTTTGTCCGTACGGTCCCGCCATGGTCGAAATGACTAAAGCCAAGGCGTTGGAAGGTCTTGATATGCCCGTCACAATAGAAATGGGCATGGAAATGTGGGACTTCTCGATGATGGAAGACCCATCCGCGCTGGACTGGGGCATGTACTAGACGCGTGGAATGAAAAGAGCGGCTCGCTGTGAGCCGCTTTTTTCATTCCATAATGTTGTCTTTTATTCTTCCACGATCGTTATTGTTTCGATCACATCGCCGACAAAAGATGGGGATAATTCCGGATCGCGACGCGTGATACCATTGACTACATCCATCCCTTCGACGACCTGACCAAAAATGGTGTAACCGCCATTCAGAAATTCTGCCGGCGCGAAGGTGATAAAGAATTGACTGCCGTTGGTATTTCGACCAGCGTTCGCCATAGCGACCACGCCCGCCTTGTCGAACTTCAGATCGCTGTCTTCGTTGTCAAACGCGTATCCAGGATCGCCCATACCGGTGCCAGTCGGGTCGCCGCCTTGCGCCATAAAACCATCAAGCACACGGTGAAATGTTACGCCGTCAAAATATCCGTCGCGCGCGAGAAAAACAAAACTATTCACCGCGAGGGGCGCTTTATCCGGGAAAAGCTGAATGGTAAACTCTCCGCCCTTCTCCATCTTGACCGTTGCAAAATATTTCTTTGCCAGGTCAATCGTCATAGGCGGATAGACTGAGTAACGCTTCACAGTATTTCCCTCCTCCAACGACGCTTCCGTCGCGGCAGGAAGCGCGGAAGTTACAGGCTCAAGATTCGGCGAGCGTTCGCTATTGAGGAACATATACCCAAGCAACGCCAACGCGATCACAATAACTCCTCCGCCAAGCAGTCTAATTCGCCGCTGCGTCCTTTGCATTTGCAACTCTTGCAATCGTTCCTCGATCTTCTTCTTATTTGCCATAGTTCTTTTCTCCATAGGTGAAATGATCGCACCGCTCAAAGGCGCAACCAATGCGACGATTCTAGCACATTCGTCAAGGAATATAATTGGGTTTGACCTTCAGCTTTTCCCTGCTACAATGTAAGCGCGAGACAGAAGAAACATATTCACGTCAAACTGGAGGCAAACGATGAGCGAAGAATTGAAATGGGAATTGCTTACCGAAATCCAAGGGCGCTGGGAAGCCGACATCGTCAAAGCCATGCTCGACAGCAACGGCATCGAATCGGAACTGTTTCAAGAATCGGTCGGCTCACTTTATCCCACATCGTTAGATATGCTGGGACGCGTGCAAATTTTCGTGGCGAAAACAGACGCGGAAGCCGCGCGCAAATTAATGGAAGAGTATAACCATAACCTGGAGCGTTAAATGGACTTCGATCTAACTCAAGAACAAAAAGCGTGGCAAAAGACCGTCCATGAATTCGTCGCCAAAGAAGTGCGTCCTAAAGCGCGCGAAGTGGACGCCGCCAGCGAGTTCAACTGGGACGCGACGCGCAAGATGGGTCCGCTTGGATTACTGGGACTCAATATCCCTGAAACTTACGGCGGCGCGGGAGTGGATTCGATCAGCGCGGCGATCGCGCTGGAAGAACTTGGCTGGGGCTGCGGCTCAACCGCGTTGGCAATTGCCGCACATAACGGGTTGGGCTCAACTCCGATCGTCCTCTACGGGAACGAATCTTTAAAGCAAACATGGCTTCCGCTTGTATCAAGCGGAAAGAATAAGCTCGCCGCATTGGCGCTCACCGAACCCGGCGCGGGGTCCGATCTGCAAGGCGGCGTAACCACGAGAGCGGTCAAAGACGGGAATGAGTGGGTCATCAACGGCGCGAAGATGTGGTGCACAAACGCTTCCATTGCGGAGTACATCATCACGCTCGTCCGCACGGACCCACAAGGCGGTTCGCATTCGCTGAGTCAGATTCTCGCACCGACAAACTCCAAAGGACTCAAGATCGGTCCCGCTGAAAAGAAAATGGGGTTACACGGCTCTCCTACCCACGCCGTCACTTATGAAGACGTGCGCGTGCCGCTTGACAACTTAATCGGCGAAGAGGGCAAAGGATTGCAACAAACGCTCGCTACGCTCGACGGCGGGCGCGTTGGAATTGCAGCGATCTCGATCGGCATGGCGCAAGCCGCCTTTGAATATGCGCTCGAGTATGCTCGCGAACGTAAAGCTTTCGGAAAGCCTATCGCCGAACAACAAGCTATTCAGTGGATGTTGGCGGACGCAGCAACCGAAATCGAACTCGCGCGCACCATGCTGTATAAATCCGCATGGCTTAAAGAGCAAGGACGATCGTACGGCAAAGAAGCCGCCATGGCTAAGTTATTTGCCACCGAAATGGCTGAGCGTGTTTGCCGCAACGCAATACAAATTCACGGCGGTTACGGCTACTCAAGCGAATATCCCATCGAGCGCATCTATCGCGACGTTCGGCTGATGACAATCGGAGAAGGCACGAGTGAGATTCAGCGCATGGTCATTGCAAGGCGCTTACTGGCGGGAGAATAAATTCGCGCCCAACATTAAACGATGGAAACTCCGAATAGGCGCAGTCTATAGACTGCGCCTATTCATCTACCGTGATCAAATCTTCCAAGCGTTCGAACAGCGCGGGGCCAATTCCTGAAACGTCCATAATTTCCGTAATATCTAAGAAATCCCCGTTCTCTTCTCTATAATCAATAATCCTTTGCGCTAACGCGGGTCCAATGCCGGGCAACGCATCCAGCTCAAACAAGGACGCTGTATTGATATTAACCAGGTCTGCGTTCGACGTATTCGCCGCGTCAGCTTCGTCGGTAGAAATTACCAACGACGCACCCTCGCCGAATGGTATTTCGATCCGCTCACCGTCTTCTACGCGGCGCGCCAGATTAACTTTCTCTTTATTCGCTTCAGCAAGGAAACCGCCAGCGGCAGAGACGGCGTCTTGCACGCGCGCGCCGCGCGGAAGCGCGTACACTCCAGGACGCGGCACTGCGCCGGCGATCTGCACAACGATCGGCGCCTCGGTGGGAACAGGACGCAACGTCACAGCCTGACCGCTCGGCGCGCGCGCCGACACCCAAATCAACGCGGCGACGAATAGCCCAAACAGTATTCCCGAAACGATATACAAAATGGATTTAAGCATACGCGCCGCCAGTTATTTTATTGTAACTTCTTCGCCTACAGACGAAAGTTAGATCGCGCCTGCCGCAACGACAATAATAAACGTCGCAATAAACCAATGGATCAGAAACGGATAGAGGAAGGATTTCGTCCTCCAAGCCACCCAGCCAAAAGCAAAACCGCCGAAGATCGTAGACAGCGTTTCTACTTCGGGTTTGCCGTTGTGCATCAGCGCAAAAGGGACTGCTTGCAACCACAACGCTTCCGCTCCGAATTTTCGGGCGTAGCCGAACAGAATCCAGCCGCGAAAGATAAACTCCCAGCCGAGCAGGTCAAGGAAAGTCGTCCACGGCAAGCCGCTTACATACGGTTGATAATACTTACGCATTGCCTCGGCGCCGCTTCCAAGAAAATAAATTACGGGGGTCATTATGGAAACGCCGATAACAACGATGAGCAATCCCGCCTTCCAGTCGCCTACTCCAAATCCGTATTCTTTCGGATCCTCGTGAAAAACGAGCACGATGAAAATTAGCGGTGCGATTAAATAAAGAACGACGCGAAACCAATGCCCAAGTTGATTATACAAAAACTGACGGTGATAGAAATCCGCCATGAACAGGAGCGTCGAGACGACCGTTATTGTTACGATCTTCCAGTTAAATTTGAGGCGTTCGCCGAAGAGATAATTCATAGTGGACAATCAGTAGGGGAAATAAGATTGATTTCCGTTCGGACCGAGCAGTTGTGTAATTTTATCCCAATCGCGGATGAGTTCGCCCCCCCAGTTAGCTGCCAGAAGAACAGCGCAAAGAATTGAAAGGATTATAAGAATTTTTCCCGATCTCGCTTCGTTCCAACGATCAGACAATGCCTTGAAACCGTTCGTCCAGAATAGAACCGATAAAATAGCAAAGTATGGGACAAGCGCAAGATGGAAACGATCTTCCGCGAGAATAAATATATGAGGGAAGATGTAAAGAGCAAACAATAGAGCCAACAGGCAAGTTCGCAAATTCCAACGGAGGAGCGACAGCCCCAGCGCGGCGGAGATGGAAATGATCACAAACGGCAAAAGCAAAATCACAGCGATCGTCAATAAGAGCGGAAGAGGGATAAAACCAAGAAGATCGTTACCGTAAAAATATGCCAACGCTCGCTTTTCTAATCCAAAGAAGAAACCAAGCCGGCTGACTGCCAACGGAATAAACCTTTCAGGTTGCGCTTTTATAAATTCAATCGCTTTCTCCGTTCCGACTTTATCGCGTTCGGCGTCGTCAAGGATGGGAAGCAAATCCAGCGAGGGCCCGAATACAAACGAACCGTTGCCTTGCGGATGATAGCCGAGATACAAGTTGTATCCCATCGAAGTCTCAATTCCCGTCAATTTGCCGTGTAAAAGCGAATTACGAACAATCCATGGAACGACGAGGAAGAAAAAAGCCAAGGCTGCTAGGATGGCTCGTCTGCCATGCACATAAATTAGCAGGCAAAAAGCGGCAAGAGCAAATACGAGAACAACCGAACGCGTAAGGACAACAAGGGCAAGGAAGATTCCAGAGAGCAGAAAATGAAGAACAGAAGGAACTTCTAAAGAAGAAAGCAGCAGGAGGAAAGAGGCGAGTAGAAGGACAAAGAACAGATTCTCGGTTCCTAACCCAAGCGGATAGACGAGTAGAAGAGGATAAGCGGCGATAAGCCAAGCGGAAATCCTCGCTATTTTCTCCGCCGCCTTTCCTCTTCCGTCTTTTGCTGCAAAATAGAAAGAGGAGAGAGGGAAGAGCTTCTTCGCCGTCCAATACGTCAGCGGGGCAAGCGGCGCGCCTAAAAGAATCGCCTGCGCCAAACGAGCGGCGAAGAAACGCGAAGCGTCAATTCCATTGATAAAGTAAACAATTGCAAGAAAGGCAGGATACAACGGCGCACGAAACGAAGTGCGAATGCCGAGGGTAGGATCATATTCTCGAGCGGTAGACAGGTCGAAGCTCACGAAAGGCGCGAGTTGAGCCAGATCCGCTTCGGCGTACCAGCGAAATCCATGCCCTTGTGCGAGACTGCGCGCAAGCATGTCATATTGAAACATGTCGTCGAGCCCAATGCCCAACCCGTGCGCGGCGAAGACAGGAAGAATTCGCAAGATGAGGGCGATAAGATAGATTTTGAATGCGAAAGATTTAAACATAAACGGGTTGCGCAAATTGTATCGCACAACCCGTTTTAAACTAAGCGGCGACCGCTTTTAATATGAGCGCTTCGATGCGCCGTGCGAGATAGGGCATATAATAACCGCGATATTTTTCCCATAATTCAGGGATGGACCAATCTGTTCCTTTCACGATCCCGCGACAGTTTACGTCGCCGCAGCGACAGGCAAATTCATCATAGTCCGAGCCGTCGCACATGGCATAATCAAAATTGAGTTCTTCGCCCGCGCGGATGTCGCGCATAGCGACCAAGCCAATCTGCCCGGTGAAACCCACATTCGGCTCGCACGAATGATTGAAGCAATCGGTCGGTTCGAGCGGAAGCGGCGCTTCAAGATAGAAACCCTCCTCGATTTGAAGAATACGCTGCGTGAACGATTCCATCGTCGGGTCGAGTTCGGATTCCGCGACAATGCGCCCACCCCACAAGCAGACTAATTCGCCTTTCTTGATCGGCTCGCGAGCGAACACGCCGTGTCCGCCTTTCTCTTCGAACGTTCCTGAGTCGCATTTGGGGTTGAGATAAGAATAAAATTGTCCGGTCATTCTTTCCTTTCGTAACTAGAGGGCGTTTCGCCCAAGATGATGCTTTGACGCCGCGCGCCAAAGAAACAAAAACAGTCAAAGCACAACAGCTCCAAACCACTGTGTTGACTGCGATTGCCTTAAGCAGTCCCGCCGCCTCACCAATGGAAATCGGAGGGCGGCGGAAGCCAGATTTTATTCGTGGCGTAAGTTATAGAATTGGCACAAGTATCTCTTCATTCACACTCGTGCGAGTCGTTAGAATGTCAACGCTCCTTTTAGAATATCGGCGCAATTTTAATAGAGATTGGCGTATTGTCAATATTTTTAAGAAGGGAATTTCGCTGGATTCAAAATCGCTTCACGCTTACCGAGAAACCAATTTGCCCACGCAGACTTAACCCGACGAAGCCAGCGTAACTGCCGCGCGGAAAGCGCGATAGGCGGCATCCATCGTTTGCCCAATCCATGAGACGCGAGTTCCTTCGCGTTGCGAGCCAGGCATCAGCGCAGCGCGATCCGCCATATCGGAAGTGAAGAATTCAACCGCGACGCAAATTGGCTTCTTCAATGCGAACGGCTTCGGCACATCGCCGTTCTTTAGCCGCGTCGTCGCTCGCATCGCAGCAGCAGAGATTAACTCGCGAGTCGTTTCTGGAGATAGGCATTCCGCGGCGTAACGCCCTGTCGCTTGCTTGACGATCGCGCACTCCATGGCGCCGAGCAAGTCCGTCACTTCCGCGCACGCCGTCTGATCGCCGCTGACCATAATGACCGGCGCGTTAAAATGACCGGCAAGCGCAGCGTTCAAGCCGTATTCGCCAGTAAGCGCATCGTTTAGCCAAACGTTCGCAACCGCCTTTGACGACCATGTGTGATCGAGTATCGCATTTTGCGAACCATTACGCGCGTGATAGCCGATGAAAAAAACGCCATTCACGTTCTCGCCAATGCCTTGCATCATTGAAAATGGAGAGGGCGAGCCGCTGTTCAATCTCGCGCGCGGATCAAGTTCTTCGATGAGGATATTCGATCCATTCCAATGCCCGTCGGCAACGATGACTTCGTCCGCTCCCGCGCCAAACGCGCCGCAAATGGCGGCATTAACATCTTGCGTCATTAGTCGCCGAAAGCGTGCGTATTCAGCATGCCCCGGCGTAACATGGTCCCATGTAGTAACGCCGGTGATTCCTTCCATGTCTGTTGCAATGAGAATTTTCATAGAATCTCCTGTTTCAGAATGACGCGCGCGACCAACTTTCCAATAATCGGATAGCGATAGTCGTCGCCTTTGAGCGTGCGATAACCCGCCCATTGCCCCATAATATGAAAGAGCGGAATAACGAGAAACATCAATAGCGCGACAGCCATCGCGCCGAACGCGACGATAACTCCAATCAGCCCCGCTGAAGAGTTCATCGATTCGTCGCTAAAGCCTGTAAGACCGATAAAAGCGACAAACCCAACAAGGTAGAGCGCGCCTGCGGCAAATCCAAATAAAAGCGTGAAAGCATGAAGCGCTATCGCTTGCGCGGATTGAAATTTTAGCCATGCGCTGCGCATGGACGAGTCTCGCGCCGTTTAGCGAATCTTGCTAATGCGCTCTGCGCGCTATCCGCGCCCGCCGATTTATTCGTCGCGTTTCAAGCCGCCGCCCAAGCGGGCCATTCTTCCGGCATGGATGCGATTATCGGCTTGCTGCTGGCGTTGAAGTAAGCGGCGTAAGGTCTACGGCGCGATCACATTGCTGATAATATTAATAAAAATTTCAAAAATAACGAGAAGGAAAGGCGAAAGAATTGTAATAATGAGGCGATAAAAAACGGTGCCGGCAAAGGGCCAATCGGGCGAGCCGTCAATGAGGTCTATCGTCTGCTTGATGGAAATCATGCTTGCCGTTTGTTTTAAATAAGAACTGTCTAAATCTCTTTTATGTTCCAGCGCTAGAGCGTCGTATAATTTTTCGGCTTCTTCTTGATAATCGCTGTAAAGTTTATCTAGCATTTGGCTTTTTAATTTCACCATGCGGTGATGCACTTGCCAAAGCGGCAGAAAAAAAGTAACGGGTACGAGAATAAGATATGCCGCCACATAAAAACTATATTCGACAATCGGCACTTCGATGACGAATGGTTGTAATCCTAAATTTAAGCCGATGATGGCGGCGACGCCGATAATTTCAAGCGAGAATCGTTTGACCGCGCTAAACACTTCGACTCGATCTGTGTCTAACGCGAGCGGAAATTCCGTATGTTTGAAAAGTTTCGTCAAGACGATTGATGTGGCAATATGACGCATGACTATGATGCCAATCATACTCATAGCAACGAAGCGCACGCCGAAGATGAGGAGCGTTTGCCCCCAATGGATGCCTTCCCATGCGTATTGAATCCCCTCAATTACTTTCGATACGCCGAAGCCGGCGCTGGTGGCGCCAATCGAAACCCCAACGATCCACCAGATGGGTTTGGCGTGCCATGCTTGAAGTTCGTCAAAAGGAATGGACGCCTCGTTTTCTTCTTTGAAATAGAGCATTATGCTTCGGTAAACTCGTAAAATGCTCTTGGGTTGATAATTGTAATAATATCCCGCCGTTGGAAAGACGAGAACAATGTTAATAATCGTAATCCAATCCGAGGCGGGAGAAACGTGGGAAAGAGCTGGAATTACATATCCGTAGGCTAAACCCGTGAATATAAAAAATAGAGCGATGCTGTAATACTTAAAATGTAGAATATCAAAGAAGATACTCGCAAGCGGGTCTGTGCCTTGAATTTGCTTTTCGGTTATTGAATGAGTCGTCATGGGTGCGCTCCAAGAGCGAGGCTTTTATTCATCAAACAAAATAGGGCTTTGACGTTGACGGTTGACGCGTAATTGTAATACATCCGGGCGACTGTAATGTCCCGAAGGATCGAAGTTCTGGCGTTCTTCGCGCACGCGGCGATGATTGATTTCCGCCACAATTAATTTTTCTTCTCCTGTCAACGGTTCGACAACCCATTGTCCGTCAGGTCCCGCAATGCAGGAGCCGCCGTTAGCAAGAAAACCTTTGCTATTTTCGAGGATGGCTGAAAGGTGCGGCGTGTCTTTCGGAAAATCGCTAGGACGCATCAAACCAGAAACAGACAACACATACGAACGCGATTCCAACGCCACAAAACGAGTATTATCTCGTGTATTGTGCGCGCCGCCGGGCCAAAGCGACACATGCAAATCTTCTCCCATGCCGTACAGCGCCGCCCGCGCCAATGGCATCCAATTTTCCCAACAGTTGAGCGCGCCAACCGTAAAAGCCCCTAACGAATGCACCCTCAATCCATGTCCGTCGCCCGGCGACCACGTCAGTCGTTCCTCGTATGTCGGCATTAACTTGCGGTGCACCGATTGAATCGCGCCGTTTGAATCAATATACACCAGACTCGCATACAGACTATGACCGCCGCGATCTAGCGGACGCTCAATGCAACCTAAAATAACGGCGACGCCAAATTCTTTTGCCGCCGAACAAAGCGGATCAAGATGCCCTGCTTCAATTTGCACGGCTTGATCCATATAATGCGCGTGAATTTCTTTTTGCATGGGCGAGTTGAACGTCGCGCCGTTCGTTCTTTCAATCCAAAATGGATAACCTGGAAGCAAGCCTTCGCCAAACGCGACGAGATGACACCCCGCCTCGCTCGCCGCCCGAACCTGATCCAATATCTTTGACAGAGTCTCCGCCCGATTCAGCCAAACGGGAGCGATTTGTGCAAGCCCAACTACGAGCGAGTCTTTCGGATAAGAACGAGTCATAGTCTATTCCTTATGCCGTCTTAAGCGACGTTCAGTTTGCCTATTCTTCTTGATTGACGCAGACCAGACACGTTCTGCAGAAGTCAGTATAACGGTATTCTATCAGAACGTCGTCGTTATTCGTCGTGTCGTAAAGGGTATAATCGAGGTAATTCATTTCTTGGAGGCTTTATGACCGACCTTGCCATGTTCTCGCTCAACGACGAACATAAGATGATTCAAAACGCGGCACGCGATTTCGCGCAAAAAGAAATACTCCCCATCGCAGCGGAGTTCGACGAAAGCGGGGAATTTCCATCCGCGACGATCAAAAAAATGGGAGCGCTGGGATTCATGGGCTTGGAAGTTCCCGAAGCGTATGGCGGTGCGGGCATGGACACGCTCACCTACGTCCTCGCCCTCGAAGAAATTTGCAAAGTAGATGCGTCACATGGCGTGATCATGTCGGTTAATAATTCGTTGTATTGTCACGGCATCATGAAGTTCGGAACGGAGGAGCAGAAGAAAAAATTCGTGACGCCCATCGCGTCGGGAAAAGCCATCGGCGCGTATTCCCTCACCGAACCTCAAAGCGGCTCGGACGCCGGGACGATGAAATCGCGCGCGGTGCGCGACGGCGACCACTTCATCCTGAACGGTCGCAAGTCGTGGGTCACGAGCGGACCGGTCGCCGATTATTTCGTCGTGTTCATGATGACCGACCCCGCGAAGAAACAAAAAGGCGTGAGCGCGTTTCTCGTGGAAGGCAACACGCTCGGACTGACGCGCGGGAAGAAGGAACCGAAACTCGGCATCCGCGCCTCCGCAACGAGCGAGTTGATCTTTGAAGACTGCCGCGTCCCTGCGGAGAATATGTTGGGCAAAGAAGGCGAGGGATTCAAGATCGCTATGACCGTGCTGGACGCGGGCCGCATCGGGATCGCGACACAAGCGCTGGGGATTGCAGAAGCGGCTTACGAAGCGGCGCGCAAGTATGCGGTCGAGAGAGAAGCGTTCGGTCAGCCGATCGGTCAATTCCAAGGGACGGGATTCAAGATCGCGGACATGAAGACGCGCATCGAAGCGTCTCGTTTGTTGATCTACAACGCGGCAATGGCAAAGGAAATATCCAAGAAAGACGAAAGCCGTTACTCGCTCGAAGCCTCGATGGCAAAATTGTTCGCAAGCGAAACCGCGATGTATGTGACGCATCAAGCCGTGCAAATTCACGGCGGCATGGGCTACAGCAAAGAACTGCCCGTCGAACGATATTTCCGCGATGCGAAGATCACCGAAATTTACGAAGGCACCAGCGAGATCCAACGGTATGTGATTTCACGCAGTGAGATGGGATTTAAATAACGCGCATGAAGGCTATGCTATTTCGCCAACATGGGGGACCTGATGTTTTGGAATACACCGATTTCCCCACGCCTAAGCCAAAAGCAGGCGAAGCGTTGATTCGTCTTCGCGCCGCCGCGCTCAACCGCATGGACGTGATGGTACGCAATGGCTGGCAGGGTCTCAAGCTCGAACTGCCTCACATCAACGGCGCAGATGGCGCGGGAGAAATACAGGAGATTAGAGAATTAGAGACTGGAGAATTAGAGATTGGGGATTCTGTTGTCATCAACGCAAATCGCGGATGCGGGCAATGCGAGTTTTGTTTGGCGGGCAAAGATAACATGTGCTTGAATTGGCATTTGCTCGGCGAGACCATGCGGGGCACATACGCGGAATTTATCTGCCTGCCGCTCAAACAACTTTATAAACTTCCAAAAGGATTTGATCCTCATCAAGCCGCCGCAGCCGCATTGGTGTATCAAACCGCGTGGCATTCATTGACCACGCGCGGAAAAATTCAAAGCGGCGAAACGGTTCTCGTCATCGGCGCGGGAGGCGGAGTGAACACGGCGAGCGTTCAAATCGCAAAGTATCTCGGCGCGAAAGTCATTGTCATTGGTTCCAATTCGAAAAAGTTGAAGATGGCCGAATCCATCGGCGCGGACGTGTTGATTGACCGCTCTAAAGAAGAAGATTGGTCGAAGGCGGTCTTCCTCGCTACGAACAAACGCGGCGTGGACGCCGTTGTAGACAACGTTGGCACAACCTTCATGATGAGCCTCCGCGCGCTTCGCAAAGGCGGACGACTACTCACCGTCGGCAACAGCGCCTCGCCCAAATTTGAAATTGACAACCGCTATATCTTCGCCAAACATTTGAGCATCCTCGGTTCGACGATGAGCACAATACAAGAATTCAACGACGTGATGGATCTGATTGTCGCGAGAAAACTCAAACCTGTGATGGACAAAACCTTTCCACTTAAAGACGCCGCCATCGCGCAAGAACGATTATGGAAAAATGAAAACTTCGGAAAGATCACGCTAGACATCCCATGACTCCACCTTTACAGAATCCCTTCGTGGCATTTCGGCTTTGCTCAATACAAGCCTTCGCGTTTAAAAAATTTTTCAGCGAACTCCGATAATGATAAAACGCCACTGGTTCGAGATCATCCTCGTCATCATCGTCATGTCTATCAGCGCCTATGCTGCGCTCTCCGACGCGCAGAATTTCTCGTTGCGCTGGTTTACTCGCGACGATGCTTATTACTACTTTAAAGTCGCGCAAAACGTCAGTGAGGGGCACGGCTTCACGTTCGACGGCATCAACTTAACCAACGGTTATCATCCGCTCTGGGTTTTGCTCTGCGCGCCTATCTTCGCGCTGGCTCGATTCGATCTCGTTCTCCCATTGCGCATTCTGTTGCTCGTTATGAGCGCGCTTCAAGTCTCGACGGCGATTCTGCTCTATCGGTTGATCGGAAAGGTTTTTATTCCAGCCATCGGCGCCATGGCGGCGCTCTATTGGGCGTTTAGCTTCGACATCCTTGGCAATCTGTACATGATGGGGCTTGAATCCGGTGTTGCCGCATTTTTCATTGTATTTCTTCTCTATAAGCTCCAGCTATATGAAACCGATCCGCCTGACGCGCAAAAGAGGATGAAACGCCTCGCTACGCTCGGGTTGATCGGCGCATTAACCATTTTCAGCCGGCTCGATCTGGTCTTCTTCGTTGCGCTGGTCGGCGTTGGAGTCATCTTCCGCGGGCGCCCGCTCCGCGATTTTCTTCCGCTCGACAGCGCCGCGATCGTTGGTTCCGTCTTCCTTTCGTTCATTCTACGACTCGGCTTACCGGAATATTACAGCTATTCAAACGCCGCGCTTCTTATGGCGGTTCTCGGGCTGGTTGCAAAAATTTCCTTGCTGTTCCTTCTGGGCTTATACCAACGTTTTACATTAATGGATTTTCGCAAGTGGGCGCCGCGCCTCCTTTGTGCAACAGCGGGCGGTTCCGCACTTGTGGGCGTTCTTATGCTCGCGGCTTCCGCCAGCGGCGACAACGCTCTTCGTTTCCCTCGCTCCGTCGTTTTGCTCGATTTCGCATTCACACTCCTAACTCTCGGTTCTCTACGACTCGCCTATACGTTTCTCCACGCTAAAAACGTCGCGCTCAACAACGATGAAACCAGCCCGTTGCTCGACCTTAAGCAAAATTGGAAAACATGGCTGCGAGACGGCTTTTCCTACTTTGGCGTTGCATTCGGATTGCTGGGCGCATACATGCTCTGGAGCAAACTCACTTTCGACTCATTCTCGCCCGTCAGCGGACAGATTAAACGCTGGTGGGGTTCGTTCCCTTCCCGCGTCTACGGCGGGGCAACGCGCAGCCCATTCGACTTCTTCGGCGTCAACTTTCAAGGCGAAGGCGTTGCATGGGTTCCCATCACAGACAGGCTCGGAAATTACATCAGCCAGTTTTCAAATCGCACCGCCGAACTGACGTCATATTATTGGTTCGCATTAATCGGCGCGTCCATATTCTTTTTCCTGCTTTTGCTTCTTAATAAAGACAAAAGTAGAGCGGCGCTAAAACGCTGGAGTCTTATCCCGCTTGTATGCGGGTCCATCCTGCAAACTCTCTATTATCACTCCAGCGGTTACTCTGCCTTCAAAGAATGGTACTGGATTACGCAACGCGTCGGCGCGATCTTGCTCTTAAGCCTCGCTTTGGGCGCGCTCTTTACGCTTGTCAAAAACATTAAACATATGGATCGAACCGCTTGGGTCGTCGCCGCGATCGTTGGATATATAATGGGGCAAGCCTACTGGACGGGCATTCGCAACAGCATGCGCTACGATCGCTGGGAAGCGGATACGCCCATGATGGAAATTGCAACGTTCCTTGAAGCCAACACCGAGCCGGGCAGTCTTATCGGTCTGACCGGCGGCGGCAATGTCGGCTACTTCATCCGCGATCGCGCCGTCCTCAACATGGATGGGTTGATCAATAGTGTTTCATATTTTGAGCATTTACAGAACGGAACAGCTGGCGATTATCTCGCAAGCATCGGCTTGGATTATGTTTTAGCCAATCCCTACATTCTCGATCACCGTCCCTACGATGGTCAATTCGACAAATACATGATCCCTACCGACATATTCTACGGCGGCAAGCAATTGCTGATCTACAAAAGCGATAAGTAACGCACTGCTTGTTTCTAACCCATAAAGTGATTTTTTCTTATGTCCTTGCCCAGACCCATTAGCGTAACTCTGCTCTCATGGACGGCGTTATTGCTGTTAGCGTACGGCGCAACTCGGCTTGTCGGCGCATTACAATGGCAAAGTGTCTTAGCAGAGTTCAAGTCCGTTCTCAGCCCGCTATATTTAGCGATTAGCGGCGGCGCTTGGATCGTTTTAAGCGGCGCGCTGCTCTGGGGCACTATCCAGCGGCGGCGCTGGGCAAGATTCGCCCTGCTCGCTTCAGCCGTCTTGTGGTATGTTCAGTATTGGATCGAACAATTACAGTTTGAAGTCGAGCGAAACAACGTCAACTTTGCGCTGACGGTCACAACGGCGGCTCTGGCAATCGTCATGACAACCGCATTCCTACCCAGCGCAAAGAACTACTTTTCAGAAGAGTTAAGGCATGGATAAGTCAATCAATATTCAAAAATTGCACGACCTCAAAACAAAATCACGGATGGGCGGCGGAGAAGAGCGCATCAAGGCGCAGCACGCCAAGGGACGGTTGACTGCGCGCGAACGCATTGACCTGTTGCTCGATAAAGGTTCTTTCCGTGAAATGGATGCGTTCGTTCAACATCGCACGAACGATTTCGCGCTCGATAAGCAAAAATTTATCGGTGATTCAGTCGTTACCGGTTGGGGGACTATCGAGGGCAAACTCGTATATGTTTTCTCACAAGATTTCACGGTGTTTGGCGGAAGCCTTGGCGAAGTGCATGCCGAAAAAATCTGCAAGATCATGGATCTGGCGATGAGGAACGGAGCTCCTATCATCGGTCTAAACGACTCGGGCGGCGCGCGTATTCAAGAAGGCGTTGTTTCACTGGCGGGCTATGCCGATATCTTCCTGCGAAACACACTGGCATCCGGCGTCATCCCGCAAATTTCAGCCATTATGGGTCCGTGCGCCGGCGGCGCAGTCTATTCGCCAGCGCTGACTGATTTCATTTTTATGACGCGCAACACCTCATACATGTTTGTCACCGGTCCCGACGTCGTCAAAGCGGTCACGCATGAAGATGTGACGCAGGAAGAATTAGGCGGCGCAAGCGTTCATTCCGAGAAGTCCGGCGTGTGCCACGTCGCCGCGGAAAACGAAGCGGACACGCTCTTCCTAATTCGCAAATTGCTCAGCTATCTGCCGCAAAACAACATGGAAGATCCGCCGTTTGTAGAGACCGGCGACAACCCATTGCGCATGGACGAAGCGCTCGACAGCATTATCCCCGATGACGCCAATAAACCCTACGACATCAAAGAGGTGATTCGCCTAATTATGGATAACGGTCAGTTCTTCGAAATTCATGAGAACTACGCCGCTAACATCGTAGTCGGTTTTGCGCGCCTCGGCGGGCATTCAGTTGGGATTGTAGCAAACCAACCCGCCGTGTTGGCGGGCGTGCTGGATATTGACGCGAGCGAAAAAGCCGCGCGCTTTGTCCGTATCTGCGACTCGTTTAACATCCCGATCATCACATTTGAAGATGTGCCGGGCTTCCTGCCGGGCACTAACCAAGAGCATCATGGCATCATCCGTTCCGGCGCAAAATTGCTATACGCATATTGCGAGGCGACTGTTCCAAAACTTACTGTCGTCACTCGCAAAGCCTATGGCGGCGCTTACTGCGTCATGTCATCCAAACACATTCGCGGCGACGTAAATCTCGCTTGGCCCAGCGCCGAGATCGCCGTAATGGGACCCGATGGCGCAGTCAACATCATTTTTCGCAAGGAATTAGAAAAAGCGGAAGACCCGCTCAAACGGAAGGCGGAATTGGTCGCCGAATATCGCGAGAAGTTCGCCAGTCCATACGTTGCGGCGGAACGCGGCTATATTGACGATGTGATCGAGCCGAAAGAGACTCGTCCGCGCTTGATCAACGCGCTTGAAATGCTGGAAAATAAGCGCGACTCGAATCCGCCTAAAAAGCACGGGAATATTCCTCTTTAAGAAGCGCCAAGTTCCAAGTATCATGCATCACGTTTCAAGGTCGAGGACGTGGGACATGAAACCTGAAACACAGCGCATACGGAGCATATATGTTCAATAAAGTCTTAGTGGCAAACCGAGGCGAGATCGCCGTCCGAGTTATCCGCGCATGCCGAGAGTTGGGAATCGAGACCGTCGCCGTTTACTCCGAGGCGGATCGCAGCGCCTTACACGTCCGCTTTGCAGATGAGGCATATTTACTGGGACCTTCTCCTTCGCGTGAATCGTATTTGCGCGCCGACAAGATCATTGACATTGCGCGAAAGACCGGCGCCAGCGCGATCCATCCGGGTTATGGCTTCCTCGCCGAACGCGAAGACTTCGCCGCCGCCTGCGCCGACGCGGGCATTACATTCATCGGACCCAAACCCGCTTCCATCGCCGCAATGGGAGATAAAGCCGTCGCGCGTGCGACCGTTCTTAAAGCAGGCGTGCCAGTTGTACCGGGCATTGAGGGCGTCGGCAATCGGACCGACGACGAATTGCTCGCAATGGCTCCGGGCATCGGCTTCCCATTGCTGATCAAAGCCTCCGCCGGCGGAGGCGGAAAAGGTATGCGTGAGGCGACCAGCCTCGAAGAAATGCCCGCCCTTCTCCAATCCGCGCGGCGCGAAGCCGAATCAGCCTTCGGCGACGGCGATGTATATCTCGAAAAACTGATCACTGCCGCCAGACATATCGAATTCCAAATTCTCGCAGACGCGCATGGAAACACGATCTATCTCGGCGAACGGGAATGTTCGCTGCAACGACGCCACCAAAAATTACTCGAGGAAGCGCCGTCATCCGCGGTCAGCAAGGAATTACGCGCCAAAATGGGCGGGGTTGCCGTACGAGCCGCGCAAGCCGTTGATTATGTTAACGCCGGCACAATCGAATTTCTGTTGGACAAGGACGAGAACTTCTATTTCCTCGAAATGAATACGCGCCTGCAAGTGGAACATCCGATCACTGAATTAATCACCGGCGTAGACATTGTCAAAGAACAGATTCGCATCGCGCGCGGCAGACCGTTGAGTTACACGCAAGACGAAATCAAGGTCAACGGACACGCTATCGAATGCCGCATCAATGCCGAAGATCCGTACAACAACTTCCTGCCATCTACCGGGCGAATTACGCACAGCCTGATTCCCACCGGACCAGGCGTGCGCGTGGATACCGGCGTATACCCCGGCTTCGAGATCACACCGTTCTACGACTCGATGATCGCAAAACTGATCGTGTGGGGCGAGACGCGCGCCCAAGCCATCTTACGCATGCGGCGCGCACTGGAAGAGTACCGCGTCGTCGGCGTACGGACGAACATTCCCTTCCACCAAGTGATGATGGATTCGCATCGCTTCATGGGCGGTCAATACGATACGCGCTTCATCGAAGAACGCTTCTCTATGGAAGACGCGGAAGAATACGTCGAAGATTATTCCGAAGCAGCAGCGATCCTCGCCACGCTGGTTGCTCATCGAGAAACTGAAAAAGCCGCTCAATTCGTGCAACGCAACGAGAGAGATACAAGCAACTGGAAATGGGTCAGCCGCTGGGAAAGGATGCGACGATGAAATACATCGCGACCATAGAAGGCAAGGATTTTGTAGTGGACGTTATCGACGAAAAACAAGTGGTCGTCAACGGCAAGCCCTATCACATTGACTTCGAGTCGGTCAGCGGGCAGCCCGTCTATTCATTGATCGCCGAAGGCAAATCGCACGAAGCCTATATCGCGCAAGCCGACGAGGGCTGGCAGGTTCTCTTGCGCGGACGGTCGTATTCAGTTGCCGTAGAGGACGAGCGCGAGAAGCGTCTACGCGTCGCGGCAGGCGGAAGCGCGGCGGAAAGCGGCGAATTTACGCTTAAAGCGCCGATGCCGGGACTCGTTGTCGCCATATCAGTGGAAGATGGGCAAACCGTGGAAAAGGGGCAGGTTCTCGCCATCCTCGAATCGATGAAGATGCAAAATGAATTAAAATCTCCGCGCGCCGGCAAGGTTGCCCGCATCAAAGTGAAACCGGGCGATAGCGTAGAACAGAAACAAGCGCTATTAAGCATAACTTAAAAGCATTCCTATACCAATTAACGACTCGCTCTTATGCGAAAGGAGATTCGTATGCGTCCTTGTTTCCACCCGGTCGAATGTGTCATCCCCGAACATATGTTGGAAAGCATTGCCACTCATGGCACGTCTGCGCAAAGACAGGCGGCGCTGAACAACATCAGGGTCGTCTATCAACTGCGCGCAGAGCGAGCAATGCGTGCCAGTTTCAAAGGACTGTTCGACTCGGCGATTCCACGCGCGATCAACAATGAAAAGGAGCGCGTCATTTACGACGCGATGCGCCGCGACGTCCTGCCGGGGACGGTTGCCCGTCGCGAAGGCGATGCGCCCTCCTCCGACCCGGCGGTTAACGAAGCCTATGACGGCGGCGGAACGACATACGATCTGTTCACGAAAGAATTTGGGCGGAATTCTATTGACAACCGCGCTATGCGCCTCGATGCCAGCGTTCACTACCGAACCGGCTACGACAACGCGTTTTGGGACGGAGCGCAAATGGTTTACGGCGACGGCGACGAAGACCTTCCAGCCGACGAACGTCTCTTCAACCGCTTCACCATCGCCATTGACATTATCGGTCACGAGCTCACGCACGGCGTCACGCAATTTGAAGCCAAGCTCGTTTACTCGCAACAATCGGGCGCGCTAAACGAGCACATGTCCGACGTGTTCGGCTCGCTAGTGAAGCAGTATCAACTCCAACAGTCCGCCTCCGAAGCAGATTGGATCATCGGCGCGGGCTTGCTCACCGGCAACGTGAACGGCGTCGGCGTCCGCAGCATGAAAACGCCCGGCGCTGCATACGACGATCCTGTGCTGGGCAAAGATCCCCAACCTGCACACATGCGCGCTTACGTCAACACTGTCAGCGATAACGGCGGCGTACACATTAACTCAGGCATTCCGAATCATGCGTTTTATCTAACGGCGTTGGAAATGGGCGGCTATGCGTGGAAAAAAGCCGGGCAAATCTGGTATACCGCTCTGCGCGACAAACTGAGCGAAAACTCAAGCTTCCAACAGTGCGCCGACCTCACGCATCAGACGGCGGGAGAACTGTTCGGCGCCGGCAGTCTCGAACAGCAGGCGGTTCAACACGGCTGGGCGGCGGTCGGTTTAACCGTCAGCGAGAGCGGCGGCAAACCCAAACCGAGTGGCTGCCTTGAGGCAACCTTGCGTTTCATCGGCGCAGCATAACAGAGATCATTATGGAATTCACACAAATTAAATTCGAGCGCAGCGGCGGATTCGCCAACATTCGCATCACGGCAGAGCTCAATCCACGCGATCTATCCGGCGAGCAAGCGATTGCGCTGAAAGAATTATTAGACGAATTAGATTTCCCCAAACTGCCCACAAAACTGACAAGCGGCGAGACCATTCCGGACGAATTTATCTATACGATCACCGTCGAAGCAGAGAAATGGCAACACACCATTATCGCCGACGGCGCTCCTAAAGACGCAAAGATACAAGAATTGTTAGAATTGCTCAACCGGCTTGCGCGTAAAAAAATGAGAAATTCATAGAAACGCTGGACGCTTAACAAAACGGCAGCTAAAAAAAGGAGCCGAATTCGCTCGACTCCTTTTCGTCTTATCCTCGCATGCAGCGGTTCACACCGTGGGTCCAGCTTCAGCCACTTCTTTCGACGTTTGATCTGCATATTTGGCGAAATTATCAATAAATTTCTGCGCTAATTGTTTATATTTCTGCTCGTGTTCCGATCTATCTTTCCACGAAGAGGCGGGGTCGAGAACCTCGGCGGGAACTTCGGGGCATGAGGTGGGAACTTCATATCCGAAGACCGGGTCGCGGCGATATTCCACGTTGTCGAGTTTGCCGGTCAACGCGGCATTCAACAACGCGCGCGTATACTTGATCGAAATGCGCTTGCCGACGCTTGGCGGTCCGCCCACCCAGCCGGTGTTGACCAGCCAGCATCTCACATTATGTTGCTCGATCTTCCGTCGCAATAACTCCGCGTATTTCGATGGATGAAGCGGCAAAAATGGCGCGGCAAAACAGGCGGAGAACGTCGCCACCGGCTCTTTCCCCAGCCCCGCTTCGGTTCCTGCCAATTTAGCGGTGTAGCCCGAGATAAATTGATACAACGCCTGATCCACAGACAAACGCGCGATCGGCGGCATAACACCGGTTGCATCCGCCGTCAAGAAGATGATGTTTTTGGGGTGGCCGGCTTTCTTCTCCGACACCGAATTGTCAATAAAAGACAAAGGATAGGAAGAACGCGTATTTTCAGTGAGCGCAGCATCGTCGAGGTCAATAGCGCGCGTAGCAGGGTCAAAGACCACATTTTCAAGAACCGTTCCAAAGGTATGCGTTGTGGCGTAAATTTCAGGCTCCGCTTCTTGCGAAAGACCGATCACTTTGGCGTAACATCCGCCTTCATAATTGAAGACGCCGTCGTCGCTCCAGCCATGCTCATCATCGCCAATAAGGCTGCGGGTCGGGTCGGCGGAGAGGGTCGTCTTGCCGGTGCCGCTCAACCCAAAGAACAGCGCCACATCGTCTCGATCCGCCGGGTTGACGTTCGCCGAACAGTGCATAGACATCACGCCGCGCAACGGCAGCAGATAGTTCAACAGCGTGAAGATTGATTTTTTCATTTCGCCGGCATAGCGCGTATTTCCGACAATGCCAAGTTTACGCTCCAAATTTAGGATCACGAACGTTTCAGAACGCGTCTCGTCTCTGGCTGGATCCGCCTTAAAGCTGGGCAGGTCAACAATAGTGAAGTCGGGCGTAAAGCTCTTAATCTCTTCGAGCGTTTCCGGCGCGATGAACATATTGCGGACAAACATGCTATGCCAAGCCTCTTCGGTTACAAAGCGAACTTTCAGGCGATAGTTCGGATCGGCGCCGGCGTACACATCTTGGACGAACACATCACTCCCTTGGATGCTCGTCTTCATGCGATCATATAACGCATCGAACTTCGCAGCGTCAAACGAACGGTTTCCGCCCCACCAAAGCGCTTGTTTCGATTCAGCGTTCTTGACGAAGAACTTATCGTTCGCCGACCGGCCGGTATGCTTGCCGGTATGCGCGACAAAAGGTCCGCCTTTTGTGACTGCGCCTTCTCCACGATACGCCGCCTCTTCGTAGAGGGCTTCCGTGGGCAAATTCCAATATACGACGCGCGCGCCGGCGATTCCGTGGTTCAAAAGGTCGTATTCTGCGCGAAGCGTCTGCGCGGCGCTCTCCGCCGGCGTATTTCTATTTTTATCTATATTCATTTATCACCTCGAAATAGTTTGAGTAGGGTTTTCTTGGGGCTAACTCCCCAATTATATTAACACATTTCAGTTGCGCTCGGGCTGTCATTCATCCCGCCCGCTTACTGACAAACGACAGAACCGGCTTCCGGATCCGCCGCTTGCGACCAGATCTTCTCGAACTCCTGCAAGTACAGTTGTGCGATCTCGGCGTTGTCTAGCACGATCACATTTTCATCATTGCTTCGCTCTGCGCTCGTCGAGTAATTCAACGAGCCGGTGACCACATAACGCCGATCCACAACGATCGTCTTATTATGCATAAAATTCGGATTCCCATCCCGCCGCACCGGAACGCCAGCGCAATACAGCGTGGAGAACTCCGCGGCATCTGTATCGCTGCCGACGCGCTCATATACGCCAGCAACGCTGACGCCTGCATGAAACCGGTCAATCATCGCCTTTGCCAGTGGATAATCGGTGAAACTAAACGCGAGAAAACGGACCTCGAACTGCGCCGCATTGACCAATGGGATGATCGCCTGCTCAAGCGCGCCATCTTCAGGAGTAAAGACTATCCAAACTTTAGAACCGTTCACCGACGCCGATTGTTCCGACAGCCGCGAGGGCGATTTCGGACCAAACTGCCCGTTCCACATCTCTTGAAACTCCGCTTCATAGATCGCCGCAACGGCTATTGAGCGGATCACGAGCGCGTTGTTCTCTTGTTTAAAGACAGCGCTCCTCGTGAGATTCGTCGAACCGCTCCACACGACCTGACTATCGAAGACAATAAATTTGTTGTGCATCAACGCGGAACGATCGTCCGCGCGAACCTCGATGCCCGCTTCTTTCAACATCGCAAATTGACCGCGTCCCGGGTCTTCGTCCGCCTCCAGCCCATACTCGTTATCCGTCACCCAACGCACGTCAACGCCCCGTTGCCGCGCCGCGATCAACGCCTCGGCAACGGGTGTAAGGTCAAATTCAAACGCCGCGATATGAATGCTGTTTTGCGCGGCATTAATCTTTTCGATCAATTTCCCTTCGACGGAGTTTTGCCACTGCGC
Organism: Anaerolineae bacterium UTCFX1; assembly: GCA_002050275.1. GTDB lineage: Bacteria > Chloroflexota > Anaerolineae > Anaerolineales > Villigracilaceae > Defluviilinea. The sequence continues at coordinate 101,226 of MWTB01000021.1, forward strand.
AGGATCGCTAACGTTTATACGATCGGTAAAATAGACCTCGATCCACTCATCGTCCGCCGGCGCAAGAGTCGGCAGAACAACTTCCGTAGCCGAAGCGGGCGCAATCGTCCAGGTCGCCGTCGCCTCAGTGGAACTCTTAGCGCCCGGCCCTCCCTTTGTAAACAGCGCGATCGCGCTCAATGCACAGACGAAGATCAATCCGATGATCGTATTCAGTGCGCCCGCGCGCGAAATTTCTCGCCGCCTTGACATTTTAGCCCGATTTTTCCAACAATTCTTTCAACTTCAGAACAGATTGCTCCTGCGTCGCGCCACGCGCGCTCAACAGGCAAGCGCTCAATTCATCCGCAGCCGGCAGGCTCGCACTCGCGCCGCGCATGCTCTTCAACTGTTGAAGTAATTTATCTTGCAACTGCAACTGGCTTTCGGAATCGACATACAGACCAGCCGCCCAATTTCCCACGGATCGCATAAATTGTCGCAACGCTTTAAGTCGCGGCTCTAGATCCCGCTCGGCAGACGCATCGTCCATACCGTCGGCCGCTTGCGCAATCTCGCCCGCCAATTTCAAGCCCCAGTGCAACACAAGAGTCGCAGCATCGGCGTCGAGCGCCTCAAGCAAAGACTCGTTGCCTAGAATTACTTTTTTTGCATTCTCGATTCGATTTTCTGTGTTTGTCATAATGATTTAAGATAGCTATTCAAACGCGCCGCAGGAGGTCAGCGTCTACGCTTCCAACGCCGCGAAATCATCCGGCGTACCCAGCGGGAATCGGGCGGCGGACGCGTCAATTCGCTTGACCAGCCCCAACAACACCTCGCCGCTTCCCGCCTCAACGTACGCTTTGACGCCCATTGCGCGCATCGTTTCTATAGATTCGACCCAGCGCACGCGCGATTGCATCTGCGCTTTGAGGTCGGCGCGCAATTCCTCCGCCGTCGTCAGCGCGTTCGCATAAACATTGCCAATGACGGGAATTTTCGGCGCGCTTATCACACAGGCATCCACCGCCGCGTTCCATTCCGCTTGAATCGAATCCATCAGCGGCGAATGCGCCGCAATGCTGACCGCAAGCGCCATCGCTCGTCTCGCGCCAGCGGCTTGAGCGCCCGCCAGCGCGCGTTCAAGCGCAGACCTGTGCCCCGAGATCACTACCTGCCCCGGGCAATTATCGTTCGCCACTTGCACGAGTTCGCCTTCGGCGCTCGCTTCCGCGCAGACCTTCTCCAGCGTCGGAATATCCACGCCGAGGATCGCCGCCATGCCGCCGGGATTTAATTCGCCGGCGCGCTTCATCAGCTCGCCGCGCATACGGACAAGTGTGAGTCCAGCGGCAAACGACAGCGCGCCCGCCGCTGTCAACGCGGATAATTCACCGAGCGAATGTCCCGCAAATGCGGCTGACTCAAAATTTGGGTATAGGCGCTTAAACGTCTGCCATGCCGCCATAGAATGAATATATAACGCCGGCTGCGTATTAACGGTTTCGTTGAGTTGAGAATCAGGTCCCTCCCACATCATATGCGAGAAAGGAAAGCCGAGGACTGCATCCGCCTCGTCAAAAAGCGCTTTCGCATGGGCATAATTCGCGGCAAGGTCCATCCCCATGCCCACTCTTTGCGACCCTTGACCGGGAAAGAGAAATGCTGTAGGTTGTGAAGTAAGTTTCATAATCATTTAAAACACAAACGGGTCGTGTTCGTCACGACCCGTTTCAGGCGAGGAAACCCCGCCTTTATTCCGATTTCTTCTTATCTTTTTTGATCGCAATAACTTCGCGACCTTCGTAGAAGCCGCAGTTCGGGCAGACCGTATGCGGAAGGCGCATAGAACCGCAGTTCGAACAAGCGATCAGATTGCGAGGTTGCAAGGCATCGTGAGCGCGGCGGCTGTCTCGTCGGCTTCTCGAGTGCTTGCGTTTTGGATGTGGGGGCATTATCTTTCTCCTTATAAATAGCGCTGGCAGGGGTTATCGCCCCGCAAATTTTTGCTTGAAGCGGGTGGATTATAGCGGCAGGACACTAGAACGTCAAGGAGGAGGTTTAAGGATGTTAGCGCGTCTCTCATAGTGTAAAATCAGGGTATGGAACTACAAATTGCGGTAGCAAAGGTTAATAAGTATGCCGTGTCTGAAAGCGGCGACACACTCGAAGTCGTCGAACGTCCAAACGGCGGACTCTCGGTCGTCCTCGCCGACGGGCAAACTTCTGGGCGCGGCGCGAAAGCCGTTTCACAGATGGTCGTCCGCAAAGTGATCGGGTTGCTCGCCGAAGGCGTCCGCGATGGAGCCGCGGCGCGCGCCGCTTCCGACGCGCTCTACACCGACAAACACGGCAAGGTCATTTGCACGCTAAATATCGTCTCCCTCGATCTGCAAAGCCGTACAATCGTTCTCACGCGCAACAACCCATCTCCGCTATATATTTGTCAGGGCGAACAAATTGACAAACTGGATATAGAAAGCGTTCCATTGGGCGTCTCGCGCGATGTGCGTCCGCTCATTACCGAACTTCCAATTCAGCCTGAGCTGATCGTCGTCATCTATACTGACGGATTGGTGCACGCCGGCGAACGACGCGGGACGCCGGTGAACGTCGGCGAAATCCTCCGCGCCACACTTGAAGATCAGGCGCCGAGTCCGCAAACGCTGGCAGACACGCTTCTCGCACAAGCCGTCAGACTCGACGACAATCGCCCGGCGGACGACGTCAGCGTGGTCGTCTTAAAGGTCGCGCCTAACGAAGGCGACGCCGTCCGCCGCATGACCGTCAGTCTGCCCGTCCCTTAACAGACCGGTAAGATAATGGAACATCCGTATACAAAGAAATGGATCGGTATTGTCGGTCCGTGCGGATCGGGAAAGTCAACCTTAATGGAAAAGCTGGAAGCGCTTGGCTATCGCTGCCGGCATATCGCGCAAGAACATTCCTTCGCGCCAACGATGTGGCGTGTCATCGCCAACCCTGATGCACTCATCTATCTCAACGCATCCTTCCACAGCATCGTTGCCCGCAAGAAATTCAACTGGCAGGCGGCGGATTACGAAGAGCAGTTGCGCCGTCTGACGCACGCGCGCGAACAGGCAGACTTGATCATCGAAACGGACTCATTGACTCCCAACGAAATCCTCCAAATCGCGCTCAATTTCATCTCCACACTCGACCGTAAAAAAGTTTAAAATCAGAGTATAATCATCGCCGCGTGGCGCCACAGCGCCACATTTTTTTGGATGGAGATGGATATGTATCGAAACAAAACTCTTTGGCTCTCGATTATCGCCGCGCTCGTTATTTTCGCCCTTTGGGTGGACTTAAGCAAAACCCTATACGTTCCCAGCCCATTTAGCGACAAGCCGCTTGTAAATCGCAACGTGGAAGTCAAGCTCGGGCTTGACCTGCGCGGCGGGCTGCAAACCCTGCTTGAGGCTGACGTTCCCGCCGACCGCGTAGTTAAGGCGGAAGACATGACCAACGCTAAGAATATTTTGGAAAACCGCGCAAACGGACTAGGAGTCAGCGAAGTGGTTATGCAAGTAGCTGGCGATCGCCGCATTGTGGCGGAATTCCCCGGCGCGACCAACTCCGACGAGGTCGTCGCCTCGCTCAAGAAAACCGCCTCACTCGAATTCGTAGATATGGGAAATACGCCGGTCCCTGAGGGCACAATCATCCAGACCGACTTCGGAGCAAGCGAGCCAACCAGCGTATCTCCCGACTCAGAGACGCCTCCCGACGCCAACGCTATCGTTTACCATACCGTCATGACCGGCGCCGATTTAGACTCGGCTACGGTAGGACAAGATAACTCGGGGCAATACGTCATCAACTTCACGCTGACCCAAAAAGGTTCGACCATTTTCGGCGACTATACCTCGAAGAACGTCGGTAAGTATCTCGCCATCACGCTCGATAAGCAAGTTATTTCGGCGCCTGTGATCAACCAACCCATTCTCGGCGGACAAGGCAGCATCTCCGGCAGCTTTACGCTTGAGTCGGCAAACGCGCTGGCGGTTCAATTGCGCTCAGGCGCGCTGCCTATTCCGATCAAGATCGTCGAAAGCCGCACAGTGGGACCAACACTCGGCGAAGAATCGGTTCGCAAAAGCGTGCAAGCGGGAGTCCTCGGATTAATCGTCGTCATCTTGTTCATGACGCTATACTACCGCATGCCGGGCGCGCTCGCGGCATTGGCGCTGATTGTCTACTCGTTGCTCTCGCTGATGTTGTTCAAACTAATTCCTGTTGTGTTAACACTGCCCGGCATCGCAGGCTTCATCTTAAGTATCGGTATGGCAGTTGACGCAAACGTATTGATCTTTGAACGGCTCAAAGAGGAACTGCGCGCCGGCAAGAACCTGCGTCAATCTATTGACATCGCCTGGAGTCGCGCCTGGCCCTCCATTCGCGACTCGAACAGTTCCACGCTGATCACTTGTTTGATCCTCTTTATTTTCGGAAACACATTCGGAGCCAGCATGGTGAAAGGTTTCTCCGTCACCCTTGCACTCGGCGTGCTCGTCTCATTATTTACGGCAATCCTCGTCACCCGAACCTTCTTACACACCGCGCTCGATAATTTGAAATTCAGCGAACACCCCAGTTGGTTTGGGCTATAGGAATCTGACATGAACATCATCAAAAATCGCTACATTTTCTTTCTCATTTCTTTGATCGTGATCATCCCGGGGCTCGTTTTCTTAGGTCTCAACTGGAAGCAAGACCCGGTCGAAGGTCCGATACGTCTCGGTATTGATTTCCGCGGCGGCTCTCTATTGGAAATCGAATTCAACGGCGCGCGCCCTAACGCAAGCGAAGTTACAGCGATCTACAACGAAGTCTCTACCGAAGCAGAGTCGGTTAAAGATCCGATCATTCAGCCGCTTGGAGACAACGCTTATGCAATCCGTTCACGCGCCATGAACGATGAGACCAAAAGCGTTATCATTTCTAAAGTCGAAGCGCTCGCGGGTCCCGTAACAGTCCTAAACTTCACGTCGGTCAGCGCCTCCGTCGGCGCCGAAGTGACTCGCGCCGCCGGCGTCGCCATCTTTATGGCAGCTGCCGCTATTTTGCTATACATTTGGTGGGCGTTCCGCGGCGTAGAGCATCCCATGCGTTACGGCGCAGCGGCTGTTCTTGCCATGCTTCACGATGTGCTTGTGGTGCTCGGCGTGGAAGCCATGTTCGGCTACTTCCTCGGCTGGGAGGCGGACGCTCTCTTTCTGACCGCTATGTTGACCATTATCGGCTTCTCGGTGCACGATACCATCGTAGTGTTCGACCGCGTCCGAGAAAATTCACGCGTATACCGCCGGCTGGACTATGAAACGCTAGTTAATCATTCCATTGTTCAAACGCTCGACCGCTCGCTCGTCACGCAGCTGACGGTCATCTTCACGCTGGTAGCGCTCGTTCTCTTCGGCGGCGATACGATCCGCCACTTTGTGATCATCCTGCTGATCGGTATCTTCAGCGGCACATACTCCTCCATTTTCAACGCCGCGCCTTTCCTCGTCGTTTGGGAAAACCGCGAATGGGAAAATTGGTTCAAACGCAAAAAGGCTGCCGCCTAATTCGACAAAAAAAGGACGCGTTGCAAGCGTCCTTTTTTATTGCCATTACCGCGCTGACAATCGGGCTATCCGCCTACTTCGATCGCCAGCGCGTCGAAGTACGTTCCAGCGCCGAAACCGTCAATCAGAACGTGATCGAGCGGCTTAAGATTCGGCAATTCGCGCAGAAACGCGATCATATTTGAAGCCGCGCTCACATTGCCAAATTCTGTCAACAGCCACGGCATCGGTATGACAATGCCATCATTTTGCAAATGTTTCGCCTTAAGCCTGTTGATCTTATAATTCGCATGATGGACGATCGCTACAGTGAACGACTTCCCCGTCGTACCTAATTCCTTCAATTTCATCTGATAAGCCTCATACACGTCGCGCACTACCTGCACGCCCGTTCGCACAAACAGTTTGACCATCCCCATCGGTCCTGCCATCGCTATAGACGACCCATCCTGCGGCTCGTGCATTAAACCCGCTATGCGAATATTATTGGTGCGCGGCTGCGTCACCTCGACATTCGTTCCTTTATTATAGTGCGAATGAGGGTAATACATTTGAATTTGCAAAACACCGTCAACATCGAATTCTTCGTGCGATTTTCCCGCCAAGAATTTCACCGTTTTACCCGGAATAACTCCGATAATTCCAGCCGCATTGCCGAATAACTGGAGCGCGCTTGCATCGTGCGAAGAGCCCACAAAGCGGCTTAAACCTTCAATTCCACCCACGAGGACTTTCTTTCCATACAGTACTTCGGCGATATTGATATCTAGTTGGCGATTCTCAGGCATCGCGGGATTTAACGCCAAATGCAGGCTGCTGGTCGAGCCATCGCAGGCTTTATGAGTGGCTACCTTAAGCGCGCTATCGGGGATCCCTGCTGCTTTCGAGATTTGGTCAAGGTAACGATCTGAAAGGGGCGCGCTCATACCGATCAACACACCCTCGACTTCAGATGGATGCCAACCGCAAGATTGTGCGGCTTCCACTAGAAGCCGCGCACCCACTTCAGTCTCAAGACGAGCGTGTTCTTCAGGGGTCAAGTCCACGGGAATATGATGGCGGCTGAGGAATCCTAAATCGGCAAGATTTAATTTCTGATCCGCTGAAAGCGGTCGCTCAAGCCGGGCTTCGACGAACGAACTCAACTCATCATTATTGAAGCTTCTTCCCCACGCCCCATATACGCCGCCAATCCCCAAATTTGGATTGCTAATTCTCTCAAAACCAAATGGAACTCCCGCTCCTACTTGAATAGTTTCTTTTTTAACGCCTACGCGCTCAAAAAAGGACGTGGCGGTTGTCTGGTTAACTTTATTGTTCGACATAATTATTCTCCTTATATTTAAGTATAAACCCTCGCCATGCGCGGAAGTTTCCGAGACAAACGAAAAGACCCTCGCTCGAAAGGGTCTTTGTGCTGGGGGCAAAGGATTCGAACCTCTACTAGCTGATCCAGAGTCAGCTGTCCTGCCATTAGACGAGCCCCCACTAAATTTCCAACGGGCGGTATTGTAGCATGGCAGAAGCGTTCGGGCAAGCCTTTTGCACGTTTAGCGAAATCACACTCGCTCATTTGTTATAATGGCGGCATCTAAAGTTTACGCCTGAGGATCGCATGCTTACAGAAAATAAACCCAATGATTTCATCCGCGAAGCCGTCGCCGAAGATTTAAGAAACGGACGCTTCGACTATGTTCGTACCCGCCTGCCGCCCGAGCCAAACGGTTATTTGCATATCGGGCATGTCAAAGCGTTCATGATCGATTATCTCGTAGCGAAAGAAAACAACGGCGAGTTGATTTTACGCTTCGACGACACCAACCCAACCAAAGAAGAAGTCGAGTTTGTAGAAGCCATCAAAGACGACGCCAGTTGGTTCGGCATTGTTTGGGTTAAAGAAACATATGCATCAGATTATTTCGATCTACTGTACGACTGGGCAAAGCGGCTCGTTTCGATGGGCAAAGCCTATGTAGACGACCAGACTCCGGAAGAGGTGAGCAAGAATCGCGGGACGCTAACCGAACCGGGGAAAAACTCTCCGTTTCGCGAACGCAGCGTAGAAGAAAATCTAGAACTGCTTGAGCGCATGAAAAACGGCGAATTTTCAGACGGCTCGCGCATCCTGCGCGCCAAGATTGACATGGCGCACTCGAATATCAACATGCGCGATCCTGCCATGTATCGCATCTTGCATACGCCGCATCATCGCACCGGCGACGCGTGGAAGATCTATCCGCTTTACGATTGGTCGCATGGGCAGAATGACTCGATGGAAGGCATAACTCATTCATTGTGTTCGCTTGAATACGAAGATCATCGTCCGTTATATGAATGGTTTCTGGAACAGCTCGATGTATTCAAGCCGCGTCAGATCGAATTTGCGCGACTCAACATGAATTACACTGTGATGAGCAAACGCAAACTCCGCCGGCTGGTGGAAGAAAACCACGTCAACGGCTGGGATGACCCGCGCATGCCTACGCTGCGCGCTATGCGGCGGCGCGGGTACACCGCCGAAGCAATTCTCGATTTCATTCGCCGCGTAGGCATAGCGAAGAACTACAGCGTTACCGACGTTGCCCTACTCGAAGCGTGCGTGCGCGAAGACCTCAACAAAACATCGTTGCGGCGGATGGCGGTAATTCGCCCGCTGAAAGTGATAATTGATAACTATCCCGACGATTTGGTCGAGGAGATGGATGCAATTAATAATCCCGAAGATGCGGACGCGGGCGCGCGTAAAGTTCCATTTTCAAAAGTTATTTACATCGAGCAAGACGACTTCCGCGAGACTCCGCCGCCAAAGTACCACCGCTTATATCCGGGCAACGAAGTGCGATTGCGCTACGCTTATTTCGTCAAATGCACACATATCGTAAAGGACGACGCGGGCAACATAGTTGAAATCCACGTGGAATACGACCCGTCCACGCGCGGCGGCGACGCGCCCGATGGGCGCAAGGTGAAATCAACTATCCACTGGGTATCAGCCGCCCACGCGATAGAAGCGGAAATTCGTATGTACGACCGCCTATTTTCAAAAGAGAACCCCGAAGAAGGCGAGGAAGGTTTCCTCAACTGTCTAAACGCAGGTTCACTGGAAATTCTTGCGGGGCGCGTCGAACCGTCGCTCACAACGCCGGAGGTCGGCGCACGCTATCAATTCGAGCGACTCGGCTATTTCTGCGTAGACAAGGACTCGACCGCCGAAAAACCCGTGTTTAATTTAACGGTCAACCTCAAAGACGCGTGGGCAAAAGCCGAAAAAAGGTCGAAATAGATGAAGTCCCGATTCTTAAACGCGATCATCTGTATAATCGTTCTTACGGCTTGCGCGCCGCAGGAACAAGCTGCGCCGACCATAGATATTGCCGGCACAATGGCGGTTGAGATCGCTCAGATCATGCAAACGCAGACAGCAGAAGCGCCAACGGCAACGCCTCCGCCGCCCACAGAGACCTTCACGCCAGCGTTCACCAATACCCCGTCCGAGCCGCCGACCGAAACACCAAAGCCACAACCGCCTGTTGTCGTCAAGTTTGCCGGCTGCTATAAAGGTCCCGGCGAAAATTACGGGTTGATCAGCAACATTGATCCGAGTATACGCAAATCGGGCAAACAACTCGTAAACATACTCGGCGTAGGCAGCGAACCTGGCTGGATCGTTATTGAAAATCCATATTTTCATAATCCCTGCTGGATACGCATCGAAAACATGGAAATCGGGCGCCAAATAGATCTGTCAAAATATAAGATCTTAACGCCTCCGCCATAGCGAGATAAAGATGTGCGCAACGCCCTCTACGCGATTTCAAGACTTGCTTCTCGAGTTTTCGCAAACCGAAAATATCGCTAAGCGCAAAACGCTCGAGCAAAAACTGTGGGGCGAATACGGCAGGAAATTTGCGGTGTTCGTGCTGGATATGTCTGGTTTCTCGTTGCTCACGCGCAAATACGGGATCGTGCATTATCTTTCGCTAGTGCAGCGAATGCAGTTGATCACGCACCCCATCATCAAGTCGCTCGGCGGGATAATTATTAAATACGAAGCAGATAATTGCATCGCGGTCTTCCCAGACTCGCTGGCGGCGGTCAACGCAGCGGAAGCCATTCATCGCGCGTTCGCAGCGTCAAACATATTAACGCCCGACGATCTTGATATTCATATCTCTTGCGGAATCGACTATGGAGAGATTCTCATCGTTGGAAACAACGATTGCTTCGGCGACCCCGTTAACCGCGCCTTCAAATTAGGAGAAGATATCGCTGGCTCGGAAGAGACGTTGATCACCAAAGAAGCGTTCGATTTATTGCCTGCCGATGCAAACGTCAGAGGGTCTGAATTAAAAGTTTCAATTTCAGGGATTGAAATCTCCGCGTTTGTGATAGAACGCGCAAGGAAATAATCGGCGCTTTTCAAGCGTATATAAGAACAGAAGTAAAACATAAGCGTACAACCAATCTTCATTGAGAAAACATGAAAAATCACTCCCGTTCCATTTCGGCTATTCTATGCTTATTAGCTGCCTCAATTGCTTGCCGCCTACCAGCGCAAAATACTGTTGCTTCACAAACAAGCGCGCCTCCCCTCTCAACCGCAACCGCACTCATCGCGCCGACCGACACGCCAGCGCCCACTCCTGACAATCCTTCGCTCTTGCCCAACAGCGCCCCCTCGCAGGCGCTAACAGGTTTGTCGATCCCGCATCTTGCCGCTGGGACTTCGATAAATATTACAAATATCCACATGATTTCCGCTTCAGATGGTTGGGCGATCGGCGGTCAAGCCGCGGCTAGCGATCATATTTTTCGCACGCAAGACGGCGGCGCAACCTGGCGCGACGTCACCCCGCCTCAACCAATGCTCGACACAGACGGCGCTCTTAACGCTTTAGGATTCTTCATGGACGCCGCCACAGCCTGGGTCGTCTATGGCGGATCCTATGGAACCGCGTTGCCAACCGACGAGGCTGTCTTTTGGCGCACATCAGACGCGGGCGCGACTTGGCAATACAGCACAGCGCCGCAACCATCGCCATCCGAAGCTTTCTCTCCTGCGCTATTCGCCTTCACAGATGCGCAACACGGCTGGCTGATGGTCGTCATCGGCGGCGGCATGATGCACCAATACGTCGCCCTCTATTCCACAAACGACAGCGGCGTAAATTGGAACATGATCTTGGATCCGTCATCAGAAGCGCCGATTCAGTCCTTTCCGAAAACCGCCATGGCATTCGCCGACGCGCAAATCGGTTGGCTAACGCGCGACGCGCAAGGCGTATCAGATACGCCGCATTTATTCCGCACACAAGACAGCGGCATTAATTGGCGGCAAATTAATCTACCCGCGCCGTCAAACTCTTCCAATTTGTTCAATGAGTATAGCTGCGGAACGTACGCGCTTTCACTGTTCGCGCCAGACAGTGTTATCGTAGCATTGAAGTGCTTAAGTAAAGCGGATTATCAGACGCAATCGAATTTCCAGTACGCTTCCACAGACGACGGTCAAACGTGGACAAGCCTGCCTTTGCCAAGCGATTATTCGATGAACGATGGAGACAGCCTCTATTACTTCGACGCGAACAACGGCTTTGCGTTCGGGCGCAACATTTACCGAACCTCCGATGGCGGCAAAACCTGGGCGTCTGTCAACAGAGTCAATTGGGACGGTCAATTTAATTTCGTTAATCTAATGACCGGCTGGGCGGTAGCGCGCGCCGATGCGGATATCGCGTTAGTTGTCACAAATGACGGCGGAGCGCGCTGGAGCATCGTCAAACCGACGCTAGTCGCGCCGTAGTTCGCAACAAAAAAGCCTCCATTTGCCCGATAGACAAATGGAGGCTCGTTCTAACTTAATATTATTTTTTCGCTGCCATCGCAGAAATTACCTGCAAGAGAGCGCTGCCCACCACTTGGCCCGATTGCTGTCGGTACGAGCTCTGCCCAAATGGCCCAGCCGCCATCAACGCGCTCAAACCCGCCTGCAAATTATCCTGTCCTTGATTTTTCGCGTTCATAAATGCCATACCGGCGTTGAGCAAGTCGCCTACGTCGAAGCCAGCGCTTTGCTGCGTTTGCTGCTGAGGCTGTTGCGCCTGCGTCACCGCGCCGAGAAGCGAGCCGAGCAGGTCCGCACCCCCGGGCTGTTTTTGCGGCGGCTGGCTTCCGCCAAGCAACGCCTGCACAAGCGTCATCGCATTATCCGCATTGAGAGATTTCTGCCCTTGCAATTCCTGGGCGGCTAACGAAAGTCCCTGCGCATATACGCGCGATGAACCGCTGGTAGCGCGTTGCGAGAGCAGTTGACTGGCATGATCTAATTGTTGCGAAGGCGTCGCGTTTTTCTTCTCCGACACCGCCTGCGTGATCAAATTGAACAACTGCACCATGTTATCGCCATGATCGCCGTTGTTCGTATCCGCCTTGTTCAATGTCTGTTGTTGCGCCGCAAGCGCTTGCGCCGCCGCGCCAAACAATGTCGTTAAGTCCATTCCTGTTTTTGAAGCCATGTGAAAAAATTCCTTTCAAAATTATATATAGAGTGTGCGCTGACAGTATATCAGGAAACGCCTAATTATAAATGTTTCAAAATTTCAATTGCATTTCGCAATCGCTTCAAGGATTTCTCGCGTCCTATGATCTCCATGCTCTCAAAGAGCGGCGGGCTGACCTTCTGCCCGGTCACCGCCACGCGCAACACACCGAAGATCTGATTCGCGCCTAGCCCGGACGATTCCACATAGGCGCGCATCGGCGCTTCAACGTTTTGGTGCGATAGATCGGGCAATGCGGATAGAATCTCTATGCATTTTCGGGCAATCTCAGCCGACTGTTTCGCATCGAGGCCTTTTGCGATCAAATCCATCGGATTCGGCAACGCGTCTTCTTTGAAGAAAAAGCCGGCAAACGCCAGACAATCATCCAGTGTGACGAGACGTTCGCGAATCAGCGGCGCAATTTTAAGCAGCATTCCATCTTCAACGGGCAAGCCCGCCGCGACGAAAAACGGCTTAATGCGCGCCGCAAGATCGGCGTTCGACAACAAACGGATATGCGCTCCATTGAAATAATCCAGACGCTGAAAGTTGATCGCCGCCGGTGAAGGAGTCAAAGTGTCAACATTAAAACGCCCGATCATTTGATCGAGAGACATCACATCGTCTTCAGCGACGCCCCAGCCCATCAACGCGATCCAATTCAACGCGCCTTCAGGCGTATATCCCAAATCTTTTAGATCATCCACAAAAATGGAATGCCCATCCTTCAATGCCTGTGCCGACTCGCGTTTGCTCATCTTGCCTTTCCCGCTCGGCTTGAGGAACACCGAAAGATGCGCCCACACAGGCTCGTTCCACCCGAAGGCGCGAACGATATTCACATGCAATGGAAAGGTCGCCAGCCATTCCGAGCCGCGCAACACATGCGTGATCTCCATTTCATGATCATCCACCATTGCGGCAAGATGGTATGTAGGAAGCCCGTCCGACTTCATGATGATCCAATCGTCAAGATACTTATTCTCGGTAACGATATCTCCCCGCAAATGATCGCGGGCGACGGTCGCGCCTTCTTGCGGCATCTTAAATCGAATCACATATTTCTCTCCGCTCGCAACTCGCCTCGCTGCTTCATCGGGATCAAGCGCACGGCATAAACCGTCGTAGCGGATGCGATCCACTTTTCGCGCTTCTTGTTCTTTACGCGATCGTTCGAGTCTTTCAGGCGAGCAGAAACACGGATAAGCGCATCCTTTTTGAACCAGCTCGTTCGCGCGCTGATGATACAGTTCGCGCCTTTCTGTCTGACGATAAGGTCCGAATTTTCCGCCGCGCATCGGGCTTTCATCGGGCGCAATTCCCAGCCAGTCGAGGCTGCGCACAATCTCCTCTTCCGAGCCGGGTACGAATCGTTTTCGATCCGTATCTTCAAGACGCAAGATAAACTGCCCGCCAGTTTGCCGCGCAAGTAAATAATCAAAGAGCGCCGTGCGGGCGCTCCCCAAGTGGAATCGTCCTGTTGGCGATGGCGCCATTCGCGTGCGTGCTGGTTTCAAATAAAATCTCCCGATATTCTTAAAATTCCAACTGTCGGACCCGCATAGCGACGCTCTCTACGAGTCCGACGCTTAACATCAACGAAGTCAACCCACTCCCTCCGTAACTAAAGAAAGGCAACGGTAACCCAGAGACCGGCACAATATTCAAGTTTACTCCAATATTGACCATGCCTTGAAAGAAAATCAGCGTTGCAACGCCATATGCAATCGTCATCCCAGCGACATCGCGCGCTTTTTGCGCCGCGCGCATACAACGCCAAGCGATGACTACGATGATTATAAGCGCCAGCGCGGCGCCAGCAAAGCCAAATTCCTCCGAAATCGCCGAAAAAATAAAGTCGGTATGGCGGACTTTGAGAAAACGCAATTGCGTCTGCGTACCGTGACCGTATCCCTGTCCAAGGGCTCCGCCGGAGCCGATCGCGATCAATGCCTGTTGAACATTATACGTCGCGCCAAAAGTCGCGTTAGGATCGGGCAAAATAAAGTTCGCAATGCGATCTTGCTGGTATTCTTGCATGAATGGAATGCGAATGTTGTAATAGGTTAATGCCACGACGCTTGAAAACACAAGAGAGCCGATTACGCCAAAAATAAGCACATGCTTGACCTGCAGCCCATTGAACCACAACAATGCGCCTAAGATTACGCTCAGCACCACTACGTTGCTCAAATTCGGTTGAAGCAAGATCAACAAGATAATTCCAGACGCCCACGCCCCCGCGCCAATTAACCAACGTAGATCGCGCGGTCTGTCTTGCGTGAATTGAAAATAACGCGCTAAAACGAGGATGGCGACGATCTTTGCGAATTCCGTCGGTTGAAGAAACAGCACGCCGACCTGAAACCAACGTTGCGCGCCGAACGCCGTCTGACCGAAGCCCGTCAGCGTCAACAAGGCGATAAGGATCGCAATATACATCGGACGGTGGAGAGCCATCCAGTAGCGATAGTCAATCGCTCCGACGATAAAGATCAATACAATGCCTGCCAACGCAAAGTAGATTTGCCGATTAACCAGCGGGAGTAAAACCTCGTTGCCCGCCACCGCGGAACGAATCATCGTCGTGCCGAAAGCCACGGCAAACACAACCGCGCCCAGCAACCAGAAGTCGAAGTATCGCCATGAAATGTTGCGTAACATACGTGGGAATCTTGCGAAGCGCGCCCGCTCTACACGCTCAAAAACAATAAACTACCTTGTCTTGCGCGTCTTCTTCCGTCGCGTAGACTTTAACGGAATATCCGCCACCAGTCGTTGCGAGCGTCCATCGTGTTCGACGCCGATCTGTATGGCTTGCTCATCCACCTCAACATGACGACTAATGACAGCAATAAGATCGTCTCGAAGCGAATCGAACTCCGCCGGGGTCAAGTCGGTGCGATCGTGCACCAGCACAAGCTGCAAGCGTTCTTTGGCGCTGTTGGCGCTGGCTTTATTTCCAAACAAGCGATCAAAGAGGTTCATATTACTTCCTCCCCGTCAAACGCTGCAAACGATTCCACAAGCCGCTTTGCGCATCAAGGTCAAGGAAGGGAACAGTCTCTCCTCGCAGGCGTTTAGCGATATTGCGGAACGCCTGCCCCGCCCTGCTCTTCGGTTCATACGCCACTGGCGCGCCGCGATTCGAAGCGATGATCACATTCTCATCTTCAGGCACAATGCCGATCAATTCAATCGCGAGCAAATCAAGCACATCTTCGGGCGAAAGCATATCTTTGCTTTTGACTAACGCCGGGTTTAATCGGTTGAGGATCAACGCCGCGGGTCCCTTTTCTTCCGATTCGAGAATGCCGATGACGCGATCTGCGTCGCGCACTGCGCTGATTTCTGGGTTGGTCACCACAAGCACGCGATCCGCCCCCGCGATCGCATTGCGGAATCCGCGCTCAATGCCAGCCGGCGAATCGATCAACACGAAATCGCACTCCGAGCGCAAATCTTTTACCAAGCGGATCATTTCGCTGGCAGAGATCGCATTTTTATCGCGCGTTTGCGCGGCGGGGATTAAATACAACTCAGGGAGTTTCTTATCGCGAATCATTGCTTGCTTTAAGCGACAGCGTCCTTCAATCACATCAACGATGTCGTACACGATTCGATTCTCGAGCCCCAAGATAACATCGAGATTTCGCAAGCCAATATCGCCGTCAATGCAAACGACTTTTGAGCCTTCCAACGCAAGCGCAACGGCAAGATTAGCGACGGCGGTCGTCTTTCCAACTCCGCCTTTCCCCGATGTAATTGTGATAACTTTAGCGGTCATTCAATAGTCCTGATATAGATTAGCGGTCAGGAGACCAGATCTCAAACTGTAATTTTCCGTGTTCGTTAATGCGCGCCGTCTCAGGGTTGGACGTTCGCTGCGGGTCAAGCGAGAGTGTTGTCGTCTCGCCGGCAATTTGCAACCGCGTGGGCAATAGATCAAGCGCGCAAACGACGGCTGTTATATCGCCGTTCGAGCCGGCGTGAACCGCTCCGCGCAATTTGCCCCAGACAAGGACATTTCCCTCCGCAACGATCTCTGCGCCCGGGTTGACGTCGCCTAAAACGATCACATGCCCCGAAAATTCGACTCGCGTGCCTGAGCGCAACGTCCGATTTAAGAGTAGCGCAGTTTCTTCGCCTAGGTCTTCCACGCGAACTTGCCGTATTTCTTCAGGTCGCGGCTTCGAGATCCGCGTGGCAAGCCCCAGTAGTTGCGCTGTCTGCTCGGTGGTCGGCGATTCACCGATCACCGCCCAGAGGAAGATATTGCGCTCAGACAGTTGGTCGCGCAGTTCCACTAACTCATTAACGTGTAGGATTTGCGAAGCAACTTCGAGTGCAAGGCGCGCGCCATGAAAGAAGGCTGGGTTGTCGTCCACCTGAGCAAGCAAGGCGGCACGCTGTTCTTCCCACGAAGCGTCGTCGAGCGAAGCCAGCAAGCCGTCGCGCAAACCTTTAATCTGAACTAACGCTCTTGTCTCTTCCATGCATACAACTGGCGCGATTATAGCATGAAGTTCTCAGCGACTCTCTATTCGCCGCCCTGCGCTAAATCAATAGCTTTTAGTTCAAAGTACGCCTGCATCACGCGCGCCACGATCGGAGCGGCAACAGAACCGCCTTCGCCGCCGTTATAAGCAAAAGCCAGCACGGCGATCTCCGGGTCTTCAAAGGGCGCGTACGCCAGCGTCCATGCGTGCGTGGGCCATTTGCCAAAATCGCACTTTAGCAAGGCGCGCGCCACATCGTCGCAGTATTCGGCTGTGCCAGTCTTGCCGGCCGCCGCCACCGGCAACGGAAAGAGTTCGTTAAAAACTCTATACAATGTGCCCAGCGGATTCGAGGTCACAGCCAGCCGCGTGCCATTCCGCACTGCCTCGATCGAAGACGGCTGAATCGTCTTGACGTTGCCGGTCAGGTCGCAATAGCCTGCATCGCAACTCCATTCTCGAATCAACGGTTCGACGGTCGCGTCCCATTTCATCGTAGGCGTGAACGGCGATATCTGATAACTGTCTGGCGGCGGCAAAGAATAGGTTTCAGTCTCATCAGCCAGATTGACCCAAATGCGCCCCATTCTTCCGTCTTCGCCGGCTAGATCGTAAGCTCTATACAGGCTGAATGTATTCGGATCGAACCAGACGGGAATAACGCGTCCTTCGTCGTCTTGTATTTCACGAATTACGGTCGGTTGCATTAATTTCCCATAATTAGCGACCATCGCTCCAGACATCAACACCTGCAAGGGAGTGCTGAGCACATAGCCCTGCCCCACGCTGGCAATATACGTGTCGCCGGTAGACCAATTCTCTCCTGTGCTAATCCGTTTCCATTGCGGAGAAGGCACCAAGCCGTCTTCCTCGCCCGGAAGTTGAATACCGGAACGCGCTCCGTACCCAAGCGCGCGCGCATATTCGCCCAAGCGGAAGATGCCCAGTCCTTCGACGATTTCATCTTTATAGCCGCCGCCCAATTTGTAAAAGCATACGTTGCTCGAATAGGCGATACAGTGCAAAAAATCCAGCGAGCCGAAGCCGGCTTCATTGATAACGCCATCGCGTTCGTACACCCAATCTACAAATGGACGCATATTTCGCCCTTCGATGCACGGATCGTTTGGCGAGAACTGCTCGCACAGCAACAGACGTCCGGGCGTCTGCACAATTTGGCCCAGCTTGATCACGCCTTCGTTGATCGCGCCGGTTGCCGTCGAAAGTTTAAATGTCGAACCGGGCTCCAACTCCGCCGAGATCGCGTTGTTCATAAGCGGATGGCGCGGGTCTTGCGCCAACTGATCGTAGTAATAACTAGGGATAAGGCGGGCGAAACGGTTATTTTCATACGACGGGTAAGAGACCATCGCCAGCACTTCGCCCGTCTTAGGATTCATAGCGATCACAACCCCGCTCGAAATACGAAGTTCATTAAACCAATCGTTCCAAATATCAATCTCGTCCTTAAGCGTGGCTTCAGTCACTTGTTGCAGTCGCGTATCTATCGTGGTTACGACGTTAAGTCCCGAACGAGGTTCAAGCGGCGGCTCAAGGTTGCGCAACTCTTCGCCCGCCACATCCACTTGAACGACGCGCAAACCATTGCGCCCCATCAAAACATCGTCCATCGAAGTTTCGATGCCGGCATAGCCGATCTTATCGCGGTTAGCGATATATCCCTTCTCCTCATACACATCTTTCAGCGAAGCGGGGATCGGACCCAGAAAACCGACAACATTCGCCGTCAGCGAGCCAGTGGGATAGTCGCGCACCGGCTCGATCTCCACCGCCACGCCTGGCCAATCCGCCGATCGCTCGCGAATTGCGCGCGCCAGTTCCGCGTCAATGTTACAAACGATCTTCACCGGAGTAAACGGAGCCAGCGAATCGCCAAGCGCAACCATATCTGCGATGCTCGGGCCGGGCGCGCAAGCCGCAAATAGTTTCGCATTTTCAAGCGACTCTTCAGTTACCGGTCCGCCGGCGGGTGTCCCGGTCAATTGCGAGATCTCGCGGTAGATATGCTGAATATCAGCATCGTCATCCGGCAGATATGCGGGCGTGATCACGATGTTGTACGATGCAATATTACGCGCCAAAATGTATCCATTGCGATCGTAGATAATTCCGCGCGGCGCAGGCTCGCTAATCTCGGATCGGTAGTTCTCTACCGCCTGCGCGACCCAACTCGGGCTTTCGACAAGCTGCAGAGAGCCCAAGCGGAACAGCATACTACCAGCCACAGCGACAACTACGACATAGACCAGCCATGTACGCCATCGCCCTGTTTGATGTTTCTGATTTGGAACGCTCATTCAGACTCCAACGGCGGATACACCCAGCGCGCCAGATCGCGCATCATAGTAAAAACTGGAATAGCGAGAAGAGAGTTCAACAACATACTCGGCAGCGTAATCCATCCTAAAGCGTTAGAAATCTCCAGAGAAGCGCCTAGGATTTTTAATGCGCCTAATGAAATTGCATGAAAGAACGCCGTTCCGATTAAACATACCGACAACATCGCAAGCAATGGAATCTGCCAGACACGCGCCTGAAGCCCGCGCGCAAGCAGTGCAATGAAGAGATAACCGACCACAGGAACGAAAAAGGGAAGCGCCGAGACAAACCCGACCAGCAACCCGAACGCCAGCGCCCAGTGCCACGCCGTCTCCACGCCATCCTGCAAAGTCCATGCCGCCAGAACGACCAACGACAAATCGGCCGAGCCAGCCAGCAACGGCAACCGGCTCACAATAGCAGACTGCAATATTACAGTCAAAATAATGATCGGGATCGCGACAAGATTACGCATTTTGAATCAGGGAGCGGGAATCAAAGGGCTAATATCCACCGGCGTGAAATCCACAATAACCAGAACGATCTGAAGGCGATTAAAATCTACCACCGGTTGGATGGAAGCTTGTTGAAACAAATCCGATTCGCGCGCGCGGATGTTGACCACCTGCCCCACAATTAAGTCGGGAGGGTAACCGCCTCCCAGCCCAGAGGTCAACACAAGATCGCCGCGCTCGATCGCCACATTCTGCTGAATCAGTTCAAGCGTTAAGTCGCCGGTCAACGACCCGACGAGAGACGATTCCGTTTTCGCATTCTGTAGGCGAACGTTCACATTTGAAGCGGGATCGGTAATCAGTTGCACGCGCGCCGCATCGGCAATAACCGCGGTAACGCGCCCCACCAAACCTTGATTTGTCACGACTGGCATGCCTTTGCGTACGCCGTCATTGGAGCCGCGATTGATGATCACATAATGCAAGAATGGGCTGGGATCTTTACCGATAACCTCTGCCGCCAAAAATGTATCTTCCGAATGCGTACGAGAGAAATCCACCAACGCCGCAAGGATCTCTCGCTCAGCCGCTTGTTGTTGCAGTTGAATGACTTGCGCCTGCAATTCTGCAACCTCAGCCTGCAAGCGGATATTCTGCTCGCGCATCGCGGCGACGTCGCGCGACGAGGTCAACAGATATTGTAATGCGACGAAGCGAGAGGAAAACCATGTCTGCGCGCCAACCAGCGACCGCGTCACCGCGTTCGACACGGGTCCGAAGAATCCTCCCAATGCAAGCGCCAAAATACCCGCTACGACTAGGAATACGATCGTGATCTGAAGCGTGCGCGAAAATAAATTTTTCATGTCGCTTGGGCTGACTTAACGCGCGCTGCAGCGCACCAATAACTACACGCTATGCCGTGTGCTTCCACGTTCAAGCCCAATAAAATAACGACTCAAATTATCAAAGTCGTCGAACACCATGCCTGCGCCGCGCGCCACGCACGTCAGCGGGTCTTCCGCCACCCACACGCGCAACTTCACTTCGTCTGAAAGCCGCTCAGCCAGTCCTTGCAACAAGCCCCCTCCGCCAGCAAGGCAGATGCCCGTTTCCATCAAGTCGGCAATGATCTCCGGCGGGATCTCATCCAACGTATCGCGCACCGTATCTACAATGACCTGCACTGAACTCGCCAACGCTTCGCGGATCTCAACAGACGACACTTCCACGCTCTCTGGCAAACCCGTCACAAGATTGCGCCCGCGCACTTCCATTGTCTTTTCCGGTTGAAGTGGATACGCCGACCCAATCGTCCACTTAATCTGCTCCGAAATGCCTTCGCCAATGAGCAGGTTGTATTTGTTTCGTAAATATTGCACGATATCCTGATCCATTTCATCGCCTGCAACGCGCAACGAGCGCGAGACTACTACGCCGCTCATAGACAAGACCGCCATTTCTGTCGTACCGCCGCCGATGTCAATCATCATACTGCCGCGAATATCGCCAATGGGCAGTCCTGCCCCCAGAGCCGCAGCGATCGGCTCTTCGATCATATACGCGGCGCGCGCGCCAGCCGCCATAACGGCGTCGTGCACGGCGCGCTTTTCCACCTCGGTAACCCCGGTCGGGATTCCTACGATGACGCGCGGGCGCGGAAGCGGAACAACGCTATGTTCATGGACTCGATCAATAAAATATTGCAACATCACCTGCGTAATATCAAACTCCGAGATTACGCCATCGCGCAAAGGGCGCACAACCGCAACGTTGCCCGGCGTTCGTCCGATCATCTCCTTAGCCTCCAAGCCGATTGCAAGAGGCTGGCGCAAACGCTTATCAATCGTCACCCACGACGGCTCGTTAATTACAATGCCTTTGCCGCGCACGTTTACCAGCGTATTTGCAGTGCCCAGATCGATCGCAATATCTAAAGATAGAAAGCCCAATAACCAATTAATTGGATTAAATGCCAAAGCAGGCTCCTCAAGATTTCCTTATCTAACTAACGTAATATTATACCTAACAATCGGTTGCCTCGTGAAATCGCGTATAATCAACCTGATGAAACGCCCGGATCCCCTCGTTATCGGCATCGCCGGCGGCTCAGGCTCCGGAAAGACAACTGTCGCTCAGACGATCCTGTCGCGAGTAGGTCGCAACCGCATCGCCTTCCTCCAACACGATTCGTACTATAAAGACCTGAGCGGGTTGCCCCCCGCACAGCAGTCGGAAATCAACTTCGATCATCCCGACTCGCTCGAATCGGACTTATTAGCCCAGCACATCGCTTCGCTTCGCAGCGGGACTTCGGTCTGGGTTCCCATCTACGACTTCTCCGCCAACCGGCGTACCGGCGACGTCTTCGTCGTAGAGCCGCGCAGCGTTATTCTTGTGGAAGGAATCTTAATCTTCACCGAACCGAAATTAAGGGGCATGTTCGACGTCAAGATCTTCGTAGACACCGATGCAGACTTACGCTTCATCCGCCGTCTCAAACGCGACATCGCCGAACGAGGCCGCACGACCGAATCGGTCATTCAACAATATCAAGCCACTGTGCGCCCTATGCATCTCGAATTCGTCGAGCCTTCAAAACGCTATGCCGACGTGATCATCCCTGAAGGCGGACACAACGCCGCCGCGCTCGACATGGTCGTCGCTCGCATTGAAGCGTTATTAAAGTAAAGTGGTCTCTCTCCCTTTTCTCGTCAAAGAAAGTGGAGGAGGGCTTATCAAATCATACTCAAACAGGAGAAGAAATGCCAAAACAATGGAAATCTGCCCCGCAGATGCAAATTGATCCGAAGAAAAAATATAAGGCGCGCATGGAGACCGACAACGGCGTTATGGTCATAGAGTTGTTCGTCGATAAAACGCCGAAGACCGTCAACAATTTCATTTTCCTCTCCCGCGAGGGATTCTATGACGGCGTGATCTTTCATCGCGTTATCAATAATTTCATGGCGCAGGGAGGCGATCCTACCGGCACCGGCATGGGCGGACCCGGCTATAAATTCGAAGACGAGTTCCACCCCAGTTTAAAACACGATAAACAAGGCGTGCTTTCTATGGCAAACGCCGGACCCGGCACAAACGGTTCACAGTTCTTCATTACCCATACTCCCACCCCGCATTTGGATAATCGCCATAGCGTTTTTGGACAAGTCGTAGAAGGTTTGGATGTATTGATGTCCATTCCGGCGCGCGATCCTAACAATAGAAACGCTCCAGCCGTCAAGATTCTTAGCGTCGTCATTGAAGAAAGCGAATAGGAACAGTTCGATGAAGACGACGCAAACGCAGCCTTCTGCATCGTCTTCGCGCGCAAGTATGCGAACTATTCTACGGGCGGCGGCGTTTGTCGCGGTCATCGCCATCACACTCTATGTGTTCAGCATCCGCGAGCGCGTGCAAGAATTCGCTGAGTTCGGTTATCCGGGCGTTTTTCTCATCGCCCTGATCGCTAACGCGACGATTCTGCTCCCCGCGCCGGGCGTGGCGATCGTTTATGCGATGGGCGCGGTCTTTCATCCTCTCGGCGTGGGAATCGCAGCCGGGACCGGCGGCGCGCTCGGCGAACTCTCCGGTTATCTCGCCGGCTTCAGCGGACAAGCTGTCATTGAAAACACGCAACTTTATGAACGGATAAAGCCGTTCGTAAAGAAATACGGCGGCTGGGCGATACTCTTCTTATCGGCGATTCCCAATCCTTTCTTTGATGCGGCGGGCATCGCGGCGGGCGTTGTGAAAATTCCGCTAAAAACATTCTTGTTTTTTGTATGGATCGGTCAATTGATCAAGATGACCGTATTTGCCTACGCGGGCAACTATTCCTTAGAGTGGATCGCGCAATTTATACATTAATATCTATAGGAGTTTGTCATGAACGCTTACAGCACGATTGATGCATATCTTGAAAAGAATATGGATAAAAGCATCGCCGAACTCTCCACGCTTGTTGCGCAACCGAGCATCAGCGCGCAAGGAGTGGGATTGAAAGAATGCGCGGCGCTAGTTGCGGATATGTTGCGGGCGCGCGGTTTCGCCGCCGAAGTCATGGACACCGAGGGCGCGCCCGTCGTCTTCGGCGAGCGAAAAGGCAAATCGGACAAAACGTTGCTGTTCTACAACCATTACGACGTTCAGCCGCCCGAGCCATTGGAATTATGGGAAACGCCTCCGTTCGAACCGTCGTTGCGCGCGGGCAAACTGTACGGTCGCGGCGTGAGCGACGATAAGTCGCACATCACTTCGCGCCTATTTGCCATTGACGCGTTGCTTGACGCCGACGGCGAACTTCCGTGCAACGTCAAATTCATCATCGAAGGCGAAGAAGAAACGACCAGCGTTCACTTACACAAATTCATCCTTGCGCACAAAGACAAATTAAAAGCCGATGCGTGTATCTGGGAGTTCGGCGGCGTAGATCACCGCGAAATTCCAATGCAATCTCTTGGCTTGCGCGGAATTTGTTATGTAGAACTCTCGGTGGAACGGCTCAACACCGATGTACATTCCGGCGTGGGCGGTTCAATCATGGAAAACGCGGCATGGCGGCTGGTCTGGGCGCTCTCTACGCTCAAAGGACCCGACGAAAAGATTCTCATCCCCGGCTTCTACGACGACGTTAAGCCGCCCTCTGCGCGCGACCGCGAACTAATGGCGGCGCTACCCGACGTTGCCGAAGAGTACAAGAAGCGTTTCGGCGTACAAAAATTCATCAAAGATCTCACCGGCGGAACCGATCTCAAAATGGAAGAGGTCTTCGTCCCCACTTGCACCATCTGCGGGCTTACCAGCGGCTACCAAGGACCAGGCGCGAAGACAGTCTTACCCGCTAAAGCCTCCGCCAAAGTAGATTTTCGCCTCGTGCCAGATCAGAAGCCTGAAGACATCCTTCGCAAACTTCGCGCGCATCTTGACGCGCAAGGGTTTGACGATGTGCAGATTAATTTCCTCGGCGGCGAACCTGCAGCGCGCACCGACCCAGACGATCCGTTCGTACAAACTGTCATACAGGCTGCCGAAGAGGTATATGAATTCCCTATGGAGATCGTCCCCATGGTCGGCGGTTCGGGACCCAATTATCCGTTCGTGCACGATCTTGGGCTGCCGGTCGCGACCGCTGGGCTTGGTCATCCAGATTCACGCGCGCACGCACCCAACGAGAACATTCGCCTCGATTTATATCTCAAACACGCGCGGCACATGGCGCGATTGATGAAAGAGTTCGCGCACTCATAACCAGCCTATCTATCAGCACACGACCAAGATCGCTCTAGTCTCGTTACGTCTCTTCCGTCAAGAGAGACTATACTGTATCCATCATCGTCGTTACGGAGGTTTTTATGCTCGTTAGTGAAAGAATGTCTCGTCCAGTAATTACCGTCGCGCCGGAAGATTCACTGCACGATACCGCCGAACTATTTCGGCGCGAACACATCCGCCGCGCGCCGGTAGTTGAACACGGCAAGTTGGTCGGCATTATCTCGCAGTCAGATTTACTGAACGCATCTCCTTCAACGGTTACATCGCTCAGCGTTTGGGAATTAAATTACCTCTTGAGCAAAGTGACTATTAGCCGCGTCATGAAGAAGAAAGTTCATACAGTCGCCGCAGATACCCCCATCGAGGAAGCCGCGCGCATCATGGCAGATTACAAGATCGGCGGGTTGCCAGTCGTTAACGACTCCGGACGCGTAGTCGGCATGATCACCGAAACCGACCTGTTCAAAGTGTTCCTCGAAATGATGGGCGCTCGGCAAAAGGCAACGCGCGTTACCGCTCTCATCAACGATGAACGCGGCGAGCTCGCCAAACTGACAAAAGCCGTCGCCGACGCGGGCGGCAACTTTATCTCGCTCGGCACTTTTACCGGCTCTGAAGCCGGCACAAAAGTAGTCACTTTCAAAGCGCTGGGCATTAAAGAGAAAGACGCTAAAAAAGCACTTTCAAACGTGGTGAAAAAATTCTGGGACGTTCGAACGAGTTAGCCTAGCGCCGATTCGTGATCTTTCTGGGCGGCTTGCCTTTTAAGCCGTCTACTTCGTGAGGGGTTAGCGCGCGCCATTGCCCTGGCGTGAGGTTCCCCATGCGCAGCTCGCCGATGCGAATACGCAGGATGCGCACGATCGGCAATCCGAGTTGTTTACATGTCTCGCGGATCTGACGCTTGCGCCCCTCGCGCATCGTCACGCGCACCCAGGCGCCTTTTCCTTGCGGCGATTCAAAGCGCAACTCGACCGGTTGCGTCTTGTATCCGTCTTCCAATACGACGCCGCGCCTCCATGTATCCAATTGTTCCGTATCGGGACGCCGCGCCAATAAAACGCGATATTCCTTCTCATGCCCGTACCGCGGATGCGTCAGGCGATTCGCAAGGTCGCCGTCGTTCGTCATCAACACCAGCCCTTCGCTCTCAAAATCCAATCTGCCGACGGGGTATAAATGTCCGGGCGCGTCAATCAGATCGCGTACCGTGCGACGCTCATCCCCTCTTTCCTTCTCAACAGTGGATAACACATTGCGCGGTTTATACAAAGCGATGTACGCCAATTTCTCCAGCGCGGCAATAAGTTTGCCGTCTACGGTGATTCTATCCGTTTGCGCATCTGCCTTCGCGCCTAATGAGACGATCTGCCCGTTCACACGCACGCGCCCCGCGGAAATAAACTCTTCACAAGCGCGGCGCGAGCCGTATCCCGCTTGCGCGAGTATCTTCTGTAATCGTTCCTGCATCGTATGCTGTCCTGCCAAACCTTATTGAAATAAATTATCGCCTGCCATCTGCGATGGCCCCGCTATTATATCGAAGAAACAACTATTTCTCGGAAAGTGACAATACGCGGAAGCGGCTAAAAAAGCGAACTAAATTTCTCGCCGCACTTGCGCCTCAATCGTCAAGTTAGTATACTTGCACCACTTATGCCGCCTGAAAAGATCGGACGCTACGAAATTAAATCAGAGCTTGGACGCGGGGGCTTTGCCACCGTGTATCTGGCATACGATCCGCTCTTCGAGCGCGAAGTAGCAATCAAGTGCTTGCCGCCTGAATTAATCCATTCCGACCAGCAATTTCGCACTCGGTTCGAACGCGAATCGAAAATCATCGCTCAATTAGAGCATCCCGCCATCGTGCCTGTCTACGACGTTGGTCAGGAAAACAATCAGCCCTATTTCGTCATGCGCTACATGAACGGCGGTTCGCTCTCAGACAGGATCAAAACGAAAGCCTATAGCGTTGAAGAAGCCCTGAAAGTCCTTGAGCAAATCGCGCCTGGCTTGGACGAAGCGCATGCAAAAGGAATCATCCACCGAGACTTAAAGCCCGGCAACATCTTGTTCACGAATAACGGATTGCCGCTGATCGCCGATTTCGGAATCGCTAAATTTTCTCAGGGCGACGGTCAAAACGTTACCGGCAGCGCGGTGATCGGAACGCCAGCCTATATCTCGCCAGAGCAAGCCTCCGGCGAAGATATAGACGGACGCACAGACATTTACGCGTTAGGCGTTATTCTCTATGAAATGCTGACCGGCCAGCAACCCTATCAGGCAGACACGCCCTTAGCCCTGGTCGTCAAACACATTACCGAACCCGTGCCCAGAATACTGGACGCAAACCCCAACCTACCCGCCTGGATGGACACGGTCATTGCGACGGCGATGGCAAAGAAGAAAGAAGACCGCTATGCGACCGCAGTCAAGATGACCGAGGCGATCAAAGCCTTCGCGCGCACCGCATCGTCGACGCTGGTCGCTCATGCGCCATCAAACACGCGCGCGCCGAAACGACGCAGTTTCCTGCCGTTGGCGTTTGGCATTTTCGCGCTTGCGCTTCTAGCGCTCGGACTCGGAGCCAGGGCGCTCTTACTTCGTCGCGAATTTCGCGCCGCCGCCAAAACGACAGAAATTTCGTCTTACTCGCCGACAGTTGCATCGCCCATCCCCACTCTCGCAAACACGCTGGCGGCGCCGACCGCCGATTCATTCACGGCGACAGCCGCTCCTACCATCGAATCAACTGCCGCGCCCATCTCTGCCCTGCCAGTCGTCGGCGGTGCAGACAAGATCGCCTTCGTCCGAAACGCCGATATTTGGATGATGAATATAGACGGCTCGGACCTCACGCAACTGACCACAGACGGCGTCCCAAAGTTCAATTTGCAGTGGTTGGCGGGCGGCAAAACGCTGCTCTACATGAGCGGAAAGTCGGTCAAAACTGTAGACATTGAAACGCTGCGCGAAGAAACGATCATGAGGTATCAGGCGGCGGACTACTTCGAGTCTTTTCAAGTTTCACCGGACGGGACGCAAGCCGCTTTAAGCGTTAACCGCGAATTGTTCGTCGTGCCGTTCGACCCCGAGAAGCTAATTGAGGTCTCGAATCGAAACCATTTACTGGCATTGAATGGTTGTATTTTCTATGACAAATTCGCCGTAACGGGTGCGCTATGGTCCCAAGATGGGAAACGACTCGCGATAAAATTTCTAGCGAACAAGAGCGGAACGCAGGTAGACGCTATCCGGCTCATTGACATCACAAAATGCAAAGACGCCACTTTCGCCAAATTGGACGAATTTCCGATTGGGCGCTTCGAGTTCGGCAGATGGATCGAACATTTCAGTTGGAACGGCGAATCGCTCTTCTATCTCAACAGTTCTAAACGCAACGAAGGTTTTGGCGACCTGCTCTTTTACAACGGCGACACGCACAAATTCGAATTGCAGGCTCCATACGAGGGCAACTGTTGTTATCGAGACGCGTCCTTCAGCCCAGATGGCTCCTATGTAATTTTCGCTTTCCAAGATATTCGCCTCGGAACAAACAGCCCCATCAACTTGTATTACTTGCCGTCAGACACGCTCTCTTTTAAACGAAAGTTAGAACCGATACCGCTGCCCGACAACTTCTTCACCCAACGCACCGAAAAGCCACTCCCCGCCTTGCGGCCCACGCAATGACATTCAAACAGGCGGATACATAGAAGACATTGTGAAAATCTCATCTCCTCATCCATTTCGAGATGCAAATGGGTATAAGATTATTGAAGGACAAGACACAGGGGTTGTTCGCACTATGTTTTTTGTTCCAGGCAATCTTAAACAGACTTGGAATTTAATCTCCGTTGGAGATGGTTATTACTATTTTAAAAACATGCAGTATAACAAATGCCTGTCAATTAAGAACTCAAGTGCAGCCAATAATGCCAAAGCGATTTTACAAGACTGCGCTGGCGCATCTTCGCAACAGTTTCAATATGTAACCATCGCCAACGCGTTAGGGAAAATAGCGATCAAAGCAAAACATAGCGGTAAAGTTCTTGACATCCCGGTAAATTGGAGCGGAGATCCATTTGCCGGCAATGGCGACGCTTTGCAGATTCAACAATACGATGCATTCTATGGCACAAATCAACAATGGATAATATCTAAGCCGTGAATTTAGAAAGTAGGTTTTCAAGTAATTTTTATTGAAAACCTACTTTCTTAACAAGGGATGCAAATTAACGCTCCGAATCGAGGTGAAAATCGAAACGTACCGCCGATGAACGGCAGCGTTAAAGAACAAGGTCAAACACGATCAGAAAATCTCCGCGCCTATAAAAAGGCAGCAGGATTCCCCCGTCTTCAATCAGAATTCTCTCGTCTTTACCCCTTCAACAACTCGTCCTGCTTCGTCTCTTCCTCCTCAGGTCTTGCCAGCGGAGGCATTTCGAGGATCGAGCCTAAGCCGAAGTGCTGCAAGAATTCGGGCGTGGTCGAGTAGAGAATCGGACGGCCGGGTCCGTCGGCACGGCCCGATTCGAAAATCAGATTCTTGTGCAAGAGACTCTTCATCATACTGTCGCTGTTCACGCCGCGGATCGAGTCGATTTGCGGACGCGTGACTGGTTGCTGATACGCGACGATCGCCAGCGTTTCTAACGCGGCGCGGCTGAGGTTGGTCGTCGCCTCCAAGCCGAGAAAGCGTTCGACCAAGCCCGCCAGTTGCGACGCGGTTGTCAGTTGAACACGCCCTGCGTGACGTTGGAGATTCAAACCGCGTTGCGCAAGCGAAGCGTCTAGTTCGTTGAGTCCGCGCTCGACGACCGAAGGGGCAACGTCTAACGCAGCGGCTAATTGCGCCAACGCCACCGGCTCGCCCGAAACGAATAACAGCGCTTCCAACTGCGCGGCAAGCGGCAGTTCGGGTTGGGGGTTTTCGCTTTCGATCGTCTCTAAATCGCCCATGCTATAATTGCTCCAACAAAAAATCTATGAAGATAAAATTTCTTTTCTTTCCATTAGTCGTTATTCTCGTCGTCAGTCTCGCTTGCACGCTTTTCGTCGGCGGTCCCGACTATTCAGACCTTCCGCCTATCTCTGCGTCTACGGAAGATGTTCAAAGCTTGAAAGACAGTGTTAAAAAAGCGTTTGAAGACGGCTTGCAAAGCGGCGTAGTGACCATCGCTATCACCGAACAGCAACTGACTTCGTACCTTACGGCGCGGCTACAAAACGACCCCAACCTGCAGCAAGACAATAAACCGCTAATCGCCGATCCGCAAGCGTATCTGCGCGACGGGCAGATACAGATCTACGGAAAGACGCAACAAGGCATCTTCGCCGCCAATATCGGCGTTATCGTCAACGTCAGCGTAGACGGAAACGGTAAGCCGAAAATCGAGATCGCCTCAGCCGACTTCGGTCCGTTCTCCGCGCCGCAAGGCGTCAGCGAAGCGCTCACGGCGGCGATTGAAGAAGCCTATACCGGCGCATTCGGTCCGGTATTGACCGGCTTACGAGTCGAATCGATTTCAATCGCAGACGGAGTCATGACCATCAGCGGGCGAATCCGATAACGACAGGATTATACACCACCCGCATTGCGCCAATGATTCAAACAATTCCTGCCGCACGATCGCGCTTCTTTCCATTCATTCAAACGCTATGGCTGTTAGCGGCGCTCTTCGCGCTAGCGGCTTGCCGTTCGCCGCAACTTGCCGGCGCGAATATTACAATCAGCGTTACGGCGGATGCAGCGACGCGAACTATTACGGTTGCGGCGGGAAGCACCGTGCAACAAGTATTGCAGTCCGCGGAAATCACGCTGGGCGCGCTCGATCGCATAGAACCTCCGCTTTATACCGTGCTAAACGACGACGATGCGATCAAGATTGCACGCGTGCAAGAGTTATTCGAAACGGAGGAACAGGTCGTTCCATTTGAGAAACAGATCGTGCGCAACGAATCGATGCCAGAAGGCGAAACACGGCTCGTGCAGGCGGGCGTCAACGGTTTGAAAGAAATTACCTATCGGCGCATACTTGAAGACGGCGTGGAACTCAGCAAATCCATTGTTAAAACAATTGACTTGCAGGAAGCGCTTCCTGAGATCGCTATGGTCGGCGCGCAATCGTCTTTCGTGCCTTTGTCGATTCCGGGCAAACTCGCTTATATCGCCGGCGGCAACGCTTGGGTGATAGACGCTTCTACCGCAAACCGCATCCTGTTGGTCGCTACCGGCGATCTCGACGGACGCATCTTCAGGCTCTCGCCGCGCGGCGATTATCTCATCTACACACGCAAGTCTACCAAGCCGGCGGATAAAGAGATTAACACGCTCTGGGCTGTGCGCACGAACCCCGGCAGCAAACCTTTTTCCACCGGCATTACGAACATCGTTCACTTTGCCGATTGGATTCCCGGAACAAGTTCCATCGCCTATTCCACCGTCGAGCCGCGCGTCACCGCGCCGGGCTGGCAGGCGAATAACGATCTATACCGCTATAGCATATCCAGTGGCGAGAAGAAAAAGATAGTAGACGTCAGCACAGGAGGCGTCTACGGTTGGTGGGGAACGATTTTCGCATTCGCTCCCGATGGACGGCTTGCCTACGCCCGTCCCGACGGAATCGGGACCATAGACTTCGACGGCAAAGCCTTTAAGCCTTTGATTGACGTCGTTCCCTTTAACACTCATAGCGATTGGGCATGGCTGCCATCGCTAACTTGGGGCGCAGACGGCAAAACGCTCTACTTTACCGCTCACGCGCCTCCATCTACGTTGGTAAGCGCCGAGGATTCGCCCTTCTTCGACTTGAACGCGATCTCGTTCGAAAACAAGGCGACGATGACGATCGCGCAACACAGCGGGATGTTCGCCTACCCCAGCGCGTCGCCTTCGCGCCCTAATTCGCGCGAACGGCAATATCAAGTCGCCTATTTACAAGCCATCTTCCCGGAACAAAGCGAAAGCAGCCGCTATCGCATCGTCGTGATGGATCGCGACGGCTCTAATCGGCAGACGATCTTTCCGCCGAACGATGCGCCCGGGCTTGAGCCGCAGAATCTCGTCTGGGCGCCGGGTCAAATCAATGGGCAAAGCAGCTATTTCATCGCCGTCGTATATCAAGGCAACCTCTGGCTGATAGATACCGGCAACCGGCAAGCGTTTCAAATAACGGGCGATGGGCTGGTCACTAAAATTGATTGGAGATAAAACATGCGTATTTTAATCACCGGGGTCGCGGGCTTTCTCGGCTCGCATCTAAGCGATCGCCTGCTCGCCGACGGACATGAGATCGTCGGGCTGGATAATTTCATCACTGGCAACCCGCAGAACATCGCTCATTTGATGGGGAACGAGCGCTTTTCGTTCTACAGGCATGACGTTTCACACTACATTTTCGTACCGGGCAAAGTGGACGCGGTCTTGCATTTTGCATCGCCCGCTAGCCCAAACCCGCAATCGCCGGCAGGATATTTCAACCTGCCAATTCAAACGATGAAAGCCGGCGCGCTCGGCACACATAATTGCCTCGGCGTGGCAAAAGCCAACGAAGCCCGCTTCTTGCTCGCCTCCACCAGCGAAATTTACGGCGACCCGCTCGTGCATCCGCAAACCGAAGATTACAGCGGCAATGTGGATCCGGTCGGTCCACGCGCCGTCTACGACGAAGCGAAGCGTTTTGCCGAGTCAATTACGATGGCGTATTACCGCTATCATCGCGTAGATACGCGCATCGTGCGCATCTTCAATACTTACGGTCCGCGCATGGACTTGGAGGATGGGCGCGCCCTGCCGAATCTACTCAAACAAGCGTTGCTCGGTCAACCGCTGACCGTCTACGGAGACGGCAGCCAAACGCGCTCATTCTGCTATGTGGACGACTTAATAGACGGCATCGTAAAGATGTTCTATTCAGACGAACCTCTTCCCGTCAATATTGGCAGTCAACACGAGATCAGCCTGCTGCAATTTGCCGAAGCGATCAATCGCGTCACCGGCAACAAAAGCGGCATCGTCTTCGTCGAAAATGCGCGCAGCGCACGCGACCCGCAACAGCGTCAACCGGATATTACACGCGCCAAGAATATCTTAAAATGGGAGCCGCGCATCTCGTTAGACGAAGGCATCAAGAAGACCGTTCCTTATTTCAAAGAAAAACTCGGGGTCGAATGATCATCGCAGATAATCGAGAACGGACGCGATTCCTCAAATTTGCCGCAGTAGGCGCCGCTGGCTCCGTAGTAGATTTCGGCGTTATGAATCTACTCACGCATTTCTTTTCCATGTCGCTAGTCCCCGCAGGGACAATCTCATTTATCTGCGCGGTGATCAATAACTTCGTCGGCAATCGCTACTGGACATATCCCGAATCAAGGTCGAGACACATCCTTCAGCAATTGGGGATGTTCTTCGTTGTGAACGCGATTGGCATCGCCATCCGCGTGCCAATCCTTCACTTCATTGAGCCGCCGTTGGAAAATCTATTCACAGGCGCGCGCGCTAGCGCAGCGCTGCCTCCCGATGCGCTAGCGAAGAATGCCACCCTGGCGCTGGCTATCGGAATTGTAATGCTTTGGAATTTCTTCGTAAACCGCTATTGGACGTATAATGACGTAGATTAATCGTATGGCGCAATCTACTACAAACCGCATTATTCCAATTTATACCTCGCAGGGAGACGCTGAAGCCTTTCTGGCGTACCCCTATCTTTACAATCGCCTCGGTGAATGGATCGGATGGGCGACGCCGCAACGCGAAGTCTATTCTGTAATGGGTTACTTCGTCGGTGCGCTCACCAGCGACCCGCGTATCGTCCGCAAACGCGTGGACGATGCATCAAAGCCTCGTCAGAATCCACCGCCGCCGCCAGCGCGCATCGCGACTCCCGCGCTCGTTCCGCTTGCGCCGATGATGCAAGATTTATCGCACAGTCTGATTGACGTGCTCTCGGACGAACCCGAAAGATTGCACACGCTCGACAGCGGCGATCTTCGCCCCGATATGGATTAATCGTTCGGCGGTTTCACGCAGCGCTTCAAACTGCAATTGGGGGATATAATTGGCGACTATGATGCCCCCGACCAAACCCATCAGCGCCTCGCGCGTAACACTTTCACAATTGATGCATCTCGAACACGCCAACTTGCTCGGCAATGTACATGGCGGCTGGATCATGAAACTCGTAGACGAAGCTGGCGCGCTCGCCTGTATGCGCCACGCACAGCGCAAAGTCGTAACCGTCGCGATCGATTCGATGACCTTCCGCGAACCTATCAAGATCGGCGATCTCGTCACCTTAAACGCCGAAGTGACCTACACCGGACGCACCTCGATGGAAGCCAAAGTTGATGTGCTCGCCGAAAACCCCGTCACTCGCGAACGCTCGCACACGAACACAGCCTATCTCGTCTATGTGGCGCTGGACGACGGCGGCAAGCCGACAGACATTCCACAATTAAAAGCGGAAACCGAAACGGAGCGACTCAAATTGGCTCAGGCAAAAGAACGGCAGGAACGCCGCTTAAAAGAAAAGAAATTGCGCGAATCTCAATGACCAAAACGAAGAAGGCAAGCAGTCAGCCATGAACGGCGCAAAGATCGTCAACCCAGCCTATCGCATCGAAACGGAAAGGCTGGTCATACGTTGCTATCAACCGTCAGACGCGCAACTGCTCGCCGACTCGGTGCGCGACAGCGTCGAACACCTCAAGCCGTGGATGCCGTGGGCGCACAACGAACCTGAGCCATTCGAAGAGAAAGTAAAACGCGTCTTACGCTTTCGCGGCAATTTCGACATGCAGCAAGATTATGTCTACGGGATCTTCAACCATGAAGAAACGCGCCTGCTGGGTGGAACAGGATTGCACACGAGGCTCAACGAGAAACAACTTGAGATCGGATATTGGATTCATCAAGATTTTATTAAACAAGGGTTTGCCGCCGAATCAACCGCCGCCTTGATCAAAGCAGCGTTCGAGATCATTCGCGTTCATCGCATCGAAATTCATTGCGATCCACGCAATCGCGCCTCCGCCGCAGTGCCGCGCAAACTCGGTTTCACACACGAAGGCACGCTCCGCGCAAAGACTCCATTTCTTAACGGCTGGAGCGACTCGATGATCTGGGGCTTGCTCGATAGCGAATACCTGAACAGCCCGTCTGTAAAAGCAAAGATGAAAGCTTTCGACGTCGCCGGCGCCGCCTTGACATGAAATCCGTTCTTGCCAAAGCGCTTCAAAAACCGATCTGTCTATTGCTTGCCGTAAATATTTTGATCGGCTTGCTCACATTTCGTCATTACGGACTCTCATGGGACGAACCGCTCTTCTACGATTACGCCGACGCGCTCGGCTACGCTTACTCGCCGCGCGAGTGGTTCAGCGGGAATTTCGACCTTGAAAACTCCTACGGACCCAGCGCAGAAGACCACAAGACGCGTGGAGCCGCTTATCTTTTTCTTGCGCGGAATTTTGTCTACGGCTTGGAAGCGCTCAGTTCTGACCCCGCCTCAGCTTGGCATCTCGTTAATTTTCTTTTCTTCCAACTTGGAGTTTATTTCATCTACCGCCTTATGACGCGCTGGATGAAACCCTCCGCTGCGCTCGCCGCGACTGCCTTTTTCTCTTACCAGCCTTTATTATGGGGGCACGCCTTCATCAATCCGAAAGATCCGCCTTTTTTAGTTTTCTTCCTTGCTTCAGTTTGCTTGGGCTTCGAACTAGCAGACGATATTGAAGCGAGCAAAAGCAATCCATGGAAAATTACCGCAGCCGCAGTCTGCTTAGGAATCGCAAATTCAATTCGCGTTTTAGGTCCATTGGCGGGAATGTTAGTCGTCGCATACGCATTGATCGGCAACCGTAAAAATCTGAAGAGTTTGCTTCGACCGCTTGCGACTTACGCTCTAATCGCAATCGCAGTGATGTTCGTCACATGGCCCTATCTCTGGGAAAGTCCATTCGCGAGGATACTCCAAACCTTTCGCTTCATGTCCAATAACCCAACGCAACTGGCTGTATTGTTCAACGGCGAGATCTTCCGCGCCAACAACATGCCGCGCCGCTATCTGCCCTTCATGTTATGGTCAACGCTCACAGAACCGACCTGGCTTTTATTCGCCGGCGGAGCCGCGCTCGGCTTTTGGAAACTTAGACGGAAGCCAAAAGAATTTGCCGCGCTGACATTGACGCTCGGATGGTTCGTCGTCTTAATAGTCTATGTCTTCGTCCGTCGCCCTGCTGTATACGACGGCGCGAGACACTTCTTATTTATACTGCCGCCGGTATTTATTTGCATCGGCTTTGCTTTTGAAGCCCTGTTTGATAAATTTTCAAGCGCGACACCTTTAGTTCTCTGGCTACGCGCAATTATCGTCGTTCTCGCTATTTTGCCCGGGCTAAGCGGTATGATTCGATTGCATCCTTACGAATATGCCTATTACAATTCGTTCGTCGGCGGCGTAAGTGGAGTTTTTCGCATTTACGAAACGGAATACTGGCTCACTTGCTATAAAGAAGCGCTAGAAATATTAGATACCAATTTAGATCAGCCGGCAAACGTCTTCGTGCCGCGAGAAGCTTATATCGCCGCCTATTACGCTGGAAAAAACACGATCGTTCATGATGCGCGCAACTCAACGCAACGAGCGTTGTCCGGCGATTACGTCCTGGTCAGCACACGCGCTAACGGCGATCGCTCCGCGTTTAGAGATGCGCCGGCAATTATTCAGATCCGCCGCGGAAACGCGGTCTTTTGCGAGGTAAAACAAGTCCCATGAGTCTACGAGTCATTGCCGGAAAAGCCAAAGGCCGAAAACTGAAATCGGTAGCGGGCGACACGACCCGCCCCATCACCGATCGCGTTAAAGAAGCCCTATTCAATATCTTGGCAGGCGATGTCGCCGATTCTAATTGGTGGGATTTATTCGCAGGCACCGGCGCAGTCGGGATCGAAGCGCTGAGTCGCGGAGCGGCATCTGTTCGTTTTACCGATTCGAACCGCGCGCCCATCGAAGCGATTAAATTCAACGTCGCACATTGCAGATTCGAGTCGCAAGCCGAAATCCGTCGCGCAGATGCATTTCAATATCTTGCCGCCGCACCCGAGCGGGAATTTGACTATATCTACATCGCTCCGCCGCAACACAAAGACATGTGGAGTCATGCGTTGGAACTTGTTGACGATCATATCGAGTGGGTCGCCGACGGAGGCTGGGTCATTGTTCAAATCGCGCCGCGTGAGTACAAATTTAAAAGAGAATTTGCGCTCGCGAATCTTGAAGAGTTCGATCGGCGCAAATATGGGAACACGCTTTTAGTATTCTACGAGAAAAAGCGCTGATGTTTTTCGAGAAGGGTGTTTCAATCGGAAAACGTTACAACCAGCCTGCCGTATTCATTGTAGCGCGAACGCGCGCTAAAGGGCGCGTCGCCTCGTTTCATACCGTGAATTTTCTCCAACAAAATCGGCAAATCTTCCACCGCATCTAATTCTCGAACGCTTTGAAATTCAACCCATTCCGCCGCACCTTCTTTCGAAGCGTTCAATTCGCCGCCAAGCGCCTCTCCGCTAAAGATGAACAAGCAAACTCCCGTTTCGCCCGCATCTACAATGACGGTTCCACACAACCAGAGATCGGCGACGAGCCCGGTTTCCTCAAGCAATTCACGTTTTGCCGAAGAGCACGCGTCTTCTCCCCGTTCCACATGACCGCCAAGTCCGTTGTACTTGTTCGCCCACAGACGCTTTGTCGGCGCGCCTTTAAGCAGAAGATACGCGTCGCCTCGACGTAAAAAGATCGCCGTACGCGGAACGACGGCGTAACGATTACCAGCAACACCTTGATCGGATTGAGGCATAAGAGGCTTTCAGGGTCGGCATTATAATCCGCCTGTAAGATTATACTTTACGGCGGCAGCCGCCCGTCGGCGCTTCATCGGCGGGCCGGACGGCAAGGCAACTGCACTAAATCGGATTATGTGCTACCATTAAGGCATACCTGTATTTCTACACACTATACACAGGAGACAAAAGGGCATGAGCGACAAACTTATTCAAATCACACAACTCGACCTTGAGCGTCTACAGAAACTGCTCTTAGACGCGCAGGCTACCGATTATCGCAAAAGCGAATATCTTGAAAAACTCAAGACGGAACTCAATCGCGCCGATGTGGTCGCGCCTAAAGATATTCCAAACGACGTCGTCACCATGAATTCTACCGTCTGCATTGAAGACCTCGACACGCAAGAGCAGGAAATTTATACGCTCGTCTTTCCAGAAGATGCCAACGTCCGCGAAGGGAAGGTCTCTATTTTGGCGCCCATTGGAACTGCTATGCTTGGATACGAGGTCGGCGACACTTTCGAGTGGGAAGTCCCAGCGGGTAAACGAAATTTACTGATCAAGAAAATACTCTACCAACCGGAAGCCTCCGGCGACTACGAACATTAACCTCGAGCGCAATCTCGAGAAGTTTACGGGAGCGGCATTGCGCCGCTCCCGTTCGCTTAACTACGCTACTGTAATCGTCTCGTCCAAATAAACGTCTTGAATCGTATTCAACAACTTTACGCCCTCCGCCATCGGGCGCTGGAAGGCTTTCCGTCCAGAGATTAGCCCCATACCGCCGGCGCGCTTGTTGATCACAGCCGTCGTTGCGGCATCGGCAAAATCGTTCTGCCCCGAAGCGCCGCCGCTATTGATTAGCCCAACGCGTCCCATGTAGCAATTCGCCACTTGGTAGCGGCACAGATCAATAGGATGGTCGCTGAGCAATTCGGCATACATGCGTTTATCGAACTTCCCAAACGAGACGCCGTCTTTGTTAAGCGCCAGATAGCCGCCGTCGTTTTCGGGAAGCTTCTGCTTGATAATATCCGCTTCGATCGTAACGCCAATGTGATTCGCCTGCCCGGTCAAATCTGCCGACGCATGATAATCTTTATCGGCTTTAAAGGCTTTATTGCGCAAGTAGCACCACAGCACTGTCGCCATGCCGAGTTCGTGCGCGAGAGCGAAGGCTTGCGCAATCTCGATTAATTCGCGATGCGAATCGTCTGAGCCAAAGTAGATCGTCGCTCCGATCGCCGCCGCGCCCATATCGTACGCCTGCTCCACTGTGCCAAACATAATCTGCTCAAAACTGTTCGGATACGTCAATAATTCGTTGTGATTGATCTTGACAATGAACGGAATTTTATGCGCGTACTTACGAGAGACCATTCCAAGAACGCCAAAGGTCGAAGCGACGGCGTTACAGCCGCCTTCCATCGCCAATTTGACAATATTTTCGGGATCAAAATAGTCGGGGTTTTTCGTGAAACTGGCTCCTCCCGAATGCTCGACGCCCTGATCCACCGGCAAGATAGAGACATATCCCGTCCCGCCCAAGCGGCCCGAATTATGAATCCACTGTAAATTACGGAGGACACGGTTGTTGCGATCCGATTGACCGAAATGACGATCCACCAAATCGGACTCCGGAACATACAGCCTGTCCTTTGGAATCTTCGGGGAATTGAAGCCTAAAAGCAATTCCGTTTTATCGCCCAACAGCGCCTGAATATCGGTTGACATGACAATTCTCCATTAATATATTTTTTGAGCGACCACGCGCGAGGATTAAACCCAACGCACTTGAATCGACTATTCTTGATTATAATGGGTTTATGCGACATTTCGCGCCCAACCGCGTATATACTTTACGGAGGCTCACATGGACGATTTCTTTCAAAAAGTAAGCAGCATGCAAGACCCCATCAAGAAACTAGCGTCGAACATCCCCGGCTTCAGCGGGTACATCGAGCGGCAAAGCCGCCGCGATGCGGACAAACTTCTGCGCGACGCGGTCGCACGATGCTTCGACGAGAAGTATAAGCGCGCCTCGCAATTGCAAACCGACCTCGTTGCGGCAGGCAAGATCGAATTCGTGGATGATATGGAAAAAGCAGCCATCAAGCTGCAAACGTTCAGCGACAAGATCAGCCGCGCGCCGCGCGGATACTCCGGCTTCTTTGACGCGGTCAAGATTAACGAAAAAGAGCTCGAAGCATTGTACCAATTCGACGCAGCGTTCTTCGATCTTGACGAACAGGTGGGGCGCGCGCTCGATAACGTAGAACAATCGCTCAACGACGTTGAAGCGCTCCCTGCCGCAATCCGCAACCTCACAACGCTGGCGCGGCTGGCTGTAGAAACCTACCAGAAGCGGGTCGAAGTCGCCGCTAAGACGCAATAACAATTTATATGATCGCGAGGCGCAGTTTTCGCCTCGCGATCATATCTATGGATATCATGTGGAACACTTACATTAATGCGACATCAATCGAAGAAGTTTTAACCATCAAGCAATTCGAGGGGGAACGCGCCCGCATCATCGCCGGCGGCACCGACTTGATCCTCGAACTTGAGCGCGGCGTCAGAAAAGGGGTCGAAACCATCGTTGACGTTACGCGCATCCCGCACCTCGATGCAATCGTCATTGACGAAAACGACGTCATCCATCTAGGTCCACTCGTCACTCACAACCACTGCGTCGAATCGCAACTGATTCGCGAGCGCGCCTACCCGCTTGCTCGCGCCGCATGGGAAGTAGGCGCGCCGCAAATTCGCAATCGCGGCACCATCGCCGGCAATCTCATTACCGCTTCGCCCGCCAACGATGCCATCAGCCCGCTGACGGCGCTCGGCGCCGCCGTCACGCTACAGTCGGCAAGCGGCTCGCGCACGGTCGCACTCAAAGATTTCTACACCGGCGTTCGCAAGACCGTCATGCAAGCAGACGAAATGCTCGTGGACATTTTCTTCCCCGCCATGAAAATAACGCAACGCGGCGTGTATCTTAAAATTGCCCTGCGTCGCGCGCAAGCGATCTCATTGGTCAGCGCCACGCTCCTGCTTGACCTTGACGCAAATCGCATAACCTCAGCCTCCATCACGCTTGGAGCCGTCGCCCCGATCATCGTCCACGCACCCGAAGCGGAGCATTATCTCGTCGGCAAGGAGTTAACTGAGGAAGTCATCGCCGCAACCGCCGATTTGACGATGCAAGCCGCGAAACCAATTGACGATGTGCGCGGCAGTGCCGCCTACCGGCGCGAAATGGTACGCGTCTGCGCCATGCGTGGACTACGTCTCATCCGCGACGGACAAGAGCAAGCTGGCATGCCATCCGACGCGGTCTTATTATGGGACAAACATCCAGCAAACGAAAAACCGCTCAGCGTGCAAACCGCTGCATCCGATTCTATTGAGACCACAATTAACGGCAAGAAATATTCGCTCAAAAGCGGGCGCGAAAAAACGCTCTTGCGTTTCTTGCGTGAAGACGTTGGCTTAACCGGCACAAAGGAAGGCTGCGCCGAAGGCGAATGTGGAGCCTGCACTGTTCATCTCGACGGTAAAGCAGTGATGGCATGTCTTGTCCCTGCGGCGCGCGCGCATGGCGCAGAGATCGCGACGATCGAGGGCTTACAGCTCTCTCCGGCGACGAGCGCCGCGCAAACGCAAGAAAAATTGCATCCGCTCCAAGAAGCGTTCGTTAAACATGGCGCAGTGCAATGCGGCTATTGCATTCCGGGCTTCCTCATGTCTGCGGCGATGCTGTTAGACGAAAAGGAAAACCCCACTCGGAACGAAATCGAACAGGCGATCACTGGCAACTTGTGCCGATGCACAGGTTATTACAAAATTGTTCAAGCCGTCGAAGACGCGGCAGCGTCGCTGAAGGAGGCTTCACATGGGTAAATACTCAAAAACGTTCCATAAAGAGCCACCGCCGCGCGTCAAGGGCGTCAATCCCATTATGAAAGGTTTTGGCTGTTTCTTTATGATCCTTATTCCGCCCCTTTCATACGCCATCGCCACGCTGCTGGTCCAAATCGGCGCGCAACAACGCTGGCCCCTGCCGCCTGAGTGGCTGGGCTACGTCAAAATTCATCCGTTGCTGTGGCAGTTGGAAGGTCTCGCCCCGATTTTCGCCTTTCTCGAAAGGCAAGTTAATTTAACCGCTAACCTAGTCTTCGCTTTTGGCATCATGGTCGCCATCAGCGGGTTGATGTCTATTTTCTTCGGCTATCTGAATAAACTCGTCGGGCCCTCGGCATATGGACCGACCGACGTGCCGCCGATACGCATAAAGACAAAACGATATAAGAGATAACAGAAAATGACCGCTCATCAAATCATCGGGAAATCATTCCCGCGTATTGACGCGCCCGGCAAAGTCACCGGCGCGGCTCCTTACTCCGGCGATTTTAGCGTAGAGGGTATGTTACACATGAAAATGCTCTTCGCCGGTCGTCCTCATGCGCGCATCGCTCAAATCCATCTAGAGCAAGCGCAAGCTGCGCCGGGCGTAGTTGCCATATACACGGCAAAGGATGTGCCTGTCAACGAGTACGGCTTGCAATGGCAAGATCAACCCGTGTTGTGCGGACCCGGCTCCACAAAACCAGGCGCCGACGTCGTCCGCTTCGTAGGCGACCAAATTGCTGCCGTCGTAGCGCATACCGAAGCGGAAGCCGCTGCGGCGGTCAAGTTGATTGAGGTAGAGTACGAAGACCTTCCTGTTTTGACCGACCCGATAGAAGCGATGAAGCCGAACGCGCCACTCATCCACGAACACATCGGAGATTCAAACGTATGCGTACATTATAAAATCCGTAAAGGCGACGTGGACGCTGCCTTTAAGAAAGCAGATGTGATCGTCGAAGGCGAATACCACACGCCCGTACAGGAACACGCCTATCTTCAGCCCGAAGCCGGGCTCAGTTATATAGACGATGAAGGGCGTATTGCCATCGTATGCGGCGGTCAGTGGACGCACGAAGATCAACATCAAGTGGCGCACGCGCTAGACCTTCCCGTCGACAACATCCGCGTGATCTATCCAGCTATCGGCGGCGCGTTCGGGGGCCGCGAAGATATGTCGGTACAGATTGTCCTCGCTCTTGCAACATGGAAATTAAAGCAGCCGGTGCGCCTTATCTGGACTCGACAAGAATCGATCATCGGACACGGGAAGCGCCATGCGGTTACGTTGCGCGCAAAATGGGGCGCAACCAAAGATGGAAAACTCGTCGCTGTGGAAAATGAGATCATTGGCGACGGCGGCGCCTACATGTACACCACCAACAAAGTCTTGGGCAACACCACCGTCACCTGCACAGGACCTTACGCCGTCGAAAACGTCAAGGCAGACGTATACGGCGTATACACCAATAACGTACCGGGCGCGGCTTTTCGCGGATTCGGCGCGCCGCAAGCTTTGTTCATGACCGAAATGCAGATGAACAAACTCGCCGAAAAACTCAACATGGATCCTGTTGAGATTCGCCTGAAGAACGCCCTGCATGACAGCGACACGCTTAATGTCGGCACACCTTCGCCCAGCCCGGTCAGCGTGGAAGAATGTATCGTAGCGGCGAGAGATCGTTTTGGCTGGGAGAACGAACGCCCAAAAACAAACGTCGAAGCGCCATACTTAAAGCGCGGGCAAGGCTTCGCCGCTGGCTTTAAGAATATCGGCTTCTCGTTCGGCTATCAAGAAACTTGCTGGGCAAAGATCGAACTGTACGGCAAAGGCGACGTTGAAAAAGTTATCTTACACCACGCCAGCGCAGAAGTTGGACAAGGCACGCACACAGTAATGGTGCAAATGGCGGCAGAAGCGGTCGGCGTCTCATTCGATAAAGTGCAATTGCTCGCGTCAGACACCGCTACGATGGGCAGCGCAGGCTCGGTCTCCGCTTCGCGCATGACGTTCATGTCGGGCAACTCCATTCGCGGCGCAGCGGATCTCGCGCTCAAAAAATGGGAATCGGAAGAACGTCCAGCGATCGCAGAGTTCACCTATTTCGCGCCGAAGACGACGCCCTTCGATCCGCAGACCGGCTATTCAACTCCCAACTTCGCCTACGCTTGGGTAGCGCAAGCCGCCGAGGTAGAAGTGGATACAGAGACCGGGCAAGTGCGCGTGACGCGCATCGTCTCAGCCGACGACCTCGGAAAGCCTATCAACCCGACGCTGGTCGAAGGTCAAATTGAAGGCGCGATCGTGCAGGCGCAAGGCTATGCTTTACTTGAAGATTACAAGACCAGAGATGGACGCGTGCTGACCGATCAATTCAGCACCTATCTCATTCCCACAATCCGAGACATTCCCGAAAAAATCGAATCGGTCATCCTCGAAATCCCCGACCCCAGCGGACCGTGGGGCGCGCGCGGCGTGGGCGAATTGCCCTACTTGATCGTCGCTCCGGTGATCGGCGCCGCCATTCACGATGCGACCGGCGTATGGATTGACCAATTCCCAT
The DNA here is from genome assembly GCA_002050275.1 of Anaerolineae bacterium UTCFX1. GTDB lineage: Bacteria > Chloroflexota > Anaerolineae > Anaerolineales > Villigracilaceae > Defluviilinea. The sequence goes on from MWTB01000021.1 coordinate 145,232, forward strand.
TTACGCCAGAACGCGTATTGCGCGCACTCGGAAAAATTTAATCATGCGGCAAGTAAACTCAGCCGCCGATAGATCATGTCGTTTCCCTTTCGAGACGAAATCGAAATCTTAAACGCCGCTGTTCGCGCATCTACAGGCGGAACGTTCGTCCAACTGTCTGACGGGATAACACATTACGAGATAGGCGGAAGCGAAGCCAGCGCGCCTGTTATCCTCATACACGGATTCTCCGTCCCGTCCTTTATTTACGACCCCACCTTCAAGTTTCTCTCACAAGCGGGCTTGCAAATTCTGCGTTACGATCTCTTCGGGCGCGGTTTATCAGACCGTCCGCCGGTTCGCAATAATTTGGACTTCTTCCTGCGTCAACTGACTGAATTAATAGAGGCGCTGCGCCTTATACGAAAGATCCATCTGGTCGGCTTATCTATGGGCGGACTGATCGCCTCAGCCTTCGCCGCCCGCCGCCCGGAACGAATCGCAAGTCTCGTCTTGATAGACCCCAGCGGAGCAAAAGCGCTGGACGACTCTTGGGCATTACGATTTGCACGTATTCCTGTTCTCTCCGAAATCGTCTTCGGTCAACTCGGCGAGCGGATTCTAGTCAACAGCGCCGCAAAAGACCTCTATGGTCCCGTTCTGGTTGCGCGCTTGCAGGAACAATTCAGGCTGCAGATGCGTTATAAAGGCTTCACGCGTTCCATCTTATCCACCATCCGTAACGGCATGCTCGGCGCTCATCTCGATATATACCGCGCGCTAGGTAAACTGGATTTACCAACCCTGCTATTCTGGGGACGCGACGATCGCACCATCCCCTTTGAGCAAAGCGACCTATTGCGTCAAACCATACCAAACGTCGAATTCCACGTCATCGAAGATTGCGGACACATCCCTCATTATGAAAAACCTAACGAGGTTAATCCTATTCTTCTAAATTTTCTTAGGCGTTCATGATTCGCAACTTTCTTGACTACTTCCTATCGGATTCATCAGCCTTTTTGCGGCGTTTTTCCTCTTTTCTGTACATCACGCTCTACACATTCGAACATCCATTGCTGGAAAGGCAAGCGCAAGAAAAGATAGAAACAAAATGAATAATTTCCTTTTTAACAACCGACATAACCTCGCAGTCTTCGGACTTCTCAATATCGCCTGCGCCATGTGCATCGGGCTTGTAATAGCCCGCGTAGCATACAGCGAATCGGACAGGCATACCGGCTTGATCTGGAATCTCTTCCTCGCATGGATTCCGTTCATCCTCGCCTACCTCGCCCACGCAATCTCATGGCGGCGTATAACGCTATACATTATCATTCCGGTCATCGCTGTCTTATGGCTGTTCTTCTTTCCCAATGCGCCCTACATGCTCACAGACTTGCAAGACCTTGCTCGTTTCTCCTCGGACGCGCCACTTTGGTACGACGTGATCATCGTCGTCTGGTGTTCATGGACAGGCATGCTGCTCGGCATCATCTCTCTTCACCTCATGCAAGATATTGTCCGGCGAGCGTTTGGCAAAATCGCAGCGTGGCTATTCGTATTCGCCATCATCCCGCTCAGCAGTTTCGGCATGTACGTCGGGCGCTTCGTCCGCTTAAATTCATGGGATATTCTCCAGAATCCAGCCGAGACCGCCATGTCTATTCTCGGCTTAGTCATTGATCCCAGTCGCCGCCTTGCCGCGTTCATTCTGCTATACACGATCTTCTACCTCTTCGTCTACCTTCTACTCTACTCCTTCAGCCATATGCTCGTCGAACATAACCTCGAATCTCGCGCGGCGCTTGAACAGCCTGCAACGGCTCAACCCGATCATGCGCGCCGATAACGCCATCCTTATTCGCGGCGGCGGCGATCTTGCCACCGGCGTCGCGCTCCGCCTGCATCGCGCCGGACTACACGTTCTGATCGCCGAATTGCCCCAACCGCTCGCCGTACGCCGAACTGTTTCATTTTGCGAGGCGGTCTACGAAGGCTCGCAAACCGTCGAAGGCATAACCGCCAGGCTTATCGAAGCGCATCAACTTGCGGCTTGGAACGAAGCGGACGGCATTCCGGTCATCATTGACCCGCAAGCCTCGCTTCTTCTTGCGTTTCGCACTCCCGTTGTGATAGACGCGCGGCTCGTCAAGACTTCGCCTCCGCCGTTGCCTGCGCCCGTCGCCCTTCATATCGGGCTGGGACCTGGTTTCCACGCCGGGCAAAATTGCCACGCCGCCATCGAGACGCGACGAAGTCACACGCTGGGGCGCGTTTATTGGGATGCTGCGCCGCAGACGGATACCGGCGCGCCGGAGGGCGATCCGCGCCGGGTATTGCGCGCGCCAACCAACGGCGTTCTATACAGCACAAAAAAGATCGGCGACCAGTGCAAAGAAGGCGAACCGATCGCCGCCGTCGGCGACAGCATCGTCCTCAGCCCGTTTCACGGATTATTACGAGGATTAATTCGCGATGGTTTGCGGGTAACGAAAGGCTTGAAGATCGGCGACATAGACGCGCGCGGCGACATCAGCGCGTGTCATCTCGTTTCAGATAAAGCGCTATCCGTCGGCGGAGGAGCGCTTGAAGCGCTCCTTTCTCAACCTAACATTCGGAAAACCCTGTATTCGGACCCCGCAAAATATCTTTCTTGACGAAATATCAAATCGCTCATATACTCCAACCGATCGTATTCATTAAATGATTACCCGTTCCGCACAAAGAACGTTACGCATTACGCGCGCTGATTTACAGCCGCCTCAAAAGTCCATTGATAGAGAGAATTCTAGAAGCCTGCTGGGCGCTTGCAAAACCGTCGGCTCGAATATGTTCGCGGGGATTATAAGCGCTTACGGAAGTTCGGAGCGCGCCAGATTATCATCAAGCCAACCTGCAATAAAATTACAAAACCGGCGCGAGCGTATCCGCAACGCATATTCGCCTTCTACATCAAAGAATCATAACCAGAGGAATTCATGACCAAAGCGATCAACGATTTTTCCATCATTATTGGCACGAAAAACGGCTCAGGCAGTTCGACCGCCAACAACACGATCTTGCGCTCGATCTTTAAGATGGGCATCCCTGTTTCAGGCAAGAATCTCTTTCCCTCGAACATTCAAGGGCTGCCCACTTGGTATACCATTCGCGTCAGCAAAGACGGCTACCTCGGCAGACGAGAAGAACAAGACATCGTCATCACCCTTAACCCCGATTCGTTCATGCGCGACCTTGCGTCTGTGCCGCCGGGCGGAGCCTTCTTTTACGCCGACGACATTAAACTCCCCATTTCGCGCGCCGACATCGCCATCTACCCGATGCCTATCAAAAAATTAATCAAAGATGACGCGAACATCCCCGGCAACTTCCGCGAGTTGGTCGGCAACATGATTTATGTCGGCGTTCTCGCTCAGATGATCGGCATTGACCTCGACGCCGTCCACGCCGCGCTTGAGTTCCATTTTAAAGGCAAACAGAAACCAATAGACATGAACTTCGGCGCCGTTAAAGCCGGCGCGGAATGGGCGAAAGCCAATCTCGAAAAGAAGGACTCGTTCCACGTCGAGCCGATGAACAAAACCGAAGGCTTGATTATGGCGGATGGCAACACCGCTGCGGCGATCGGATCAGTCTTTGGCGGCGCGCAATTCGTAGCGTGGTATCCCATCACGCCCGCCACCTCCATCGCCGAAGGGATGAACGAATATCTTCCCATGCTTCGCAAACGCGAAGACGGTAAACACACCTACGCCGTTGTGCAGGCGGAGGACGAACTCGCCGCAATCGGCATGGCGATCGGCGCAGGCTGGAGCGGACTCCGCGCCATGACCTCCACCTCCGGTCCCGGCTTAAGCCTGATGACTGAATTCGTCGGGCTGGCGTACTATGCGGAAGTGCCGGTCGTAATCTGGGACGTACAGCGTATCGGGCCAAGCACCGGCTTACCCACCCGCACTTCGCAAGCCGACCTCTCCTTCGTCGCTGAAATCGGGCACGGCGACAGCGACAGCATTATCTTGTTGCCCGGCGACGTCAACGAATGCTTCGATTTTGGATGGCAATCGTTCGATATCGCCGAACGCGCACAAGCGCCGGTCTTCGTCCTCTCCGATTTGGATATAGGCATGAATCAATGGATGAGCCGACCGTTTGAATATCCAAAAACTCCTATGGATCGCGGTAAAGTGCTTTGGGAGAAAGATCTCGAAGAACTCAAAGGAAACTGGGGACGCTACCTCGATAAAGACGGCGACGCCATCGCATACCGCACGTTGCCCGGCAACAAATACCCGCTCAGTTCCTACTTTACACGCGGAACCGGTCACGATGAACACGCCAAATATACGGAAGATTCTACAATGTTTGTGCGCAACATGGATCGCCTCAAAAGAAAATATGAAACGATAAAGCAGTATCTTCCGAAGCCGATCTTGCACGCAACAAAAGGCGCGGAAGTTGGCATCCTCGCTTATGGCTCAACCGAAGCCGCCATTAACGAAGCGCGCGTTCGGCTGGAACGCGACCACAACATGAAAACAGATTTCCTCCGCGTGCGCGCCCTGCCCCTCACGCAAGAAGTGGACGAGTTCATCGCCAAACACGATCGGATCTACGTCGTCGAAATGAATCGCGATGGACAAATGCATCAACGGTTGACGCTGGCGCATCCCGAATCAGCCATGAAGTTGATCTCGGTCGCTTACGGAGACGGCTTACCCGCCTCCGCGCGCTGGGTGCGTGAAGGCATTCTGGCAAAACACACAAACGTTCCAGTTTCAAAACCCGCCGCGAAAGCAACGCCGACGAAGAAGAAAACGTCCGTCAAACAAACGAAGACCGTTTCAAAGAACAGCAGAAAAGGAGTTAAATAATGTCCGCTCTTCCTATGGCTGGCGCCCCCGCCGCCACGAACACCATTGGTCTGACCAAACACGATTATCGCGGCGCGCCAACGACTCTCTGCGCAGGCTGCGGTCACAACTCGATCTCCAATCAGATCGTCGCCGCGATGTACGAGTTAAACGTATTGCCTGAAGATGTCGTCAAATTCAGCGGCATCGGCTGCTCAAGCAAAAGCCCCACCTATTTCATGAATCGTTCGTTCGGTTTCAACAGCCTGCACGGGCGCATGCCTTCCATTGCAACCGGCGCGCTCTTCGGCGATCATACGCTCAAAGGCATCGGCGTCTCAGGCGACGGCGATTCTGTCAGCATCGGCATGGGACAATTCAAACACGTTATGCGCCGCAATTTGAATATGGTTTACATCGTCGAAAACAACGGCGTATACGGGCTGACCAAAGGGCAATTCTCCGCCACCGCTGAAGTCGGCTTAGAGTTAAAGCGACAGGGAGTCAACCCCTACATGCCGATAGATATCTGCATGGAAGCGATCATTTCAAACGCAACGTTCATTGCGCGCTCGTTCGCAGGCAACGCCAAACAGGTTAAAGAATTGGTCAAAGCCGCTTTCTCGCATCGCGGCATCGCCGTGCTGGACATTATCAGCCCATGCGTGACGTTCAATAACGCCGACAGCGCGCATCACTCGTACGCTTGGGGACGCGACCACGAAGAGCCGCTTCACGACCTCACTTATATCGCGCCGCGCGAAGAGATCATGCTCGATAAAGAATTGGAAGAAGGAGAAGTGCGCGAAGTAACCATGCACGACGGCTCGATCATTCTCCTCAAAAATCTGGATAAGGGCTACGACCCCACGAATCGCTTCGAGGCGGTTCGCGCGCTGGAAGAAGCGCAACGCAACAACTGGTTGATCACAGGATTGATCTATAAAGCCCCCGAAAAACCTGCTCTGGTCGACTCCTACAATCTGGTGGATACGCCTCTCAACCGTCTTGCAGAATTCGATTTACGCCCCGCGCCGGAGATGATCAACAAGGTCAACGCCTTGATGTTCTAATCTCGCTAACTGCCGTCCCCTCTCCTGAAGGAGAGGGGTTTTCTATGCTTCATATTACTCCATCCATCCAGATTCGCAAAAGCGAATTGCGCTTCGAATATGTTCGCGCATCAGGACCCGGCGGACAAAACGTCAATAAAGCAGCCACCGCGGCGCAATTGCGATTCGACGCGCGCGCTTCGTCGTTGCCCGAAGACGTCAAGTCGCGCCTGATCCGGCTGGCTGGCAAACGAGCCACAGACGACGGCGTTCTACTCATAGAAGCCAAACAATTCCGCACGCAAGAACAAAATCGCGAAGATGCAATTCAGCGGCTGATCACGCTGATAAAAAAGGCGCTGATCATACCCAAATCACGCAAACAGACCAAGCCGACCAAGATGACGAAAGAGAAGCGATTAATCGCTAAGAAACGTAGAGGGGCGCTCAAGCAAAGCAGGCAGAGCGGATCGTTTGAGGGCGAATAGACGCATCTTCACTATGAATCAAAAAACGCTCGCATTAACCTGCGGTCTCGTCGCCGCGTCCATTTGGGGCGGAATGTACGTCGTCAGCAAAGTTGTCTTGGAAGTTATTCCGCCGTTCGCGTTGTTGACAATTCGCCTCGCGCTCGGCGCGCTCACGCTAGGCACAGCGATCGTGTTCCGCAAAACACAGACCTCGTTCACGCGCGCCGAATTTCAGCGGAGTTTCCTCGTCGGCATCGTAGGCTACGGGGTCTCGCTCGGATTCCAATTTACCGGGACGAAACTCTCCACAGCCTCAAACGGATCGCTAATCACCTCTGCCACGCCGGTATTCGTCTTGTTGTTCGCTTTCTTTCTGCTGCGCGAGAAAATAACCATGCAGCAAACATTCGCGCTGACCATCGCCACTATCGGGGTGTTGGCGGTAATTGATCCGCGCACAGCGGAATTGTCGCCAACGCTGTTTACAGGAAATGTTTTGCTGTTCTTCGCAGGGCTAACGTGGGCGCTTTACTCGACGCTCGTGCGCAAAGTCGCTCAACACATGGATCTGCTTGCATCCAGCGCCGTCATGCTGCTGGGAGGGATTCCCTCGTCGGCGCTCTTCGGGTTTTATGAAATTCACATGCAAGGCATTGGAACGATCACCGCGGGCATCGTCGGCGGGATTCTGTTTCTCGGCGTGATCTCAACGGCAATCGCCATGTTCATGTGGAATTATGCGTTCGCTCGCTTGCCCGCCTCGACCGCCTCGCTAACTTTCTTCGCGCAGCCCGTCGTCGGCTCTTTGCTCGGCTGGTTCTTCCTCGGTGAAAAGATCACGCCGCTATTTTTAGCGGGCGGCGCGTTAATCGGACTTGGAATTTTCATTGCGACTAGAGAGCGGTAAACCTCACTTCTCTCCCACTGTGTGCAACAACGCCATATTCGGCGGGCGCACCGCGCCAACCGGATAACCGCACACAAGCGCCACCTGATCGCCCGACCGCACCGCATCTGAGCGAACCAGCGCCGCGTCGAGGTGATCGAGCATTTCTTCCAACGAGTTCACAAACGGCACCAAACGCGGGCGCACACCCCACAGGAACGCCAGCCGGCGGTACGTTTGCACGTCGGGCGTGAACGCCATCACTGGAACACGCGGGCGAATCTTCGACATCAACCATGCCGTTCGTCCTTGCGTTGTAAAACAAGCCACCGCCGCCACATTCTTATCGTCTGCCAGCGCTTGCGCAGCGCGCGCCATCGAAGCGGTATCGCTATGTTCAAAGCCGCTCACGTTCGGCGCCAGTCCCCATTCTACAAAATGAGATTCGGCTTCGCGGACGATGCGATCCATCATCTGCACCGATTCAACCGGATATTTTCCCGAAGCCGATTCCGCTGAAAGCATGACCGCATCGGTTCCATCGAAGACCGCATTCGCCACATCCGACGCTTCCGCCCGCGTCGGCAGCGGATTCGAGATCATCGATTCCAACATCTGCGTCGCGGTAATGACAAGTTTAGCGCGCGCATTCGCCGAACGAATAATTTGCTTTTGCAACGCCGGTACGCGCTCGGGCGGTAACTCAACGCCCAGGTCGCCGCGCGCCACCATCACGCCGTCCACGATGTTTAGAATCGCATCAAGATTCTCAAGCGCTTCAGGCTTCTCTAACTTAGCGATCAGCATCGGCAAACGTTTGCCGCTGGAAAGTCGCTCCATCGCCAAACGAACTTTCTTCACGTCTTCTACAGAGCGCACAAACGAGATCGCCACCGCATCTACACCATATAAAATTCCAAAAGCAAGATCGGTTTCATCTTTTTCGGTGAAGCCAGCGATTCGTAAGTGCACGCCGGGTAAGTTGATTCCTTTATGTGAGGTCAACAAGCCGCCAGCGACCACCTTCGCCGCCAAAGCGTTGCGGCTCATCACAGAAACGACTTCCAGCATCAGCCGCCCGTCGTCCAACAGTAAATGATCCAACGGTCGAACCGAATCAAAGAGTTGGCGAAAATCTACGGGAATTTTCTGTTCCGTGCCTTCCGGCGGAGTCGTATCCGTCGTGTAAAGATAAACTTTCTCTCCTTCCGCAAGCTGTATTGTAGAGGGCAGATCGCCAACGCGGATTTTCGGTCCTTGCAGGTCTTGCAAGATCCCAACCGACACGCTCAACTTCTCCGCCGTGGCGCGAATTAATTCAATATGCGCCAGATGCTGCTCGTGCGTTCCATGCGAGAAGTTGATCCGCGCCACGTTCATGCCTGCCAGAATTAATTTCTCCAGCGTTTCTTCGTTCTGACTAGCGGGACCCACCGTCGCTACAATTTTTACATTTCTCGACATCACGCTCCTTAATCATTGTCGTTCAATTCGTAAATAAATAAACCAATAGACCGCCGCCACCAATACCGATCCGCCGATAATATTTCCAATAGTTACCGGGATTAAGTTCGCAACCAGGAATGATTTCCAAGTGAGCGCGCTCAAACGAGGAATCGAATCGCCTGCTTGCGCAACAAAGCCAGAGTCGAAATTCTTGATCAGCAGTGCGTAGGGGATGAAATACATATTGGCAACGCTGTGTTCAAATCCCATGGCGACGAACGCGGTAATTGGAAAAACGATCGCGGCAATTTTATCCAAAACGCTGCGCGCGCTGAACGTCAGCCAGATCGCCATACACACCAGCGCATTGCATAGAACGCCCAGCGCCAACGCCTGCAGAAAAGTATACTCCATCTTCCCTGCGGCAATTTTAAGCGCTGTCGCGCCGACTGCGCTCTCGCCAAACGTATATTGACGGGTAAAGAACATCAAGATCGCGGTGGCAAACGCGCCCGCGAAATTCCCTGCATAGACCAGCGCCCAATTGCGAAGAAGCGCGCGGCTGGTCGTCTTGCCGCTCGCCCACGCCATAACAATCAGGTTGTTGCCCGTAAACAACTCTGCCCCGCCAACCACAACGAGGATCAGCCCAAGGCAAAAAGCCAAGCCCGCCAACAAGCGCGCAACTCCGTACGGCAGAGCCGCGTCGCCAGCCAATACAGTAGTGGCAAAGATCGCGCCGAGAGAAATGAACGCTCCTGCCAGCCCCGCCAGTGCGAACATGGGCAAAGCGCGCATCTTCGCTTTATGCACGCCAATCTGCTCCGCGCGCGCCGCCATTTCGGCGGGCAAAAGCGCGTCAATACGGATCTCGTTCATACTGCCTCCTTCGTCGAGCTCACACCTTTACAGATAATGCAATTCTTTGGCTTGCCTCTCCAAGTCTGTTCGAAAATCAGGATGCGCGATGCCGATCAACTGCTGCGCCCGCTGACGGATAGATTTACCGTATAGGTCGGCAACGCCGTATTCAGTTACTACAAATCGGACGTGATTGCGGCTGGTCACTACGCCCGCGCCTTGCTTCAACATCGCGGTAATGCGGCTCACTAGCGTTCCATCTCGCAGGGTCGCCGTGCTCGGAAGCGCAATGATCGGCTTGCCGTCCTTTGATCTTGACGCGCCATAGATAAAATCCAGCTGCCCGCCCACGCCGCTATAGAGTTTCGGACCGATGCTGTCGGCGCAAATCTGACCGGTGAGGTCAATCTCGATCGCGGAGTTGATCGCTACCATGCGTTCATTCTGCGCGATAACGAATGGGTCGTTGATGTATTCCGTGCGATGCAGTTCAATTAGAGGATTATCGTCCACCCATTCGTACAATCTTTGCGTGCCAAGGATGAACCCGGCGATGATCTTGCCGGAGTGCAGCGATTTACGCGCGCCTGTCAACACGCCCGCGTTCACCAATTCAATCACGCCGTCTGAGAACAATTCGCTATGCACGCCTAGATCTTTTTTATCGCGCAGATATTTCAACACCGCATCGGGGATCGCGCCAATGCCCATTTGCATCGTCGCGCCATCGGGAATAAGCTCTACGATGTGTTCTGCGATCCGCTGCACGATCGCAGGATCGCCCTCGTCGCCCATCGGCATCTCAACGATCGGGTAATCTACCGGTACGATATAGTTCAGACGGCTGATGTGAATAAACGAATCGCCCAATGTGCGCGGCATCCGCTGATTTACTTCAGCGATAATGATCTTTGCCGATTCCGCCGGCGATTTCGTCAAACCGACCTCAACGCCCAAACTGCAAAATCCATGCTCGTCGGGTCTTGAAACGTGAATGATCGCTACATCCAGCGGAAGAATGCCGCGTTTGAAAAGCAACGGGAACTCTGAAAGAAGCACTGGGGTGAAATCTGCCTGCCCGCCTTGCACCGCTTTTCGCACGTTGGCGCTGATAAACATCGTGTTCACACGCAAATGTCCGGCGAGCTCGGGCTTGGCATATTCAACCGGACCGATCGTTAACGCCTGGCAAATTTCCACATCTTGTAGATTTGGCGCGTAATCTACCAGCGCGCCGAGGACTTTCTGCGGCACGGATACATTGCCGGTCAGGAAAACGCGATCGCCCGATTTAATCGCTTGCACAGCCTCTTGCGCAGTTGTGACGCGAGATTCGTAAATGCTCGTCCAATTCATCTTAACGCTCCTTAAGCAGAGTGAGATGGACCAACTTGCCCTGATGCGTATTTACACCCAACGCGAGCGCAGGATCGTTCGCCAACGCCGCTTCAACGCCTTCATCCGCAATGCGGATAAAGTACGGCAGCGCCGCATTAACAAAAGCATGAGTGGCGGTGCGCGCCACCACGCCGGGCATATTCGGCACGCAGTAATGCGTCACACCTTCGTCAACGAACGTCGGCTGATCGTGCGTCGTCGGACGCGACGTTTCAAAACACCCGCCTTGGTCAATGCTAATGTCAATAACGATCGAGCGCGGTTTCATCGCGCGCGTCATTTCACGCGTCACCAGAATAGGTGTCCGCGCGCCGCTAACGAGCGCCGCACCCACAACTACGTCGGCGTACATTGTCGCGCGTTCAATATTGCGTTTCGTCGAGGTCATCGTTACAACTCCGGCGAAACGTTCGGCGATTTTTTGCAATCCTTCCAAACTATCGCCGATCACAGTGACGTGCGCCCCCAGTCCTAAAAACGCCTGCGTTGCATACGCAGCCACCACGCCTGAGCCCAAAATCACCGCTTCGGCAGGCGGAACGCCCGGCACGCCGCCCAGTAGAATCCCGTTGCCGCCCCAGTTATTCTGCAAGAGACGCGCTCCCAGTTGCGCCGACATACTTCCTGCAATCTGGCTGAACGGACGCAGTAATGGCAGCGAACCATCCGGCAGGCGAATCTGCTCGTACGCCAGCGCAGTGATCTTCTTTTCGAGCAACGCGTCCACTTTGTCGCGACGGGTCGAAGCGAGGTGCAGCAAGCCTGCAAGCGTCGCGCCCGGTTTCAGCCAATCTAGTTCGCTGCGCAGCGGTCGCGCAACTTTTAAGACCAAGTCGGCGCGCGCAAAAATCTCTTCGCCTGAATAAGCGATGCGCGCTCCAGCGGCTTCGTATTCATGATCTTTGAATCCGGCGCCCACACCCGCATCTTTCTCAACGTACACTTGACGTCCGCGTCTCGTGAAAATCTCCACTCCGGCGGGACTCAACCCGACCCGATATTCAAACGGGCGCGTTTCCTTCGGTATGCCTACAATCATAGCGTCTCCTCTCTCAAAAGCGTCGTAATAACATCAAAAATTATTTGCGGAACGCGCTCAAAAGAATACGGCATATAGACTCGCTCGTACAATCCATGCGCATCGCTTCCAAAGGGACCGATATTAACAACCGGGCAATTTAGAGCGCGAATCTCGTCTATTTTGACATCATCAAGCGCGTATAGCAACGCGTCTTGCGCGTCTCGCAAATCAAACAGCGGCAAGTTCTCCTTGAAGGAGGCGATCTCTATGGCTTCATCCCAATGCGCGTAACTCAAATCGGATATATATGGATAGAAACCGCGGAATCGAATTTTCACATCAGTTTTCTGTAAAGCGGATCGTACCGCTTTCGTCAGATCGTCTTCTTGTGGTTGCACAGGCGGGTAATACGGCGGCGCGAAAAATACGATAACAGCAGGTCCGCCGATCTGCGCTAGTTTCGCCAACTCTGCAACAAGCATGCAACTCAACTCGCGCCCGTCTTTTGTCAACACGCTATGCTTCTGAGCGGTCGCCTTTATCCAAGCGGAAAAATCTTCGCCGTTGTTTTTCGCTTCCCAACGCATTCGCGCCTTGTCTAACAAAGCGGCGTAATCCAACACAATCGAATTCCAATCCGACGGAGGCTGCGCCTGCCCGCCCTGCGACAGAAATCTCTCAAACGATGACGTTTGCCTGTCGCGCACAGCATCCAGCGAAGCGCGAGAGACTTCCTTCATTTTGCTCATCGCTTGCTCGGGCGTTAACGTAAGCGTCAGCCAATTCACATAAACGAACGCTTCGCCAGCCGTCTCCACATTGTAGAAAAGTTTGCGATCGCGCATTTGCAGCGCAATCGGCGGCGGAGCGATCTCGACGGCTTCTTCGCCGCCCAACGTTCCACGCCATACGTCGCTCCAATCCGGGTTGAGATTAATGCGGCTGACCAATTCTGCCGCAATGTGCGCCGCATCCACGCCGCGAAAGACCTCGCCCACGTGCGTTCGCTTACCAAGGATATAAAACGCTGGAAGCAGCTTTCCTATTACGCCCGAATAGATAAAACGCATATCTTCATCCGCGTCGCGCGGCGCGACATAATCCGCATTAATCGCGCCGAGATACGACAGACCTTCACGGTCGCGGAGTTTCAGCGCTTCAGGAAGCGCCGACAGGATGCCCGCCGATTCGGTTTCCTCGTCGGGACATGATAAAAACAGAAGATTGCCGCGCAAGCCGTCAATCAATCTTCGACCATTTTCCTGCATCCGCGCAAATTCGCGCGTAACCGCAATCTGAATCGCAACGCCCGACTTCATATCCACAGAGCCGCGCCCAAACATCCACTCCCCCGATTCCAACGCCTGCCATGCCGCCCTCTCTGACCGACTCAATGCTTCGATGTGCCCCTCGCGCTCAAGCATTTCCTTCAGCGCGCGCGCCAATTCGCCGGGACGAAACGCAAGGCTTGCGTTGCCTAAACGCGCAAAATCTTCTACGCCAACCGTGTCAAAATGACTCGACAGCACAACTGTCTTGCCATCGTTTTGCGGATGGCGGCTCTTCAACAAGCAGGCGACACTTCTACGCCCGTCGCCAACCTCCCAAAAAACTGGATCAAGCGAATCGCGTCTTAGCAGCGCGCCGATCTCCTCCGCGCAACAATTCTCCGCGTTCACATCTGGGCTGACGCTGGGAATAGCCATCAACGCCTCCGTCAATTGACGAACGTCATTAAACCAGCGGGATGATTCTTGACTCATATTTCACATTGTACCGAGTTTTCATTTTTACCCAAGTTATAAATATCCCCTAAAGGGCTAACATTTATCAAGTTTCAACCGAGCCGCCGTCTCATTGATTCCGGACGATAAAAGTCAACAGACTGTCCAAGTATCTTTCTGCAAATTCAATGATCACCACGTCCGGCTTGCGCTCATCTACCCAGGAAAAATTCCACAAGCCGCCGCCGCTGAAATTTTGGACGTACACGCTGCTATGGAAATGCTCCCCAAGCATAGGGATTACGCTAAAGAAGAACGAATCGTGATACATAACAAGGTCGGGCAGATCGGCGTTGCGGTTATACGAAAACATTAATTTTCGCCCACCCAAGTTGATCGTTTTATAAGCGCTGTTCAAGTCAAACATCGGCGCGAATTGAATTCTCGATTCAGACAACAACGTCGTCCCCATTGTGGCAGCTAGATCGAGCGTATCCGGTTCACGAACGACCGGTTCAAAGTCAGAGGCGGGACGCGCCGCGAGATTCGGATGCGTTTTATGCAACTCGTCCATGATCGCTGAATAGGCAATATATGCGCCATAATCATTCCAATGGGTATCGGTGGCATAATAAATCTGGCGTTCCTCTTTGGCGGCGAGAAGTGGAGAGCGCAGGTCAATCACCCGCGTTTTGCCGCTGGCGCGCAGCGCGCCAGCGACCTGATCTAACTTGGAAATCGTTCCATATACGGGGATTTGTTCGGGGACGCGTTCCGGATAGATCGTGTTTTTATTCGGCGGTATCACGAGCAGCAGCGTAATGCCGCGCCCGGCGTAATCTTCTGACAATGCGTCCAAACTCGTCTGGAAAGCCGACAACTCTTTTTCGGTAAATAGATCGATTCTCTGATAATCTTCTATATCGCCCTCGGCGGTATAGATCAACCAACCGTCGTCGCCGACGAGCGTTTTGGGGAAGACGCGGTCTCCAATAAGCAGCCGCAAGTTAGAGAACAAAGCGATCAAGCGGGAGCGTCCGTAAAAGGAATCTCCGATTTCATAGGGGTCAAGCGCCAGAGTCCGCAGAGGAGCGAGAAGAAGCCCCATAAAAACGATAATGAAACCGATGGAATAGATTCTCGCCTTCATCAGAATCTCTCGTATATGCCCGGCAAAAATTGTCCGTTGACCATCGCGCCGATCGAGATGATGAATAGAACAAAAAGCAAAAGGTCCGTCGTCAAGCGCAGAAACGGCGATCGTTCGGCGCGCAGATAAAGGTAATCGCCAAGCGGCAGGCAAAATAGAACCCCGGCGGCGAACGCAATAAGAAAAGACGGTTCGATGAACGGCAACGGACTAGTTGCCAAAAAGGATAAAGGGATCGTTTCAGCGCTTCCGCTGAACAGAAATTTAAGGAACGATCCGGCGTATTCTAAATTTGGCGCGCGGAAAATTAGCCATGTAAACAAAACAACTGTTAGCGCGTAGAGGCGGCGAAGCGGACGGAACAACCTTCGCAGCCAGCGATTCAAGAATAGGTTCTCAAGCGCAATGAAGAATCCATGAAGCGCCCCCCACAGCGCGAACTCTACCGCCGCGCCATGCCATAGACCTGTTAGGAAGAAAACAATCAGAACGTTGAGGGGTTGACCAATCACAGGGACGCGCCGCCTCTCCAGCGGATAAAAAACATAATCGCGGAACCACGACGAAAGCGAAATGTGCCAGCGTCGCCAAAAATCTCCAACGCTCTCCGCCATATATGGATTATTGAAGTTTTCGGCAAAGCGCAAGCCCATCATAGAAGCGAGTCCTATCGCCATATCAGTATAGCCAGAAAAATCATAATAGATCTGCAAAGCGTAACCTGTTAATGCGAGCCAACCGAAAAGCGGGGTTGTAGAACCGACCGGCAGTCCGAACGTCGCATCAACGACTTTTGACAACGTATCCGCGATCAAAATCTTCTTAGCGGAACCAGCCATAAAGCGGCGCATGCCGCCCGAAATCTGTCGAGTGTCGAGCGTGGGAGCGGGCAGGCTTTCTGCCAGCGTGCGATATCGCACGATCGGGCCTACAAGTAATTTCGGGAAAAGCAATATGTAAAACGCAAAAGCGCCAAGCGATCCTTCCGCCTTGACCGCGCCCTTTCGCACATCGAGCAAATAGGAGATCAATTGAAAACTAATGTAGGATAAGCCCAACGGAAACGTCAACGCATCCAGCCATCCCGCAACGCGCCCCGGCAGAAACTCTCCGAATCGCAAGAGGAATCCATCGCCGTACACAATGAAAACTTTGAAAAACGCTAAAACTCCGACATTCCCCAATAAGCCCAGCGGAAGAATCCATTTTGCGGGTTTGGCTTCCAAGCGCCGCCCAAGCCAATAATTAAAGAGAATCAGCGCCGCTATCCAAACAAGATTAACAACGCTGCCCCACGCATAAAACAACAGACTGGCGAGAATCCCGATGAGCGGGCGCCAGCGCGGCTGGGCAAAGAAATAGAGGATGAGGAAGAACGGCAGGAACAGAAATAGAAATACAGCAGTGACAAAATTCATAGCGGCGCTTCGTTAAGATTCTATCTCCACGATTACTTCTGACTCACCGCCTTCTTCCAGTATCGCAACAACCCATCCGCGCTCATGCCAAGCGGGTTGGCAAGTTCGTAGGCTTTGACGACATCCTCGCTCAACCCCGCCGATTTACCTTCCTCCATCGCCCAACGGGTAAAACTCTCGCGCAACTCCTCGATGGTCGGGGCGTCCTTCATGGCTTGCTCCAGCCAACGCTCGGCGGAATCAAGTCCTTTCTCCACTTCGTCTAACTGCCATTCCACATCCTCATACATTCCAAAGTGAGTCGGCGCGAGGCGAGCGGGTTCGAGCGCGCGCAGTTTCCGCGCGCTTTCGCGCCAGCGTTCAAGGTGCAATTCGGGCGGCGGCATGGGGACGCGCAAGTATTGATAGCCCGGGATTCGCACGCCGCCTACATCGCCACAGAAGAAGGTATCTTCAAGTTGGTATGCAAAGTGATGCTCCGCGTGTCCGGGCGTATTATGCGGAATAAATTCTACATTGCCGATCTTGACGCCTTCGCCATCGTTCGCTACATGCAATTTATTTTCAGGCACAGACAAGAATTCGCCCCATAGCAAATCCATGCGGTCGCCGTAGATGCGCGCAGCGCTGGCGAGTAATTTTTCAGGGTTGAGCATGTGCGGTGCGCCGATAGGATGGACATAGATCTCAGCGCCTTGCGTCGCAAGCCGTCCCGCCGCGCCCGCATGATCGAGATGGATATGCGTCAGCAGAACGTGAGTTACATCGCGGGTAGATAAGCCCTGCGCCGCAAGCTCAGCCTGTAGTCCGGGAAGAGTCGAGCCCGGTCCGCTTTCGATCAAAATAACCGCATCTCCGCTCCGAATCAAATAAGAAGCGATGGCATGCGAACGTCCTTGGAAGTTCAAGTCAAGTGTGTCAATACGGGTCTGCGCCATGGGGCCTCCTGAAAATCAGTTTTATTATAGAACGAGGAAAGCATTGCGCCGAGGTCTTCTCCGCAAGATACGCGACAGACCGGCGTTTTACGTTCTTCCAGCAAGCGCGCCAGCTTCTCATTCTCTGCGCGCGAGCCGAACGAGCGGATCATCAGCAACACGACAACCGGACGAAGGTTTCTACGCTGAAGGCTGTCTATTGCGATCAGCAATTCAGGTTGCGTCGTCGGCGTGATAAGAATTGCGCTGCTGCCCTGCGGCAACTGCCCCATTTGCGCGGCAACGAGCGCGGAAAGCGAGAGAGGGCTCTCATCTTGAATAAATGCCAATGCTTCGAGGATTTTCGCTTCTTGTCGTTGGCTTCGTTCGGCAGGGATGATTTTATACGATTTTCCTGAGGCGGCGATTAAACCGACGGATCGGCGCTCTCTCAGAAAATAGCGCGCCAACGACGCGGCGGCGCTGATCGAATACTCTAACGTGGAAGCCGGCAGTTGGATCTTCCGTCGCCGAAGCAAAAAAAGGTCGTCGGCGGGCGGGCGTTCAAGCTCCGCGTCAGGCTTCGACGTATGCGCGCCGCGATGCGCGTCAAGAAACAGCCATACTTCCGATTGCGGATCTCGCTCAAACTCTTTGACCATCAAGCGGTCGCGGCGTACGCTCGTCCGCCAATGAATGCGTTTGAGCGGATCGCCCGGCACATATTCGCGCACGCCTGCCGCATGCGGAGTGACATCCTGCGACTTCTGCCGTATCGCCTGTCCGCCGGGCAGCAAGCCCGGCGGCGAAAAGAAAGCAGACACTTCAGCCAACATCGGAAGCACAACCAATTGTTCATTTGCGGGGAATACTTTCGAAACGCGAAAAATACCGAACGGATCGCCAGAGCGGATGCGAGTCGGACCGAGCGCGAATCCGCCGCGGGCGACGAGCCAGGTTCGAGCGGTGTACGATCGTTTTTGTCGCGGAGGCAGCAAAGTTAACACGCGTGATCCGCGCGCAAAGGGTATCGTTGTCTCATTCGACACTTCCAGCCAAAGTTTGGGCGCGCGGCTGGCATTCGTAATTTCGTAATGCTCTTCGAATATATCGCCCACTGCGGCGCGTAACGAGCGCGCGCGGCGTTCAACGCGTATGCCGTGCAACGAGGTGAACGCCAGCCAGCCTGCAAAAATCACCAGCGTTAAGCCAGCATAGAATACATGAGCATAAAAGATCGCGCCGTCTATCGCCGAACCTACGCCTCCAATGAGCAACAATGTAAGCGCGAACACACGCCCGGCGTTCACGTTGCTTTGCCTTTGCGCTTTTCGACAATCCGATACTCGCCTCCGGGCGCGGCAACGCTGTGAACGATCTCTTGTACAATTCGATCGGCGCTCAATTCGCGCAGCCGCGCTGCAGGCGAAACGATAATGCGATGCCCAAGGACCGCCACCGCTAAGGCTTTAATATCGTCCGGCAAGACGTAGTCGCGCCCTTGCAGCGCAGCGCGCGCCTGACTAGCGCGGAACAGCGCCAAACTGCCGCGCGGACTCGCTCCAAGGTACACGTCCGCGCTTCGACGCGTGCGCCCGACGAGGTCAATGATATATTTCTGCGCGATTGGCGAGACAAACACGGCGCGAACCTCCGTAATCGCCTTCAATAATTCTTTAACTGTGATCACCGGCGTTAATGCTTCAATCGGGTGCTTAAGCTGTTGCCTGCTAAGAATATTCACTTCCTCCGGCGGGCTGGGATAGCCCATGCGGAGGCGAAGCAGGAAGCGGTCTAACTGCGCTTCGGGCAACGGGAAAGTGCCCTCATACTCGATTGGGTTTTGCGTAGCGAGCGTCATAAACGGCTTGGGCAACGGATGCGTAATTCCGTCGACTGTAACCTGTCGTTCCTCCATCGCCTCAAGCAGCGCGGCTTGCGTTTTTGGCGTAGCGCGGTTAATTTCATCGGCAAGGACGATCTGTCCCATGATCGGTCCTGCGCGAAACTCAAACTCGCGCTTCTGCTGATTAAAAATAGACACGCCTGTCACGTCGCTAGGCAACATATCGGGCGTGAATTGAATGCGATTGAACGTACAATCCAGCGATTTTGCAAAACTGCGCGCAAGCATGGTCTTGCCGACGCCGGGCACATCTTCGATAAGCAAATGCCCCTGACTGAGTAAACCAATCGTCGCTAACTCTAATGCCTGACGTTTACCCATAATTACTTTTTCAAGGTTGCCAAGCAGTTTTTCGCCAAAATTTTGAATGTTTGACATGAATCAATCCTTAACGTAGGCAATTCTACGCTCGTTTGCCGAAACAAGCAATCTGCACAAAAATGCCGCCCTATAGCTTACGAAATAATTGAAGGGCGCTTATTTTGCGCCAAGGAATTTACACAATCAGACGCTCTACCTTGCGTTATTTTGGCCAGGTCGATCTTTGGAGAAGTCTTCATAGCGCCGCCATTTTCTACAAACACCGCCGCATACAGGTTTATCAAAGCCATCCACTGCCATCTATCTGCGCCTGATTCAAATCAGGTATAATCGCCGCTACGCCCCAGTAGCTCAATGGATAGAGCGCCTGACTTCGGATCAGTAGGTTGTGGGTTCGACTCCTGCCTGGGGCGCCTTTTTATTCTATATCTACATAGAAAAGAAACGCCCAATCTATTACCCACCCTACCAAACAAATAGATTTATAATTTGCGCGTCATTTAATGGATAATTTAATCTCTTCTTTCAGAAGGAGATGCAAATGACGAAAACGCTGCTAATCTTTTTCGTTTTGATAACGGTCGTCATCGTTGGCTGTAGCCCTGCCGCAGTTCCGCCGCGTCCACAAATTGAAAGCGTGGCTTCGCCCGATAGCGCGGCTCTCGCTCGACTCGGCAACGTTATGACCTCGCCCAAAGATGGCGCGACGCTGATCTACATCCCCGCCGGAGAATTTGTGATGGGCTCCGTGCGCGGATTGACGGACGAGCAGCCCGCTCACAAAACGTACCTCGACGCGTTTTGGCTGGACAAGACCGAAGTCACAAATGAAGCGTATCGCTTATGCGTAGAGGCAGAAGTTTGCAGCCTGCCGCTCTATACGGAATATTACGACGATCTCACCTACGCGCTTCATCCTGTGGCGTATGTTTCATGGGATCAAGGCAGATTATATTGCGACTGGGCAGACCGCCGACTTCCTACCGAGGCGGAATGGGAGAAAGCCGCTACATGGAATCCGCGCACACAAGAAAAGTATATCTATCCCTGGGGAAATGAATACGATTGCACAAAAGGAAATTACGACGATGAAACAGATTTGGACGCCTCGCTTATGCAAGATGGACTGATCGCCTGCGATGGGTTCAAGAAAAGCGCGCCTGTGGGCAGTTTTCCACAAGCCGCCAGTCCGTATGGCGCATTGGATATGGGCGGAAATGTCTGGGAATGGGTGCACGACGCTTTCCAGGAAACCGACCCGTTCCTCTTTCCAGAAGTTAAGAATTATTACGCCGTTTCACCGTATAAGAATCCGCAAGGAGTTGATCCCACAACGACAATCTATCGCGTCTTACGCGGCGGCTCATGGAACTTCACATACGGGTTTGGACGCGCAGCATACCGCTTATGGTTTCCGCTATACGATAAATATGACGGCATGGGATTCCGTTGCGCAATGGACGCCGCGCAATGAATGCACAGGTCAATATTCTCTTTTTTATGTATAATTGCGTCGGCCGGGCGCTCTCCATTGCGTAACTATTCCTCTGAAGCGAAATTGATCGTCATGCTTCTCGACCGCCTCGAACGGATCTCCGCCGACTCGATTTGGGCGCATCGCGCCAGCGGGTTGCGCGGCAGCCTGCTTCGCGCAGTCGAACAATACGCAGCACAGCGTCCGCCGACGGTCGCTTCGCTTAAGTCGTCCGTTCGCTCCGCGTTTTATATCCTGAACAAAGCCGCGAAGGAATTAAAGTAAGATTATTCGTGTCAAAATCATCTACAACGCTCATATAGGAAATCAAGATATGTCAGACCTTTACACGCTCAACCCCTCTCAAATTGTCATGTACGCTACTGAAACTTGCCCAGACTGTTTCCGCGCGAAGAAATTTTTTGAATCGCGAAGCATTCCCTATCTTCGCGTAGGACTCGAAGATAATGAAGAAGCCGCCGAATTCGTCATGCAGGTCAACAAAGGTCTTCAAAGCGTACCGACCATTATCTTCCCCGACGGCGCCATTCTTGTCGAGCCTAGCTGGGCGGAACTCAGCGCAAAGATGAGTTAGCTCGCGGTTGCTTCGAGGTTCTTGTCGCCAGCAGACGGCAGATCTCTCAAAACATCTTTAATCGTTCAGAAAGTACAATGTAGGCGCGGAGGAATAATGAAACGAACGATGCCTTTCATCCTCATTCTATTCTTGCTGTCTTCATGCAACGGCTGGATTATTCAGCCATTGCCGGGCAACGCGCCTACGCCATTCACATTTCCCACCCAAGCGCCGTATATATTCACCCCCACGCCGGTCGTAATCGGAGCATACACCGCCACTTCTTCTCCTATTCCAAATACCGCCACGCCAACCGCTCTCCCCTTCGATACGCCAAGCGTAACGCCGTTCACGCCCCCCACAGACACAGCGGAAGTCCCCACCCTCACGCCAATTTTCATCCCTTCTGCCTCTCCGCCTCCCTCCGCTTCCATTATGCTTGTCATATTAGGGTGTAAAACCAGCGTGGATATTTTACACGGCATGGGCGAAGTGACCGACGCCTACATAGTCGTTAAAAATACCGGCGGAATGCCGCTCACCAACATCAATGTGACACTTTTCGCGCTTGACCCCGGCGCACAACAACATCCCGACCAAACGGCGCGCATTGACATCCTACCGATCAAATTTCAAACGCCTCTCAAACTCACGGTTGACACAACCTACAAACAAGCGACGCCTATTCAAGTGGAAGTCTATAGCGACCAAGGGCTATTCCCGCGCGAAGGCGCCGCTTCTTGCGCCGACATCGGGCTATTTACGCCTATCCCCAGCGGACTCAAAACCCCAGCGCCAATTCCACCCTAACTGCTGCGCTTCCTTATAACCGGAGAATCTCAATGGTGCAATCAGATAAAAGTCTACTATAATTAACTCTATGGCAAACGAACCTTTAAGCTCGCTTCGCAACAAGATCGCTATCCTCATAGACGGCGACAACGCGCAATCATCTCTTCTGCCACAAATGCTGGTGGAAACCGGCAGACATGGGCAAGTCACCGTCCGCCGTATCTACGGCGATTGGACCACGAACAGTATGAACTCGTGGAAAGAAACGCTCAATTTTCACGCATTTCAACCTATTCAACAATTCCGCTACACCATCGGCAAGAACGCCACAGACAGCGCCATGATCATTGACGCGATGGACATCTTACACTCTACCGTCGTGGACGGCTTCTGCCTCGTTTCTTCTGACTCAGATTACACGCGGCTGGCGACGCGCATTCGCGAATCGGGCGTGTTCGTAATGGGCATTGGCGAGAAGAAGACTCCCAAAGCGTTCGTCAATGCGTGCGACCTGTTCGTCTACACTGAAAATCTAGCCGCCGAGAAGAAAGCCGCGCAACAACAACAAGCGCATGCCAAGAAAACCGCAAAAGCCAAAGGCGATAAGGAAGACGCCGATCCAACGCTCATCCTCAGCCAAGCGCTTGAAATGGCGACAGGGCAAGACGGCTGGGCTCCACTGGCAGGGATGGGTAACGCGCTCTACCAACTTGATCCCGGCTTTGATCCGCGCACATATGGTCATAAGCAACTCTCGAAGATGATCGCCAGTCTAAAAGATCGCTTTGAAATGCGCACGAAGGATTTAGAAGGTCAACAGATCTTTTATGTGAAGGTGAAGGAATAGGAAATTCAACCTTCGCAGCACAACGCTTGGCTTCAACTAATGCATCTAACGCCATACACGCCAGATCAATCCGCGGAAATAAAGAATTTGTTCGTAAAGGCATTTTCAGACTCAGGCGGCGAATCTGAAGATATTCTCGTCGGAAATTGATCCAGTACGGCATTCAAATCTTAAAGAATAAGCGCATCAAATTAATAATGACCTATGGAGATATCATTTTTTATTCGAAGGCCGGCTTCAAGCCGTAAGCAAAGATGTTGTAAAAGCGCCTTTTCAACTTTCGCACCCCGAAGACTGGATGGGGCAATCGTTAATTAGCGATCCAGCCCCACCGCTTACAGATCGTCCATTCCGTGTAAAGGCGTTGAGCAGCCTCAAATGCTGATAGGGGTTGAAAAAAATGCAAAAGCTTAGCATAGTCATTTTACGAAGTCAAACACCAAGAAAGGAAATCAATACACATGCCAAATTTAGAAACGACTTCAGGAGAACCGCCGCTCGGCTATGCGGAAGTGTTGTATTGGAAAATCGCTGAAAAGACCAGCCGCATTTTTATCATAAATTTATTGTCAATCCCGCTCGCCTTCGTCTTCGGAATTATTTTCTTTACAATTGCGCGCGTCTTCGGTAAATCAACCGGATTCTTTTTTGGAAGCGATGCGATAGCTCTTCTCTTCGCCCTGTTGTTGACGATCATAATACACGAGCTGATACACGGCGTGGCAATGCAAATCTTTGGCGCGCGCCCGAAATATGGGATCAATTGGAAAGGATTGATGGTCTACGCGACCGCTCCGAGGTATGCATTTCAACGCAACCAATACCTCGTTGTCGCTCTGGCGCCCCTCGCGACTATAAGCCTCGCGGCATGTCTGGGCATTCTAATGCAAGCCGGCTCGCCCAGCGTCTGGTTATGGGCAATTTGCGCGACGATCAACGGCGGCGCAGCGATTGGCGATTTGTGGATAACCGCCATAGCGCTTCGCTATCCTAAATATGCTTATATTGTTGACGAGCAGGACGGCATACGAATTTTCCTTCCACGAGACGAGAATAAAACGTAAATAGAAATGCGCGCCGAGTAAATAAATCCAAGCGAGAAGGGGATAATGCGAACATGTCATTTCTTCAATTCCTCGTACACATCCACGATCCTCTTCGCAATCTTTTCCCACGCATAATCTTGCGCGTATGCGGCGGCTTGCGCGCTCATCTTCCGGCGTAACGCTTCATCGTTCAGTAACCACGACAATTTCTCGCATAACGTTTCAGGTTCTTCAGCGGGGATCGTGAATCCTGTTTCGCCGTCGCGAACGAGATAGGCAAGTCCGCCCACTTCGGAAGCAATTACGGGGGTGCCGCACGCCATCGCTTCGAGCGCGACCATACCAAACGACTCGTAATGCGACGGCATCACCACCACCTCCGCGGCCGAATAATAATACGAAAGTTTATCCTGATCGCGCACGCCCAAGAACACCACCGATTGATCCAAGCCAAGAACCTCGCACAAATTTTTCAAGCGCGCCATCTCGGCGTTCATCTCTTCAGGGCTTGCCGAAGGGTCACCGCCGATGATCGCCAAATGCACAGGGCGCGACTCCTTCATCTGCAAACAAGACATCGCCTCGAGCAGAGTGTCCACGCCTTTGAGCGGCTCAATGCGCCCTACAAATAGAATCATCCGATCGTCGGGCTTTAAACCGATGTAGGCTTTCGCCTCGTCGGAGGGAATTGGATAAAAGCGACCGACATTCACGCCCGGTGGGATAACAACCATTTTAGACGAATCCGCTTTGTATAAGAAGCGCAACTGCGTCATCTCCGCCAGCGTAGCGACAACAATACGGTCAACGCGTCGCAAGACTCGCTTCTCACCCTCGATCCGATACGCACCTTCACGCTCGGCTTCGGTGCGCGCAATACGATTTTTCATTTCGCCGAGGGTGTGAAACATATGGACGATAGGCGCGCCCGCCCACGCGTCCGAAAGCGAAGCGGCGGCAATGCCCGACATCCAATAGTGACTGTGAATAATGTCGTATTGAATCCCTTTGTCGATGGCGAAGTCTTTAATGCCTTCCGCAAATTGCGGGATATACTCCGCCAGTTCCTGCTTAGACATAGGGTGTTCAGGTCCCGCAGGGATATGAACAACGCGGTTGCCGTAACCAAGTTCATGCAGAACATGCGGCACATGGTCGTCTTGCGAACGCGTGAACACGTCCACATGAATGCCCATTTTCCCTAATTGGCGCGTCAGTTCGCGAACGTAGACATTCATTCCGCCGGTGTCTTTACCGCCAAGCGTGGCAAGCGGGCAGGTGTGATAGGAAAGCATTGCGATACGAAGCATAGGACTATTTTCTCACGACACAGACGCCGCGTAAGTTCAAAAACTTGCTAGATTAGTTTTTATCCTTTATAATCCCCGCTCGCTGTAACGCAAAATTAATTTTGCACCGCATCCGCCACCGTAGCTCAGCTGGTAGAGCAGACGATTCGTAATCGTCAGGTCACGAGTTCGAATCTCGTCGGTGGCTCAGATATAAGCCTTGCGAAGGTTGATAACCTTCGCAAGGCTTATTATTTGAACAAGGAAACCACCGCTTCTCGAAAAATTTTCGTGTGGTAGTTGACATCCTCTTCGGTAGTTTCAGGCGAGATCAACGCCATGTTATGAAATGGAGTCAGCAAGATTCCGCGGTTGAGGGCGAAGAGGTGCATGTAGCGATCCAGTTCGGGGTCAACAGCGGCGTGAGCCTCTCCCCCGTTGCGCGGCGGCTTGGGGCGGAACCAGTATTCGGAGCGGTTGCCGAGTCGTTTGACGATCCATGGCAATTCAAATTCTGCAATGACCGACTCAACGCCTGCAGTGAATTTCTCTTGCAGTGCAATCGCTTTTGAATAAAACTCATCCGTAAGAACGTGTTGCAGAGTCGCTTTCATGGCGGCGATGGAGAGCGCGTTGCCAGCCAGAGTCCCGCCGATGCCGCCGACATCCGCGTCGTCGAGGTTGAGGCGCGCGGCAAATTGTTGACTCACCTCCTCGGTAAACCCGTAGACCGCGGCGGGGACGCCTCCAGCGAGGGGCTTGCCGAGGGTCAGGAAGTCCGGTTGAAGTCCGAACGAAGCGGTGCATCCGCCTGGACCCGCGCAGATGGTGTGAGTCTCGTCAATGATGAGATACGTCCCATACTTGCGGGTGATCTCGCGCAAGGCATCGTGATAACCCGCGTCGGGATGGATAATGCCGATGTTGGTCATCGCAGGCTCGGCGAGGACGGCGGCAACGTCGCGGGCAGAGAGGGCGGTTTCGAGCGCGGCAATGTCGTTGAACTCGATGACCTTCGTCGTCTCGCGCGGATCAACTTGCGGACCCATGTTGTTCGGGCGCGAGATCGGCGTGCCTTCTTCGTCGAGCGTGATGAAGGTTTCGTCCACCGAGCCGTGATAGCAATAATTGAAGACGAGAATCTTCGGGCGGTCGGTGATGAGCCGCGCCATGCGGAGCGCGAAACGATTCGCATCGGTGGCTGTGAGGGTGAACTGCCAATAGGGAAGTTTGAAGCGGCGTTGAAGTTCTTCGCCGACCCAGATCGCATCTTCATACGGAAGCATGAGCGTGATGCCTTTTTGAATCTGCTCGTTGACGGCGTTGACCGTCGCTTCGGGCGAGTGACCCGTCATCGCGCCCGTGTCGCCGAGGCAGAGGTCAATGTACTCGTTGCCGTCCACGTCGGTGAAGCGCGCGCCTTTGGCTGATTTGACGAAAACGGGAAACGATCCCGCCCAGCGAACCATCCACAACATCGGCACGCCGCCATGCAGCGACTTGCGCGCGCGTCCGTAGAGTTCGTACGATTTGGGGTGAGATTTGTGGAAGAGGGATTCTTCGCTTTTCAATAAGCGTTCGAGTTTGGTTCTATCGAATATGTTTGCCATGATTTGAATTTATCAAAGGTCAAATGTCGAAAGTCGAATCGTCTGACCTTTGACATTCGACTTTCGACTATTTTATGGTTTCTTTCAACGCTTCCCCAAATATCTTCAACCCATCATTGACCTGCTCACTCGTCACATTCAGCGGAGGAATCCAGCGCAGGGTGTTGTCGTATGTTCCGCACGAGAGGAGCAACATGCCTTTCTCTTCGGCGGAATGGATCACGTCCTTCACCATTTGCTTTTCTTTGGCGCGATTGCCGTTTGCGGTAAATTCCGTGCCGATCATCAAGCCTTTGCCGCGCACATCGCCGATCTGCGGATACTCCTCCTGCAACTTGCGCAGTCCCGTCATCAGTTGGATTCCCTTTTCGGTTGCATTCTCCAGCATATTTTCATCACGCATCGCGCGGATGGTGGCGACTCCCGCCGCGCAGGCGATGGCGTTGCCGCCGTACGTCCCGCCGATGGAGCCGACATCCACTTTCTTCATGATGTCTGTGCGAGTAAACACGCCAGAGAGCGGCATGCCCGATGCGATTCCCTTCGCGGCAGTGATGATGTCTGGCACGACGTTGAAATGTTCTAGCGCGAACCACTTCCCCGTGCGACCAAAACCCGATTGCACTTCGTCGAAGATGAGCAGGATGCCGTGCTTGTCGCAGACGTCGCGCAGCCCTTTCATGAACGACGTGGGCGGGACAACGTATCCACCCTCGCCCAAAACAGACTCGATCAGGATCGCGGCGGTCTCTTTCGGCGCGGTCTGCGAGGCGAGCAAATATTCGAGCTGTTCGAGGCAATACTGGCTGGTTTGTTCTTCGGTCATGCCGAGCGCGTACGCATACGGGAACGGCGCGACGTACACTCCCGCCATGAGCGGAGCGAATCCCGCGCGATAAATTGTCTTGGAGGTGGTCAACGCCATCGCCGCATGAGTCCGCCCGTGGAAGGAGCCGTTGAAGACGATCACATTCTGCCTACCTGTTGCCGCTTTTGCAATTTTGACGGCGTTTTCTACCGCCTCAGCGCCCGAGTTGGCGAAGAAGAACGAATCAATCGAAGGCGGAGAAATTTTCCGCAGTTCCTCGACGAGTTGCAACATCGGTTTGTGGACGACGATATTCGCCTGCGCGTGGATAAAGTTCGCGGCTTGAGCTTGAATCGCTTCGACTACTTTCGGATGGCAATGACCCGTGTTCGCCACGCCGATTCCGCAGGTGAAGTCGAGCAGTTTGCGCCCATCGTCGGTGTAGATGTACGACCCTTCCGCTCGTTCGGCGACAAAGTTGAAGATGCGACTCCATGCGGGGGTTACGTGGGGGAAGTTATCTTGATAGAGTTGGTTGATCACGACGACCTTCCTGAGGTGAGATATTGTAATTGTACCAAGAGGAAAGATTATATGATAGAGGGCTGCGCGGCGACGCTATTCCTATTTTACAAAATCGCGATGTGGTAACATAAAATCATGACGGAGAATATTAAAGTCGTCGCGACAAATCGCAAGGCGGGATTCGAATACTTCCTGCTCGAACGCTTCGAAGCAGGACTGGTCCTGCAAGGCAGCGAGATTAAATCTATTCGCGCAGGGCAGGTCAGCATCCAAGAATCTTATGTGGAGATCGAAGCCGGCGAGCAAGCCTGGCTGGTCGAAGCGCATATCGCTCCATACGAGCAAGCCAACCGCTTCAATCACGACCCCAAACGCAAACGCAAACTCCTGCTCCACAAAAAGCAGATTCGCGAGCTATGGAACAACACCCGCATCAAAGGCATGACGGTTGTGCCAACGCGCGTCTACCTCAAGAATGGTCGCGCAAAGATTGAGGTCGCGCTCGCCAAAGGCAAAAAAGCGTACGATAAACGAGCGACCATCGCAAAACGCGACGAGGCGAGAAGCGCCGAACGCCAAACTCGAGTTCGATAGCGCGAGCTGTCAGGTCATTATGCATCCACATACCATCGGCGGCATCAACAAACTCCCTGAAGCAGAAAAACGGAACATCTACGCCCGCTACATTCCGCCCGGATTAATCGAGAAGTTCCAGCTTGAGAATTTGGCAGAAAACCGCGATCTCTTACGATTCTCATTCGTCGAAGGATCGAGCGATATGGAATTGAAGCTTTATCATAAAGTCGGTTTCCCCGATCCGATCCTTTACACGCATCTAGCCGATTCGATGAACGGTCAAATTTTCGTCTTGTTGTATATCTTAAACGATCCCGATTCGCCGCGCTTCGACGTGGACAAAATGCCCGACGGCAGCCCAACGCGATTCGGCATTCATAAGCGCAATTTGGGCGCGGAACGATCCGCAATGGAAGCGGGGTTGACGCCGGGTCAGATTCGTCGCGGCTTGCGCTCTTTGCGCCAAGCAATTAGCGCTTTTGAAGATTTCATCGCTTACCTTGGACACGATATGTATTACATCGAGCCGCTGTATTATCACAACGCGATCATCTTCGAGCGTTATGGATTCAATTACCAGATCGGGAAAAAATTGATGGGGCAGATTCACGCCGAATTCGCAGATGGAGGCGTTCTCTGTCAGCGTTTGAACAATTCCAGTCCATTTCGTTCGCCCGACGCCGCCAACAGCCTGCGCTTGCGCTCTTGGGCAATCCACGACGGCATTCTAGGAGAACCGTTCACCAAAGTCACCATGTACAAACGCGTGGGGGTTTCCGCCGGAATAGACACGGCTCCTGGCTGCGAATGGTAAGCAAGGCTCTGCACGCCGCTCGAACGCATTAAATAACATGAAGATCATGACTGTATCATGATCTTCATCAGTAGCGGGGGCAGGACTTGAACCTGCGACCTTCGGGTTATCTGCCACTGCTCCACCCCGCATCCAGTATTAGAGCCCGACGATAATACCACAGGCGTATAGCAGAGTCAAGTCGCCTACTCAAAACAACGCGCGCGCTTAAGCTCCGTAAGCGCAGGCTGCACCTTGATAAGTTCGACGACTTATAGTTTAATCGGCATACTCTTAACAAACGTCCTCTCCGCGCGGCGTCAACTTTTGTTAAGATTCAGGGTATAATGTTCTTATCTTTCAAGGAAATTATTTAGGGTTACGCCTTACAATCGGCCAGCGCTTATGAAAAAAGCTACACTTTTACTCATCGAAGGACGAAACGCGGACATCCCTTCTTTTGCCATAGATCTACAGAAGAAGGGATTTGATATTCATTCCTATCAAAACGGCAGTTCCGCCGCCGCGAAACTACGACAGATCAGCCCGGCGGTGGTCGTCGTGAACGCCGCATCGCTGCGCAGCACCGGCGTGCGCATTTGCATGTCGCTCCGTAAAAAAGATCAGAAAATTCCCATTATTCTCATTCTGAAAAAAGAGAAGCCAGTCGATAAAGAACTCGCCGACGTCGTTCTCGGTCTTCCCTTTACGGTCCAGAAACTCGCCAACCGCATCAAAGCGCTGTTGCCTGACGATGGAAACAATATCATCAGCGCCGGCCCAATCCGCCTAGACGTTGAACATCGTCGCGTGCGCAGTCTCGGCAAGAGCGTCAAGCTCACGCCGCGCTTGATTACTCTCCTGCATATCTTAATGGATAAACATGGCGAGGTCGTCGAGCGCGAATCGCTTTTCAAAAAAGCATGGGAAACTAACTATACCGGTGATACACGCACGCTTGACGTGCATATTTCCTGGTTGCGTCGCGCCATCGAAGTGGATCCTGACAACCCCAAATTTCTCAAAACAATTCGCGGCGTCGGCTACCGGCTAGACGTATAGCTGATAGCGTTCTCCCGATGCGGTCACTACTCGAACGCAACCCTTGCGACCGAGTTCTATTGTCAACTCTCGCGCAATTTCCCCGCCTCGATTCGGGCGATAGGCTTGCGCCGCGCTCTTGAAAACCTTCCCGTTCCAATCAGGGTCAATTTCCCAATAGTCCAAATCCAATTTCGTTTCCAGCCTGATCGCGCCGCTTAAACGTTTCGCCTGAACCGCCGCCGACGCCTGTTCGCGTGAAAACGCGACGTTCGCATCGCGCTCTAGCGAAAAAAGACGATTCCCTCCAAGCAACCTTTTACCGGTAGCGTGAAGCGCGCGCGAAGATTCGTCGCCGGCGATAAACGCCCTGTCATGCTTCGTCGCCACAAAAGGCAGCGTGCCCGAGCCGCAAAAAAAGTCGGCGACCAAATCGCCCGGATTCGATGAAGCAAGAATAATGCGCTCAAGCAGCGCTTCGGGCTTCTGCGTAGGATAGCCCGTGCGCTCATTATGCAAGCGCGCAACAACAGGGAAATACCACCAGTCTTCTGGCACTTTACCGCGTTCGAGGTTAGGGGTTTTTCCGAAGCCCGCCTTAGGCGACGCCTTAAAGGTATTAATCGTATTCTGATGATACGGCTCGCGAACAGCATCGGCGTTGAAGGTGTAATCGCTTCCCTTTGTATACGAAAGGATTGTATCGTGCTTGCGGTTGAACGCCCGGCGAATCGGCGAAGGACCATGATAGGTCCAGATAATCTCATTAAGCAAGCGATCCGCGCCGAAGATTTCATCCAGTAAAAGGCGGGCGTACGAATCGGCGTGCCAGTCAAGATGCAGGTAGAGAGTCCCATTGGGAGCGAGCAAGCGAAACATCAGGAAAAGACGTTGGTAGAGAAAGTCAAGATAAGCGTCAAGGTCAGCCCAATCGTCGCGGTACCCTTCGGCGAGTTTCCACTGTTTCGGCTTACGCGAATCCTCACCGCGCCCAATTCGCGCCGCAAATTTTTTATTCGTAAAAAACGGCGGGTCGGCATATATAAGGTTTATGCAATTCTCGTGCGTCGGCAACAGAGCCGCCATCACGGCGAGGTTGTCTCCCCATATCAGCCTATTCTTCGGTTCTGATTGCGGATATCCGCAGCCGCCCGGAAAGACAATAGAATCCAATGTCAACGCGGCTGGCGCAATGACTTTCGGTTGCTTATCCCGCCAAATTAATTCAGGCATGGCTTAATAGTAAATTCGCACCAATGTGCCGAAGCCGCGATTAGACGTTCGCCCGATCCGATGATCTGGCTTCGCCCAACGAAACAACCACATGGCTTCATCGGTGCGCATATTAATGCAGCCGCGACTCATCGGCACGCCGAAGTTCTGATGCCAGTACGTTCCATGAAAAGCATGCCCTTGCGTAGTGAAAAAACACGTCCACGGCACACCGGGCAGCTCATAGTCGGTAAAATCGGCGAACAAGTTGCCGTTGCCCATATGCTTATTCGGCATTTTCTCTAAAATGTGAAACTCGCCATCGGGCGTTTTTGTGGGAATTCCGGTCGCGTCACGCGGGCCGTTCGGGATGCCCGAACTGATCGTAGCTTTGAAAATCTGCTGATCGTATTCAAACGCCATCAAAGTTTGCGTCGAAAGATTTACTTCGATACGCTTCTTCTCCAAGGGCGTTTCAGGCGTGATAGCGGTCAAGTTTTCCAGCGGAATCGGGCGCGCATGCGTCGGGTTAATGCAATACGGGAAACCAGTTAAGTCGTCATAAACCTGATACCACGGCTCTCCACGCGGACCGTCTACAATCGCCTCCGCCCAGTGGACCGATCCGTAGTACAAGCGAAAATCTAGTTCCTGCCATCCGTAAAGTTTCGTCGTGCGCCAAGGCTGCGCGTATGGCACAGTCACTTCCACTAGACGCGGAGAGCCTTCTTCAATAGAAGCGAGCGGTTGATTAAAGAGAAACTTCACTTCTTGTAGACGCGCGCGATGAACATATCCGCCCCACACGCGATACCAAACGGGGTTATGCGCTGGCTCTTGCGCAGTCACCGTTCCATACACATGCAAAAGTTCATCGCGATACCAAGTGGAGACGATCCTGCTCTCATCGTCCGGTTCAGAATATACGCTGACCGAGTCAGTAGCGACGCGCACAACGCTGCTATCGTCAAAATTCACAGCGGGCGAGAACGGCGATGAGAACGCCAAACCAGCGAGGCTCAGCCCGCCCAGCTTAAGGAAATCACGTCGAGAGATGTTTTTCATAACGTGAAAATTGTAATCGAATTCTTCAAATTTAAAGATACTCTCATTAAATTTTCATTCCCCGCGCCTGTTCCCAGTTCGTCAGACTCAAATAAAAAACTGCCTTTCAAGTCGAAAGGCAGTTCATAGAATTCAACCCGCCAAGGCGATCAGGATTCGTTGGCGTCAGGAACCATCCCTTTGAATTTTATCTCAATCGCCATCGTGTGAGCGCAACGCCCATTATTGGCAAAGAACTCGCAGTCGCACGAGTAGGTTCCGCTGTCGAAGGCAACATGATGGTCGTTATTATCTCCCTGAAAAGTGACGTCAAACTTGTTGAAGAGGAAACGGCTGGGTTCCTCCGCGTACCGCTTGGCTTTCTCGAGTTTACCGATCATTCCGTAGTTCACTGTTTAATCTCCTTTCGACAATAGAAATAAAAAAACGCGCAAAAATACGCGCGTTTTTGGTCTAGCTAGGCTGTTTCTGTATGTATCTATTCGCATAAGATCTACGCCTCTACGTTTGCAGTATAGCCCTATTTAAGGCATTCGTCAACGCTGAGACGGGGAGTGTGAGAAAATGTACGGCAATCGTAAGGAAAACGTCAGTCTGCTGGAACCGCTATCAGCATTGGCTCGTCTCCGCTATACGCAATCAGTTGGGGCCACCTGCGAAGGACGATCAACAGCCCAACGATACAGCCGATTCCACCGCTGACGATGGCGAACGGAACTCCAAACAGCGCCGCAACTATGCCCGATTCAACCTCGCCAAGCTGAGGACCGCCCTGAAAGAAGAGTTGGTTCACGCTGGTCATCCTGCCGCGAATATGGTCGGGGGTTTGCAATTGACGTATCGTATTGCGGATGATCGTGCTAACTGCGTCCGCTGCGCCCATGACCGTCAGGGCGAGCAACGCGGGTAAAAATGTACGGCTGAATCCGAACCAAACCGTCATCGCGCCGAATAGGATTACCGCGCCGATAAAGATTGGTCCCTGCCGACGCAATTCACGCGCCTGCGAAACCGCCACTCCCGCCGCGACGGAACCAATCGCCTGCGCAGAGACCAGCCATGAATATCCGCTCTTACCGACATTTAGAATGTCGCGCGCTATGATCGGCAACATCGTATTTGCCGAGGCGAAGAACGTAGCGATAAAATCCATTACCATCGTGGACATAATGAGCGGATGCGAACCAATGAAGCGCATACCGTTCCACACTGAACGAACGTTCACGCCCTCGGCGCGCTTGAGGTCTTGCGGCGTATGTCCCATCAATATTAGCGCGATAAGCACCGCCATAAACGAAATCGCATCAAGCAGATAGGCGTAGCCTTGTCCGCCGGCGGGGATAAATCCGAAGAAAAGCGGGCCCAGAATCGCGCCTGTGTTAAATGCGATCGAATTCATGCTAAATGCGGATGTTAAATGCTCGCGTGAGACCAGATTCGGAACCATCGCCTGCCGAGCGGGCAAGTCGAACGCCGACGCCGACGCTTGCAACGCTGTCAACGCATAAATATGCCAAATCTCGACTCGCCCGCTAAACGTCAACGCCGCTAACGCTAACGCTTCAACCGCCAGAACCGTTTGGGTGATGAATAAAATTTTACGCCGGTCATAACTATCCGCAACCGCGCCGCCGATAAAAGAAAAGACGATCACCGGTAGAATTCTCGCCAAACCAATGCCGCCCAATGCCAGCGGATTAGGCTTGTCAGTCAGTTCGCGGATATGCCAATGAATCGCGGCAACCTGCATTTGCGAGCCGGCAATGGAGATCAACAAGCCTAACCAGAGATAGAAATATTTTCGATGCGTTAGCGCGGGCGGGATGGATAATTTCATCACGCCCCCCAATCACGCTCTCCTAGAAAGTCATAACCGTCAGATCGGTCATCCAGTTTGGCAACAGGCGGCAACTGACGCTTAAATTGACTCCATTTTATACGCTTGATAACCGCATCCACAAAATCGGAACCAAAGCCCGCTTCCACGCACTCCACGCGGCTATAACGGCGATCTACAAGCAAGTAAAGCAATCTGTCAACTTCTTCATAAGTGAAGCCAAGTTCGCCTTCATCAGTCTGACCGTTCCATAGATCGGCGGACGGGGGCTTGTGGAGAATCGGCGCAGGGATATTCAACGCGCGCGACAATTGCCTAACTTGAGTCTTATATAAATCGCCGATAGGGTTCAGCGCCGACGCCGAATCGCCGAACTGCGTGCTATAACCGAGCAGGATTTCAGTTTTATTCCCTGTGCCAACAACCAATCCATTAAAAACCTCCGATTGGTCGTACAAAACGATCATCCGTTCGCGCGCCATGATGTTGCCTTTACGAAGTTTTGTAATCTGCGGATCCAGCGCAAACAAGGGTTCCACCATGGCGGTAATTTCGATAACTTTGTTCGGCGTACGCAATTGTTCGATGAGCAACCCAGCGTGCGCAAGCGAATCAGGGTTGGACGCTCGATAAGGCATCCGCACCGCCAGCACGTTTTCACGTCCTAGCGCTTCAACGGCGAGCGCGCACGACAACGCTGAATCGAGTCCGCCCGAAAGTCCGACCACGGCGCGCGAGAATCCCGCCTGCGCCATTTTCTCTTTAATGAAATTGGTTAAACGCCGGCGAACGACATCCGTATCAATGGAAAGGTCAATTTGCATAGGTTTTGAAGTGTAAAAAATCAGCGAGAGCGTGAAGCGGATACGCTACAACAGCGAGTCATTTACTCGCCGAGTTGAGTTATAGCGGGAAGGGAGGGATTCGAACCCTCGGTGGACCGGAGCCCACAACAGTTTTCGAGACTGTCCCATTCAACCACTCTGGCACCTTCCCATCAACCTAACGGCGGAAATTATAACTTATAATTCGGCGCTGTCATGCAAGTCGGGGTAATACACATTTTTCATCCCGTGAGTTGCAAAGAGGCTCGTCAGCGTTTCAGCGGCTTTTTCTTCGCCATGCACCAGAAAGACTTTCTTCGCCGTTTCTTTCACTGTAGTTCCATACTTCACCAGCAAATCCTGCCCGGCATGACCCGATAAGCCGCCAATAGTTGCCACTTCGGCTTTGACCGTGTACGGTTCGCCAAAAATTTTAATGTGTTTCTCGCGGTTGGCAATTCGACGCCCCAACGTGTAGGGAGCCTGCCATGAGACGATGCACACTGTATTCCTAGGATTTTCGATGTTATTCCGCAAATGATGCAAGATGCGCCCGGTCTCCGCCATGCCTGAAGCCGAGATAATTATCATCGGGTCGGTGCGTTTGTTTAATGCTTTCGATTCTTCTACAGAATGAATGTAAGTCAACATTTTGAAGTTAAGCGCCGGATGACGCGCCTCTTCGATGAATCGGCGCGTTTCCGCGTCGAAGACTTCGCGATGACGCATAAATATCTCCGAAGCGTTGACCGCCAACGGACTGTCTACAAAGACCGGCGCTTGCGGCAGGTCGCCGTTATACATCATCGTATTCAAGTGATAAACAAGCTCTTGCGTCCGTCCTACGGCAAATGCCGGAATGATCACCTTGCCGCTTCGCTCAAGCGTCCGTTTGACCACGTCTCGAAATTCCTCGAACGCGGCGGCGGGGTTGTTGTGTCTTCGATCGCCATAAGTGCATTCCATCAACAAGTAATCCGCCGGCTCCGGCATGATCGGGTCGCGCAACAAGGGCAGTCCAAAGCGTCCGATATCGCCGGAGAACCAGAAGCGTATCTTACGCCCTTTCTCTTCAACTTCCAGCGAGATCGCGGCAGAGCCGAGAATGTGGCCCGCTTCGACAAATTTTGCGATCACACCGGGAATCGGCTCAAACGGTTGATTGTAGCCCACGCCGTGAAATAAATTTGATGCGCGCTGAGCGTCCGCCTCAGTGTAAAGCGGGTCAACCGGCGGCTCGCCATGCGCCGCCCTCCTACGGTTCACATATTCAACGTCCGACTCGTGAATCCGTCCCGAATCCGCCAGCATGATCGTTCCAAGGTCAACGGTCGGATATGTCGCGTAGATCGGTCCCTCATAGCCTTTTTTGACGAAGTTCGGCAAATTGCCGCTATGATCAATATGCGCATGAGACAAAATCACCGCATCTACTGAGCGCGGATCGTATACGAAATTTAAATTTCGAGCGTACGATTCTTCCCGCCGTCCCTGATACAAGCCGCATTCAAGCAACAGACGACGTCCGTTGATCTCCAGCAAGTGCTGGCTTCCTGTAACTGTATGCGCCGCACCGTGAAAATGAATTTCCATGTTAGTCTCCAAGCAATTCAAAAATTTGGGAGCCGTATGTTCTGAACCGCCAAGGCGAATCCTTCATCGTCGCCTCAAGTTCACGCAGCGATTTGGGCGGATTCTCCATGAATGAACTCAAATACGCCTTAGGTAAAACAATATCCGACTCGACTTTTAGTTCTTGCGTGATCTTCTTTCGCCACGCTTTCAGTTTCTCCAAACGCCGCAGCGTCGCAGCGTTCGGATGTTTCGGCTGCTCCAGTTTCACCAGCGGAGCCGCCGCCCCGCGTTTCGCCGCCGCGAGCATTTCTCTGCCCCACAAGCGAATCTGCTTTGAACTGAGCCCGATCTCTGCCAGATCAACATTCTTCTCAGGCGACTGTTTTGCGATCTCGAATAATAACTTATCGCCCACTACTTTGAACGGCGGACGGTCGAGTTTTTCAGCGATCATATCGCGACTACGGCACAACTCTGAAAGGATCGTCAATTCACGCCGACTTAATTCTTTGCGCGCGCTGAAACGTTTCCACGAAGATCCGTTCGTTTTCTCCTTCGGGTCCTCTACATTGCAAGCGCGCGCAAAATCTTCAAACGCTAATTCCAAGCGATTTTTCTCGCGTAATTCCATTTCAAGCGTATCGCGCAGGTCAAAAAGGTAACGCGTATCCTGGCGTGCATAGTTAATTTGCGCCGGCGTAAGAGGTCTTGCGCCCCAGTCCGCTTTTTGAAATCGCTTATTAATCGTCAGTTGGAACTTTTCCGCCAGCAACGTGTCTAATCCCACTGCGGGGTATCCGAGGACGCGCGCGGCATGCATGGTGTCGAATAAATTGACGAATTTAAATCCATAGTCGCGCTTTAAACAGATTAAATCATATTCCGCGGCATGGAATATCTTCTCGATTTGCGGGTCTTCGAAAATTTGAGCAAGGGGCGTCACATCGATCGGCGCCAAAGGATCGACAACGTAATCGCATTTCGACGTTGAAAACTGAAGCAGGCAGACGCGCTCGCGATAGGCGTGCAGGCTGTTCGACTCGGTGTCCACCGCTACGCGCGATTGCCCGGCTAGGTCGGCAAACATGCGTTGAAACGATGCGTCGGCGTTGACCCAAACAGGAGGAGCCAGTAATTCATTCATAAAGCAACGAAAGTATTGTATCCCTAAATCTGCAATTACGGCGATCGGAGGCGCGTCGTTGCGCAATTGCTATAGAGGCTTCTCCATCACCAGCCCGTCTTCGCCGCCCCGGTAATATCCATGCCAAACATCAGAAACACGGTAACCTTCGCGTTCATATAAAGCGATGGCGTTTGAATTAGACATTCGAACGGTCAGCTTGGATTTCGAGGTCTGAAAGCGCGCTTCGCATGCGCGCAATAACGCTCGTCCAACGCCGCGCCGCTGAAAACGTGGATCAACCGCAAGGGTGGCGATCCACGCTTCTCCTCGAGAAAGACGCGTATCGCCCGCTACAAATCCGATCATGGCGCCGTCTTCCACCGCCTTAAGTCGGATAACGTCGCCCCATGAAAGCACGGCGATCAAATCAAACAGCGACCAGGCGTCTTGATCGAAACAAGCGCGTTCGAGCTTGCACAGCGAATTGAGGTCAAGAATAGTTGCCGGGAGAATTTCCACAAGAAGAGCTTTCCAAAAAAAGAAAAAGTAGAAAGTGGAAAATTTAAAAGTCGCTCTCCACTTTCTACTTATTTACATACCTATTCGGCGCGCCAAATTATACGTCTATTTCTTTCCTAAGAAACTGTCCAACATGCTCGTAAATTCCATCGGGAAGATATACTTTGTGGACGGGCTTGCGCCAACGGACTTAAGCGTTTCAAAATATTGCAACGTCATCGTCTTCTGATCGATCCCTTTAGCGGAATTGAAGATGGCGTCCAACGCTTTTGCAAAGCCTTCTGCGCGCAACAATTGAGACTGTCGCTCGCCTTCCGCCGCAAGGATGGCAGACTGCTTCTGACCTTCAGCGCGCAAGATCGCGGATTGCTTCTCGCCTTCCGCCACGTTGACCGCCGCTTCACGCGTGCCGGTGGACTCGGTCACAACAGCGCGGCGAATGCGTTCCGCCGACATCTGGCGGTTCATCGCATCTTGCACGTCGCGCGGCGGGATGATCTCACGAATTTCAACGTTAGTGACCTTCACACCCCAGCGTTCAGTTACTTCGTCGAGGCGCGTACGCAACATGTTGTTAATATGTTCGCGCTCTGAGAGCACATCGTCCAGCGGAATTCCGCCGATCACCGCACGAAGCGTCGTCGCCGCAATACCCGCCGCCGCCGATTCAAAATTACCGACCTGCAAAATCGATTCGGCAGGATCCAATACCTTGTAATACCACAAGAAGTCAATCGAGATAGGCGCGTTGTCTTTGGTGATCGAAGTTTGATGCGGCACTTCACGCACCTGCTCGCGCAGATCCACCTTTGCCGCGCGATCAATCACCGGAACCAAAAGAACAATGCCCGGTCCTTTCGCGCCGACACAACGCCCCAAACGAAAGACGACCAACCGTTGGTATTCAGGCACGATTCGAATCGCATTGGCAATAAAAATCAAGCCGATAATTAAAATTGCGCCGACCAAACATAAAGCGCTGCCAGTAAGTGCTTCCATAACAAACTCTCCTTAAATCTGTAATTTTATTCTTGCTTTTCGACAACTACAATAAAGCCGTCTCGACGAATCACGCGAACCTTACTCCCGGCTTTAATTTTCATCTCACTGCGAGCCGACCACAATTCCTTGCCGACCTGTACGCTGCCTTCACTGTAAATATCCGTCCGCGCTTCGCCCTCCAGACCAATTAAGGCGTCGGGGTCGTGCGCGGGCGCGGCGAACGAGGCTTCTATAGATTTCCGCGTCGCGATCCAGATAAATCCCGCCGTCAGAATTGAGGCGCTCGCCGCCACCCACAGATTCACAGCCGGCGAGCCGTTTCGCATGAACATAAATATCGAACCGACGATCAACAGTAAAATTGAAAGCGCGAGCGCCCATTTCCGTTTCGGGTCTCGAATCGCATAGACGAACGGGACGAGACTTAACCCAATGATAATAACCGCCCAGAAATTAAAAGACAACATGTAAATTCCATAGCCCGCCAGCGCGAAGCAAAATAAGGCGCCGACTTCAAAAAAACCTGTGCCCGGCGTGACAATCGCCATAAACGCTAAAAGCGCTCCGCCCAGTAGAAAGAGATACGCAATATCAGGATCCAGAAGAAAATTCATAACGCCTCCGCTTCATTATACAACAAGATTAGTCCAGATTCTGACGCAAGCCCACGCTAAAACCCAAGCGTCGGGCGCTTCGATTAACCTTACGAATTCTGCCCGAGAAAGTTTCCTGTATAATCCATCCATCTACAACACAACAAGGAACTGAATGAAAATCAACTCACTTTGCGTCATCGGTCTCGGCTACATTGGTCTCCCCTACGCCGTTACATTTGCCGCGCATGGGTTAAACGTACATGGCGTAGACGTTAACCCGCGCGTAGTGCAATCCTTGCAGGCTGGCAAAATCCACATCCACGAGACGGGACTGCAAGACGTCCTTGATGAAGCTCTGCAAGTGGGCAGATTAACCGTATCCAGTCAACCCGTTGAAGCCGACGCGTTTATCATCTCCGTGCCGACTCCGTTTCAGCGCGAGAAATTCGGCGAGTACAATGGAATTCGATTTAAACTAGCGGACATGCGCGCAGTGGCTTCAGCCGCCGAAGCGATTCTCCCTTTTTTGCGGAAGGGTAACCTCGTGATCCTCGAATCGACTTCGCCGCCTCGTACGACCGTCGAGTTGGTCGCGCCCATATTAGAACGCTCCAACCTGCGCGCGGGGATTGACTTCCACTTGTGCTATTCGCCAGAGCGCATGTTGCCGGGCAATCTTCTTTATGAACTTGTGAACAATGCGCGCATTATCGGGGGCATAACGCCCGAATCGGCGCGAGCCGCGCGCGATCTGTATAAAACATTCGTCCAAGGCGAGATCTATGAAACGGACGCGACCACCGCCGAGATGGTCAAGATCATGGAAAACGCAACGCGCGACGTAAACATCGCCCTCGCTAACGAATTTGCGCGGCTCGCCGAAAAATTCGGCGTGGATGTCTGGGAAGCCATCCGCCTCGCTAACCTGCATCCACGCATCAATATCCTCAACCCCGGACCGGGCGTTGGCGGGCACTGTATCAGCGTAGACCCGTGGTTCTTTGTCGAAGCCGCTCCCGAAGTTTCTGCGCTGATCCATCAGGCGCGAAAGGTCAACGATGAACAGCCTCATTTTGTCGTTAAGAAGGCGCAGCAAGCGCTCGGCGAATTAAGAAATAAACGCATCGCCGCGTTGGGTCTCGCATATAAGCCCGATGTAGACGACTTACGCGAAAGCCCCGCTGTCGAGGTCGTTCACCTGCTTCAAAAGAATGGAGCCATCGCCCGCGCATGGGAACCCTTTGCGCCAAGCGCCAAACTCGAAGGAATTGACATGGCTGCCGATTTTGATTCCGCAATTAAAGATGTGGACGCAATTCTACTGCTCGTTAACCATTCTCAATTCCGCAGCCTAGACCCTGCAAGCATTGCGTCCAAAACCAAAGCGCGGGTCGTGATTGATGCGGTCAACGCGTGGAATCTAAAAGATTGGCAAGCGGCAGGCTTCTCGCTTCACCGTCTTGGAGACGCCAAATCGAAATGAAAATCCTCTCTGTCTTCGGCACCCGCCCCGAAGCCATCAAAATGGCGCCTATCGTCCGCTTGCTCAAACAAACGCCGGAGATCGAAGCGCGGGTATGCGTCACCGCTCAACATCGCCAAATGCTTGATCAAGCGCTGAGACTATTTGAGATACAACCCGACTACGATCTCGATCTCATGCGCGAGGGGCAGTCGTTGGCGCAGCTTAGCGCAGGAATTCTCACTCACCTCGAATCTGTGTTGGAGGAATTCAAGCCTGACTGGATGCTCGCCGTCGGCGATACCACCACCGTTCTAACCGCCTCGCTATCGGCGTTCTATCGCAGAATCCATTTCGGTCATGTGGAAGCCGGTTTACGGACACACAACAAGTGGCATCCGTTCCCGGAAGAGATCAACCGCCGTCTGGCGACCGTCACAGCCGATCTACACTTTGCGCCTACAGAATGGTCGAAACAAAACTTGCTCAACGAAGGCGTTGAACCTGAAAAGGTCTTTGTGACCGGCAACCCGGTCATTGACGCATTAAAATTTGTGGTCAATCAAGACGAACCGCAGGAAATCACGGAACTGGCAGAAAGGGCGGGCATTCAAGGCGCAAAGGCGAAGAAACTGATTCTCGTCACTGCGCATCGGCGGGAGAACTTCGGCGAACCGATCGAAAATATCTGTCGCGCGCTACGCGAACTCGCCGCGCGCGAAGACGTCGAAATTGTATATCCCGTCCACTTAAATCCAAACGTGCAGGAACCGGTCAACCGAATTTTGAACGGCGTGGAACACATCACGCTTCTGCCGCCGCTGGAATATCTTCCGCTCGCGCATTTGATGAAACGCGCTTCGCTGATTCTGACTGACTCGGGCGGAATCCAAGAAGAAGCGCCGACGTTTGGCGTCCCCGTGTTGGTGATGCGCGAGACGACCGAACGTCCGGAAGGCGTCGCGGCGGGAACGCTCAAACTTGTCGGAACAGAAACGACTCGAATTGTAGAGGAAGCAAATCGCCTGCTCGACGATGCGTCCATGCACGCGCACATGTCGAAAGCGGCAAATCCGTATGGCGATGGGCGCGCGGCAAAGCGGATTGTGGAGGCGCTGCTCGCGCAAAAGTAACGAGAAACGCCGCGCAACATGAGTATAATCAAGTCAATGAAAACGCCAAGAATAATTGCGTTTCTACTTCTTGCCTTAGCCGCCTTGTGGACGCCGCGAGAAAGCGCGCGGGCGCAAGATACAGGCGTGAAATTTTTTGCCGAAACGGGGCATAACGTTCAAGGAGAATTCCTCAAATTTTATAACCAAGCCCGTGAGCCAAATCTCGTATACGGCTATCCGATCACCGAGCAGTTTGTTTCGCGCGATGG
Organism: Anaerolineae bacterium UTCFX1; assembly: GCA_002050275.1. Lineage (GTDB taxonomy): Bacteria > Chloroflexota > Anaerolineae > Anaerolineales > Villigracilaceae > Defluviilinea. The sequence continues at coordinate 188,617 of MWTB01000021.1, forward strand.
GAAGACCGTGCAATATTTTCAGCGCGCGCGTTTCGAATTAACCGCAGCCAACGGCATAGCTTTAACGCCATTAGGGCGCGCATTGTATCAACCTGCCGTTCCGCTGGAAGCGAAAAATCCGTTTGCGTGCGAGATGTTTAACGGCGCGCCTGTTTGCTACGCTTTTCTAGATTTCTACAAAGCGAACGGGGGCGCAACACAATTTGGGGTTCCGGTCGCGCCCGCCGAGCAACAAGGCGACGTGTTCATACAATACTTCGAATATGCGCGTTTTGAATGGCGCGCCGAACAGTTTCAAAATCGCGTCGTGCTCACCGATCTCGGCAGAATCTATTTCGACGCGTTGAAAGAAGACGCCGCGCAACTTAGCCCGCTCGCGCCGCAAGACGCAACCATCAACCCGGTGCTGTCGCTTCGCGCGCGCGCATTCGTGGCAACGCCCATTACGCGATCTAGCGGTTCGCAAACTGTTTTCATCCTCGTCCAAAGTCAAACCTTGCAAGCCGTCGCAAACGTCAGCGGCGTCGCCGTTATCCATTTGCCCGACGGCGGGACGCAGACCATCGTATTCGCAACGGATCAATTCGGCGTAGCCAAATTTTCATTCGATTTCGCGAATCTCAAACTGGGCGAGCTTGTATCCATCGAGGTCACCGTCAATTATCAAGGGCTGACAACTGCGACAAAAACATCGTTCCGAATTTGGCATTAGCCCGCCCGCAAAACATCTCTTGTCAATCGTCCTCTAGTCGAACTGAGAGACTATTTCTCAACTCAGCCTTCACGGATCAACGCAAATTTTTGATAAAAACAAATCCGAAAATGCTTTTCCCATCCTTTTCATCTGCATTTATCTGTGGAGAATTGCGTTCGTTGTAAGCAACGCTCGCTTAGAAAGTATTTCTTAACCTTATCAAAATAACTTTCAAGCCTTCTTAGCCGCGAAGTTCGCGAATTTACGCAAGTTTTGCCTATCAATTTTCAATCCTTCGCGATCTTTGTGCCCTTGGCGAGTTAAGAATAACAGTCTTAATTCGCCTGTCCGGTAAAGCCAACTCAATCGCTTGCCTTCCGCGTTTACTATCGGATCACGGCGGTATAATTGCTTCAAACTAAATCGGAGAAACTATGAATATTGTTGATGTAATCAAAACTGCGGCGGCTTTCACATGGCTGGCTGCCATCGGGCTGGGCGTCTTAGCGACTGTTCGCGCCAGCCGCCACCAGACCGCCAAAGGGTCCAGTTCGAGCGCGTTGATTCTGGTCATCGTTGCCGCAATCCTCACCGTGTTGGGTTCGGGGCTTGTGTATGTTGAATCAAATGAACGCGGCGTAGTCAAGACAGTGCGCGCGGGAGGCGTCCGCCCGGCGGCGCTAGAGCCCGGTCTGCATTGGATTCTTCCCATCGTTGAACAAGTGGTAAATTACTCCATCTCGAATCAAACGTATACAATGTCCTTCTTACCGGAACAAGGACCAACTTCCGCTGAAGATTCGATCCGCGCGCGCACCAAAGACGGACAGGAAGTGATCATTGACGGAACGGTGATCTATCGCATTGACCCTGCCAAAGTCGTACAACTGCACATTGCCTGGCAGAATAACTACGAAAGCGGGATCGTGCGCCCCGAAACGCGCGGCGCCATCCGCGATGCGGTGGCGCAATATGGCGTGGAAGAAGTCGTCTCCACCAAACGCGAAGAGATGGTTCAGATCATCACCGATGAATTAGTGAGCAGCTTATCGAAAAACAACCTTGAACTGCTCGATTTCATTTTACGCGATATTCACTTTAGCGAAGAGTACGCCGCCGCCGTAGAGCAAAAGCAGATCGCTGAACAGCAAGCCTTGCAAGCCGCGTTAGTCGTAGAACAGAAAAAACAAGAAGCCGAGCAAGCCCGTCAAGAGGCGCAAGGTCTCGCCGACGCAGCCGTGATCACAGCCAAAGGCAGAGCGGAAGCGGTCGTCATTCAGGCGCAAGCAGATGCGCAAGCCAATCAATTGCTTGCCGCATCCCTCACGCCCGAACTGCTTCAATATCAATACATCTTGAGACTGGCGCCCGGAGTACAGACTATCTTTATTCCGTCGGGCAACCAATTCATTTTGCCGTTGCCGGGCATGCCATCCACGCCGCAATAAATCACGTAGGGGCAGGTAACCCTGCCCCTATAAATTTACAACAATGCCCATCCCTCAAACAGGACGCGAAATCCGCCTCACGACTCTTTCAACGTGCGCGGGTTGAGCGTCCAAACTAAGCGCCGACGCGCTGACGCAAGTTCTGCGTCCCCTTCAAAATACCTTTAACTCCGCCTCCTATCCAGATCTGATCATTGGTCTGCGTGAACCGGATGACGCGGCTGTTTGGCGTTTAGACGAGAACCGCGCGCTCGTGGTCACCACCGATTTCTTTACGCCGGTAGTAGACAACCCGTACGATTACGGCTCCATCGCGGCGGCAAACAGCATGTCGGATGTGTACGCGATGGGCGGACAACCCTTCCTTGCGTTGAACGTCGCCGCCCTGCCGGATAATTTGCCGAACGAAATTTCCAGCGAGATCATCCGCGGCGGCGCGGAAAAAGCGCGTGAGGCGGGAGTCGTCATTGCGGGCGGGCATACGGTGAAGGATAAAGAACCAAAGTTCGGACTCGTCGTCATCGGCTTCGTTGACCCGCGCAAGATGCTGAGCAAAGGCGGGCTCCAAGTCGGCGACGCGCTTGTGTTGACCAAGCCTCTCGGTTTCGGAGTCACGACCACTGCATTGAAACGCGAACAAGTAGACGCGAGCGATCTGCAAGAAGCAGTGGACTGGATGAAGCGGCTGAACAAAGAGGCGAGTCAACTCGCTATGGGATTTGATCTGCGTGGCGGGACGGACATCACGGGTTATAGTTTGCTCGGTCACGGGCTTGAAATGGCGAAAGCATCCGGTGTTTTATTGAAATTTGAGTTCGAAAAAATCCCGTTTATTTCTTGCGCGAGAAAATACGCCGAGATGGGCTGTTTCGCCGGCGGCGCGTTCGACAACAAATCGCATTTTGAGTCGCAGGTGAAGTTTGCCGATTCGATTGACGAAGAGAATCGAATGTTGTTATTCGATCCGCAAACGAGCGGCGGATTACTGCTCGGCGTTCCGCAAGAAAAATTGGCGGCGTTCATCGCCCGCGCCGCCGAGGTAAACCAACCCGTCTGGACGATGGGGCGCGTCGAAACAGGGTCGGGCGTCCACGTTACTTGAAGCGGGTTATAGTACAATACAAGAAACGTTGGAAACGCTCTCAGACTCATGTCCGAAATTCCCATAGAAATCAATCTTACATCTGGGCTGATCACCATCACGATCTTGCTCGTCTTGAACGGCATACTCGCCATGGCAGAAACCGCCCTGCTTTCCGTGCGCAAGGCGCGGCTTCAAAACGAACAGAACAAAGGCGACGCGCGTGCAGGTATTGTGCTGAAACTCACCGAGGATCCGAATCGCTTCCTGTCGGTCATTCAGATCGGAATTACATCCATTGATCTATTGATCGGCGCGCTCACCGGAGCGACGATCGGCGTCTGGATCAATCAACGGCTCAGCGCCCTGCCCGCGCTTGCGCCATATAGCGAAGCGATCGGTTTGTTAATTGGCGTGTTGCCTGTAACCTATCTCTCGCTTGTGTTGGGCGAATTGGTGCCTAAGCGGTTGGCGCTGCGCGATCCAGAGGGGGTCTCATCCACAATTGCGGGACCGATGGTGTTCTTTTCAAAAATACTCTCGCCGATCATTAAGCTCTTAAGCGTTTCAACTGAATTCGTATTAAAAATTCTCGGCGTGAAGATCAGCGAAGAACCGCCGGTCACCGAAGAAGAAATTCAATTATTGATAGACCAAGGCACAGAAGCGGGCGTTTTTGAAGAAGCCGAACACGACATGGTGGAAGGTGTGTTCAGTCTTAATGATCAACGCGTGTATTCATTGATGACGCCGCGCCCTGATATTGTTTATTTAGATATTAACGACACACTGGCAGACGTTCACAAGAAGATCGGCGAAAGCGAATACTCGCGCTTCCCCGTACGACAGGGAACGCTCGACACGATTCTAGGCATCGTTAAAGCCCGCGACCTGTTGATGAAAAGTTTGAGCGGCGAAGACATCCGCTTGAAAGACGTTCTCAAGCCGGCCTTCTTCATTCCGGAGACCATGTTCGCTTCGCACGCGCTTGAAGTCTTCAAGGAAAAAGGAACGCAGATACTTCTTGTCGTTGATGAATTTGGCGGCTTGCAAGGGCTGATTACTATCAACGACATTCTGGAAGAGATCGTAGGACAGATGGAGCACGAAGAGCCGCAAGCGACACAGCGGCAAGACGGATCGTGGTTATTAGACGGCATGTTGGAAACGGACGAATTCAAGGAAATCTTCAAACTCAACGCGCTTCCGCACGAAGGCGAGTACGAAACTCTCAGCGGATTCATAATGATGTCGTTGGGGCGCGTGCCAATATCGGCGGATCACTTCGAGTGGCACAATTTGCGCTTCGAAGTGGTTGACATGGACGGACGCCGCGTGGACAAGGTGCTCGTCACAACTCTACCGCAACGACCAGCCGCGCAAGAACCAGTACAGGTCAACTAGAATCGTGCTGTAGCGCTCTTTCCGCCTTACGCCGTAATATAATTTCACGCATAATCTCTATGCCTACCTCCATTCTTCGCGCGGTCATCTTCGATCTCGGCGGGACGCTCATGTATGAACGCGACGCCGCTTATTCAGTCAATGCGCGCGGCGACGAGGCTCTGACCATATATTTACAAGAGCAAGGGCTTGAACTGAACCTCTCTACATTTCCGGTGGAATTCCGACGGAGACTGGAAGAGTATTTTAAACAGCGTGAAAAAGATCTACTTGAGACCGCTTATGTATTCGTGCTGCGAGACATTTTGACCAACAAAGGTTATGCGGAAGTTTCCGACCAAATTCTACGTGAAGCGCTGGATAGATTATTCGCAGTCACCCAAACGAATTGGATACTGGAAGAAGACGCTTTACAAACCCTAAAAAAGATCGGGGAAGACGGTTATCGCATAGGCTTGCTTTCGAACGCCGGCGACGATCAAGACGTGCAACAACTCTTGCGTAAATTTGGCATCGGGCGCTTTTTCGATTTCGCGCTGACTTCCGCCGCATGCGGTTACCGCAAGCCGCACGCGCATATCTTCGAGTTAGCACTGTCTAACTGGCGCTTCCTTCCTTCCGAGACAGTCATGATCGGCGACAACCTCAACGCGGATATTCACGGCGCAAAAAACGCCGGGCTGAGGGCGATCTGGATCAAGCGGCGCGCCGACTCGCGCGAGGCGTCTCAGCCTCAAAGTTCGCCGGACGCGGTCGTCTCTACGCTGGCAGAAATCCCAGCTGCGCTCGACCGATTGCAGGTTCGATAATCCATGACGCAGAATAAATCCATGCTTACTTATGCCGCGCTCGGCGCGGGCGTATTGGCATTAAGTTTATCCGCCATGTTCATCCGCTGGGCAGACGCACCAGGTCCCGTTACCGCGTTCTATCGTGTTTTCTTTTCTCTCTTCTTACTGCTGCCGTTCTTCTTACCGCGCGCCAAACAAAACCCGCTGACGCTAACGCGAGCGATGTGGTTTCCCTTATTCGCAGGCTTCTTTTCCGCAGGCGATCTCGCGCTATGGACAACCTCGCTCGCCTATACAACCGCATCGAACGCGACATTGCTAGGCAACACCGCCCCGCTCTGGGTCGCGCTGGGAACATGGTTGATCTTCAAGAGAAAACTCAATAGCGTATTTTGGCGCGGGCTTGGGTTCACGCTGGCAGGCGCGCTGTTAATCATGGGCGCCGATTTTCTGCTGCACCCGCGCTTCGGCATCGGCGACCTAATGGCAACCTTTACAGGGGTTTTCTTCGGCGGCTACTATCTCTTCACCGAAAAGAGCCGCGCACGCTTCGATACGATCAGCCACATTTGGTTCGTAGGCGTCGGCGCCAGCGCAGGGCTGTTCGCTGCCAACCTCGCAATGAAGCATCCGCTTAGCGGGTTTGATGCGCGCACATGGTTTATATTCCTCGCTTCCGCCATTGTCTCGCAGTTGATCGGTTACATGGCGCTGGCATACGCGCTCGGACATCTGCCGGCTTCCGTCGTTGCGCCAACGATGGTTTTACAACCTGTCGCTACGACGCTTCTCGCCGTCCCTTTGCTCGGCGAAATCCCCACGATCTGGCAGGGCATCGGCGGCGCAATTGCGTTGACCGGTATTTACATCATCAATCGTTCATATCAAACAACGTCGCCCAAAACGTCCAACATATAAATTCTCTCTTCTATAGAATCCCGAACGACGCAAACATTATGCGCTTAATGTTTATCTCTTTCCTTGTATAATCTCCGCATGCCCGATCTCTTCGACCACGCCATGCAAGAACGCATGAAATCCGAAGCGCCGCTCGCCGCGCGGATGCGTCCCCGCACGCTGGAAGAGTACATTGGGCAGGATCATATCGTCGGCGAAGGGAAGCTGCTCCGGCGCGCCATCAAAACCGATAGGTTATTTTCATCCATTATTTTATGGGGGCCGCCGGGCACAGGCAAAACAACTTTAGCGCAAATTATCGCCAATACGACGAAGAGCCGCTTCGTCACCATTTCAGCAATTCTCGCCGGCAAAGCGGATTTGCGTGTCATCATTGACGAAGCCATCAAGCGCCGAAAACTGCACAATGAACGGACGATCCTTTTCGTGGATGAAGTCCATCGCTGGAATAAAGCGCAACAAGACGCGCTCCTGCCCCACGTCGAGGCGGGAGTCGTCACCCTCATCGGCGCAACGACTGAAAATCCGTACTTTGAGGTCAATCAAGCGTTGATCTCGCGTTCGCGCGTTTTCCAACTGCGAAATTTGAATCAAGAAGAGACCAGCATCCTTATTGACCGCGCCCTCGCGGACAAAGAACGCGGTTACGGAAATCAAACCGTCAAACTCGACGATAACGCCCGCGCTCACTTAATCGAAACCGCTAGCGGCGACGCGCGCAACGCGCTTAACGCCATCGAACTCGCCGTTGAATCCACGCCGCCGGACGAAAAAGGAGTTATCCACGTCACGCTGGACGTGGCGCAAGAGTCGATTCAACGTCGCGCGATACTGTACGACAAAGACGGCGATGCGCACTATGACACGATCTCTGCGTTTATCAAATCAGTGCGCGGAAGCGACCCAGATGCGGCACTGTATTGGCTCGCCAAAATGATCTATGCCGGCGAAGATCCGCGCTTCATTCTCAGAAGGTTGATCATTCTCGCAAGCGAAGATATCGGCTTGGCGGACCCGTTAGGGCTTGTCGTCGCTGCGTCTGCCGCGCAAGCGTTCGATTTCACCGGCTTACCCGAAGGTATCTATCCGATCGTTGAAGCGACGCTCTACCTCGCCACCGCGCCCAAGTCAAACAGCTCTGGCGCCTATTTCAAAGCCATGAGAAAGCTCGAAGAGGAGGGACAAGTTTCCGTGCCGCGTCATCTCATGGATAACAGCCGCGATACAGAAATGCTCGGTCACGGCAAAGGTTACGTCTATCCACACGAGCATGAAGGGCATTTCACTCCGCAACAATATCTGCCAAAGAAATTGTTGGGCTCATATTTCTACTTGCCGTCGCAAGAAGGGTATGAAACGCAAATAGCGACTCGTCTCGAAGCGTGGCGCGACGCGCAAAGAAAAGCGCTGGGAATCACAAAAGCCGAGAACATCCCCGCGCTGAGCGAAGAACAAATTAATGAGATGAAGAGGAAAATTCGGTAAGTTAATTAATTTTGACCTGCCGTAAATCTTATGCCAACGCTATTACTCATCCGTCACGGCGAAAACGACTTCGTCAAAACTCACAAAATGGCAGGAAGGCTGGCGGGGGTGCATTTAAATCAGAATGGGCGGAAACAGGCTGAGGCGTTAGCGGAAGCGCTAAAGAGCATTCCGCTCAGAGCTGTTGTTTCCAGTCCGCTGGAGCGAGCGCTGGAGACGGCGCATCCAATTGCCCAGGCGCGCAAATTAGAGATTCTACAGGAGCCCGATTTGATTGACGTAAATATCGGTCAATGGCAGGGCAAATCATGGCGACGGCTGGCGCTGACCAAGGATTGGAAGATCGTACAAAATGCGCCGTCGCGCTTTAGGTTTCCCGGCGGCGAGTCATTCACGGAGGCGCAGGCGCGCTGCGTGAACGCTATCGAGCGCATCGTTCAGAAATATAAGAAGCCGAAAGATACGATCGCGATCATATTTCACGCCGACCCGATCAAACTAGTCGTCGCGCATTTCCTCGGAATGCCGCTCGATCATTTTCAGCGTTTAGGGTGCGACACCGGTTCAGCGACAATTTTGCGTGTGAGCGAGGCGCAGGCTTATCTCGTCAAGATGAATCAACGTCCGCCGTTCGATCTCCCTCGCAAGTAATTCCTACGCATTATTCATATTTGAGCGCCAGCACGGGGACCATCGTCGCAGCGCGCAACGCGGGATACAACCCAGAAAGCATTCCTACCAACGTTGAAAATACAAGCGCAAAGACCGGCAACCAGATCGGTATGACTGCCGCGACGCTGGGCAATCCGCTTCCTTGTTGCCCGGCTTGATTCGCCATGTAGATGGACGCTAAGATATTGATGGCTTGCGAAGCCAACCATCCGACCGCAATACCGCCCAGCCCGCCTAAAAAGCCGATGCCTGCCGCTTCGCCAAGAAAAATAGCGAGCACGTCGCGGTTCGTGGCTCCGACGGCTTTCATCAGCCCGATCTCGCGCGTGCGTTCAAGGATAGACATCGCCATCGTATTAGCAATGCCTATCGCCGCCACCAGCAGCGCGATCGCGCCCACACCGCCAAAAATAACCTGAAGGATGATGAAGAAATTATTGATGCCTTCCAAAAACGATTGCGGCGTATACGCCTGAAATCCCATCGCAGTGATCTGATCGGCAACTTCCATAGCTTGGTTCGCATCTGTCACTTTGACGATCGCCATACTATAACCGTCTTTGTTGTAATTGAAGCGCCGATTCTGTGACCACTCATTGAGCAGTTTTACCTGTTCCAACGGCATGTAAATAGCCCAGTCCGATTCGCCGCGCGTTTCTTTCAAAACGCCCGTAACGCGCAAAGCGATGTTTTTGCGCGTTTCATGCCCTTCTGAATCATATTTGAACACGACCATCTGCACTTGTTGATTGAACAAATCGGGCGGCGGAGGCGGTTCTTTGCCGGGTCGCAAATTTGGATCGTAGAAATTTTGCGGCACGGTAACGCCAATCACAATGCTTCCCCGTCCTAGTTCTGTTGACCCGCGATCTGCCGCATCGCCAAGATCCGCCACGTCGTTCGTCCCAATCCCGATGATGTTCGGGTACATTTCAAGTTTTTGAAATTTAATCAACGCGCCTGACATCAAATATTCGCGCGGAATAACCGACTCGACGCCGGGAATGGCGCGAAAATCTTCCAGTGCAGAATTGGTCAGCAACTTTACGTCGCTGGGCGACGAAATTCCTCCTCCGTCGCCGCCCATGTACATGCCCTCGCCTCCATAAGAAGGGCTTACTTGAATCAATGTCAGATCGCCGATGCCATACAGTTGTTCGCTGGCGCTCTGTCGCAAGCCGCTCGCCAACGAGACTAGAACGACGACCGCCGCCGTGCCGATCACAACGCCGACAGCGGTCAGCGCGACGCGCGCTTTTCGGCGCGTAAGGTTTCCCGCAACGAGGCGAAGTAAATCAAAAAATTTCATGGTCCGTTTTTGCCGCCGGGCGCCACAGGCGCAACTTCCTCAAAACTGCCGCTTCCTTCCATCGGAGCGGGTTCCACATCGGAAGGCGGAGCGCTATCCAAGCCAAGTATGCCAAAAATGAAGCGTTTCACCTTTTGCCAGAACGTTTCCGTTACCGGCTCTTCTAACCCGCCGGGCGCTTCTGGCGTTTCCTCAATAATCTGGTCAGTCACGTTTACATTGAGCGTTTTCGTGAACGTTCGCGGCTGGTTGAAATCGTCCAAATAATCTACGACTACATTGATTTCAGTCGTACCCGGCTGATCTGGCGTGAATAGAGGGTCAATGGTGAAGAATCCGCCAACATCGAGCGAGCCGACCAGTCCCGCCCCGCTCTCAACCAATCCGTTATCCGACTCAATCTTTACATTGCCCAACACAACAAGTCGTTTGCCCACGTTGGCGATCTGGATCGGCAAAATGCCGGGCTGGGCGATAAAAAATTCACCTGCCGGCTGGTAAAAGCTAACGTCTACATTCGGAAGGCTGTAGACAAGCAGCGTGATCACCTGCTCGTCGTTGATCACCTCGTTCTTGTCGTTCAAATACGAGAACGTGATCCGCATGGGGTACGCGCCGGGGTTCGTAGATACGTTAACCACCAAATTCTGAGACGCTTCGATTCGATCTCCAGAATCCAGTTCGCCCAACGATTGCACGTTCGATGCGCCGACCGGGGCGAAGTTAGCGAAGTCGCCTCCGCCGCCCGAAACCCCGCCCGGTTGGGGCGTTTCGCCCGAAGAGCCGCTTGAGCCGCCGCCTACGATCATGGTGATGCGTTGGGCTTTAGCGTTGCCTACATTTTGAATCGTTAATTTGAGTGCGAATTTCTCACCCGGTTGAAGCGGGTCAATATCGGTTGAATATCCGCTGATCACCAATTGCGAGCTTTTCACCCCGGTAGGAGTGGAGGTTGCGACGGCAACCCCGCTGTAGGCGCCCCCGCTGACCACAACCGGAAGCGTAAATTTATCGGAATAGGCTGTGCCGGCGCTGTCGTAATAAGTGACCGTTAGATCTACCACGACCACTTTCTGTCCATAGACCTGTTCCGTAAGGCGGAAGCCCTGCGCAAGGCTGGCATGGTTTCCCACGCCTATTTCGTCCAACGCTTTAACTCCGCCATTCTCGAGAGGCGCAAGTTCCGGCGATGTAAAAATCGCCTGCACGCCATACGCCGCCGCGCCGCCGGCGTTCTCGAGATGAACGCGCACATTAAACTCGCCCTTCGTTTCGGCAGCGCCCTTCACAGCGGTCATATTCACTACAACCTGCGGACGCGCAAAAACCGTAGCCGGCGGCGGAGTGGGCTCCTTAATTTGGAGGGCTTTTACGCAGGTCACATCCGTGTCAACGCCATTTGCTATGGTCACATTGTATTTGCGCGCCGGTTTACCGGCAGGGACTTCGGCTGTAATAACCGTATCGTTTATAACGATCGTAGGCAACGCGGAACCGTCTAACAATACAACCGCCGAACCGACTAAAAAACCGCTTCCAGTAATCGTAATTGTCGTCGCGACATCGTTCGTAATTGAATTCAGCGTGATAGGCGACGGGCTACAGGGCATCGTCATGGCACGCGCCGAAAGGGGCATTGCAGAAAAGACCAGCGCCAACAGCCCCGAAATGGATATCATGCGAAAGCGTTTCATTTTATTTTTCCTGTTTATCAATTTATTCGATCTGCAACGCTTCCAGCGCGGCGGATTCGTACTCCGCTTCGCCGACGACGCGTCCATCAAGCAGGTAAATTCTATGCGTAGCAAAATGCGTCATGCGCGGATCGTGAGTCACCACCAGCACCGTGCGCCCGGCTTTATGCAAATCAGACAGCACGCGCATGACCGCGCTGCCGCTGGATGTGTCGAGATTACCGGTCGGCTCATCCGCGAGAATCAATTTAGGGGCGTTCACCAAAGCCCGCGCGATGGCGACGCGCTGTTGTTGTCCGCCGGAGAGCTCGGAAGGACGATGATCGGCGCGATTCTCCAAACCGACTTGCGCCAACAACTCTTGCGCGCGAGTTTTTCGCTGTTTGGCGCTTGTCCCTGCAAATTGCATGGGAAACCCAACGTTCTCCAGCGCATTCATGCTGGAAATCAAGTTAAAAGATTGGAAGACAAATCCCATCGTGCGGCGGCGGAAGAGCGCCAACGCGTTTTCGTCCATCTGATCGAGCCGTTCGCCCTCGATGGAAATCTCGCCGGAAGTAGCGCGGTCCAATCCGCCTAGGAGGTAAAGCAACGTGCTTTTCCCAGAGCCGGAAGGTCCCATCACGACCGTGAAAGTTCCCTCTTCGATCTCGACGTCAACATTGTCCAATGCGCGCACCACCTGCCCGCCCATTTCAAAATGTTTCGTCAGCCCAACGATGCGGATAAACGGTTCGCTCACATCACCCCAAATTAGCGATCGCCGCGCCTGCGCCGGCTTGAATCGTGAGCCAGAGGATTACAACGACCAACGTTCCGACCAACGTTTTACGTTTAGGCAAGCCGTCTACAATCGAAAATCCGATCACGAGCAAAGCGATGTTCCAAAAAAAGAATAAATCGGTTCGAGCGAGAAGTTGAGAGAAAAAACCCGGCTCAGCAAATCCCGAAAGGCCTGGGCTAGAAACTTGTCGATTCATTATCAACATAAACAACGCCCGCAGAATGTCGCGGATTATAAATGGCGTTCCCGCCCAGCCAACCACGTTCAAGGCGCTCTGCATCGAGCCGCGCCCGCCGAGCAGGGTCGAGACCAACCGCATAACCCCTGAAAATACAATCCAACCCAGCCATAGAACGACAAGCGCCCCGATCATGGGAAGCGCGTAATTTACAAGCGGGCCTTGCGCAGTTTGCTGGGCATCCATGAAACTCTGCTGCATGTCGGGCGTCCAATACTGCCAATCAGGAGGCAATTCCGTCACTCCGCCCAACGCAGCTTGCATTTTCAGATGGCCGCTCGCGGCAACCACAAGAATGGATGAGAGCGTTAACGCCAACATAGGCGTCAACCACGTCCCGCGTTTATCGGCGCTCATCGGCGCGAACGCCTCGCGTGGACGAATCAAAATAGTCAACAGGCGCGCAACATCAAACCGCCGCATCGTCGTTGTTTCTTTTACTGTTTCCGTCATACATCCACTCTATCGAAGAAACTCCAAAGTTTCTGCAATTGGCGCATACATCTTTGGGCGCGTAGATTCTAACATGTCGCCGCGCTTTTCATGGACGGAAGAACCGCGCCGTAAGTTCCCTACGATAATTTAGCTTAAATCGAAGAGGTCGCGTTTAACGCGAAACGCCCCATTCACCGGCGGATAAGCGCGCATAAATTCATCACGCTCGCCGATCAACGCAAACACGAGTCCCATCAATCCGCGGCGCATCTGACCGCCGCCCTGCGAAGCATACTGTTCGCTCGCCGCGCGTTTCACGCTCGCTACGGAACTGACATTCAGTCGCGCATGAACCGGGAAGTCCGCAATCAGGTCGGTCAGGTCAATGTCTTTGTTGCGCCCCCACTTACGCGGATCTTTGCCGAAGAGCGGCAGAAGCCGCACCGACCACTTGATAAATCCGCGCGGGAAGACGTGATAATAAAGCGCGCTTGGTTGAAACGGAGCGCCAGCCTCCGGGTGAAAGGACGCGTCATTCGCCTTTTCGAACGCGAGCGTCGTTGCGCGTTGAATATGGATATGGTCGGGATGTTTGTATCCGCCGATCGGGTCGAATGTGATGACGATATCTGGCTTGAGTTCGCGGATGTACTTCACGACGCGCCCCGCCGTCTCTTCAATGGAGTGATTGACCTGCGCGTCAGGATTTTTGTTGTCGTCCGAACCGTTCATGCCCGAATCGCGATATCCTAAAAAGAAAACGTCCTTTAAGCCCAGAATCTTTGCGGCGCGCATCAACTCATCTGTGCGCAATGCGGCAATATCCTTAAAACCATGCATGAATTCCTCGTCCACCGCGCCTGCCTCGCCGCGCGTAGCGCAAAGATAATACGCGTCGTATCCGCGTCGAGCGTATAAGGCAAGCGTCCCGCCCAAGCCAAAGGTCTCATCATCTGGATGAGCCAACACCGTTAAAATCGTCTTTGTCATTTTTCCTCGTATAATCAAATTTGAAATCGAAATTCAGACAACGTAATTGCATAAAAATTTACAAGGAGACAGCATGAAATTTGAAACGTTAGCCATCCACGCCGGGCAAGAGCCCGACCCGAACAACGGGGCGGTAATGACGCCGGTCTATCTCACTTCTACATACAAGCAGGACGGCGTAGGCAAGCCGCGGCAAGGATACGAATATTCGCGCACGTTGAACCCCACTCGCAAAGCGCTGCAAGATTGCCTCGCCGCGCTCGAAAGCGGATCGTTCGGGCTGGCGTTTGCCTCGGGACTCGCCGCTACGAACACAGTCTTGCAATTGCTCAACGCCGGCGATCATGTGTTGGCGGGCAACGACGTGTACGGCGGCGCCTTTCGCCTCTTCGATAAAATCCTGCGCCGCTTCAACCTCGACTTTACGTTTGCCGATACGACCGATCCCGAATCGGTCGCCGAAGCGTTAACGCCTTCCACGCGCCTCGTCTGGCTGGAGACGCCGACAAATCCCTACTTGCGCATCACCAACATTCAAGCCGTCGCCGAGATCGTCCATGCGCATCCAAATAAACCGTTGCTCGCCGTAGACAACACGTTTGCCACGCCCTACCTCCAGCGTCCGCTTGAACTCGGCGCGGACATCGTCGTCCACTCAATGACAAAATATCTCGGCGGTCATTCGGATGTAGTCGGCGGCGCAGCGATCGTCAAAGACAAAGAATTGGCAGACAGACTCTACTTCTTACAAAACGCGGTCGGCGCAGTTCCAGGACCGATGGACTGCTTCCTCGTCTTGCGCGGGATCAAGACCCTGCCTCTCCGCATGGAACGTCATTATGAGAATGCAACAGCGATCGTTGAATTTCTCGCGAACCATCCCAAGGTAGAGAAGATTTTCTATCCTTACCACACAAGCCATCCGCAACAAAAGACGGCAAAGCATCAAATGCGAAACGGCGGCGGCATGATCTCGTTCATCGTCAAAGGCGGAAGAGACGCCGCCGTCCGAGTCGTGGAGGCGACGAAAATCTTCGCGCTCGCCGAATCGCTCGGCGGCGTAGAGTCGCTGATCGAGGTTCCGGCGGCAATGACGCATCTCTCCGTAGTCGGTTCGCCGCTCGAAGTTGACCCCGCATTAATTCGTTTGTCGGTGGGGATAGAAAATAAAGACGATCTGATTGAAGATATGCAGCAAGCGCTGGAGAAAGCCTAGAGTCTTCTAAACGCGAGTTAAAGATTGCATCGTCCTCTCGAAAAACGTCAGGACGATGCGAACTCTAGCGAAGGGTTCCTTACCTTGAAGAAATCGTAAGTTTTGAAACTCAAGCTTTTCCGGCTTCAAAACTCGACCACTTCCTTGCCCGAAAGCTTGTTTTGAATCCGCTCGACGACGATATCAAGATGATTGGGCTGATGCACATAGTCCAGGTCGTCGGTTTGAATGGTCAACACCGGGCACATATCAAACGCGCTCAACCATTCGTCATAGAATGAATCGAGCAACGACAAATAGTCCAGCGTAATTCCCGATTCCATCCCCCGTGCGCGGCGGCGGATGCGCTCCATCAACACGCCGGCGGGCGCTTCAAGGTAAACAAGCAGGTTCGGGCGCGGCATACTCTTCACGACCAGTTCGTACAATCTGCGATACGCAAGATAATCGCGCTCGGTTAGATTCCCCATATGATGCAGCGCGCGCGCAAAAATATAGAAATCTTCATAAATGCTGCGGTCGAGAATCGCTGAACGTCCATTGCGCGCGGCTTCAAGATATTGGTCGGCGCGATGACCGAGGAAAAAGACTTGCAAATGAAACGACCACACGCGCATATCGCCGTAAAAATCCGCCAGATAAGGGTTATCCGCCACCGACTCGTATCCCGTGCGCCAACCAAGCCGGGAGCCGATCCGTTCTGTTAACGACGTTTTTCCCACGCCAATATTTCCCGCTACCACCGTCATGTAGTTCGCCATCGCGCCTCCGCAAAAGATATTTCAGTATAGGCGAGCCCAACAAATTTGTCGAGGCTTAAAGAAAAAATGCCAGTATAATCTTACGCAAGGAGACTTCATGCCCACAACATTCAAAATACGAGACGCTTCAGGCTGGACTATTTTCATTTTCGGAGTTCTCGCGCTGCTCCTCGGACTGCTAGGCTTAATCCGTCCTGAATTGCTTCTATCGCTCCTCGGCTTCGTCACGCTTGACCGCGCCGCGCGCGTCGCCGGAGATTACACCATCGTTTTCATGACCGCCTCGGCGATGGCTTCGTTCAACATGGGCGCGTATTACATCCTCGCCGCGCTCAACGACGTTAAACAATTCTACAAATGGACCGTCCCTTTTCGTTGCGTGACGTTCACGGTTTTCACGCTCGCCGTCGTCGCGCAACTCGCCCCGGCACGCTTCTTCGGCGTGGGCGCCTGGGAATTAATTGGAGCCATCGCCACCGGGCTGGCGCTCCGCGCGGAAGCCAGAAAAAAATAGGAGAGAAACATGCGTTCAAAGTGGATCGAATACAACGGCAAACAAATCTTCTATCAAGATTTTTCAAAACAGTTCTATAATTCCGCGGCGGTCAAAGCGGAGTTGGCTGAAGTGCAAGAGATCGTCAAAGCCCAGCCCAAAAACTCAACGCTGGTGCTGACTGATATGCGCGACACCAACGTCGGCGCCGACTTACTCCCTGCAATGAACAAGGCGTCTGCTGAAACGAAAGATTTCGTGAAAAAGACCGCCGTCCTCGGTGTAACAGGCATCAAGTTGAAACTAGCGGACTTGCTCACGGCGATCACTGGACAACCGCTCAAATACTTCGAAGACGAAGAGACCGCTAAAAATTGGCTGACCGAAGACTGACCTGAACTCCGAAGCAAGAACGCTTCGGAGTTTTTCTTTTACGAGTGATATAATTTCAAATCAATTCCATCTCTTCATCAGCAGGCAAACATATGGACAAAGCATTAAATTTTCTCAACTCGGCAGACCTCGACGCGTTGACCGCGATCTCAGGCGTGAGCCGCGAACTGGCAGAAAGACTCATCGCAGCGCGTCCGTTCAATTCCGTCGAAGCCAGCTTGAACGTCGAGGGGATGAGCGAAGAACTTCTCGCGAATGTTAAAGCGTCGGCAGAGACAGACTCGGTAGAGGAACGCGTCCTCATCAAGGCGGAAGAGAAATTTTCCGCGCCGGAGCGCCCGGCAAAGGAAAGCCCCGCTAACAACAAACCTTCCGCCGGCGCGCGCTTGGGAAACGCCTTACGCTCCTTCATTCGCGCGTTGGTCAAATTGGTCATAATCGTTTTGGTTTTCGGAGCGATCGGCGCGGCGGCATATTTTGGCTGGCCCCTGTTGCGCGAGAAATATCTGGCGCCGATCGAACAAAACAGCGCGCGCGTCGCCCAACTGGAAAGCCAGACGGCTGACCTGCAAAATCAACTTACGGAAATCAACAACCGCCTCGCTTCGGTAGAGACATCCATCGAGGCGCACACTGCCTCTATTACAAAACTGGAAGATATGCAGAGTTCGTTAGACAAGCAGCTGAAAGAAAGCAACGACGCGACGCTCGTCAAGTTGAATCAAGAAATTAAAATGACTCGCGTATTAGACATGCTCGCGCGCGCACGACTCTATCTTTCACAAAGCAATTTCGGCTTGGCAAAAGAGGATATTCAATCGGCGCGCGACCTACTGGTTGAATTGCAATCACAATCAGGCGACGCCGCTCAGGCGCAAGCCGTCTCGCGCCTTGATTTAGCCCTGAGCAATCTGCCCGAGTTTCCAGTTATCGCTTCAGGCGACGCGGAAATCGCCTGGCGGATTCTGATGACCGGCAAAGCGCCGCCGACAGCCACACCTCAGCCTAGCCCAACCGCCACGCTAACGGCGGAGCCTACTTTGGAAGCCACAGCGACGCCATAGCGTCCGCTATTCAACTCATTTATCTTTGGAGAGTTCATGACGTATAAAATTTCTTTCGGCACCGACGGCTGGCGCGGAAAAATTGCGGAGGATTACACCTTCGACAACGTGCGCCGCGCCGCACAGGGATTTGCCTCATACATGCTGACGCAAGGCAAACAGGGGCAATGGATCGTCGTCGGTTACGACAAACGCTTCGCCAGCGAATATTTCGCCGTCGCCGTCGCCGAAGTATTGGCAGGCAACGGCTTCAAGGTTTACCTCACGCAAGAAGCCACGCCCACGCCCGTCATCGCCTACGCCGTGTTGGATAAAAAAGCGGCGGGCGCGGTCAACATCACCGCCAGCCACAACCCGCCTACTGATAACGGATTCAAAGTCCGCAACGAGACGGGCGGCGCGATTGACCCCGAAGGCTTGGAACAAATCGAAGCAGGCATCCCCGACGATGTTAAAGACGTGAAGCGCAAAGAATACAACGCCGCCGAAGCCGCGGGCGAGATCGTCAAGTTTGACGCGGCGACTCCTTACATCGAACATTTAACGCGCGACGGGCTAATTGATTTGCAACCCATCAAAGACGCGGGCTTAACCGTCATGGCGGATTTAATGTGGGGCAACGGCGCGGGCTGGTTTCCGCGTTTGCTGGCGGGCGGAAAAACGAAAGTGATCGAGATTCACAATCAGCGCAATCCTTCTTTCCCTGAAATGAAACGCCCCGAACCGATTCAACCGAATATTGACGTTGGTTTGAAAGCCACCGTGGACAACAAAGCGGATGTGTTGCTCATCACCGACGGCGACGCCGACCGTTGCGGCATCGGCGACGAGAACGGCGAATTCATCAATCAATTGCGGGTGTACGCGCTGATTGCATATTATCTGCTCGAAGTGCGCGGCGAACGCGGCGACATCGTCAAGACGCTTTCGACAACGCGCATGTTAAACAAACTCGGCGAGATTTACGGCGTTCCCGTCCACGAAACGGGCGTGGGATTCAAATACGTCGCGCCAAAGATGACCGAGACCAACGCGCTGATCGGCGGCGAGGAAAGCGGCGGCTACGCTTTTCGCGGCAACGTCCCCGAACGCGACGGAATCTTAGCGGGCTTATACATGCTCGATTTTATGGTCAAGACGGGCAAGAAACCGACCGAGCTGCTCAAAGATTTATTCGATAAAGTCGGCGAACATTTTTACGATCGTATTGACAGCCCCTTCACGGGCGACCACGAATCGCGTAAGAAAATCATCATGGACAATAATCCGCAAACGCTGGGCGGATTAAAAGTGACGAGTCTGGTGACGATTGACGGATTCCAATATAACCTCGAAGACGGCGGTTGGATGTTAATTCGCTTCAGCGGCACCGAACCGATTCTGCGCGTCTATTGCGAAACGACCCACGCCGATAAAGTCCAAGCCATCTTGCAGGATGGGTTGAAGGTGGCGGGGATCAAGTAAGTTACGAGTTATAGGTTACAAGTTGCAAGTCGGTGGGATGAGCGGTAATACGCATCATCCCACCGACTTGTTCTTGATACTGCGCTTTTAGATTTTACGCTTCGTCATCCATATCAAACCGAACAACAACGGCAAAATCGCCGCGCTTCCGCAAAGGGGGTTCGATTTGCCGGACGAAGACGGCTGGGCGGGAGCGAGACTTACCGTCGGCGTGGTGAATAGAGTCTGAGGTGTAGAAACAGCCGCCGGGGTCGAAAGAGGCGTTTCCGTTGGCAAGCCGCCAAAAGGCGTGGGCGCAAGAGGTGTGGCGGTTAACCCAAGCATGGTGAAAGTCCCATCATCGTTTCGCTGAACCGCACCGGGAACGCTGTAACTAATGAAATTCAACAAATCTTTTGCTTGTTGTAGATCCGGATCGAGCGCGAGAGCGGTTTGCAGCGATTTCAGCGCTGCGGGCAGACTGCCCTGCGTATCGGTCTGGCTAGAGGAATAAATATCGAAATAATAATGCGCCCACAAGAGGTCGGCGTAACCGTAATGCCAAAGCGGATCGTCCGGCAAAAGCGCAAGGCATCGCTCGTAGGCGTCTTTGCTCAAAGAAAACAATTCGCGTCCCGCGTCGTCGTTGCGTAGCCAGCCCTTCGACATCAGAATAACTTCCTTATACGCCTTCGCCAACCTACCCCACGCCTCGCCATCATTTGGATTTTTCTCTACGTTGGATTTCTCGCCTAGAATTTTTTTCCACAAGGATGGAGTGACCGCGACGATCTGAACATTATCTTCATACGTCGGCTCGAAATCTTTGAACGACCAGCGGATCTCGTTCCCGCTCAGGACTCCATTTGGGCTTGTTCCGCCATACCCAGCCTGACTCGTCAGGTCGAGATTTTGTCCGCTGACTTCATACGGCAGGCGGACGATGATCTCCGCGCTGCCGATCGTGCCATTCCATCCCGCGCCTGTTTCGAGAATGTAGTTGAATGCCTCATAAGGGTAGTACCCATAACCATACACATCATAGACGACTTCGATAGTCACATCTTGATTTGGCGGAAAGGTTGCGTCAAAAACCGCCCAGGGAAGTTCGTCGCGTTCGTGGTACGACATTTCGCTGTTAAAGAAAGGTTGAATTTCGCGGCGGGTTGAAACAGATTGTCCATTTATTTTTACGACAATCTGCTTAATCTCCGGGAAGTTGCCAAACCCATCTGAATTGCCGTTAAAGAACGAGAGCGGGAAACGAACAGCCATCTTCTCTTCCGCCGCGCCGAGATTGCGCATGGTAAAGATCGCTTCAGTTTTGGCAATCGTGCTCTCCGCGTCTGCCGGGTCCGCGGAGATGGTCAGCGTGACCGTCTCCGCCACCATGCGGACTTGGGTAACCGCTTCGCCCGGCAAAAGCGTTGTGCCGGGCGGAGCTTCGGGCGGCGCAACATCGGCGCGGACAACGCGACTAGGAAGAAACAGGGCTAATAGGATCAAAATCGAAAGCAGAAATCGAATTTTTCTCATTTCAATTCTCCTTGACTTCCTTTCACTCTATCATACCATTCATCCTGGCATTATCTGTAGCGAGAATTCTTTATATGTTATAATTTTCACAAACGAAGTCTGAATTATGCTTACCGACACCCACTGCCACCTGTATCTTGAACAATTCGTCAGGGATTTAGATGAGGCGATTCAGCGCGCAATGGAAGCGGGGGTCGAAACGATGCTGGTTCCGGGCATGGACTTGGAAACGAGCCGCGAGGCAATCACACTGGCGGAAAAATACGAAAATATTTTTGCCGCGGTCGGCTTTCATCCCACAGAGGCTGAAAAGATGAACAGGGAAAGTTTTGCCATGCTGAGCAAACTTGCAGAGCATAAGAAAGTTATTGCCATCGGCGAGATCGGGTTGGATTATTACTGGGTGAAAGAAACCGAAAAACGGATCGAACAACAACAAAATCTCCTCCCCCACCTTGAACTTGCAAATAAGGTAAACAAGCCGGTGATCCTACACCTGCGCGAAGAGAACGATGCGGAAAGCGGCGACGCAACAAACGATCTGCTCGATATTCTCGAACCCTGGCACAAAACGTTGATTACGCTGAAATCCCGTCCCGGCGTTTTCCATTCGTTTAACGGGAATCTCGAATCGGCAAAACGAGCGCTGGAGATGAATTTTTTCATCGGCGTCGCGGGTCCCGTCACCTACAAAAAGAACGATTCACAGCGCGACCTCGTCCGTCAACTACCCTTGGATTCCATCCTCGTCGAAACCGATTCGCCGTTTCAAACTCCGGTCCCCAATCGCGGCAAACGCAACGAGCCTGCAAACATCGGGCTGATTGCTGATAAAATAGCGGAAGTCCACCGAACGACGCGTGAAGCGGTTGCGCAGATCACGACTGCAAACGCAAATCGCCTGTTCGGATGGGAGGCATACGCGTGAGCGCAACGACTTTCTTTACTTCGGTACACGAACAACTTCAATACATCGAACAGCGCATGCGCGAACAGGCTGACGGTGAGCAACATCCCGATTTAAAATCTGCGCTGGAGCACTTACTCTCCGCCGGAGGCAAACGCATCAGGCCGACCCTCGGCTTGCTCGTCGGGAACATGCTTGGCGCGCCCGAAGAAAAACTTATCACTCTCGGCGCATCCGTCGAGCTGCTGCATACCGCCACGCTCGTCCACGACGATCTAATAGACGGCGCGCTATTGCGCCGGGGAATCCCAACGCTGAATGCGCGCTGGTCGCCCGCTGCGACAGTTCTCACCGGCGATTTCCTCTTTGCACGCGCCGCCAAACTTGCCGCCGAAACCGATTACCTGCCGTTGATGAAGCTCTTCGCCGAAACGCTCGCTACGATCGTCAACGGCGAGTTGACGCAGATGTTTTCGGCGCGCGGCGTAATTGACCGCGACAATTACTACAACCGTATTTACGCTAAGACCGCATCGCTGTTCGAGATGTCGTCGCTGGCGGCTTCGATGGTAGCGACCGAGGACGAAGATACGCGCGCCGCCATGAAAGCATTCGGTTACGAAGTGGGCATGGCGTTCCAAATTGTGGACGATATTCTCGACTTCACCGGCGATCAATCTACCGTCGGCAAGCCGATCGGCTCGGACCTCCTGAACGGACTCGTCACTCTACCGGCGATCTACTACGCTGAAGCCCATCGCTACGACGACGATATCCGCTCTTTGCCTGAAGGCGGCTGGAAAGATACTCAGCGCGTACAGCGTCTTGTAGACGCTATCCGCCTGAGCAACGCGACCGAACAAGCGCTAGATGAAGCGCAACAGGCTGTCGGCCGGGCGTTATCGGCGCTGGAAACAATGCCAGCCAACTCGGAGAAAGATGCGTTGGAAAATCTGGCAAAATTTATCGTAAACAGAAATCTGTAGCGCGCGCCGCACAAGCATCATATTGACATGCCCAACTCACGCAAACCTTTTCGCACCAACGTCGGCTTCATTGTTCACCAAGAGGTCGGTTATAGCCATGAGATTCCGTTCGAGTTCGAGTCGGCAAAACTTGAAGACCTTGAAGTCTCGTACCTAGTCGGCTCGATTCACATTGGGCGCACCCCTCAAGGCTTGATCGTACAGGGAAAATTCTCCGCAGGCGTCATGCTTGAATGCGCGCGCTGCTTGCGGAGTTTTCCGCAACGACTGAACTGGAAGTTTACCGAATTGTTTGCGATCAACAAAGACTCGACCGATGAAAACGGGTTGCTGCTTCCTGAAGATATGCAAATTGATTTCGCGCCCATCCTGCGCGAATATGCATTGCTCGAAGCGCCGATCAATCCGTTGCACGACCCAGCCTGCAAAGGTCTGTGCATCGAGTGTGGACAAGACCTCAACGAGAAGGATTGCGGTCACAGCCAACATCCCGACGATTCGCCGTTTTCCATTTTGCAGAAATTGCTGTAAAATAGCCATATGAACGCGCGATCCGCAACGCAAATCTCGATGCCTATGGAAATGCAAGTCCAACTCACATGGAGAGCGTGGTAGATTGTTGCATCTAACAATGAACAGGCTGTCCATAATCAGGACAGCCTTTTTGTTTGGAAACAGACTGGAGCAGCCATGAATGAAACTATCTTAGTCGCCGTCGCTTGGCCCTATGCCAACGCCCAAATCCACATGGGCAACATCACCGGCTCGCACTTGCCCGGCGATATTTTCGCGCGCTACCACCGCCTCAAAGGCGATAACGTGCTCATGATCACCGGCACCGATTCACATGGCACGCCCGTAACCATGACCGCCGATAAACTCGGCAAGCCAGTCGAGGAAGTATATAAATCTTTCCACGAAGACTTTATCCGGCTGTTTCAGCAGATCGGCATTTCGTACGATCTTTACACCACCACCCACAGCCAGAATCACTTCAAGGTTTCGCAAAGCGTTTTCCTCGCCTTGCAAAAGAACGGCTATCTCTATCGCGCGTTCAGCAAGCAATGGTACTCGCCCAGCGCGGAGAAGTTTCTGCCCGATCGCTACGTGGAAGGGACCTGCTACATCTGCGGCTACGAGGGCGCGCGCTCCGATCAATGCGACAACTGCGGCAACGTGTTGGAACCAGAAAAGTTAATTAATCCGCGCGCCACCACCGGCGACGGCGCGCTTGAACTGCGCGACACCGAGCATTTTTATCTCGACCTTTCCAAACTTGAACCCGACGTAAAAAAGTTTTTGCGCGAACGCGCCGACCACATGCGTGAAACCGTGCTGGGCGAATCGCTTCGCAAGATCGAAAACGAAGGGCTCAAACCACGCGCCATTACGCGCGACCTCGACTGGGGCATTCCGGTGCCAGTGGACGAACCGCAATGGAAGAGTAAAGTTCTCTACGTCTGGTTTGAAGCGGTCATCGGCTATCTTTCCGCGCCGATCGAGTGGGCGCAGGCGACAGGTCAAGCGGAAGCATGGCGCGAGTGGTGGTTAAATCCTCAAGCAAAGCATTTTCATTTTATAGGCAAAGACAATATCTTCTTCCATACGTCGTTGTGGCCCGCGTTAATCATGGGCGCAGGAGACGGCTTCATGGAAATTTTTGCCGGTGAAAAAGCGTCGCTCACGCTGCCTTACGATGTGCCGGCGAATCAATTCATGAATCTCGAAGGATTCAAGATCAGCGGTTCGCGCCAATGGGCGGTTTGGGGGCTGGAAGCGCTCGCTCACTACGACCCCGACGCGATCCGTTATTATCTGACCGCCAATATGCCCGAAGCCAAAGACAGCGATTGGAGTTGGAGTGAATTCATAACGCGCAACAATAACGAACTTGTGGCGACGTGGGGCAATCTCGCCAACCGCGTGCTTGCGTTCTGCTATAAACATTGGGATGGATGCGTTCCGGCTGTAGATGAAAAGGCGCTTCGTCCTGCGGACCTCGACTTGCTCGCCGTCATCGAAAACGGCTTCAACATCGTCGGCGCTGAGTTGGACGCCGTGCGACTGCGCGCGGCGTTGAGCGAAACAATGAAACTTGCCACCGCCGTGAATCAATATCTCGACGTCAACGCGCCGTGGAGCGCCATCAAAACCGATAAAGACTCCGCCGCGCTAACCGTTTTCACCGCCCTCAAAGCGATCGACTCGCTGAAGATCTTATTCGCGCCGTTTCTGCCGTTCACGTCGGAGAGACTCAACGGCTTCTTTGGTTGCGAATCGGCGCTCTTCGGCGAACAGTTCACGCAAGAAGCGAACGACTCACTCGGTTCACATCAAACGTTGCGCTACAAACCCGTCCTTGGCGTTCAGTGGAAACCCAGCGAATTAAAACCGGGGCAGAAATTAAATCAGCCGAGTCCGCTGTTCAAGAAACTGGAAACAAGCGCAGCAGAAGAGGAACGCGCCAAGTTAGGTAAATAAACGCGTTCTGTTTTAACTTTAAGCGTCTTTCTTCAAAAACAGCAAGAACCCGATCAGCCGGAGTCCCGCGCTGAACCACAGTGCGCCCGCAAGCCCCACATATGCCGCAATCCACGTTCCGAGCAGCGGAGCAAAGATCGTAGACAGATATTGCATTGATTGCGCGATAGCGACAAACGTTGCGGCGTGGTCATCGGGGACGGTTTTCATCAATTCGTCGAAGAAAACCAAATCGAGTCCGCCTTGAAAGAACCCGGCGATGCCCGCAAATAGAATGATCAGCTCGATCCGCACGGTCAGCGCACTGAAGGCTGGATAGAGGATCATGCCAAACGTCGTGGCAAGCAAGACGAAACGTCCGCCACGGCGATTCGAAACGCGGGGCCAGGCGAAGTAACCCGCCAGCATCACCAAAGACATCGCCATCGAAACTGCGCCAATGTCGCCGTCTGTCGCGCCCACGTCGCGCACCAAATATAAAGGCATAATCGGCAAACCTAATACCAACGCGGAATAATATACGAAGCGTTTCGACGCAAACGAGACGAAGGCAGGATTCTTCTTTAGCAAAGCGGCGAATGCGCTAAGACTCTCGCGAATCGAGCCCCGTTTTGAAAGAGCGGGCGTCGGCATTTGATCGGGAACTTGAATGCGCCTCGAAAAATAGAAACTGATGAATCCGCCCAGCGATAAGACTAAGAACATCGCCGCATAATTAGTCGGAAAGGCGATCAGATCAATGACGCGGATAACGATAAACGTGCCGACCGCGCCGGTGAAGCCGAAAATGATCCAGCGACGACTAAGCAGCGCGTAGCGTCCCTCGGGACCGGCAACCGCGTTCATCACGACCGAAAACGCAACCGCCAGCGCCGTTTGCGGAAGCGTCGCGAACGCCCAGATCGCTAAAGTGGCAAAAATGGCGTAGTTCGAAGGGATCAGCAGCGTCAGAACGCCGGTCAGCGCGAAGCACAGAATCACAAGAAAACGCGAGACGCTATACCATGGAACGATATTCTTTCTCGACTGTAAAAACCGGCCCACAAAGATCGCCAACAACAGCCCCGTCATGCCGGGCATCGAGGTCAGCAAGCCGACTTGAAAATTCGATGCGCCGAGACGGGTGAGAAATACCGGCAAGAACGGCGCGGCAATGTTCGAAATACTTACGCCGGCGCCGTCAATTTGCACATAGCGAAAATTCCGTTTTTGTATTTCAAGGGCTTCTTTACTGGGGGGCATCATAGTCAAGATTATAATGCCGTCGCATAAATCCGTTTTATCAATATCATTCGGGGGGCGTTGAAGATTAGACGATGTATAATCTTGCCATGCCTATTAAACAACCCAACTCGCGTATGTGCTTTGTCTGCGGACTCGAAAATCCGAACGGCTTACATTTACATATTTACGAAACGGAACCCGGCATTGTAGAAGCGACCTACATCGCGCCCGAGCATTTCCAAGGCTTTCCAGGCGTATTGCACGGCGGCGTCGTCGCCTCATTGCTCGATGAAATTTCCAGCCGCGCCCACATGGGAAGCGATCCACAAAAACCGCGTTTCATGTTCACGGCGAAACTCGACGTAAAATATCGAAAGAACACGCCCGTTGGCAAATGGCTGAAACTCATTGGCAAAGCGGGAAAAGCAAAATCGCGATCGGCTGAAGCGTGGGGCGGCGTTTACGACGCAGAAACAGGCGACCTGCTGGCGGAAGCGAACGCTCTGCTGATCAACGTGCCGCCGGATCAGTTCGACCTATCGCGCCTGAACGAACTAGGATGGCAGGTTTATCCCGAAGCGTAAACGCTTTATATACGAAAAGTCGTTCTGCGAAAATATCCTCTCAGGACGGTTTATAATACCAGCGGGAGATTCTCATGATCACTGCTTATCATCGTCCAAACGCCTTAGAGGAAGCCCTCAAATTATTAAGCGTACCCGGCGCAGTTCCGCTCGGCGGCGGCACGCTTCTTTCCAAACCGACGGCTGACGCTATTCAAGCGGTAGACCTGCAACGCCTCGGCTTAAATACACTCGTTAAAAGCGGGAATATTCTACACATCGGCGCGACGTTAACGCTGCAAACGCTACTCGAATCAGAACACTGCTCTGACGCGTTGAAACGCGCGCTCCGCCTTGAAGCGCCGCTCAACATCCGCAACGCCGCCACTATCGCTGGGACGATCGTCGCCTGCGACGGACGCTCGCCATTCGTCACCGCGTTGCTCGCCATGGATGCGAAACTAGAGGTCGTCAGCGCATCAGCCAATAAGACCGAGACGCTGACCCTCGGCGACATATTGCCATTGCGAGAACAACTGCGCGGAAAATTAATCACGAAAGTCAGCGCGCCGCTTAACGCCAATCTCGCATTTGATTACCTCGCGCGCACGCCATCCGATTCGCCCATCGTTTGCGTAGCGCTGGCAGGTCGAAGTGTCGGACGGACGCGTATGGCAGTCGGCGGGTTCGGCAAATGTCCAACTCTCGCCGTAGACGGAAACGCTTCCGACGATCTCGCCGCTGCGGCGCGCAACGCCTTCCATGAAGCGACCGACGAATGGGCAAGCGCCGAATACCGCATGGATGTTGCGGCTACCTTGGCGCTGCGTTGCAAAACGCAACTAACCGCAACAAGGGAGTAATCTCATGAAACAATCGCGTTATTTTCTCCCCATCTCCATCTTCCTTTCGCTTCTGATCGCCGGCGCAGCGTACTTTTGGGCGAATGCCTTAATGGACTCGCTCTATGCATATCGTTCGCCATTACAGAACAGCCCTCCGCAAGCCGGCGAAGCGCTGGGCAAGCCGATCACCCGCCGCGTCGTTATGGTATTAGTTGACGCTCTACGCGAGGACACCGCGACTAACGTTCAGGTCATGCCTTATCTCAATGAACTTCGGCAGCAAGGCGCGACGGCCGTTACGCACAGCCGTACGCCTTCTTACTCTGTGCCGGGCTACTCCGTTCTGATGAGCGGCGCTTGGCCCGATCTGTCCGACGGCCCGACTATGAATCCGGAAGACGGGGAGACGCCGCGCGCTTGGACGCAAGACAACCTCTTTTACGCCGCGCATCGCAATGGACTTAAAACAGCGGTCTCCGGCTACAACTGGTTTGAAGGGCTGATCCCCGCCCAATATCGCGACGCTTCCTACTTCACGTCAGGCGAAGACGCAAACGCCGACCGCGACGTCGTGGATGCGGCGCTTCCATGGTTCAGCGGCGATTATCAGTTGATACTCATTCATATCGATCAGGTAGACTATGCGGGACACCATCAGGGCGGTCCGCGCGACCCGCATTGGAATCAAGCCGCTACACGCGCCGACGCGCTCATTAAAGAAATAGCCTCGCAACTTGACTTCTCGCAAGATACCTTCGTGCTCTTCTCTGATCACGGGCAAATTGATGCGGGCGGGCATGGCGGAACCGATCCGATCGTACTGATCGAGCCGTTCGTCGCAGTCGGCGCGGGAATCGCACCCGGCGACTACGGCGATATTCACATGGTTGATATCGCTCCAACGATAGCAGCCCTGTTAGGCATTAATATTCCCGCCGTTAATCAGGGCAACGTCCTTACAGACATGCTGACGCTCACACCCGCATCTAAAACGGCGATTGAGCAGGCGCTTGCCGCCCAACAGGCGACTCTTCTCGCCGCATACGCCGAAGCGATCGGGCGCCCCATCGCTGCCAGCGTACAACCGTTAACAGTCGGCGCCGCGCAAGCGCTGATAGATTCCGCGAAAGCCTCTCGCCTGACTTCTGAACGAATTCCTCGTTTGCTCATAAGCATCCTGTTGTTCGCAGCGATTGGCTATGCGCTATGGAAGTATTGGAATCGCGCTTTTCTATGGATGGGAGCGGGAGCATTGGTATATGCGGCGCTATTTCACATCCGTTACGCGTTAATCGCCGGGCGAACGTATTCGTTAAGTTCCGTCGCCAGCGCCAGCGACATCGTCAACTTCACAGCCGCTGCCGCAGCTGTCGCACTGGTTATCCTATGGCTGGCGTTATTCATCGGGCTTGGACTCTTCAAGCAGGAACCGCATCGCGCCGCCGAATCCGTTTTCGAACTAACTTTCGCAATTTTATTGCTGTTGTCGTTGCCTATCGCCTGGAGTTTCATCTCTTCCGGAGCCACGATTGGCTGGGCTTTACCGAACATGCTCGGCATGTTTATCGCGTTTATTTGCATTCTACAAGCCCTAGTAATCGCCGCGCTGGGAATCGTCCTGAGCGGCATTAGCGCTGTGATCGCACACTTCGCCCGACCTAGAAGCGGATAGATATGTTACACGCTACTATAAGGAATAACTATGAACATTACACTAACCATTAATTTCAACGTCCACGAAGTGGAATGCGCGCCTTCCGAAACGCTGCTGTCCGTCGTGCGGCGGCTGGGCTACTTCGGCGTTAAATTCGGCGACGAAGGCGGTCTCAGCGGCGCAGACACCGTGCTGCTGGACGGCAAACCTGTCAACGCCGGCTCGATGCTGGCGGCGCAGGCGCAAGAACATCTCATCGTCACCATCGAAGCGTTAGGCGAACATCCCGATCAGGGCTGGAAGAAAACCGAGGGGCTGAGTCCTCTACAGCAGGCTTTCGTCGAGTCAGGCGCCATCCAATGCGGATACTGCACGCCCGCCCAAATCCTCGCCGCGCAAGCGCTGTTGGATACAAATCTTAATCCCACCGAAGCGCAAGTCCGCGAGGCGATCTCAGGCGTGTTGTGCCGTTGCACTGGCTACATCAAACCGGTGCAAGCCGTCCTTAAAGCGGCGGCGGTCATGCGCGGAGAAGAGCCGCTCGCCTGGGAAACGGTCAACTGGGAGCGAAATGCGCCCGACGAGCCGCCTTTTACAGCGCCTGAGAATAACCTGCCAATGCTCAACGTGATCGCCAGACCGAAAGTCATCGTCGCGCCTGAAGCGCAAACGTATCAAACGGTAGGCAAACCCGAGAAGAAAGTGGACGCGGTCAAATTGGTGCAAGGCAAACCAGCCTTCACCGCCGACATAGACGCGCGCGGGATGTTATACGCCAAAGTGTTGCATTCGCCGCACGCGCATGCCCTCATCAAAAAAATAGACGTCAGCAAGGCTAAAGCGCTGCACGGCGTAGCAGCGGTGTTGACCTACCATGATTTACCGCGCGTGGTCTACTCGACCGCTGGGCAATCAGACCCCATCCCCGGTCCGCTCGACTCATTTTCGCTTGACCACAAGGTGCGCTTCGTCGGCGACCGCGTGGCTTTCGTCGCGGCTGAGACTCCCGCCATCGCAGAGCAGGCGCTGGCGCTTATTGAAGTTGAATATGAAATTCTGCCCGCCATTTTAGATTTGCGCAAGGCGCTCGACAATCCGACTATTATCCACGATGAGCCTGAGTTTGTAGATTTCGCCGATTCGAACAAAGAACGCAACCTCGCCGCCGAAATTCGCATTGACATCGGCGACGTTGAAAAGGGCTTCGCCGAAGCCGATCAAATTTTTGAAGCCGAGTATGTTGTGCCAAAAGTGCAGCAAGTGTCCATTGAGCCGCACGTTTGTCTGACGTATTGGGACGAGGACGATCGTTTAGTCGTGCGCACGTCAACGCAAGTGCCGTTTCACACGCGCCGTATGCTGGCGCCGATTCTTGACTTGCCCGTCAAGCGTATTCGCGTCGTCAAGCCGCGCATCGGCGGCGGCTTCGGCGGCAAACAAGAGATGCTCATCGAGGATATCCCCGCGCATTTGACCATCGCCACCAAACGCCCGGTGTTGTATGAATATACGCGCGAAGAAGAATTCAGCGCGGCACGTTCGCGCCACCCGATGCGCGTCAAGATGAAGACCGGCGTTAAAAACGACGGGACCATCACTGCGAACGCCATGTACGCGCTATCAGACACGGGCGCGTACGGTTGTCACGCGTTAACCGTGACCGGCAATACCGGGCACAAATCAATGGCGTTATATGTCGGGGACGGCACATACCGCGAATCGCCGAACATCCAATTCCATGCGGACGTAGTGTATACCAACACGCCGCCGGCTGGCGCTTTTCGCGGCTACGGCGTGCCACAAGGCTACTGGCCCCTTGATCGTCACATGGAAAAAGTAGCGCGCGCGCTCGACCTTGATCCGATCGCATTCCGCTTGAAGAACGCCATCCGTCCAGGCGAATACCACCCCTTCTCAACCGCTTGGAACGAGGGCCGCGAACCGCGCCCAGAGATCGTGCAAACCGTCGGCTTGGAGATGTGCGTCGCGCAGGGCAAAGCCGCCATCGGCTGGGATACGAAATCTGGCAATGAAGAATGGCGACAGAACAGCGGTGCGTCTCATTTACGCAAAGGCGTGGGCATGGCGATGGTTATGCAAGGCACAGCCATCCCCTATCTCGATATGGGCGGCGCGTCCATTAAGATGAATGACGACGGTTCTTTCAACATGCTGGTCGGTGCAACGGATCTAGGCACCGGCTCGGATACCGTCATCGCGCAGATGGCGGCTGAAGTATTGGGAGCGCCGCTCGAAGATATCATCGCATACTCCTCAGACACCGACTTTACCCCATTCGACAAAGGCGCGTACGCCTCATCCACCACTTACATCTCCGGCACAGCCGCCGTCAAAGCCGCGCAGATCGTCGCGGAAAGAATAAAAGCCAGAGCGGTTGATATGTTCAAGGCTCAAGGTCTGAACGTTGAATCTTCCGATTTGCAACTTTCCAATCGCATGGTTATTGAGCCGAGCGGGCAAACTATTCCATTTAGCGAAATCGCCCTCGACAGCTTGCATCGAAGCAATCAAGAGCAGATTATGGGCGTGGCGAGTCACGTCTCGCCGGTTTCGCCCCCGCCCTTCGCGGCGCAATTTGCCGAAGTGACCGTAGATACGGAAACAGGCGCCGTTAAAGTGGACAAATTGATCATGGCAGTAGACGCGGGCGTTATCATCAACCCACTGACCGCATCGGGACAAGTGGAAGGCGGTATGACGCAAGCGCTTGGGTACGCCGTCTGCGAAGAAATGCGCTATGATAAAAGCGGACGCGCCATCGAACGCGATCTCGATCGCTACCACATCTTCCGCGCAGATGAAATGCCCGAACTTGAAACCATCTTCGTTGAGACGTTCGAACCGAGTCATCCCTTCGGCGTGAAAGCTGTTGCCGAAATCCCCATGAACGGCGTAGCGCCAGCCGTCGGCAACGCCATTCGCGACGCCATCGGCGTGGACGTGGATGTGATCCCCGTTACGCCCGAACGCGTGTGGCGGGCGATGAAGAAGTAATGGAATTTCAAGAGATCATTCAACAAGCGGCTGAAGTCCGCGCCAAGTATGCCCTGCTTGAACAGAAACAATACGGCGCAGAATGGTCAACCGAGGAACTTGCGCTTGGCTTCGTCGGCGATGTTGGCGACCTCGCCAAATTAGTTGTAGCCTTGCAAGGCAAACGCAAAATATCAGAAGCGCATGACAAACTCGCGCACGAACTCGCAGATTGCCTTTGGTCTGTTATCATTCTGGCAAAGGCGCATCACGTTGACCTCGAATCGGCATTCATGAAAACCATGGACGATCTCGACGAGCATACCAACCAGTTGATGCTGAAAGAATAAATGGCAGACAAAACTTTCGTCATCGGGCATGTCAACCCCGACACTGACTCCATCGCCTCTGCCATGGGCTACGCGTGGCTTCTGCGCGAACGCGATGGCGTAGAGGCTGTCGCGGCGCGCGCAGGCGCGCTCAACCCGCAAACGGCGTGGACGCTCAAACGTCTGGAACTCGACCCGCCTATCTTGCTGACCGACGCGTCGCCGCGCTTTGATTCTGTGATGTTGCGATATGACACTATCCGTCCGCAAGCGCAATTAGGCGCGGCATGGGCGCTCGCCAGCAAAACCGGCGGCGTCGCTCCCATCGTAGACGCGGACGGTAAACCGTTCGGGCTGATCAACGGCTTGAGCCTATTCAAATACTTCATCGAAACGCTGGGTCCGCGTCCTGCCGAAACAACCGTGCGCGAAATGATGTCGGCGCCATGCAAAGATGCGGCGGACACGAGCGCAGCTAAATTCCCCGCTAACGCACGCATCCGCGACTTTTTGAATCGTATCCTGCGCGACGAAACCAGCGACTATTGGGTTATTGATGAAAACGGTCTATATCTCGGCGTCGCTCGCCAGCGCGACCTGCTCAATCCGCCGCGCTTAAAGATCATCCTTGTAGATCATAACGAACCGCGTCAATCCATCGGCGCGCTCGAAGAAGCCGAGTTGCTCGAAGTGTTAGACCATCACCGTCTCGGCAACTCGCATACCCACACGCCCATTCGCTTCACAGTAGACGTTGTCGGCTCGACCTCAACGCTCGTTTCGGAGATGAGCGCCGAGGCGGGGCTTTCCATGCCGCCCAGTCTCGCGGGTGCGCTTCTCGCTGGGCTGCTGTCTGACACGCTCATCCTCGCCTCACCGACCGTCACATTGCGCGATAAAAGCGCCGCCGAACGACTCGCGCGATGGGCGTTCGTGGGCGGAAGTCCGCTTAAAGGCGAGACGATTGAATCGTTCGGCACAGCCTTACTCGCCGCCGGCGCGGGACTCTCAAATCGCGATCCGCATGAGATCGTCAACACCGACATCAAACAATACGAAGCCGGCGGATTCAAATTCGCCATCGCACAAGCCGAAGTGACCGACCTTTTGCAATTGGCGGATCATCTTATCTCGCTTTCCAAAGCGCTCGACGATCTCAAAGATAAGCAAGGACTCGACTTCGCCATGCTGCTCGTTACCGATATTGTGCGCGGTTCAAGCCGGCTGATCCTGTCGTCTCACGCGCCGCTCATACTCGACGATCTGCCCTACCCGCCTCTTCCAGACGACACCCGCCATGCGCCGGGCGTCGTCTCGCGCAAGAAACAATTGCTGCCCGTCGTATTGGGATTGCTGGAGTGATGCATTGGCGTTATGACCTCCATCTATCAAATCATCTCCGAGCTGGACAAAAACGACGAATCCGTTGTGTTGTGCACCATCGTCAAAAGTCAAGGTTCCACACCACGACGCGTGGGCAGTAAGATGCTGGTCTATCCAAACGGGAAATCAGTCGGTTCGATTGGCGGCGGAGACTTAGAACACCGCGTACTTGATGAAGCCTGGATCGCCTTCAGCGAGGGCAAGCCGCGCACGCTCACCTATCATCTCGTCAACCCAAAGCGCGGCGATCCCGGCGTATGCGGCGGAACCATAGAGGTCTTTGTGGAACCGATCCTCTCAACTCCAACGGTTGTCATCATCGGCGCGGGGCATGTCGGCAAGGCGATCGTTCACTTGGCAAAATGGCTGGGATTCCGAGTCGTCGTCAGCGACGACCGCGGGGAATTTTGCAACCCCGAATCCACACCGGGCGCCGACGCGTACTATCCGCTCCCGATGGAAGAGCTGGCAAGTCAACTAAAGATCACGCGGCGAACGTTTCTAGCGATCACTAGTCGCGGGTCCGCGCTGGACGCGTTAGGCTTGCCGTCGCTGCTTACATCACAAGCGGCGTATATCGGCGTGATCGGGTCTAAACGCCGCTGGCTGACAACCGTCAAAGCGCTGAGGGCAAAAGGCGTGCCTGAAGAACTGATCGCGCGCGTTCATTCGCCCATGGGAATCGAGCTGAACGCTGAAACGCCCGAAGAGATCGCCGTTAGCGTCATGGCGGAGATCCTGATGATCCGCGATAAAGGCACGGGCAAATCCATGAAAGATTGAGACCTTTTTTCATTTTTTTCGTACATAACTTAGGCTATAATTCGGAATAACGTTCCTTGAAAAGGAGAGACACATGGCTAGAATTTTTGATGTAATCGAATATGCAAACGAGATGAAAGATGAGATCGTCCATCGCTTCCCTGAGGAGGGCATCGGCGACTATCGCCTCGGTTCGCAAGTGATCGTACGCGAGGCGCAAGCGGCGGTCTTCTTCCGCGACGGCAACGCGCTGGATGTATTCAACGCAGGCAGGCACACAATCGCCACTGCGAACATCCCAAAATTAATTGACCTCATCGGAAAAGCGTTCAACGAACGCACGCCGTTCCCAGCGGAAGTGTACTTCGTGTCGCTCAAGGAATTTGCCAACGAGAAGTGGGGCACGCCGCAACCGATCATTGTTCGCAACCCGGGCATGGGGTTGGGCGTGGCGTTATTGCAGGGATTCGGAACATATTCGTTCCAAGTAAAAGACCCGCAACAATTCGTCACACAGATCGTCGGCGCGCGGGGTAGTTATCGCACTTCCGACATTGAAGAACGTTTGCGATCCGTTTTACTATCCAAATTGCAAGACGTGCTCGGCGAAACCACCTCCGCGAAAAGCGTAGTGGACTTAATCGGTTTGACGGAAGAACTCGGCGCCAGCGTCCGCGCAAAAGCGCAGGATGATTTCGAAGCGTTGGGCATGGTCTTGAAATCCTTCTACATTGGGAATCTCAAACCATCCAGCAAATCTGCGCAAGAATTACGCGACATGGGCATGCTTGATATGGCAACATACACACAACTACAAGCCGCAGATGCAATGCGCGACGCGGCTCAAAACGAAGGCGGCGGAGCGGGTCTCACCGCTGGCATCGGCGCAGGCATGGGCATCGGCAATCTGATGGGGCAAGCGCTTCAAGGCGGCATGCAAAATGCCGCTGCGGGCGGCGCCGCCGCGGGCAGCATAAAAATGCCGGACATCATGACGCCCGCCGAAGCGGCGCAATTCATGAAAGTAACCGAAGCGGACGTTTTAGGCGCGATCAACGACGGCAGTCTAAAAGCCAAGAAGATCGGCTCGGCGTTTCGTATCAGTAAGGAAAATCTCGAAGCGTTCATGAACGGATAAGACAACGAGACTGGTTTCGCTTCAAAATAAAAAGACTCTCCGGCGGAGAGTCTTTTTATTTACCGCAGAAAAGTTTTCTGTCACGTTTACGAAAACGGCGTAAACACGAGCGCTACTCCAAATCGCACAATACGTCGGGAATGGAACTCACAATATCGCTCGCCATCACTGCCACAGTCGAGCCGAGATCGTCGGCGGCATACAGCCCAGCCTGCGCATGAATCCACGCGCCAGCCGTCGCCGCATCGTAAGCGTCTAATCCTTGCGCGCGCAGTCCAACGATAACGCCAGCCAGCACGTCGCCGCTTCCAGCGCGCGCCAAAGCCGGCGACGCGACCGGAATGATCGTCATCCGCCCATCGGGTGCGGCAATCACCGTAAACGCGCCTTTCAACACAACGACATGTCCCCACTCTCGCGCAAACTTAAGGGCGATGGATTGCCGATCTTCTTGAATTTCTTCGCGTGATATTCCAGTCAACGCAGACATTTCACCGGGGTGTGGCGTGAGAATCGCCGTCGCAGGGAGTTTTACCTGCCAGTCTTTAATCTGCGCAAGCAAACGCAGCCCGTCTGCGTCCACAACCAACGGCGGTAAAGCGTTCTCAATCGTCTCCTTTGAATCGGCTTCTTCATGCACAAAGCCGAGCGCCGATTTCTTCGGAGTCGCTCTCTGCGTCAGTAAAGTTTCAATAAATTCTTTCGTTGCGCTTTCGCTTCCAACGCCCGGACCGATCAGCATTGCCGTTGCGCGTCCGAGGTTTTTCAACAGTACATCTGCCGCGCCGGAAGCGATCACGCCAGTCGAATGCGGAAGAAGAATCCAGGTCGCTTCAGGAATTTGACCCGCGATCGCCGCATGAATAGATGCAGGAATCGCCAACTGAACAAGCCCCGCCCCAGCGCGATACGCTGCCTCGCCCGCCAGGACGACCGCTCCGGCGTAGTTGACCGAGCCAGCCGCGATCAACGCCGCGCCAAACGTCCCTTTGTGCGCATCTAACGGACGTTCGGGCAACAGCGCCGAAATTGAGTCTTCGTCTGCGACTTCAACGCATACATCCTTCCACTTTGAAAGATTCGGTGGAAATCCAATATCAACTACTTTGAGTCCGCCCACATATTCAAACGCCGGCAATTTCAGCAAACCTTGTTTAACTGCAGCCATCGTAACGGTCAGGTCCGCGCGGATCGTTTCTTCCGCCGTTTCGCCCGAATCGCAATTCACGCCCGAAGGACAATCTACTGCAATCACGAATGGGGGTTCGTCCAGGCTGTCTAAATAATCATTGACCTCCGCAAGCGTTTCAGCGACGTCTTTCTTCAACGGCGGCTTAACTCCCGTCCCAAACGCGCCATCGAGGAAGATGTGAGCGCTTCCAAGCGCTTCAGTCAATTGTTCAAAAGCGCCCTCGCCCGCAAAGACCTCTCCTCCCGCTTCAGCGAAGCGTTTTACGAGAGCGTCTTTCCTCCGTTTGACGAGATACGCGCTCGCCTTCCAGCCCGCTTCCACCAGCGCCGTCAATGCGACAAGCGCGTCGCCGCCGTTATTTCCAGAGCCGACCAAACCGACGATCGCAAGCGAGTCGTCGTCAGCGAACAGATCGGCTATAACATCCGCCAAACCCAAGCCGGCGTTTTGCATCATCTGATCGTAAGATAAGCCGTTCGCATCCGCTTCTTTTTCAATTTCCTGCATTTGTGAGACAGTGACAAGTTTCATAATCCTCTCCAAGAATGAATGTATTGTACTGTACGGCTCCATAAAACCTGCGCTGTAGACCCTCATTCTTATAAAGATCATACTCTTCATGCCGCTATCGGCGCGTCAACGATTTATAAAAATAACGTGCGCGAACACTTGTCGAATCGCGCAAAATAGTCTATCCTTACACGAACGAGATGAACGCGGTTCATCTCGAATCTATTCTTTATTCTCTTGGAGGAGTACATGAAGAACTTGCACAAACTGTTGGTTGTCGGCGTAATTGCCGCGTTCGCATTAGCGGCATGCGGCGGCAAAAGCGCTCCGCAAGCGCAAGCGAACGATCTGCTCGAGCAGATTAAGCAACGCGGTTACATTCTAGTTTCGACCGATCCGAACTATGAACCGCAGTCGTTTTTGAATACAGAAGGCAAACGCCCCGCCGGCACGAAATGCCCATCCGACGCCTTGACGACCGCTGAAATGCAAGGCTTTGACGTGGACGCCGCTATCGCAATCGGCGACGGATTAGGCGTCGAGACCTGCTTCGCCACCCCTTCTTGGGATACGATCACCGCCGGCTCGTGGGCGAACAAATGGGACGTTAGCGTCGGCTCGATGACCATCACCACCGATCGCCAGAAAGTCCTTGACTTCAGCGTACCGTATTACTACACGCCGGCGATCATCGCCGTCCGCGCTGATTCAGGTCTCACGTCTCTCGACGATCTAAACGGGAAAGCGCTGTGCGTCGGCGCCTCTACGACCTACGAATCTTGGCTCGAAGGCGATATGGCAGGATTGGGCTTGCCCGCTTCATCTATTTACGCGCAAGCGCCGAGCGTCACCATCGTCCCGCTTGAGACCGATCAGGAATGCGCTCAGTCCATCGCCGCGGGCCGCGAAGACTTCATCGGCTACATGACTTCTGAGACCGTCGTGGACGCTAACATCGCCGCGGGCTTCCCGGTCGTTAAACTTGGCTCGCCGGTCTTCTCTGAAGACCTCGCCGCCTCGTTCGACAAATCCGCCAGCCTGCCGACCGCCACATTGCGCGAAGAAGTCAACCGCATCTTCACCAAGATGCACGAAGATGGCACGCTCACAAACCTCTCCGTTAAGTGGTTCGGCTCGGATATTACGCAAGCGCCGCAACACTAGTTCGTTATTACATTTGGGGAGCGGCTGCCCGCCGCTCCCCTTCTCTCTATTTGAAATTAGCATCTTTCACCATCCGATATAAACTGATACAATACTTCCGCCTTACCAACGCCTAATGGATACCGCAAACTCATCAGGACAATCGCAAGCCGATCTACTCGTTGCCGTCCAAAAACGCAAACAAGCGAATTTTCGCATGGGCGTTGGAGCGACATGGGGAATTCTGCTCTTAATATTAATTTTTTTGTTTAGCGGGAAATCAATCGGAAGTTATCAAACTATCCAGCTTAACACTGAATTCATGCGAAACAACCTCGCCTTTATCGGCGGCGGTTTAGGGCAAACGCTCTTCGTTTCAATCCTCTCAATTCTGCTGGCAATGTTGCTGGCTTTATTAACCGCGCTGGGCAGACTCTCCACGTTTCCGCCGATCTTCGCGCTCAGCACATTTTATGTCTCATTGATTCGCGGCACGCCGCTTTATCTTCAGATATTTTTCTTCTTTTTAGCGCTTCCCCA
Source organism: Anaerolineae bacterium UTCFX1 (assembly GCA_002050275.1). Lineage (GTDB taxonomy): Bacteria > Chloroflexota > Anaerolineae > Anaerolineales > Villigracilaceae > Defluviilinea. The sequence goes on from MWTB01000021.1 coordinate 228,117, forward strand.
ACTTGGGATCATCCTCAGCGGAGTTCTCGCAGGCGTGCTTGCGCTTGGGCTGAACTATGGCGCGTATATGAGCGAAACGTTCCGCGCCGCGCTCTCCTCCGTCGGCAAGGGACAGCGTGAAGCCGCTACCGCGCTCGGCATGACCCCGCTTCAAACCATGCGACGAGTGATCCTCCCGCAGGCGTTGCGTTTCGCCATCCCCCCAATGGGCAACGACTTCATTTCCATGACGAAAGATTCCGCGCTCGTTTCCGCGACAGGCTTCGTTCACGAACTTATGTGGCGCGCCCAAAAAGTAGGGCGCGCCCAATTCAACAATCTCGAAGCCCTGCTCATGGCGGCTATGTTTTACTGGGTGATGACGTTGCTCTTAACCTTCCTGCAATCGCGCCTCGAAGCCTATCTCGCCAAAGGGGATCGCTAAGATGGCGCCCATCGTTCGCATTTCAAACCTAGATAAATATTTTGGCCGCTTACATGTGCTCAAAAATGTTTCACTCGAAGTCCAACCGCGCGAAGTGATCTGCCTGATCGGACGCAGCGGCTCGGGAAAAAGCACGCTATTGCGCTGCATAAACTTTCTCGAAGAACCTTCTGGCGGAAGCATTGAAGTGGACGGTTTAACCGTCCACAGCCACGAACGCGGCAATGAACATCGCCAGCGGATTCATGAAGTGCGCCTCAAGACCGGCATGGTCTTCCAAGAATTCAATCTCTTCCCGCATATGAGCGTCTTGCAAAACGTCATCGAGGGACCGGTCACCGTCAAAGGCATGGAACGCTCCGAAGCCATCGCGCTCGGCGAAAAAAATCTCGACAGCGTCGGCATGCTATTTAAGAGAGACGAATATCCGTTGCGCCTCTCCGGCGGACAAAAACAACGCGTAGCGATCGCGCGCGCGCTCACTATGCAGCCGCGCGTCATGCTGTTCGACGAACCCACCTCCGCGCTCGACCCCGAATTGATCGGCGAAGTATTAAACGTAATGAAAAAAGTCGCCAAAGACGGCATGACCATGATCGTCGTCACGCACGAAATGGGCTTTGCGCGCGAAGTGGCTGATCGTGTGCTGGTAATGGCAGAGGGCGAAATCATCGAAGACGCTAACCCAACCGCACTGTTCAGCGCCCCCAAAGACCCCCGCACGCAAGCGCTGATCGAACGCTACCGCACCGGGGGAAGGTAATTTTGCTTATCGCGGTCACGCGCGAGGTCAGTCCGCGCTTCAACGAATGCGAGATCACGCACATCGAACGCGCCTCCATTGACATAGACGTCGCTCGACGACAACATCATCAATATACACAAACCTTAAAAGAACTTGGATGCGCTGTTCTGGAATTACCCGCCGAAGCGGATTTACCCGATTCCGTCTTTGTCGAAGATACCGCCGTCATTCTGCCTGAAGTCGCGCTTCTCACCCGACCCGGAGCCGACTCGCGCAAACCCGAAGTCGAATCCATCGCCTGCGCCCTAGCCCCCTACCGCGAGATCATCCGTATTCAGCCTCCCGCCGCCATAGACGGCGGCGATACGCTTGTGATGGGGAAAGAAATATTTGTGGGCATGTCTACGCGAAGCACAGCAAGCGTCATTGACCAGATGAATCAACTGCTCGGAAAATACGGATACAAAACGCGCAACATAGAACTGCGCGATTGTCTGCATCTCAAAAGCGCCATCACGCGTATAGACGATGAAACTTTGCTCATCAACCGCAACTGGGTGGATCCCGAGAACTTTGAAGGATACAAATTAATTGATGTCCATCCTTCCGAACCGTTCGCCGCAAATTGTTTACCGATCAACGGTTCGATCGTCTTTCCAACGGCATTTCCGCAAACGACCGCGAGACTCGAATCGCTAGGATTTAAAATCAAGCCTGTGGTTGTAGACGAACTGGCAAAAGCCGAGGGCGCAGTAACCTGCTGCAGCTTAATTATATATAACAACGCCAGGACGCAAGATAGTCGCTAGACGCAGACCGTCGAAACAAAAAATCTCCGCAATTGCGGAGATTTCTTAAGAGTGCGCTGGAGAGGACTTGAACCTCCACGCCTTGCGGCACATGGCCCTCAACCATGCCTGTCTGCCAATTCCAGCACCAGCGCATAAGCAGGGCGTATTATAATCGGCTTACTTCGCTTGTCAAGCGAAATCTATTTTGGAGAATAACATGACTCGAATTGTAGTAGACGCCATGGGGAGCGATCATTATCCAACCCCAGACGTGGAAGGCGCGGTATTGGCGGCGCGCGAATACGGAGTAGGGATCGTCTTAACCGGCGACGCCGAGAAAATTCAACCTCTGCTGGAATCTCACCGCGCAAGTTCTCTGCCTATTAGCGTCGTTCATGCGCCCGAGATGTTAACCATGAACGACAAAGGCGACGACCTCGTAATAAAAGCGCGCCATAAAGACGCTAAAAATTCGATGGCAGTCGGATACGATCTCGTTAAAAATGGCGAAGCCGACGCATTCGTCACGATGGGCAACACCGGTGCGGCGATGGTCACTGCTTTATTCCGATTAGGAAGAATCAAAGGCGTAGACCGTCCAGCCGTAGCGGTTCCCTTCCCCACGGCGAACGGCATCTGCACAATTCTAGACATCGGCGCAAATCCCGACTGCGATCCGAAAAATCTGCTGCAATTCGGGATCATGGGGAGTGTGTTTGCAGAACGCGCGCGCGGCGTGAAAAACCCACGGATAGGGCTGGTCTCTATCGGCGAAGAAGCCGGCAAAGGTAGCGAACTCGTCAAGGCGACCTATCCGCTGCTTCAAAATGCGAACCTTAACTTCGTCGGCAACGTCGAGGGGAAGGAAATCTTCAACGGTCACGTTGATGTTGCTGTCACCGACGGCTTCACCGGCAACGTCATGCTCAAGTCATCGGAAGCGGTCGCCAAATTGCTTACCGAAAAGATTCGCGAAGCAGTCAAGAGCGGAGGTCCGCTAACGCTGCTCGGCGGAGCGTTGGTCAAGCCGGCGCTCGGTAAAATCAAAAAATTGCTCGATCCTTCGGAAGAAGGTGCGGCTCCGCTTCTAGGCGTAAACGGATTGACGTTCATCGGTCACGGTCGCTCCGACGCGCTCGCAGTGAAAAACGCGATTCGTGTGGCGAAAAATGCAATCGAATCGAACTTGTTAAGCGCGATCAAATCGGCGATTGAGGAAAGTTTGAAAAAATAGCATAACGCCGACTTAAGTCGGCGCTATTGGAATCATTATGAAAATCATCAGAAATGAAAAATTAATCAAGCGCAACGGAAAAATTGGCGGCTGGGCGATTCTAGCGGCAATTATCATCCTAGGCGCGGGCTTCTTCATCAACGTTAACAACTTGTCGGGCGACGACACCCAATTTTTCTACCTCACGTTGGGCTCGTTTATCGTCGGCTTAATTCTCGTGCAAGTCGGGCTGTATCTTACTAACCGCTATGGCGGGCGTCCACGCATTGACGAGAAAATAGACGCGGCGCTCAAAGGCTTGTCGGGCGATTTTCACATGTATCATTTTACAACGCCTGTATCGCATCTGCTGGTCGGACCCGCTGGGATTTGGGCGCTGCTTCCTTATCGTCAACGCGGCGTGATCGCTTATACCAAAGATCGCTGGCGCCTCAATAACGGAGGGTTGATTCAAGCCTACATGAGCATTTTCGGTCAAGAAGGACTCGGCCGTCCCGATCTTAGCGCCGCGCACGATATTCAAGCGATCAAGAAATTTTTGGCAGATCGTCTTCAAGCAACCGAAATCCCCGAAGTAAACGCCGCCTTAGTCTTCATGAACGACGAGATCGAAATTCAAGCCGAGAATGCGCCCTTGCTCGCCATTAAAATAGATGCTGTCAAAAATTACTTCCGTCAAAAAGCCAAGGAAAAGCCGATCGCCCCAGCGATACTTACAGCGATAAAAGCCGCGCTGCCCGAGTGAGCGTTCTACCACTGGCGCTATTCAGTCTCTAATCTCTATTCCCTCGCAATTGGAACTGGGGATTGGAGACTACGCATCTAATTATGATACACTTGTTCTATTATGAACTCTATCGTAGCCATTGACATCGAAACAACGGGATTAAACGATGAGCGCGACGCGATCATCGAAATCGCCGCCGTAAAGTTCAAAGGACGCCGTATCGAAGCGGAGTGGGCGTCGGTCATCAACCCCGGCAGGCACATCCCCGAATTCATCACCGGGCTGACCGGCATCAGCGACGCAGAGACACGCAACGCTCCAAAATTACGCGAGGTTATCCACGAACTCGAAGCGTTCGTCGGCGATGCGCCGGTCGTGGGACATAACATCCGCTTCGACTTAGGATTCATTCAAAAACAAGCGGGGATACTTCACTACAACGAAGTCATTGACACCTACGAGATTGCAGCAGTGGTCATGCCTGCCGCCAGCCGCTACAACCTTGGTTCATTGGGCAAACAATTGGGCATTCTACTGCCCGCCACCCATCGCGCGCTTGACGACGCTAAAGTCACTATGGCGGCATTCAATAAGCTGTTCGAGATGGCGCGCGAATTGCCGCACGAGTTGATAGAAGAGATCGTGCGCCTTAGCGAAGCCGTCGAATGGGATGCGCGTTGGGTCTTTCAACAGATCGTTGAATCGCAGCCTGATGAAAACGACGAATTAAAGAAGCCGCCTAAACAAAGCGAGCGCTCAACGCGATTTGACGCCGCCAAATTCCCGCCGTTAGACAACCCTCAAGAGCCAACGCCGCTCAACGCAGAAGAGGTTGCATCCATTCTGGAATACGGCGGACCTTTCTCTCAATATTTCGATTCATTCGAGCAAAGAGCCGAACAAGTGGAAATGACGCGCGCCGTATCCGACGCGCTATCGTACGGAAGTCACCTGATGGTAGAAGCCGGAACAGGCGTTGGTAAAAGTTTCGCTTACCTCATTCCCGCCGCGCTATTTGCCGTTCAAAACAACACGCGCGTCGTTGTTTCAACCAACACCATCAACCTGCAAGATCAACTCATCCAGCGCGACTTGCCAAATTTGAGTCAAGCGCTCAACCTCGATCTTCGCTTCTCGGTATTGAAGGGACGTTCCAACTACCTCTGTCCGCGCAAAGTGGAAAATATGCGCCATTCCTACCCGCGCAACACAGACGAAATGCGCGTGCTGGCGAAAGTGTTGGTATGGCAATTAACCAATCAAAGCGGCGATCGAAGTCAGATCAACCTCACAGGTCCCGTCGAACGCGAGATCTGGAATCGTATGTCGGCGGACGACGATGCCTGTACCTCTGAATTATGCATCAAGCGCACAGGCGGAACATGCCCGTTCTACCGCGCGAAGATCGCGGCGCAATCCGCGCACATTTTAGTAGTTAACCACGCGCTATTGTTATCCGATATCGCCACAGGGAGCAAAGTCTTACCCGAATATTCGCATCTCGTTATTGACGAAGGTCATCACTTAGAATCGGCGACGACCAACGCCATGTCGTTCCGCCTGACTCAATTCGACTTGGATCGCATGATGAAAGAGATCGGCGGATCGAACACGGGCGCGCTTGGAAAGCTTCTCGGCGAAACGAGCGCCACGCTTCGTCCTTCTGACTTTGGCTTGCTCCAAAAACAGGTCAGTCACGCCACCGATATGGCATTTCGCATCGAGCAGATGAATCGCGAGTTCTTCAGCGTGTTGAACGAGTTCGCGCGTTTGCAACGCGAGGGACAGTCGCCGTCAAATTACGCCTGGCAGGCGCGCGTACTGCCTGCGACTCGCACACTCCCGTTTTGGGATGAAGTAGAAACGGCTTGGGACGCAACCGGCGAGACGCTGCGGAATCTACTCAAAGAATTATCCGTCATTTACAAAGCCGCCGCAGATTTATACGCGGAAGGTCACGACAACCTCGAAGACGCAATGGGCGACATTAGCAATGTAACGCGCAGGCTTACCGAAGCCGAAGCGAACATCACAGGCATGATCAGCAAACCCAATAATGGCACGGTTTATTGGGTCGAAGTACAACCGAATCAGAATCGCCTATCGCTCAACGCCGCCCCGTTAAGCGTGGCGCCGATGGTAGAGAAATATTTATGGCATGAAAAACGTTCCGTGATTCTCACCTCTGCTACGCTGACCACGCACGGCGAATTTCAATACTTACGAAGCACCCTTGGCGCAGACGAAGCGGATGAAATGCAACTCGGTTCGCCGTACGATTACGAAAGCGCCGCCCTACTCTATATCGCCAACGACATCCCTGAGCCGAATCAAAACGGCTATGAGCAGGCTCTCAACAGGGCGATCCTCAACACCGCTAAAGCCACAGGCGGGCGAATGCTCGTGTTGTTCACCTCGTACGCCGCGTTGAAAAAAACTGCGCGCGAGATCGCCGCTCCGCTGGCACGCGAAGACATCTTCGTCTACGAACAGGGCGACGGCGCTTCGCCGAACGCGCTGCTCGAATCGTTCAAAGCGACTGAACGCGCAGCGCTGCTGGGAACCAAATCTTTTTGGGAAGGCGTGGACATACCAGGCGAATCCTTATCGGTCGTCGTTATCACGAAACTGCCCTTCGACGTTCCCACCGATCCGCTCATCGCGGCACGCTCCGAAATGTATGAAGACTCGTTCAATCAATATTACCTCCCCGAAGCGATATTGAAATTTAGGCAGGGCTTTGGTCGTCTCATCCGCACCGCATCCGATCGCGGCATCGTCGCTATTTTAGATCGCCGCGTATTGACGAAGCAGTATGGAAGATTATTCTTAGAGTCGCTCCCTGCCTGCACTGCGCGGCAGGGGCCCGCGTCTACTTTGCCAAGAGAAGCCGGAAATTGGCTAGGGATATAAAGCGATTAGTTTGCTAGTTCGCTAGCCAAAGGTCAAAGGTTGAAAGTCAGCGACCTATTCTCTTCCCTTTCCCTCTCTGTGATCACCCGAGTACTTTGCCGCAAACAGTTCCTCGCAATTTCTGCGCGGATCTCGCCGAAGCGAAGATTGTCCGTTATAATATCGCGGATATTAAGATTCAAAACATTCAACAATTCAAATATTGAGGCGAGCCTATGACCGTCGAAAATTATTTAGCGGAAGCGGGAGCGTTTGCAACGCTGGCTGGCTTGCTGGCAGGCTTCGGCTTGACCGCCGTGATCCAATTTCTTGTTACAGAAAACAAGAGCAAACTTGTCACCGCCTGCATTATCGTCTTTTCGATCTCAACTGTGCTGTTCACGTATTCGTTGATCGTTTCAATCCTGTCGTTTGCCGCCACAGCCGAACTGAATGAAGTCCGTGCAGAGTTGGACTTACTCAGCATCGGCGGCTTCTTGATACTGGTCACCGCGATCTTCGTATTTCTTGGCGGCATTGGGCTTTCAGGCTGGATCCGATCGAAAGCCGCGGGGATCACGACATCCGCCTTCGCAATCATTACAATGTGTTTGACCGCATCCGCGTTGTGGTCGGTATTATCGCTGTTGTCATAAAACCATCAATCGAAAAAAAGAAGACATCCTCTGACGGATATCTTCTTTTTTCGATTCCACGCTTCTTACTTGATCTTGAACATCTGCATCAACTTCATTGCCAGGTTCAAATCGCCGCCCAGTTTGAGTTTGCCCTGCATGAAGGCTTGCATCCCGTCTAACTCGCCCGTGAAGAGTTTGACGTAATCGCCCGAGTCAGCGGTGAGGGTCATAGTCGCTTTGTCGGCAGGAGCGCCTTGCGCCACGTCGCATTTGCCGTCCGCGATCTTGGCGTTCCATTCGCCCGCTTCTTCGCCTGTGAATTTGAAGTGGATGACCGCATTCACGTTTACGGCTTTTTCAGGCAGGAACGCGCCAGGCATTTTTTCCATGAGTTGTGATATTGTGAGGGGCATTATTTAGTCTCCTAGTTTGGTAGTTTGATGGTTTTTTAGTCAAAGGTCGAAAGTCAAATGTCAGCGACTTTCGACCTTGGAACTTTGAACTTTGACTTAATTCTGAAGGTTCTCGAAAATCGCCGCCGCGCCCATGCCGCCGCCGATGCACATCGTGACCATGCCATACTTCGACTTACGGCGACTCATTTCGTAGATGAGTTGCGTGGTCAGTTTTGAGCCCGTGCATCCCAGCGGATGTCCCAACGCGATCGCGCCGCCGTTGATGTTAACCTTGCTCTCGTCCATCTCCAGCGTGCGGATGACCGCCAGCGATTGCGCGGCAAAGGCTTCGTTTAATTCTATCAGGTCAATATCGTTCAAGGTCAACCCTGCGAGTTTCAACGCCTTCGGGACCGCGACAACGGGACCGATACCCATCAATTCAGGCGGGACGCCTCCCACCGCGAACGAAACGAATCGCGCCATCGGCTTGAGTCCGAGCGCGTTTGCCTTCTCAGCAGACATCACCATCACCGCCGCCGCGCCATCGGACATTTGCGACGAGTTGCCCGCAGTAACAACGCCGCCCTCTTTGAAAGCAGGCTTGAGTTTGGACAGCGCTTCCATGTTCGTATCGGCGCGCGGACCTTCATCGCGCTTCACGGTGAAATTCTTTTTGACGGGTTTTTCATTCGCATCCAATTCAGTCACCTCAACGTCCACTGGAACAAGTTCAGGATCGAACAATCCAGAGTTGACAGCCTGCGCCGCCTTCTGATTGCTCTTCAACGAGAACTCATCCTGGTCTTCACGGCTCACGCCATACTTGACCGAGACGTTCTCAGCGGTGAGTCCCATGTTGGTGTAGTACTGCGGCAGGTCTTGCGCGAAATATGGATTCGGCGAGAACTTGAATCCCGCCATCGGAACCATCGTCATGGACTCCGCTCCGCCCGCGATGCCGACTTCGATTTGTCCACTTTGAATCGCGTACGCCACATGCGCAATGGACTGCACGCCCGAAGAACAATAACGATTGATCGTCTCAGCGGGAACCGAGTCGGGCAAACCAGCCCGCAACGCGATCATGCGCGCCATGTTGAGTCCCTGCTCGCCTTCGGGGAACGCACAGCCGATGACCACGTCCTCCACTTGGGCGGGATCGAGATTCGGCGTCCGCTTGAGCAAAGCTTGAATGGTCAAAGCAGACATCTCGTCGGTGCGAACCGTGGCAAGTCCTCCCCTCTTAGCCTTACCGACTGGCGTCCTAACAGCAGAAACGATTACAGCATCTTTCATCATCAACTCCTTTGTTGCAAGTTTGAAGGTTTGCAAGTTTATAAGTTAACCTTGAAACCTGCCAACATTCCAACTTGTAAACTTAATTTCGTAGCGGTTTTCCCGTCTGCAAAATACTCCACATCCGCGCCTGCGTTTTCTCTTCGCCGAACAGTGACAAAATCGCTTCGCGTTCCAAATCCAAAATATATTGCTCGCTCACCCATTGACCGCGTGTGAGTTCGCCGCCGCACATCACGTACGCGAGTTTACCCGCCACGTGATGATCGTACTGCGTGATGTAATGACCTTCCTTGAACATCCACGCGCCAATGCGGATGGCGGCAAGCGCATCGCGTCCCGCCGCGTAAATGGATTCGGGCGCGGGCGGTTTGTATCCAGCCGCGATCATGTGCAGAACTTCGCGCTTCGCTTCGGCGAGCAGATGACTGCGATTCATCACAACGCGATCGGCAGGCAAAAGAATGTTCATGCCGCGCGCTTCCTCCGCGCTCGTGGCAACTTTGGCTTGACCCATTTGCAGAAACGCTTTTTGCAATGCGGCAAGCGGTTCGGCGTTTTCGACTCGCATTACAGGGTTGACGATGCGCCGCAACATTTCTTTCGTGCCGCCGCCCGCAGGGATGACACCGACGCCGAGCTCGACGAGTCCGATGTATGTCTCCGCCGCGGCAACCACGCGTGAGGCGTGCATCGTGATCTCGCATCCGCCGCCGAGCGTGAGACCCGCAGGCGCAACGACGATCGGTTTCGGCGAATAACGCATCCGCATGTTCATGTCTTGCAATTTACGCACCGCGCCATCGAGCATGTCCCACATGCCTTGTTGCGCGCCGACCACCATCATAAATAAATTTGCACCCGCGCTGAAGTTCTCGCCTTCGTTGCCGATCACAAGCCCGTCAAAATTTTCAAGCCGCTCAAACGTCTCGACGGTCATGTTCATCACGTCTTCATCGAGCGAGTTCATCTTCGTGTGAAATTCCAAACACGCCACGCCGTCGCCCATGTCGCGCAGCGTCGCGCCCGCATTTTGCGAAACAACTTTCGTGCCTTTCAACGTCACAACGCTTTCGATCTTTTTCAACTTCACATACTTGCCCTTCACCGCATCATACACCGCGACCTTCTCGCCATTTCGATACTGATAAAACGACTCGACGCCGTTCTTCAACATCGCGCTCACCCACTTCGCCGCAGGATACCCCGCCTCTTTCATCCGTTTGACTGTCTCGCGCACCCCGAGCATGTCCCACGTCTCGAACGGTCCCGCCTCGTGCATGAATCCCCAGCGGACAGCATCGTCAATCGGCTTCACCGTGTCCGCCACTTCGGGGATGATGGATGACGCGTATTGGAATCCTTGATACGTCAACGCGCGGACTAACTTCGCCGCTTTGTCATCCGCTTCAAGCATGACCTTCAGCCTGTCTCGCAGACCCTCGACGTCTTTCGCCGCCTTGACCGAGTCGAAGCGCGGCTTCGTCGGCGCGACGTGTTCAAGAGTCTTCAAGTCCAGCGACCAGAATTCCCGCTTGCCTTCCGCGTTGCGAACTTCTTTGTAAAAACCGATCTTCGTTTTATTCCCAAGCCACTTACGCTCGATCAGAGTCGAGATTAACTTATTCGGCGCTTCGGCTTTGAGATATTCCTGCCCAAGTTTGTCGTGCGGAATCAACGGCGCAAGATTCCGCCCGACGTGATCCCACACGTCAATGCCCACCAGATCCATCAGGCGGAACGTCGCCGTCTTTGGTCGTCCCATCAACGGACCCGTGAGCGCGTCCACTTCGTCTACGCTGTAATCATTCTTCAAGATGAAGTCCATCGCAAACGCGCCTGTCCCAAACGCCACGCGGTTGCCGATGAAGTTTGGCGTGTCTTTGCAAATCACAACCCCTTTACCCAAACGATATTCGCCGAACCACGAAATGAATTCAACAACTTCCTTGTTGGTGTCTTTCGTCGGGATGACTTCCAGCAATTTCAAGTATCGCGGCGGGTTGAAAAAATGCGTCCCGAGAAAATGCTTCTTGAATTCCTTCGAGCGTCCATCCGCAATATCGTGGATCGGAATCCCCGAAGTGTTCGTCGTAACGATCGCACTCGGCTTGCGGACTCCGTCAATGCGAGCCATCAACTCCTGCTTGATCTTCAAATTCTCGACGATGACCTCAACGATCCAATCCGCCTCGCTCACCGCGTCGAAATCATCTTCCAGATTCCCAAGCCTGACAAGCGACTTCAACTCGTCCGACATTAGGTTCGCGGGCTTGGTTTTCAAGCATCTATCCCAGCCATCTTTCACGATCTTATTTTTATCACCCTCTTGCGCCGCAACATCCAACAACGTCACAGGCGTTCCTGCGTTCGCCAAGTGCGCTGCAATTGCCGCGCCCATTGTGCCGGCGCCAATGACTGCCGCTTTATATATTTTGTATGCCATAATTTCACTCCTTTTGGAGTAACTCGGTAGACGTCCGCGTCTACCGCAACTCCGCTCCCGAATATCCAAGAATCTGCCGCGCCACCACAAGCCGATTGATCTGTCCCGTTCCTTCGTAGATATCCGTGATCTTCGCATCGCGCATCCACTTCTCGGCGAGGAATTCACGGCTATATCCAAGCGGGCCTAACATCTCGACAACCTTCTGCGTGATTTTCGTACATATATCGCCAGATCTAACCTTGCTCATCGAAGCTTCCAACGCGTTCGGCTTCTTATTGTCCGCCATCCATACCGCCTTGATCACCATCAGCCACGCCGACTTGAGCATGATCTCCATATCAATCACATCGCGTTCGATAGACGTCAATTTCTGGCGCGGCAATCCATAGCGGATATGAATTTCGCGTTCGGCGAGCCTTTCTTTCAGGAATTCAAACGCGGCTCTCGCCACGCCAACGCCTGTCGCAGCAACGAGCGGACGCGTCGCATCGAACGTCGCCATCGCCTTCTTGAAACCGGTAGGATTCTGATCCACCGTTGGGCTGCCCAAGATATTTTCGAACGGAACACGCGCATCCACGAGCGAGATCGCCGCCGTATCGCTGACGCGGATTCCCATCTTATGCTCTAACTTCACAACTCTCACCCCCGGCGTCCCGCCCTCAACGACAAACGCGCGCATCCCCGCCCGTCCTGCCGCAGGATCAATCGAAGCCCACACCACGATAAAACCGCGTCCAAGTTTTTCATATTCGGTGAACGATTTATCGCCGCCGGTAACAAAGATCTTCTCGCCGTTAATGACCCATTCTTTTGTTTTTTCATCCAACGTTGCGCGCGTGCGAATAGCCGAGTTATCCGAGCCGGCGCCCGCCTCGGTGATGCACATCGCCGCAAACGTAGGCTTATCGCCGTGAAAGCGCGCTAGGAATTTCTCACGCTGTTCAGGCGAGCCTGCGGCATGAACAGCCGCCGCGCCCAGCCCTCCGCCGGGCAGGCAGTGATAAAGTCCCACGTCGCCCCACGACAGCGCTTCCATTTGCGCCGCGATCAATTGATAACCGATAGGCGGACGCTTCCCGCCATCGTCTCTATGCCTCTCGTCTTCAGGCGGAGGAGATGAGGGCGATGGTTCGCGCGGCGCAAGCGAATTGCCGCCCATCGCTTTCATGGCGGAATGCATGAACTCGATGTAATCCCAAGGAATCTCGTGTTCGTGCTCGTCAAAGTAACGCGAATTGGGACGCATCATTTCTTCAGCGACAGTCTTCAACACAAACTGCGCGTTAGCGACTGGCTTCGGCGCATCAAATTCAATTGACATATTTTCTCCATTCCATACATGTCATTGCGAGGGCGATGCTCTTTCGCCCGAAGCAATCTCCTTGAAAACAGATTGCTTTAGATACGAGGAGATTGCTTCGCCACTTCGTGGTTCGCAACGACATTTAGATAATCGCGAGCCCGGTCAACATCGCAAACCCACGTCCGTTCCTCATCCACATCTCAACTGGATGATCGCGGATGTATCCATGCCCGCCCAAAATTTGCACAGCGCGGTCCGTGACCATCATCGCCATATCCGCCGCGCCAGTAGAAGCTAGATACGCATCCTTAACCGCGTCTTCGCGCCCAGTGTCCAACTCCCACGCGGCTTCCCACATCAATAAGCGCATTGCTTCGATCTCCGTTCGCATCTCAGCCAGCATAAACGCTATGGCTTGCTTTTGTGCGATCTTCACGCCAAATGCTTCGCGCTCTTTGGCGTAATCGCGCGAATATTCAAATGCGGCGTTTGCAACTCCAACAGCGGCGGCGGCGTTCGCGATTCGCATCGAGGCGAGCAGTTGTTCAAAGGCGCAGCCCGATTCGCCGCCCAGCCGATTCGCAACGGGGATTTTAACATTCGTCAATTTAACGCGATACAACGGCAGTGCGTTCACTCCCATCAACTTCTCGCGTTCCTCGCTAATAGATAGTCCCTCCGCTTCCTTCGCGACAATAAAGGCTTGAGTCTGTCCATCAAGATTCGCGTACACAAGAAGCGCCTGCGCTTCCTTGGCAAACGAAACAAACGCTTTCTCACCATTAAGGCTATACCGTCCGTCTTCCAGAGTCGCTATTGTCTTCAGGTCATTCGGGTCAAAATCAAATGCGTACTCGATCAACGCAGCCGTATACGGACTCCACTCACCCTCGACGATCCTCGGCAGATATTCCCGCTTCTGCTCTTCGCTGCCCATCAATGAAATCGGCGTCGCAAACAGACTCGGCGCCGTCACTGCCAGCGCGCCAGCCAGATCGCCGAATGCCATCTCTTCGACGGCTAACGCGCCTGTAACCGCACTCCGTTCGCCAAAGCCGCCATACGTCTCAGGAATAGACGCCTGCAATAAGCCCAGTTCCCAACCTTTAGCGATAATTTTCCGCGGCAGTTCGCCGCTTTCCTCCGCGTTGCGCGCGGCAGGGCGCAGATCGTTGGCGGCATATTTATTTACCGCCTCGATAAGCATCTGCTGTTCTTCAGTTGGATCAAATGAGTACATAATTTTCCTTTCAGCGCAGGGGTAAACAAGCGCTCACGCGGCTTCTTGTATGCGTGTCTTCGCGCTTACTACTCTTTGTAATTCTTCCAGCGTTTCATTTTCATCGCGTGCGCGCCAATATCGCGCGGGTCCGCCTTGCTCTACCTCGTCGGCGTTGACAATTTCGATCATGCCGCGCTCATATAGATACTCAACATACGCGCCTGTTTTCTCGATAACGAGCAATGCGTTATAACCTTCCAGCGCGCCATAGATCGCACAGCAAATCTCAGAGATCGTCAGCGGCCGCGTCAATGCCCGCAACGCTTTGCTCATACGCCGCAAGATATTTCTATGAGTTACATCAATTCGGTCGGGTAGATTTGTAATCGCCTCATCATGACCATTCAAGATCAGTCGCGCGCCATCAGCCCATGCACGGAATGCTTCAAGCGAAGCTAGATATTGGCTAAGCCCGCCATAGGCGCCTGTCGTGCTAGGATGCAAGTGCGGCGTAGCGTTTTCTAAGATCATATCGCCGCAAAAAACCACATCGTCGAAGCGAAGCGCAACATGTCCTGGGCAATGCCCGGGCGTATGGATAAGTTCTACATTCGGCAAATAAGCGTGAATATCGTCGTATGTAAAATCTATAAAAGTAGGTTGGTACATCTTCTTCGTAAAGCGATACATATTAAGAAGAGCATCTATCGCGTCGGCGGCGAGCCCGGTCTCAGTCAGGAAAGAAGCGAAGCGGCGGGAAGCGAGCGCCAGCCAGGCTTCGTGGCGCGTCACCGTTTGAAGGTCTAATTCGTGACATCCAACCTTTGCACCGGTCAGCGGCTTGAGCGCGGCAAGTCCGCCGTAATGATCAATATGTCCGTGCGTCAATAGAATGTGCGTTAAATCAGACGGCGCAACGCCCGCGCGTTCAAAACCTCGCAACAAATCTTGACGCGAGGTTTCTAAACTCGAGCCGGCGTCAATTAAAATAATGCTTCGCTCGCGCCGCACGATGTAAGCGTACGCCCAAAAGTCAGGGAAAACCTGCAGCGGCAAACGAAAGATTTTCGCGCCGCCGGCAGAATCAAATTCGGAAAAAGAAGCGCTCACTTTAGCAACCCGTGCAACAGAAGATCGGAGTAATCGTCGGCGATCGCCGAAATAGATTTCGCGCCAGCAGATGAATACCATGTGATCGTCCAGTTCATCTGCCCGAGCAACGCGCGCGCCGCCATCGCCGGATCGCCGCATTTGAACACTCCCTTTTTCACGCCCTCGGCGATCGCATCTCTCCATAACGATTCGAATTTATCGCGACTGGGGGTATGGCGCGCGCGCCGCCGTCGTTCAAGCGAGCGGTACTCGAAAAGTAGAACTGCGGCGAGGTCCATGTTCTCCGCAAGAATCTGCAGGTATTTTCGGATCATCAACCGCAGTTTTTCGTCGGCGGAAATATCTTGTTCGGCGATCGCGGAAGTTTCCTCAAGGAGCAATTGCAAGGCGCGGTCTAAAATCTCAAGCAAAATTTCCTGTTTCGAGGAAAAATGATGATAAAGACTTGCCTTCCGCAAATTTACAACCTCGGCTATATCCTCCATAGACGCGCCATGATAGCCTTTCTGTCGAAAGACTTGCGCAGCAGATTCGATAAGTTCGTCTCGCGTCATGGAAAGCAACTCCCTACCGAACGTTCGGTTGTGTTATAATACTTGACGAAGCGGGCGCTGTCAAGTCGCTTATCGTCGCAACCGCTTGCGAATAATAACAATGCTATAATTTGCCTATGACAACTACGCCAACTCACTTCGAACCCTCCGCGCGCGACTCTGAGCAGGTCAATCAAGAGAAGCAGGCGAAGCGCTTAATGACGATCGTCATTGTCGGCGCAGTCACTCTACTCGCGTTGCTGGGCGCCGCCATCTATTTTCTATTGCAGCCGTCCGCGCCCACCGACCGTATCCGCGACATATTCATTATCGTGGTCGCGCTTGAGTCGCTGGTCATCGGGGTTGCGTTAATTGTCTTAATTCTGCAGCTTGCCAGCTTGATCAACCTGCTTCAAAACGAAGTGCGCCCCATCCTTAAAGCGACCAGCGATACGGTCAATAATTTGCGCGGCACGGCGGAGTTTCTCGGCGAAAACGTCGTCGAACCTGTCGTTCAGTTAAACGGTTATCTAGCCGGCTTGTATCGCATGTTAGAATTGATGGGACTTAAGAAGAAATAGACTTGATGTGTCACCCTGAGGGCGCGTTCACTGCGACGAAGAGTTTCCTTCTTCCGATAGAGAGATTTTTCGCTTCGCTCAGAACGACACCCTTGTGTGAAAATAATCAAAACTGATAACCCTAAGGAGGTTACTATGTCTGATCGTGATGAATTCGGAGCCTTTCTCGTAGGCTTCATCGTCGGTGGTCTCACCGGCGCAGTCGTATCCCTGCTCTTCGCCCCGCAATCGGGCGAAGAAACGCGCGCGTTCATTAAGGATCGCTCCATCGAAATCCGCGATCGCGCTCAACAAAGCGTGGAAGAAGCGTATGCCCGCGCCGAAAGCGCCGCCGTCGAAGCGCGCGAACGCGCCGATGAGCTTGCCCAAGAACTGCGCGAACGCAGCAAGGCGGCGTACGAAGATGCGCGTGAACGCGGCAAAGCAGTATATGAAGACGTGCGCGAACGCGGTAAAAGCGCTGTCGCTTCCGTTCGCAAAGGCAAGAAAGGCGCGGAAGGCGAAGAAGCCGCCGCGTAAGCAAAACTAGCGGCAAGGGCTTGACCGCGCGTCAAGCCCTTATTTTTCATCCAGTTTCGTGAAAGCGTTCCTGAAGTATTTCTTTTACGCGCTCTATCATCAATTTGCCTTTCTATATGATTTTGTCGCCGCGGCGGTCTCGTTCAATCGCTGGAAGGATTGGACGCGCGAGATTCTTCCGCTCATCGAAGGGACACGGATTCTGGAACTCGGCTTCGGACCGGGACACCTTCACCGCCTCTTACGACGGGACGGCTGGTTCGCCGTAGGAATCGACGAGTCGCCTCAGATGACTCGTCTCGCGCGACGCAACACCAAGGGTCGCGCGAATCTCACGCGCGGACTGGCGCAATATCTCCCCTTCCAAAGCGAATCATTCGACACCATCATCTCCACTTTTCCATCGGAATACATCTTCGATCCTCGTGCGTTGGCAGAGGCGCGAAGATGCCTGATGGTTAGAGGCAGGCTAATCGTCTTGCTTGCGGCGATGCCGAAGAGCCGAACGCTCAAATGGTTGTACAAGGTCACAGGCAAGTCCCCCTCCGAAGCGGAGGAAATCGTCAAGAAAAAATTGAAAGAACCGTTTGTGAAAGCAAACTTTGAAACCGAAATTATCATACGCGATGCGCAATCAAGCCGATTGGTCATCATCATCGCAACAAGAGCCAATTCGTAACGCCGACTTAAGTCGGCAGTACCCAAGCAAGGAGAAATGATGTTAAAAAAATTACGCGAACCAGTGAACAGCCTCACTCACTGGGCAGGCGCATTGCTCGCGCTTGGAGGCTTGATCGCATTGTTGATCATCGGCTGGGACACGCCCGCAAAGATCATCTCGCTGGCGATCTACGGCGTGAGTCTTATCGCCATGTTTTCCGCAAGCGCCACATATCACATGGTGCGCGTGAAAGACCGCGCCTTGGAGATCTTCCGCAAAGTGGATCACGCCGCCATTTATCTGCTCATCGCAGGGACGTACACTCCGTTTTGCGTGAACGCTTTCGAGGGATTCTGGAAGTGGGGCATGTTGACCATCATCTGGTCGCTGGCGGCGATTGGCATCATTGTGAAGGTGTTTTACATCCGCGCGCCGAGGTGGCTGAATGCAGGGATTTATCTCGTGATGGGCTGGCTCGCGCTCGCCGCAGCGGGTCAAATGCTTGCGGCTCTGCCAGCCTGGGTGTTGACGTGGCTCATCATCGGCGGCGTGCTTTACACGCTTGGCGCGGTCGTGTACATCACGAAAATTTTCAACTTCAAGCCCGGCGTGTTCGGTTTCCATGAGATGTGGCACATTTTTGTCTTGCTCGCCGCCGCAGCGCATTACGTCGCAGTCATGGGAGTGGCGGTATAAAACAAGCGGCAACCATCTTAAAGATGGCTGCCGCTTGTTTTCACTTTAAAATCTGAAACAGATTGCTGTAATCATCCGTCCATAATTGGACGTTAGTCGAATAGCCGCTCAAGTCAACGGCGCGATTTTGAATTGTGGGGTTATCAAGCAGAGCGGAGTCGCGAGCGAGTAGGATCCAGTGAGAAGCATAGCCGCCATCATTATCGCCTGAATAGTTGACGCGCGCCATAGTCAAACCATAATATTTTGCCAAGCGCCAGAAGACAGGCTGTAAATCGAGGTGCAAATTCGTAATGTGCGCGGCGATGACGCCGCCGGGGGCGAGGTGTTCGAGATACAATGCAAAGGCTTCTTTGGTAACAAGATGAACGGGGATCGAGTCGCTGCTGAACGTGTCTAAGACCAGCACATCGAAGTTTTGCGAATCGCCCTCGGCGAGTTCGCGCTCTAACGAGATACGCGCGTCGCCGAGGATCATCGTCACATCTGCCGCGCTGTCGCTGACAAATGTGAAATATCCGTTCTGCCCTTCCGCCAACGAAACGACAAGGGGATTGATCTCGTATAAGCGATACACGTCGCCTGGCTGACCGTACGCGGCGAGAGTCCCCGCCCCGACCCCCAACATGCCCACGCGCATCTTCTTCCCATATTTCGGGTGATTTAAAATCGCCAACCCCGCTCCCCCATCGCGGACGTAATATGTGGTGGGTGTATCGCGCAGGGCGGGATTTGTGAATTGAAGCCCATGAATCGTGATTCCGTGCGACATGACAAGCGCAGGTTCGTTCGAGCCTTCTACCACAATTCCACGCACACGGATCACGCCGTAGAAGTTCCGCTTGGAAAATAACGCGCCAGAATATCCGCCGCTCAAAACAGCCAGCAAAATAGTGACAAGCGCAAAGACCGTGAACGCAAATCGCGCACGAGCGACTGTTTCACTGTTCCTTCGTATCACGGTCAACGCAATGGCAATTGTCATCGCCAGCCCGACAAAGAATTCCCAGTAGCCGTTGAAGATGAACGGGGCGATCAGGCTGACGAACAATCCACCGCACGCGCCGCCAATGGAGACCATGAGATAGAACGAGGTGAGATGTTCGGCGCCGGGACGAATCAAATACAACTCGCCGTGACACAGCATACACGCGGCAAATAGCAACAAACAATACGCGCCGACCTGCCAGTAAATATGGATGGAAGTGGCGCGGAGCATGACGAACAAGGTCAACGCGGTTGAGATGACGAATAGCGCCGCGTACGCGTTTCGGTTGTAAACGCGCTCGCCTGAAAACGTGAGGATGAACGAGAGCAGATAGATCGTCAGCGGAAGAATCCACAAGAATGGGATGACCGCCACCTCTTGCGAAATTTGATTCGTGACGGAGAGCAAGAACAACGACGCGGTCGCGCTGAGGACGATCCACAGGGCGAACAAGGCTGAAGATAGCCGTCTGCCTGAGGGAACTGAATCAACTTTCACCGTCGAAAGAGGCGAGGCCAGGCGGGAGCGCCACGCGATCCAAACGGCGAAGAGTCCAAAGAGCGCAAATCCGATTGACCACATCCATCCTTGCGCGCGCAAAGTCAACTGCGGCTCGATTAACGCAGGGTAAGCGAGCAGACCGAGGAGCGATCCTAAATTTGAAAGCGAATATAAGCGCGCGTAGGATTTATCCGGGAAGATGCGGCTGAACCATGCCTGCATGAGCGGACCGTTCGCTGCGAGGATGAAATACGGCAAGCCCACAGAAACGGCGAGCAGTTTGAAAATGTCGAGAATTGGAGACGCGACTTCATTGGGTTTCCAGCTCGCGTCGGGCGTGATGGGCGACGACCACGCAAACGAAAGTCGAATCAAAACTGCGATGGAAAATAAAATCAGCGCGACGTGAATCAAAATTTGCAAACCGGTTTTCGCGCGGCCGATGAGCCAATAGGCGTATGCATAGCCGCCTGTGAGCAGGGCTTGGAAAAACAACATCGCCGTTGACCACACGGCAGGCGCGCCGCCAAACCACGGCAAAATAAATTTACCGATCATCGGTTGGATCTGAAAAAGCAGAAACGCCGAAAGAAAAATGCTGACGGTAAAAGCGATAAACATGCGCCGATTGTACAACGCCGCGCCCCTCAGCAGGGATATCTTTAATTTGAATATTTCAATGTCGCAATATATTGACAAACGATATATCGCGTAGTAATATATCGTATCATGATATATAGATCTCGAGACAGGAAATAGACATGGATGCGCAATTTGCAAAATATCTTCCTCTCACAGAGTCCACCGCGTACATTTTGATGGCGCTTATCAAGCCGCTTCACGGTTATGCGCTTATGCAAAAGGTGGCAGAAATGAGTCAAGGCACAGTCAAAATCGGACCGGGGACTTTGTACGGGGCGTTCGGGCAACTCGAAAAGGAGGGGCTGATCGAAATGGTCAAGGAGGCGGACCGGCGCAAATCCTATGTCATAACCGCCAAGGGAAAGTCGACTCTGAAAGAACACATCCGTAGAACGGAGATCATGGCAATAAACGGACGATCCATATAAAGAAACGCTCATGGGAGAACGCAATGACAACACTATCGAAATTCAAATGGTTTTGGGCTTGGCAAGATGAAAAAGAGGAAGATTGGCTGCGCGAGATGGCAAAAGAAGGCTTGCATCTCCAATCTTTGGATTTCCCCGGTAAATACACCTTCGAAGTCGGCGAACCGCGCAACAATTATTACCGAATGGATTTCATCACCGATCGAAAAGATTACCAGAACTACTTGCAACTTTTCAAAGATGCAGGCTGGGAACACATCGGCGAGATGGGAGGCTGGCAATACTTCCGCACAAGTGCAAAGGAAGCGGCTATCCCCGAGATTTTTACCGACAAAAGTTCCAAGGTGCGGAAATATCAACGCGTGAGCGCCGCTTTAATTCTTTTTCTACCGATCTCCATCTTCCTAATGATTCAACCAACTGGCAGATCGAACGAGGCTGCCGGATTCTTTCTCGTAGGGAAAACGATCGGCATTATTTTGATATTCCTCTGCTTCGCCGCGATGGTCAAAATAGCCAGGCGCGTACAGCAGCTTAAAGATAAATAAAAAGTCGCGATTGCGTTCGCAGACGCTAAACAGCGCAAGAAACATCCGCTACGGTTTGGGGTCAGGAATTGACCTTCGCCCTCAGCGCTTGTCGTTTGATCGCTGCACGAAAGATGCGCTCCAAAAATCCGTCGTGACCCGCCGCGTCCCACGAGATTGCCAGATCGGAAGGACTGCGATCGTCAACATTGCTGTATAAAACCCCGCAGTTTGGATTAATTTCGATGATCACAATTTCACCGTCCGGTCTTACGCGTAGATCAAGCCGCGCATATCCGTTTCCACCCATGGCGATGAAGAATTTCCGCGAAACGTCCTGAATACGAGCGGCGAGCGCATCGTCGTCCAACGGAACAACGAAGATGTCCCAGTTGTACCATTTCGCGAATTCGTGCAAGAAAGTCTCCCCTTCGGGAAATTGCATTTCCGCCGGCGGATAAGCGAATGGGGCGCAAGAGTCGTCTGCGTCTTCCACTACCAAACAGGACAACTCTCGCCCTTCTATGAATTCTTCCACACGGGCTGAGCCGTATGCTTGAGACATTCGTTCAAACTGAGTTTTCAATTCGTCGGAATTCGTCACACGCGACTCTTTCGTCAACCCAGCGCTGGCAAAACTGTTCGGATGCTTCACAATCAAAGGATACGGAAGACTGTCGGCTTGTTCCAAATCCGCAAACGTTTCGGCATGAAAGCCGCGCGCAAAGCGAATCTGGCGCGCATCCGCCGCCGCCTGCATTTCCTCGCGCGTACAACCATAAAATTTCGCCTCCGCGCCGGTAAAAGGCAGATTCAATTCTTCGAGCGTTCGCACAAACTGCAAGCCGGAATTTTCACTGTCGTCATAGCCTTCATACAAATTAATATACATATCGTATCGGTTTGCGCAAGTTAATTCCTTAAGCGCGCTTGGCGATAACACTGTAACATAATCCCAAACGTAATTTTTTAAATAGATCGACGGATCAAATTCTTCGATGATCTCATCCGTCAGCAAGCAGACGCGCATGCTGGCTTAATGTCTCTCGGCGCGCATTTGCTGGCGCAATTTCGCTACGCGAAAGATTCGCTCAAAAAAAATCTTGTATCCGCCCGCGTCGTACAAGATCATAAAATCGGCGGGACCAAACTCTTCGGGGCGAAGCATAATCGCCGGGTTGGGATTAATTTCGAGAATAAACATCTCGCCGCGTTCATTCATGCGCACATCGCAGCGTCCGTAACTGACCGCGCCAATCGCCTTGTACATTTGCACGCCAATATCCTGTAAACGCGCAATTAATTCAGGATCTATCACGCGCGAAAAGTTAAACGGCAACGATGCATCCCACTTCACAACCGTATGCCAGAACTCTTCGCCCGGCGGAAAGATCAATTCCGTCGGCGGGTACGCGATCGGCTGGCTAAAATCGTCGGGGTCGTCCACGATCAGCACATTGAACTCTCTGCCAACGATGAACTCCTCCATTCGCGCCGCGCCATACTCCTTGCACACGCGCTCCACTTGAGCTAGAACTTCTTCGAGTGAATCGCAACGCGACTCTTTGATCATCCCTGTGCTTCCGTAACTCTGCGGATGTTTGACAATAACCGGGTAATGCAACGAACCGACAAGCCGCTCCGCTTCGACAGGCGAACTGACTCGGTACCCTTTAGCGAATCGCACCCCGTGCGCCTCGGCGGCGGCTTGCATCTGCTCGCGGGTCGGGTCGAAGAATTTTGTATCTGCGCCGGTGAACGGAAGGTTTAACTCCTCCAGCGCCCTAACAACTTCGATCCCTTCATACGCGTATCCGCCCAGGTCTTCCTGTTCATATCCTTCGCACAAATTAACGTATACATCGAACTCGTTGCGGGTTTGAAGCGCGCGCAATTTATCAACAATGGGGTTTTCCATCGTGATCAATTCCCAATCGTAACCCTCCATAAATGGAGCGGGATCGAAATCTTTAATCTCTTCGTCAGAAAGAATGCAAATACGCATAGGTCGCCTCGAACTTTATTTGACGCATTATCGCACACACATTTATCGAAATGGGAATTTATTAAGGCTTAAAGAAGGATGGCAAAGGTACAATACGCGCATGAAACGTAAAAACGCATCCGCCGCGCTTCTGTTAGCGGGCCTTGCCGCCCTCATGCTTGGAATGTATACAAACAACGTCTTTTTTTCATGGTTTGCAGTAGTCGCCGTCACGCTGTCTCTTATCGTAGGCGGGCGATGGATGAGACCAAGGCGGTAAAAATCTTCGTCTATTTGGTTCTGGTTATTTTATGAATCGCACGCGGCTTCTCAGCGTTATGACCTTTCGCTAACGTTAAATGATGCGCGAAAAGCTGAGCGGGCAACACGCTCGTTAACGGCGAAAGCCATTCGGGTATATCGGCAGGAATCATCAGTGGAATCTGAGCGAGCGCCAGCGCGCGTTTATCATTCGAGACTACAACCAGATCCGCTGCCTGCTCTTTCTTCAAACGTAGAAGCATTTGCTGCATAGAGGGAAAGACTTTCCCCTTTGGCGCGACGGCAAAAACAGGAAATCCGCTTTCCAGCATCGCGATTGGACCGTGAGCAAAGTCGGCAGGTGAATACGGCTCAGCCATTACATAGGCTAGCTCCTTTAATTTCAACGCCCACTCAAAGGCGGTCGCGTAATTGAAGCCGCGCCCCAACACAATAGCCCGGTCTGCATAACGATAACGTTCTACTGCCTGAGAAATAAAATCATCCTGCTTCAACGCAGAGCGCATCCAGTTCGCAACGCGTCCCAACTCTTTCCAGCGTTTTTCTACCCCGCTCAACGCAACGGACAACATCGCGATCGTCATCAGTTCAGCGGTATACGTTTTTGTGGCGGCGACCGCCTTTTCCCTACCCGCATGAATATCCAAGACTAATTCGGAGGCATTCGCGAGCGGCGAGCGAACGTCATTTGTAAGCGCCAACGTTAGACATCCGCGGCGCTTACCCTCTTCCAGCGCCGCCGCAATATCGGGCGACGCGCCCGATTGCGAAACGCCGATCACTAGCGCATTCTTTAAATACAGCGGGCGTTTGTAATAGGTAAACAGCGACGGAGCAGCCAGCGCAAGCGGCAGTCCATTCATGACGCCCAGTAAATAGTTCGCATATCGTCCAGCGTTATCCGATGTGCCACGCGCCGCAAGCAGAACATATTCCACGCCTCGGCGACGAATCTCAGCGGCAACCTGTTCGACGTTTCGCCGTTGCGAGGCGAGCAAATTTTCAATGCGTTCCGGTTGTTCAAAAATCTCAGAGCGTAAAGTCATCTTTAAATCTTGTCTCCGTTATCTTCAGAATTGACGCAGGCAACCGCGCGCATGGGATGGCTGCGCTATTCGATCAAATTCACCCGCTCTCATTCCGTATATACGTTCATCGCGCTAAAATCAGCAGGTTATATTTTACCAATTGCGAAAGCCAACGTCGGTTTGGCTTTTATTTCGATGCGCTGGAAAATTCCGTCTATCGCAAAGCTAATCGCATGAATTTTTCATCAGTTATCAATCTCTTGCAAAAATCAGACTTTAGGCATAAAATATATTTAGGTTAGACTAAATAAAGTCTCAGCTAGAAAGCAAAATGAAACAACCGCTCACCATATCAACTCAAGACTACTTGAAACACATTTACGAATTGACGGAACGCAACGCCCCCGCCAGCACAAACGCGCTTGCCGCGCGGCTCAAGGTCAGGCCGGCTTCTGTGACCGGCATGATTCAAAAACTTGCTAACGAGAAGCCTGCGCTTGTTAAGTATCAAAAGCATCAGGGCGTCACGCTTACTAAAGAAGGCAGAAGAGCTGCGTTGGAAGTGATCCGTCATCATCGTTTATTGGAGACCTGGCTGGTGAAAACGCTCGGTTATTCATGGGACGAGGTTCACGAAGAAGCCGAACGACTTGAGCATATCATCTCAGAAGATTTTGAACAGCGCGTCGCCGAAGCGTTGGGGCACCCACTGCGCGATCCGCATGGCGAGCTGATCCCTACCGCCGATCTTGAAATGCCTCTGGAAGACGCAACTCCGCTCTCTACGTTGCGAAAGAACCAGCGCGGAACGATCGTATCCATCAGAGACGCAGACGCAGATCTGCTCCGTTACTTAGAAAAACTAGGCTTAATTCCCAATACGCATATCGAAGCGATAGACTATTCGCCTTTCGATCACAACTTGACGATTAAGGTCGGCGAACAGACGCACGTTCTGGGGCTGAGCGTCACAAACAAGATTCTCATCAAAGAAGATTGAACGATCCTTCAATTCATACATTTTTATTTACTCGCATCGGACTCTCATGAAAAAACATTCGCAAAACTCCCTGGCAGAAGCCCACGAATCCGTTATTGTGCCAGCCAAAGCATCCTCGTGGAGGCGTTGGCTGGCGATCACCGGTCCCGCCGTGATGGTGGCGGTCGGCTATATGGACCCCGGCAACTGGGCGACCGATATCGCCGGCGGAAGCCGTTACAACTACGCCTTAATTTGGGTCCTGCTCATGTCGAATCTCATGGCGATCGTTTTACAAAGTTTGGCGGCGCGCCTCGGCATTGTCAGCCGCCGCGATCTAGCGCAAATCTGCCATGAGGAATATCCGCCTATTGTAAACATCCCGCTTTACATTCTGGCGGAGATCGCCATCACTGCTTGCGATCTAGCCGAAGTGATCGGCTCAGCGATAGCCCTGCAACTGCTCTTCGGGTTTCCGCTTATCTACGGCGTAATCCTCACCGCATTAGACACGATTCTACTTCTGCTGCTTTCTCACGCGGGCATACGAAAATTGGAAGGCGTGGTCATCGCCTTAGTTGGTACGATCGGAGCCGCGTTCTTCATCGAGATATTGCTCGGACAACCAGACTGGGGCGGAATCGCGCGCGGCTTTGTCCCCTCCCTGCCAGATGCAGGCGCATTGTATATTTCGATCGGCATCCTGGGCGCGACCGTTATGCCGCATAATTTATATTTACATTCCTCTCTCGTGCAAACACGAAAGATCGGGCGCGATAAAGAGGAAGTCAAAGCCACGCTGCGCTGGAACGTGATTGATACAACGCTGTCGCTCAATTTCGCCTTTCTCATCAACGCTGCGATCCTGATTATGGCGGCTTCAGTGTTCCATAGAAACGGCTACTTCGCTATAGCAGAGATTCAAGACGCGCACCGCCTATTAGAGCCGCTATTAGGAGCGTCCATCGCCCCGGTTATTTTCGCAATCGCGCTCTTGGCTTCCGGGCAAAGCTCGACTATCACCGGCACGCTCGCGGGTCAGATCGTAATGGAAGGCTATCTTAACCTACGGATTCGCCCATGGTTGCGGCGACTGATCACCCGCTTGCTGGCGGTCGCCCCCGCTATTATCATTATCGCTCGCTTCGGCGAAAACTCAACAGGAGCCATGCTTGTCTTAAGTCAGGTTGTGCTGTCATTGCAATTGCCGTTCGCTATTATTCCGCTCATTCATGCCGTGGCAGACAAGCGGCGCATGAACGAATTCAGCATTAGCCGTAAATTGCAGGCTATAGCCTGGATCATCGCGGGAATTATTTTGGCGCTAAACATTAAATTAATCATAGACGAGGTGGGAAATTGGGTCGCGACAGCACAAAACGGCGCTTGGGCGATCCGCGCCGGCGTTATTCTGCTCGCGACTTCGTTAGGCTTGCTATTGCTCTACATCGTTATTCATCCCTGGCTGCGCCAAAACGGATTTCACATTGGCGGCATACATAGCCGTGCCGAGCAAACTCCGAACACGCTTCAAGCGCCTATGCCCTACGCGCACATCGGCGTCGCATTAGATTTCTCAGGCAAAGACGAGAAACTCCTCGCTGAAAGTTTGCGCTTCGTCAGTAATTCACAAACGCAGCTCACGTTATTACACGTCGTCGAAAGTCCGGTAGCCCGCAGGCTCGGCGCAGAAGGAGAGGACTCGGAAACCCTGGCGGATCAAGAACGGCTCAAGAAGTTAACGCGCATAATGACAGAAAACGGCGCGCAGGCAGACTGGCTGTTGGGCAGCGGCGAACCGGGACAAGAACTGGCGAAATTAATCAACGCTACCGACATCGAACTAGTCATTGTCGGCGGACACGGTCACACCGGCGTTTCCGACTTGATCCATGGAACGGTCATCAGCGATTTACGCCATCGCATCAAAGCCAGCGTAATGATCGTGCCGATCGGCGACTGACAAAGAATAAACCCTGCCACTTGACAGGGTTTATTTCCCGCAGTAATATATGAACACTTGCTCAACTATTCAGCCATGAAACTTACCGAACTCAAAGCCATTCAACTTGCCGAACTCTTCAGCGCCCTCAGCGACGCCAGCCGCGTGCGGATCATCGCCCTGCTTCTCGATGGCGAGATGGGCGTCGGCGCGCTTGCCGAGAAACTCAACATGACCGAATCCGCCGTGTCGCATCAACTGCGCGGACTGCGTCAGATGCGTTTTGTCCGCGCGCGTAAATCTGGCAGGCAGGTGTTCTATCGCTTGGACGACGATCACGTTGAAAAACTATATCGCATGGGTCTTGAGCACGTGGAGCACAAATAATCAATAAGGAATCATTTCATGGAACAAACAATAGACATTGACATCCCTCTATTACTCCCAGGCGTGGAGAACGAGAAAGACGAATGCCTCACACGGCTCGAAGCGGCATTTCAAGGCAAAAAGGGAATCATCCGCGCCCACGTTGAACGCGATAAATCGCCCATTGACCTGTGCCTGCATTACGACCCCAACCTGTTGACTCTTTCCGACGTGAAGCGGCTCGCCGAACTTGCTGGAGCGCAGATCGTCAACCGTTATCATCACGAATCGATTCCCATCGAAAACATGGACTGTTCCGATTGCAGTCTCGTCATCGAGCATAGCGTTGGGCGCATGGAAGGCGTGTTGTCGGTCAATGTCAACTACCCCACCGAAAAAATGTGGATCGAGTACGACAATCACAAGATCAACCGCGCCGCCATCGAAAAGCGAGTCCGTTCGTTGGGGTATCAAATTCCGCTTAATGAATTTCAAGCAAAGTTGCAAGAGAATCGAGAATTGCTGTTCAGCCTTTTATCAGGATTATTTCTGTTGATCGGCTGGCTTGGCGATACATTCTTCGGCTTCCCCACATATCTCAGCATCGGATTCTTCGCCGTCGCCTACATTTTAGGCGGATGGGATGTCTCGCGTCACGCATGGCACGCGCTCCGCGAACGCCGCCTCGACACCGACGGGCTGATGGTTGTCGCCGCAATTGGAGCGGCATTCCTCGGCGAATTTGCCGAAGGCGCTCTGCTTCTATTTCTGTTCAGCCTCGGTCACGCGCTGGAAGAACGCGCATTAGATCGCGCTCGTTCCGCCGTCCGCGCATTGGCTGACCTTGCGCCAAAAACTGCGCTGGTGAAACGCGACGGCAAAGAGCAGGAACTGCCCGTTGAGTCTCTGCAACTCGATGATGTCGTCATCGCCCGCCCAGGCGTACGCATCCCTGTAGATGGAATCATTCTCGACGGAAATTCTGGCATTGACCAATCCTCGGTTACAGGCGAATCGCTGCCCGTTGATAAAACGGTTGGCGATCAAGTGTTCGCCAGCACGGTCAACGGCGAGGGCGCATTGGAGATCAAAGTGACGCGCCTCGCAAAAGATTCAACGCTCGCCCGCGTGATGAAAATGGTCGAAGAGGCGCAAGCGCAAAAATCGCCGACCCAGCAGACCGTCGAGAAATTTGAGCGGGTCTTCGTCCCCGCCGTGCTGATCCTCACCGCGCTCGTCATCGTCATCCCGCCGCTGTTCGGCTTCCCCTTCCGCGAATCGTTTTTACGCGCGATGACTCTGCTCGTCGCCGCGTCGCCATGCGCCCTCGCGCTCGGCACACCCGCCGCAATTCTCGCGGGCGTTGCGCAAGCCGCGCGAAACGGCGTGCTGGTCAAAGGCGGCGCGCATCTTGAAAATCTCGGTCTGCTCAAAGCCATCGCCTTCGACAAAACTGGAACCGTGACTCACGGTCAGCCCGAGGTGACGGATGCGGTTGTGTTCCCAGCCTCGGACGCCGCCCTGAGCGAGTCGAAGGGGTGGAGTGAAGCGGATTTATTATCCATCGCGGCGGGAGCGGAATCGAGATCCGCACATCCGCTGGCGCAAGCGGTCGTCCGCGCGGCTCTAACTCAGGGTCTGCCTGTCTCGCCAGTGGACGATGTGGAGTCGCTGACGGGGCGCGGCTTGAAGGCGATGATGCGCGGCAAAACGATTTGGATCGGCAACCAGAAGTTGATGAACGAAGCGGGCGTCGCGCTTTCATCCGAATCAATTTCACGCGCCGAGGCGTTGCAAGGACAAGGCAAGAGTTTGATGTGGGTCGCTGAAAATAAAACCGCGATTGGCTTGATCGCGCTGGCAGACACGTTGCGAAAAGAAGCCGCGCCGACGATGGACGCGCTCAAAAAATCAGGCGTGACGCACACCATCATGTTGACGGGCGATAATGCGCGTTCGGCATCCGCGATTGCAAATGAAGTTGGGCTGACCGAATTCCGCGCCGACCTCATGCCCGAAAATAAATTGACCATCATCCGCGAACTCGTGAAAGAATATGGTCAGGTTGCGATGATTGGTGACGGAGTCAACGACGCGCCCGCACTCGCCAACGCCACTGTCGGCATCGCCATGGGCGGCGCAGGGACGGACGTTGCTTTGGAAACTGCCGATGTCGCGTTGATGGGCGATGATCTCAGTAAACTTCCATTTGCTGTCGGCTTGGGACGCGCCACACGCGCGATCATCATTCAAAACTTATTCATCGCACTTGGCGTGATCGGTTTGCTCATTTTCACGTCATTGACTGGTATCATCAGCATCGGCATCGCCGTCATCTTCCATGAAGGAAGCACGCTGGTCGTGGTGGCGAATGCGTTGAGGTTGTTGAGATATAAATAAGAATAACCTTGCGAAGGCTCGAGGCCTTCGCAAGGTTATTCTTCCCCTGCCATCAACTTAATCCGTTCCCACGGCTTCAAACCTTCATCCTCCGCCAGCAGACTCTTCAAATCGAACAACTCGTCGCGCAACGCGGCGGCGCGTTCGAACTCGAGATTCTTCGCGGCTTCCTTCATCTGCTTTTCCATCTCGTGGATGATCTGCTTTAATTCATTGCGCGGCAGATCGCCCGCCGATCTTGTTTTGTACTCGCCGCGCATTTCACTCACAGCCTTCTGCGAAAATTCCTCGGTGAGGTCGTGGATGGCTTTGTGAATGCTGATCGGCACGATGCCATGCTCAGTGTTGTATTTCACCTGCTTGGCGCGGCGGCGATTCGTCTCGTCAATCGCGCGCTTCATCGAGTCGGTCATCTTGTCGGCGTACATGATCACGCGCCCATTGACGTGACGCGCCGCGCGACCAATCGTTTGAATCAGCGCGGTATCTGAACGCAGGAAACCTTCCTTGTCCGCGTCCAAAATTCCAACCAGCGAGACTTCGGGCAAATCCAAGCCTTCGCGCAGCAAATTGATTCCCACCAGCACATCGAACACACCCAAACGCAGATCGCGCAGAATGCCTACACGTTCGAGTGTCTCCACCTCGGAATGTAAATAGTGAACTTTCATTCCCAACTCTTGCAAATACTCGGATAAATCTTCGGACATCCGTTTCGTCAGCGTGGTGACGAGAACCCGCTCGCCTCTTTCGACCCTCTGCCTGATCTCGCCAATGAGGTCGTCCACCTGCCCCTTCGTCGGACGCACTTCCACCTCGGGGTCAACGAGTCCCGTCGGGCGGATGATCTGCTCGACGACTTGTTCCGCGTGCTGCATTTCATACGGTCCAGGCGTGGCGGAGGTGTAGATCGTGCTTCCCATCACCTCTTCGAACTCCTCGAACTTCAGCGGACGGTTATCCACCGCGCTAGGCAAGCGGAACCCATACTCGACGAGCGTTTCTTTTCTCGCTTTGTCGCCGTTGTACATGCCGCGAATCTGCGGGACGGTCATGTGGCTTTCGTCAATCACCAGCAGATAATCCGTCGGCAGGAAGTCAATCATCGTCCACGGATGCGTGCCAGCCGCGCGGCGGTCTAAATGCCGCGAGTAATTCTCCACGCCCGAGCAATAACCGACCTCTTTCAACATTTCGAGATCGTAACGTGTTCGTTGTTCGAGTCTCTGCGCTTCGAGATGCTTGCCCGTCTCTTTGAAAAATTTCAGCCTATCGTCCAACTCGGCTTCGATGTCGGCGATGGCGTCTTTCAATTTGTCGGCGGCGGTGAGGTATTGTTTGGCGGGGTAGATCGAAACTTCATTCGGTTCGTCGTACACTTCGCCCGTGACTGGACTGAACTGCATGATGCGTTCAACCTCGTCGCCGAAGAAAGCGATGCGGAATCCTTTCTTGTCTTCGTACGCAGGGATGATCTCCAGCGTATCGCCGCGCACGCGAAACGAACCCGTCTTCAGATCCATGTCGTTGCGCTGATACTGCGATTCGATCAACTGGCGGAGCAAGGCGTTGCGACGATACATCTCTCCCACTTTGAGAGTCACAGTTCCCTTGCCGAATTCCTCGGGGCTGCCCAAGCCGTAAATACAGGAAACGGAAGCGACGATGATTACATCGCGCCGCGAGATGAGCGCGGTTGTAGCGGCTAACCGCAAGCGTTCGATCTCCTCGTTGATCTGTGTTTCTTTTTCGATATACAAGTCATGCCGCGGGACGTATGCCTCAGGCTGGTAATAATCATAGTACGAAACAAAATACGAAACCGCGTTCTCAGGGAAGAACTCTTTGAACTCGGCATACAACTGCGCGGCGAGCGTCTTGTTGTGTGCCATGATCAGCGCGGGCTTTTGCACTTCCTGAATCACGGATGCAATCGTGAACGTCTTGCCTGTGCCTGTTGCGCCGAGCAACACTTGATTCTTTTTACCCGCGCGAACGCCGTCCACGAGTCCGCGGATGGCTTCGGGCTGGTCGCCCATAGGTTGAAATGGCGCTTGAAGTTTGAAATCCATGTGAGTGTATATCCTGTGGGATAATCTGAACGTACGTTCTATATTGTACCGCGAAACAGGCGACGCGTATAATACCCGCATGGACTCCTCCCTCAGCCTCGCCATCGCCGCACGGCAACCGCTGTTCGACGATGCGCACAACTCAGCCTTTCGCCTCTTCAACGGATTCGCCGAGGGCGACTCGACTCTTTCGCTAGACATCTACGCGCGGACATTGGTGATTCACAATTACGCGGATGATCCAACAAAGAATCAATTTGTCATTGATAGCCTATTCAATGTTTTACCTGATCTTCTAGTTTGGCTACGCGCTGGAATTGTCAAACAGCGAAATGGACTCACGCAGGAGGACAAACGCGGCAAACTTCTCTTCGGCGATTCGCCCGACACAAAAATCAGCGAGCATGGAGTGTGGTACGCGCTCGACCTCACGATGAACCGCGATGCGAGTTTTTATCTTGATACAAGCCTGTTGCGAAAATGGTTGATCGAAAACATGCGAGGCAGATCGGTGTTGAACACGTTTGCCTATACCGGAAGTTTCGGTGTTGCGGCGTTGGCTGGCGGCGCGACTCGCGTCGTCCAAATTGATCGCAACCGCAAGTTTCTCGATCTGGCAAAACGATCGTACACGTTGAACGGATTCCAAATCAACACGAAAGATTTTGTCGCCCAGGATTTCTTCCCCGCCGTCAGCCGCTTCAAACACTCCAAACAATTTTTCGATTGCGTCATCCTCGATCCCCCATTCTTTTCGTCCACGTCCAAAGGCAAAGTGGATCAGGAAACAGAAAGCGCGCGGCTCATCAACAAAGTCCGCCCGCTGGTGAACGATGGCGGACATTTGGTGACGATCAACAACGCCTTGTATGTCAGCGGGCGGGAATACATGCGAACGCTGGAAGAATTATGCAAGGATGGATATTTGAAGATCGAAGAGTTGATCCCCGTCCCTGAGTCTTTCGTCGGGTACGGCAACATCGGCAAGCCGATCACCGATCCCGCGCCTTTCAACTATTCGACGAAGATCGCCGTGTTGAAGGTGCGGCGCAAAGCGTAGAATTCAACGTCAAACCCTGCCTTCTTTTTCTGAAGAGAATATAATCGCGCTACATTCACATCGTCGCTAGGGGCGTTACTATACGAGATCGTTCCATCGCAAAACAGTTTATGTCTTTCAGAGATCTGTGCCTCGATGCCCATCGAGCGCCGATCAAACCGCAACGGACTTCCTTCGCCATATATTATATAGGCTGACGCCAAACAGAGTAAATCCAAGCGGGGTCGTGATGAGATACAAAACCCAATTTGTTTGCCACTGAAAATTTAGTAACGCGGCAAGCGCATAAAAAGAAACGCCTGCGACAGGGATGCCCAATAGCGAGAAATATTTCCACGCGGGAACGGGATTGTTGAAATTTGTCAGCATCGAGCCGTCTGCTTCCGTCAAACGATTCCAGCGCAATCCAAGATATGCCAGTCCCAACAAGATCGGCAGGATGATGATCGCAAGCGGCACAGTTGGCACGACGATGAAAAAGAACATCAACGCGAACATGCTCAGGATGACAACGCTTACCCAACGGCTGGGATGAAACGATTCGGAAGAACTCCAGTCTGCCAGCCAGTAAGCAGGGATGGCGAGAATCACCGCGGCAAAAGAAAATGTTGCAAATTCAGCGACAGAGGAAACTCCTCCATCAGGTTCGAACCACCACATGATCGCCCACAAGCCGTAACAAAGCCCGATGGTTAGAGACAGCTTCAACGTCGAGAAAGGATTCGAGGCGCGTAGAGATTTCCGAATGGCGTACCATCCGATCCAGACCGTGATGAGAGCGTGCCATGCGAGGGCAGTGAACGAAATCGAGAGAGGCAGGGATTCGTAAGTCGTCTGCACTACGATACCTTCGCCAAGCCAGCCAAAAACTGCGCCCGCAAGAAATAACGCCCAAATGTTTTTGACCCTGAAGCGCGAAACGAGATAGAGAAAGACAAACGCCATGAGCGAATACGCCAGCCAGGTCATCGTCCACTCACCCAGCGAATCGTCAGGCCGTTTGCGCGCCCAAAATAAGAGTTCCGAAAAAAAGAAGAAAATATAGCCTGTAGATAGAACGAGCAGAATGTTCTTAATTGTTTTCATAAAAATCATTACAGGGTTTTATGGGGAAACGCTGCATCGATAAATTTCACTCGCATCCATTCGCCATGTGTTCCTCGAACGTTTCGGCAAAGTTGTGAAACCCCGAACCGTCACACTTCGCGCGGAAGAAGAAATACGGCGTCTCAGCAGAGAACGCGACCGCTTGCAGAGAATCCAAGCCGGGATTGGAGATCGGCGCGGGGGGCAAGCCTGTGTAGAGATAGGTGTTGAACGGCGAGTCGAATTTCAGGTCGTTCAAACTGAGCGGATTCTTCCACCACGTTCCAACGGAGAAATCAAACCCAAGCGCGTACTGGATCGTCGGGTCGGCGTCGAGTTTCATGCCGATGTTCAAGCGATTGAGATAGACCGAAGCGATCAACGGCTTCTCTTCATCTTGCACAGCCTCGCGCTCCACAATGGACGCGAGAGTGACCGCTTCGTATACGGTGAGTCCTTGTCTCTCAAAACCATGTGTCAGCTCGGGAGTAAGTTTCAGTGAAAAATTGCGGAGGAGTTCATCCATCAACTCGTTGACGGATGTGTTGCGCGAAAGGATGTACGAATCGGGGAAGAGGAATCCTTCGGCAGAGTCTGCATCAGCAAGGAAATCGTAATCATCGCGACGAGTCTGCGCGGCGGCGAGAAATTCGTCAGGTGAAATCGCTAAGCCTGAGGTCGGGAGAGACACGGCGATCTCTTCCATCCGCCAGCCTGCGAGAATCGTGAACGTCGCTTCGGCGGCGCTCGCATCTTGAATTTCGCGCGCAATATCAATTGCAGACATCGTCGCACCGAGTTTGTACTCGCCCGCTTGAATGGACGTATCCAAGCCCGAATACACCAAATAGTCGCGGAACGATGCCGCGTCGCGGATCAACGCCGCATCTTGCAGACTCGCGGCAATTGAATCTACTGATTGTCCCGGCTCGATTCTGAAATTTCGTTCGCTCGCATCATTGTTCAGCGGACGGGTGAGCAAACCGTCGTACCACAGCAATCGTGCGGAATATTGCGCGCGTTGAACTATCGTGAGCCACGGCGCGGGCGGACCGTAAATCCGCGCGGCTTCGGAGGGGATGGTGATGAACGTCACGAGGAAGCAGAGGAGGATGAAGAGGACTAGGAGGATTGGGAGAATTTTTCGCATTTGAAATATCCGCTGGTTGAGTAGCCCGAGGCGTTAGCCGAGGGCGTATCGAAACCAGCGAGTAACCTGTGAATAATTTACTACATGCGTAGTGATGGTTTCGATACGTCCCGCGAACTGCACGCGGGACTACTCAACCACCGATGTTTGGATGAGATTCAAGATATGAGCGCAATATCGCCACCGCCGCCAACGAATCGTGATGACCCGCGCGTTTCTTGCGCGAGACTCCCATTTCGATCACAGCCGCGCGCGCGTCTTGCGTGCTGAACGATTCATCGAACAACTCAACAGGGATTTGAGTCTGCTCGCGCAGCGCGTCGGCGAATTTCGCGGCTCGCTTCCCCGCGAGATTCGGCTTCCCTTCCTCGTCGAACGATTGACCGACAACGATCACGCCGACTTCGTTTTCAGCGGCAAGGTTCGCCACTTGCGCCGCGTCAAGCAGACGCGACACATGCTCGATCACTTTGAACGGGCTGGCGATCGTCGTCGTCAGATCGCTGAGCGCAAGACCGATCCGCTTTTCGCCATGGTCAACCGCTAGGATACGCATAAAATTCTCTCATTGTTAAACGCACAAAGACTTCTTCCGCTTTCCATCTTCCTTTTTCTTCATTCGCTCACCACCTCGATTTGGAACGGCGGCAACGGGACCCACTGCCACCAGGCTGGCGACATCAAGATTTCAGGTTCGTTCTTCCATGTGAACGCCTTCTCTAAGCGCGAACGCGCCGCATCAACGCTCAAACCGCGAATTAAATACACAATTTGCGCCGAGTTGACGGTTTGAACGATCTGCCGTTCAGCGCGAATACGCCAACGCGCCGAGCCGTCTTCGCCAATCGTAGGACTTCCGACAGAATCGATCTTCAACGCAGAATCAGGCATCGGATGAAAACCTGCGGGGAGAGACGCATTCAGCGCTAATGCGGCAAGCGTCGTCAGGTCGGAAGCCGAGGCGTACCGCGCAGAATATTCCGCCTGCACGGTTAACGTCAGCGTCGAACCAGCCGCGCCGGCAGGAGGATCGTACTCTTCTAAAAAAATCTGCGATGCAGCGATCGTCTCGTCAAAAAGAATATCGCCCGCTTCGAGTTTTTTAAGGAATTCGTTTCGCGCGCGCTCGTCAAGCGTTTGCATCACTGCTTCCTTCACGCGCGCACGGTCCGCATCGCTCGCCTGCGCAGATGATTTGTCGCGTCCGCCGCTCGTTGGCTCGGGATTCGTACCCGCTAGAGAAAGCCCAAGCGCGCCGCGAATCGCCAGCAATGAGTCGGCTGGCATATTTCCAATTGTGCCGCCTATCAGCGCCTCCACCGGGACTTCAAGCGTCCTGCCCACGCCCGCGTTCACTACGCCCGTCTCCAGCGTTACAAACTGCACAAGCGGGTCGCCCGCCGTCTCAACGATCGTGCCTTCAGGAATCGTCACCGCATTCGCCGTCAGGTTGCGGAACAATATCACGCCGCGCGCTTTCGATTGCGGCGTTGTGCCTTCGCCAGTCACAGTCACAGTTTGATCGCCGTCAAGGATGACACGCATTTCACGCATGGGAATATTGCCCGTCACATACGCCGATTTTGTAAATTCGCTTGCAGTGACAGGCAACGCGGCGTTTTGCGTCTCAACGACTGGGTGCAACCGGATTCGCGCACGCGGGACGAACAACGCAACGATCGCAAACACAGACAACGCGCCGACCACAAACGCGCTCAATCGCACAACCGAATGCGCGCGCCATGTTCCTTCACGAACTTGAACCCGCTCGCGTTCTTCGCGTAAATTTGGCTTGGGGGGGCGCCACGCTGCCAATTTCGGCGGAGCCGCATTCCAAGTTTTCTTCTGCGCCTCCACCGTGGATTTAAATACTGTAATGCCGAGTTCTTCCGCCGCCGCGCGGATGCTTCGCACGCGCGTCACAACTCCTAGCTGCGCGCCCAACGCAGAGGCGTGCCGTTGTAGGATCTTGAATTCGGCTTGCTTCAGCGCGACTTTCTCAAACTTAGGGATGACGAGCAAAATACGCGGCGTTTTCGCCCACGACATTCTATCGCGCACGGAAATAAAATCGTCGTGTGTTTCGACGGTGATAATTTGCGTCTTCATCAAGGCTGATTATAACTTGCTCGCGAGCGTCAAACCGCGAGCGTCA
The DNA here is from genome assembly GCA_002050275.1 of Anaerolineae bacterium UTCFX1. Classification (GTDB taxonomy): domain Bacteria; phylum Chloroflexota; class Anaerolineae; order Anaerolineales; family Villigracilaceae; genus Defluviilinea. The sequence continues at coordinate 265,932 of MWTB01000021.1, forward strand.
AACCGCGAGCGTTCGCTTTAAAAACAAGGAGACAGGCGCAAGTCGTCTGTCTCCTCTTCACGTATTCCGCGCAGACTTATTACGCGATCATAAACCACACTACAAAATCGCCGTCCATATCGGCAACCGTAACCGTCAAATACTTTCCGTCCATCGAATAGATAAGTAAAGCGCCTTGCTCGTCTGAGGTCGTTGCTATGGGGGACCAGCCAGCTGCCGTTAGGGCATTGTTATAGAAATCCACCGCGTCTTTAACCGCGCCAGTATGTCTGAAACTGTAATTGCTCGCGTCAAATTCTTGTCCAGCGGTCGCCTGCGGCATGATCGGGATGCCGTTCCATTCGGAGACGGGCGTCCCTTGTGGATTGAAATAATCTCCAAATTGCGCAATCTCGCTCGGCAAGGCTTCAATCGTTCCGATTGGAATAGTAGTCGCCAAAGATTGCAGCGTTTCTATCGGCATGGCGCTCGCAAACGAGCTCACATCAGACGCAAAGGCTTGCGCGGTGCCCGCCGTATTCTTCACGTCGTTAATCGGATTCGTGACCAACGAGCAAGCGAGCAGAAATATTACAATCATCACGATCAGGGAGGTTTTAAACAGTCGAGACATTAGATTTCCTTTCAGTAAGTAGCTTTTTATCCGCGCATTTTTATCAATTACTTTATTTTTTCTTCAATAACTTTAGCGACCTTGCCCAACGCTTCGCTGACCTCGCCCATCAGGCTGCCTTGCGCTAGAATGGGGCGTCCGCCGCCTTTGCCGCCAATACCCACAATCAGGTCGCCCGCCTTGAGTCCGCGTTCGACAATATCTTCAGTCACCGCGGCAATAACGGTCGAGCCTGTTGTAAGAAGAAGCGCGCTGCTCTGTGGATATCGTTCGCGGAATTTGCCCGCCAACATACGCAGGGCATCCACGTCAACGTTTGGAATTTCAACGGCGAGCATATTAACCCCTTTTACGATATGAACACTGGGAAGTTGCGCATCAAAAGCGGATAGAGCCTGTTGCGTACGAAGCGCCGCGACCTCCTTCCTCATCTCGGCAATTTCACTCTGTTTGCTCACAACCTTCTGAGGCGCTTCATCCACGCTGGATTTCAGAGTCGCAGCAATTTGCTTGAGCGCTTTAAATCGTTTCGCGATCAACTCGTACGCGCCGCGCCCCGTCACTGCTTCAATACGCCGCACATTCGCCGCGACCGAACCTTCGCTCACGATGAGGAACGCGCCAACGTCCGATGTCCGCTCGAGGTGCGTACCGCCGCATAATTCGTAAGAATATTTGCTGTCGTCTCCCAAAATCGAAATCGTGCGGACAGTCTCGCCGTATTTCTCGCCGAATAACGCCATCGCACCTTCTTTCTTCGCCTCGTCCAGCGACTTGGTCTCTTTTTGCACGGACATATCCGCCGCGACAGCCTCGTTGACCATGCGCTCAATGCGTTCGAGTTGTTCGGAGGTCAACGCTTCGGGATGATTGAAGTCAAAACGCAAACGGTCGGGCGCGACCAATGAACCTGCTTGCGTGGCTTGATCGCTCAATACGCTATGCAGGGCTTTATGCAATAAGTGAGTCGCGGTGTGATTCCGCATGATGTCGTGACGGCGGGTCAAGTCCACCTCGGCGATGGCTTTGTCGCCCACTTTGGGTTGACCTGAAATGACAGTTCCAACGTGAACGATCACACCCGCCGAAGCGCGGCGCATGGAGGTTATTTCGATCTCCCAAGATTCTCCCTCACCCTGCCCTCTCCCGCTGGGAGAGGGGTATGCACGAATGTATCCTGTATCATCCACCTGTCCGCCGGACTCAATGTAGAAACCCGTTTTCGGCAAAATCACTCGAACTTGATCGTCGAGTGACGCTGATTGTTTCGACTCGCCGTTGACAACCAACGCCAGCACTTCGCCTTCAACATGCGGGCTGTTGTACGGATCATACTCAACGCCGTTCGCGCCAAGTTTCTTTTTCGATTGCAGGTCTTTCAAAATCTCGGCAAAGAATTCCGCGTCTTCGCCGCCGAGTTTGCCCATAGCTTTTCCGCCGCCGGAAGCGAGCGCGTGTTTTTCTTTCGCTTCGTTGAATCCCGCTTCGTCTACGTCGAGTCCTTGCTCGCGGGCGATGTCGCGGGAGATTTCGAAGGGCAAGCCATACGTTGCATACAAATCAAACGCCTTGCCGCCATCGAGAATTGGAGAATTGGAGGATTGAAGGCTGGAGAGTAGAGTCTGCAGATGGTTAGTGCCAGCCTCCACCGTCCGCGCGAAGCGGATTTCTTCACGAGTCAGATTATCCAGAATGGCGGGCTGAGCCTTTTTCAGTTCGGGATAAAAATCCCCGTAATAATTGATCACCGCTTGGGCGACCTTGGCGAGGAAGGGATCGTTCAACCCGATCTTCGAGCCAAAACGCGCGGCGCGGCGGATGATCATGCGGGCGACGTAATTGCGACCCGCGTTGCCGGGGACGACGCCATCGGCGATGAGGAACGCGGCAGAACGGACGTGATCGCAGATGACGCGATAGGGCGTGAAGTTAGCGAGCATTTCTTTTTCGCTGTGACCGGTGAGACTACGCAACACTTCAAGCGAATCGGCGAAGAGATCGGTCTTGTAATTCGAGTCCACGCCTTGCAACACGGACACGATGCGCTCGAAGCCCATGCCGGTGTCCACATGTTTTTGCGGGAGCGGCTCGAGGCGACCGTCATCGAAAAGATTGTATTGAATGAAAACGTTGTTCCAGAGTTCGAGATAGCGCGTGCATTCGCCGTTCACGCCGCAGCGATGCGGCTTGCCGCGCAGGTTATCGAACTCCTCGCCGCGATCCAAATGAATCTCGGAACAGGGCCCGCATGGACCGGTCTCTGCCATTTGCCAGAAATTATCTTTGCGACCGAAAAATAAAACGTGATCGGGGTCGAAGCCGGGCTGCGCCTTCCATGCGTCTGCCGCTTCGTCGTCGCGCGGAACATTCCCTTTATCGTCTTCAAAACAGGTGGCGTAAATTTTATCTTTTGGCAAGCCCCACACTTCGGTGAGCAATTGCCACGACCAAGCGATGGCTTCCTTTTTGTAGTAATCGCCGAACGACCAGTTGCCGAGCATTTCAAAAAACGTGTGATGCGTGTCGTCACGCCCCACATCTTCGAGGTCGTTGTGCTTGCCTGCCACGCGCATACACTTCTGCGAGTCGACGGCGCGGGTGTAGGGTTTTTTGTCGGTACCGATAAAGACGTCCTTAAACTGAACCATGCCCGAATTGGTGAAGAGAAGCGTAGAATCTCCGCCGGGAACGAGCGACATCGAAGGCACGGCGGTATGTCCGTGTTCGACGAAGAAGTCAATGAAAGTTTGGCGGATTTCGTTACCGGTAAGTTTACGCGTCATTAGCTATTGCTCCAAAAAAGAATATAACGGGAAGATTATACCAATAAGCGCTTAACATACGCGCCTCCCTCAGACTGACGGAGTCAAAGCAACTTGAAAATACGCCCGAAAAAACGTTGCTTATATTCTTCTGAGGGAACTTTTGATCGAGAAACACCGTCAAGGCGCTATACTTAAGTTAAAGTTATTATTGTATTAAGGCGATTCCGCCGGATATTAAGAGAAAGGGCTCGGACCATGAAACAAGCCTTCACACATTTTATCGCTCTGGCGCTCATTGCCGTAGTCGCGCTATTCGGTTGTAGCCTCGGATCGAAATCCACGCCGACCACAGACCCCGCGCTTTTCGTTACCTCTGCGCCAGCGAACGGCGCGCTCAGCCTAAGCGTCGCGGTTATCAACAAAACAGACGCTTTCGACTCGGTGGGAGATACAATTCATTACCGCTATCTCGCAGCCAACATCGGCGCGCAATCGCTCACGGGAACTCTTTCCATTACAGACGATAAGACAAGCTTGCCCGCATGCCCGCCCATTAATACTATCGGCAATCTGGACGACCGCCTCGATCCCAACGAATCAATCGAATGCGCATCCTCGTATGCGATTACGCAAGCCGATCTGGACGCAGGCTCGGTCGTCAATCAATCCATCGCCCAGATCGGAGGCGCTCTCTCGAACGCCGTCATGACAACCACATCATTAGGCGCCAACCAGACGTTAACCGTCCGAGTCACGCCGAATGTGGAATTCTATACCGCCGCAGGGCAGACAATTACTTATACCTATAGAATCAGAAACAGAGGGACAAACACGCTCGGACCGGCGCAATTTATCGTTATAGACTCTCTTATTCCAAACCCAATCAACTGCGAAGAAGTCAAATCTCTTGCGCCAGATGAAACATTAACATGCTCCGCCGCATATACGGTCGCTCAAAACGACATGAACGCGCAGAACATCACTAACTCGGTCACTGCGCAAGGCGGCGGCGCAACTACCGCCAAACCTACCACAAGCGTCGTGCCAAAAGGCGCGTCGTCTTCCAGCGGAAATTACGCCAAAGGCTCCACAATCACGCATCAAGTGGTCAGCGGCGAATGGCTGTATCAAATCGCACGTTGCTATGGCGCGGACATTAAAGCCACGCTGAACGCGAACCCCCAAATCCCCGACCCGCATTGGATTCTACCTGCTATGACGGTCAACGTGCCTAATATCGGCTCAAACGGAACGATCTACGGTCCGCCCTGCGTCGGATTTTACGTCGCTCAGTCCGGCGATACCTGGGAAACTATCAGCGGAAAGTTCAACGCCGACGCGACAGTTCTCAAAGCAACGAACAAAACCATCGCTTCGCCCACTAACAGCGCTTGCCTCAAGATTCCGCTGAATTCCGCCGGGGGCGCGATTCCCGCCCAGCCAGCCTTGTCCGCCTGCCCGTCCGCAGGAGGCGCGGCGCCCACTCAGCCGCCGGTCATCAACACGATTCCCGTACAGCCGCCGGTCACGCTCAACGGAAGCGTTCCGGCTTCGGGAAAAATTCAGTACAAATTCACCGCCGCGAAAGGACAGGCATTAAGCGTAGCGATTACAAACGCTCCCGCGAACGAACTCGCATTGGGAATTACATCGCCCGCGGGCGGCGAGATGAAAGCCTTGGATACGAATCTGACGTTCACGGGAACCGTTCCAGCCGACGGCGATGTGCTCATAAACATCGCCGCAATCTCGGGCGCATCGGCAAAAACCTTCACGCTTGAGATCGCGCTGAATACGCCGTCATCGTCCGTCTTTGAACGCGTAGCGGATATTAACCCCGGTCCTAATGGCTCAGATCCAGCCTACCTCGAAGTCTTCAACGGACGATTGTACTTCCGCGCCACAGGGAACGACAACGCCGGCGCAGAATTATGGGGATATAACCCGGCGACTGAATCGGTAAGTCGCGCGGCGGATGTCTTCGCCGGACCCGACGGCGGCAATCCAAATTATCTCGCCGCTTATGACGGCGAATTGTATTTCGGCGCAAACGGCAACGACGGCGCCGGCGTAGAACTCTGGCGTTTCAACGGTTCGACCGCTGGTCGAATGCCCGAAATCAACAGCGGACCCGACGACTCGAATCCGGCGTACCTCACGCCGTTCAAGGACAAGTTGTATTTCAGCGCCAAAGGGAGCGATAACACCGGCGTTGAATTATGGCGCACAGACGGCATAGGCGTGGAACGCGTAACGGATATCAACCCCGGCGCGGGCGATTCCAATCCCTCCTACCTTGCCGTCTTCAACGATGCGCTCTACTTCAGCGCGGTCAGCAACGACGGCGCCGGCGTGGAAATTTGGAAGTACGACGGAGTCAACCCGCCGACGCGCGTCACCGATATTAACCCCGGCATCGGAAATTCGAATCCATCCTATTTAGCGGTGTTTAACAACGCGCTCTATTTCGCCGCCAACGCGAACGACGGCTTCGGGATCGAATTATGGAAGTATGACGGAGTTAACCCGCCGACGCGCATCACCGACATCAACCCCGGCGCAGGCGACGCCGCCCCAGCCTTCCTCGCGGTTTTCAATAACATGCTCTACTTCAGCGCAGTCGGCAACGATAACGCCGGGTTCGGGTTATGGCGCTACAATGGCAACGACGCGCCCACGCGCATCGCCGAACTCAATCTGGCTGGCAACTCCAGCCCCTCCTATCTAACGGTCTTCAACAGCGAACTATACTTCCAAGCGAACGGCAACGACGGCGCCGGCGCAGAACTCTGGAAGTTCAAGGGTCCGTAACAAAATTGTCCTCTTCGCGATACAATGACGGGATGTACAAGATACGAATCGCCGCGCTGTCTTGGATCATCCCGCTATTGATTCTCAATGCTTGTGGAACGTATGCAAGCGCCGCATCCAACCCAACGCAATCAGCCTCGCCCGTTCCGACAGCTTCGTCTGCGCCGACGGTCCCTCCCAGCGAAACGCCTACCTCAGCGCCGCTCCCCACTACAACCCCGCATCCGCTGTCGGTCGAAGCGTTGCGCTTAGGAAACTACCCCGGCAGCAATATCGTCATTGAAACTACCTTGAAGCCGGGCGTGAACTATAACCGTTACATTGTTTCCTACCTTTCCGAAGGATTAAAGATCTACGCGTTGATGACAATACCAAACGGCGAAAAACCCGCTACCGGCTGGCCCGTTATTATTTTCAATCATGGTTACATTCCGCCGGATCAATACGTCACAACCGAACGCTACATCGCCTATGTAGACTTGATTGCGCGCAGCGGCTACATCGTTTTCCGCTCTGACTACCGCGGGCATGGCAACTCCGAAGGAGAAGCGCTAGGCGCGTACCGCCGCCCAGATTACACTATAGACGTCTTGAACGCTGTCGCCGCAATGAAACACCATCCCGACGCTGACTCGAATCGCATTGGCATGTGGGGACATTCGATGGGCGGGCACATTACCCTGCGCGTCATGGTCGCCTCGCCAGACGTCAAAGCCGGCGTCATCTGGGCGGGCGTTGTCGGCTCATATACCGACCTAATGTATAACTGGCATCGCGGACCCGGTTCTTCGCCTGATTCAAAATCGCTATCGGACTCCTGGCGCCTCACGCCCACAAAAGGCTACGACTCGCCGGAAGAAAACTCCGCCTTCTGGGATTCTATCTCGGCAAATTCCTATCTTGCTGACATTTCAGGTCCGCTTCAACTGCATCACGGCACAAACGACGAGGACGTGCCGCTTGCCTTCTCGGAGAATCTCTTCTTTCAAATGCTCGAGGCTGGTCAATATGTGGAGTTCTATAAATATCAAAGCGACAACCACAATATCTCGAGATATTTCAGTTTGGCGATGCAAAGAACGATCGAATTCTTTGACCGTTTCGTGAAGTAATTCCATGAATCCATTAATCTCAGTCGTCGGCGCGAGCGGAGTAGGAAAGACCGCCTTCGTCAACGCGCTCGCCGCAACCGGACAATTCACTACGGCGCTTGAACAACACGCCGAGCGCCCGTTTCAGCTATTATTCAAACGCGATAAAAAATTCGCGCTCGCCAACCAAATAGATTACCTGCTTCTACGCGCCGAACAGGAAAAACACCTGCGCGCCGCCAACAAGCCGGGACTCGTGGACGGCGGACTCGACCTCGACCTTCACGGATTTACGCGCCTTTTTCACCGTCGCGGTTTAATCTCCGGCGCTGAATACGATCTCTGCGTGCGGCTGCACTCATTCTTCCGCCAAACGCTTCCGCCGCCGGATCTGATCGTGGCGCTCAGCGCTTCGCAAAAGATCATTGAAGCGCGACTCGCCTCTCGCAGCCGAATCAACATCGCGTCCGCGCAAGATGCGGAACTGCTGAATCAGTTTATTCATGAATGGCTAGATTCCGTTCCGCCGGCGAAAATCCTCCGCATTGACGCGTCCAACGAAAGCAAACATTATCCGAAAGCGACGCAACGCCTGCTTGCCTGGGTCGCCGCGCTTCATTCTCATCCCGCCGACCGTTAACTCCCGCTTGCGGATAGCTCAATTTTCCTGTATCCTTATCGCGTATGAACGACACTACCATTATCGTAATCAGCATCCTGTTGTTTCTGCTCATCTTGTTCGGCGGAACGGCGTGGTTGATTTTCGTCTATTTTCCGAAAAGAACCGCAGCGGTCGCCAACGACCTGGCAAACACGGTCAAAAACACCTTTGGGCTGACTCCGCAAGTGACTATCAATCAGAAGATCATTTCAAAGCGGACGAACGAGATCTTGCAACTGGCAATGATCGAACAAGATTACGATGTCGAATACGAAGCCAGCGACAAACGGTTAGGAAGCGAGAAACGCATCCAACTGCGCGGCATGTATCGCGCCAAGATCGGGTTCGATTTGCAAAAGAGTTTCAACATCGAAGTGCAACGCGGCAGGTTCCTTAAGCCGGGACAGGTCACTTTGCAGTTGCCCCATGCCGAAATCCTTTCGGTCGAACCGCTGGACGTGCAAAAATCTTCCGCTTCGGGACTGCTCAATTGGGTCACTAGCAAAGATATGGACAATGCCATGAAAGAACTCGGCGCGTTGGCGTTAGACAAAGCGAGCAAACTAGACATGCTCGCCGACGCCGAAAAACGGATCGAAACCCGGCTGAACGAGGCGTTGCTGCCAAGGCTGGTTCGCTATCAACTCGCGCATCAAGTGCGCTTCCTTGAACTAGACGGCGGCGAAAACAACGAACAAGAGAACCTCATCTCTATTCCCTCTTCAAAGACGACATCGTAATACTCTCCCTTCTCGAATCGTCTACACGACATGAATAATCCTAGAAAAATTTACCAAACCATCGAACCTCAAACAACCATCGAAGGCGCAGGCGTGCGCTTATTGCGTTCCATCGCGCCCAAAGTCAGCAACTTATTCGATCCATTCCTGCTCTTCGATCATTTCGCCTTCAACAATCCGCTTGAAGGACCCTTGCGCGGCTTTCCCATGCATCCGCATCGCGGCATCGAAACTGTCACGTACATGCTCGAAGGCTCCACCGCGCACCGCGACAGCCTCGGCAACCAAGGTCTCATCGGTCCCGGCGACGTACAGTGGATGAGCGCCGGTCGCGGCATCTTGCATGAGGAAATGCCGCGCCGCAGTGAAAGCGGGAACATTTACGGCTTTCAACTCTGGGTAAACCTGCCTTCGCACCTCAAAATGTCCGCGCCGCGCTATCAGGAAGTGAGCGCATCCACGATTCCTACGTTCGAAAAAGATGGGGTCAAGATTCGCGTCGTCGCTGGGACGGTAGACGGAGTCAGCGGACCCGTCGAGGATATCGCCGCTGCGCCGCTCTACATGGACGTGGAATTGGCGCCAGCCTCCGAATGGCGTTTCCCCATCCCCAACGGACACAACGCGCTCGCATACCTCTTTCACGGCGAAGGCGTTTTCGCCGATGAAACCGTGAGCGCTGCGCGCATGCTTCAATTCTCAAACAAAGGCGATCATCTCCACGTCAAGACCGAAAATAACGCCGCTCGCTTCATCTTAATCGCGGGCGCGCCGTTCAATGAACCGATCGTACCTTACGGTCCTTTCGTGATGAACACCATCGAAGAAATTCAAGACACTCTGCGCGAACTGCGCAGCGGAACTTTTGCGCAATAAAAGGGAGCCGACCTTGTAGATTCCACAAATCTACAAGGTCTTTCATTAACGATGACCCAAGTTTTATTCGGCGAGCGCATCGGCAAACAAGGGCGCATCCGCGTCGGTTGCGCGGCGATTATCTGCGACGAGAACCAACGCGTTTTACTCACGCGGCGGGCGGACAACGGTCAATGGTGCCTGCCTGGCGGCGCGTTAGAGGCTGGCGAGAGTGTGGCAGAAGCGTGCGTCCGCGAAGCATGGGAAGAGACCGGGTTGCGGGTCCGCGTGAAGCGCTTGATCGGCGTGTACAGCGATCCAAATCAACTGATCGTATATCCCGACGACAACAAAATATTTATCGTCGCGTTAACGTTTGAAGCGGAGGTCGTCGGCGGCGAGTTGGGCTTGAGCGATGAAACGACCGAAGTCGGCTTCTTCACATTGAAAGAAATGGAATCGCTGTCCATGCTCGGCAACCACAAAATGCGCATCGAAGACGCGCTGTTACAACGCCCGCAAGCGTTCATCAAATAAACCATGACTTACACAAGTCAAAATCTTTTGCCGTAAATTACGCAAGTTATCATGAATTTTTTAAACAATTCGCGGGAATTAGCGAAATTCACGGCTTGACTTTAGGGTTTTGCGTAAACCCTATAAATACAGAGATAACGTTGTTAACCGCATTAAGCGCGCTCTTGAGAAAATATACAAATGGTTGGCTCGCGCTGATTCTTCTCGTCGGCGTTATCTTCTTTAATACGGTCGTCTTCTCAAATCAACAATCAAATTTAGCGGCAGATTCGGGGGGAGCTCGCCCACTCGATTTGCTCTACGCGTATACGCCCCAAACGGCATACGCGCTGATCGCATCGTATGGCGAAGCGGGCCGCGCGGAGTATCGCCGTTTTGAATTAACGATTGACCTTATCTACCCGATCGTCTACACATTATTCTTCAGCCTCGCTGCCACATGGCTCTTTCAACGCGGATTCTCGTCGGATAGCGCGATGCAAACATATAACATTATTCCGCTCGGCGCTTGGTTATTCGATCTATTTGAAAACTTGGGCATTGCGGCGATGCTGTCCATCCATCCGCTTACACCCGCTTGGTTGGCATGGGCGGCTGCCGCCGCCACATCGCTTAAATGGCTATTCGTCTTCGCCAGCGGATTATTGCTGCTGATCGGTTTCGCGGCGGCGCTCAAGAACGGTTTCAAAGCGCAAACGTAACGTCGACTTAAATCGGCGCTGCGCTCAGGCAGAACAATCGGCGACGCGAAAAAAGCGTTTCAATTTCCGAATTATAATTGAAGCATGGCTACTCTCTCCTCATCCGCTCAGAAAATTCAAGACCTGCTGATCTCGCTCGGATACGACTATATCGTGATCGAACACGCCGAGTCTACGCGCACGGCGCAAGAAGCCGCAGACCGCGCAAGATGCGAACTTGGTCAGATCGTCAAGTCGCTGATCTTCAAAGGCAAGCAATCTAATAAGCCGATCCTTGTCCTCACCAGCGGCGCGAACCGCGTGGACGAAAAACGCATCAGCGAATACGCCGGCGAAACCATCGGCAAAGCCGACGCGGATTTCGCGCGCGCCGTCACCGGTTTCGCCATAGGCGGCGTGCCGCCTATGGGCCATGTTGAGAAGATCGAAACGTATCTCGATGAAGATTTTTTGCAATATCAAACCGTCTGGGCGGCGGCGGGAACGCCCAATGCGATCTTCGAGTTAAAAACAGAAGACTTGCAAAAAATGACCGACGGAAAAGTTGCGCGCGTCAAGCCGTAAAGTCCACTCAGCCTGTCGCATTGGAAATAGCCGCTTCTCAACAACAAATGAAACCAAAAAACAACTTTGAAATTATCGCCGCTCGCATCGAACGAGAGATGAAACGCCTGCGCGTACCGGGCGTTTCGCTCGGCATCTATCACAACGGCAAAGAACGCACAGCGGGCTTCGGAGCGACCAGCGTTGAAAATCCGTTGCCGGTCACTCCCGATACGTTGTTTCAGATCGGCTCGATCAGCAAAACATTTACCGCCACCGCGCTAATGATGCTCGCCGAGCAGGGAAAGTTACATCTTGACGCGCCTGTGCGGAAATACATTAAAGACTTCAAACTCAAAGATGAAAACACGGCAAAGAAAGTAACGACGAGACATCTACTCACCCACACCGGCGGATGGGTCGGCGACTACTTCAACAGCTTCGGCGATGGCGACGACGCGCTGGCTAGAATGGTGAAAGACATCGCTAAACTTCCGCAAATTCAACCGTTGGGAAAAATCTGGTCATACAACAACACAGGTTTCAACATCGCCTCGCGGATCATCGAAGTCGTGACGAAAAAGCCGTACGAGCAAGCGCTGCAAGAGATGCTGCTCGACCCGCTGGGCTTGAACATGTCGTTTATGTACCCCAACGATATTCTCTTCACGCACCGCTTCGTTGCGGGACACCAAAAAATAAAAGGCAAGGTCGAGGTAGCGCGTCCGTGGGCGATTGGCAGAGCAGGCAACGGCGTGGGAGGAGTCGTCAGCACGGTCAAAGACTTGCTGAAGTACGCGCGCTTCCACATGGGCAACGGAAACAAAATCATCCAGCGCAAGAGTCTCAGAGCGATGCGCGTCAAACAGTTCGGCGCAGGCGGACGCGGCGACATGGGCATCGCGTGGTTCATTCGCTATGCGGGCGATCTTATCGCGTACGCGCACGGCGGCGCAACTCACGGTCAGCAAGCATATTTCTTCTTCATTCCTGAGAAAGATTTCGCGCTCGCCATCCTCACTAACAGCGACGACGGCGGAATCATCGGCGCACAAATGTTCAACGCAACGCTCGCTCTCTATTTTGGAATCAAACTCGAAACGCCCAAGCCAATGATGAATCCACAAGATAGAAGCGAGTTCATCGGGCGCTACAAAATCGGCGCCGAATGCTTCGATATTACGACGAAAGGCAAATATCTCGTTTATCATCACATCCCGCTCGGTGGATTCCCCACGCCCGATACGCCGCCGGGTCCTGCGCTGGCGCCGATGCGCTTCGCCTTTTACGACGAAGATCATCTCGTTGGCTTGGATGAGCCTTTCAACGGCGCGCTCGCCGACGTCCTCCGAGACGAAAAAGGGCGCGTGAAATATTTCCGCGTGGGCGGGCGCGCACATTTGAAGATTCGGCGAAATTCAACTGCGCGCTGAAGCCGCAAACAGCCGCGTTTCTTCGCCGCGCCTTCCTTGCGCGTTTCATGCTTTTACGGTAGGATGCAGGGTTGCGCTAAGCATCAAAATCGCCAATAACTAAACTTCGCGGCACAGCGCCGATTCTGCAAGGAAAATATATACTACTGGATTAATCCATATGCAAAACCCCGCCCCACTCGCTTTATACGACGACGAGATAGACCTACGCGCTGTTTTCCAAACGCTTTGGAAAGGGCGCACATTAATTCTAATTCTGACCTTAGTTGCGGCGGCAACCGCTTACGCAATCAGCGCATGGGCGCTTCCAAAGCAATATCAGGCGAGCGCTTATGTGACGATCGCGCTCCCCCGAATTCAATACTTGACAACCGCAAGCGGGCTTACCCTCAACATCGCCGCCGCCAATCCCGACATCAAAGCTATCCCCGATCTCATTAAAGAAGAAACAGTACTGTACGAAGTAACGGCTGACCCGCGTATCGCGCCGGCGATTTCAATCGAAACGCTCAGCGGACAAATCCAGGTGACAACGCTCGGAACATCGCAACTCAAACTTCAAGTCACCGACTCCAATCCGCAGCGAGCAGCCGCCTTAGCCACCGTTTGGGCTGAACAAGCGGCGAACTGGATCGAGATCAATTATGGATTTAACGGGTTTACATCCACGCTCAACGATCAAATCGTCGTTGCAAAGCAGGCTTATGAAGAATCACAAACCGCGCTGGAAAATTTCGCGGCAATCAATCAAACGCCTATTTTGTTGGCTCGTCTGACCGCGCAGGAAGACATCTATACTTGTTTGGAAAAACAGATCTTGCAAATCACTGCGCTGAATCACCGTCTAACGAACCTAAAAGAACAAATACCTCCGGTCGAAGAAACGATTTCTTTGACGCATGCGATCCTGCTCGAATCCATTGAACATGATTTTGATTCTATAACTTCGTGCGACGCCGCCGCTGTTGTATCGCAGTCTTCAGCTGTCGTTGCATTGAATACTTCTGATACAAAAGAAATCTTATCTGTCATCGCCAGCCTACAAGAGGCGCTTACGCAAAAGCTGACGAGCGCCAGCATAACGAAGGAATCTTTAGAAGAACAGATTCCGCAATTAAGCGTCGAGCTGGAGCATGCAACATACCAACTCAACCAATATACGCAGCAGCGCGATCAAGCCAGCGGGGTCTACGAGCAGTTGGCATATCGAAAAATGTTATTGCTTCAACAAAGCGAACGCACAGCCTATGTCCGCGCTAAGGCAAAGGCGCCCAGCGTCGCTTCTGCGCCGAGCCCGCCGTTAAATGCCGTCGCGGCAGGGGCTCTCGGGTTCATCGTCGGCGCAACGGCGGCGCTTAGCGCGGAATGGCGAAAAAAACAGGGCGCCGAAGCGGGAGACAAGGTTTGATGACGCGGGAATGAAATTGCCCTCGGAACTATTTGCTAGTTTAAGCGGCGTGTTCACCGGAAAGGGAATGAAGTCGGAGGTGGCTAGAAACGGAGCCGGCAGTTTAATTTTAAAAACCTTCGATATCCTCTTTTCGTTTTTGGTCACAGTATTGCTGGCGCGCGCGCTGGGGCGGGATAATTACGGGGTTTACTCTTATGTGTACGCGCTAGTCGCCCTCCTGATCATTCCCTCTCAATTTGGACTGCCGGCTTTGGTGGTGCGCGAAACCGCCAAAGCGTTCGCCACACAAGAATGGGGAGCGATTCAAGGCGTTTGGCGCTGGGCGGGCAAAATCACCGCCATTTTAGTTATCGTTTTTACCTGCATAGCCGCCGTCGCTCTCATTTTTTTCGGAGATCAGTTCAATCGCGAACAAATTCTTACGATGTTCTGGGGCTTGGCACTTGTGCCTCTCATCGCGTTGGGCGAACTGCGCGGCGCGGCATTGCGAGGCTTGCACCGCATTATCCAGGGTCAAATCCCAGAGCAGGCGGCGCTGCCCGGCTTGTTCTTCTTATTTGTCGCTGCCGCAACCATATTTTTTCCGGCTAAAATGTCGCCGTCTCTTGCGATGGCGCTGCAAGTCGCCGCAGCCGCGCTGGCGTTTATCGCCGGCGCCTGGCTGTTGTTGGGCGCCATGCCAACAGAGGTACGCTATGCCCAGCCAATCTATAAGAGTCGCTTTTGGCTGGCTAGCGCGGCGCCGCTCGCCCTGATCGGCGGAATGCAATTCATCAACCGCCGAACCAGCATCTTGATTCTCGGTTTATTTGCCGACGCGGGACAGATCGGCATTTACCGAATAGCCGATCAAATGTCGCTATTGGTATCCACCGGTCTGCTAGCCATGAATTTTGTCGTCGCGCCTCAATTCGCTCGCTTACACGCCATAGGCGACACGGAGCGTCTCCAAAAAATAACGACGATCAGCGCTCGCATCGTATTTTTTTTGACTTTAGGTGTATCCGCGATATTTCTGACTCTGGGAAAACCGATCCTAGCATCCGTCTTCGGAAGCGAGTTCGCGCCCGCTTACGCGCCAATGAGCATTCTTGTCATAAGTCAATTGGTCAATTCTCTGACCGGTTCCGTCGGAATGCTCTTAAATATGACCGGGCATGAACGAGAGACGGCGCGCGGCACAGCCATCGCCGCAGCAAGCAACATCGCTTTAAATTTTCTACTGGCTCCGTTCTGGGGCGTTCGCGGCGCCGCCCTGGCGGCTGCGATCGCAACTTCTGCGTGGAACGTCATACTCCTATTAGCCGTACGCAAACATCTAAAAATCAACAGTATGGCTTTTGGATCGTTTGGAGAAACATAATATGACCGCCTCTTCTCATCCAGATCAGCTGCCCACAGCAGCGTCGCCATCGTGGCGCACAAGACCCTATTTGATCATCGGCGGAACGACCAAAGCGGCGACGACGGCGCTCTTTACCTATGTAGGCGCGCACCCTGAAGTGTGCATATCCAGCATGAAAGAGACGCGCTTCTTTTTAGACCGAGACTATTCCTTAAAATCTAAATATCGTTTCGAGGATGGAATAGAGAAATACGCCGAATTCTTTCAACGCTGCGATACGGCAACGCGCTTATGGGCAGAAGCGACGCCCGACTATCTCTACTCCGCAGGGACGCCAAAGAAAATTCAGCAAACGCTCGAAGACGTCTTTCTCGTTTTCATCTTACGCGAGCCAAAAGCGCGGGTGGACTCGTGGTATCGTTTCGCTAAACAAAACAATCTGTTGGCGCCAACAAGCCTGCTTGATGAATTTGTCGCCTTACAATTAACCGCGCAAGACTCCGAGCGTCTTCCGCAGCACCTGCGCGCCGTAGAGCAAGGGCGATACGCAGTTTATTTACGTCCTTATTTTGAAACCTTCGGCAAAGAGCGTATTTCTGTGATCTTTACGGAAGAACTGGCGTTGAACCCTCAAAAAACAATGCGGGAACTTTGCCGTTTTGTCGGCATAGATCCTGCATTCTACGCCGCCTATAAATTCGAAACGCACAATCGCACTGTGAATATGAAGCAGCCCGTGATTCATAGCCTATATAAGAAAAGCAGATTTTATTTAAAGAAAAAAGTGCACAATCGTCCGGCAATCCATTCCCTCCTACGCAGACTCCGGCTGACGCTTGAGCCGTTCTATCTTAGATTAAACCGCGACTCGTCAGCCGCCGAATCTGAAATGTCGCCGCAAACGGTGAACGCGCTCAATTCATATTATGAGCAAGCGAACGAAGACCTTACGCGTTTACTAGGACGATCCCTACCTTGGGATAGAGGATTCTAGAAATGAACGATTTCTATAAAATTGACATGATGATCGTTGGAGCGCAGAAGGCGGGCACTTCTTCGCTGTTGCGATATCTGGAATTGCACCCCGCGATCTATGTTCATCCTCAGCGCGAATTTGCATACTTTACTAACCCTGAACATCGCCATAAAGAAGATCGACGATATTTCGACGCGGCATTTTCGCACAGACAGTCAAACCAACTCTTGCTGGCAAAAAACGCCATGTTGATGTACTCCGAGGCTGCGATCGAACGGCTGTATGCGCATAACCCCAACGCCCTCATAATCGCCTTATTAAGAAATCCAGTAGATCGCGCCTATTCCGCCTATTGGTTCGCTCGCAGTCGCGGCTGGGAAAAAATCAAAACGTTCGAGGAAGCGCTTCGCGCTGAACCGGAGCGCATGCAAGAAGACTGGTACAAATGGCGGAATAACGCCTATCTATTTAACGGACAATATGTCTTACACCTAAGGAATCTCTTTACGCGCTTCGGCACAGAGAGAACTCAAGCGTACTTAATCGAGGACCTGAAGTTGGATCCGCAAAAATTATTTCGTCAAATATTTAAAGCCGCTAACGTAGACGATGCCTTCCAGCCTGATATATCGAGAAAGCATAATCCGTCTAGATTAGCGCGTTCTGAAAAAATCGCTCAATGGCAGGCTTCTCTCACAAATTCACAAAATAAAGTTAAGAATATTGTAAAACGCGTTATCTCCCCTCGACGCATCCTGCAAATACAGGACTATATCAAGCGGATAAACACCAGCGCAACCGCCCCTCCGCCAATAGCGCCCGAAACGCGGCAGCGCCTGATTGAACACTTCCAACCCTACAACGAAGAACTCGGCGCTTTGCTCGGCAGAGACCTGAGCGGATGGAATCGCATTTGACACCCATAAGGAAAACTGCGTTTTTTATTCTAGCCGCAGGGTGCCTGATCGGCATCTTCACGTCAATGACAAGCGCGCTCTGGGGAGTATGGGGGGCGACGCTTAGTCTTGGTTTAGCTGGCTTGATTTTCGCCGCTATCTTAGTTTGGCGGTTTCCCTACTGGGTTTTGATATTTTTAATCGTCTTTACCGTCACCGAAGCGCTCATTCTCAAATTCATTCCGGGTCCCGAGCAGCTTTATGCGACGGCGCAACTTGCAGGCGAAGCCTTGGTTTATTTAATGTTCGGCGCAACGCTGATCAAGAAATTCTTATCGCGCAAACCATTCCGCAAGACCTTTGTGGATATACCTTTAGCGGCTTTTCTCTTGGGAGCGGCAGTCTCTATCGCGATCAACCAAGCGCCGCCTGCCGCAAGCCTCTTAAACGTCCGCTCCGCCATTCGATATATCGCCCTATTCTATTCAGTCGTCAATTTATCGTTATCTCAACGCCAGGTCTCTCAATTAATAAAAACAATTCTGGCAATGGGAGCGGCGGAAATTCTAATCGGCGTTGTACAATTGGCGGGTGGAGCCCGTCTCTACTCCTTTTTCGCTCCCCTACAAAGCCAAGGGATACGGACATTTGCTATAGCTACGCTAGGACGCGAACTGGGGAGCGTTTTCGGCTCGTTAGGCGACACGCTCTACTTTGGGCTATTTATGCTAGTCATTCTGGCTCTTTATCTTAACCAGATCAAAAAAATCAACCTCAGAACCTTGAGCGTGATCGCCGTCATTGTCGTCGCGATCGGATTCTCCTATTCCCGCGCTTCCTTCTTACTCGCCATACTTATGATCGCCGTTTGGTACATTCAGTTCTACAAAGTCCGCATCGTCCACGCGCTCATAGCCGGAGCGGCGCTTCTAGCTGTCTTCGCCTTAATCGTTCTCGTTAACGGCGTACAGGCAAACGATCAGGAATACGTTAATCCCCGCCTCGAGCGCCAAACTATCCTAGAGAACATCGTAAACTCATTCACTGCACAATATGTCGCTAACGCGCAAAAAAACCGCCTAGGCGAGTTAATTTGGGTGCCGCCAGTTGTAGCGCGAAACGCATTTTGGTTCGGATATGGTCCGGATCAGACGACAACAATCAATCAGTTAAATAAGACCGATATTTCAAATCATTACAACCTTCGCGACGGCAGCGGTTTCGAAGACGTATACTGGGTGGCGATCTTCGCCTATTATGGAATAGTAGGGACGTTGGCATTTATAGCTCTGTTCGCAACAGGGATCGCCTCCGCTTGGAACATTGCCCACAGGACAGAATCGGCGCTTACGCGCGAGATCGCAACCGCAGCCTACTGCCTTTGGGCGATTACGCCTATTATTTTATTTTTCTATCGCGCGCTCGAATTTCGAGCCTTCTCATTCTTCTTATGGCTTCTGCCGGCATTAATGATAAACTTATTTGCTCGCGAGCGCCGCGCTCTTCAGATAAAGTCCGTCAAAGAGCCGGGGCAACCCTCGCCGGCGCATCTTCGGGTTTCTGGAGAAAACGGCTAGCCGCCTTGACGATCTATTGTTATTAAACGCTCAAAATACATGTTGAACAGGAAAGATAATACACATGAGAAAATCCTTCAAAGCATTAAGGAATAAAATCGGCTTCTTCACATATACGCGCCAGGAAAAACGGCATTCACAAGTCGGCGCGCCCGAATTGTGGAAAATGAAACGGGATTTTCAAATCGGATTCCTGAAAAAAGAGCGTCTCAAGCCGGAAGACAGTCTCTTAGATATCGGCTGCGGAACTTTACGAGGCGGCATCCCGATCATTGAATATCTCGAAACGGGACATTACTATGGAATTGAAGCGCGGAGCGAAACCTTGCAAGAGGGTCGCAAGGAGTTGGCGGAAGCCGGCTTGGAGCATAAATCTCCCGTTTTGGTCAGTTCCCCCGATATCTTAAAAATCAACATCGAGAAACGCTTTGAATTCATCTGGTCGTTTTCCACGCTGATCCATATGACGGACAGCATCCTGTCCGATACTATCAAATTCGCCAGCGCGCATCTGTTAGAAACAGGTGCATTTTATGCAAATGTCAATATCGGAACGAACGCAGAACGCACATGGCAGGGCTTCCCAGTAGTCTGGAGGCCTATCGCGTTCTATCAAGAAGTCTGCGCGGCGCATGGATTAGCGCTGGAAGATATGGGAACTCTCCGAGACTTGGGTCATATTTCTAAGATTGAATCGCAAGATTCTCAAAGAATGCTGAAAATCATTCAGGCTCATTAAACTGTTTCTATCTTACAAGTCATAACAATTCGAAAACATCGTCTCCGGTCAAGTCTAATACGTCTATTTTTAACGAGAACGATCTCATGCCAACCGTTTTAAGCGTCTCGCAAAACTATTATGTCGCCGGCGGCTCAGACCAGATGTTCTTTCTCACCAACAATCTTCTGTCTGCAAGAGGGAATACCGTCATTCCGTTTACCGCGGCAAGCTCTAAAAACACCTCTACTCCTTGGGCGGACTACTTCCCACAAGCCGCAGACTTTAAACGCGCTAACGTACGCGACCTTGGGATGTACGTCTACTCGCCCGCCGCTGCGCGGGCTCTGCGTCGCCTGCTCGCTAAACAACGTCCCGACGTAGCCCACTTGCATATTTACTATGGGAAATTAACTACATCCATTCTTCGTCCTCTCAAACAAGCCGGAATCCCCATCGTGCAGACGCTTCACGAATACAAGACGATCTGCCCGGTCTACACGCTGGTATCGAACGATACGATCTGCGAAGCCTGCGAAGGAAAGTATTTTTGGAGAGCCTTGCCTCGCAAATGCAACCGCCGCTCTCTTGCGCGCACTTCGCTGAGCGTGGCAGAATCGTATGTGTCTGAATGGAACGGGGCGAAAACTCAGATTGACCGCTTCATTGCTGTCAGCGACTTCGTTCGAGAAAAAGTGATTCAATACGGCGTCCCCGCGCACAAGATCACAACTATTCGCAACGTCATAGACGCTTCTGCCATTCGACCCTATAATAAGCTGGGCGAATACTTCCTGTATTTCGGCCGCTTGGAACGCGTCAAAGGGCTGCTGACTCTCTTGAATGCCGTCGCCCCGCTCACTCATACTCCGACGTATATCGTCGGCGAAGGCGCCCTCAAGCCCGAATTACAAAAGCAGATTGAAGAACGCGGCTTGT
Source organism: Anaerolineae bacterium UTCFX1 (assembly GCA_002050275.1). GTDB lineage: Bacteria > Chloroflexota > Anaerolineae > Anaerolineales > Villigracilaceae > Defluviilinea. Next base: position 286,544 of record MWTB01000021.1, read on the forward strand.
CGCACATTAAATTACTCGGCTTCAAAACCGGCGCAGAACTGCAAGAACTTATTCAACGCAGCTTATGTACGATCCTGCCCTCCGAATGGTATGAGCCGTGGGGCTTAACCATCCTTGAGGGCTTCGCGCATGCGCGCCCCGCAATCGGAAGTCGTATCGGGGGCATTCCCGAAGTTATCACAGACGGCGCAGACGGCTTTTTATTCGAGGCAGGCAACGCGGAAGAGCTTAGGGAAAGATTAATCTGGCTGACAGATCATCCCGCGCAAGCGCTCGAGATGGGTCGCACGGGGCGCGCAAAAGTCGAGCGCGACTTCACACCGGATATCTATTACGAACAATTAATGGAAGTGTATCGCCAGGCGCTGCAAAGCGCGTAAACCGCGCTAGACAACCAAGATACGCCTATTTTAAGGAGAAAGTTTTGATCGCTGAATTAGACTCGCTTTACATAAAAACCCGCCCGCGCAAGGCTTATACGCGCCTTATAAGTCATTTATTCTTCCAAGGGCGTTTCTTGACTTCTAATCACCGCTGGTTGAATTCATTCCTCCGCGCAGAAATGACTTTAGCCGCCGCCTTGCCGCAGTTGAAATCCGTGCGCAAGCCGATCTTCATCATAGGCATGGGACGCAGCGGCTCGACAATCTTGGGAAAGACGCTCTCAATGCACCGCGAGGTTGGTTTTCTCAATGAGCCCAAATTAATCTGGTTCACGGTTGACTCGCGCGACGACATCAACGGAAATTTTTCTCAGGGGCTGGCGCAATTCAGGCTCACAGCCGACGACGCCCTCCCCGAACGAAAGAGAACGATCGAACGCATTTACGGCTTTTACTGCGCCGCAACCGGCGCGACCCGCATCGTAGACAAATATCCCGAGATGATCTTCCGCATTCCCTATCTTCAGGAACTCTTCCCAGACGCCCGTTTCGTCTTTTTGGTTCGCAACGGATGGGATTCTATCTACTCGGTTGCCGCGTGGTCCAAACGAAACAGCAGGCGCGCGGGCGGCATCGTTGAAGATTGGTGGGGCACGGATCGTCGCAAATGGAAACTTATGGTTGACCAGCTAGTATCTTCTCATCCATTGCTCTCAGCGGAACACCGGGCGGAGATCGCGCAATTCATCCGGCATGAAGATATGGCGGCTGTAGAATGGACGCTTAGCAGTCTCGAAGGACTCGAATGGCTGAAACGCTCGTCTGATATAGTTCATCTAATTCGCTACGAGAATCTAACCGAAAAGCCGACAGAAACACTAAAAGCCCTCCTGGATTTTTGCGAATTATCCGACGATTCGATATTTCTCGACTACGCGCGGCAAACGCTCGTCCCAGGCCGGACGCACAACGAACCGACTAGGCTTTCGCCTGCGATTCAGCCCTTATTCCTGCAGACTATGGCTGAATTCGGCTACCCCGCCAGCGCCGAATCCAAGAGCAAAAAGTAAGCGGATGGATAAAAGAATCATCTTCGTCGTCGGCAACAGCCGCAGCGGAACAACCATGCTGGGGCGCATTCTTGGACGCGCTCCCGAGGCGTTCACGTTTAACGAACTGCATTTCTTCGAGCAGATGTGGTCGCCGACGCTTCCCGCCGAGGTTATTGATCAAGAGGCAGCGATTGACTATATGTCGCGCCTCATGGCTGTTCAACGCGATGGGTATTTTGCGCGGCTTGACGCTGACAAATATCGGTCGGAAGCAACTGAACTGATCGAGACGAATTCCGGCGAATGGAACGCTCCGCGAGTCTACGCTCTCTTCGTTGCATATGAGGCTGGGCGTTACGGGAAATCAATCGCCTGCGATCAAACGCCGCGCAATGTGTATTTTATCGGGGAGTTATTGGCGTACTATCCTCAAGCGCAGATTGTACATATCATCCGCGATCCTCGCGACGTTTTACTGTCTCAGAAGAATCGCTGGCGGCGAAATTACGCCAGTAAGACTTATCCATTGAGAGAGTCCATCCGAACCTGGGTCAACTACCATCCCTTGTCCATCAGCCTATTGTGGAAAAGCGGAATTAATGCCTGGCGGAAGTTTGAAAATCATCCGCGAGTGCATTCCCTGCGTTTCGAAGATCTACTCGAAGATCCCGAACGAACCATTCGTCAAATCTGCGAACGCATTAACATCGAATATATTCCTCAGATGCTGGAAATTCCTCAAATCGGTTCTTCGCACGGCGTGGATCACCAAGATCATCTCGGCGTGAAAAAAGAGAACGCTGGACGTTGGCAACATGCGGGCAACAAGGATATTGCCGATCTATCTATGTGCCAGAGCGTTGTCAAACGAGAAATGGTCGCATTAAATTATCCGCCGGAAGAATTCTCGATCAATCCTCTGATCTACATTTGGATCGCGGCGTTGTGGCCCATGAAAAACTTATTGGCGGTTGTCTTAAATGCGCAGAAATCTCGCAACCTGCTCGATTTCATCCGTCGCCGGTTAGGTTAATAGCCTCTGACGCAAATCACTTGAGACAATCTATGAAGCAGCATGGTCAAACCAACAAGCCAACCCTTTCCGATAATTAACAAGGAATTCTCCGATGAATTTTGTGTCCATTGAGTTTGCCTATCTTTTTTCTGTAATCTTCGTTTTGCTATTAACTCTCCGCTCGCCCTTGATCCGGAAAATTATCATCCTTTCCGCAAGCTGTATCTTTTACGCTTATTGGGATTGGCGCTTCCTAGGACTGCTTATCTTTGTCACCGTTGTAGATTACTATATTTCCAGACTTCTAGTGCAAGCGACAGATCAGCGGCGCAGGAAGCTCCTTCTGCTCGCGAGCGTCATTTTCAACTTAGCGGTGTTGGGCGTTTTCAAATATCTGAATTTCTTCATAGACAATTTCGATTATCTATTCTCGAACTTCGGCTTGAACATTTCCCATGTAAACATTCTTTTGCCAATCGGAATCTCTTTTTACACCTTTGAGACCCTAAGCTACGTTATAGACGTTTACCGCGGCGACACGGAACCAGCGCACTCTCTCCTAGATTACGCCGTATTCCTGACGTTTTTTCCGCGCCTGGTGGCAGGACCCATTATGCGCGCACGCCAGTTTCTGCCCCAACTGGATCGGGGCGTCGAGATCAATCCGCCTAATTTCGTCGCCGGGGCGCAATTATTCGTTCAGGGACTCTTCAAGAAGACGTTGATTGCAGATCGGCTATCCCTCGGCGTTGACATGATATACGCCAACCCTGCTTTATACGCGCCCGCCTCCGTTTGGATGGCGATCTTCGCCTACTCGATTCAGATCTATTTTGACTTCTCCGGTTACAGCGATATGGCGATAGGCATCGCCAAGATGATGGGATTTGATCTAGCCCAAAACTTCCATATGCCCTACGTCAGCCAGTCCATCACGGAATTTTGGCGGCGCTGGCACATCTCGCTTTCCACCTGGCTTAGGGATTACCTCTATATTCCGCTTGGAGGCAACCGCAAGGGGAAAGTTCGCACGTATATTAACCTGCTGCTCACCATGTTATTGGGAGGACTGTGGCACGGCGCTAGTTGGAACTTTGTAATTTGGGGTGGGCTTCACGGAATCTATCTGGCAATCGAGCGCTTATTTGGCGTCAAGGTTGACGACGAACGGCCTTTCAACTGGATCAAAGCCCTTCTTCTCTTTATCCTTGTAAGCATTACCTGGGTATTCTTCCGCTCCTCTTCGCTGGAAACGACCGGAATCATTCTATCGAAATTGTTCTTCCTTTCGAGAGGCGGGCTTCTGTGGGCGCCAAACTCCGCTCTGATATTTGTTTTCATTGTGATCGTTGGCGGATGGTGGATGAGACGGAAGAAATTTGAAATCCCCGTATTGACTCTCGATAAGCCCTACGCTATCCCGCTTCTAGCTGTGGAATATTTTTGGATTTATTTGTTCTTTCCGGCAAACATCAACCCATTCATCTACTTCCAATTTTAAGGAATTCTTCGATGCCATTTAATCGTCAACGTTTTATCAAATACGCGCTTCAATTTGTAGGCTGGACGGTTCTCTTTTTTCTGCTGACCGAGATCTTTGTGCGCTTTGCGTTCGTTTCAAGTCCGACGCTCTCGTCGAAAGTGAACGGAGGCGGAATGGAGATCTATGGCTTTGAAGGGTACGGGTTTATTTATTATCTTCCCAACCTGGAAATTGCCACCCCGTTTTCGGGCGGCGAAAATATCGTCACGCTCGGCGACTCGTATACCCAGGCGCGGCACCTGTTTTATTGGAAAAGTTACTCTTCCGTGGCGGAAAAAGCCTTGCGCTCCCAGGGTTATATCAAAGACATCAGGAATTTCGGATATATGGGAACCGCCATCCCGTATGAGATCGGCATCGGCAAAAGTCTGATGAAAACATATCATCCCGCAATAGCGGTCATTCAAATCTCCATGGATGATCTCGTCGGTGAAAAAGCCTTTGACAAGACTGCTCCCTTCTATTTCCAGATTGATACTGCAGGAAATCTCATATTAAATTCGCGCCCCAAACAGGCGGATAATTCGGATAATTATTTGAAACTTCCGGTACGGCTCGAAAATAAGCCTGCATTCTCATTCTACAGCAGGCTTTCAATAGAATCCTATTTGAAAACAGTTCGCGGTCAAAAGACTGGCAAACCGGATGTGGAAACAGAGCCGAAGGGAATAAATGCTAAAAAGCCCGACAAGGCAGGAAATGATTCGGATGTCCTCTTCAATCAAGTATTCGCCCTGCTGGAAGACGCTTATGGCGAGACGCCGATTGTCTTTATCTTTCGTCCGTCATTTTCAAAGAAAGATAATCAATTTTATTACGATGAGGATGCGAAGCGCATCATGTCTCTGCTCAGTCAACACCCTAATTGGCATACGATGTGCGTTGCGGATCCATTCAATTCGTCGTTCCAAAACGGATATTCTCCCATCGGTTTTGGGAATACCGATCCCTTTTCAGGTCATTGGAACGCGAATGGACATAAGATCGTAGGAGATCTGCTGGCAGAGAATTTAATTAGCATGATGGAAAACCGACCAATAACAACTGCAGTATGCAATTTTTAACGATCGCCAATTCTATTCTCAAGGAAAATATCTGTATATGAAAATCGCTCTGCTCGGCACACGCGGCATTCCCGCCAGTTACAGTGGGTTTGAAACTTGCGTAGAACAACTCGGTCAGCGCCTTGCGGCGCGAGGGCATGAAGTCACGGTCTACTGTCGCAGCCACCACATCACTTATTCAGGCGACGAGTACAAAGGTATGAGGCTGGTCAAACTGCCGACTATTGCCAACAAATACCTCGACACGCTGGTTCACTCCTTCATTTCGTCTCTGCACGTCCTTTTTCAAAGGTTTGACGTCGGGCTGTACTTCATCGCGGGGAACAGCCCGGTGACGTGGATTCCGCGTCTGGTTGGCACGCGCACGATCCTCAACGTGGACGGGTTGGACTGGCGCAGGGAAAAATGGCCGCCTCTAGCGAAGAAGTACATTCAATTCGCCGAATACCTTGCTACTATTCTGCCCACCGGCTACCTGACCGATTCGCGCCATGTGCAGCAGTATTATCGAGAACGGTTTCATAGCGAGCCGGCCTACATCCCCTACGGTTCGGACGTGGACATCCGCCCGCCGGGCGAGACGCTGGCAAAATTTGGTTTAGAGCCGGGCGGGTACATTTTATTTGTAGGCAGGCTGGTCCCCGAAAATTGCGCGCACCACATCGTCGAAGCGTTTCGAGGCATCGAAACCGACCTGAAGTGCGTCATCGTCGGCGACGCGCCCTACGCGGAGGAATACAAAGCCAGCCTCAAAAAATTGGCTGACGGCGATCCGCGCATTATCTTCACCGGTTACGTTTTCGGCGAAGGATATCAAGAACTCGGCTCCAATGCCCATGTATTTGTCGAGTCTTCGGGGGTGGGCGGCACACATCCGGCGCTGGTCGAAGCGATGGCGTTCGGGAACTGCGTGATCGTACACGATACGCCAGAAAACCTCGAGACCATCGGCAAAGGTGAAGCAGGGTTTTTCTACGCTGGACAAGCAGGCGCGGACAGTCTGCGCCAAATCCTGATAAAATTGCTGCACGATTCCCACCTGATTCAGGAATACGGCGCGAAAGCGCAACAATTTGCCCGCCGCCACTATTCATGGGACGCAGTAACAGATGAATACGAACGTCTCTTCTACCACACCTTACGAAAGCCCCTTCCAGGACGTCTCTCTCAAACGCCGGTTGACGCGCCATGAATGTTGAAACTGCCTCGATACCCGATGTTCTAATTTTGACTCCACGCATCTACGAAGATGCGCGCGGTTTTTTTATGGAAACCTATCAAGCGGACAAATTCGCCCAGATCGGAATCAAAACAACGTTCGTTCAAGACAACTATTCCCGTTCGAGCAAGGGCGTCTTGCGCGGGCTACACTATCAAATCCGTCAGCCGCAGGGCAAACTTGTGCAGGCTGTTTTAGGCGAAGTCTTCGATGTTGCAGTGGATCTACGCCGCGCTTCGCCCACTTTTGGGCAGTGGGCGGGAGTTCATCTTTCCGCCGAAAATAAACGCCAAGTATGGGTTCCACCGGGCTTTGCGCACGGCTATTATGTAATAAGCGATTGGGCTGAAATAATGTATAAAACAACGGATTATTACGCCCCCCAATGGGAGCGCACACTGCTTTGGAATGATCCATTGATCGGGATAGCCTGGCGCCTAACATACGACGCCCAGCCTCTGCTGTCTTCAAAAGATCAAGCCGGGTTACCCTTATCTCAAGCCGAAGTATACGAGGAGCCTCTATGAAAAATATGCTGATCACCGGCGGCGCCGGTTTCATCGGCGCCAACTTCACGCGCTATATTTTACAAAACGACCCTCAAGCGCAGATCGTCAACCTCGACCTGCTCACATACGCAGGCAGCCTCGAAAACCTGCGCGACCTCCCGGACGAATCGCGTTACACTTTCGTAAATGGAGATATCTGCGATCGCGAACTGATCGGACGCTTAATCAACGACCACGCAATTAATATCATCGTCCACTTCGCCGCCGAGACGCACGTAGACCGCTCCATCTTCGGACCCTCGACATTTGTCCAAACGAACGTGATCGGCGCATTCACTCTGTTGGATGCCGCTCGAAAAGCATGGTTGGAAGATAAAGTCGTCCCCGTCGAACAAGCGCGTTTCCACCATATTTCGACAGACGAAGTCTTCGGCTCGTTGCAACCCGAGGATCCGCCGTTTTCAGAGACCACACCCTACGCGCCGCGTTCGCCTTACGCCGCTTCAAAAGCCTCGTCAGATCATCTGGCGCTTGCTTATCATCATACCTACGGCTTACCCGTCACAATTACAAATTGTTCCAATAATTACGGACCGTATCAATTCCCTGAAAAACTCATCCCGTTGATGATCGCCAACGCGCTCGAACGCAAACCTCTGCCCGTCTACGGAGACGGGCAACAAATCCGCGACTGGCTGCATGTGGAAGATCACTGCGAAGCGATATACCGCGTCTTGCAAAACGGCAGGCTCGGCGAAACCTATCTGGTAGGCGGCGATAACCAAACGCGCAACCTCGACCTCGTACAGACATTATGCGCTATTATGGACGAAGTCCGCCCCGGCGCGCCGCACACAGACCTCATTCGTTTTGTCCCCGACCGCCCCGGCCATGACCGGCGCTACGCTATTGACGCTTCTAAGATTCACGCAGAACTGGGCTGGGCGCCGCGCCACAATCTACGCGATGGATTACGTCAAACCGTCCAATGGTACCTCGATCATCCGCAATGGATCGAAGCGATTCGCGATCAGGGAGGCTATCAGGATTGGATCGAGCGCAATTACGCCCAACGCACAGAGGAGCGCTCGTGAAAGGTCTCATTCTAGCCGGCGGACGCGGCACGCGTCTATCTCCATTAACAAACGTCATCTCCAAGCAGCTTCTGCCGGTATACAACAAACCTATGGTGTATTATCCGCTCAGCCTACTGATGCTGGCGGGCATTCGAGAGATTCTGGTGATCAGCACGCCGGAAGACTTGCCAAATTTCAAGCGTCTTTTAGGCGATGGATCGCAATGGGGAATTCATTTCGAATATGCCGAACAAGACCAACCGCGCGGTCTTGCCGACGCGTTCATTCTGGGTCGCGACTTCGTCGCCGGGCAGCCCGCCTGTTTGATCTTGGGTGACAACATCTTCTTTGGCGACAACCTGCCGAACAAATTACGCGCCGGCGCAGCGGTCCGCGATGGCGCGCTGGTCTTCGCTTACCCGGTTCACGACCCTGAACGCTACGGCGTAATTGAATTCGACTCGAACGGCCGCGCCATCAGCATCGAAGAAAAGCCGAAAGCGCCGCGCTCGAACTACGCCGTTCCCGGACTCTATTTCTACGATGAAAAAGTTTGCGACTATGCAACGGCGCTAGAGCCTTCGCCGCGCGGCGAGATCGAGATCACCGATCTCAATCGCGTCTACCTTGCCGCAGGAAATCTACAAGTCGAAACCTTGGGGCGCGGCTTCGCCTGGCTCGACGCCGGCACGCACGACACTCTACTGCAGGCTTCAAACTTCGTCCAAACCATCGAACAACGCCAAGGGCTTCTAGTCGGTTCGCCGGAAGAAGCCGCCTATCGAAGCGGCTTTATCACCGCCAGTCAACTCCACCGGCTGGTTGATCTGGTCAAAACCAGCAGTTACGCTTCTTATCTTTCACGGATCGTAGAAGAAACCTAGAATGCGCATCCTTCTTCTGGGAAAACGCGGTCAACTTGGTTGGGAGCTGCAGCGAACGCTGCCTTATCTGGGAGAAGTCGTCGCATTAAGCCGCGCCGAAGCGGATCTCGCTCAGACCGATTCGCTTCGAGACGTTTTAAACGGATTAGCTTGGGACGCATTAGTGAACGCTGCGGCATATACCGCAGTGGATCGCGCAGAAACCGAAGCGGACATAGCGCGCCAAGTGAATAGCGACGCGCCCCGCATCATGGCGGAAGAAGCAAAAAAGCGCAACGCGCTTTTCCTCCACTTCTCGACCGATTACGTTTTCGACGGCTTAAAAACGGAGCCTTATTGCGAGACGGACACGCCTAACCCAAGCGGAATTTATGCGCGTACAAAACTGGAAGGCGAACGCGCCATCCAAAACACTGGCGGTTTAAATTTCACTTTTCGCACGAGCTGGGTCTATAGTATGACGCACAAAGATAATTTCGTCGCTAAAGTGATACAATGGGCGAGCCGCCAAAATGAATTGCGCTCAGTAACCGATCAAACAGCATGCCCAACGTGGGCGCGCGCGCTCGCAGAATTAACATCGTTAGCGCTGTTTCGCATGATGCAAATGGGCGGCAGTTGGACGTCGGAGCATTGCGGCGTGTACCATCTAGCATCCGCTGATTTCGTCAACCGCTATGAATTAACGCGTTACATCGTCCAACGTTTGAACCTACCCGTTACCGTAAAACCCGCCTTGACGCAAGAATTCCCATCCCCCGTCAGCCGTCCGGCATTTTCCGCCTTATCTTCAACGCGCTTTGCTCAGATTTTTAATCTCCGCGTTCCGAGCTGGCGCGAAATGCTGGATTCGGCTTTAGACGCTTCGTCATGATCCGCCGCTTCTCGATCAACTATGCGATCGTTTCCATAATTATGGATGCGATTATTATTGCATTCATCTTATGGCTGGTCGCCTATGCTCGTCCGAATATAGATAATTTCGTAAGCATTCCATTTATCAAAAACGTCCATAAGCGGATCGCTTTGCCGCCTATTCTCTATGCGGTTTTTCCTATCGTTTGGATCCTCATCATGCATTTCTTTTCGGTTTACGATGGACGAAGAAATTTGCGCATTGTGGAAGAATTTACCAGTCTTACAGTATCAAGCTTTCTTGCAGGAATCTCTTTCGCAGGCATACTCTATTTCTCCTACCGCGATGTTTCGCGCTTTTTATTTCTTGCATTTATGCTTCTCTCCTATCTAGCCTTGCTCCTCTGGCGTATCCCAGCGCGTCAATGGTATCAACGACGGAATCAAAAGCTAGGACGCATCCGTCGGACGCTCATTGTAGGCGCCGGAATCGTCGGCAGAGAGATGGAAGCACGGATAAAAAAATATCCGCATCAGATCGAACTAGCCGGCTTTTTGGACGACGACGAAAAGAAGCAGCAAAATCACACGGATATTCTAGGGTCGCTCGACTCCGCTCGCGCTATCGTCCATGAACGCCATGTTGACGATGTGATCATTTCGCTGCCATTGCGCGCTCACGCTCGCGCAAGTCAATTAATGGAAGAATTATTCGATCTGCCTGTACGGGTTCAAATCATTCCCGATTATTTTCAATGGACGTTACACCATGCGACCGTAGAAGATTTTGCCGGCATCCCGCTTATGGATGTGCGCGCCCCCGCGTTGACGGAGAATCAGCGTCTAATAAAGCGCATCTTTGATATTTTCATGACATCCCTCATTCTGATTCCCGCTCTGCCAATCATGAGTCTGATCGCCTTGGCGATCTGGCTAGACGACGGCTCGCCCGTTCTCTTCAACCAGAAACGCATTGGAGAAAACGGGCGAGTATTCATGGTTTATAAATTTCGCACCATGGTTAAGAATGCGGAGCAAATGCGCCATTTAGTAGAGCAGGCTGACGAGCAGGGCCGCCTCATTCACAAACATCGCAACGATCCACGCATTACCCGCGTCGGTTATTTTCTGCGCAGATGGAGTTTGGATGAATTTCCACAATTCTTCAATGTCTTTCGCGGCTCCATGAGTCTGGTCGGCCCCCGTCCGGAACTTCCTCATCTTGTCCAGAAATACGAACCTTGGCAACGCAAACGTTTCGCCGTGCCGCAAGGCATCACCGGCTGGTGGCAGATTCACGGTCGGAGCGATAAGCCTATGCATTTACACACCGACGAAGATTTATATTACATTCAAAATTACTCCATCTGGTTGGATATTAAAATCCTGATCGCAACATTCTGGATCGTGTTGCGAGGCAAAGGCGCATACTAACTGACGCGCTTTAGGAAATAACAATGACAGTTTTTTTTCGACGAAGCCTTGCGCCCCTTTTCTTGCTTATCGCTATAGAGGCGGGCGGCGGATTGTTGCTTCTTTTCACAAGACAATTCTCCGCTGGGTATCTCTCAACAAGCGTTTTCACGATCTTAGCGCTCTCTTTCATATTTGCCGCAGCAGGGATTTCGGCGTGGCGCGCTTGGAAGAGTCCTAACTTCGCCGAACAAGTTTGGGAGGCTTTACATTCATCGCCGCAACGCGCCTCATTGCTTCTCTGGGTATTTGGCGCGATTTCCATGCTCTCTGCTACAGCGCTCTTAAATCCCGGTTATCGCTTCGGCGCTTGGCGCGAATCACTGGAAAGCGCAACGCCCTTGATTGGGCTATGCGCACTGGTCGGCGTTCAAGTTATCTTATTCTTGCTATTAAATCGCGCGCGAAATAATCATGGATCCCAACTCTCGATTCAAAAAGGCGCCCTATTTGCCAGCGGACTATTTTTTCTACTATTGTTATCCATTTTCATCTGGATAGGTTGGACAAAAATCGGCGTTATCCTACGCGGACGTGCCTCATGGTACTCCATCGGAATCCCGCTGTTACCGGGGCAAGTCTGGCTCACAGGTTGGTTGACTATTATATTATCCGCTTGTTGGGCGTTTACAAGGCGTCGCCTGCCAGTTCGTATAAACGTCAGCCATCGTCTATGGAGCACAGACCTACTCATCGGGCTAGCGTTCTGGCTTCTAACCGCTATACTATGGTCTTCCGCCCCCTTGCCTCGCAGTTTTTTCTTCCCCGGTCCATATGCCCCCGACAACGTAATTTATCCTTACGCCGATTCGGCCATTTGGGACATGGGAGCACAATTCGCGCTTATCGGTCAGGGCTTCGGCAATAGCAATGCGTTTCAAGATCACTCGGGGTACATGGGCATACTCGCGTTCTTTCACCTGCTGATCGGCGACAATTACGTTCGTATATCCGCTCTCCAAGCCGGGCTGCTGGCAATCTTTCCTGCCCTCATGTACTGGCTCGGCAGGTTGCTCCACAGCCGCTCTGCCGGACTCTTCGTTGCTGGCTTAACTATTCTTCATGAATTGAACGCCTTCGCCGCCAGCAATATGATTGATCTATCGCATGCGCGTTTTCTGCTCACAGAATATCCAGCGCGAGTAGGGTTGGCGATATTAGCCCTGCTCCTCTTTCGCTGGCTGCGCGCCCCTCAAAAGGGAGAATCCTACGCCCTTCCAATCGGCGGATTGCTCGCATTAATGATCTTACTCCGGTTTAACTCATTAATGTTTCCAATAGCGGTAATTGCCGGCATTCTGCTTATCTATGGGGCTCGTTGGAAACAAGGTCTCCGCGCATCCCTAACGATCGTCGCCTCATTGATCCTCGTTCTTTCTCCTTGGATGTGGCGCAGTTGGCTTCTATCCGGAAATCCTTTCTTCTTCGCTGAAAAAACAATGAGGATATTTAGCGACACCTACCGCTTCCAGCCTTTCACAACTCCTACCCCAGCCCCTTCGTCGCAAGAATCTCACCAGTCGCATCAACTCGCCTTCAACGCGCCGCTCATACGCTCTAAAGGCTCTGCAAACGCAACGTCCTCTTATCCTTCGGCGGCGTCTAAAACTGAAAGTAACCCTAGCTCCTCATACAACATTATATTAAGCCACTTCTCTCATAATGTAGTCGCCAGCGTGCTCGTCTTACCGACCAACTTTCTCTTTCACGATATTCAACGAACTATCTATGAGGCGCACCCATATTGGGGGAAAAGAGACGGCGTCTGGCAAGGCGCCCTCAGCCTGCAAGAAGCGCTTCTTCTCATTGCCAACCTGCTGTTAATATCCATCGGGTTAGGCGCTGCATGGCACAGATGGCGGCTTGCAGGATTTATTCCGCTAGGCGTCTATCTCATTTACATTGCATCGCTCGCAATAGCGCGCACTTCCGGCGGACGTTATATCGTTCCCATAGACTGGATTCCACTATTCTATTGGGGCGTTGGAATAACGCAAGCGGCGCTTTGGGGAATGACCCTCTTGGGCGTCAACACCTATCAACCGCGCAAACCGATCGCGCCCACTGCGCTGTCGCACAAACGCGGCTGGCTGCTTCTCATACCATTTCTACTCTTTACCAGCGTAATGACCATAACAGATCGGGCGCTCCCCGAACGCTACTCTGAATTGAAGAAGCGCGAGGTAATCGCAATGATCGAAGAGAATCAAACGCTTCAAAAAATGGATATCTCGGTAGAAGCATTAAATGCATTCATTGAATCAAAAGACGCATTAGCATATTTTGGCAGAGGACTCTATCCGCGTTATTATCATATTGGAAAAGGAGAAAGCTCCAGCGGAATAGACGCCTACGAAATCGAAGAGTATCCACGGCTGGCTTTTACATTCATAGGTCAATTTAATACAAAAGACGTTGTGTTGCCGTGGGTAGCGCAAAGCTCCGTTGAACTGCACGGCATAAAATTCCCGAACGCTTCCGACGTAATCGTCCTTGGATGTTCACGATCTTCACGTGAAAAACAATATGAGAATAAATATAAAAACGTCATTGATGCGTTAATGGTTATAATTGTTGGAGATGACCCTGAGATTCTTATGCGCAATCCCACTACGCCGCTGAAGTGTCCAATCCCTGAACCTGTCTGTAAGAACAATCAAAATTGTCGGCAACCGCCATGAACAGACGCACACTGGAGATATGATGAGACGCAAAACCAGATTAACGATCGCCCCTATCGCGTTGATTGCCGCAGTTCTCGCGTGCAATCTACCTAGCACACAGTCTCCATCCATGAACGAGCAAGTTTTGCCTGAAATCCGAGCGACATTGACGGAAGGTCCGCCTAACGGCGTAAATGTTCCTATTACCGCTACATTTTCGCCTATCCCGCGCCCATCCACCGCAAGCGTCACAACTTCGCCCACTCCTTCTACCCCACTACTGACTCTTATGCAGCAAGCAGACTGCCGCGCAGGTCCTGGTCAGAATTACGAATCTCTCTTTATTTATCCAGCGAACGTCTCTTTAGAAATTCTAGGGCGCTACAACGCTGAAAATTACTGGTTGGTCAAACCGCCTGAAAGTTCGAGAAGGCAATGTTGGATATCAGGCGCATACGGTCAAGCCAGCGGCAATTTGGAGGAAACGCCGAACGTCACGCCGCCGCCTCCGCCGCCTGTCCAACAACCGCTGCACGCGCCCTCGTTTCAATCATGGAATTACACCTGTGCCTATAATGGAAGCGGCTATAATATTGTCGTCGCGCTGACTTGGTCTGATAAATCAAATAACGAGACCGGTTTCCGCGTCCTTCGCAACGGCGGCTTGGTCGCGGACCTTCCAGCTAACTCTACCGCCTATACCGATTCGACGACGACATACGCTGGACAAACATTCGTTTACCGCATTGAAGCGTACAATTCAGCCGGAACAGCCGGCGCCAATACCGCCCCAATTTCCTGCTCATAATAAAATCACGGAACGAGCTCGCCAGTTTTCAGCATAATTTAACTGCGTCGGGAGCTATCGCCCTATAGCCCGGATTGGGGATATATACCGTGTCAATTTATGCGATAATTCAAACATGAGGAGAACCATGAGAAACGCTAACAAACTCTTTGCCGTATTAAACGTTCTTTTACTCGCTGCGCTCGCCTGTAACCTACCAGGCACATCGCCCGCTTCAACACAACCGCCGGCAAACGAACCGGCGACTACCGACGAGTCCGTTTCAATTAATCTCGATGAAGCGCTCACGCTCGCCGTCCAAACGTTGCAAGCCGCAACGTTGACTGCCGCCGTACCGACGCAAACTGTCACGCCAGGACCCTCGCCTGCGCCGCCTTCTACCGCTCCGATAGTTTCGGTATCATCAGACACAAACTGCCGCACAGGTCCAAATGCTAATTACCCATTCGTCATATTGTTCAAGGTTGGACAAACGGCGAACGTGGTCGGCAAATATACTCCGAATAATTATTGGATCATCGAATATCCCGGCGGCTTCGGCGCGACGTGTTGGCTGTGGGGCGCTTACGCCACCGTACTAGGCGACACTAACGGATTGCCCGAAGGCATCCCGCCGCCCCTGCCCCCGACTGTCACCCCTGCTCCCTCTGCGCCCCAAGCGCCGAAACAATTGGGATTTTCCTGCACGAGCGTGAACAAATCGAAAAAGGTCGGGCAGATCTGGATGCTCGCATGGGAATGGACTGTGCAGTTCTCGTGGAGCGATCAATCCACGAACGAAGACGGATTCTATGTGTACAAGGACGGCGTTTTGCTTACAACGGTCGGTCCGAACGTCGAGTCGTATACCGATGTCTTTACTCACATGCTAGTCATCAATCCGGTCACTTACACGTATAGCGTTCAGGCATACAATAGCGACGGTTCGTCGGCGCTCAGAGACAAAGAAATTTCTTCCTGTCAGTAAACAGTAAAAAGGAGAGCGACTTGCTAGGTCGCTCTCCTTTTATTCGCCAACTAACTCTCTTGTCTTTTTTGTTTGCTTACCGCGCTCTTCAGTGTCAAGCACGCGCTTACGAATACGATAGCTTTGGGGCGTCACTTCCAACAGTTCATCGTCAGCCAGATATTCGATCGCTTCATCCAGCGACATTTGGCGCGGCGGCGTGAGACGGATCTCCATATCGCCGCGCGAGGCGCGCACGTTTGTAAGATGCTTCTTCTTGCACACGTTCACCGAGATGTCGCCGGAGCGCGCGTTCTCTCCAACGACCATACCTTCATAAACATCCACGCCGGGACCGTAGAACAGGATGCCGCGTTCTTCCGCCGACTTCAACGCGTACGCGGTGGTCGCGCCCGGCTCCCAAGCGACGAGCGAGCCTGATTGTCGCGTTGCCATGTAGCCCGCCATTTCATCATACCCGTGGAAGATCGTATTCATTACGCCAGCGCCGCGCGTAGACGTGAGGAATTGATAGCGGAAGCCAAGCAAACCGCGCGTCGGGGCGATATAGGTTAGGTGCGTCGTACCGTCGCCAGATGGCTGCATTTCCGTCATCTTGCCGCGACGCGAACCAAGCATCTCAACCACCACGCCGACGGTCTCATTGCTTGTTTCGATATGAACTTCTTCAAACGGTTCAAGTATCGTTCCATCTTCCGCTTTGTGAAAGATCACTTCCGGGCGGGAAATCTGAAATTCATATCCTTCGCGCCGCATCGTTTCGATCAAAATGCCTAAGTGTAGCTCGCCGCGCCCCGAAACGAGGAAGTTTTCTGCCGAAGAAGTTTCTTCCACGCGCAATGCCACGTTCGTGCGCAGCTCTTCAAAAAGGCGTTCGCGCAAATTGCGAGAAGCTCCATATTTTCCCTCGAGGCCCGCGAACGGAGACGTATTCACTCCAAACGTCATGCGAACGGTCGGTTCTTCGACCTTGATCGTCGGCAATGCAATCGGGTTCAATGGATCCGCCAGCGTCTCGCCAATAGCGATCCCTTCCAGCCCAGCCAACGAAACAATGTCGCCCGCGCCCGCTTCTTCAATTTCAACCTTATTCAATCCTTGGAAGGTGTAGAGATATTTCGCCGATTCGGGCAAATTCTGACCTTCAGCCGTTAAGCGCGCTAGGCGTTGACCGGCATGGATTTTACCGGCGAAAATGCGCCCGATAGCTGTTACGCCGCGATAATCATCATACCCCAACGATGTGACAAGCAATTGAAGCGGCGCGTCTATATCTACTTTCGGCGCGGGCACATAGCGAAGGATAGCCTCAAACAGGGGTTGGAAATCAGGTCCAAGCTCCGGAGAAATACCCGCTCTTCCCGCCGTCGCTTGCACATAAACGATAGGAAAATCGGCTTGCTCTTCGGTCGCGCCGAGTTCGATAAAAAGATCGAATGTTTCATTGAGGACGCGATCGGGTTCCGCATCTTTACGATCTACTTTATTGATAACGACGATCGCTTTATGTCCCATTTGGAGCGCCTTCTTGAGAACGAAGCGCGTTTGCGGCATAGGACCTTCCGCCGCGTCTACAAGGAGGAGGACGCCGTCCACCATGTTCATCACGCGCTCAACCTCGCCGCCGAAATCGGCGTGACCGGGCGTGTCCACGATGTTAATCTTGATGGGGCTGCCGGTCTTGGGATCGTTCAATGTGATGGCTGTGTTCTTGGCAAGGATGGTGATGCCGCGCTCACGTTCCAGATCGTTGGAATCCATAACACGTTCAGCAACCTGCTGATGCTCGCGAAATGTGTGCGATTGACGAAGTAAGCCGTCTACAAGGGTGGTCTTACCATGGTCCACGTGGGCGATGATGGCGATATTACGGAGGTCGGTTCGTTCGGTCAACATAAAAAATCTACTTTCGAGTAAGGATAGAAAATAAGCGATACAGAGCAAGCGACAAGAATGGAGATTAAAAGTTGGCGAAAAAAAAGCCCCAGCCTGTTAAGAAGCGAGGGCTTTCAAGAGCCTTTCGGATTCAGGTCGCGCGGGCGCTATTGTATCAGAATGTTTGAAATTCGAGCAGGGGATTTTTCCCGCGGCGGGCGCTCATTGTTGCCAAAAGCCGGGAACAAAGGTCCTCAGCAACGTATCCGCGATCAGCGCCAACACGAAGCAGTTGCTAAAGACGCGGTTATGCACAAAACACACAGTGGAGAACCAGCGGGGCCAGATCGGATAACCCACAGGCGGCTCGCTGGGACGCGGCTTGGCAAGTCGTTGAATAGCGATCATCGCAGGCTTATACGCAATGAAAACCAACAGCATAACCGGAGTGAAGAAGCGCGCGACAAACACGAGATATACAACAACAAAATAAGAGGCGATAATCGCTCCAATGGTAACGTAACGCGCTCTCGTTTCGCCGAGCAGAACGGGCAGGGTTCGAACGCCTTTAATCTTATCTTCGTTGCCTTTGTCGGTATGCTTACCGAGGTTAATCGTCATAACATTCAAACCGACGGGAATGCTGGCAAGAACGACCAGCCAATTCCACGCGCCTGTCAATACGAAAAATACGCCGCCGATCATCAAGGGTCCCCAAATAATGAAAATGGATAACTCGCCGATGCCGATATATTTCAGCGGATAGGTATAGAACAATAAGATGAACGCCCCCACGCCAAATAACCACGCCACGATAGGCGAGAAATTCGTGACATATAGCGCGTACATGCCAGAGAGCGCTGCCAACAAGCCGCTGACGGCAAACCAGACCAGATGCGTAGACTCGCCCCAAAATCCTTGCGCAAGCGGATGAACCCCATATTGTGTGCGAAAGTAATTATCTTTATCAATGCCGCGGCTGAAATCGGTATAGTCGTTAATGAGATTGTTCGTCCCATGCGCGATGAACAGCCCAAGCGTAAGAATAAACCAGGTCGCAAGGTTGAACGGAAGGTTATGTGTCCGTGTATATTGCCAAGCCAGCAAGCCGCCGATGAGTCCTGAATAAAGCGTGATGGCGCCAACGGCGGAGCGGGTGGCGATAAACCATTTCGAGAGGACATCAAGCGCATCCCACTCCTTCTTATCTTCCATCTTGATCAATTGCGAAAGCGATTTGCGCCACATGGCAAAGGTTGAATTCATGGCCGTCTCCTAGGTATAGATATGCGCCCATTATATACTTAGCGCCGCATCTATGTAAGATGCACAGCCTTAATCGCGTCTTCTTCTCAAGTCAATAGGAGAAAATGTATGAACGAATGGAACGTTAGAAATCAAAAAGTGATTGATGAGTTTCGCGCAAACGGCGGGAAGGTCAGTTGGTTCGGCTCGCTCCTGCTTTTGCACACAAAAGGCGCTAAAAGCGGGCAGGAACGCATTAATCCAGTCGTCTATATGCAAGACAACGATCGCTGGCTAATTGTCGCTTCAAAGGGCGGTGCGCCCACTCACCCCGATTGGTTCTACAACATCAAGGCGAACCCGCTGGTGACAGTGGAAATCGGGGCGGAGACTCGGCAAGCGCAAGCAACTGTCGCCGACGAACCCGAGCGGACGCAACTCTATGACAGAATCGCATCCGCTATGCCTAGTTTTGCGGAATATCGCAGTAAGACAGAACGCTCAATCCCTGTAGTGATCTTGACTCCCGTGAAATAAAACACTTTAACAAAAGGCGGCTTCGAATATGTCGAAGCCGCCTTTTGTTTCCACGCTACAATGCGGCTATAACTCGTCGTAATTTTGCTTGCACCTCTTCGGCAATCGCGCTTAAATTGGGGTTTCCAACTCGCGACATTGCTATCAGCGGGTCTACCGCCGCCACATCCGTTTTGCCGTCTCCCACATCTTGCACAATAACGTTGCACGGCAAGTACACGCCGATATGCTCTTCAGCCGTCAGCGCCTTATGCGCAAACTGCGGATTGCACGCGCCAAGGATGCGATAGCGACGAAAATCCACGTCCAATTTTTTCTTTAACGTAGCGGCAACGTCGATCTCCGTTAACACGCCGAAGCCCTCCTTCTTCAGTTCATCCGTCACGCGCGCAATCGCCTCTTCAAAAGGCAACGTCAGCGTTTTACTGAGATAGTATTCTGTCATTTTATACCTCCGTCAAAATAGTATTATTTCCAAGCTCTTTCCCCTTCCACCATCCCACCAACTCACTCATCCCGCTCGCTGCGCTCGGGGACGATGACGCCAAGGACAACTTTAATTTGCACGATCTCATTCTGTATTTTCCCAATATCCCATGAGTTCCGCCATTGGCAAACTTGGCGTCGCGTCGCCCTGCCTGCCTGAATTCCAAGTAATGATCAACTCACGCTTCGCGCGCGTGATGCCCACGTAGAACAGTCGCAGGCGTTCCTTCACATAATCCAACCGCGAGCGCATCGTCGCCGCGCCTTCCTCGTACCAGTCATATTCGCTTTTTGATTCTAATGCTGTTAATTGCGCCAACGCCTCCGCCGACAAGTCCAGCCCGCTCCGCACGAACCACTTCTCCGAAATAAAACGGTCATTCGGCATGTTCGATGGGAAGTCATAATTATTGACCGACATCAAATAGACGCGGTCCCACTCCAGTCCCTTCGCCTTGTGCATCGTCGTCACCACCACCCGTCCGCGATGGCGTTCGGGGTCAAAGCCCGAATCGTCCGACGAGAAGCCAATGAAGCGCCGTTCGTTCTTCGCGATCACCGCCAGTTCCGCCGTCAACTCAGGCAGACGCCAATCCGCGTGATCGTCCGCCGCGCTGCGCAACACCAACGCGAGTTTATGCGCCAGCGCCAGATCATGCGCCTCGATGAACACATCCTGCGCCAGCGTCAACACCAACTGATCAATCGGAAGCGTCACCGCGCGCAACCATCTCTGGATGACGACTCGGAACGCGCTCAACTCCTCGACGACTTGCCCAGCCTCATTCCCACCGACAGCTGATCGCCAGTCGTCGGCATTTTGTGGCGCGATGAAGTTTTCCACATCAACGATCTTGCGCAGAAGAACAGTCACATAGTTGAGTAGTTGAGTAGTTGATAAGTCTCCCTTCTCGAATCCACTACTTTCCACTTCTCCACTTTCTACTCCTCTACTCTCTACTCTCTGCTCTCTCCAATCCCTCCTCCACACCTCATACGCCTTCGACAACTTCCGCGCCGAACTTGGATCCGCCAGATACCCCAACAAATAACTCAACGACCCCGCCGCCGCGCGCGTTTCGGATGTGCTTCGCAAAAGTTCAACAACTTCAATATTGTTCTTACGAAGTTCTTCAACAACCTTCGTTGCATGTTCATTGATACTAGAAAGAACCGCAACTGTCGAATCTGGGTTTTCTGGCAACCATTTCTTAATTGATTTGACAACAGCCGCTATCTCTTCATCTCCTGTATATTTCTTTTTACTAAAAACTACTCCCTTTGGATTGTCTTCAGGGTTTTGCTGATCGCCTTCCGAGACGACTTTAATGTATGGCGGCGCAACAAGAGCGTCCCGCACTTCGACTACAGGATGGCTACTCATCACCCATTCAACCAAATGATTGGCAAGGTTAATTATAGATGGTTGAGAACGTCCAGATTCAGGTAAATCACTCTTCTGCTCAACAGTCGCAATAAAATCCAAAAGATGTTTTGGCGAGGCGGTAGTAAATGTTTCGAATATCGCCTGATTAGGATCTCCGACTCTCACCCAATTTCCATTTTCTCCAGTCAAGGTTTCTAAAACCTGTTGTTGGATTTTGCTTGAATCTTGCGCCTCATCTTCTAGAACATATGGATAACGATAATGCAATCGCTCACAAAATTCCAGATCGTTTTCAAGAATATCAAGAGAATATTTCACAAGGTCATCAAAATCAACCACGCTCCGGTACGCAAGAGCGCGTTGATATGTATAGTAAATGTCAGATCCCATCTGAGCCAACGGTAACTGTCCAGGTTGAGCGTCGAGTCTCGATCTAATAAATTCCGGCGTTAGGCGTTTGTCTTTTGCGGTTCGAATAAAAGCCTTTGCCACATTGCTTGCTATTTGTGGAAATTTATCTCTCCGAATCCAATCCCTTTTGTCAGGAGCAATCTCATCACTTATATACGAATCAACAACTTCGATGTTGGATTCAAGCCATGCGCGAGTTGCATCATCAATAATGCGCTGACTTTCCGAATCATCAACAATTCCAAAACGCTCCTCAAGCCCCACGCGCGCGGGCTTCTCGCGGACAATGTCATGCGCCAGCCCATGCAGTGTGCGGACGCGATATTTGTATAGCGCCAGAAGCGGGTTGTCAAAGAAGCGTTTGATGCGCGCTTCGAAATTATCCACCGCCGAGTTGACGAGCGTGACGATGAGCACTTCCTGATCGTCTTGCAACACTCCGCTTTGAATGATCTGCGCCGCCAACGCGGAGAGGATGTATGTCTTCCCCGCGCCAGGGACGGCGGCAATGCCAAGCCGCCCGCCATCGTAGCGGAGGATGTTTTGTTGGGAGGGACGAGGGGTGAAGTTCATTTCTATTAACCGCGAAGCTCACTAAAATCGCTAAGATTCTTTTATTGAACCGCTAAGACCGCAAGGGTCGCTAAGTTTTTTGTTTGGTTTTCTTGGCGTACTTCGCATGCTTGGCGGTAAAAAATTGCTCGCTAAGGTCTTTTGATAAAACCTGCACGGGCAGGAGGTTCATCGAGACCGTTTACGACTCTTTGGATGCCGTTCTTGATCAACTTTACATTCCAGTTTATCAGAAAGCCGAGTTTGATATTCTTGAGTTTCATGTAAGTGAGGAGTTGCGCCATGTGAATTGGATGCACTTCGTCTACGGCTTTGTTTTCCACAATAACCAGATCGTCTACCAATTCGTCTATCCGATAGCCTTTGTCGAATTGTTGGCCATCATAATCAATTGGCAAAATCAATTCTGCTTGTACAATTCTTCCGCGTTTCCGAAGTTCGTACACGTGACATTCCTGATAGGCAGACTCAAGCAAACCTGGACCAAACTGCTTGTGAATTTGATAAGCGGCATCAACGATATCTTTCCCAATCGCTTCAATATCTGCGCTCATCTTAAACTCCTTTGATTTTTTTCTTGGCGTTCTTCGCGCCCTTAGCGGTTAATCATTTTTTGAACCGCAAAGCACGCTAAGATCGCGAGGATTTAAAATGTTTTTCTTGGCGTTCTTCGCGCCCTTAGCGGTTAATCATTTTTTGAACCGCAAAGCACGCTAAGATCGCGAAGATTTAAAATGTTTTTCTTGGCGTTCTTCGCGCTCTTAGCGGTTAATTCCTTTTCTCACCGCGAAGCTCGCTAAGGTCGCTAAGGTTTAAAAGTTTTTTCTTGGCGTTCTTCGCGCTCTTAGCGGTTAATTCCTTTTCTCACCGCGAAGCTCGCTAAGATCGCGAAGATTTAAAATGTTTTTCTTGGCGTTCTTCGCGCTCTTAGCGGTTAATTTCTTATTTCACCTCTCCCGAATCCTCATCCACCATCATCCCAGACGTATCCACCGCTTCGAAATCATTCCCCGTCAGCACATCCAACAAATGAAGCATATCATTATCCCAGCGTTCATCGGGCGCGCCACTGACGTACCAATTCGAGCCGTTATCCGCCAACACAATTCCGTACGTTTTGAACGCCTGCAACAAAATCTGCATCTCAGGCGGGAAACCTGAAATATCGTAATCCGCTTTCAAGCGAAACCGCGCGCCCATCGGCGGGACTCCATTTTGCGGATCGGATGTCTGATGCCGCGCGGGCCAGATATATCCCGCCGTGTCTTCAACAGTAAATCGCAACGCGTGATTTATTTCGTCCAAAGCAATTTCATCGTACCGCACAAGCCCGGGCAAAATCGGCAGTCCTGCCGCATCAGCCGATGTCCACGTGTCGGGACGCAGAGCGTTCGAATTCAAATCCCAGATCACGCCCGAGCCGCCGCCCCACACGCCGCCATCGAAACTCATATCGTATGTTTCGTATAACTTGCAAGTCTCCGTGTCCACGACCAAAATATGATGATCGCTCCCCCATTCACGATTCGGATTCTCCGGGATGGGATACGGTCCCGCATCAGACTCATCGGGATAATAAAACTCCGGTTCATACGCAGGGACAGTTGATCCAGCCACGACGTTAAATGGAATCCCGATCGGACCACCGTCCCATTCACCTGAACCGAAGTCCATATGAAAGCCTTCATTGCGTCCGATGCTGTCGATCCACGCATCAGATTGAGGGTGGATGGGAAGCGAGTCTACACGCGCGTTCCAAAAGTTATTCGCAGGGAACATCGGACAGTTTGCGAGAGTCGGTCCGCCCGTTGGAGGAGGAGGCGTGGAAGTTGAATCCAATGGAGGGGTGATCGCAGTCGCGCTTGGCTCCACAGGAGGAACAACCGTCGGAGCTCCGGTTGCAGTACAAGCCAATAAAAGAATCGAAATTATTGCAAGCAAATGTTTTTTGTTCATCTATAAAATCTTCTGGAACGCGCGCAGCAATTCGCCGCGTCCTTCAAATCCGCTTTCGCCCAACTCGGAGATTCCCAAATAGACTCGCTCGCGGCATCGGTGAAGTAACCCCGATACCAGCCGCGCCAGCGCTTCTTTGCTGTATTGGACATCGTCCGCATCGGTCCACTGGCGGCCTGCTTGCCAGCCTCGACTCAACACATACGGATGCGTGAGCGGCTGGGCGAGTCGTTCGTACCATCCGCTGGAACCGGGATCGAGCCAGAATTGAATCGTGACGGGACGGTTCATCATCAAGAAGGTATGCGCGGGCGCGATGAGTACCGCGTCTTTGTCTTCATTCTGCCAGCCTTCGAGATACGACGCAGCGATCACACCATCTTGCAGCATTTGGATATATTCGCGTCCAAGACCTTCAAGGTCTTGAAGACCTCGGAGGTCTGATTCAAGCGCGACACGAAACTTCTTCGCCGACTCGACCAAACTCGCTGCCACGCGAATCGAGTCGAAGTTGCGGTGATACCCAAAACCCGTTTGCGATAAAACTTCGCCAAATAATTTCCGCAAGAAATGATCGAGCGGAAGAACATCCGAAGCGCGATATTCTTCGATCCAATTTCGAAGCGTTGAATAGCGATTGCCAACCGAAAACGTAATCCGCTCTTGCACGTCGGGCTTGATTTGGTCAAAGGTTGAAAGTTGAAGGTCGCGTTGACGGTAGACAATGTCTGTCAGCAACTGCGCGCGGACGAGGTCGAGTCCGTCAATGGATTGCATCAGCGCGTACGCCGCGTCAAATTTTGGCGGGTGAATATTCCAATGTGGATGAGCCAGCGCGGCAAGTGTGATCATCGTTTGCGAGGCGGGCTCGTCTTTCAGCGAACGCGAAGGACGGTGCGAACGCCACGGAATATTCTTGGCTTCGAGTCTGTGAGTCAACGAGAAGCGCAAAGCGTCGGAAAGATAAGGAGCGAGGATGACGATTTCAGAGGGGGAGATTAGAGAATTAGAGATTAGAGAATTGATTTCATTGACGACAGAGTCAAGCAGCTCAGGATAGAAGCGCGGAGTATCAGATTCGCTGCCGATTCGTCTTAGGATGAAAAGAGCATCCGAAGAAGACTGACTTTCGACGTCCGATATTTGGTTTGGAATTATCGCCTCAACCAGCCTCTCACTCAATCCCGCCACAGCCTCCGACATCACAAAACTTTCCTGCAATTGGATATGTTCATTGCATAGTTCACGCAATCCCCAGCCCGTTTGCGTGTCCGCACCAAGGAAGTAACGGAAGCCTGCGCCTTCGTCGTAGATCAGCAAGACGGAATCAAAACTGGGCAGCCATTCGCGGAGGATGTCATGCGCGCGCGGACCGTCCTCCTCCACGTTATCATAGATCAGATGGCGATAACTCTTAACAAGGTAATCTTTCACAATAGGCTCTCGCCAGAGGATATTTGTAAAGATCTCGAGTTGCAAGGAGAAATCGAGCAAGTTGTGAGCCAGACAGTATTGACGAAAGCGATTCGCGCACTCTTGCGCGTCAGCATAAACGCGACGCTGGGCGGGGTCGCCGAAATAAGACAGGTCGAGCTTTGAGCCAATTTCAGTATGCGGAAAGCCGATCATCGCGGCTTTGTTGAGATTATCAATAATTTGCGAATACAAGCGGTTACGATCAATCGTCACAGATTCAAAGTAGCCCGCATCCAACAACGGACGGACGAGATGCGTCATGTAATATTGCGCAGTTTCGAGCGTGAGGAAGACAGGCGGCTGGTCAGGTCGCGCAAATCCCGCCGCTTCGCCTGCGAGGGGCCAAAACAGGTCGCACATGCGCCGCGCCAAACCGCCGAACGTAGCAGGAGTCGCCTCGCCGCCGGCGCGTCGCTCCGGGCTGTAAAGCAGATCAAAATACGGTTCTTGCAAAGTCCGCTGAGGAGTGAGTAGAAGAATGGATTCGCCCGGCGCGCCTTGTGCGAGCAGGCTCCGCATCCGCTCGATGCCCACGGTAGTTTTCCCCGCTCCTCCGGGACCTGACACGAAGAGCTTCGAATTGAAATCGAAATCCACAATTTGCTGTTGAAACGGGCTGAGAGTCGGCATACAGCGAGGGTACAGCAGTCGCGAAGGTTTGTCAATATATATTGCACGTTACGCGCCACAGCGCGAAAACCAGCAATTTCCTCCGGAAGGCGTTTAGGACATTTTAGGGAAACCGCCGCGTTGACAGCTGGAAAAATCGCTTATGGATTTATTGACACAGCCGCAGTAGGAATGTATAATGCCTCTCGCCTCTGCCTCAGCAGTTGGATTCGCTGGGGCGGTTGTGTGTAAACTTACCAGCTTCCCCGTTTTGCAGGCGACGATTGAAAGACATCCGCAGGCGCGCGGCGAAGTGAATGACTGGAGAAAAAATGAGATTTGCAATCGTTGAAAGCGGCGGCAAGCAATACCGCGCCGTCGAAGGGCGAACCATCGAAGTGGATCGCCTGCCCCTCGAAGCGGGCAATAAATTCGACCTTGACCGCGTCTTGCTCATGGCAGACGGCGACGAGGTCGTTGTCGGAACCCCCACACTGAGCGACATCAACGTCAAGGTCACGGTCATGGATCACATCCGCGGTCCGAAAGTTGACCGCTTCAAGTACCGCCCGAAGAAACGCATCCGTGTGCGCGGCGGGCATCGCCAACAGTACACGCTGTTGATGGTGGATTTCATCGGCAAGCCCGGTGAGAATCGCAAGGTTGAAGAGCCGAAAGTCGAGAAACCGGCTGAGGCGAAAGTCGAAGTGGTTGAGGCTGAGAAAAAGCCAAAAGCGGAGAAGCAGGCTAAACCGTCGAAAGAAGCGGCGAAGCCATCCACAAAAAAGGCGCCTGCGAAGAAAGAGCCCGCGACCAAAAAGCCGTCATCCAAAAAAACGGATTCGAAGAAGAAGAAGTAAGAGGTAACTATGGCACATAAAACAGGCGGCGGGTCTACCCGCAACGGACGAGATTCAAATTCACAACGGCTCGGCGTGAAGCGTTATGCCGGTCAGTTCGTGCTTTCAGGAAATATTTTGGTGCGTCAGCGCGGCACGAAGATCAAGCCGGGCTTGAACGTGAGGGTTGGCAAGGACGACACGCTGTTTGCGGTAGCGGACGGCGTGGTGATGTACGATGTGGTCCGCGGACAGAAGCGCGTCAACATCGTCGTTCAGGCGGAGGCGTAATATGAAGCCGGGGATTCATCCCACTTTCTACCCCGAAGCGAAGGTGACGTGCACTTCATGCGGCCGCACTTGGACAACGGGTTCGACGAAAAAGGAATTCCGCGTGGACATCTGCGCCGAATGTCATCCGTTCTTCACAGGCGAGGCTTCGCGCCTTCTCGACATCGAAGGTCAGGTAGATCGCTTCTATAAGAAGTTGTCTGTGCGCCAGAATTATGTCGAGGCGCAAAAAGTGAAGGAAGAATTGAAAGGTTCGCCCGAGCGCCCTATCGAAGATTTGGGTCTCGCGGCTCGCGCAAACGCATCGCTGAAGGCGGCGGGAATTACGAACGTCGGTCAATTCCTTGAGAAGTTGGACGGCGGCAATGACGCGGCGCTGGCTATCGCTGGCTTCGGTCAGGCTTCGCTGACGGCGGCGAAGAAGAAACTCCGCGCGCTGGGGTACGAACTCCCCGAAGCGGCGGCGTAACATCGCTGTTCAGCAGATCATCTGCTGGGCAACACAAAAACTTGTAGAATGAATTTTCTCAGGTAAACTTACAGGCAGATGTGAAAACGTCTGCCTGATTTTTTAAAAACTTTGCCGCGAATTTCACGAATTTAGGCGAATTATTTTTTCGCGAAATTCGCAGCTGGGGTTGTGATTTCCCCCTTCGCTATGACACGAGGTGATATGCGCCACACACACGGTTCGATCGAAGTTGTCTGCGGTTCGATGTTCAGCGGCAAGACGGATGAATTGATTCGCCGTCTCGTCCGCGCGACGATAGCCAAGCAAAAAGTGCAAGTGTTCAAGCCCGCCATTGACATTCGCTACGCGGTGGAAAAGGTCACTTCACACGCCGGCTCGGACTTCGACGCGATTCCCATCGAAAAAGCGACCGAGATCCTCAACAAAATAGATTCGGATACAACCGTCGTCGGCATAGACGAGGCACAGTTCTTCGACCCTGAGGTTGTCCCTGTTTCACGCGAGTTAGCGTCACGCGGAATCCGCGTCATCGCGGCGGGGTTGGATACGGACTTCCGCGGCGAGCCGTTCGGGCCAATGCCGATCCTCATGTCCATCGCCGAGGACGTGGACAAACTCCACGCGATCTGCATGGTCTGCGGCGGCGAAGCCTCGCGCACGCAGAGACTGGTCAACGGCAAGCCAGCAAAGTTTGACGATCCCGTTGTGATCGTCGGCGCGTCG
The DNA here is from genome assembly GCA_002050275.1 of Anaerolineae bacterium UTCFX1. Taxonomy (GTDB): domain Bacteria; phylum Chloroflexota; class Anaerolineae; order Anaerolineales; family Villigracilaceae; genus Defluviilinea. The sequence goes on from MWTB01000021.1 coordinate 314,935, forward strand.
GAGATGTATGAGGCGCGGTGCAGAGAGCATCACGAAGTGCCGCAATGATTCATGCCACTCTGAACAGACCGAAGAGTCTCTATGATATTGCTGGGGATTCTTCGCTTCGCTCAGAATGACATACCTTGAGGATGAATGCAGAATTACAAAGATATTCTCTCAGAAATTTTGATTGACGCCGAATCCCTCCAAAGCCGCATCGCCGAACTCGGCGCACAGATAAGCGCGGACTACCCCGACGGCAATTTGCTCCTCGTGTGCATTTTGCGCGGCGGCGTGCCGTTCCTCGTTGACCTCAGCCGCAACATCACCTCCCCGCACATGATGGATTTCATGGCGGTGTCATCCTACGGCTCGGGCAAGCGCGAATCGAGCGGCGCAGTGCGCGTCGCAATGGATCTGCAAATGAACATCCACGACAAAGACGTGCTGCTCGTCGAAGATATTGTTGATAGCGGCAACACCATCGCTTCTGTGCTCGAGTTGCTGCACGTCCGTCAGCCGCGTTCGCTCAAAGTCTGCGCTTTGCTCGATAAGGACGAGCGACGCGAATCAATCGTCCCGATTCATTATCGCGGCTTTAAGATCCCCAATAAATTTGTCTTTGGTTATGGTCTCGATCTCGACGAGTATTACCGCAATCTGCCGTTCGTTGGCGTAGTGGATTTGGAGAAATACAAACTGCCCGATTAACAATTCGCCATTCACGATTGGGAATGCCATGCAAGAAGATTCAAGTTACGCCGGTCGTTGGGTCGCCCGCATTCGCGGTAAAATCGTCGCACAAGGTGGAAGCCCCGAACAGGCGCTTCGCGCCGCGCAATTCAGCCGCCATAAAGAAAAACTCGAGATCCTCTACATGCCGATTTCATTACCGCGTTCGCCTCTGCTGGGTAAAGTCCGCGACGCGCTGCCCGATGATAAGATTCACCTTGTCGGCGGCGCCGTGCGAGATATGCTCCTCGAGCGCCCTTCGCACGACCTCGATTTTGCCGCGCCCTCGGGCGGCATCGCTCTCGCCCGCCGCGTTGCCCGCGCCCTCGACGCCAACTTCATGATCCTCGACGAAGAACGCGACACCGGACGCGTCATCGTCATTGACGAGGATGACTCACGCATCTATCTCGACTTCACAACCTATCGCAGTGGGGATCCTTCGACAGGCTCAGGACAGACTCTCGAAGACGACTTACGCGCCCGCGATTTCACAATTAACGCCATTGCTTACGATCTTAGAAATGACGCATTAATTGACCCGCTTAACGGCGCGGATGACATCCGCGCGAAAATCATCCGCGCCTGCTCACCCACTTCATTAACCGACGACCCGATCCGCATTTTGCGCGGAGTGCGACTCGCGGCGGCGTTCGACTTCAAAATAGATCTCGCTGCGCGCAACGCAATGAAAGAAGCCGCGCATCTTCTGCCGAACGTCTCGCCCGAACGCCAGCGAGATGAACTGTTCAAAATACTCGAAGGACCCAAGCCCGACTCGTCCATACGCGCGCTGGAAATGCTCGGCGTATTCCCGCATCTTCTGCCTGAGCTCTCCGCCATGAAGGGATGCGAACAATCGCCGCCGCACGCGTACGATGTGTGGGAACACACGCTAAAAGTTCTCGGTCATCTCGAAGCGATTCTCGCTGCGCTTGAATCAGGTTCAGGCGGCGACGATCCCTTTCTGAATGCGCTAGTCTCGGAGATTGGAAAATACCGCGAGCGGTTCGAGTCGCATTTCATCGAATCGCTCAACATGGATCGTTCCGTCCGCGCCGCGTTGTTCTTCGCCGCGTTGTTTCATGATGTTGAGAAGCCAGCCACAAAGTCGGTGGATGAGGCGGGACGCATCCGCTTTTTCGATCATGACGTGCAAGGCGCGAAGGTCGCGTCCATGCGCGGACACAAATTCAATCTCAGCAACGATGAGATTCAGCGCGTGAAAAAGATCATCTTCAACCACATGCGTTTCCATTTTTTCATGATGCAATTGGAAAAAAAGAAGCAGGAGCCGTCGCGCAAGGCGATCTACCGATTCTTTCGCGACGCAGGCGAGGCGGGCGTAGATTTAATCCTGCTCGGTCTCGCCGACCTGCGCGGCACACACGACCACACCCAAACAATGGGAAACTGGAACGCCGCGCTGAACATCGCTGGAATTTTTCTCGAAAGCTATTGGGAGAAGCGCGAAGAAACCGTCGCGCCGCCGCGTTTGCTCGATGGCTACGAACTGATGAAAGAACTCAATTTACAAGCCGGGCGCGTTATCGGACAGTTGCTCGAAGCGATTCGCGAAGAGCAAGCGATTGGGAACATACAAACGCGGGAACAAGCGCTGGAATTTTGCCGAAGATGGCTCGATAACGACACCCCTTCAGCGGCAGAAGCGGCGTTATAAAGTCTCTAAGACAGCGCCGCCCGCTTTGCCGAATCGCCCCCATACACGCTATTTAATTCATTCCGTTTGATCAAACGATTAATATGCGCCACAAGCACATGAGCAGACGTGGGCTTGGTGAGGTAGTCGTCTGCGCCGGCGTCTAGAGCGCTGGCAATAACGGCGGGATCGTTCAGCGCGGAAAGGGCGATAATCGGCACTCGACTGAACTCGCGCACTGCCCGGCAGATCTCCCAACCGTCCATATCGGGCATCATCAGGTCAAGCGTCACTAGATGAGGTTGATTTTCACGGATATATTTCAACCCCTCGCGACCATTGTTCATAGCGATCACGTCGAAGCCTTGCGCTTGAAGCAATAGGGCAAATAAATCGGTCACAGAGGGATCGTCGTCAAGGACAAGGATTTTAATCGTCATAGAGTTCTCACGGGCGTTTATTATATCGAAGGATAGGCGCGTCCGACTTTGCAATGGCTTATCAGTTGAAGCGCGAAAAAGCTCTTCCGGCGCTCTTCTTCGTGGTACACTTCGGGCGATTTATGAATTTTAGATGGAGGCTAGAATGGCAACTTGGGTTTACTTATTCGACGAAGCGGCGAAAGCCGAAAAATACGCGGGAACATGGGAAGACGTCCGCGCCCTGTTAGGCGGAAAAGGCGCAGGATTGCTCGACATGACGCGCGCCGGCGTACCGGTCCCGCCGGGCTTCACGATCACAACGGAAGCCTGCAACTGGTTTCGCAAAAAAGGAACGTTCCCGCCCGGCATGTGGAAACAGACCCTTGACGCGATGAAAATGACCGAGAAAAAAGCGGGGAAAAAGTTCGGCGATCCGAACAATCCGCTGTTGGTTTCATGCCGCTCCGGCGCCAAATTTTCGATGCCAGGCATGATGAACACGATTCTTAATATCGGTTTAAACGATCAAGTTGTGGAAGGCATGATCCGGCTAACGGGCAATCCGCGCTTCGTGTGGGATTCGTACCGCCGCCTGATTGAAATGTTCGGCGCAACCGCGTTCAATCTTGACGATGAACACTTCGAACATCCAATGGCGGCGCACAAAGCCAGAAAGGGTTACAAATCCGACACGGAAATGACCGCCGATGACTGGCAGGAGCTGGTTTCGGTTTTCAAGAATGTCTTCAAACAACAAGTTGGGTTTGATTTTCCGCAAGACGTTTACAAGCAATTGGAATACGCCACGAAAGCCGTGTTCGAATCGTGGATGGGCAAACGCGCCATTGACTACCGCCGCGCCACCAACATCTCCGACGATCTCGGCACGGCGGTCAATATTGTGACGATGGTCTTCGGCAACATGGGCGACGATTCCGCTACGGGCGTGGCGTTCACCCGCAACCCGTCTACCGGCGAGAAGAACATGATGGGCGAATATCTCATCAACGCGCAGGGCGAGGATGTGGTAGCGGGCATCCGCAATGCGGACCCCATTGAACATTTGCACGACCAATTGCCGAAAGCCTACAAAGAATTCATGGCGATCACCGCGAGACTCGAAAAACACTACAAGGACATGCAGGACGTCGAGTTCACGATCGAGCGCGGCAAATTGTGGATGCTCCAAACGCGCAACGGCAAGCGTACGGCGAAATCTGCGGTGAAGATCGCCGTGGACATGGCGAAAGAAGGCTTGATCACAAAAGAAGAAGCGGTACAGCGCGTTACGCCAGATAACGTAGACTCGCTTCTGCATCCTCAATTTAACCCCGCCGCAATAGAAGACGCTGAAAAGGCCGGCAAGTTCTTCGCCAAAGGCGTAAACGCCTCCCCCGGCGCCGCCGTTGGACAAGTCTACTTCGACGCCGACGCCGCCGAGAGAATGGCGCAAGAGGAAAACCAAGATACGATCATGGTGCGCCCATTCACCAAGCCAGACGACGTGCATGGCATGATCGCCTCAAAAGGCGTGTTGACCAGCGAAGGCGGCGCGACGTCGCATGCGGCGGTTGTGGCGCGCCAGTTTGGAATCCCGTGCGTGGTCGGCGCCTCTATGATCAAGATCAATCTTGAGAAACGACAGATGACCGTCGGCGAAAGCGTTGTCAAAGAAGGCGATTGGATTTCAGTGGACGGCGCAAGCGGTAAAGTGTTCATCGGGAAAATTTCGACCACGTCGCCGTCGCTTGAAGAACAGACGGAACTGCTCACTTTGCTCAAATGGGCGGACGACATTTCCGCCACGAAAGGCATCCGTACAGCGCAAGCGACGGGCTACCCCACGCGCGGTCTGCAGGTTTGGGCGAACGCCGATTACCCGCAAGATGCGCGGCGCGCGCGCGCTTATGGCGCGCAGGGCATTGGTCTGTGCCGCACAGAGCACATGTTTTTTGAGCCAGAGCGCTTGCCCATCGTACAAGAGATGATCCTCTCGAAGACCAGTGCGGAACGCACAGCCGCGCTCGACAAGATTCTGCCTTATCAACGCAAAGACTTCGACGGCCTCTTTGAAGCGATGGACGGGTTGCCGGTCATTATCCGCTTGATTGATCCGCCGTTGCATGAGTTCATGCCAGATCAGGAAAAATTGTTTGAAGAAATCGTCACCTTGCGCGTTCAGGGCAAAACGGAAGGATTGCAGGAAAAAGAAGACCTGCTCGCCGCCATTCGGCAGTTGCACGAATCGAATCCGATGATGGGTTTGCGCGGCGTGCGCTTAAGCATCTCCATTCCGGAGATCGTTGAAATGCAAGTGCGCGCCATCTTCGAAGCCGCGGCAGATTGCGCCAAGCGCGGCATCAAGGTCAAGCCGGAAGTGATGATCCCGCTGACAGGAACGGTGAGCGAACTCGAATGGGTTCAGCCGCGCCTCGAACGCATCGCTAAAGCGGTGATGGCAGAGAAAAATATCAAGTTCGATTATAAATTCGGCACGATGATCGAAATCCCGCGTGCGGCGATCACGGCAGCGGAAATCGCCACACACGCCGAGTTCTTCTCTTTTGGCACAAACGATCTAACGCAAATGACTTACGGTTACTCGCGCGACGACGCCGAACGCAACTTCCTGATCACATATCAAGAACAAGGCATTCTTCAGGTCAACCCGTTTCAATCGCTGGATTGGAGCGGCGTGGGCAAACTCATGGATTGGGCGATCGCCGAAGGACGCTCGACGCGACCTAACCTTGAAGTGGGCATCTGCGGCGAACACGGCGGCGACCCCGACTCGATCGAGTGGTGCCACATCATCGGCAATAACTACGTTTCTTGCTCGCCGTTCCGCGTGCCGGTGGCGCGTCTCGCGGCGGCTCACGCGGCGTTGAAGCATCGCCCGCAGAAGCGGGCGACGGTCAAGAAGGCCGTCAAGAAAAAGAAGCCGGCGACAGCCAAGAAAGCCGTTGCAAAAAAGATGGTTGCAAAGAAAGCGGTCAGAAAGAAAGCTACGACAAAGAGCCGCAAGAAGTAATCTGCAACGCGCGCGCTCATGTAAATAAACGCCGATCTACGCTTATTCAAGCGCGGATCGGCGTTTTTCATATTAATAGTAGATTATACTTGCAACGCGTTTAGACATTATCGCAATAAAATATTTTGGAGAGACACATGAACACGATCATCGAAAGCATCTCGGCGCTTGAAATATTAGATTCACGCGGCAACCCAACGGTTGAAGTGGAAGTGACATTAACAGACGGTTCGTGGGGACGCGCCGCGGTCCCCTCGGGCGCATCCACTGGCGAGCATGAGGCGCTCGAGATGCGCGACGGGGATAAAAAACGCTACGGCGGCAAAGGCGTGACGAAGGCTGTGGCAAACGTCAACGGCGTGATCGCAGACGCGTTCTTCGGCTGGGACGCATCGGAACAAAAGGCGATTGACGCCGAGATGTTGAGTCTCGACGGGACGCCGAACAAATCGAAGTTAGGCGCGAACGCGATTCTCGGCGTCAGTCTGGCTGTCGCAAAAGCGGCGGCGAACTCATACGGTCTGCCGTTGTATCGTTATCTCGGCGGCGTGTACGCGCACGTCCTGCCTGTGCCGATGATGAACATCATGAACGGCGGAGCGCATACCTCATGGCAATCTACGGACATGCAGGAATTCATGGTGATGCCCTTCGGCGCGCCGACCTTCACAGAGGGCGTCCGTTGGGGCGCGGAGATTTATCACGCGCTGAAATCGGTGTTGAAAGAAAAAGGCTACCCGACTCTCGTCGGCGATGAAGGCGGATACGCGCCCGCGTTGAAAGCCAACAACGAAGCGATTGAGTTGATCCTTGCGGCAATCGAGAAAGCGGGCTTCAAAGCGGGACGCGGCGAACAAGTCGCCATCGCGCTCGACCCCGCCGCATCGGAACTCTATGAAGAAGATTCAAAAACCTACAACCTTCGCAAGGAAGGGAAGAAATTGACGGGCGAGCAGATGGTCGAATTTTGGGCGAAGTGGGTGAAGGATTATCCAATTGTCTCGATTGAAGACGGACTCGCGCAGGATGATTGGGCTTCGTGGACGTTGATGATGAAAACCGTCGGCGATAAATGCCAGATCGTCGGCGATGACTTGCTGGTGACGAATCCCGAACGCGTCCGCAAAGCCATCAAAGAGAATGCGGCAAACGCATTGCTCGTGAAAGTGAACCAGATCGGCTCGCTGACCGAGACCATCGAAGCCGTGGAAACTTGTCACCGCGCGGGCTGGCGGGCAGTGACCAGTCACCGCTCGGGCGAAACCGAAGACGCGACGATTGCCGATCTCGCGGTCGCGTTGAACACGGGACAGATCAAAACAGGCGCGCCCGCGCGATCTGACCGCGTGGCGAAATACAATCAATTGCTCCGTATCGAAGCGGAGTTGGGCGATACGGCGAAGTACGCGGGGTGGGAGGCGTTGAGGGTGTAAGGCAGTTAAGTGGAACTCACTACCTAACCCAAATTCACGTTACATAGAAACTTCTTCATAAGATAAATTAGGCTGATGATTAGCATGTCGTTCTCAAACTAAGCAATTAGAACAAGGATAGGAGAGCCCTATGCAAAATAAATTTCTCCTTATTATTGCTATTATTTTGCCTATCTTGTCATCATGTTCATCAGTCGAAACAACGACTCCAATCGCGACAACAATTCCGACTATAACGTTCTCACCGATTCCTCCTACGATTACAGCGACGCCAACCCTGCCTCGAAAGGGTCAGCCAAAACCAATTATTAAGGGAAGCTTGGATTGTTCATCATTAGGTATTTTCAAAAAATGTGTTGATGATGTGCTTTCTATTGAGTTTGAGCACCCAACCAGCTGGGGTCAAATTGACACGAGATTAAGAGAAGGATCCACTTCAGGATACATCTACGGCTATTCCTTTAGTGAATATTCAAGTACTAAGACAGACTTCGTCCTTGCTGGCGGAACAAGTAGGGATTTTTCAGAACCGAGAGGTGGAACACCTTTAGATTTTGCAGGTTATGGAAATCAATCGGAAAAGGAAGAAGGGTGTGATTCAAGATGGCAAGATATTTATACTATTTGTCAGGGGATTTCTCCAAACGTGACTTGGATGATACAACTCCCCAATGCAAACCGCTTCTGCAATAGCGTTAACGGTCCGGGATATTACGCAATAGATCTTTTCAGAATTGAGGTCAATTTACCAAATAATCCAACGATTAACGGTTTCGTCTTTGAATCATCATTTGGCTCCGAGGAGTTTTCAAATCAACTTGAAAATGAGCTATATCCAATTCTTGGAATTGGCTCAAACGGCTCAAGTATGTATCCAACCAAATGTGATGGTGAAAATCAAAAGGCTTTTGACCAACAGTTAAATTCAATCGTAGAGAAAATTAATAATAGAACAGTAGACATGGAAACTCAAAATAATATTGACGAATTGATTCATCTTGCAATATCCATCCGTTTTCGATAGTTCGCAATACAGTATTGGAAATTCACTTAAGTTACGCCACCTATCTCATAACCAAATGTACAAAACCATGATCACCATCAACTTCCTCGCAGACCACGTCGACTCCATCCCCACCTTGGCAACGTGGTTCCGCGCTCAATGGTCCCAGCGCTATGCGGACTGGACTCAAGTCTTGGGTATGAGACGGTCTACGCGACAACCGTGTCCGCAGTGGGGATTTTGGAACGCTTAGGTTGGGAGTTTGTCAAAACAGTCAGTCAAGAAGATGGGCAATCAGCATTGTATCGCCGTAAAATATAAACGCAGTTCAACACAACAGTTTTTCTTTTATTCCCATGGAGAGAAGAAAGAGATCCAACCATGAAAAATAAAAACCTGCTCGCCGCCCTGCTCATCGTTATGACCCTCATCACGGCGTGCCGGTTCAACCGTCCCGCCGCGGGAGGCGGGAATCCAACGGGCCAGCCGAACGCGCCCGCTACGGCGTCCGTCCCGTCATCCGCGCCTGAGCCGCAGATCCAATCGCTTCAATTCACAACGGGGCGCAACGATTACGTCATCGAAGTGGATAACACGCCGCGCGAATTTATCGTCTACGTGCCGGGCGGATATGATCCCAACGCGCCCACGCCTGTCGTCTTCATGTTCCATGGCTCCAACCAAAGCGGCAACATCATGTACGAAAATACCGATTGGGTGAACAAGGCTGAAGAGGAAAATTTTCTCGTCGTCTTCCCTACTGCCTGGAAATACAAGTTGATTGGGGAACCGGGCATGCAGGAAAAGTGGAATTCGGCAAAGATGCGCGAATTTGTGGAACCCGGCACGAAACTCAAGGATGACGTCAAATTTACGCGCGCGGTCCTTGAAACGCTTGAGGCGACCTTCAACGTGGACACAACTCGATTGTATGCGACCGGGTTTTCAAACGGCGGCGGGTTTGTGCTCACCCGCCTGATCCCTGAGATGAACGATGTCTTTGCCGCCTACTCGACGAGCGGAGCGGGGCTGTACGGTGAAGCTGCGCTGGATGTCATCCCCACAGGGATCACGGCTTCGTTATACTCTGTGCTTGGCACAAACGATAACAAAATAGCCGAACGCACAGGTATTCCCTTGCCCTTCCCGATCGTACCGGAAGAGATCTTCGGCGATCCAATATTCAATACGATGCTCACGAACGCCGCCACACTGCTTTCGCTCGACACCGCGTATCAAGCCGAACGGGACGATCGTTCTGTCATCATGACCTTCGATTCAAGCCTCGTCGGCGCGGACAATCAATTTATCTTCCGCATGGTCAAGGGACTCTTCCACGTCTACCCCAGCGGCGATAACAATCCCATGAATCTGGACATGACCCCCGTCTTTTGGGAATTTTTCATGCAGTATCACAAGTGATCAAATCTTATTCGCATACTTCTCCGCAAACAGCGCGGGCTGTCCGCCTGTGTGCCAAAACAAAATTGTTTCATCCTTTTTGAAAAATCCTTTACGGATAAGATCAATCATCCCCGCCGCCGCGCGCCCCGTGTAGACGGGATCAAGCAGAAGACCTTCGTACTTTGCAAACAGATTGACCGCTTCGCGCTCCGCCTCGGTCAGGACGCCGTAGCCTGCTTTGCAGTAGTCGGCATTTGCGGACACCTCAGCCGACTCGAACTCAATCCGCTCCCCCAGCCTTTCGCTCGCCTCCGACGCCAGTTTGGACACATGACTCTTCAGCCACTCCTCCGACTCGTCAATGCTGATTCCCAATACTTTGCCCTTGAACCCAAACACGCGCTGACCCAACACGAGTCCCGCGTGCGTCCCGCCTGAGGATGTGCCGAAGACGATCCAGTCCACCAGACCTCCGAGTTCAGAACTCCGAGTTTTTAAAAAACTCGGAGTTCTCATTTGTTCCATCAACTCCTCCATCGCAAACGCATACCCCAACGCGCCCGTCGGACTCGATCCGCCGTACGGGACGAGATACGGCTTGCGTCCATCGGTCACGGCTTTGTCGAATGTCTCTTGCAACATGCGGTCGCGTTCCTTGCGATCTGGGATGGCGATCACTTCCGCGCCGAATAATTGATCGAGCAATAGATTGGCAGACGGCTTGTCGGACATCTCGCCGTTCAACACGAGGACGCAATCGAGTCCGTACTTCGCCGCCGCCGCCGCAGTCTGACGACAATGATTCGACTGCAATGCGCCGCCTGAAATTAAAGTTTTCGCGCCTTGCTCAATCGCCTCCGCAACAAGAAACTCCAGCTTGCGAGTCTTGTTGCCGCCGAAAGCAAGTCCCGTCTGGTCGTCGCGCTTGACGAGGATGCGCGGTCCAGCCAACAGGTCCGAAAGACGCGGGAGTTCTTCGATGGGGGTTGGGAGGTGGGCAAAGTGGAGACGAGGGATGGTGTTCATAATAATTCCTCTTTCAATCTTACTCGGTGGTTGAGTAGCCGCGAAGCGGCGTATCGAAACCACCACAGTGTAAAGCAATATTTGTTACAAGAATTTTCTTGAGCCTCGATGGTTTCGATACGGACGGAGAAGCATCCGCCCTACTCAACCATCGGAAGTAGAATTAATCATGCACCGAGATTCTGTTTTGTGCGAGCCTTCCCCCTCGACCTCATCACATCCAACACACGCGGCATGATGTCTGAATACATCCGATACCAAAATGGATTCGGCGTGTAATCCCACGCTCCCAGCGTGCGGACGACTCTTCCGCCAAGTCCCTCTTTGAAGCGATAGACGCCCCACATCGAGTCGCTTTCATCGAACACATCGGGCGCGCCCCATAGATCGTACGCCGTGCATCCTTTCGCTTTCGCGCGCTTCATCGCTTCCCATTGCAACAAATACGTCGGCATTTTTTCACGATGCGCATCACGCGACATGCCGTAGACGTAATACGCCCGTCCTGCAAAATAAAAAACGAAGATGGCGGCGACGGGTTGGTTGTTTACTTCTGCAATCAATGGCTCGCAAGTTGGAAGGTTTGAAAGTTGGAACGTTTCAACCTGCAAACTTTCCAACTTTCCAACATTCAAACGCATAAAAGTTTCCCAAACCGTTTTGTAATATGCCTCATCTCGAATCACAAAGCCATCGCGCACGGATGTTTCCGCATACATTTTGTAAAGCATGGGCAAATCTTCCAGTGTGCCTACGCGCAGGAAAACGCTTTTCTTTTCCGCGAGGCGGATGTTGTAACGCGTCTTCTGCTTCATGCGGGCGAGCAATTCATCTTCGGTCGGATTCAGATCAATGACGACCGTGTTCTTGAATTGGATTTGATCCGATGAGTATCCCCACCCCCTCCGCTTCAACTCGGACGTGATGGCTGTTCCGCTTTTCTCTTCGACATCTTCCGCGCTTCGAGGGACTCCCGTTCCCAGCACAACATCGGGATCGCATTTCAAGAAGATCGCGCCCTGTTTCTTCGCAAAGGATTGCAGATCGTTCAGCACGCGCGTCCGCAGAGATTCGTTCGTCCAATCGAGCAAGGGTCCTTTTGGCGAATAAAGGATTGACAACCGCGCGGCGAAACTGTTTTGGAGGATTCGACGCCTGAGGATGAGCGCGGCGGCGGATGGAGGAAAGAGGAAAGATGAAAGATGATTGAGGTCTCTTTCTTCTTTCATCTTTCCTTGGTTATCCCAAACAAGATAAATCGGCTCCCACCCATACTTCGCTTTCACCTGTCCCCATTCGTAAGTTTGGAGGAAATGCGGAGATGGGAGATTGGAGATTAAAGAGTTCCAATACATTATTGACTTATTCCCAATCAATCTGCATTTTCATGTCAGAAATGACGCTTTGATATCCAGGGTATATTGCGGAAGGAGTAATATCCAACTTAGCCAAAAGATGAAGCAACTTAGAGGCTTCATCTTTTGGCAGCGTAAATTTTCTTAACTTGAATAATTTAACAACCTTGTTTCGCTCTATGTATTGATCCTCTGAGTATTCTTCTAAGTACTTATCCAAAGGAACATAATTTCTGTCTTTATCTATCGGATACGAACCTTTCACCAGTGTGAATACACCGCGCTGTGCCTTAAGGTTCGGATTTGTTGCACTAGGAGCTGTTACCAGTCGAATTGGTGATCGCCGATAAGGAAATCGATTTCCTTCATAAGGGAAATTAAAAGCCCAAATCACCAATTTACTAACCGCGCTTTCTGCTGCAAAAAAGGCTGCAATATACGCTTGGCGCGTCCAGTCTAATAGAGGTGTAGGAATACCGAAGTGTTGGGCCAATGCCATCAGTGATAGACCTTTATCCCATATGCGCTCATCACTACCAACCAAGGCGTTCTCATCTAATGTTTGAGACTTTAATTCTTTTAGATAGGAACGCAATATTTGCGAGTCATCTGGAAGACTGAAACCTCGTTTATCGGCGATTTCAAAGAAACGAAGAAGAAGATCGCGCTCAATTTCCAACAACACATCATAGTTAGATATGTCTTTCTTTGTAAGAGACTTAAGTTTAGCTACTGCATCTGGAGTAGTACGAAAAAGAGACGGAATAAGAGGCCAATCCGCCCCCTGTCCACGAAAAAGCCAACTTTCGTTGAGCCTTTCATCTTTAAAATATTCTCCAAGAGGAGAAAGGACATCCAGGAGCTCCTGAGCGGTTAAGCAATCAACCTGCGGCTGGACAACATGATTTGTCACTCCGAAACTCCTCTCTTTATGCTCCAGACGTATAACCTATACAGAATTGGATTGTACACTCGATCCATCGCTTGTGCAGCGCGTTTCAGTTCACCGCCGAAGCCGCGTTTGAAGCGATAGACGCCCCACAAGCCATCGTGCCGCGTTTCAAAATTGGCTTCGAGAGTCGCTTCGTCTTCGTCGGGGACTCCCCACAGGTCGTACTCATCGCATCCATGCGCTTTTGCCCATTTCATCGCTTCCCATTGCAGGAGGTAGGTCGGCATACGGTTGCGTTCTTCGTCCATGGATGCGCCGTAAAGATAATACGCTCGGTTCCCGTTGCGGGCAACGAACAACGCGGCGAGCGGTTTCCCATCGTATTCTGCGAGGAGGATTTCGCCAAGTCCGCTTGGATGGAGGAGCTCGTACGCTCGCTTGTAATATTCCAGCGAGTGGATTCCAAACCCGTCGCGCCCGCCTGTGACGAGCATCATCTTGTGAAAGGACTCGATGTCGTCCCACGCGCGGACCACTACGTGCTTCTTCTCCGCGAGGCGGATGTTGTAGCGCGTCTTTTGTTTCATCCGCGCCAGAATCGTATCTTCGTCATCTTTTATGTTGACGAGGATGGTGCGAGGAGGTTGGATGTTGTGGGGGGATGTTTCAAGTTTCAAGTTCCAGGTATCAGGTTTCAGGTTTTCCCACGAATCGGGTTCGAGTTTGAGAAAGATGGCGCGATGATTTCGGCAAACGGAATCAACTTCATTCCAAAACTGTTCACTATTCACCGATGACTGATCACTGCTAACTGATAACTGATTACCGATAACCGCCTTCGGAATATATCCCACCGTAAACCCCAATGGCAATTTGCGAAAGAGAATTTGCGCGCCGATATGTCCACTGATCACTCTCACAGGTTTCCAGCCAAACGCGGACTTCAACTCACCCCACTCCCCTGTTTGCAAGAGATGGGCGTTTGGATGTTGGGAGAGGAAATGATTCCAGTCGGTGAGGGAGACGAAGGGCATGGGCAAAGGATGAATGATGAAAGTCGAAGGTCAAAGGTCGAAGGTCAGGAGGGACTTTTGACCTTTGACTTTTGACTCAGCTAAGGACGAGCTGGGAATGAGTTCGTCGAGAAGCGCGATGATGGCGTCGGTGTCGTTGGCGCGGCTGAGGGATGAGAGTCGCTCGATGGCTTGAGGCAGGTTCAAATCAGAAGATGAAGCGTCTGCGTCGAGGCGGAAGATGTCGGGGTGGAGAGTCTTCGTAAGCGGAGTCCCTTCATCCCAAAGTTCTTCCGTTAATTTTTCGCCCGCGCGGATTCCAGTGTATGAAATTTCGATGTCGCGATGAGGCTCGAGTCCAGAGAGTCGAATCAAATCTTCGGCGAGATCGAGAATGCGAACAGGTTCGCCCATATTAAGAACGAAAGTCTTGCCGCCGTTTTCCATGGACGCGGCTTGAAGCACAAGATAAACCGCCTCGGGAATGGTCATGAAAAAACGATACATGTCGGGATGCGTGATGGTGACAGGACCGCCGCCCGCAATTTGATTTTTGAAAATCGGGATGATCGAGCCGCGACTGCCGAGGACGTTGCCAAAGCGAACGACACTGAAGGCGTGAGGCGTGGATCGTCCCAAAGGGATGCTTCGCGATGAGGCGTCCAACACGATCATTTCAGCGAGACGTTTTGTCGCGCCGTAGATGGATGAGGGGCGGACGGCTTTGTCGGTGGAGATGAGCACGAATCGTTCGACGTTTTGGCTGAGCGCGGCTTGGACGATGTTGCGCGTGCCGATGATGTTGTTCGTAACCGCCTCGACGATGTTGACCTCCATCAACGGGACGTGTTTGTGCGCGGCGGCGTGGAAGACAACTTGCGGCTGATGTTGCGCGAAAATTTGAGCAAGGCGTTCCGCGTTGCGAACGTCCGCGATGACGGGCGAAAGAGATAGAGTCGGATAATCTTGATTCAGTTCGAGCAAAATTTCAAAGATGCTGTTTTCGCCGTGACCGAGTAAAACGAGTTCAGATGGATTGCGTCGCGCGATCTGTCTGCAAAGTTCGCGTCCAATGGAACCGCCCGCGCCGGTGACGAGTATACGCTTGCCCTCAAGCGCGGCGCCGACGGCTTCATCATTGACGCGCACAGGTTCTCGACGGAGCAAGTCGGTGATGTCTACTTCGCGCAGGCGGTTGACGCTGACCTTGCCGCCGATGAGTTCGTAGATGCCAGGCATTGTGCGCGAGGGGATTCCTTTGACGCGGCAAACATCGTTGATCGTGCGGACAAGTTGACCAGGCGCGGAGGGAATCGCGATGATGACTTCGTCCACGCGGTGCAGGTCAATCGCGGAGGAGAGATCGCTGACCGTGCCGATCACCGTCACGCCGTAGATGGAATGTTTTTGCTTGGCTGGGTCGTCATCGAGGAAGCCGACGGGAACGAGATTCAACTGCGCTGGCTTTTGCAGTTCGCGCACGACCAACGCGCCCGCGTCGCCTGCGCCGACGATGATGGCGCGTTTGCTTTTTCCGCTCGAACGCGCGGACATGGATTGCTCGGCAAGGATGCGCAACGCAAAGCGCGAGCCGCCGATGAGGACGAGCGAGAGGAGCCAGTCAATGCCCAATGCGGAGCGCGGCATGCCCGGCAGTACGCGCCCAGCAGCGATCAACAGAAGCATAACGCCCGAAACCAGCGCAGAAGCGGAGGTCACGGCGACCGTGATCACTCGCAACTCGCCCGTGCTGGCATAAATCCACAAGCGGCGATATAAACCGAAGAAGAAGTAGACCGGTATCTTGATAAGTAGAGCGACGACGCTCATTAAAACGACGGCGGGAAAATAATATGGAAGTTCGCTCACGTCCAACCGTAAAGCAAAGCTTCCCAACACCGAGACTACGACAAGAGCGACGTCGCCGATCAAGACGAAACGGTTGCGAATATGAGGGCGGGAGCGAATCGAGGGCATAAGCAATCAGCGAGGGGCAGCGGAAGTCTATCGCCCTGTGCGCCTCAGGACCGTGCCAATCGTCCGTAAAATGATCTGAAAGTCCATAGCAAGCGAACGGTGTTTGATATAGTACAGGTCATATTCCAGTTTGACCGCCATCTCTGTGACACTGGCATAATATCCATAATTGATCTGCGCCCAGCCTGAAATGCCCGGCTTAACAAGCAAGCGCGCGCGATAAAATGGAACCTGCCTCTGGAACGCGGCGACCAGCTCGGGGCGTTCGGCGCGCGGGCCCACAATGCTCATATCGCCGCGCAAAACGTTCCAAAATTGCGGGAATTCATCGAGCCGCGTTTTGCGCAGAAAATCGCCCACGCGCGTAATCCGCGGGTCGTTCTCTTCGGCGAGTTTGGCTTCGCCCTCCCGCTCGGCATCCTGTCGCATGGTGCGAAACTTATAGATCGTAAATCTCTTGCCGCCTTTGCCCAGCCGTTCCTGCGTGTACAAAATCGGGAATCCGCTGTCGAGAACGATTGCCAGCGAAATGAACGGGGAGAGAATTACAAGCGTAAGCATGCCGATCAATCCGCCAGCGATATCGAGAACGCGCTTTGCCAGCTCATATAACCCGCTAACGCGCACCGCGTCTACAAATGAACGAATGAGCCAATCCGATTCGAGATGATGGATCGGCAGTCGCCCGGTCATTTCTTCGTAGAGAGTTGGCATACGCGTCACTTCAACGCCATTTTCTTGTGCGTCCAGAATCATTTGGAAAGTTGCGCCTTGAATTTCGCCATTGATAGCGATAACTAGATCCGTTATATGATATTCGTCAATTAAAGCGAGCAGCTGATCGCTGCCGCCGACAACTTTAAACCCATGAAAAGTTTTCTTCAATTTCCGTCGGTCGTCGTCCACAAAACCTATTAAATTGAACGAACGCGTTCCGAGCGGTTTGTACAGCTCAGCCAGAGTTTGTCCCGCCTTTCCCGCCCCGATCACCAGCATACGGCGCAATTCTCCCGTCCGTTTATAGATGCGGATAAAGACCATACGCCACGCCAACGTCAGGAGCGCGGCGAATATCAGAAACGCCCCCACTCCTACGCGCGGCAAGCTGTTCGGATCTCGGGTGAATACGAAGACAAACGAATATAACGCCAGACCGATGAACGCCGCAACGGCAATGCCGCGCGTTGTTTTGCGCCCGCTGCCGACAATGTACGCTTCATACAAATCTACCAGCAAAAGCAGCCAAACGGCCGGCAAGAGATAGAACCAAATTGGGACTTCAACGCCCACTTGCTGCTGAATGAGAACCAGCGCGCGCGCTTCTGAGAATCCTGCGCCCATCAGCGCCTTAAACTGAACGGTAAAGTTATACTCGCGCCATACATATAAAGCGGCAAAAACCGACGCGATCGCTATAATCAAATCGCCTAGGAACAGCAATGTGCGCTGTTCGCCCGGTCGCAATCGCAAAGTCGCAGTGCGAGTATTCTCAGACATTTTTATCGAAAGGAAAGACAATTAGACTCCACAACAGCCCGCCGCCCCACGCAAGATGCATAACAGGTATCGCCAAGGGTAAGCCGAGACTCACAAAGGGCTTCTTTAGTCGCAGGCGCGCATGAATCCCTGCAAGTAAACAGATCGAAATATACGCAACTAGTTCGCCAAATAGAATATATTTTATAAACGGAATAAATATAGACGCCAGCGCCAGCCCCAACAGGCTCAAGACAAACAACGGAGGCAGAGCCTGCCTCCAACGAAGGGTGTTCGGATATCTACGCAACATGCGCTGTTTCCAAAATCCATAACGCCAGTATTGACACGCCAACTCCGTAAGTGTGGCGCGCGCAAAATAGACCGAGCGAATAGACGGATCAAGCCAGATTCTACCACCCGCTTTTCGTATGCGCGCATTAAATTCATAATCTTCATTTGCCAGCAACGACTCGTCAAACTTCCCAATTCGGTCAACGAGCGAACGCCGAAACGCTCCGAACGGAACCGTATCCACTTCTGCGGCTTGCTTCGTATGCCGATAGAGCGCATCGCCCACAGCCAGCGGATGCGCCGCCGCAATCGCGATAGATTCCGCAACCCAGGTCTTCGCACCCGCCTGAATCTCCCACACGCCGCCCACGTTGTCGCCGCGCTCCGCCTCAAGAGCCTTTACGCAATTTTCCACATAATCGGGATAGGGCTTTGAGTGCGCGTCAAGCCGCACAATGATCTCGCCGCCCGCAGATTCAATCGCGCGATTCAATGCGACTGGAATCAAACGGCGTTCGTTATCCACCACGCGCACTCTAAGGTCCTTATATTTTTCCTGAAACGCGGCAATTTCCGCCCGCGTATTATCGGTAGACATACCATCCGAGATAATGACTTCCATGTCAGAAAGCGGGAAGGTCTGCCCACGCAACGCTTCCAATAGAAGCCGAATCGTAGATTGCTCGTTGTAACAGGGAATAACGACGGAAACCTTTGGCATTTCACTTCTTCGTGAGCGGCAGGCGGATCGTAAACGTCGTTCCGCGCCCGACCGAACTTCGGACGCCAATTTTACCACCATGCGCATGCACAATCTCTTGCGCAATCGCCAGGCCGAGTCCCGCTCCGTGACCTCCTTCGCGCGCGCGGGATGGATCAACCTGATAGAACCGATCGAATAAACGCGGCAACACTTCGCTTTCGACACCGACGCCTGAATCGATCGCTTCAAATTCGATCCATGTCCCAGCCTCTTTTGCAGACAGCGTAACATATCCATTTGCAGGCGAAAACTTCAACGCATTGTCTATAAGATTAATAAACACTTGCGCCAACCTGTCGCCGTCGCCAAGGAGCGCGGGTAGATCGTTTGGAACATTCACTTGCAAATTGACGTTCGCCTTTTGCGCCCGCAACGAAAATCTTTCAGCGACACCGCGCAGCAATGCGCTCACATCAACAGTAGATATGTCCAAGTCGGCGACACCGGTCTCTAGTCGAGCGAGGTCAAGCAGATCAAGCGCCGTGCGATGCATGCGTCCCGCCTCATCGTAAATAATTTGCGCGGCTTGTTTGCGCGCTTCGGGTGAGTCGGCGGTATTGTCGAGAAGCGCTTGTGCAAATCCTTGAATGGATGTGAGAGGAGTTTTCAACTCGTGCGAAACATTCGCTACGAAATCGCGCTGTGACCTCTGGTTGTTATCCACGCGCCGGATCATCGAATTGAACGCGTTTGCCAAATCCTGCACTTCGCGCGGTCCGCGCGATGGGACAGGATTCGCATCTGCAGGGTAATTCTGCGCGGCAAGCACAACTTTCTGCAACGGATCAGCCACCCAACGCGAGAGAAGGAACGCAAGGATGAGCGAAAGCAAAAAGGCGATCAAACCTCCCTGAAAAATGGGAATCAAAAGTTCGTCGGCAAAGATGTTCAAGAATCGCACCGATGGACGCGGCGCGGCGACGACCAACACATTTCCATTTGGCAGGCGCGAAGTAGATTGCAGCCATAATCCGCCATCCGCGTCGGCCATGAACTGGGATATTCTTCCAAGCGCATTCTTGCGGGGAAATGAAAGTCTCGGCTTATCCGAGCCAGAATCAAAGATCAAATTACGCGTTAAATCAAATATCAACACGCGCGCATCGTTTGCTTCCGCGATTCGCCGAATTGCTTCCGGGCTGTCAGGTATGCTTCCCGATTCCGTCAGCTGACTTTGCGTAACGCGGAGTCGCCGAGTCGTTTCGCGATACAACACAGGGTTGCGGACGAGAAAAAACAACAAAACAACGATCACAACGCCGAGGGCGATTGCAATCACGAAGGCATAACTCAGCCAAAGGCGAGAGCGAAGGGAGGTAAACATAAAATTTACAAATAGCGATGAAACACGCTAAATAGGCGTCGTCAACTTATATCCAACGCCCGTCACCGTTTCGATCTTCACGACACTTCCTTCCAGTTTCTTCCGCAAATGCGCCACGTGGACATCCACTGTGCGGGTCTGACCGTAAAAGTCGAAGCCCCACGCCTTCTGTAAAATTTGCTCACGGCTGAGGACAAGTCCACGGTGTTCAGCAAAGGTGAGGAGTAAGTCAAATTCTTGGGTACGCAGGCTCAAAGCCAGAGAACCGACTCGGACCTCCCATCGAGCGGGATCAATTGTCAAGTCGCCGAGGTGGATCGGAGCAGAATCCTTGTTGCCACTGGCGCGATCTCCCCGCCGCAGAATCGCTTTGACGCGGGCGACGAGTTCGCGCGGGTTGAAAGGCTTGGTGAGGTAATCGTCAGCGCCGAGTTCGAGACCGAGTATCTTGTCAATATCTTCGTCGCGCGCGGTAAGCATGAGAATCGCGGCAGGATGATTCGCGGCACGCAAGCGTCGGCACACCTCGAAACCGTCGAGTTTGGGGAGCGCCACGTCCAGCGCGATCAACGCGGGATGTTCGCGGTTCGCCACATCGAGCGCGGCCTCGCCGTCCTTCGCGGTGATGATGCGAAAACTTTCGCGCTCGAGATACATTCGCGCGAGTTTGATGATGGACGGTTCGTCGTCTACGAGGAGGATGAGTTCGTTCACGGGCAGAGAGCAGAGACTAGAGATTGGGGACTGGAGATTTTTCACCGCTAAGCACGCGAAGATCGCAAAGTTTTAAATGCTTTTTCTTCGTGTCCTTAGCGGGCTTTGCGGTTAATAAAATTAATCGCCGCGAGTTGGGGATAGCAATGCGACGCATTCGATCTCGACGAGCGCGCCTTTAGGCAAACCCGCGACCTGCACCGTGCTTCGCGCGGGAGCGTTCTCCGGGAAGAACTCGGCATAGATCGCGTTCATCTTTGCGAAGTCGTTCATGTCTTGCAAAAAGACGGTAGTCTTTACCACAAAGTTCAAGCTTGAGTCAGCCGATTCGAGGACATGCCTGAGGTTGGTCAACACTTGTCGCGTTTCGGCTTCCACTCCGCCTTTGACGATCTCCATTGCGGCGGGATCGAGTCCGATCTGCCCCGCGGTGAACACCAGATTCTCCGTACGGATAGCTTGCGAATACGGACCAATCGCTTTCGGCGCTTTATCGGTAATGACTATTTTTTTGCCTTTAGATGTATACATATCTACCTCATAGTTATTTGGATTTTATGAAGCGATTGTACATCCGATTTCAAAAATATGTAAATCTTTATCTTTCACAGAGCGATTCATTTCAACATCTCTTCAAAAAACTTCACCGTTAATTGAACGATCTCTTCGCGCGAAGGGCTGATCTCGCCGCCGACAGGCTTGAAGCCGTGAGCCGCATTCGCCACCCGCACAAGTTCGGCGGGCACGCCTGCCGCCTGTAATTTAGCGAGCAACTCTTCCGATTGTGAGATCGGCACAAGCGGATCTTTCTCCCCATGCAAAATCAAAAACGGCGGATCGTCCGCGCTCACATACGTCACAGGACTGGCAAGAGCAAGATCAAAATTACCGAACGCATTCTGAACTGTCTCCGAATCATTAGCAATGTTAGCCGTTAAATCGGCAGGGCCGAACATATCCACCACCGCCTGCACGCGGCTGGATTGACCGAGATACTCGCCCACATCAAAGCCCGCGCTCTCATCCGTCACGCCGAGCATGGAAACCAGATGTCCGCCTGCGCTTCCGCCAAACACGCCGATCCGATTCGGGTCGAGGTTGTACTTATCCGCGTGAGCGCGCAGTGAACGCACAGCGCATTTCACGTCTTCGATCATCGCGGGAAATTCATAATTGGGCGCAAGCCGATAATTGACCGACACCGCCAAAAAACCAGCCTTCTGCAATTCGGGAAGTTCCGCCGCGCCTGCGCCTTTCGACTTATCGCCCGAACTCCATCCGCCGCCATGCACAAACATCGTGACGGCAAATCGCCCAGTATTTTCGGAGGGGTAATACACATCCATCTTCAACGCGACTCCATCCATCGTGCAATACGTGACGTCTTGCTCAACCGTCCCAAGTTTGGATGAATTAAATTCATTGGATGGAAGAGCCGCTTCATTCTCGACGAGAGAGCTGGTCGCCGTTTCCGTCGGCTGAATCTCCACTGTGGGCTGACTCGCATTACAAGCCAGCGAGGTAACGAGCAATAGCGCGATGAGAAAGGTTAATCGTTTCATCGAACACTCCTGTACGGCAAAGTTCACTTTGCCATTGCAAGGCGTAAAATAACTTTTGCGTTACGGCTCTGTCGCCGCATACGCATCTGCCATCTCGGAATAGGTCGCCCATTGGACTTGTCCGCTGGCGACAAGGGGATCAACCACTTCGGTCAAAAACTTTTCGATCACGCCGAAGGGGTCTTGCGGGTCGCCGCGAAATTCGCCAGGGTGAACGGTGAAATGAAAGACGTTGACTTTGCCCGACTGCGCGGCTGAGAGCGAGGCATAGAGACTCTCTTTGAGATATTCAAAATAGGCTTCATCGCCGCCCGCGTCGTCGCTTCGGCGCATGGACGCAAAATTTTCTTTATCGTATTGACCTTCGGGCAGGAAGACAATTGCGCCGTTCGGGTCGTGTTGCGTAAAGAGCGTGAAGTCAGAGCCGTCGGTGCCGCCTGCGGGACGCCAGGGGTTCACGCCGATCAGCGACATATCGGTGGACTGCGTATCGGGACTCTTCCAATCGCTGTTCACATCCAAGCCCGCGCATTCGGCGGCTTCGTACAGGTTGACGTATAAATTGCCGCCGCTCCAATAGCGGACATCGCTCACGCCGCCTGCCTGCATGATGTAACCGAGTTCTTCCTTCATCACATCGCACCATTGCTGAACGGGAAGCGGTTCGGGATTTTTTCCGAGATGCGCGTCTTCGTGAAAGTGCAGGGCGAGTTCATGTCCGCGCGCGGCGAGATCGGCGAGGATGGTATTGCCCGATTCAAGCGCCACCGTCGTAAACGGGCTTTGCGACTGAATCGTCATGCGCCCGCCGTATGCTTCGATCATTTCGGCTAGGTATCGAATATCATCAACGTGTCTCTCGAAGAACTGCGGGTTGTGATAATCGTTCTTGCCGCTTTGAAATCCTTGCGCGGTTTCGCCCATCGGCTCGATGTGCATTCCGATATCGAAAAGCAGGACGGCTTCGCCCGCTTCATTCTGGACTTCGGGCGGGGTGACTGATTCTGTGGGCTGACTCTCCGCCGATGGTTGAGTCACTGTTGCGGGCAATCCACAGACGAGAGAGGCGATGACAAGGAACAAGAGGAGCGATAGCGTGCGCTTCATAGCCGGTCTCCTTTGGAAAATATTCTGCGTCTGATACGAAATAGGTTTGATAAGCGAAAGCGAAGAGCCTTCAACGCGGCGATGGGACTTCGCTTCGCCTAGACCGATACGTCGCAAAGAAATTACGGCGTGGGGGTTTTCTCAGGGCGCGGATTAGCTTCGCGGAAGACGTGGATCGCGTCGCGCAGGGCTTTGCCTGTGCCGCCCATCGCTTTCTTGATCTCCTTCATCCTCTCGCCCATCGCGCGGACAGTCTCTTTGGCTTGTTCGGAATCGGTGACTTTCCCGTCCGCGTTGAAGCCCGCGTGCGAATCGATGATCGCTTGTCCGCGTTCATAAATCGGCTTTGCATCATCTACCGCATCGGCAAACGCGTCCAGCGCGGACTGGACAACGGACACATCCTTGCCGTGTTCTGAGACGTGGTCAATCAATTTTTGGGTTTTGCCGATGAGGTTTTCGATCTTGCCAAGTTTTTCATACAATTGGAGTTGATGCGTCCAGATTTTTTCCAGACGTTCATCCTTCAATTCGCCATGTGGCGGTATGGACGGGTCGCTCAACCCCGCGGCGAGTACGCTGACAAGCGGCTGACTCGCCGCTCCGAGCGAAGCGAGAGCTGCGATCATCGCAAGTAAAACTGTTTTCTTGAATAAAATTTTCATCGTCGTAAGCCTCCTTTCAAGGTTACGACGATGATTGTAGATTGGGCAAGTTACGCAAGTGTGGCGGAGGTGTAAAATCTATGTAAAATTACGCCCTCCTCACCGCTAGCATGGTCAAGTCGTCGGCGGGAGGGACATCCTGCGCAAAATCGAGCAGGGATTTTTCCACCACATCTATCAAATGAGACGCGGAGGAGCAACGACTCGCCAAGATCGCCTCAGTGAGGCGCGCTTCGCCGTAAAGATCGCCATCGTTGTTGAACGATTCGGTCAAACCATCGGTATAGAACAACACGCTGTCCTCAGGAGAGAGTCGAATAACGCGCTGCTCATAACGCGCCTCGCCAGAAGCGCCCAACGCAACGCCTGTTCGCGTCAAGCGTTCAAAAGCGTTCCCGTTGTTTTTTATCCACAGCGGCGGGTTGTGTCCCGCATTAACATACGTCAATTCATTCTTTTCAAAATCCAGCACGGCGTATACTGCCGTGACGAACATTCCCTGCTTGGTATCAGGGATGAGCAGATCGTTCACGCGGCGCAACGCCTCGGCGGGCGCCTCGATCTCCATCACAGCGGCGCGGACGAGGGTGCGCGTGAGAGCCATGAAAAGCGCGGCGGGCATGCCCTTATCGGCGACATCGGCGATAAACAAACCGACGCACTTGTTCGGCAGATCGAACACATCGTAAAAATCTCCGCCTACTTGCCGCGCCGTCTTCCAACGCGCTGCAAATTCCCAACCCTCTGCTTGCGGCAACGAATCAGGGATGAATGTCTGCTGAATTTGGCGAGCCAGCTGCACCTCGATCTCAAGGCGTTCGCGTTCCACCACCTCGCGCTGCAACAGGTCGTTCTGAATCGCCAACGCGGCTTGCTGTGCGATCCCATTGACGATCTCCAACCGCCGCGAACGGAAGCGTAATCCACCGGAAGACTCTTCAATCAGCATTGCGCCATATAGCGCGTCCTTAACCGCGACAGGCACAACGAACAGCAACGCATTCGGGACGTTAAGGTTCGATTCTTGCGGCGGATGAGCCGTCAGCCACTGATCGAATCCGCTTTCAGCCTCCAGCGGCACGGCAAGCAATTCGCCTGTATCGCGGCATGCATCCAGCAGAGCAAACTCGTTTGCGGCGAACGAGCGCGCCCAAAACTCTTTCTCATCTTCCTTGCTCAATCCATATTGTTGAGAAGGTAAGAATTTCTCATCGGCAGGATTGAATTGATACAACACAACGCGTCGAATCCCTACGAGGATGGGCATAATGCGAATAACCGCGTCAAGAATCTCATCGAGATCGTTCAAACTGACAATCGCTTTTGCCACTTGCAACAACGCCGCAGACGCATACGCCTGCTCTTGCGCGATATCATAGAGTCGCGTATTTTCAATAGCGACGGCGGCATAGCTGGCAAAGGTGATCGCCAACGCGCGCGCTTCGTTGCCGTATCGGCCAGGCGAACGATGCGCCAGAGTAATCACTCCGAAAGGGTGTTTCCCTACGCGCAGCGGAACAGCAAGGGCAGAGTAGTTTGAGCCAAACTCTGCCGCTAAACCGGTAACGCCCATTTCATCTGTCGGTTTACGCACTTCGGCTTCTTCAGTCTCAATGACGCGCATCAGCGCCGCATAGGCTATCGGGGAGTCGTACAGCGTTTTTTCCAACAATGCTTCATCGAAATTGCGACTCGCCGCTAAATACAACTCATCGTCTTCGAGCAGCCAAATGGCGGCAATGTCCACCGGCAGGTTTTTCTCCAACTCGAGCAGAATCACCTCGAGGACGTCGTCTACATCTTCGTCCGCCGAGATCAACCCTGCCACTTCGCGCAAACTATCTGCGACCTGTCGCCGCCATTGCTCGGACCGGAATAAGGCGGCATTATGAACGGCGACCGCAATGTGATCGGCGATCGCTTCGAGCATGAAACGATCCTCAGAGGTAAACGCGTTATAGCGATCCGACTGAACATCGAGCAAGCCGACCGCTTCACCGTCGTACAGCAACGGCACGCAAATCTCAGATTTTGTATTCTCCGGCGGAAGCGGCGAAGGAACATAACGCTTATCTTTGCGCACGTCGTTAGCGACGACGCTTTTCTCTTCGCGCGCCGCCCATGGAATGATGCCCTTATCGTCCATGGAAACCGCATATCCGATCAAACTCGCGCCGCGCTTCCCGCTTCCCGCGCGATATTCGATCATGCGACGATTCTTATGCACCGTAAATAAATAAACATGCGGTTGCTTAATGCGACGATGAATGAGATCGGAAACGTTTTGCATCAGCGTATTTAATTCGAGCGAAGAACTCACGCTCTTTCCCACATCGGCAATCAGCGCGAGATGATCCGAGCGTCGCTGCAGCTCGTGATATAAATGCGCCCCTTCCACCGCGCGCGCAATGGTATCCGCTAAGGCGTTCAGAACCAGCAAGTCGTTCGGATGGAACGCTTCCGCCTGATCGCTTTGCACATCAAGAATGCCTAGCACACGATCTTCGATCTTCAGCGGAATGACCGCTTCGGAACGCGTTTTTGGAAGCGCGTCAATGAAACGGTAGCGCGAATCCTTCCGCACGTCGGGGACGATAACGCGCTCACCGGTCGCAGCCACCTGCCCGATCAGCCCCTGCCCAATTTCCACATCCAGCGCAACGCGAGCGCGGCGCCTCCCCCGTTTCAGCGCTGTGGCGCTCGCCCGGAAGCGCAAAGTTGCAGACCGGTCTTGAAGCGTAAATATTGCGACATAATAATATTGAAATGTCTGCTGAATCAACTGCGTAACGCGTTCAGTTAATTCGTTCAAATCTAACACGTTGGCGATCTGCGCGCTAACGTCGCTGACAAGGTTCAACTGGGTGAGCCTAAATCCCTCTACTGCGACGCGTCGCGACGCCAAAAGGCTCACTCCAATAACGCCCGCCAAGCCAACCAGAAGATCAAGTTCATTTGTCGTAAACGCAGGTCCTTGCGGACGCACAAGTAGAATTGCCCCCAGCGTAATCTCTTGCGTTCTCAACGGAATAGACGCCCATGCCCGGCGCAGGCTTGCCGTCCCCCGACCGATTTGACGACTGCGGCGTAAACCCTTCGACTGCAGCGCGCGCGCCAGCAACGGAGATTCGGGCGCAGGAGGAAATATCGTTTCCTGTCGCGCATCGGGTAAGCGGAATAAGCTTTCATCAAGCCAGAGTTCTATGTCGCTCTGAAGCAGGCGCGAAGCCGTCGCTATAATGCGATCGCGTTGCGTAGACAACGGCGCGCCGTCAATCAGTTGTTCGCTCAACGCGG
This sequence comes from Anaerolineae bacterium UTCFX1, assembly GCA_002050275.1. GTDB lineage: Bacteria > Chloroflexota > Anaerolineae > Anaerolineales > Villigracilaceae > Defluviilinea. The sequence goes on from MWTB01000021.1 coordinate 342,067, forward strand.
CAAGTTCGCGCCACACAGATAGTTCCGTCGCCATACGCCCTATGCTCTCCGCTTCACCAGCGTAAGCGTGTTGCTTTTATCTGGATTCGACTGGTAATATACCTCATCCATCAATTTATAGATCAGGAAAATTCCCAAACCGCCGATCCTCCGCTTGGCAAGATCGGCGCTCAAATTCGGCAACGGCGCGTGAGATGGGTTGAAAGATTTGCCGTAATCCACAAGAACGACAGTAAACCGCTCCGCTTCCAGACCGCAGGAGATTTGTATCTCGCCGTCGGTTCTGTCTTTGTAGGCGTGTTCGATAATGTTTGAGGCGGCTTCATCGGCGGCAAGCTGAATATTGTATACGTCTTTACCATCAAAGCCATTTTGGCGCGCGATATTGCCTACAAATTCACGGATTTCATCAAGATAATCGAATCTTGCGGGGAGGCGTAATGTTTGCATGAACCACGCTAGATTAAAAGCCGCTTTCAGCGGCGCCGGAAGCGGCTTCCACTTTTACATCTTCGATCAATGTGAGCCCCTGCGAGACCGTCTTAAAAATGCCCCACCGCTTGAAGAGGATCGTCAAAGATTTTAAACAGTTCAGTAAAACCAGCCAGATCGAACGCCTCGTGGATACGATCGGGCATGGAAGCAAGCGTCACCTCGCCACGGTTATATTTCTTCGCGGCGCGTTGAGCGGCTAACAGAGCGCGGAAACCTGCGCTAGACATGTACTCCAATTCGCTCATATCCAATACTAGCTTATACTTGCCGCTCCCCACCGCCTTTTCAAGGGCCTTTGCAAATTGGGGGGCGGTGGCGCTGTCTATCCGCCCGATGAGCTTAAATAAATCACAGCGTTTGAATTCCTGATGCGTAATTTCCATGATGTATCCTCCGAAATGAGTTTACAAGCTTGTAGAAAAATTATAACAGAGAATAGCGTCGGCGCATTCATCGGCGCTATACTTGGAAATCTGACGGCGAATTTATCCATTAATGATGATGCGCATCGTTCAGCGCTGGCTGCTCCCATCTCCGCTCAACAATAATGAAGGCGCGCTCAGAGCGCACATCCTTCACTATATTTTGCTGTTTCTATTTCTCGCGCCCCCGCTCCACATCGTCTTTATCTATTTTCAGAAGCCGTCAAACCTCAACGCCGCACTGACGCTTGCCGTTTCCAGTGAAATAATCAATATCGGTCTTTTTCTACTCGCACGAAAAGGCTATATTCGAGTCGTTTCTATTTTCCTAGTGGGCGTCTTATGGCTATATACAGCATTAGCGGCATATCTCAATCTCGGGCAGTACGATGTTATCTTCGCTCTTGGAAACGCGATCATCATCATCCTCGCCGGCATCCTGCTGGGAGGAAAAGGATCGCTGGTTATCGCCCTCCTTAGCATCTCCGCGGGCAGTTTACTGATTTCCACAAACGGCAACTTTAATTTTCGCGATTGGATCATCGCTTCCATTTTCTTTCTGACGATTTTCGGACTGCAATTGCTCTCGTCAAAAACCGCGCGACGCGCACTCGACCGTACGCAAGCCAGCCGCGATCAATACCGTTCCCTGTTGGAGAATTTACCGGTAACCGCTTACATCAGCGAAATAGAAAATAGCGGCGCGCTCACATACGTTAGCCCTCAAGTTGCCGACCTTTTTGGCTATACGCAAGACGAATTCCTCAATGACTCGCATCTATGGAAGAAGATTCTTCATCCCGACGACCGCGAAAGAATTCTCTATCAAAACAACGCCAGCGACGCAACGCAAGGCGCACGCGAACGTGAGTACAAGCTGATCGCAAAAAACAACCAAGTCGTCTGGGTGAACGATCAAGCGGCTCTAATTAAATCAGGAAACGGGGTCCCATTGTACTGGTTAGGCGTATGGACCGATATCACCGGACTTAAACGAGCGGCGCTTGAACAAGAAAACTCAATTGTCGCGGCAACGAGCCGCGCCGTCCAATTACAAACCGCCGCAGAAGTTGCGCGTATATCCTCCTCCATGCTCGACCCAGAAGAACTTCTTACCACGGCAGTCACGCTTATCCGCGAACATTTCAATTACTACTACGTCGGTATTTTCTTATTAGACAACGATAATTCTCATATAATCCTTCAAGCCGGCACCGGGCAAGCCGGCGAACAAATGATAAAGGAGAAGTATCAATTGGAAGCCGTAAGTTCTTCAATGGTCGGTTGGAGCGTGGTCCATCAAAAAGCGCGCATCGCCCTGGATGTGGGGGCAGACGCCGTCCACTTCAAGAATCCGCTTCTTCCGCTAACCCGCTCTGAGATCGCCCTACCGCTCATCTCGCGAGGCGAAACGCTCGGAGCCATGACTATCCAGTCTGAGTTTTCTTCCGCTTTTTCAGACGCCGACGTCATAGCCTTACAAGCAATGGCAGATCAGATCGCCAATGCCATCGCTGCCGCACAATTGCTTTCCGAACGTTCTGATTTAATCGGCGAGTTGGAGCGTAGAAACGCCGAATTGGAACGCTTCGCTTATACGGTCTCGCACGACCTCAAATCGCCTCTTGTAACGATTCGCGGCTATATCGGCTTTCTACAAGAAGACGTGAACAAAAACGACATACCGCGCTTCACAAAAGATCTATCCAGAATCGCCAGCGCCGCAGATACAATGCAAAACTTGCTAAACGACCTGCTCGAACTCTCGCGTATTGGGCGCGTGGCGCATCCCTTTGAAGATATTCCATTTAACCAAATTATCCATGATACGTTGGAGCTGCTCGCCGGCTCGTTCGATCAAACAAACATTAACGTAGTCGTTCAAGATAACCTGCCCATCATTCACGGCGATCGAATCCGCCTGCTCGAGGTGACGCAAAACCTCCTCAGCAACGCCGTAAAGTTCATGGGCGATCAGCCTGCTCCCCGTATCGAAATCGGCTGCGACGAACGCATCAAAGACGGACTAGCGACTTTCTTCATTCGCGATAACGGTGTAGGGATTGATCCGCAATATCACGAAAAGATTTTCGGCTTGTTCAATCGTCTCGCCCCAGAGATCGAAGGCACCGGCGTAGGTTTGCCGCTTGTGCGGCGCATCGTCGAGGTGCATGGCGGCGAAGTCTGGTTAGATTCAGGTCTCGGTCGCGGAAGTATATTCTTCTTTTCGCTTCCCACAGCCATCTCAAATAACGATCGGGCAATAGATTAGCGTTTCTCGCAAAGTCAGGATATTCCGTCCTTATTCCATTGAACAACATACATATTTGAGGTTAAAATCTGTCTCAACCTTAAGAGGAGAATCTACATGATAGGCGAACCCGTTCTCGTTATGCTCATCGAAGACAACATAGACCACGCCGAACTGGTCATTCGCACTCTCGAAGAACATCGCATTGCGAATCGCGTGCGACACTTTGCAGACGGACAAACTGCGCTCGATTATCTCTTCCGTCGCAGAGAATTTTCCGACCCTGAAACATCGCGTCGCCCTCACTTAATTCTGCTCGACCTGCGCCTGCCACGCATAGACGGCGTAGAGGTGTTGCAAGCCATCAAGAACGACGACGAGCTCAAATCAATTCCAGTGGTTATCCTGACCACCTCCGAAGCCGAAAAAGACGTCATCCGAGCCTACATGCATCATGCTAATAGCTATCTGGTTAAACCAGTCGGATTCGAAGAGTTCAAGAAGTTAATGGACGACTTGGGTTTTTATTGGCTCGGCTGGAACACGCACCCTCTAATTAAAGACTAAACAAACGACAAACTTAAAAGTCGCCGCAAAGCGTCTCGAATTGACACCCTAACTCACTTCGAGTATGCTTTACGCGTCCGGGCAGGACCGGCGCGGCAGAACCTGCCAAACCCCGCCAGGGTCGAGAGGCAGCAACGGTAAGGCGGCGTCTCTGGGTGTTGCCGGCCACCTGCTCGGATATTTCTATGAAATCAAATCGCTGGCTGTTTGCCTTCATCGCATTGCTTGCAGGCGTTGCGCTAGGTCTCGCTTATGGCTGGATCGTAGAACCGGTTGACTTCTTCGACCTCACGCCAGATACATTGCGCGCCGACTACAAAGCGGATTATGTCCTCATGGTCGCCGAAACATATCGCGCCAGAAGCGACCCGGGCTTCGCCGCGCGGCAACTCGCCATCTTCGGTTCGCAATCTCCAACTTCCATCGCCTCGCAAGGCTTAGAATACGCCCGCGCAAACGATTTCGCTTCCGAAGACATCTCGCTAATTCAAGAACTCATTACCGCGCTGCAGGCTTGGAGCGGGATTCCGTGAGACGCGTCGCATGGATCGCTCTGCCCGCGCTTCTTATTGGATTGGGTATCGGGCTGACGCTTGCATGGGTCGTCTTCCCGCTCGGCGCAGTTAATTCGTCTCCAGACGCATTGCGTGCAGACTTCAAAGATCAGTATCGTTCAACCATTGCGGCGGCATTCGCCAGCAACGGCAACCTTGAACGCGCCCGCGCACGGCTCGAACTGCTCGGCGACACAGATGCAATCGTCGCGCTGAACGCGCAAGCGCAACGCATGCTCGCCGACAACAAGACTGAACAGGCATCCGACGTTGCCGCCCTCGCCGCAGCCCTCGCACAGGGAAACGCCTACGTCGTCGCCCCCGTACTTACAACCTCTACGCCCTACTCGTATCCCACTACGCAACCTACAGCCACCGAAGATGACGCTCTTTCCGCGCCTACCACATTCGATGATTTTACTCCTCCCACGCCCGAAACATCTCTCACTCAAATCGTCGTGGAGGCTACAGCGCGTCCCACTCAAACGCGAATCCCCACACAGAGCGCGCCGTTCGCGCTGATCGGTCAGGAAGCGCTCTGCGACGCAAATTTACCGGACGGTTTATTGCAAATTCTTGTATTGAATGCGAACCGCAAACAGTTGCCCGGCGCTGAAGTCCATATCGCTTGGGCTGGCGGCAAAGAGAGCTTCTTCACCGGGCTAAAGCCCGAGCTTGGCAACGGTTACGCCGATTTTATCATGACGCCGGATGTCAGCTATACCGTTCAACTCGCGTTAGGGAGCGACGTCGCCGCCGCCTTGCTTGCGCCGTCTTGCAAAGCGTCAAACGGCGCGCCATTCACTGGCGGATTCAAACTCACCTTCCAGCAACCATAAAAATATTCCTCTTCGGCTTGAAGAGGAATATTCCACATTAGGGCATTGGATTGCTATTCGCCCAATCGTTTCCCAGCCGGACTTCCACATCCACCGTGGCGGCAGGATCGGGTTTTATCAATATTTGCGAACTAGACGAAAGCCCAAAGACCGCCTGCAAATATCTCAAGGTATACAATTTCGGCGAGTATAAAATGACTACCGTGCGATCATATACTCGATCCGCCGCGCCGGCTTCCGTCACAGCCATACCTTGTTGGATAAAGAAATTCCCTGTGTTCACATCGAGATTAGCCGAATACGTTCCATTCAACATGCGGACGCGCGCGCCGTCTGCATGCATAAGCGCAGTTAGGTCGCCGCTTGCCGCATAAGGACTGGTCGCGCCGCCTGAGGTGAAAATTTCATCGCGCAACACGCGGATCTTATCCGTCAGCGGTTTGAGAACGCTGGCGTCTTGTCCGCCCAGAATCACCTTGTCGAAGACAATCATGGTCGTATCAATATGCCCCTCTTTAATGCTCGCAATGGGAATATCTTTCGCTAAGACCGCCAGTCGGATCGCGGTATCCAGCGGCATATTCGTGCGGATGCCCGAAGAGAATTCATTGTAAAACTCGTCGGCTTGTGAAATTAATGTGGGTAAATTCGCTGGGTCAAGCACTTTATTGCGAATCCCGATAATTACTTTTTGTTGACGCCGTGCGCGTCCAAAGTCGCCTTCATCGCCCTTGCGATAACGAGCGTATGCAAGCGCGGTTTCGCCGTTCAATGTGCGCAGGCCGCAACAAGTCAGCCTAATTTTGTCCAAGCCTGGACCAATCGGGTCGAGACGCAATTCTTCGTCGTTATACACTTCGATCTTCCCAATACGGTTAATGAATTGAACGAACGTATTAAAATCAATTTGCGCGTAATACTGAATCGGCACGCCGATAAACTGTTCCACTGTCTTACGCGCTAATTCAGGTCCGCCGCCGGGCAATTTGTTGCCTTCGCCGGAAGAATACGCGGTGTTAATACGGCTATAGCCAAAACCGGGGATATTCACCCACATATCGCGTGGAATCGATAACATGCCCGCCGTCTTCGTCAATGGGTCAATCGTCAGTAGAATCATCGTATCGGAACGCGGCGCGCTAGTATCTGTATCGCGCGCGTCCAAGCCAATAATCAACACAGTGATACGGCTGGCGCCGTCCCAAGCGGGAGGCAGGTTGCTTTCCGGAATGACAACTGGCGGGGGCAAGCCTTGCGAATCCGACGAAGGGGTTCCCTGTCCAACAGTCACGTCGGGACCGCTGGGTCCTGAAGCGACAGTGCCGCAATACGCCGGCGGCTGGCCAGGTAAAGGCGTAATCGCCCAACATGTGACGAGATTCCGCGCAAAGATATACCCGCCGATCGAGAGGGCAATCGCCGCAATCCAAAAGATGGTTTTCCTCATAGAGGGACGTTTAAGTTTTATATTTCTTAGTAAGTTCATTCCATTTACACCGGTTTCAGGTATATCATATCCAAGCCAAGCCGTTCCAAGCCGATCTGCGCCCAATGTGACAGCAACGCCGAATCTTCCTCACTCGCCCGCATCAGCGCGGGAATGGCGCGATGATCTCGAATTTCCGCTAACGCGCGCACAGCGTAAATTCTAACAGTTTGTGATTCACTCTGCGCTGCTTCAATTAAAGTCGAGACGGCAGGCTTGCCGATTCTAATCAACGCTTTCGCCGCGAGATCGCCGACCATCGCATGGCTATCGCTCAATGCGCGGATAAGGGGCTGGATTGCCGCTTCGTCCGCCTTCTCCGACAGCCCTAACGCGGCGCACTGGCGCACTTCCGGGGCGGGGTCTTCAAGGAAGGGAATCAACCACTCGGTTTGAGCGCGAGGCGCAATCGCTAAAGCACGCAACGCCCACCAGCGAGAATCCGCGTTCGGCGATTTCGTCAGATCAAGCAGAGCGGGAAGCGCCTCTTCGCCTAATTTGAGCAACGCAGAGACAGAGCGTTCGGCGCGAGATTCGTCGCCGCTTACAAGGTCAGCCAGCAAACTTTCAAGTTCGTTCACGCTATTTTGCAGACGGTGGAATCGGCAGAGCGGATTCGGCAGTTTCGATCCACTTATCGCCTTCTTCGATCAGCATGACGGGGATATCGTCCACAATCGGATATTTGCGCTGACAATCTTGGCAAATAAACCACGCGTCGCGATAGAGCGCGAGCGCGCCGCCAGTAGACCGGACGCAATTCGGACAGCGTAGAATCTCTTTTAAAACAGCGTCAATCATATAACCTCATTTTCTCAATGGCAGCAAATTGTACCATCCTCATGAAGACGGGGAGAGACACAGATGATTTTCCGCCGCAAGTTTCTCTGGTTTTTTCGAATCGGGTCCATATTGACAGACTGCTTGCCAAGGCTGGTAGTGCGTGTTGAATTGATCTTGAAACAAGACAGTTCCATTTTGGTATACCGTGCGCGTAACGGTCACATCGGCGCCGTTCGCGGCGTAGTCTACCTGCTTCATTTCGTTCTTTCTCAAATCTGGGTTCTCTTCAAATAACGGGGCGGGCGCAGAGACGATATTGGCGGGACCCGTCGTGTCCCAACTCACGCTTCGACCGGTGGAAGTTGAATAGAATTTCCACGTCAGCGTGCGAGCGGATACGTTTACATAGGTTTCCATCAGAATCCAATAGGGCGAATCATTTTTAAATTTGAAATCTACCAAGGGGAAATAAACCGTTGCGTCTAATCCAGCCAAGCGAGGATCTGACGCGCCGCTGGCAGTTTGCTCATAATAGGAAACGCGGTAAGCGTGAGAATAACGTTCGACCACCGGAAAGCCGGCATCGAACACGGTTCTAAAAAGCGTAGTGCTGACCTGGCAAACGCCGCCGCCCACGCCTTTAATCGTGCGCCCGCCGTAAATGATGAGCGCCTCAGCATATCCATTCTCAAGGCTCACGTCGCCCATGGTCTCGCCCATCGAGAAAACCTCGCCTGGGGCAACCATCACGCCGTGAAAGCGTTCCGCTGCGGCTTGAATATTTTGGATCCGTTCGATATCCGAGCCGTAAAAATACGATGTTTCTGAAACGAGCAATTCGGTAACGCCAAGTTCTTGTCCGGTAGCGTAACCGGAAACTTTCGGTTGATCTTCAACGATCGTTAGCGGAACCGTATGTTCGCCGCGCAGCAGGGCTTCATTGATCAGGGCGATGCTCGCACCCAGATCCACTACCCGTCCCACCTTCGAATCTTCCACTAATTCCAGCTGCTGCGTCTCATCATTAAAAATAAATCTCGCGTTTGCGGCGGGGCGATCTACTTGCGCTTTTACAGGCGTTAACAAATTACGCAACCCTTCAGAGTTTAGCGCCACGCGCACTTCCGTTTTTCCTTGGTCTTGCGCGCGTTGAACTCCGATCAAATTCGCTAATACGGGCACATCATATACATACGGTCCCGCGTCCGTCGAATTAGGAACGGTCAGCGTAAGCGGCTGACTCAAAATCTGACGGGCAGTATCGGCTTGCCTGTCCACATTAAGAATCTGCGGAGCAATCTCTTGAATGACGAATGCCACTTCGCCGTCGGAGAACGTCTGCAATTGTGCGCCTAGGTAGATCAACGTCGCGTCAATTTTCAACTCACGCCCAATTTGACCTGAACTAGCGACTACATTCGCGCCCTCTAAGCGCAACGCTGCTTCGACCATCGGCTGATTAATTTGCGCGGCGATTTGACTTAGATATTGGTAAGCGACGCGTTGATCAAACATGATCACCGGCGGAACGTTAAACCCGCCGCCTAGCGCACGCGTCTGACTGGAAAGCGAGTTCATCCAACCGCCGCTTCTGCCCAACTGATACGCGGTCGCCGCGCTGGACGAAGGATCGAACGTCATGCCTAATTCCACTGGGCTCGCCACCCACGCCTTCTCGCCGTCGCGGAAAAGAATTTTGCCGGTAAATGGATAGGACAGCGTTTGGCTCAACTTCACCGCAGCCTCATCGCGCGTCAGCCCAGAAAGATCAACGCCTGCGACCGACACGCCGGGAAAAATCCGCCCTGCGTATACAAGCTGATATCCCAACGTCCAGATAAACAGAACGCCAAGAAACACAATTACGCCGCTCATTATCGCGGCGATAATTTGTGGAAACACAGGCAATTTCTGATACGGATGGGAAATGGAGGTCATTTGGGCGGTATTAGTATCCAGCATGTATAAGACGCGTCGTCAGCGGGTTTTGTTCCGTCAACACTGCATTCTCGCATCATCGCATTTCAAAAGCAGGAAGTTCTATCGCGCCGTCATCCGTTGCGACGAGATAATACGGCGCCCATCCTACGCCGAATACGTCTACATACACATCGGTTTTCTTCGGAGCGACGACAACTTCCTGCGTCTGACTTACTATGCCGCTCCAGCGTTGGCTAATTTCTGCCGCAACCGCCTCGCGCTGCTTTTCGAGATCGGCGATTTCATTTTTATATTGGATGATCGCCTCTTCCGACTCGCGTACGTCCTCTTTCGCCTTTTGAGCCATGCGATATTTAGAAACCGGCGTGGAAAGACTTTTTTTGCGACCCAACCCGAACAAACTTGCCACAACTTCAGCGCCGTGAATGCCCGTTTCGAGATTCCGATTTCGGAGATTTTCCTGATCTTGGCGCAACTCGCGTTCTTCGCGGAAAAGCTTATCTTGAACGGTCTTAAGTTTCTTGTCTATCGCAGCCGCCGCCTTTTCGATCTCCGCGTCGCGCGCGCCGCGCGCCGCATCGGCGCAGGCGGTCATAAATTCCGCTTGCGTCATATCTGGACCCGCAAAGACTTTTAACGCCTGATTCGCGCGGACTGTGACAGACGAATTGCGGAACGCCCATTCGGAAAAATCTTTCTGTAAGGCGCTCATTAGTTTCGCATCGTTCAACGGCGCATCAATCATATTGAACTTCGCAGAGGGCGCCGGCGACATTTCAACACCGCTCTTTAGTTTACCGCTCGTCGCGTGATCTTCCCAGCGCACCATGCCACGCTTGTCTGGCGAAACGATCAGCGCCGAACGCGCAATTTCGCTGTCTATACCGAGCTTACGATCGAGGATTCGAATTTGAGCGGAAGCCAGCAGAGCGGGTTTGTAAATCACATCTTCGATCGCGGCTTGTACAGGAACAGGTCGATTCGCCGCTTTAAAAGCGTCCGGCAGGCTAAGACTCTGCGGGATGTAATATTCGCGAATGGTTTGAGGAATGACGGGCTTCGTGAACGAAGATTGAGAAATAGATTCCGCCGGTTGCGCTTGCGGAACAGACACTGCAAAGGTCGCCTGAGAAGCGACGCTCGACGAGACCGAGGCAGGTTGATTTGGAGCTTGAAACGAAGCGTCCGCATTGGCAAGCCGATTGAGCGCGGGGATCTGGGTTCGCATAAGAGGACCAGCGAGAAAATTCATCACCCAGCGCGTCTGGAACAGTTCCGGCGCTTTGGAGTGCACGTTATGTAAAATGAAAGTTCGCTTGCCCAGCGAGGAGATCAATTTATCGAAGGCGTTGCGTGAAACGCCGCCCGTCGCGCTCTCAAGACCGTCGAGCAAGCGACTCTTATCTTGCTCCGTTTGCAGTTTTCCAATAAACCATGTGCCAGCGTTAGACAAACCTTTGTAGTCCACGTCTACCGGGTTTTGCGTGGCAAGCAACAAGCCCACGCCAAATGCGCGCGCCTGTTTTAACAATCGCAACAAGGGTTGTTTGGAAGGCGGGTTGCTTTGCGGCGGCAGATAGCCCAAAATCTCATCCATATAGAGAAGCGCGCGTAAAGACGTCGCGCCGCCTTGCGCGCGCATCCACGTTTCCACGGCAGAGAACAACAACGTGACAAAGAACATACGCTCGGCTTCAGATAGGTGCGCGAGATAGAAAATGCTATGACGCGGCTTGCCTTCGGCGGTATACAATAACGCATTGACGTCAAGCGGCTGGCCTTCGCGCCATGTCTCAAAAGACGGCGCTGCAAGAATGCTGTTCAACGTCAACGCCAACCCGACGCGGTCCTTCGCCGGGAAAAAATCGTCCACCGAGAACGCGCCAAGTTTATCGAAAGGCGGGGCTTGCGTCTGCCGGATCAATTCCGCCAATTCGATGTCTTTTCCTTGACTCCACTCATTTTCGAAAATGTTAGAGAGTAGAATATGTTCGCGCGAACGGAGCGGGTCAATATTATTGAAGCCGACCAGCCCCAGCAAGGCGGTGACTGTGCTGGAAATGCGTTCGCGCAAAACTTCGCGATTTTCGTCCCACGGGATTTCGGGCGCGGCAAGCGACGACAATACGCTGACGGGAATGCCTGCGTCAGAACCCGGAGTGAATGCCGCATATTGCACCGAGCGCTTAAGTTTCGTAATTTGCTCCGGCGAAATGCCCCACTCTGCCAAGCCATTGCGCCACGCTGTAGACGTCTCTTCCGCAACCTGCTCCTGCGTTTTATTCTCGCGGCGCGCCAAGTCCGCGTCTATCCATGGTTGAAAATCTTGCGGACGAAGTTCCGGGAAGTGCAGAATTAAATTCGTAAGATCGCCCTTAGGGTCAATAATAATAGCAGGAATGCCTTGTAACGCGGCTTCTTCGAGCAACGCTACGCACAAACCGGTCTTACCAGAACCGGTCATCCCGGTCACAATCGCATGCGTCGTGAGGTCGGCAGGGTCGTAATAGGTATTTTTTTCAATTAATTGCCGAGTCTCGGGATTGTATGTACGCCCTATATAGAAACCTGAATCTGTCATGAAGCTCTCCTAAGCGACTTTAGAACGAATACGCTGGCGGTTAATGTACCCGATTTCATAATAGATTACAAGTAACTATCCCATTAAAGAATTCTGCGGAGGGTTGCCTCCGCAGAATTCTCAATTATCGTCATCGTCATCATTGTCGTCGTTGTCGTCGTTGTCGTCGTCGCCCTCATTATCGTCATTGTCATCGTTGTTGTTATCGCTGCCATTTGAGTTCAAACCATCGTCGTCGCTCGATTCGTCTTCCTTGAAGACCATCTTCGTTACAACGAATACGCCGTTCTCGTCGAAAAATCCTTCGAGAGTAACCGCTGCTCCCATAACGGGAGTTCCGACCATTTGGCTCCCACTCATATTTGCAGGAACTCCATTGATCGTCCAAAAATCGCCGGCTAGAACATCCAAGTTTCTATCGAAAGGTTTATCAGGGATCTCGGTCGTAACGATGTTTGGCGCCTCGTCCTCGTCTGGTTGGTCGTCTGCTTCAAAGAGATCGTCTTCGACGTCGGGCAGGCTTGCCCCCGCTGGGAGAAATTCAATACCTGACGCTAATACAGAACCATCGGGTTGTGTCACTCCTTGCACGCGCACGGCAGAGTTAACCTGCACAGGTTGAGACGGCAAGTCTGTTTGAGACGTCGTGACGACTCGCACCCCGGCGACCAGCCATCCCGTCTCGCTCTGACGCGCGACCAATCCGTTGAACGACACGTCGGCAGAACGTCCGTTTGCGAACAATTCGCGTAATTCTCCGATTCGTTCATTTTGATGTTTTACCTTCAGCGCATTGCGTAATTCGGGGTTCAGCGCGAATGCCTCCTGCAAATTCTCCCACGAGCGCTTAGCAGGATATAAATTGTCGCCAGGCAACAAAGTAGACGCCGCGCCTGCTAAACTCGCACTGCTAACAAGCGCAAAGACAAGAGTCGCCAATGTGAATGCAAGTCTTCGCAAGGAAGCAAACCAACCGAAACGGACAGCCGATTTGTCGTTAGCTTCTCGTATCTCAGCGGCGCGTTGCAACACTTTCGCGCGATTCCTTCTCATTACATCAACCGAGGGATCAGGCGCAGACATTTCCTTTGCGAGGAACGAGGTTTCGAGAAGCGGGTACAGTTCGTCGGCATATTCTGGATAGCGCAACAGAACAGTTTCGATCTCCGCGCCGTTTTCGATTTCACGCAAACAGGTCTCTAACACATCGTATAAATTATCCATGAATCACCTCGCCGATCTGCCGCTGGAGCGATGCCAGCGCGCGAAACTGGAGAGCCTTTACGGCATTTACATTTTTTTCCATACGCGTTGCGGTCTCTTCGAGAGAATAACCTTGTCCGAACCGCAACGCAAGCACTTGCTGTTGTTCTTCTGTCAACAAAGTCAGCGCAGATCGCATAACGCGGGCGTCTTCGCGCGAATCCACGCATGTGGAAACATCCGAATTTTGATCCGCCATCGATTCAGACAATTCCGATACCGGACGCCGATATTGTCTGCGCAAGTGATCATTAACCGCATTAGAAGCGGCGGCGATCAACCAGCCTCTTAAACTACTTTGCGGACCTCGACGTTTATTCGCCGCTTCAAGCAACTCCATGAACACATCGCTCGCGAGGTCCTCAGCGAGTTGATCGTCGTCTACGCGATAACGAACGTAGCGATAGACTTCAGGAAAATACCGGTCGTAAATCGCGCCTACAGTTTGCGAATCTAAATTTCGCAAATCAGTCAGCGCTTGCGAGTCGTCAAATTCAGCCATGATTACTCGAAAGCGCAAAAAACAATAACCTAGGGGAGAAAAGTCTCATAAGTAGGAGCAATCGGATAAATGGCAGCTCGTCCGGAGTTTACCATCCAGACGAGCCGTCGCACGTCTCTCAAATATTATAACAATCAATCGTTATCATCTTCCTCATCATCATCAACGTCATCGTTATCGTCAGTGTCGTCGTCGTCAGCGTCGTCGTCAGCGTCGTCATCAGCGTCGTCGTCAGCGTCGTCATCATCAGCGTCGTCGTCAGCGTCGTCATCATCTACCTTCTCGATCTCAAGGGCAGAAAAGGTTCCATCCACATTTACCGCGATCTCAATCTCAACTTGGTCTCCAACCGCAACGGCATCCTCGAACTTCGTGAAGCTCGTGATTTGATACATAACGCCGCCGATCGTGACCGAGTCGGCTGTGAGAGCTTCAACCATGCCAAATACTTTATCCGCATCGTCATCATCGTTGGCATGATCGGCCGGCGCAACGAAAGATTCGATCTTCAGCGCGACTACCGTGCTATCCGAAGATACTATTCCTTCCGCTTTAACGAACGCGCCTATCGTAACGTTCGAAGCCATCGCTATTTCGGGGTCAACCGTAACCGTCTGCCCGCTAACAACCCACTGGTTTCCATTTATGGCTTCCACGATTCCTGTGAAGACAACCTCCTTCGCCAACGCCTTGGGAGCGACTTCTAAAGCGGATGACCGAGAGAGCGTCCCGCCGCAAGCGCTGAGCAAGTATGCGCCGATAAGCCAAAACGAAATAAGGATAAACCGATTGATTTTGAACATTTTGCCTCCGAGCAAATTTATGGTTTCAACCTTATAGTCGCCGGAGGAGAGGAAAAGTTACGGGCATGAAAAATTCTGCAAAGTACGGAATTACCTGCAACGTTTGAAGCCTACTGATTCGCGCGCCGCCTCCGCCCAACCGCGAGATAGAGGGAGAGCGTTATCTCCCAGACTCCGTCTCGCGCTTCAACTCTCCTCAATTCTCAAACCTACTTTCCCAAGATAGCGTTTCTCTAAAGGTTGAGTTAGGCGGTATGTCGCCAGCCATTGCCGAGCTTGATGATTATCGCGATCTAGGGCAATGACCATTTCCAAGCAATTTTCAACTTCTTCATACTTGCCTTCAGTGACAGCCAGCCGCGCCGCCATCATTAATTCCTCAATCTGCGCTTGTTGTGAACAGCGATCGCGCAAATCTTCTTTCTCGCTTCTACGGAATAGTAGAACCGCATAGATTTCAGTTGCTAGAGCCAGAAAAATTCGGATAACAAAGAGCAACGGGATGCCCCAGGCTGTCATGAGTACGCCAGCCAAAATAGGGCCGGCAACAGCGCCGGCATCCTCGCCCATTCCCAGAATACCCATCATCTGCGCTCGACGAGGCGGATCAGCATCTGCCGTTCGAGACATCATCAAACCCCACGCAGGACGAAAAGCTGCCTTTCCGGCATCGTCAATCAGTTTGCCCGCTACTATGCCTGCCAACCCTGGCGAAACGAGATAAAAGAAGGATGAAACAGTATTAGCGACTCCTCGAATCGCGAGAACGAGTTTACCGCTTACATGGTCTGCGAGCCAGCCAAATAGAGGACCAGCGATTAGAATGATCACGGTCGAGGCAGTGTAAATCATCCCAGTTTGAGCGGTGTTAAGTCCTGCATATTCGGTAGCTAGAATGGGAAAGATACCTTTTAACATGTTTGCCGTTCCGGAGATAAGAAAGCCGAGAAAAGCAAAGGACAACAGAGGCGCAGGCGCTCTCTCCGCTTTGAGCCGTGAGGGATTAGAAACGGTTAATGCAGACTGGTCGGCGCAATTATCATAGCTCAAAGACGTGTTTTTCGCAGGCATATTCAACGCGACCGGTTCTGTTCGCACCCACCGATGAACGATGTACAAAGGCAAAAATGAGAGCAAACAGGCAATGACAAAAACAACATCATAGTCAGCCACAGCGATCGTCAACAGGATTCCAGCCAGCGTTTGACCAAAGGAAGCCGCCACGCTCTTTGCGGTTACATACCATGCAAAAGACGAGCCTATCGCCTTTTTACCGCCATGAACCGCAATGAGAGCGCTAGACGATGGATCACGCAACGCATTAGCGGCGCCATGTAATATTCGAATAGCGAAGAGCTGCAAAGGTCCGCCTGCCAGCGCCAAACACAAGGCTACGCCTGTGCGCATACAAATAGCGATAGTAAGCCCGTGTTTTAAACCGATACGGTCAACAAGCCATCCGGTGACCGGTTTTAGAATCAGAGAGATCGCCGATTCCAAAGAGATAAGCAATCCTATCTGCGTCAAACTCATCCCTAAATGATAGGCGTAAAGCGGAAGGGCAAAACTGATCAGACCAAAGCTAAGGCGGCTAAAAAAACCCTCGGCTACAATTGCGGCGACAGCAAAGTTGACAGCGGGTTGTTTACCTTCGTCTGCAAACCGCATTGATTTTTTCTGTAATTGTTTCATCGTTTCCTTGGCAGATATATTGTTCCGAATTAGCCGTCATGCCAGATTAGCGGTTGACTCCTCATCATTAAGCCAGCAATCGCTCCAATTCGCGCTGAGGGATGGCAGGCAGCAAAGGCAGATCAAGAGAACACCGCCCACGAGCGTAATCCTCAATATAATTTGCTATGAAATACGCGGCGTTCGGCACGCCTTTATACCCGGGGAAGAAATTCAAATCCACTACCGTAGGACCGTTAGGACCCTCGATTACATCCAGACCATATAAGCCCAAACCAAACGTCTGACCACATCGCAGGGCGATTTCTCGAACCTCAGCGCTGACCGAGCATGGTTGACCCGGTTGGGTGAAACTGATCGTCGAAAAGGGCTTGCGGACAGCAAAGACTTCCTCGCCTACAACATATACTTTTAAATCTTCTCCACTGCCCCGGATATATTCATGGACTAGCATCGGGCTTCTCGGCGCAGGCACAGTTGCTAATTCATCTGGATTATGCACGATGTGGATTCCTGCGCCGCGATGTCCGCGATAGGGCTTAATGATCAGCGGGTGCGCCTCAACTTCGGAACGTAATAGGGTCAAATCACCGGTTACCCATGAGTTCGGCACCGGGATACCCGCCTCACGCAAACGCCTTGAGGCTATAATTTTGTCCTGCGCAGCGACCGAAGAGGGGTACGGATTAAGAAAGCGCGCTCCCTGATCGTGCAAAACGCCTGCCAAGCTCAGCGATAACTCTGTATGCGACTTAAGGAGGTATAAGTCGTGCTCCACGCTCAAGTCATCGGAGCGGAGAAGCATTTCCTCCGCGATACCCGTCTCTACCTGAAAGCCACGTTGGGTTAGAATGTCGAACGCTTCTGAAAGGACTGGGCTGGGTACCGGCGGAACACGACGAACAAGCATAAAATATAATTTCATAATTCATGAACTTTCTATTTTGATTTTTTCTCGCAACAATTCGCGGGTTTGGCGGCGGACAAACAACGAGATATACATGGTCACTGTAGCGCCATGAAACCCAGCCGCAACTTCATAGGCAATTTCACGAATCTGAGCCAGAGATACTTTGCCATCCAAATCATGCCAGGTCTGTTCAATGACACGGTTCAGATCGTCTTCGCTTATGTTCGTCAAGCCTGTTATATTCTTTATAATTGCATCCATTACGGTTTTCCTTTGAGCGTTACGAGATTTATACGGTTTAGTAAACAGTCTTTGCTAAAAATAAGGATTGATAATCGTTGGATTGAGGGACGATTTCAGTCCTGCGAGCGCCATTTTCAGGCTGAAAACAACAAGCCCAGATCATCCGATCTAATTTCAGCAGCACGTTGCCTCGATGCCAACCGTTTGCAAATTGCCTCCAAGCATTGGCTACGCGGCAACCCAAACCCTGACTGGAATCCAGCTTGCAGATTCGGTTTAATGCAGAGGCGACGCCAAAGAACTTAACCTCATACTGCAAATCGGCAGAAGAGGGATCGGCCGGATCATCAAAATAAAAAGCCGCAGCAGCCGCCAGAGCCAGATGTTCAGGATGTACCCCAGCTTCTTCTGCCAGATGCGCCGCGCCTATCAGACGGTCATCTGCGCTCAACTTGCGCCAAGGATCTCGTCCAACGCGCGCAATCGGATCATTAAGCGCCGAATTTTCAAAACGGGCAACAAGCTCTTCCAAATCACTCTCATCGCCTGCAATTTCCGCTCCATAACAGGCAGACAAACCACGCTGACCTTCAGCCATGGCGGCAAGTACGGCGGCTCTAATTTCAGGGTCGAGGATAGCCGCATGGATGTAATGGTATCCTTTGAGGTAGCCAAGATACGCGCAAGTCGCATGACCGGCGCTAAAGATGTATAACTTGCGGCACACCCAAGCATCGAAATCGTCGGAGAGAATCATGCCCTCAATACTTGGCAGCGGCTGGCGCAGGCTTAGCCTATCTACAACGAAGGCGTCAGGCGGATCGCCGATGAAAGTGAGCGGTTCATCCAAAGCGGGATCGCCCAACCGCTGTGTAACGGCTCGACTAACCAACGCGGTGGAAAAACCATAATCTGCCAAGGGGAAATTCTGTGGCACATGCTGAGCAACATGCTCACGCAAACGGGCGCCAGCCAGGGGCAAATTCTCAAACGCAAGAATATTTGCCGGTCGGCTTCGCAGACTCAAACCGGAGGCGATAAGTTCCGCAGCTGCGGATAAGTTGCCCGCTCCTACCGATGTGACGATCAAGTCGGCGGCGGCGATCTCAGCGGCAACTCGATCAAGATCGTCAGCAGATACCGCGCAGATTCCATCCACGACGATTTTCCGCGCTTCCGATCCATTAACTAAATGCACCTGATAGCAGCCAACCCGGTTGAAGTGGTCTGCCAATACCGGCGTATGGGTGATAAAAACGACTTGATATCCTGAAGCGCGCAGTAATTGACCCGCCAAACCACAACCGATGTGTCCAGCGCCAAGGATGATCGCTTTCATACAAATCTCTCTTTCTCAAAGGCAGGCAGAAGCGGTTGACCGGAGATCACGCGCTGACCGACGGAGTATATGTAGTCTGCAAGTCGTAAGGCGGCATCGGGAACTCCTTTGAAGCCTGGAAAACTTGAAATATCTACGACATAGAATTTTCCATCGTTCACGATCACATCCAACCCATAGACCTCGATCCCAAAAGCTTGTCCGCAACGCAAAGCGATCTGATGCAGTTCCGGCGTAACAACAAATGGTTCGCCGAGTTTTTCCTCATATGTCTGAGCGGGCCAAACCCGCTTTACTCCGTAGACTTGACCGCCGATACAATAGATCTTGAGGTCGCGATCTTCCGGCTTGTAATAACGTTGAGCAAAAATCAGGTCTTGATTAGCCCGCACATTATTTAGCTCATCCGAATCCCAAACGACATGAACGCCTCTGCCTTGAGAGCCTCGATAAGGCTTGATCACGAGCGGTCCCTCGTCGAGGAGAGGGGCAAGTTCTTCAAGATGGTTAGTCACATATGTGCTTGGCACGGGCAGACGGGCGGCTTGTAAAACGCGAGTCGCAATGATCTTGTCGCGCATGATTGCTGCAACCGGGTAAGGGTTGACAATCTGCGCTCCAGCCGCATGCAGCGCCCCAGCCAGGCTGAGCGCCAAATCGGCGCCAGACTTGAGAACATACAGATCGTGTTCTACGTGAATATGAGCCAAATCTGTTAACTGCTCATCCGGATAGATTGGGTCTACTGTCACGCCCCATTCAACGAGCAGGCGAACCACTTCTGGCATAATCGGGCTTTTACGGGAAGGGGGGTAACGCATCATAAACATTCCAATTTTCATGACTTTTCTCCTCGAGCTTTCCGAATTACGAAATCTGCTAATTTTTCATCTGCGTCGGGCACACCGCTGTAATTAGGAAAATCATTTACTTCGATGACAACCGGTCCATCAACAGTTTGAACGCAATCAACGCCGAACAAATCCAACCCAAAAATGGCGCGGCAACGACGCCCCAACTCCCTAAACGTAGGAGACGCCAGGACTTGTTCAACGCGCAAGGCTTTTGCGTTAGATCCATCAGTTTGCCCTGTTTTGTATATGCCTAAAGGAGACGGTTTTCGGACAATCCATACCTCATCGCCAATTCCGTAAATTTTCAAGTCGCAGCCATCGTTAGGTAGATACTGTTGCGCCAGTGTGGCTGATTCGCGCCAGTCCAATTGAGAAAGTTCTCGAGGAGCATTCACAACTTGTAAGCCTCTACAATTGTCGCCAAAGATCGGCTTAAGAATGAGCGGATAACTCTCATTTGTGATTTGACTCGCTAAACTCTCAGTTACGTTCAGGAATGTATGAGGAATTGGAATGCTCGCTGACGCCAGAGCAACCGCCATTTCAGCTTTATTGTGAACGCTTGCAATCGCCGACCGACTATTAATCGTTGAAATTCCACAAGTTTCAGCCCAAGCAAGCAATGAAAGGAGTTCCCAACTACGCCCTCGCGCGACGATCGCGTCTAATCCGTCAAGCCAATTGTCATCCTTCACGCTATACAAGTGAATCTCTGGGACAATAATAGTCGCCCGATGTCCCTTTGCAGACAGCGCAGCAACCAGCCCAGCCGGTTGCGCCTGAGTTAAATAACGCCGTTCAACAAGAATGCCGATGTGTAATTGACGAATCATTCAACTATCTCTTCTATTTCTTCAAAATTTGGATTTCACTCAAATAGTCGCAAAAAACAAAAAAAAGTTACGGGCAACAAAAAACTCCCGCTTGAAGCGGGAGTGACTATCCAACAAATTATCGTTTACAGCGAGGGGTTATCCAATCGCACGCCGTGACCGCGTACGGTATCAATATATTGATGACTCGGGTCGAGCGCGGCGAGACGTTCACGCAGGCGGCGCACTAACGCATCCAGCGCTTGATCTGAAACGCCCGAAGATTGATCGTCGCCCCACACGACTGTCACAAGATCGGGACGGCTGACAACCTGTCCTTGACGATCATACAACAACCATAACAATTTGAATTGTTGAGCGGAAAGCGAAGGAATCAGTTCTTGCTGACGAATCCAAACGCGGCGAGATTTACGATCCATCATTAACCTGCCGGGTTTGCCGCCGTCCAGCAAAGGCATGGTCGCATCCGATGTGAGATATTGGAATTGTTGCGCAATGCCCACGGCAATATGGTCGCCGTCTTGTAACACAACGGGAGCGGTCAAGGGCGCCCCGTTGTGATATGTGCCGTTCTTACTGCCCAGGTCTTCAAGCATAACGCCTTCAAACGTCGGCGTCAGACGGGCGTGAAAGCGCGAGATCTGACGGTCGTTCACCACCACGTTACACGTCGACTCGCGTCCCAGCACGATCGTTCCGTCCAATTGCCAGCGCTGACCTTTTAACGGTCCCTCTTCGGCGATTAATAAGGGAAAATCTTGATCGAGTATAACCATAGGAAACTTAAGGAAACGAGTTTATAATATCGAAGCAGTTAACGAAATAGCGTCGGCAGTTTCAAGAACGACGTTACTATAGCATAAATACGCGCTTCTGTGCAGAACCTACGCCGAAATGATTTTGTGCGAACGCGCGCCTTGTTAAACAACCTAGGAGAATCATGTTGCCGCCCCTCAAAAGCGGGGAGGTCTTGCGCAGCCGCTATCGCATCCGTGAACAGATCGGGCAAGGCGGCATGGGCTCGATCTATCTCGCCGACGACACGCGCCTAAAGGGACGCGAATGCGCGCTGAAAGAAGTTGAATACGATCGCGCGCTTCCAGAAAATATCCGCGCAGAAGCCCGCGGACAATTTTTACGCGAGGCGACTGTGCTTGCGCGCCTCGATCACCCCAACCTGCCAAAAGTCTCCGATTTCTTCTCAAACGGTCCGCGCGATTATCTAGTGATGGATTACATACCGGGCGACGATCTACGACGCGTCATTTTCGAAGCGCGACAGAAACGCACATTCCTCCCCGAACGCGAGATCCTTGGTTGGGCGGAGCAGATCGCCAGCGCGCTTACATACCTGCACAGTCAGGAACCGCCTATCGTCCATCGCGACGTTAAGCCAAGTAATTTGAAGTTAATGCCTCACGGCTTAATTAAATTGGTAGACTTCGGTCTGGTAAAGATCCTCGCGCCCGAAGAAGTGACGATCACCATCATTCAAGGGCAAGGCACCGCGCTCTACACGCCTCTTGAGCAATACGGCGGCAGCGATATGCATACAGATATTCGCTCCGATATTTACGCATTTGGCGCAACGCTCTACCACCTGTTCACAAACGAGCCTCCAGCGGACGCACGCGCGCGTTTCCTCGCGCCCGAAAGCCTAACGCCCATTCGCAGCATTAATTCCGCCATTTCGCCGCGCGTAGAAAAAGCCGTATTGTGGGCGATGTCTTTACACCCCGATGAACGCCCGCATACGATTGATGAATTTCATAAAGCGTTGCTCGGCTATCAGAACTCTCCCACATTGCCGATCCCCATACGAAGAACGCGCCCTCAATCCGCCTGGGACTATCTCGCGCACCCAACAGAAACCGCGTTGGCATGGGGCGCGACAGTCATGCTGCTCGTCAGCCTGCTCGCCACCCTCGCCCGCTAAACCATCGCAACCATGCCCACGCGATAACGACTCCCAACGCCTCTCCGCCAAACGTTAACGTCAGCACGCCGAACGCGCCCGCGCCTTCAGCGACCCAGTTCGTTGCGCCGGGGAATCCCAACGCAAGATAGTTGTACGCGATCAGCCCGCCGATTAACGCGCAAAGCGCAAAACGCAAAGCCCAGCGAATCGAGATCAGATGGCTGACCGCCCAAAAGGTCAACGCCGCGCCGCCCGCCAACGTGAGCAAAGCAAGCATCCACGCGCCAATGCGCGGAAAACCTTCCGGCGTGATCAGGTCATTCATCGGCGCCAATGTGGCGGTCGGCGGCGGAGGCTCGGGGGTCGCGCTGACTTCGGGCGCAACGACTGTTACCGCTACGCCAGCGCTGGACGCGTCAAATTGGATAACCTGCGAAACGATCGCCGGTTCGCTCATCGCACGGATTTCGACGTTGCCCGGCTTATCAATTACGAACGAAGCTCGCGCCATGCCGTCTACTGTCGGCGCTTCGAATTGCTGAAGAACGCCCCCGCCCTCGTCGCGAGTCGTTAAGGTGAAGCGCGTGACCGTCCCATCTGGGACGATGCGATTGTTATGATCCAGAATAGGTCCTGCGCGAACATTGATAAGGTCGCCGATCTTGTAAGACGGTATCGTCGTCGGCTCGGCGGTCGCGCTTTCAGGCGGCGAAGCGCCCGGCGACTCCAATCCTTCGAGCGTCAACGGTATCGTCTGCATTTCGTTCGGCGACGTAGCCACGATCAGATCGTATCCCACCGACGGCACGGAAACGGGCGACGATCCTTGCGGCGTTATCTGCTGAAACAGCAGCCGCGCAGCAACCTCGACAAACGGCTGTTGGCGGCTATACAACGCGTAATAAGCGGTGAGTTTAGAGATATCTGTCGCGTCGAGGTAATAGGGCGCGGTAAAGGAAAATAGGATCACATTTTTATTTCGCGTCAAGTTGGGACGTTCAGAAAAAAGCTGACGCAACAAAGGAAGTTGTCCGCCGCTCACATCTGTCAATGAAATCACGACCCAGGTCGCGCGCTCAAGCGCGCCTTCAACGTTCGACTCGCTTTCACCCTTCAGCATCAACTCGATCTCACGCAATGGAAAAGACGCCATACGCGTCGAAAAGACCTGCCCGCTGCCTTGCTGACCGTATAAACGTTCTACTGCTTTCTGGAACGAATCGACGGGCAGAATTTCTCGCGGCGGACACGCGCTGCATTGCTGGTAGGCAGCGACGTCGGTCAAAAAGACGATGCGGTCGCTCAAGTTAGGCGGCGAGGGCAGTAAAGCGTTCAGCTCTTGCGCGTCTGGGCTGATCAGCGTCGCCGCCTTGCTTGCCACCTCAAACATCACTAACCCCGCCGAGTTCAGCGCAGACAACGAATTAGCGGGAGGCAAGACGTTGGCAAGCGATAATTCCTTATACATGCGAAGTTTCTGCGCCAGAATCCTCGTCGCCGCCTCGTCTACGCGCTGAGCGAAAGCGCGATCGCCGCGATATTCCTCCGCGAAGAAATCGAGGACGCGCGTCGTCGCGGCATACGCGCTATCATTTTCGTCCGAAGCCATATCGCCAAGATAAAGCAGATCGTTGCCGGCTTGAAAAGCATCGCGCGCCACCGAACGAGCAGAGAAGTTCTCGCCGCCTTGCAAGTAAAATTCGCGGACAGCCTCGCTCCCCAAGGCGTCGCTGACGATCAGCCCGCCGTTCGCCCGCCAAGGCGCAAACTCAGGCAAGGCAAGGATCGTCGAAAGCGCGCTGGCGTCGAAACTCACAGGGCGGGTCGTCGCGCGAATGTTGCCTTGAAACCCCTGATAGCGAATGTGCGAAACCAGCAACCCGTCCACTACGCCGGCGGCGAGCGGGTTGGTCGCCGCAAAGAAAGGCGCGAGCTCAACTTGTTTGAGTTGCTCCAACGATTTGCGGACCGTCGCCACTTCCTTCTCAGGCAAGCGATCTGAATCGCCGCGCCCGGGGAAATGCTTGGCGACGACTAACAAGCGTTGCGCGCTTCCACTGTGCAACCCTGCGATAAACGAGAGCCCCAACTTGCTCACCCAAAACGGATCGCCGCCAAAAACACGCGTCCCCAAATCTGAATTCTCAGCCGGGTCGGGCGATTCGACCACATCCAACGATGGACCAAAGAACAGGTTGAATCCCAACGCTGAAAGTTCTTCGCCTACGACGACGCCAACCTGCTCGGCAAGGCCGGCGTTCCATGCGGCGCCAATCGCCATTTCAGAGGGGTAAGGAGTCAAACCGTTGAGAATTTGATCGTAGGGCGCGCCGTCGCCATTTTGCGAAATGCCGACAAACAACGGAATGCGCGCCTTCGACGGCGCTTCATCTCCATTAACAGGACTCATCGCAAGCGTTTGCAGGTCTGTAATCAACTGCCGCGCGGCGGAAGCGGTTTCAGGCGTGTCGAGAAAATTATCATTCTCTGCCAGTAAAATCACTCCCCCAACATGGCGATTGACGATCAGGTCGTAGACAGGCGATTCGGGAGCGGCGTTCGCGCCGTGAAACGTGACAAAGAATAGTTGCCCCACACGCTCTTCGACCGTCATTGTATTCAAGAGCGTTTGCGCCTCAGAAAGCGGCGTCGCAGTTTGGGCGCGCGCGCTAGAGACGGGTCTGAGTCCTGAAATAACAAACGAGAACAGGAGCGCCCAATGAGCGCACCGTCGTAACGCCAGCCACCTCACCCTTTCTCTCCGCGCACGCGCACCGCCAACGGAGGATCGTCGGTAAAAACGCCGTCTACGCCCCAATGGAAGAGTTTGCGCAGATGACGCTCTTCATTAACAGTGTACACATGAACGCGTCTACGAATGCGATGTACGCGTCTTACTTGCTGAGGCGAAGCCGTCTTCAAATGCGGATGAAGCGCCTGATAATTCCCAAAGTTGAAAACGAACGAACGCACGATCGCCGCGCGGAAATCTGTATTGGCGAGCAGTCCGCGCGGGATATCCGGCAACAGCGCTTGCGCTTTTGCCAGACTGGTTGGATGGAACGATGAAAACAAGATTTTATCTTGTATATTAAATCTCTTGATCGTTTTACACACCTCTTCGACGAGATTATCGCGGGGCGTGTAATGATTCGAAAGTTCCACGTTGATCAGCGCGCGCTTGGCGAACGATTCAAAAACTTCTTCAAGCGTAGGGATCTTTTCGCCGCGAAATTCAGGCGCGAAGAAACTGCCCGCATCCAATTCGCGCAATTGCGCCAGCGTTAGGTTTTGCACGCTGCCCGACACGCCGGTTGTCCGGTCAACAGTTTGATCGTGGATAACGATCACACGCCCATCGGCAGACAACTTCGCGTCGAGTTCGATCGCATCCGCGCCCTGCCGAACGGCGAGTTCAAACGCCGCAAGCGTGTTTTCAGGCGCGTACGCCGAAGCGCCGCGATGCGCGAAGATCGCCGGCTGGGGAAGCGATTGCAAGAGAGTCATATGTTGCGGTCGCGTTGGCGCACAAGATAATCTTTCATTACAAATCTACAAAATATGCGCTGGCGGCGCGATCGAGCATATCTTCCGTCATGGCGGGCGGCGTTCCGAGGTAACTTGAGATGTCAAGAATCTGGTCGCACAGGTCCCGCGGATGCGAAGCGCGCAGTTTGCGGTTGCGTTTGATGTACCAATTTTGAAGCAAGTACGCCAGCCCGCGATCGCTATACTCAACTTTTTTGTCGGCGGCGACGCGCCGGAAGATCTCGCGATATTCCTCATAGGTCGGGTCGCCAATCTCGATCTTGTGCCGCAAGCGGCGCAAAAAGGCTTCGTCTACAAGGTCGCGCGGAGGCAGGTTCGTCGAAAATACGATCAATACGTCGAACGGCACTTCAATCTTCAGCCCGGTATGCAGCGTGAGAAAATCCACGCGGTTCTCAAGCGGAACGATCCAGCGGTTGAGCAAATCGCGCGGACGCACTTGCTGCCGCCCAAAGTCGTCAATCAATAAAATGCCGCCGTTCGCCTTAACTTGGAACGGAGCCTCATAAAATTTATTAATATCGTCGTAGACAAGGTCCAACCCTTCCAGCGTAAGCTCGCCGCCCACCACCACGAAGGGACGCCGAATTTTCACCCAACGTGGATCGCGGCGCTGACTGGCGCGCAAACTGCCCGTGGTCGTGCCGGGCGTCGAGGAGCCGCTTTCGTTTTCCGGCGCAAGGCGATGGCTGACCTGATCGTACACCTTAATAACCTGTCCATCCAAATATAACGCGTACGGAATATACATGACCTGGCTCAACGCCAAATTTCCAAACGCGCGCGCCACGCTCGTCTTGCCGTTTCCGGGCGGACCGTACATAAAGATCGAAGTCCCTGAATTGAGCGCGGGACCCAACTTCTGGAACGATTTTTCGGAAAGCACCAACTGCGAAAGGATCTGGCGCATTGTGCGCGTCGTGACGGTGACGCGTCCCCCGCGCTGCCGGCGGATCGCTTCGTTGTAGACCTCAAAAGGCACAGGCGCGGGACCGACATATTGACTGCGTTCCATCGCTTCGCGCGCGCGCACTACGCCCGCTTCGGTGATGCCAAAAGTGTACGCGCTTTCGCCCAAACCGCCCTGCGACGATTTCACTTCGATCAGTTTATCGCGCTTCAGCGTTTCCAGAATGCTGTCGGTTACGCCAGCAAAGGGAAGCGCGATCGCTTCTGCAATCTTAAAACCGCTCATATATCCTTGCATGTACAGCGCCTTAAGCGTTAAGTTCTGAATCCATAACGCGGGCAGCCCCGTATCGTCAATCGAATTAATCGGCGGCGGAGAAAACAGACTCGCCCCCTGATTGGATCGTCCAAGCGGATTTAACATCGCACCTCGCAAATTTTGTTATTCATACGCATACGTTCCGAACAGGGCGATTATAACGCCGATTACAACGATTGCCAGCGCGCTACAATTGCGTCTCCATTAACAGACCGATCGCGACCGCGCTCCAAATGTTGCTTGCGCGCGG
Source organism: Anaerolineae bacterium UTCFX1 (assembly GCA_002050275.1). Lineage (GTDB taxonomy): Bacteria > Chloroflexota > Anaerolineae > Anaerolineales > Villigracilaceae > Defluviilinea. The sequence goes on from MWTB01000021.1 coordinate 369,370, forward strand.
CAAGTTAGGAGATCGAAGGGTATTTGGAGAGGGTGCGAAGATGTGATGTACGACGCTGATGCGTTTGTAAATCTCGCCAGTCTTCGCCGCCGCGCAAGGTCGGGAACAGCGCGGTTCCGATGGCGAAGAGGCACGCCTTGTAGGGAAGTATCAATTCATTTTAAATTTCGCTGAGTTGACTCGGGGTCAAGACGGGTTCATCGGACTTCGTTTTTGGGGATTGAACTTTTTTGCGAAGTTTTGATTTGCCAGCCATAGTTTTCCTCTCGGTGTGACGGTCTCACTATACAACGATTGAGGTTTGATTTCAACAGGGAAATTTCGACTTGCGCTGGCTTATAATTGGAATTCACATGGTCACAGAAGCCGATACCTGCCGAACTTATATACTGCCAAATCTCAAATCCTCTGGATGGGAAGATGAGTATATTTCCGAACAGATGGTCTTGACGCCCGGACGGATTGTGCCCATCGGCGACAGACACATCCGCAAGAGCGGTCTGCGCCCTGATTACACTCTGTTCATCCGGCAGAATATTCCAATTGCAGTTGTAGAAGCAAAAGCGGAGTACGCTCATCCCGCCAAGGGCTTACAGCAAGCCATGCAATACGCTGAAATGATGGGGTTGAAGTTTGCTTATTCGAGTAACGGAAAAGGTATTGTAGAACATGACTTTATTACAGGCATGGAACGTAACCTTGACGCATTTCCAGCGCCTGACGAATTGTGGGACAGATTAAGAGGAACGTTCAAATTTGAAAATGAAAAGGATGAGGCGGACGCACTTTCTAACTATTGGCAGGAAGTAAACGGGAAAGCCCCTCGTTATTATCAGCAAATCGCTATCAACAGGACGATCAATGCGGTTATCGAGGGTCAAAAACGGATTTTGCTTACGATGGCGACAGGAACGGGCAAAACATTTGTCGCTTTTCAAATCGCGTGGCGGTTGTGGAGGTCGAAGCGCAAGAAGCGGATTTTGTACCTTGCAGATCGAAACGTATTAATTGACCAAGCCAAAGATAGAACCTTCTCGCCGATGGGACAGGCTTTACAGAAGATCAAAGGCAGGGCGGTAAAGAGCCGCGAGGTGTATTTTGCCTTGTATCAGGCTCTGGCAAACCCAGTGACGGGGGAAAACTTGTACGAAAAATATCCAGAACACATCTCAAAAATAGTTT
>MWTB01000016.1 GCA_002050275.1 Anaerolineae bacterium UTCFX1
TGCGGCTATTACGGCGACTCACAAAAGCCATGCACCTGCGCCGCCTCTGTTGTGACCAAATACCAAAAACGAATCTCTGGTCCGCTATTGGATCGGATTGACATCCACATCGAAGTCCCGCGCGTGGACTATGAAAAGTTGAGCGGAGATCGCGTGGGGGAATCGTCCGCCTCCATTCGCCAGCGCGTGCAAGCCGCAAGAAATATTCAGCAACAGCGCTTTGCCGCTTCGCAATCCGATATTATTTGCAACGCCGATATGCGCGTGGGGGAGATTCGTCAATTTTGCCAGTTGCAGGACGAAGGTCAGAGCCTGATGCGTGCGGCGATGAGCCAGATGAATTTGTCGGCGCGGGCATATCATCGTATCTTGAAGTTATCGCGCACCATCGCGGATTTAGCGGGGAGCGAGGAGATTCAGTCCGCGCATTTGGCGGAGGCGCTGCAGTATCGTCCGAAGTTGATGCACAGCACAATGTGATGGGGTAAATCGGGGAGATCCTTGGTCATGTACACGCCTACGCAGAACTCTATTTCACCGTGTAACTATCTCTTTTCTGGTAAGTAAGGGCTGAAGCAGGCGAGCCAATTTCTTTTGTTCATTACTGCCTCCAGATAACCATCAAAATTTTGTTTAGAATGTAGATACCGCCGAACGCGACGGTCAGATCGACCTTGCCTGTGCTGTACAATGCCCAACAAGTCAGCGCAAAGATGACGAGTTCCAACAGGAACGACCAGGGTTCTTCCAGCCGCATGGGCGATTTCGGCGCGAGGAAGGTTCCCCACACCACGGCGAACAGGATGGGAGCGCCCAAGCCCAACAGGATTTTCATGAAGTTGTTGCTGCCTGTTTGGAAGCCCCAGTATCCGAAAATGACGAGGATACAGAGTTCGAGCAGAAATCGAAGTCCGATATTGATTACTTTAAGAAGTTCCATGAGTTCTCCTTTTGAAAATTTAACGAAATCATCCTATTTGACCAGAAAAACAGCGGGAGCGATCAGGAGCCATAAAAATTTTGCCAAATCGGGATCGATAAAAGACAGTCCGATGGAGAAAAGAAAGATGGTAGGGGCAATGAGGTTTCTGATCACGGCGCGGCGGATCGCAGCAGGTTTTAGATCGGCTTTCACCAGACGGCGATTGTAGGATGCGTAAACCCAAAGCCAGGTTGACAGAAAACCCACCAGCGAAGCGTTCAAAGCGTATAAAATGGTCGCAGTCCGATTTCCATTTTCGCTGATCACGGCAGTCGAAAACGGGATGAACGCAACTGACATCAACACGAGCAGATTGATAAACATCAGGCGGGTATCATATTGCTCGATGTGGCGATACTGGCGATGATGAATGAGCCAGAAACTTCCTATGCTCAAAAAGCTGATAAAGAAACCGAGATATTTCGGCCAGAGGGAAAGCAGGCTGTTTAGTAGTTCGGCGTTACCTTCATGAGCGATGGAGGCAGGTGGGCGGATCTCCAGCGCCAACAGCGTGATGGCAATCGCAAAGACCGCGTCGCTAAAAAAGACAAGCCGCTCCAAGCCTATTTCATCGCTTTCGACATGAGGAGGGTTAAGTCGTTTGCGCATGGATTGCCTCCTTTTTACTCTTGCTTAGAAAGAACGCCCTGCGCCAACGTTACGATTCCTAGAGAGATCAGGATGAAAGGTCCGTAGATGCGCCAAGGGATATTGCTGATCGAGATTACAGCAATGGCGGAACAGATCGCAAGCCCCAGCAGAGCCTGCATGTATTCTTTATGGAAGACTCGCTCGGCGGTAACCGCCAGACCGATCACCAACAACATGCCAGGCCACCAACTGCCCGTGACGATGACTACCCCCAAGCCGATTAAAAAGATCCCGCCTGCAATTCCTGATTTCGTGCTTTTTGTGTTCATTTATTTTCTCATCTTTCTAAAATTATTTTCCGAATGACATCCACTAATTTATCATCCGATTTTTGCTTGGGAATGAATGCCGCCGCGCCGACTTGTTCCGCGCGTTTGCGGTTGGACGGTTCATCATATAACGTCAGGATGATTACCGCGCATTGCGGCTGAAACTGCCGTAGCCGTTCTGCCGCGCTCAGGCCATCCAGGGACGGCAGGCGGATGTCCATCACCACGATATCAGGCTGAAGTTCGCGCGCGAGCCGCAGGGCTTCCCAGCCGTCATCCGCCTCTCCCACGACCGAGAAATCGGGTTCGAGCGCGAGATTCATTCTCACCCCGCGGCGGATGTTTGGATCGTCATCAACGAGTAGGATTTTGATCATGTCCCCAGTGTAACCAGTGAACTCATGCCATACATCGGTAAAAGGTTATTCTCCCATCTCAGCCTTAAGTCTGAAGTGTCTTTGATCAATGGATACTATAATTAGACGTGAGGAGAAACGCTTATGTCCATTCGTACCCTGATAGTCGATGATCATGCCGTTGTCCGCCAGGGGTTGAAAATGTTTCTGGGACTGGATCCAGATTTGGAACTTGTGGGCGAAGCGGAGAACGGGGAGGAAGCGGTCCGCCTGACAGGGGAATTGAATCCCGACGTTATCCTGATGGACCTGCTCATGCCTGTTATGGACGGAATCACGGCAATATCAACCATCCGCCGCGATTTTCCCGATATCGAGATCATTGCATTGACCAGCGTGCTCGAAGACGAAGCCGTGATGAAAGCCATGCGCGCGGGCGCCATCGGATATTTGCTGAAAGATACACAGGCAGAAGAACTGCGCCGCGCCATCAAAGCCGCCGCCGCAGGGCAGGTGCAACTTTCCCCGCAAGCCGCCGCGCGCCTGATGCGCGAAGTGCGCGCGCCCGAAAGCCCCGAAAAATTGACCGAGCGCGAAACGGACGTGTTGCGCCTGCTGGCATTGGGGCGCGCCAATAAAGAGATCGCGCTCGAACTCACTATCGGGGAGAAGACCGTCAAAACGCATGTCAGCGCGATCTTGCGAAAGCTGGGTGTGCCGAGCCGCACGCAAGCCGCGCTTCATGCCGTGCGAATCGGATTGGTTTCCATCGAAGGGGAGAATTGATTTTATGTTTCACATAAAGCATATCAGCGTCAAGATCACAGCGGGCGTCATGGCTTTTATCGCGCTGTTGGCATTGGTCACCAACCTGCTCGTAGCGCGTGGATTCAATCAGGCGGAGCAAGCCGCCGTCCAACGCAGCGCGGACAGTTTGCAGACGCAGAGCTACACCACGTTCATCCAACTGACCGAGCAGGAGGCGCAACTCTACGATCTTGAATTACAGCAAGCCGCGCGCGCAACGAAAGTTGCGGCGGACTTCGTGGCGCAGTTGCACAATTCGGGCGCGGCAGTGGATTGGTCAATCGTGCCGAATGTGGTGTATCGCTCGTCGCAACTAGCCTTGAGCGACAATGGCTTGCTGTATTACGACGCCAATCCAAACCGCCGCACAGAAATTTTGCATATCGGTGGAATCACACCCAACGCGGTGACCGATCAAAGCCTGCGCGACTCGGCGGCATTGGAAGAGTTGTTTCCCTCTTTGCTTGCGCAAACCGAAACGGGCGTAGGGATTTATTTTCAAGGTCCGCAACTGACGATGCGCTACTATCCCGTGCGCGGATTGCCCGAACTTGAATTGCAGAGCGGCGCGGCAGAAGCGGCGCAAAACATGCACATCGAAGATTTTCCCGTCGCGCCGAATCACAACCTCAAACGTGAGACTGTTTGGCTTCCACCCTATCTTGACGACGCGGGGCAGGGCTTGCTCATCAGCGCGGATACGCCGATCTATTATGGCGACGACTTTCAAGGCTACATCGGCATAGATGTTTCCCTCACACGCCTGATCGAACGGTTGAATCAACTCAAACCCACCGAAAATAGTTTTGCTTTTTTGATGGATTCAAATGGACTTCTTATTGCCGTTTCACAGGCGGGCACGGGGAAACTTGCCAGTCGCGCGCTGACCGAACAGGAGCAAGCGTCCAATGGTTTGCTCGGCGCGTCGCTGACCGATATCAATCCGCAATTTTCAAATTGGATGGAATCCGCTACATCTTCCGAAAGCGGCGCATCGGAAATTACCCTGAATGGACAATCTGCCCTAATCACGCACGCGTCACTCCCCGATTTGGGCTGGACACTGTCCATCGTTGTGCCTCTCAACGAAGTCACTGCCGAGTCGCAGAGCGTGGCACGCTCCATTCAAGCGGACGCCGCCTCCACAGTGCGGAACACATTGCTGATCATGGCGCTCTTTTTCATCGGCGCGGCGTTGGTCACTATCTGGCTTAGTCGGCGTTTTCTAACGCGCCCGATCACGCAAATTTTGGGCGGCGTGCGCGCCATCACCGCAGGAGATTTGAAAGTATCCGTCCCTGTTGTATCAAAGGATGAACTCGGCGAACTCGCGGCTTCGTTCAATCAGATGACCGACGAACTTAATCGACGCACTTACGAACTTGCCCAAACCAGCGCCGAATTGCAATTGAAGGAAACGCAGGTGAAAGTGGCGGCATTGGAAGAACGGCAACGGCTAGCGCGCGAATTGCACGACTCCGTTTCGCAAGCCTTGTACGGAATCGCGCTGGGCGCGCGCACGGCTCAGACCCAGTTGGAGCGCGATCCCGCCAAGCTGGCGGAGCCACTCGACTACATCCTCTCCCTCGCCGAAGCGGGACTCTCCGAGATGCGCGCGCTCATCTTCGAGCTTCGCCCCGAATCGCTTCAGAACGAAGGGCTGGTTGCCGCGCTTACCAAACAAGCGGACGCTCTGCGCGCCCGCTATAAACTGGACCTGATCACGCGTTTTGATCCCGAACCCGATCTATCGCTCGAAATCAAGGAAGCCCTTTACCGCATCGCTCAAGAAGCGTTGCATAACATCGCCAAACACGCCCACGCCACGCGGGTCGAATTATCTTTGCAAACTAAAGAAGAAAAACTTGCGCTAGAGATCCGCGACAACGGCAAAGGGTTCGATCCTGTGCGGGAATACCCTGGTCATCTCGGCCTCAAGTCCATGCGTGAACGCGCCGCACAAATTAACGGAGAATTTTATATGGAAAGCGCGCCAAATGCTGGTACGGTAATTACCGTTCGGCTTCCAAAGTAAAGCCATTTACATTTTTCAAAAACGCTCCCATTTTGAGGAGCGTTTTTGATTCTTAACTTTCAGGCGAAAGTAGGTCAGCCCTCTCCGTCTTAAGACCGAAGATAAAACGATCGGCACTGGATACAATGCCTTCAAGATTTCAGATTCTTATTTTACTGGAGGCATCCATGCAAACCCAAATTTCCGTTTTATCGTCTGACAATTCGCAAGGCGCAGTTAAAACGTTCTTTAAACAGCGCCCCGTTATCTCGGCTGTGCTCATTTTCGTTGCGTATTTGACCATCTCGACCCTGCTGGGTCTAGCCGCCAAAGCGCTCTTTCCGCAGGTTCAGCCCGAGTTCATTGCCCTGATCGCACTGTCGGTTTTGGTGGCAATTGCTCTTTCCATGCTGGGCTGGTGGAAAGTGGCGGGCTTCAATTTCCCTGCTGAATGGCGCGACTCTCGCCTAATGATCATCCCATTTCTTATCATATTGGGATTACCTTTCCTCATGGGCGTCAAAACCACCGATAAGGACACGTTTTTTTATCTGCTGATCGGTTACGCCCTGACAGGCTTCATGGAAGAAGGACTCATGCGCGGCATCGTCTTGCGCGTGCTCAAGCCTACAGGGACGACTCGCAGTGTGGTCATCTCTTCCCTGCTCTTCGGCCTCATGCACATCGGCAACCTGCTGTATCGCAACCCTTTCATCGTATTCGCCCAAATGATCGGCGCCTTTGTGGACGGAATCGGCCAGAGCGCTTTTCGCTTGCGCACCAACACCATCTGGTTTCCCATTATTCTCCATGCACTGCATGACCTCGCATTAAAGTACACCAATTTTCCCGTCATTCCGCTGGATGTAGTAGAAGTTACGTTATTGATGATCTACGGTATTTACCTGCTAAGGGGTTGGAAGGAACCGATCGCGAAATAATCAAAAATTACATTCGAATTTCAACGCCTCTGCCGAAGTGGCAGGGGCGTTGCTGTTTAACAGAGGGAGGTAAGGGAATCGATGAATTGTGCGCGCCCGAAGCTCATCCGCCATTCTGGCAATGCGTCAGATGAACCCGCCGGCGCGGGCGTATCATCGCATCTTGAAGTTGTCGCGCACCATCGCCGATCTCGCGGGGAGCGAGAAGATTCAGTCCGCGCATTTGGCGGAGGCGCTACAATATCGTCCCAAGTTGATGTTGGGGTCATCCTAAAATCTTTGCCGCTCAATAGAAAAATTAAAGTCGTGCCTTTAGAGTTAAATTGATTGCGGAGGCAGCCATGAAAAAGTTTCTATTCGTGACGATATTCTTGCTCACCCGCGCCGATAATGGCAACTGGACGCATACGCGTTAAGCGAGGTTAGCCTGGCTGAGTTGATTGAGGCGTTCGACATGCGCGGAGTCGTAAGCGTCGCCAAATTTAGTATGCGACATTTGCGCTTTCTTCGCCATCAGAGAATCGTATTCGGCGTCGTCCACAATGGCGACGCAGCGCCCGATGCTGGCTTCGCCGTCCACAAAACGCCACGGAAAGAAACCGACGGTTGCGCGGCGGTTGAGCAGCAGGTCAATATCGCCGCCCAAACATTCAGCGTGAATGATGCCGAAGGGGAACATCTCCAAATGCATGAGTTGATATTTGCCATCATCGAACACTTCCGCGATGGATTTGCCAAATTTCTTTTGGAAGACTTTTTCCGCTTGGCGCGTTTGACGCGGCATCCAGTCGCGGATGATGGTGTTCATGGGGTGGTCGGCGCTGCCGCAGTCCACGCCGATCCAGCGCAGTTTTTTGGCTTTCGCCCATTCCGCAAACTCGCGGTCGGGACCAGGGTGTTTGACCATATAGCGGATTTCATCCGCGAAGGGCGAGTCCCAGCCGAAGTGATGGTAGCCGGTGTGGATGATGAGGATGTCTCCCTCGCGGACTTCGACGCGCTCTTCGATCATCTTGCTGTCATAGATGTCGTAATCGCCGCAAACGTCGCTCAAATCTACGATGGCGGCGTCGTGAATCAAGAAGTCCATATCGAGCGAGGCGATATCCTTGCCAGGCGTGTGGAAGTGAATCTCGCCGTCGAGATGTGTGCCGAGATGGTTGGAGTGCGTCACTAATTGTCCGTTCGCGCCGTTGGGCGCCAAGCGTTTGAAATATTTCACTTGCAACGGTTCATATGTGGGCCAGGGCGGCGTGCCGACTCCCAGCGGAATGGTGAGGTCAATAAATTTCATAATTTAATCCTTTACAACAGAAATAAGCGTAAATAAGGTTTTTCGGCGCGGCTCTTAATCCTTTTCATAAGGCAAGCCTAGCGCTTCGGGTTTGGCTGCGCCCCAACGCGAACTAAACCAATGCGTGGACATGATCACTAAAATAATGATGGTGATGACGAAGGGGAAGGTGCGCCAAATATAACGCGAGAAGATGTTCGGCAAAAACGATTCGGGGTTAAGCGAAACCTGCCACAACGCGCCGAACAAGATCGCGCCGCTCAGCAAGATGTAGGGATTCCACATCGAGAAGAAGACCAGCGCCAAAGCGATGAAGCCCCAGCCCATGAGCAGGTTATAACTCCAGACGGGGTTGTAGTCCAACGCATACACCGCGCCGGCAAGCCCCATCATCGCGCCGCTGAAGATGACGCTCCAATAGCGCGTGCGGACGACGTTAATGCCCGACACTTCCGCCACTGTGGGATTTTCGCCAACGGAACGAATCCTCAAACCCCAATGCGTTTTGAAAAGGACGAACCAGATGACGAAGGTCAAAACCAGCGCGACGAAGAAGAACGGAGAAAGTCCGCCGATTGTAGGAATGCGCCCCATGCCCAACGGTCCCGCATACGGCGAACCGATGTAGGTCGTCAAGCCGAAGCCGAGAATCCAAATGCCCATGCCGTTGACGACTTGATCGCCGTGCAAGGTGATGGTGAAGAAGGCGTGCAAAAGTCCGATTAACGCGCCGATGGCAATGCCCGCCAAAAAACCGAGCAGATAACTCCCGGTCGTTTTGGCGACGATAAAACCGATGGTCGCGCCGAAGAGCATCGCGCCTTCCACGCCGACGTTCATCACGCCCGCGCGCTGACCGACCACTTCGCCCAGCCCGGCGATGGCAAAAATTGTCGAGGCGTTGAGGCTTCTAATCCAAAATTCCCACATGTTAAGACTCCTTTTTCAAAACAAAGCGGTAGCGGAAGAAAAACTGGAAAGCGACGAGAACGATCATCAATACGCCGAGCAAGGCGTAATCAATGCCGTAACTTAAATGGAGTTTGCCTTGCACATAGCGTCCGCCGCTGGTCAGCCCGCCGAAAAGCAGCGCCAGCGGAATCGCCGCCAACGGATTGCCTTGCGAAATTAATCCGCAGATGATTCCATAAAAAGCCATATCGCCAAAATCGCCGTAGTTTTTCGGAATTTGATTGAGGTTTGGCACCGTTCCAAAATAATGATAGCCCGCCAAACCCGCTAACGCGCCGCCGATGACGAAGGTCAGAAACGCGATTTTGAACGGGCTGATGCCCGCATAACGCGACGCGGCTGGACTGTGTCCAAAGGCTCGAATCTGATAGCCAAATCGCGTGCGTGTGAACAGCACATATAAAAGAATTGCCAAAACGAGCGCGATCACCAACGTCAGAATCGAAACGCCCGAAACGACGGGCGCTTGAATGGACGCGGGCAGTTTATAGCCTTCGCCCTCGCCGCCCGATCCCATGAAAGGTCCGCCCTCTTTGATCATGTGCGCCACCACCCAATAACCGATGAAATTCAGCATCATAGTGACGACGATTTCGTTCGTGTTGAATCTGCCTTTCAAAACGCCGGGAATCGCGCCGATCAGCCCGCCGCCGACGACTGCGCCGATGATCATCAATGGGATGACGACCCAAGGCGAAAGAACCGCTCCGCTGACGCGCGCGCCGAGAGCATATGCTACGCCGAAAGCGCTCAATGCGCCGAAGTACAACTGTCCCGCCATGCCGATATTCCATAGCCCGGCGCGGATGGGAACGATAAACGCAAAGGAACTTAATAAAATAAATACCGCGCGATTAATCGTTAAGGGAACGCCAAATGAATTAGCGAACGCGTAAGTAAAAATCGCTTTATATCCTTCGGCGGGGTTTACGCCCGCTTGCAAAAAGATAAAGCCGACTAGAAATAAAGCGAATGCAATCGCAACGACGGAAATCAGAATCGCTTCTAACCCGCTAAAACTCGCTTTCTTTTCGAGTTTCAGTGTATATCCCGCAAGTTTCATGCCTGCACCGCCTTTTGTTTGTGCCCTGCCATTAATGCGCCGACGGTTTCCCGTTGCGCCGAGCCGCCAGGCAAGATGTCCATAAATTCGCCTTCATACATAGGGGCGATGCGATCGCTCAACGCCATAATCTCATCCAAATCTTCAGAGATGAGCAAAATACCCGCGCCGGCTTTTTTCTCTTCCAGCAATTTATTTTGAACAAATTCCATCGCACCCACATCCAAGCCTTGAGTGGGCAAATTGGCGATGATCAAACGCGGTTTGCGCGAAAAGACGCGCGCCAGAATCATCTTTTGCAAGTTGCCGCCGGATAAATTGCGCGCTTTCACGTCGGGGTTCGGAGTCGCCACGTTGTATTCTTCGATCAATTCTTGCGCAAGTTGGCGAATCTTCTTTGTGTCAATCAAACCCCATTTGACGAATTGATCGTCGTAGTAGTAACTCATCAGCAGATTTTCGACAAGCGAAAAATCGCCAATCGAGCCGACCGCCCGCTGTTCGGAAGGAATATAGCCGATGCCTTTTTTCCAACGCTTCAAACTGGAAAGACGCGTAACGTCCTCGTTTTGGAGAAGCACGCGTCCCGCGGAGACTTTTCGCAAGCCCGCCAACGCTTCCGCCAATGGTTGCTGCCCGTTGCCCGACACGCCGGCAATACCGAAGATTTCGCCTTCGCGCACTTCAAACGAAATATTACGCGCCGCCCAATAATCTTTATCGTCGTATATCGAGACGTTTTCAACTTGTAAAATCGGCTTTCCAATCTTCACGTCGGGACGTTTAAGATTGAACAGAACCTCTCTGCCGATCATTTCCATCGCCAGGCTTTGTTCCGTCGCTTCGGCGGTATTCAAGCGAGCGACGATCTTTCCGCGGCGCAACACTGTAACGCGTTGGCTGACCGACAGCACGATCGGAAGTTTATGCGTGATAAAGGGGACGATCGCCAGTTCGTTCTTCGTCATCAACTGGATGGTTTCCAGCAGTTTCTCTGTTTCAGGCGGCGCTAACGCGGAAGTCGGCTCGTCCATGATGAGGATCTTCGCACCACGATACAAAGCTTTAAGGATCTCCACCATTTGTTTTTCACCTTCGGAAAGATGCCAAACTTTGGCGTTTAAATCTATTTTGTAACCGTACGCGTCGCAGAGTTGTTTGACTTCCTCCGCCGTTTTTTTCATATCCAAGATCGCGCCCGCGTGGGGATGCCCCAGCAGGATATTTTCCAAAACCGTATGCGCGGAAATCAGTTTACGGGCTTGGTGCACCATGCCGATGCCCAGGTCAATGGCGTCCAGCGGCGAGCGGAAATTGACCTTTTTTCCGAAGACATAAATCTCGCCTTCGTCGGGATGAGTCAGCCCAAAGAGGATGCTCATCAGCGTGGTCTTGCCTGCGCCGTTTTCGCCGAGAATGGCGTGAATTTCGCCGGCGCGAATTTCAAAATCAATATGATCGTTCGCCACTAGACCCGGATAACGTTTCGTGATTCCGCGCGCTTGCAGAACGATATCGCCTTGTTTTATTTCAGTCATAAAGATTCAACCATTCCATGACGGAAAAACCGTCGGTGTCAGCCTAAAAAAGCGCACATATCTTTCAACGCTCTCTAACGGAAAATGCGGGGGACGAAGCCCGCTCGCGGGCTTCGTCCCTTTTTACTTGCGGCGTTCGTTATTTCAAAATCGTCGTGCCTTGCAGGTCAAAGTTGAATTGAGCCAGCAAGAATTCAACGGTCGCTTCTTTGCCCGCTTCCTTCACCACCGTGCCAGCGGCGGGAACAGGCAAGCCTTCCAGATCGAGGCCCGTGCCGTTGCTGACGATCTCATGATCGGTGAACGGATCCCATTCGCCATTCATCATTTGATCGCGGCGTTGCTTGACCAGATCGAGAATCTCTTGCGGGATGAGCGGCAACGCTTTGGGGCTGATAGCGTCCAAGCCGGTCTTGCCGTTGTTCATCAAATCCACCGTCGGCACGACTGTGCCGTCGGCGAGGGTCATCGTCGTTTCCATGCCGGGATAGAGAATCGTGGTCGGGTTTTGATTGCCAGCCATGTATTGTTCCAGCATAATGTTATAGCCGACTTCCCAACGCGTATCGAAGGAGAGCGCAACGGTGTCGGTGTTCGACCAGCCGTACTCGCCGACCGTGTCCATATCCTTACCGATGTACCAGACGCCCTTTTCAGTCGCCACATCCAGCGTGGAGCCGGAGTCGGTCTGTTGGGTCAAAACGTCCACTTTATATTGATCCACGAGCGTGGTGGCGATGTCGCGTTCTTCTTGCGGCAAATACCAATCGCCGGCATACTTGACATAGATGTTAATTTCTTTGTTAAGCAGTTTCGCGGCGTCCTGTACGCCCATCACAAAACCGGCAGTGCGGCGCAAAACCTGAACGTTCGGGAAAGCGGAGACGATGCCGATGTTGCCGGTCTGAGTTAACGCGCCCGCGACTAAACCTTCCAAATACAACGCTTGATATTGGCGCGGGAAGTAGCGGATGAAGTTGCGTTCGGTGCTTAAATCGCTGGCTACGATGGAGACGAAATACACGTCCGGATATTTAGCGGCGATCTCTTTCAGCGGCATGCCCATGAACTCAGCGTTGCCGACGACAATCTTCGCGCCGTCCGCGATCATTTCCTCAGCAAACGGGACCGATTGATCGGGGGCGACGTTCTCGCGGTACATATATTCAACATTGGGATATTTCGCTTGTAAGCGTTTGCCGGCGCGGTCTTGCGCGCCCGACCAAGTCGTGCCTTCGATCACGCTGAAGTGTTCGATGGCGAAGCCGATTTTCGCATCGCTGGCGACGGGGGCTTCGGTCGCGGCGGGTTTCGGCGCGCAAGCGCCCAAAATCAAACTGGCGACGATCATCAGCGCCGTTGCAATAGTAAGGGTTTTTCTCTTAAACATTCGTTTCTCCTTTGAGTAATTGAACATGCGTAAAACAGTTAGAGCGAGTTGTGCGATATGCGAGGCATGCCTCCTTTCTATTTCTATTTTATACGAATTCAAAATCACCAATCGCCATCATGCGGCGTTTGATTTCAAGAAACCGTTCAGGGTGTCGAGCCCCTGCTTCATCATGCTCTTGCTGACCGTGTCGAACAGCCGCTGACCGACGCTGGCGACCTTGCCGCCAATCTGCGCCTCGCCGCTGTATTTCATCAATGTTTTTTGCCCTTCCAACTCGGTCATTTCAATCGCGCCGACGCCTTGAAGGAAGCCGATTTTACCCGTGCCTTCGATGGTTAATGTGCAACTTTGCGGCGGGACTTCGTCGCTGATGATAACGCGCCCAGCGAACACGCCAGCAAAAGGACCGATGCGCACCGTGACTTCGCCGGTGAATTCCGAGTCGCTGATTTTGTTGACGGTTTGCGTGCCGGGCATACATTTCATCAACACTTCGGGGTCGCGCACTAATTTCCAGACTTCTTCGCGCGGACCGTCAAAAACATACTCGCCTGACAACTTCATGCCGTTTTCTCCTTGCGCGCAATCTCAAATAAACGATTGGGATTGAGCGGCGTTTCTCTAATCTCTAGATTATAGTCGTATAACGCGTCTTCCATAGTTTGCGCGAACAGCGCCGGGACGGGAATTGCGCCCGCCTCGCCCACGCCCTTCGTGCCTAATTCGTTGAGCGGCGAACGAGTCTCAAGGTGATGCACTTCAATGCGCGGCATTTCAGTCGAACCGACCAGCAGGTAATCCATAAAAGAGGCGTTGAGCAATTGCGCGTTTTCGTCAAAATGCAGTTTTTCGTAATAGGCGTTGCCCAACCCAAGCGCGACGCCGCCGTGAATTTGCCCTTCCAAAATAAGCGGATTCAAAATCGTGCCGCAATCTTCGGTGACGACATAACGCAGGATTTTGATCATCATCGTTTCAGGATCAATTTCCGCGATCATGGCGTGAACGCCGAAGGCAGTTGGTCCGTATTGGGGACCGTAGTAAGCGGTCGCTTCCAATCCTGGTTCGGTGCCGGGTTCGACTGCGCCGCGCAGCGGATTCGCTAAAGCCGCCAAATCGCTGAGGCTGATCGAGCTCTGCGGAATATCCGCCACGCGCACCATGCCGTCTTCCAATTCGAGTTCCTCTTCGGGCGCGTTGAGGACCTTGCTCGCCAACTTGAGAATCTTCTTGCGAACCATTGTTGCGGCGGCGTGCATGGCGTTGCCTGCCACAACTGCGCCGCGACTGGCAAACGTGCCCGTCCCCCAGTTGAAGTGCGCCGAGTCGCCAGTTGTGATGCGAACGTCGGTTACGTCCACGCCTAATTGTTCGGCGACGACTTGCGCGAAGGAGGTGAAATGCCCCTGCCCTTGCGTGCCGACGCCAGTGGCGACTGCAATTTTTCCGCTGGCTTCGACGGTGACGCGCGCGCCTTCGTACGGACCGACGCCAGTCGTCTCGATGAAAGGCAACACGCCAATGCCGACGCGCCGACCTTCCGCTCGATAGCGCGGCTGTTCTTCCTTGATAAATTTTTCGTAGCCGACGGCTTTCAACGTTTCATTTAACACGGCTTCGTAATTGCCGCTGTCAAAAATAAGCGGCGCGAAGGCTTGATCAATGATGCCGTGTTCGTAGGGAAAAGCGTCGGGTTTGATGAGGTTGCGGCGGCGAATCTCGACGCGATCAATGCCCAATTCTTTGGCGGCAATATCCATCATGCGTTCGATGACGTAGATGCCATGCGGGCGGCCCGCGCCGCGCATGGGGGTTACGATGGTCTTATTGGTGAACGCTACTCTGAATTCGGAAGTGAAGTTTGGAATGTCGTACCCGCCCATGACGTGGCTTTGCGTGTTGAGCGGCGTGGTCAAACCGTAAGGATCGTATGCGCCTGTGTCGTGAATGAAATCGTCTTTGATGCCTAAAATTTTCCCGTCGCGGGTGAACGCCATTTCGACTTCATGCACCTGCCCGCGCTCTTGCGTAGTGGCGTAGAAATTTTCGCGGCGATCTTCAATCCACTTGACAGGGCGATTCAGTTTAATTGCCAGCCAAGGGACGAGCATTTCTTCGGAATAGAACATCATGATTTTAGGACCGAACCCGCCGCCGATGAAGGGCGCGATGACGCGCACCTTGCTTTCAGACAAACCGAGCCGCGCCGCCAACCCATTGCGGATGGGAATCGGCGCTTGCGTGGTATCCCAAACCGTCAATGCTTCGGATTTTGCGTCCCACTGCGCGACAATGCCGCGATTTTCCATCGCCGCCGCCGTGCCGCGTTCGATGGTGAAACGGCGTTGAATGATCACATCCGCCGACGCGCGCGCCGATTCATAATCGCCTTTTTTCTGAACGAGATGCGCGGCGAGGTTTGAATCAAGATCGTCATGCACGAGCGGGCTGTTGGGTTCGAGCGCCTTTTCGATATCGGCGACGACGGGCAACGGTTCGTATTCAATTTCGATTAAGTCCAGCGCGTCTTCGGCGATGTAGCGCGTCTCGGCGATGACGACGGCGATGATCTCGCCCGCGTGGCGGATTTTATCTTTCACTAGCGGAACTTGCCTACGCGAATTGAAAATTACGTCCTTAACGGTGGGCGGCGGCGACACCAACGGCGGACCAGGATAACAGTCTGCGCCCATGTCTTCCGCCGTGTAAACCGCAATCACGCCTGAGTGGGCGCGCGCTTTGGAAACGTCAATGCTGCGGATGCGCGCATGAGCATACTCGCTGCGAAACATAGCGGCATGAGCCATGTTTGGCAAGTTTACGTCGTCAACGTACTGCGCCTGTCCCGTCAGCAGACGCGGGTCTTCGTTACGCACAACACGTTTGCCGATTAATCTCTTGTCCATTGCGCCTCCTAACTCGCCTGCTTTTTCTTCGCCGCCAAAAGGACGGCGTCCACGATGTGTTGGTAGCCCGTGCAACGGCACAGGTTGCCCGAAATCGCCTCACGGACTTCTTCTTCGCTGGGATTGGGATTCGTTTCAAGAAAAGCGGTTACGGTAGTGAGAATGCCTGGCGTGCAAAATCCGCATTGCAAACCGTGCGCTTCGTGAAAAGCCTGTTGCACTGGGCTGAGCGCGTCCACCGTACCGAGCCCTTCTACGGTGACAATTTCGCGTCCTTGCGTTTGTACGGCGAACATGAGACAGGAGCGCACAGGTTCGCCGTCCATCAGCACCGAGCAAGCGCCGCAAACACCGTGTTCGCAGCCGACGTGCGTGCCAGTCAATTCGATCTCGTGGCGCAGGAAATCGCTCAACAACATGCGCGGCTCGATTGCGCGCTCGTAGCGCGTCCCGTTGACGGTAACGCTTAGTTCAATTTTTTGAGTCGTCGCTTCCATAATTATCTCCTACTGCTTTCCCTGCGCGCGTTGATGCGCCTGTTCGATGGCGCGCTGGCAGAGCGTCTTGGCAAGATGACGGCGAAAATCTGCCGTTGCGTGGATGTCGTCGCCTGGGTCAATCTCTTCGGTTGTCGCCAGTTCTGTCGCGGCGCGAATCGCTTCGGGCGTAAGCGTTTGCCCTTTGAGCAAATTCGAGGCGCGTTCGGCGTACATGGGACGGTCGCCGACGCTTAAGAATACGAGCCGCGCATCTTGGCAGATTCCGCTTTCGTCCAATGTGAGGACAGCGGCGACGCCCGCCAGCGCAAAATCGTGTTTGCGGCGGTTGACTTCCTGCAACGACCAGCCCGAACGCGGCGGCAGTTCAGGGACGAAGCCTTCGACAAGGATTTCGTCAGGTTCTAGCGCGGTGGTGTACAAACCGATAAAAAATTCGCTAGCGGAAACCCAACGTTCGCCGCGTTGACTGACGAGACGGAATTTTGCGTCGAGCGTCGTTGTTAAGGTAGGCAGTTCGGCGGAAGGGTCGGCGTGAGAAAGGCTGCCGCCGAACGTGCCGCGCGTCCGCACTTGCGGGTACGCAATCTTCGGCATGGTTGAATAAATCAGCGGGGCGTGTCGCGCCATAACGGGGCTGGTTTCGGATTGATGGTGACGGGTCAACGCGCCCACGCGCACGCCGCCTTCTTCGGCGTTGATGTAGGCGAGGTCGGAAATGTTGTTAATATCAACGAGCACGGCAGGTTGAGCGATGCGGAAGTTCATCATCGGCACGAGGCTTTGCCCGCCCGCCAATACTTTCGCGTCGTAGCCGTGTTCGCTTAGCAGAGACAGCGCTTCATCAAGCGTTGTCGGCGCATAATATGCAAATGGCGCTGGCTTCATACACGTTCTCCTTATTAATCCGCAGGTTGTGCGGAAAGTTGACTTACAAAAGGTTCAGCCATCGTTCTTCGGACGTATTCCGCAAAAGACGTTGGCGCTCTTTTCAGCAAAAGTTGCAAAAAGCGCGGATTGCCGCTCAGCCCCTGCCGCGCATAATATCGAAACATTGCGCGCAACGTTTCGATTTGATACTCGCCCATTCCTGCGGCGCGGGCTTGCGTCTGCCATTCCGCGAGGGAGATTTCTTGCGGCTCGACTGGACGCGCAAGCGCTTCGCTTAACACAAGCGCGACTTCGCTTTGCGTCATTCCCGCCGTGCCGACCAACTCAATGACGGCATTATACCAATCGGGTTCGGTCAAAACGACGGCGGCGGCTTGCGCCACATCTTCCACGTCTATAAGGCTTAAGCGCGTTTGCGGCGGATAGGGAATGGAATAAACGCCGCGTTCACGGATGGAAGAATCGCGCGCCGCTATGTTTTGCATGTAGACGCAAGGCTGTAAAATGGTAAAGGGCAATCCGCTGGCGAAAAGCGCTTCTTCCACGCGCATTTTCAGCCAATGATGCGGCATGGCTTCCACTTGCGGATGCAGCACGGAGTGATAGACGAAATGTCGCGCGCCCGCCGCCTGCGCCGCCGCGATAACGCGTTCGCCGATTTCAACTTCGCGCGGACTGACGTTCGGCGGAATGTGATAAATCGCCCGCGCGCCGTCCATTGCGCGTTGCAGATCGGCTTCGTTAAGCATATCGCCGACCAGCGCTTCTTGCGCGCCCAAGGCTTTGAGCGGCGCGATTTGTTCGGCGCGGCGGACGAGCGCTCGCACGGATTCTCCGCGCACGGATAAGGCGCGCACAAGCGCCCGTCCCGTTTTGCCTGCCGCTCCCGTCACTAAAATCATTCTTTAAAAGCGACGAAACGACCCCAGCACGATTCCAACTCCATGCCTTTTTGCACGAAGCAGCCGATGAAGTAACGTCCGCTTTCGAGGTCGGCAAGGTCTTTGCCCAAGTTTTCGGCGTGGATGATGTGCTTTGGAAATAAGTTAAGGTGCATGTCTTGATAATACTGATCGAGCGGGTACATCTCATCCCAACTTTTGCCGAAGGCTTCGATCAACTTGCGGTTGGCTTCTTCAAAGGTCTTCGGATGCCAGTTGCGTTGAATCGTGTTCATGGGATGTTCCATCGCCACGCAATCCACGCCCAGCCACTTGATTTCCTTTTCTACGCACCAATCTGCAAAATCGGCGGAGGGGCCAGGGTGGCGAATCATATAACGGAATTCGTCCGAGTCGGGGCTATTCCAACCGTATTTGTTATAGCCTGTTTTGACGATCAAAATATCGCCTTTACGAACGTCCGCAACTTTTTCGATCATCTCTGGCGAATAGACGCTGGTATCGCTGACCATGCTGGAGATGTCGGCGATTACGCCCGAACCGAACCAATAGTCGAAAGGCATTTGCCCGATGGTGCGACCCGTAACATAGAAGTGGCGTTCGCCGTCCATGTGCGTGGCGAGATGGAAACTGGCGCGGCAGTGCGCGTTGTTGCGTCCCATGCCGAAGTATTGTCCGCCGACTCGTTTAGTGTAGTTGACGCTGAGCGGAACGTAATTCGCCCATTGCGGAGATTGCACGCTGAAAGGAACGGTCATATCGAAAACGGGCGCAGCACGCAGCGCGTCGAAGAATTGATTGGCGTCCATGTCGTCGGGCGGCAACAACGCGGCGACGCGACTCCACGCCGATTCGACTTCCATGAACGGAACAGGATTGACCATGATCCAAGCGCGTTTATTTTTGAGTTCGTCAATTTGCCCGCCGAGCGCTTCTGCCAACAACAAACCCGATTTGGGCATGACGACATGCGTCAACTCATAATATTTTTCGGGCGGGAAAAGTTCGTCCCACGTTTTGCCGCGCGTCTCTTTGAGTTTGGCTTCCGCTTTTTCAAATTCGCGCGCGTGCATGTAACGCAAATTGGTGTTCATCGGATGTTCCGCGCAGCCGCAGTCCACGCCGACCAGTTTGAGTTTCATATCCAACGCCCACTGGAAGAATTCAGGCGAGGGACCTGGGTGACGCAGGTAATAACCGAATTCTTTATTTTCCACGCCGCCTTGCGCCGCTTGATTGCGAACGTCGGGTTGATCCCAGCCGTACTTGTGATAACCCGTGTTGATGATAAGAATGTCGCCTTGTTTGACTTCGACGCGCGAGGTGATCATTTCGGGCGTATATAAGCTGTAATCTGAAACCGCGTCGGAAATATCCACGACGACGCCTTCGCCATACAAATCGCTGAGCGGAATATCGGCGATAGCGCGCGCGCCCGAATGAAAAGCGCGCGGTCCAACCAGATGCGTGCCAGTGTTATTGCTCCACTCGATTAACTGCCCGTTCGCGCCTTGTCCACCGATGAACGAACCCGTCAGCCGTTTGAAGAACTGAACTTGCAAAGGCATTTCGCCGGGGAAAGGCGGCGTAAAAATGCTTAAGGCTTGAGTGAGATCAAACCATTTTGCGCGAGTCAAAATATCAACTGCCGATTGAGTCATAAAATTTTCTCCTTTCAATATGATGATGCGCAACAGCGCGATTAGGCGAAGCCGTATTTCTCCGCGTACGCCATAAAGGCTTCTTGGAACATCTCAAAAGGCGGACGCACCAAGCCCGCGCCGATTTGCCCAACGCCCGCGTCTTTATGGGCAATGCCCGTGTTGACGCGCGGCGTGATGCCCGTCTCGACCACTTTGCGAATATCAATGCCAGTGGGCGTTCCGCGAAAATCCAACGGCGGGACTGTGAAATATTTATGTTCGCCGTGCGTAATTTCGTACATTTCCAAAGTCGCATTAATAGCGTCCTTCGGTTTGCCGCTCACAAACGTCACGATCGCGGGCGCAGTCGCCATAGCAAATCCGCCAATGCCAGCCGTCTCGGTGATGGTGCTGTCGCCGATGTCGCCGCTGGCATCCGCTTCGCTGAAGCCGGGGAAGTACAACCCTTGCGGAGTCGCCACTGGCGCGGTGAACCAACGATCGCCCAACCCGCTGACGCGCATACCGAAGTCTGTGCCGTTGCGCGCCATAACCGAAACGATCGTGCTGCCTTCAATATCGTGCGCAGTTTCCGCCATCGCTTTACAAGCAGCCATCACGGGATTCAAAACGCTCAGGGCGTTATCGCCCAACGATTTGATAATTTGCGCGGCAAGGTCCGAATTAGGCGCGGCTTGCGCGACAAAAGGCGCAAGTTTCGCAGTGTACATGAACGAGCCGGCTTTATTGCGATTGTGTCCTTCGTCGCCCATGTGCAAGGCTTCCGCAATTAATGCGCGCATATCCAACCCGCCGCTCAACTCAATGGCTTTTGCCAACACGGGCGCCATCGTATCGTTAAGCCAATGCAAGCGTTCTTGCACGTCTTCGCTATACGCGCCGTAGCGCAACACTTTGCCATAGCCTTCGTTGACGTTGGAGAACGTCCTATTTCCGTGAGTTTTATTTTCGACGATATAAACCCACATAGACGGGCTGGTGACTCCCGCCATCGGTCCCACCGCGTGATGATGATGGCACGGCTCTAATTTAATCTTGCCCGATTCGACCAACGCTTGCGCTTCCGTCATATCTTTGGCTTTGCCTTCG
The DNA here is from genome assembly GCA_002050275.1 of Anaerolineae bacterium UTCFX1. GTDB lineage: Bacteria > Chloroflexota > Anaerolineae > Anaerolineales > Villigracilaceae > Defluviilinea. The sequence continues at coordinate 20,230 of MWTB01000016.1, forward strand.
TAGATTAACGCGCCCGTAATCGCGCCGCGCATCGGACCCGAAGCGCGCGCCCAAGTGATCGGCGGGCCGGCGTGCATGAGCAGATCATCGCTCATACCGGGGATGACGTCGCGCGCGACGCCCATCCCGATCAACATCGGGCGAGATTCCATCATGCGGTCAATCGCTGTGTCGTTTGCTTTTTCGATATCCATAAAAATGCTCCTTTACTTTTTGCTTTTCATACGCGCTAAAATATCCATCATTTTTTCGTTGCCGCCCGCGGCGGGTTTCCAATCCACATGGACGACTTCCGCGCCTTGCGCCGTCAGCGCTTCAAAGAAGGATTCCAAACCGACGTTGATGGCGGCTAAGGGCTGGTTCAACGCCTCTAACGCAACGGACGGATTCGTCGCCGCCGTTGGGTTGACTCCGCGCTGAGTCAACGCTTGCGCCAATCGTCCAACGCGACGCGCGGCGGCATCGTTGCTGACTTCCACAATCGCGCCCGCTTCTTTTAATAGACGAATTTGCTCGCCCATATTTTGCGGGTCCTCGTCCGTTCCCGCCACAAGAGCGACGACTTCGAGATAGCGTCCCGCTTCTTCGGCGGCGCGACGGGCTTTGGCGATAGCGGGCGCCAGCTCGGAAGCGGGATTCGGATGCGAACCATAACCCAGCACGACATCCAACAGAATGATCGCCGTTTCGGGATCGCGCGCTTCTTTCTCCAAGCGGCGGATGCGTAAATCGTTATCCATCATGGGATGCAAACGTCCAACCGTAAACACATCTTCGCCGAGATCAACAATGGAATGCTCATGGCTGACGAGCGGGTCTTGCAGGCTCAACGCTTTATCAAGCGGCGCGTTGGAATACACGGCGGGCAGGTAATCGCGCAAAATCAATTGCGCTTCATACGCCAGCGTGCCGCCTGAGAACAATCCGCGCAGATAACGCTGTCCTTCCGCGAAGCGCGCTACGTTCAATTCTTGCGTTTCCGCTTCGGGGTTTTGTTCGGCTTGAATCGCCAGTTGCGCGGTTTCGTCAAACGTAGTTGTAAAGGTTACGTTATCCACTTTACGCATAGATGCGGCGTATCCGATGAAGTTGACGATAACGGGTTTGCTCGCCTTGCGCGCCGCGCCGATGATGTCCGCCGCCACTTTTGGAGAAGGCGGCTTGGAAAGCAAAACGATAACTTTCGTGTTCGCGTCGCGATCGAGAGCGTTCAGCGCTTGACGCAGCGTAGCGGCATTGACCGCTTCCGAGAGGTCGCGTCCGCCCGTGCCGATGGCGTGCGTCATCCCGCCGCCCATTTGATGAATGCGCAGCGCGACTTGTTGCAAGCCCGTTCCCGAAGCCGCCACCATGCCGATCGCACCGCGTCGAACTTTATTGGCAAAGCCCAACCCTATGCCGTTAATAATCGCCGTGCCGCAGTCGGGTCCCATCACCAACAAGCCCTTTTCGGCGGCTTCTTTCTTTAAGGAAAGCTCATCGTCGAGCGAGACGTTATCGCTATACAAGAAGACGTTTTTGCCCAGACCCAGCGCTTCTCGCGCAACGCCTGCCGCATAGCGTCCCGGCACAGAGATTAAAACCCACTGCGCGGCGGGGTTCATCTTCGCGGCGGTATCGAGCGTTTTAGCGCGATAGTCCTGTTCAATCCCGCCGCCGCGCCGCGCCGCAATTAACTCGTCCACCCTGCTAATCGCGGATGTCGCTTGGGCTTCATCCGCGCCTTTGACGACGATAATTAAATCATCCGCGCCCGCCGATTTAATTTCATCCACCAACAAAGCGCTTTGCTCCAAAACTTCTTTATTAGCGTCCGTACCCATCACCACGCCCGCATCCAGCACGCCGGGCAGTTCGAGCAACGAACGCTGCAAATGCATCAACACGACCGAATCGTAGTATGCGCCAGATCGAATTTCTGTTTTTATAAACTCCATGTTCCCTCTTTTCAATTATTTTATAGCGAATCGCCAACGACAAAAACTTACACCGCGTTCTTTTGATGCAAGGCGGCGATCTCTTCATCCGAATAGCGCAATTGCGCAAGGATTTCGTCCGTGTGCTGACCGAGCGTCGGCGGCGGCGCGTGAACTTCGGCGGGCGTGGCAGAAAGTTTGTACGGGAAGCCCGTCATGCGGATTGCGCCAGCCGTAGGATGTTGCGTCTCTAAGATCATATTGCGCGCTTCAGTTTGCGGGTCGGCGAAAACCTGCGGCAGATTATTAATCGGCGCGCAAGGCAAGCCGGCTTGCATCAACGCGTCCAGCCATTCGCGGGCGTTGCGTTGCGAGAACGTTTGGTTCAACTCCGCCAGCAACTCGACCCGATGCGCGACGCGCTTCGAGTTACCCTCGAAGCGCGCGTCATTAAGTAAATCGGTACGATTCATAATATTACATAAAGTCGCCCATTGGCGGTCGTTCGCCGCGCCGACCATAATCCAGCCGTCGTTGACGGGGAAGATTTCGTACGGGGCGATATTGGGATGCGCGTTGCCGAGTCGGCGCGGAGGTTGCTCGCCGATGAGATAGTTTGAGGCGGCGTTGGTCAATAAGGCAATATGCGCGTCGAAAAGCGAGATATCAATCAATTGCCCTTCGCCCGTCAAATCGCGCGCGCGCAAAGCGGACAGAATAGCGGTCGAGGCGAACATGCCAGAGGTAATATCAATGATGGGAATGCCGACGCGCGACGGCGGTCCCTCGACGGGACCGGTCAGGCTCATCATGCCGCCTTCGGCTTGGATGATAGCGTCGTAGCCTGGGCGTTCGGCGTAAGGTCCCGTGCGCCCATAGCCGCTGATCGAGCAGTAAATCAATTTGGGATAGAGGCGATGCAAATCTTCATAGCCAAGCCCAAATTTATCTAAATCGCCTGTGCGATAATTTTCTACAAGAACGTCCGCGTCGCTCGCCAAACGGCGCACAATTTCCTGCCCTTCGGCGCTTTGAAGGTTGACGGTGATGCTGCGTTTATTACGATTGGCGGTTAGAAAATAAGCGGACTCGCCCGCATACGCGCCATAAGGCTTCCCCACAAAAGGCGGACCCCAGCCGCGACTCTCGTCGCCGCTTTTGGGGCGTTCTACTTTAACCACATCCGCGCCGAGATCGCCTAACATCATCGTGCAATAGGGGCCGGCGAGGGCGCGAGTCATATCTAAAACTCGAACATTCTGTAACGGACGCATAAACTCCTTTTTCTTCCAGAGAATCTCAAGCCAATAAAACGAAAAAGACCCGAGTAAAAATAACCGGAGATTTTTTATTCGTGCGAAACATCTTGACTATATAGCTTGTCGCGCTAATTTGTCTTACAACTTTATCGTAGCATTATACGAGTTTCAACGCGTTCTCACAAGAGCGGGTTGAGCCGCCCCCAATGCTTACTCATCGTTTCAACCTAACCTTTGCAACAGAACGACAAGGAGGCTAAATTGGCTGCGCATTTTGCAGATTTATAGGCAGGCATTCAAGGGTTAAAAACATTGCTCCTCAAGATGACGAGGAGCAGCATAGTTTCTTTACTAAAGAAACAAATAATTGATGCAGTGATCGAACGAGTAACCGTCAACAGGAATCGCAAGTTGAGGCTGAAATCAAGCTAAATCAGCTTGCAGTCCTTGAGAAAGATTCGGCTCTCGCTATACCGTATCTGGCATATATAGATAGGGGCGAAATTTATAGCCGTAAACAATCATTCCGCGCTCATCGCCGTCGTCGCGCATCTTGCGCGTCACCATCTCGACAGGCATGCCGATCTCAACAGCGTTGTCGCCCACATCGGTAAGTTGGGCAGTGAGTATAGGTCCCTCTTCCAACTTGACTAGCGCAACCGTATAAGGCGCGTTAGCGTCAAACCCAGCTGGGGCTTCATAGACGGTAGTAAACGAATACACTTCACCTTTGCCGCTGAACGCATAAAGATCCTTAGCTTCATCGCCACAATTTGGACACACGTCGCGTGGGGGGAAGATTTTCGCGTCGCAATGCGGGCAAACCTCGCCGACCAGCCCGTAACGTTGTTTCTTGAGTCGCCAATGTCGTGAAATTTCCATGATAAGTTTTCCTTTCGCAAAGATAATTCTATGCCATTGGACTCTCAAAGACTCTCAAATTTTCCTCCATTTAGGGGCATTTATAAGGAGGAGATAAAAAATAGCGCGGATGCTTTGCAGCATCCGCGCTATTTTTAGTAGATTCTAACTGTTCTAGTCGAGTAATTCCTTCGGAACATTACCGCCATTGGCAGCAATGCGCTTGAGGACCTCTTTGTGCAGCCAAGTGTTCATCTTGGCAGAATCGCCCATTAGTTCGGCGGGGCAATTAAGCTCGGTAGCAAGCTCTTTGCGAGCATCGAAGCTCGAGTCGATTTCAAGCAATTTGAGCAGATCCACAATGGAGACTTTCCAGTCGAGTTTAACCGCGCTCGCCTTGGCAAGTCCATCAAGTTTGGAGACTACGTCAACCATAGCCATCGCTTCCGGATGAACGCCTTCCGCCTGCGCCATTGCAGGACGAGCCAAGCCGCCCGGTGTAGCTGAACCAACTGTCGGGGTAGAGGCGGGAGCGCTGCCGGTGACCACACCAGCAGGTTTAGACATACCCGCAAACTGCGGTTTGTCCTCCTCTTTTTTACCCATACCAAGTTTTCCAAGAATTTTTGAGAAGAAACCCATGACAACTCCTTTCAGAAGTTAGAGAAATTTATATAAGGATTGCGCGATCGCTACTTCATCCTTACATAATTATTATAACGCGAACTGAGTAAATAGACGCATTATTCCCGTAAGAGATTCGTAAGAAGAAAAATATCCCGGGGTCTAAATTTATTCTTTTCGCAAATAACTTATAATCATTCTCGATGAAAATCCTGTTGATTAATCAAGCCTTCGTCTCGCCGGACGAGCCGGGGCATACGCGCCATTTCGAGCTGGCGAAATTTCTACAATCGCGCGGACACGCACTCGTCATCGTCGCTAGCGATTTGAATTACCAAACAGGTCAGCGGACGGTTGAACGCAAAGGGATATTTGCCGAGCAGGTTATTGGCGGTGTGCGGATTCTCCGCGCGTATATTTATCCCGCTCTGCATCGCAGTTATTTTTGGCGCGTGATCTCGTTTTTTAGTTTCATGTTCAGTTCGGTGTGGACGGCGTTTCAGGTGAAGGATGTGGATTTGGTCCTTGGCACTACGCCGCCGATTTTTCAGGCAGTTTCGGCGTGGTTCGTGGCATGGACTCGCCGCAAGCCGTTCCTGCTCGAAGTGCGCGACCTGTGGCCCGAGTTCGGCATGAGCATGGGTGTGTTGAAGAATCCTCTGGTGATTGGGTTGGGTCGCTGGCTGGAGAAATTTTTGTATGCGCGCGCAACGCATATTCTTGTGAACTCACCCGCCTACAAAGTGTACATGATCGGCAAAGGCGTGCCTGAGAAGAAGATCACTTTTATCCCCTACGGCACAGACGTGGACATGTTCAATCCGAAAGTGGACGGCTCTTCTATCCGCACGGAGTTGGGATTGCAAGATAAATTCATCGTATTGTATGCAGGCGCGCTAGGTCAGGCAAACGACATTGACACGATCCTCCGCGCGGCGGAACGCTTGAAGCCGTACGACAAAATTCATTTTGTCCTCTTCGGCGACGGCAAAGAACGGACTCGCCTGCAATCCAAAGCGGAGCGAATGAATCTCTCGAATGTCATCTTTGCTGGCGTCCGCCCCAAAAAAGAAATGCCGCGCGTCGTCGCTTCGGCGGATGTGTGTCTCGCCATCTTGCAAGATATTCCCATGTTCCGCACCACATACCCGAACAAAGTCTTCGATTACATGGCGGCGGGACGCGCCACCGCGCTGGTCATTGACGGTATCACGCGCGAATTAATCGAATCATCGTATGGCGGCGTCTTCGTCCAACCGAATGACGATGAAACACTTGCCGACGCGATCCTCGATCTTTCAAAAAATATAGACATCGTTAAACAAATGGGACAGAACGCCCGCGAGTATTTGGTCAAACATCTGGATCGAAGAGATAAGTTGGTTGAAACGCTAGAGTTGTTGGAAAAATTAATCAATGAATAATGTCGTTGCGAGGGCGCTCTTGTTCTTTGCCCGAAGCAATCTCCTCGTCGTGGGAGATTGCTTCGTCGTCGCTTCGCTCCTCCTCGCAATGACATAAAAGGAAACATGAAAACCTTCGTCACAGGCGCGACGGGTTTTACAGGCTCGCGCGTTGTTCCCCTCCTCATCAATAACGGATACCAAGTCCGCTGTCTTTACCGCGCCTCCAGTGACCGTTCGACTCTTTCCAATCCCAAAATCGAATGGGCGCAGGGAGATTTATCGGACACCGCATCGTTATCGTCCGCCATGCAAGGCGCGGACGCGCTCGTCAACATCGCCTCACTCGGCTTCGGTCACGCGGACTCGATCATCCGCGCCGCAAAGGACGCTGGCATCAAGCGCGCGATCTTCATCAGCACGACCGCCATCTTCACGCAGTTGAATGCCAAGAGCAAGAAGGTTCGCGTAGCGGCGGAGCTCGCTATCGAAACCAGCGGACTGAAATACACCATCCTGCGCCCGACGATGATCTACGGCAGTCCACGCGACCGAAATATGTGGCGGTTGATTCGATTTATGAAATATTCTCCGATCCTGCCTGTCTTCGGTGACGGGAAGTCCTTGCAGCAGCCCATCTATGTGGACGATGTGGCAAGAGCGATTCTCGGTTGTTTGAAATCCGATATCACCATCGGCAAGAGTTATAACATCGCAGGGAAATATCCGCTGACGTATAACCAAGTCATTGATACGATTGCCAAAGCAATGAAAAAGCGCAAGTGGAAACTTCACATCCCCTCGAAGCCTATTGTCGTAATGCTTTCCCTCTTCGAGCGAATGCGGATTCCATTTCCCATCAAAGCGGAACAAGTCCTGCGGCTGAACGAGAACAAGGATTTCACCTACAGTGACGCACAAAGGGATTTTGGGTTTAGTCCGCTGGCGTTTGAGGAAGGGGTAAGAATGGAAATCAAATTACAATAAATACAATAATGTCTCTTTTTTCTTTCTCCATCTTAGCCATCCTCTCCTACTCCCTCGTCTACCTCATCCGCCGTTACGCCGAGCGACGACAAATCCTCGACCATCCCAACGAACGGAGTTCACACGTCACGCCCACGCCGCGCGGTGGAGGGGTGGCGATAGTCGTCCTCGTAACGGGAGCAGGCTTATGGTCCGCGAAAGAGGCGGGGTTCAGTCACACGTTGATCTATCTCGTCTGCGGCTTGGTCATCGCATGGCTGGGCTGGCGCGATGATGTGTCGTCACTTTCGGCGCGCGTCCGCTTTGCAGTGCAAGGACTCGTCGCGGCGGTCTCGATCTATGGGCTGGGATATTTCAAAACGGTCACCATCCCGTTGTTCGGCGAATTGAATTTGGGTGTCGTCGGAATCATCATCACGTTTTTATGGATCATCGGACTCGCAAACGCCTACAACTTCATGGACGGCATTGACGGCATCGCGGGCGGCGTGGCGTTCGCAGGCGGGCTGGGCTGGATGATGCTCGCGTCGAACATGCGCAACGGTTTTGTGTTTGCGGTTGCGCTTGCCGTCGCCGCGAGCAGTTTGGGTTTTCTCGCGCACAATTGGTCGCCCGCAAAAATTTTTATGGGCGACGTTGCCAGCACATTCCTCGGTTATACGTTTGCGGTTCTGCCGTTGCTCTCTGCCGATCAGGGCGGCGACGCGCTCATGCTCGGCACGCTCCTCATGTGGACGTTCATCATGGACGCGGGCGTCACGTTCATCCGCCGCGCGCTCAAACGCGAAAATGTTCTCGCCGCGCATCGCACGCATCTCTATCAACGACTCGTCATCGGCGGGTATCCGCATCACATCGTCAGCGCGTTGTATCTCATGCTCACGCTTCTCGCGGGCGTGCTGTCATTCGAATGGTCGCGTGGCAGTCAACTCGCCCCGCCACTGATCATCATCGGACTTCCACTCATTTGGATCATCCTCTCTCGTCACGCAAAATCTTTAACCGCTAAGAGCGCGAAGATCGCTAAGGTTTAATATCTTAAGGGTTTCCTTTGTGAACCTTTGTGACCCTTCGTGTTAAAAAATGTTCAATCGGATAAAAAACTTCGCTTCTCTCTACCTTCAACTTGGTCCACGTTGGTCAGCCTTTCGCGTCGCCTACGCCTTTCGCCTCCGCACGGGACTCATCTGCCTCCAAATGCCGATGGGTGAGTGGGGTGATTACAAGCGTCTCCTCGCTGAGCGGAGTGACGAACGCTCTTCTCGTCACGCAGTCGAAGCGCGACAATTGCCAGAAAACATTCCATGGGATAAACAACAAGCCATCACCGAAGCAGACCGCATCCTCAACGGCGAAATAAAATATTTCTCTCACGATTTCATAAAAACAGGCTTTCCTCCTGATTGGCACAAGGATTATGTCACCCTGAGTGGCGCCCCGCGCCACGAAGGGTCTCTACTCCCGCAATCAGAGACTCTTCGCTCTGCTCAGAGTGATATGAACAAACACTGGTCGCAAATCTCCGATGACTCCTCCACCGACATCAAATTCATCTGGGAACCGAATCGCTTTACCTTTATCTACACCCTCGTCCGCGCGTATGCCGCCGCTCACGATGAAAAATATCCCAAAGCCTTCTGGACTCTCATCGAAGATTGGGCACAGCACAACCCTCCCAACACGGGACCTAATTGGATGGACGGACAAGAGATCACCCTCCGCCTCATGGCATGGACGTTCGGCTACTCCCAATTCTCCAATTCTCCGTCTTCCACCCCCAACCGTAAAGCAAAATTCATTTTGCTAATCGCCGCGCAAGCGAATCGCATCTATAAAAACATCGGCTATGCCATTTCCACAAAAAGTAACCACACCATCAGCGAAGCCTTCGGTTTGTGGATGGCTGGTCTGCTTTTCCCCGAACTCAAACATGCCAAAAAATATCTCTTTCTCGGACGAAAACTTCTCGAGCAATCCGCCGCCGAACAGATTTTCTCCGATGGCGCTTACTCAATGTACTCCCTCAACTACCATCGTTTCATTCTTCACATTTATCTTTACGCTATTCGACTCGGTGACATAAACCACTTTCCACTTTCTACTGAGCTCAAACAATCCGTCTCTAATTCAATAACCTACCTCTCCCGCCTCATCAACCCCGAAACAGGCGAGATGCCCACCTACGGCTCCAACGATGGCGCACTGGTCTTGCCCCTCAACAACTGCAACTTCACCGACTACCGTCCGCTTTTGCAACTAGGCTGGTACATCACCAAAAAAGAATTCCTCTTCGAGCCTGGTCCATGGGATGAGGATGTTTTTTGGCTGTGCGGTGAATCTCAATTAACCGCTAAGAGCGCGAAAAACGCCAGGGAAGAAAAAGTAAAAGAAAACCTTCGCGCTCTTAGCGTGCTTCGCGGTGAATCTTTTTCGAATGGGGGAGTCTACATCCTTCGCTCCTCGAACTCTCACGCCCTCATCCACTGTGCGGACTACGCCTCCCGCCCCTCCCACGCCGACCAACTCCACGTGGACTTATGGATTCACGGTCACAATCTCGCCATCGACGCGGGCACCTACCTCTACAGCGGACAACCCCCTTGGCGCAATGGACTCGCACACACTAATGTTCACAACACAGTGACAGTAGACAACAAAGACCAAATGACTATGGTCAGCCGCTTCACGTGGACGAATTGGTCAAAAGGGAAAGTGTTACAACACAATGAAAAACTTTGGCAAGGCGAGCATGATGGCTACAAACCCGTGACTCACAAACGAACTGTCATGTCTCTTGAAGGCGATCGCTGGATTGTGATTGATACTCTCACTTCCAAAGAGTCGCGTCATTACGCGCTTCATTGGTTGCTCAGCGATTTTCCGTTTGAGCAAAAAGACAGTTCTGCGTTGTTATCTGTGGATGGAACGAAATACAAAGTTCAAGTTGGAATTGCCGAAGGTAATAGTAAATTCTCCTTCGTCCGCGCGGACCCCAACTCCACGCACGGATGGCGTTCACGCTACTACGGTCACAAAGAACCAGCCATCTCCGTGATGCTCGAAGCGACTCAACCTCAAGTCGCGTTTTGGACGTTCTTCGGATTTGAAGATGATATGATTGAGGCAGCAGAATATACTTTGAAGGTGAATGGCGTTGAAATAATAATGTAGATCGCGCTTTAAGCGCGATCTACATTATTAAGCCAGCCTTTGCAAAATATGACTCACCGCCGTAGACGCGGGTCCGCCGAGGGATTGAATCAACGCGATCTTTGCATTCGGGATTTGATTCGCCTCTGCCTGACCTCGAAGTTGAGTCGCCGCATCCACAGCCTGATACACGCCTGAGGCTCCGCCCGCGAAGCCGCGCGCTTTCATTCCGCCCATCGTCGCGCAGGGGATTTTTCCCTTCAATCCAATTTCATTATCTGCCGCGAGTTTCCAGCCTTTGCCTTTGATAGCGAAGCCAACCGCCTCAAGTTGCAACGCGGCGTAAATGCTGAAGGTGTCGTGATATTCAAACAGGTCAATATCATCCAACACCGCGCCGACTTGTTTCATCGCTTTTCCTGCGGAAATTTGCGCGGCGTCGAAGTACAGCGTATCTTTTCGGTCGTGCAATGCCAGCGTATCGGATGAAGACGCGGAGCCGGCGATCTTCACCAGCGGATGCGAGAAGTTGCTCGGCAGTAAATCTCGTCGCGTCAAAATAACTGCCGCAGCGCCGTCTGCGTTGGGAGCCATATCGAACATGTTGAGCGGATCGCTGATCACTTCCGCTTTGGCGTAGGTTTCGGGTTTGATGGCTTTGCGAAACATCGCATGTTTATTTGCGACGCCGTTCGCATGAGCGGTCAATGCAAAACCAGCGAATCCATCTTTGGGGACATCGTACTCGTGCATGTAGCGTTTCATCAACAACGCGGCTTGCGCGGCGGGGGTCATCCCTTGTATGGATTCAAAATCGGAGTCGCCTGTCGTAGCGAGAGCCGCGTCCACATCCGCCCCAACTTTATCGGTGAATTTTTCCACGCCGACGACGAGCGCGATGTCCACGAATCCGCTTTTGACGGCGAGATAACCCTGCCGCAGCGCCGCGCCGCCCGATGCGCCCGCCGCTTCGATGGTCGCGGATTCGATGCCGAGCAAGCCGGCATAATCCGCGAGCAATGCGCCGAGATGCGCCTGACGAGAAAGATTCGGCGCGAGCATATTGCCGACGAATAAGGCTTGCGGTTTGAGTCCGCCCGAATCTTCAACCGCAGAATGAATCGCGCTAAAGGCTAATTCGCGCAAGCCGATTTCCCAATGCTCGCCGACTTCGGTTTGTCCAATGCCAGCGATGATGATGTCTGTCATTCGTTAATTTCTCACTTCGCGATAAAAAGAAATTTAGGAGGTTCTTCGGTCAAACTATGGACGATAACTTCCGAAAAGCCGGCGTAGTCCAAATTAGATTCTTTTGGCGCTTCCATGCTCAAGGTGACAGGGAAATCAACGCTGCTGGGGATGAGGATGAAGGCGTATCCATTTTTATCGGTGGTCGCGCCAAACGCTTTCACGCCATTTATCTCGACGGAAAACATCGCGCCTTCAAGCGGCGCGTCTTCAGCGTCGAGTTGGCCGTTGAAGTTTGAATCGATAAAAGCATAACCTGAGAAAGCGGAATCTGCCAACGGTTGAGGCGTTGGCGTTGCCGATGAAAAACTGCAAGCCGTGCTTAACGCCAAAAATAACGAGACAATGCAAATCTTTTGGCAATGACTTCTTATCTTAAACATACGCGATTCTCCTTGGAATATTTTCTCTTTATTTCATCGTCAACTTGCCGCGAAAACGCGCGTAGGTCGCGTAATCAATTTCCGTTCGGCGCTTCACATAATCTTGGGTCTTCGCGGCTAAACCTGCGCGGAGCGGAGCGGCGTCAGTGACAGTGAGGTCGAAGGCGTCCGATCCCGCTCCGCTGCCGAAAGAGGCGACGAGAATCCGATCGCCAGGCTGGGCGATGTCGAGGACGGCAGTGAGTCCGATCAGCGCCGCGCCGGAGTAGGTATTCCCAATGAGCGGCACGAGCAGACCTGGCTCAATCTGTTCTAACGAAAAGCCGAGTTGTCCCGCCACGCGTTGCGGAAACTTGGTGTTGGGTTGATGAAAGACCGCCCACTTGTAATCTTTTGGCGCGGTCGCCGACGCTTCCATCAAGTAGGCGGCGGCGGACGAAACGTGTTTGAAGTAAGCCGGCTCGCCCGTGAAGCGCACGCCGTGTTCGGGATATTTTTGATATTCGCGCCGCCAAAAATCGGGCGTGTCGGTGACGTAGGAATACGAGGCGTTGATGACCGCCAGCGATTCTTCGGCGGGACCGACGATATACGCGCCGCCGCCCGCCGCAGCGGTATATTCGAGCGCGTCGCCCGGCTTGCCTTGCGCGGTGTCCATGCCGATCGCCATCGCGTACTTGCCCATGCCCGAACCGACCAATCCCATTGCGGCGACGAGCGCTTCGGTGCCAGCCTTGCAGGCGAATTCCCAATCGGCGGCTTGCGTGTTCGGGACGGCGCCAATCGCCTCAGCGACCAACGTGGAGGTTGGCTTCACCGCGTACGGATGCGACTCAGACCCGACCCAGACCGCCCGCAATTCGGTCGGGTCAATTTGCGCGCGTTTCATCGCGTTGCGCGCCGCTTCAATGGACATGGTGATGACGTCTTCATCCAGCCCAGGGACGGCTTTTTCTTTGATCGGGAGTCCGCTGGTTTTGCCCGTCCAGACTCGTGCGACTTCTTCGGCGGGCAGGCGGTAACGCGGCACGTACGCGCCGTAGCCAATGATACCAACGGGCTTGGCGGGTTTGAGGAGGGTGGGGGAATGGGTGTGAGGGGTTGTCATTTAGTAACCTTCTGTTGCGAGCGGCGATTTAACTAGGTTTGTAATTACCGCTGTTAAATTGGACAAGTTTCACCCAGTCAATATAACCATTTGATGGGTTACAAAACTTCGGAATAAATTCCATCGCAAGCATGTTGACTATTCCCGCCTTCTTTTTTGCAAAATCTTCATTGTGTTCTCTTGCTCTATATCCAATTGGTTCAACGATGTCTGTGTACAGGTTTGGATTCTTGCTAATCAGGTACCAGAAATTTTGACCAACAATTTTCATGTAACCCCGCAAGAACGTGGTCTTTGTTTTTCCGTAACAAATTCCCAAAACTGGTTGAATGTTTAAAGAATGCTTTGATTGCTTCAATCTTGCGACCGCTGTTTTTAAATCCTGTTCCAATTTATCTTGCTGAGAACTGTTGCCCCAATTCGGTCCAGATTTTATTGAAACAATATGATGTGTGTCGTTATTGAAAAACTCCAAATCTACGCCTTGAGCGGTAGATTTGTGCCCCCCACAAGTTTTTTGAGCAACAAACACAGCCAACCCTTCAAGAAAGTCGCCAAACAATTTTTCTTCGGATGAAGATAAAAAAGCAGACAACAAATCTTCGATGAGAGCATTGGCAGTTAATAGATTTTTTGCCTTGAAAAGATATGGATTCTTTGTCAAAAGTTTTTCGAGTTTCAATTCCTCGAGCGATTTCAAACGTCGTTGATGGAAATCAACCACATTCTCGTTTACATAATCTCTCACGTCGTTCAAGTTTAGAGAATTCATTTTTTGTGTCCCTTTCCATTTTTAGAAACGGAATATCTCGTCTTTTTCTCAGCAATTGTAGGTAATCGAAGTTGAGATTCTGAAAGCCGTTGGTTTGATATATCAATATATTCAGGATTAATATCAATACCAACAAAATGCCGCCCCAACTGTATCGCGGCCAATGCTGTTGTCCCTGAACCGACAAACGGATCTAGAACAACATCCTCTGGCTTAGTAAACAATTTGATAAACCACTGTGGCAAGTCAAGAGGAAATACCGCGCTATGGTTTTTGTTACCAGTTTCCGTTGCCATGTGTAAAACGTTGGTTGGGTAGACCATGTCTCTCCCAATCCAATTAGAAACATTTTTTCCAAAACCGCTGCCAGCCTTTGACTCATCACGAATTTTGTCAGTATCACTTAAATTCGCCAGACGGTCTTTTGCCCAATTGCCAATAGGGACCATAACAGCTTCCTGATGCATGGCAAAAGTTTTTGTTTTGTTGAATTGAATCAATCTTTCCCAGCTATCGCGAAAGCGATTCGTCCATTTTCCAGGATAAGAATTCTTCTTGTGCCACATGAATTCTTCTGTCCAAAGCCACCCTTGCTCGCGCATTTTCAATATTAAATCAATCACGTAAGTATGGCGTTCACCATCCACGACTCTTTCCTTGATATTTAATATAAATGTCCCGCTAGGTTTTAGAACGCGTAGAAATTCTGCAGATTTAGGCAAAAACCATTCAACATAGTTGTCTGGTTTAATGCCTCCGTACGTTTTGGCGCGTTGATCCGCATAAGGGGGGGATGTGAAAATTAAATCAACACAGTTATCGGGAAAACCTCGCAGAATTTTCTCGCAATCACCTTGAATAATTTTGTCCAAAAAGTCTTTTGTCATATTTTTGAGCCGATTCTAACTGAAAAGTTCCTCTAATTGGCATAGCCGATAGTAGCAGATGCCAGATTTGATGTGACATATATACCAAAACTTTGAGATCAAGCCTGCGTGGCGCGGCGCTTTCCACTTTCCATCGTCTTCAAAATCTCTTTCGCCCGATCAATTCTCACAATTCTCTCCTCCGCCATTTGACTGGCGACCTTCTCAATTAACTCTCCGCTCGCGCCCGCCGCGATGGCAACCTGCCGCGCGTGCAGTGACATGTGTCCGCGCTGGATGCCTTCGGTGGCGAGAGCGCGTAACGCCGCCATGTTTTGCGCGAGTCCTACAGAGACGATGACCTCAGCCAACTCGCCAGCGGATTTCACGTCCATCAACTTGATCGCGGCTTGCGCGGCAGGGTGCACCTTCGTCGCGCCGCCGACGATTCCCACCGCCAGCGGCATTTCGAGTTCGCCGACTAAATTTCCATCGTCATCTTTCGACCAAACAGATAATGAAGCGTATTTTCCCGAACGAGCCGCGTAGGCGTGCGCGCCCGCTTCGATGGCGCGCCAATCGTTGCCAGTGGCGATCACAACGGGATCAACTCCGTTCATGATTCCCTTGTTATGTGTCGCGGCGCGGTACGGGTCTGCGGCGGCAAAGGCATACGCGGCGATGATACCGTCGCGCACTTCTTTGCCTGTGTAGGTCGAGATATTATCTCGACCTACATCTCGCGCTACAAACTCCAATTCTTTCACAGGGATCACGCAGGTCGCTTTTGCCATGCGTTTATCCGACAGGTTCGAGAGAATCTTCAAATGCACGCGCCCGCCAGTAATTTCTTCGATTTTTGGCGCGAGACGTTCGCAGGCCGTATTAACCGCGTTCGCGCCCATCGCATCGCGCACGTCGTAGATGAGATGAACGATGAGAAATTTTCCGATGGGGGATTCTGCGATACTGCGGACTTCCAAATCCCGCGCGCCTCCGCCTCTGGACTTCAGGCTGGATTCGGCCGCGTCAACGTACGTCAACAGTTCGGCTTTTCGCGCCAACACCTGTTCGGCGGCTTGATTCAAATCTTCAACGTCCAACACCTGCAACTGACCGATCATCAATGGTTCTGTGCTTGTGGCGGCGAATCCGCCGTTTGAACGCGCAAGTTTCGCCATGAATGACGCTCCAGCCACGATAGACGGTTCTTCGACGACCATAGGCACAAGCACATCGCGCCCGTTGATCGTGAAGTTAAGCGCCACGCCGAGCGGAAGCGAATACATACCCACGACGTTTTCGATCATGTGGTCGGCTGTTTCGGCGGAGAGTCCGCCTGTCGTCCAAGCGGACAGTTCGGGCGGAGTCTGCGGCGCGAAGGCTTCCGCTAATTTGGCGCGGCGCGCGGCGAGGCCTAGTGCGTAAAATCCAACGATACGCGAGTTTGTCATAAGTTCGTCCTTGGGCGGAATTGTACGCCGGTTCTCTGCCAAAACCTATCATCTTATGAGATAATTTATTTTATGCCGTTAACTCACGAACAACTTCAAGAACGGATGACCGCATTGCATCAAGCCAGTTTGGAGTTGGTGAAAGATGCCTCTCTCGAAACCTTGCTGGAACGGATCGTTAAAGCGGCTCGCGAGCAGGCTGGAGCACGATATGCCGCGCTGGGCTTGTTGGACGACGCCGGCAAACTCGTCAATTTTATTTCTGTGGGGATGACTGACGACCAACTCAAGAAATTGAAGCATCCGCCGATTGGGCGCGGCTTGATCGGTGAGTTGATGAACACCCACGTCCCGTTGCGCGTATCAAAGATTCGAGACCATCCGAAATCCGTCGGTTTTCCACGAAATCACCCCAAAATGGGATCCTTTTTAGGCGTCCCAATTCACACCGGCAAACGCCAATTAGGGCAGTTGTACCTCACCGATAAGATCGGCGCGCCTGAATTTGACGCGAACGACGAGATGATCGTCCAAATGCTGGCGGCGTACGCTTCCGTCGCGATTCAAAACACAAGGTTGTTGGAACAGATGCGCGAACGCGATACGGCGCTAACGCGTCGCAGCGTAGACATGAACTTCCTTTATGGCATCGCCTCTGCGCTGGCTTCCAGCCTAGAACTGGACGAGATCTTAAATCGCACGTTGCAGCATGTGATGAGCTACTTAAATATGGAAGTGGGCGAGATTTTTCTATTGGATGAAGATAAGGCTACTCTTCGCCTAGCGTTGCATCGCGGAGATGCCGCTGAAATTTTTTGGAAAAAGAACATTTTCCGCATGGGCGAAGGCTATCCCGGCGCCGTCGCGCTGACGCGCAAGCCGATGACAAATAAACGCCTTACGAAAGATACGAATTTTGTGCGCAGAGAGGTCGTGCGCGCCGGTTTTCAACAAGTTGCATGTATCCCCTTATTATCGGGAGAGAATTTAATGGGCGTGATGGACGTCGCTACGCGCAGCGCCGTCCCATTGGATGGGCGAAATATGGAAATGTTGATGGCAGTGGCGACATGGGCCGGCTTGGCGATTGAGAATGCGCGTCTGCATTCGAATGCGCGGCGGCTAGCGGTCCTGGAAGAACGCGATCGCATCGGCATGGATCTACACGACGGAGTTATTCAATCCATTTACGGATTAGGCTTATCGCTTGAAAGCGCTATTAATGAAGACGCTCACGAAGCAAAGCAGCGCATTCAAGGCGCAATTGACGGATTGAATCAGGTCATCCACGATCTACGGACCTATATTTTAGACTTAAAGCCGAGACAAATCGGCGAAGATGGGCTGATCGGCGGCATTCAACGGCTGATCGCCGAATTTAAAACGCACACACCGATCGAAGTAACCTTCTCCTACCCTGAACGAGGTTTGAGGAAACTGACCGAATCATACTTACTCGCTTTGTTCCATGTATGTCAGGAAGCGTTAGCGAACGCGGCAAAACATGCAAAGGCGAAAAGCGTTCATGTTTCGCTATGGAAGACGGAAGATCGCGTCGTGATGGAAATTCGCGATAACGGCGTTGGCTTCATTATGGAGAATACGAACGCCAACATTGGTCATGGGTTGGAAAACATGCAAGCGCGCGTACAAGCGGTGGGGGGCGACGTTGAAATCACATCGAATATAAACGATGGAACCACGGTATTAGCCTGGGTTCCGTATCATTTACGCGCGTAAATGGCGTAAGCGCTCAATTCTTTAACATTGAATCCCACAATCTTAAGTTTCGTTCGGCTTCTTTAAAGAACATTCCAACAAATATTCTTTAACAACCAACAGCATATAGCGCTGGAATAGGCGGAATTATAGGTTTTATCCCCATATATGGGGGTGTGGATAACTCGTCAGCGCGTACATGGCTGAAACGGACGTTCTACGAAAGATCGCGGCAGCTTCAAATTACCCAAAGATTCTTTAACATTGCATGACCTTAAAAAACCAAATGTTTTAAATATAGCGTAGGCTTTGCGTGTTGTACTTTTCAGCGGTTGTGCTAGAATGACAGCACGCTGAAATAAAGATGTGGAAATTAAAGCCCATCTGGCAACCCCTGTACGTTGATTGATCACAACAGCATATTTCACGCACAGCCGCTGATGAAGCGGATAACTTTCGCATTACATCATAACGTTTGTCGAGGAGGAAGAATGAACGCAGAACAGGCATGGCAATTAGCGCTCGGAGAACTTCAATTAGAGATGCCGCGCGCCTCATTTGACACCTGGGTGCGTGATACACGACCGGTTTCCTTCCAAAACGGCACATTGATCATTGGAGTCCGCAATGCCTATGCGCGCGATTGGCTTGAAAACCGCCTCGCCAATACCGTCAACCGCCTGCTAGGCGGAATTTTGAACGGCAACGTGGCTGTCAGTTTTGTAGTTTTTGGCGGCGAAAAAGAAGCGGGCACAGAAGAAACCCATCCAGCGGAAGCGGCGGCGACGTCTGATCAAAATGCGCGCAGTTCAACGCTCAATTCTCGCTATGTTTTTGACAACTTCGTAGTAGGCTCGGGCAATCGGCTAGCTCATGCGGCATGTCTCGCCGTCGCCGAGAAGCCCGCTCGCGCATATAATCCTCTCTTTGTATATGGCGGCGTCGGGCTGGGAAAAACGCACCTGCTTCACGCTATCGGCAATTCCTGTCACGCACGCGGGCTGCGTGTACTGTATGTATCTTCTGAAGAATTTACCAACGATCTGATCACCGCGATTCGCACGCATACAACGCAAGCCTTTCGCGAGAAATATCGCTCGATTGACGTATTGCTGATTGACGATATTCAGTTCATTGCCGGCAAAGAATCAACGCAGGAAGAATTTTTTCATACCTTTAACACCCTGCACGGGCAAGATAAGCAGATCATTGTTTCTTCCGACCGCCCTCCCAAATCGCTTATCACGCTGGAAGAACGCCTGCGCTCTCGTTTTGAATGGGGACTCGCCGCCGACGTTCAGCCGCCCGACCTAGAAACACGTCTCGCCATCTTGCGCTCAAAAGCCGAACGAGCGGGACGGCATGTGCCGGACGAAATCCTCGAAAGCATCGCGCGTCGAGTGCAATCCAACATCCGCGAATTAGAAGGCGCGTTAAATCGCGTCGTCGCTTTCGCCGACCTAAGCGGCGTAGCATTGACGCCCAGCCTCGTAGAAATGGCGCTCGCCGATCTTTTACCTCATAAAAAGAACGTCCCTGCGGAGAAGATCCTCGAAGCAGTCGCCGAGATCGAAGGCGTGCAAGTAGACGACCTGCTCGGGCAGAGCCGCTCGGCAAAAATCGCGATCCCGCGCCAACTCGCCATGTACATCTTACGGCAATATAACGAGATATCATTTCCGCAAGTCGGCGAAATTCTCGGCGGACGCGATCACACGACGGTCATGTATGCAGCTAAGAAAGTCAACGAAAACGACAAGCTCAGAAATCGCGCCAAGAAGATCTGGGACGCGATAAATTTAGACGGCGCAATGTAAACGGAATGACGCTTCGTAAATACATTAAATCTAAAAACAACTCAATAAATCCTGTGTTATAATTTTTATGTGGCGCTATATGCGCCACACATCTTGCCTGGGACGGGCATCAAGCGCCCCTGAGCGGGTCATAAAACCCCGCTAAACTTTTTCCGCCGTAACGCGGAATGTTAGGAGAATTATGGCAGTTATCTCAATGAAATCCCTGCTGGAAAGCGGCGTTCATTTCGGACATCGCACGAACAAATGGGACCCGCGCATGAAGCCGTATATTTTTACGGAGCGCAACGGCATTCACATTATTGACCTGCAACAGACCTCGAAATTATTGAGTCAGGCATACAATGTCATTCGCGACGCCGTAGCCGAAGGCGGAACAGTGTTGTTCGTGGGGACAAAACGCCAAGCGCAAGAAACAGTAGCAGAAGAAGCCGCGCGTTGCGGCATGCCCTCTGTGACAGAGCGTTGGATGGGCGGCATCCTCACAAACTGGTCTACCATGTACGACCGCATTCAAGAATTTGAACGCTTGGAGAAAATGCGCGATAACGGCGAACTCGACCGCTTGACGAAGAAAGAAGGACTGTTGATCGAACGTGAGATTAATCGCCTTTCGATCCGGCTTTCCGGTATCCGCGCAATGAAACGCCGCCCCAACTTGTTATTTATCGTTGACATAGGCCGCGAAGAGACGGCGGTGCACGAAGCCAACCTGCTCAACATCCCCATTGTGGCGATGGTAGACACAAACTGCAATCCGCAAAATATTGATTACGTGATTCCCTCCAACGACGACGCAATTCGCGCCATCAAATTATTGGTAGCTAAGGTGGCGGATGCTGTCCTCGAAGGGAAATCTATGCGCAAGGAAGAAGAACTAGAAGAAACCCCTGCCGGCGAATCAAAGGGTAAATCTGAACGGACCTCGCGCAAAGCGCCGAAAGTCGTAGAGACGGATGAAGAGCTTACCGACGACGCCCTCCTCGGCGAAGCGACGCTGGCAAAGATGAGCGCCTCGCGCCAAGCGGAAGAGGAAACTGTCGCCGAATCTAGCCAAAATGAGACAGACTCTACACCCGATGCGGCAGCAGAAGCGCCAGCCATTGAAGAAACGAAAGAATAGGAACTCATGGAAATTACGACCGAGATGATCAAAGAATTGCGCGGCGCCACGAACGCCGGCATTTTAGATTGCCGTAAAGCGCTCACAGAAGCCGGCGGCGATTTTCAAAAAGCGGTAGATTGGCTGCGCGAAAAAGGTATGGCGACCGCCGCCAAACGCGCCGACCGCGAAGCCTCGCAAGGCATAGTCGAACTTTATTCACACGGAGACGGACGCGTCGGCGTGATCGTAGAAGTAAACTGCGAATCTGATTTTGTGGCGCGCTCCGAGAAATTCCGCGAACTGGCGCACGAGTTGGCGTTGCAGATCGCAGCTTCCTCGCCGCGCTATCTTAAAGCGGAAGACATTCCAGCCGACGTTCTGGAACGCGAGGCGGAGATCGCCCGCGCGCGCGCAAAAGAAGAAGGCAAGCCTGACAACATCGCAGAAAAGATCGTACAAGGGCGAATCGAGAAATTCAAAGACGAGACTGTGCTGCCTCGCCAAGCATACATTCGCGACGAGTCGATTACGGTGGAGAAGCTAATCCTTCAAACAGTCGCCGCGATCGGCGAAAACGTAATCGTACGACGCTTCCAACGGTGGGAGTTAGGCGAAAGTTTGACGCATTAAGAAACAAAATGACCAACCAGACGGTTGGTCATTTTTATACAGGCAGAAAATAAAACAGTCAGGAGACTTATGAGCGACATCAAATACAAACGAATTCTTCTCAAACTGAGCGGGGAGGCGTTGGGCGGAAAATCTGGCTTCGGGATTGACGTAGACGAAGCCGAATCGATCGCCAGCCGCATCAAAGAAGTTTCCGAAATGGGCGTAGAAGTGGCGATCGTAATCGGCGCGGGCAACCTCTGGCGCGGCAAACAGGGGCTCGAACGCGGCATGGATCGCGCCACCGCAGACTATATGGGCATGCTTGCCACGATGATGAATGCCATGGCATTAATGGACACGCTCGAACGCGCTGGCGTGTATACGCGCGTTATGTCGGCGATTGAGATGCGCCAGATCGCCGAACCCTACATCCGCCGTCGCGCCATCCGCCACTTAGAAAAGGGGCGCGTGGTCATCTTCGGCGCTGGAACCGGCAATCCTTTCTTTTCAACGGATACCGCCGCCGCATTGCGCGCAACGGAAATTGAAGCAAACGTAGTCATCAAAGCGACCAAGGTGGACGGCGTATACGACTCGGACCCGAAGAAAAATCCTCATGCAAAAAAATTCGACGAATTGAATTATATCGAGGTCATTAACCGCAGACTTGAAGTGATGGACAGCACCGCCGTCACGCTCTGTATGGAAAACAAGCTGCCGATCCTAGTGTTAAATCTTTGGGATAACCACGCTTTACATGCCGCGCTTGAAGGCAGACCCGTCGGCACGCTTGTACACGGCTAAACGCCGGTTGCGGCGCGCGTTGCATAGCAAAATTCGATATTTTGGTGTATCCTTATCTCGATTTCGACAAACGATTTAAAACCTAAATTCGAACGCCTTAAGATTACATGTATCAAGAAAACTTCGTTGGAGGCTGCGGTGATCAAAGACATTCTTAACGACGCTGAAACCAGAATGCGCGGGGCGCTTCAAGCATTGCGCGACGACTTAGCGGCTGTGCGCACCGGTCGCGCCAGCCCGGGACTGGTTGAGAAACTAGCGGTAGACTATTACGGGACGCCCACGCCGCTCATGCAATTGGCTTCGATCAGCGTGCCAGAGGCGCATACAATTACGATTAAACCTTTTGACGCTTCTACGATCAAAGCGATCGAGAAAGCGATTCAGACCTCGGAGTTGGGACTCAACCCGAACAACGACGGCAAAATCATCCACCTCGGCCTTCCGCCGCTGACCGAAGAACGCCGCCGCAATTTAGTGAAGCACATTGGACATCGGCTCGAGGAAGCGCGGATCGCTATTCGCAATATTCGCCGCGACGCGCAGAACGATATGCGCGACTTTGAAAAAGAAAAACTGATCTCGGAAGACGATTTAAAACGCGGCGAAGACGATCTGCAAAAACTTACCGACAAACATGTGGAAGAAGTTGGAACGCTCGGCAAAACAAAAGAAACCGAGATCATGGAAGTTTAATGAACCGTTGCGAGATGCGCCGCGCGTCAACGAGTGAATGCGATGGCTAACGCCTCTTTTAATATTTCGCCCGAGAAATGTCCTCGTCACGTCGCTATCATTATGGATGGCAATGGGCGTTGGGCGCTTTCGCGCGGTTTACCGCGCCTGGCTGGACATAAAGCGGGCACCGAAAATTTGCGGCGCATCATCCGCGCTTCGGTGGAATTTGGCGTTAAGTACCTCACCATTTATGCATTCTCGACGGAAAATTGGGGACGCCCGAGCGAAGAAGTGCAAGGCTTAATGTTCATCCTTGAGGACGTAATTGATCGCGAACTTACCGAACTCCACAAAGAAGGAGTGCAACTGCGACACATCGGCCGTTTGGAACGCCTCGCGCCCAGTCTGCAAAAAAAAGTATTGAACGCGATTGACTTAACCAAAAAGAATGACCGCCTCGTCTTAAACGTGGCATTTAACTACGGCGGACGCGACGAGATCGTCAACGCGATCCAACATATTATAAAAGACGGCGTTCGCCCCGAAGACGTGACGGACGAACTCGTGAATCGCTACCTCTACACGGCTGGCGTTCCCGACCCCGATCTGATCATTCGCACCTCGGGCGAATTGCGCGTCAGCAATTTTCTGATCTGGCAAGCGGCATATTCCGAATGGTACGTTACGCCCACATATTGGCCCGATTTTAATCGCGAGGAATATCGCCTTGCGCTTGAGACCTTCGCTTCGCGCGACCGCCGTTATGGGAAAGTTTCATCGAGCGAATATGAGGCTTCTAATGCCTAAACGCATCGTAACGGCGCTCGGGCTAACGGCGATCGGCTTGCCGGCGATTATCCTCGGGGGCATTTTCTACTTTGCGGCGATCGCCGTTATTTTAGTCGGCGGCGCGCGTGAGTTTGTTCGCATGTACCGTGCGACCGGATTCGAACCGCACGAGTGGATCTCCGCCGGAGGCGTCTTGTTAATTGCCGCAGCGCGCTTCTTTTTTCCTTCCACGGCAATTCCCATTCTTGTTCTATCCATCATGGCGGCGATGACCTACCATGTATTCGCCTTTGAACGCGGCAGAGACAAAGCCGCGCTTGATTTTTGTATCACCGCCGCCGGCGTCGTATATCTAGGCTGGCTCGGTTCATATTTGTTAGACCTGCGCGCGCTTCCAGCGGGCGGATGGTGGCTGATGTTGGTTATGCCGATGGTTTGGGCTGGCGACACTGGCGCATATTCCATCGGCGCGGCATACGGCAAGCATAAAATGGCGCCGCGCATCAGTCCAAAGAAAAGCTGGGAAGGCTACTTCGCGGGTATTTTTACTTCTGCGTTTATCGGCGCGATCTTCTCGTACGCCTATTCTTCGGTAGGGCTTCGTCCGCTAAGCGGGATGATCTCCCCGCTGCAAGGAGCATTAATCGGCTTAGCGCTTGGCGCGCTCACACCGCTCGGCGACTTAGGCGAAAGTATGTTTAAACGTCAGAGCCACATGAAAGATTCCGGCGACGCTTTTCCCGGCCACGGGGGCATCTTCGACCGAATCGATTCATGGATTTGGGGCGCGCCGCTCGGTTACTTCTTCATACAATATTTCATCTTCTAATGGAGGATCCATGGCAAATGAAAACATACCTACTCGCAACCTAGCGCTCGAACTTGTACGCGTGACCGAAGCGGCAGCGATGGCGGCGGGACGTTTTATGGGACGCGGAGATAAAGAAGCGGCGGATCAAGCCGCTGTTAACGCAATGCGCGCGGTCCTTCAATCTGTAGATATGAACGGCGTGATCGTCATCGGCGAGGGCGAGAAGGATAATGCGCCGATGTTATTTAACGGCGAGGCGGTCGGAAGCGGCTCCGCTCCAGACGTAGATGTTGCGGTAGACCCCATTGATGGGACGCGCCCGTTAGCCTTCGGCAGATCAAACTCGCTGGCAACGGTAGCGATTGCGCCGCGTGGAACAATGTTTGACCCCGGTCCTTTTGTGTATATGAATAAAATCGCAGTCGGACCGGAAGCGAAGGGCAAGATCAACATCGAAATGTCCATCACTGAGAACTTGAAGGCGATCGCAAAAGCGATGCGGAAAGACGTGGAAGACCTAACGACAATCATTCTCGACCGCGACCGCCATAACGATATGATCGCTGAGATTCGTAAGGCGGGCGCGCGCATCCGCCAGATTCCAGACGGCGACGTGGGCGCGGCGCTTATGACCGCCTGGCCCCATTCAGGCGTAGATGCGCTATTTGGCGTGGGCGGCACGCCCGAAGGCGTGCTTGCCGCGTGCGCGTTGCGCGCCATGGGCGGAGAAATCCAAGGCAAACTCTACGCGCGCGACGAGGACGAACTCCGCCGTGGACGCGAAGCCGGCTACGACTTTGAAAAAATACTCACCATGGACGATCTGGTTTCTTCAGAAGATGTGTTCTTCGCTGCGACCGGCATCACCGACGGCGAATTTCTAAAAGGCGTGCGTTATTTCGGCGACGGCGCCAGCACCGACTCAATTGTCGTACGCGGTTTGACCGGCACAGTTCGCCAGATCTCGGCGACGCATCGAATTGATAAACTACGCACTTTCGGCGCAGTAAGCTATTAAACAAACAGAATCGAGAAGGACGCGCCCCAGCCAAAATACGCTTGACACTCCCTATCCTTACACGTATAATCTCGCTCGCCTTCCTCGATAGCTCAATTGGCAGAGCGAGCGGCTGTTAACCGCTAGGTTCCAGGTTCGAGACCTGGTCGAGGAGCACACAAGACCCTGCAAAGGGTCTTTTTATTTGCATTCTCAGATTGTATAATAACGTCGGAATAAAGAGAGGAGCGCTGTATGAATTCTTTCATCGTTAACGACGCCGTCGCCTTCAAACTGGTGCGACAAGATAAGAATAAGAACGCCAAAGTGCAAGTGTTCTTCGGCGTATTATCCGGCGTGCTCTTACGCTGGATATATACAATGGCGGTAGGCGTGATCAAAGGAAGCGCGACATGGGATTTTGGCGCGTGGGCTGTCGTCGCAGCGCGGTTTATCGCCGCTCTGGCAACGACGATTTTTGTCTTTTCGGGATACTGGGAGAAGTCAAAAGACCAACCTGCCGATATGCGCTTCTTGAACGCGTTGGCGTTCGGTGTTTCAATAGATATGCTCGTCGCTCCGTGGACCTCTTGATCGCACGGTTAAACGTCAAATAAAAAAGCCGACTCATTGCGTTAAGTCGGCTTAAGTTGCGAAGAGGACGGCGGTCTTACTCGTTCTTCGGCTCGGGCTTGCTCTTCGATTTCTTATCGCCTTTACCCGCGGATGCGGGCTTCTCATTCGTCTTTTCTTCGGCATGCGAATGAGATGTACCCGCGGAACTATCTCCCGAGGCGGATTTATTGTCAGTAGCATAAAACCCGGAGCCTTTGAAAATGATCTTGCTCGGGGTAATTACCTTCTTTAACGCTCTCTTTTTACAAGTGGGACAGATTTTCAGCGGCGCATCGTCAAACGATTGGTGTTTTTCAAAATGTTTGCCGCACGAACTGCAACGATAAATATAAACAGGCATGGTTCTCCTTGCTTTCAACAGCATGGCATTATAGCGCGTATGTTTATCGCAAGCAAGGGCGGTAAAGTTTAAGTTCTGTTAACATTGCAATTCCTCGCCCCCGCATCTTAAGCGAGATAAATCTCCCCTGGCAGTCAAGGCGATACCCCTTTTCTCGCGTTACCGATTAAGTTCCCAGATGATACGCAAGCCGTCAAGCGTCAGCCAGGGTGCGATAATTTGGATAACTTCTGTTTCCTTAGCAACAACTTCAGAAAGCCCCCCAGTGGCGACGACTTTCATCTCATCGCCAAGTTCCTTGCGAAAACGCTCGACCATACCTTCAACCATGCTCACATACCCAAACAGCAAACCCGATTGCATGGCGTGGACGGTATTGCGCCCAATAACAGAAGGCGGCGTTTGCAAATCTATATTTGGCAGTTTGGCGGCACGGGTATACAGGGCTTCGGCAGCTAAGTTTACTCCGGCGGTGATCGCTCCGCCTAGATACTCACCGCCCTTAGTAATGGCGTTAAAAGTGGTGGCGGTGCCAAAATCTATCACGCAGGCTGGACCGCCATATAGTTTCATCACCGCCGCCGCGTCGCAGATGCGATCCGCACCGACCGTTTTGGGGTCTTCATATCGAACCTTAACGCCCGTTTTGACGCCCGTATCTACCACGAAAGGTTTCTGCTTTAGGTACTCTTCGCACGCCTGAACGACGCGCCCGGTCAGCGCCGGCACAACGGAAGCGAGCGCGATGCCGGTCAAGTCTACGATGGATTTATTCGCGTTTTGGAGCAAGCCTAGAAATTGCAAACCGTATTCATCAGACATACGACGATGGTCGGTGGCGACGCGCCAATGCGCGCCGAGTTGGTCGCCGGCATAGAGTCCGAGCGTGAGGTTGGTATTACCAATATCTATAGTGAGCAACATAACCTTATTTTACCTCCTCAATAATCTCCGAAACTTGATCGTAGCGATGAAATTGCGGAATCAGATACGCGCCGCTCGCCCATGATTTGAGATTTTGAATCAACTCGACGGCGAGCTCCACGCCGACTTTTGAACCATCTTCGCCGGCGGCTTCGATGCGCGCCCGCGCTTCTTGAGGGATGACAATACCCGGCACTTCGTTATGCAAGAAATTGGCGTGACGCGCGCTGACCAACGGCAACACGCCGACGATGATCGGCTTGTCAAATTTGCCGTGTTTGGCTTCGTAGGCTTCGATTAATTTTGGTCCGTCGTCGGGACGGTAAACGGGTTGCGTGAGGAAGAAATCCGCGCCAGCGTTGATCTTACGCCGCAAATTCTTAATTTCGCTGTCCATATCTTGCGGACAAAGGTTGAGAGCCGCGCCGACAAAAAAACTGGTCGGCTGCCCAATGCTCGCGCCCGAATGATCCACGCCCATATTGAATCCGCGTTTAACCAGTTTCACCAAACCTGAAGGCACAAGGTCGTAGTTATCGGTCGCTTCGGGATAATCGCCGATTGAGGTCGGGTCGCCCATGACGACGAAAATATTGCGAATGCCGAGCGCGTGAGCGGCGAGCAGATCGCCTTGCACGCGCAAAAGATTCCTTCCGCGCGTGGGAAAATGCAAGGTCGACTCCACGCCGATTTTGCGTTGCACTAAATTGCAAACCGCCCAAGCCGACATCCGCATACGCGCCAACGGGCTATCGGCGACGTTGATTACATCAGCGCCGGAATCATAAAGCAGAGAAGCGCCCGCCATTAATTTTTTGGTCGAAAGTCCGCGCGGCGGATTCATCTCTACGCAAATGGAAAACGTCCCTTCGGCAAGGCGTTGCGCAAGACGCGTCGGTTGATCGGCGGGCGCGGCGGCGACTTCTTCTTCAGGCGCAAAAGAAATTTCTATCGGCGCGGCGCGCGGCGCAGAGTCCAACGATTTTCTCATCATCGCAATATGCTGCGGAGTCGTGCCGCAACATCCGCCGACGATGACCGCGCCCGCGTCGCGGAAGAGCAACGCATATTCGCCGAAATAATCCGCGTCGGCGGGATACATGATGCGACCGTTGGCTTGTTGGGGCCAGCCGGCGTTTGGCTTAACGATAAATCGCGCGCGCGGTTCGGCTTGACGCATTCGCTTGAGGATGCGCAACAATTGCAAAGGACCGCCCGAACAGTTGATGCCGATCACATCCGCGCCAGCAGCCGCGAGACGATGCGCGATCTTAGTCGGCGAATCGCCCAGGAGACTCACATCGTCGCGGGTGAAAGTCATCGAAGCGACGACTGGCAACGTCGAATTTTCTTTTGCGGCGGCGATCGCTTCTTGCGTTTCATACAAGTCGGCGATGGTTTCGATAACGAGCAAGTCCGCGCCCGCCTCGGTCAAAGCCACAACCTGCTCCGCAAACGCCGCGCGCGCTTCCTCCAACTTGACGCGCCCATAAGGGACGAGTCGCACGCCCAAGGGCCCAATATCGCCCGCGACAAAAACATCTTTGAAAGAAGCCGCCACTACGCGCTTGGCGAGTTCCACGCCTGCGCGATTGATCTGCGCGACGTTGTTTTGCAAACCGTGTTTCGCCAACTTATAGCGATTCGCGCCGAAGGTGTTCGTGATAATCAACTGCGCGCCCGCTTCGATATATTCGCGGTGAATCTCCGCCACAACGGAAGGGTTGACGAGGTTGAGTTCGTCGAAGCATTTGTCAAAGCCCACTCCGTGCGCGTGAAGCATCGTTCCCATCGCGCCGTCGGCGAGGAGGGTTTGGGTCGCTAAGAGGTTTAGAAATTTGTTTGTCATGTTGTACTCCGTAGAGCGAGATAATGTCTCGCTCTACCTCATCAACTGTTCAACTCTGGTTTCGCCGAGCGTGTAATATTTCGCGCTTTTGTGCGGAACGATAATCGCGGCGGTGGATTCTTCAGGGATGATCTGTCCCGAAACGGAAAGTCCCAGCCCAAGTTCGGCTTCGGCGGCGGGGAGCATTTTGAAGACTTTGAAATGATCTTCAAGCACGGGGATGGCGGGATAGCCCCACGAGTAACGCTTGCCTTGATTCGCGGCGAGTCCCAACTCGCGGCGGATGTGATTGTGCATATAGTCCGCCGTCGCTTCGGCAGATTGAACGGCGAGTCCATGCACGAAGTAGGCTTCGGTGTAATCGTTGGCGGCTTGCAATTCTTCAAACAAAGCGGTGGCGGCTTTGCCGACAGTTACGACTTGCAAAGCGACCGTATCCAATTGACCCGACTCGACTGAAGCGAAATAATCCGAAAGCGCCAGAAAATCTCCGTTAGGCTGGCGCGGACAAATCAAACGCACCGCTTCTTTTTTGCCTTGCGCGTCGGCATAGACGATCAACTCTTCGCCGTCGGCTTGACAGGCGAAGTAGCCGTACACCGCTTGCGGTTTGAGCCAACCGCGCTTGGAGCCATCCTTGCTCATGGAGATCAGGCGCGCCTCAAATTCCTTCTTCAATTTTTCCCATTCAGCGCCGTGCGTATTTTTCGCGCCCCAAGACAGACGATACAACTCGTTAATGTTGAGATGTTTCAACACCATCTCTAACGGCATATCTTTGACGATGCGCTGTCCGAGTTTTTCGGGCAGAGGGATCGGTGCGGGGACGACGTTGGAGCGTTTTCCACTGGGCGCGACGGTTTCGGTCTGCGCGACGGCGTTCAATTCCATCGTCGATTCTTTGAGAATCTTTTCCAATAGATCGAAGCGCTTTTCTTCGTCAATCAGCGCGTCCATCGTGTCCAGTCCTTCAAAGGCATCCTTACAATAGAAGACGCCTGCGTCGTAATTTGCGCCGTCTTCGGTTTGTAGAATGCGTCTTCCAAAGCGGCGATTAATGGCCGCGCCGCCCACCAATACGGGAATTTGATGCTTGCGCCGATGCAGTTCGTTGACGATGAGCGGCATCTGCTTGGATGTGCTAACCAACAGCGCGGAGAGTCCGATGGCGGTGGCGTTGTTTTCAACCGCTTTAGCAATGATAGTTTCGGCAGGGACTTGTTTGCCCAAATCCACGACGGTGTAGCCGTTATTGGCGAGAATCGTTTTGACGAGATTCTTTCCAATGTCATGCACGTCGCCATAGACGGTGGCGATAACCACTGTGCCTTTGGTCACGCCTTCCATCTTTTCAAGATAATTTTCGAGATGCGCGACGGTCTTCTTCATCACTTCGGCGGATTGCAGAACGAAGGGCAAAATCAATTCGCCCGCGCCGAACTTATCGCCGACTTCTTTCATGGCGGGGAGCAGGACGTTGTTTAATGTGTGAACGGCGATCTCGTGTTTGGTTGGTAATTGGTTATTTTTGACTAGTGATTCAAAACTGGCAGGGTCACGATGAATGACTTCATCAATATCCTCTTCCACGCCGTCTTTGAAACGATGCACGATCTTCCAGTGCAGTTTCTGTTCGGAGGTCATGCCTGCGGTGGGGTCGGCGACTTTATCGTCGACGATCTCCACATTTTCAAAATGTTGAATGAAGCGTTGAAGCGCGTCTTCGCGACGGTTGAAGATCAGGTCTTCGCAGAGTTCGCGTTCGGTCTCGTCAATTTCAGCATAGGGTTTGACGTGCGCCGCGTTGACGATCGCCATATCCAAGCCGACTTGCACGCAGTGATAGAGCATGACCGAGTTGAGCGCGGGGCGGGCTTGCGCGGCAAAGCCAAAGGATAGATTGCTCACGCCTAACGAGGTCATCACGCCTGGTAATTTTTCTTCAATCAAGCGAATGCCTTCGATAGTTTCTTTGGCGGAGTCGATAAATTCAGGGTCGCCCGTCGCCAGCGTGAACGTCAAATCGTCGAAGACCAAATCTTCGGCTTTGAGTCCGTGATCGTTAATGGCGATGTCGTAAATGCGTTGCGCCACTTCATATTTATGTTGCGCGGTTTTCGCCATGCCGTTTTCGTCAATCGTCAAACAGATGACGGCGGCGTTATATTTTTTAGCGAGCGCGAAAACTTTATCGGCTTTGGCGCGCCCCGCTTCGAGATGCGTGGAATTGATCAAACAGCGCCCAGGCGTGGTTTGCAGAGCGGCTTCTAAAACATCCAACTCGGTCGAATCGATCACTAATGGAACGTCCACGCCCATTTGCAATTTTTTGACGACGTTGCGCATTAGGTTGGCTTCGTCGGCGCGTTCGGTAACAGCGCAAGAAATATCCAATGCGTGCGCGCCGCCAGCGATCTGTTCGCGGGCGATGTCTAAAATTCCGTCATAATTTTCTTCGAGCAAAAATCGTTTGAACTTGCGCGAGCCTTGCGCGTTACAGCGTTCGCCAAGCAAAGTCGGCGCGGGGATTTGCTGCATGGCAATCGCCGACATAGCGGATGAAAATTGCGGTATAGATTGTGTAGGGCGTTTGGGACTAGGGTGGTTGTTCAGTTTTTCGACGAGTAATTTCAAGTGAGCGGGAGTCGTGCCGCAACATCCGCCGACGACTGACACGTTGTGTTTCGTCACGAATTCATACATATCGTTCGCGTACGGCTCAGGCAACAACGGGTAAACCGCTTGCCCGTCCACGTTGAGCGGAAGTCCCGCGTTGGGAATACAGGAAATGGGCAAAGTGGAATTTTCGCCGAGAAAGCGAATCGGCTCGCGCATGTGTTCGGGTCCCGTCGAGCAGTTGAGTCCGAACACGTCAATGCCCATGCCTTCGATGATCGTCAGCGAAGCGTTGATGTCGGTGCCGAGCAACATGCGTCCCGTTGTGTCGAGCGTCACTTGCGCCTGAATCGGCAGATAGATTTGCGTCTCTTCAAAGGCTTGATGCAATCCGTTGATGACGGCTTTGACTTCGAGAATGTCTTGCGAGGTTTCGATGAGGAGCAAATCCGCGCCGCCGCGAATCAATCCGACCGCCTGCTCGCGGAATACATCAATTAATTCATCGTATGTGATATTTGATAAATCGGGATCGTTCGCGGAAGGCAGTTTGCCTGACGGTCCAATCGAACCCGCGACAAAACGCGGTTGACCAGTTTTCTCGGCGAATTCATCGGCGAGTCTTTTTGCCAATTGCGCCGCCGCCATGTTGATCTCGATCACGCGGTCTTGCAAGTTGTATTCCTTCATCGTTAAACGATTCGAGCGGAAGGTGTCCGTTTCAAGCACGTCCACGCCGACTTCGAGAAACGAACGATGGACTTTTTCCACGGCTTCGGGATACGAGATGACGAGATAGTCATTGCATCCGTTATATTGCTCGCCGCCGAAATGTTCGGCAGTCAGGTTTTGCACTTGCAGGCTCGTTCCCATCGCGCCATCAAAGACGAGGATTTTCTTTTCGAGGGCGTCGAGGTATGAGCGGTTGGTGTATTTTCCTTGGGACATTTAGATTTTTCCTTCTTTTTTATAAACTGGGGTCTGTATAAATTAATAATAGCCATTCCGAACGCAGCGAGGAGTTTCAAAGATAAAGTTCAAGATTTTTCGTCGCT
Organism: Anaerolineae bacterium UTCFX1; assembly: GCA_002050275.1. Lineage (GTDB taxonomy): Bacteria > Chloroflexota > Anaerolineae > Anaerolineales > Villigracilaceae > Defluviilinea. Next base: position 53,013 of record MWTB01000016.1, read on the forward strand.
TTGCTCCTCAAAATGACAATAAAAGTTAATTCACGCTAGATAAAAAATCGCCTTCGTTTATTTTCCAACGGGCGAACTTCCTTCATTCCACAAAACGCGTTGCGTTACGGCGTTGATTTTCCATGCAGCGTTTCGTTTCGTCAATTGGAAGAAATAAACGCAATGCGACGTTGATTCGTCGCCTTCCGCTTTGCGCCAGACGATCATCGAGGCGCGGCAGGTCGCGGAATTTTCATCGGCAAAATTAATTTCGTAGTTGCCGACAAGATGATGCAATAGAAAACGCTCCAACGTTTTGCGGCGCGACTTGGCATATTCTGCGGCAGAGACAGTTTGCGGTTGTCCCGCATATTCGGCGCGAAAGGTTTCGGTAAAGCAGGCTTGCAGACCGTCCCAATCTTTCAGGTCAAAACTGTTTGAAAATTTAGCGATCAATTCTTGAATGGCAAGACGTTCTTCAACTTTCATATTCTTTCCTTTACAACAAAAAAACCTCTCAACGAGAGGCGACATAAAATTTATATCCTCTCTCATCTGCCAGACATGCGTCTGCCGAAGTTGGCACCGTTTGAACGGTTGCCGAGGCTTCATCGGGTCGGTCCCTCAGCCTCTCTGGATGAGTAAATCCGTAAATTGCTTGCGATTTATAACATGGCAAGGTGGGATTGTCAATTTAACTTAAAACCTTTAAATACGAAGGCTTGCGCTGAGCATGTCGAAGTGACACGAAGCGCGCAAAGTTTTTCAACCTATGGGCTTTAAACCTTCATGTCTTTTGTGGTGAAAAAAGATTTTGAATTCGGTATAATCTTTACGCTATGCGCTTCGACCGAAAATACGTCTCATACATTCCGCTTGCGATCTTCCTCATCGGCTTGGCGATCTTCGCCTACCTCGGCATCTATTTCCGCTACTGGGCAGACGATTGGTGCTACAACGCCGACTTCCGCAATTTGGGATTTCTCGAGACTCTGCGCGGCTACCTCTACAATGTGACGTACACTCCCAGCCGCTACTCGGTGACGATCCTTGCGGGACTCTTCTATCCGCTCGGCGTTTTCGGATTGCAACTCCTCATCCCAATCTCGCTTCTTCTCTGGACGTGGGGCTTGGTCCGCCTCTTCCTCAACCTCTCATCCCTTTCGGCTTATCCACTTTCCACTTTCCACGCGACTTTACTTTCCCTCGTCATCGCCTACTTCTCCATTTATCTCGCGCCGCATTTGTATCAGTCCATCTATTGGAACACTGGCTTTTTCACATACACGTTTCCTCTCATTTTATTCCCTTGGGTGTTAACGCTCGTCACGGACCAAAACCCATCCAAACCAAAATTGATCCGCATCGCCCTGCTCTCCCTCCTCGCAGGCGGATTCTCTGAAGCGAGCAACACAGTGTTGGTTTCTATGTTGGCGTTGTACACGGTCATCGCCTTCGTTGGCTCGCGCTACAAAAAAGTTTGGGCGCAGAAAACTTTCGCTCCCGCGCTCGTGGCGTTGATATTTGCCATCATCGCGATGGCATTACTCGTCTTCGCGCCGACCACTCAACTCCGCGCAGAACGATACGGCGAACCCGCCAGCCTCTCCGAATTGATCGTGTTACTGTTCAACTTCACACGCGAGTTTGTGACGTTGTCGCTCAAGGATTATCAACAGATAATCATCGTTGTCCTCGCGGGTTTGCTCGGCTTTGTGTTGAACTCGAAGGAGAGAGAAATCAACGTTTTCAAAATCTTCGGGCTTGGACTCGGGATTTTCGCGCTGGCGGCTCTGCTCGTCGCCGCAGCGCTGGCGCCCAGCGCCTACGTTGAACATGGAACGCCCATTCTCCGCACGCAGATTATTCCGCGTCACATCATGGTCTTCGCCTTCGTTACGCTCGGCTGGCTTGGCGGATATGCTCTCCGTCAATTGTATTCGCCAAACTGGCTACAACCCACAGCAACGGTCGCTTTACTGGTCGCGCTTGCCTTTCCGATATTCACGATCTTCACCGCTTCAAAATATATTCCCATATACAGTCAACGCGCCAACCTCTGGGACGAACGCGAAGCGACGATCCTTTCCGCCATTGAGAATGGTCAAGACCGCGTCGAAGTCCTCGCCATAGACGGCGCGCCCGTCGGCGGCATCCGCGACTTTGACCCGCTCGGCAAGAAAGGATATTGGATCACACTCTGCGCCGCCGATTACCATCATATTAAATTACGGGTCATTCTTCCATGAACATTGTCGCGCTCGTCCCCATGCGTCGCCATTCTCAGCGCGTGCTAGGCAAAAATTATCGCCCGCTGGCTGGCAAGCCGCTGTTTCACCACATTATTGAGACTTTGCTTGCCGTGCCGCAGATCGACCAAATTGTCGTGGACACCGACTCAATCGAAGTGATAGACGGCTTGAAGAAGCATTTCCCCTCAGTCAACATTATCATCCGCCCCGCATCCCTGCGCGCCGACGATATGCCAATGAACGAGATTTTAATTCACGATACGAGCTTGTTCCCTGCCGATTTTTATTTGCAAACGCACAGCACGAACCCTTTGCTGAAACCCGAATCAATTTCCAAGGCAATCCAATTACTACTTACCAATTACCCCAATTACGATTCGTTGTTTTCCGTCACCCGCCTCCAAACCCGCCTCTACGATAAAGACGGCAATGCGATTAACCATAACCCAAAAGAATTGATCCAAACACAGGATTTGCCTCCCGTCTACGAAGAAAACTCCTGTATCTACATGTTCACGCGCGAGAATCTTCTGGCAAAGCGTCACCGCATCAGTGACAAGCCGCTCATGTTCGCCATAGACGCCGACGAAGCGTGGGACATTGACGAAGAACTCGATTTTGCGATCTGCGATTTTCTATTGAAAAGGAAATATACACATGAATAACAAAGAGCAAACGCAATGAAACATCGCGTCCTGTTCACCGCGCCTTACATGATTCCGTTCGTGGAGCGCTTCAAGCCCGTCTTCGATAAATACAACATCGAGTTAATCGTGCCAGACGTGCGCGAGCGCATGGAAGAAGAAGACCTGATGAAGTACGCGGGTCAATTCGACGGGGCGATCTGCGGGGATGATCGCTACACCGCGCGCGTGATCGAAGCCTGCGCGCCGCGACTCAAAGTGATCTCGAAGTGGGGGACAGGAATCGATTCACTCGACGGGGAAGCCTGCGCTCGCCATTCGGTCAGCATTGGTCGCACCCCCAACGCTTTCACCACTCCCGTAGCGGATACCGTCCTCGGCTACATGCTCGCCTTCGCCCGCCGCCAACCGTGGATGGACGCGGAAATGAAAAGCGGCAAATGGGAAAAAATTCCAGGCAAATCGTTGAGCGAATGTACTCTTGGCGTCATCGGCGTCGGCAACATCGGCAAGGCAGTGACTCGCCGCGCGCGCGCCTTCGGCATGAAAGTCTACGGCAATGACATCGTTGACATTGACCACGTCTTCATCACCGAAACTGGAATCGAAATAACCACTCTCCACTTTCTACTTTCGAACTCTGATTTCGTCTCTATCAACTGCGACCTCAACCCAACCTCCCGTCACTTGATGAACGCCGACACATTCGCCTTGATGAAGCCTACCGCTGTACTAATCAACGCCGCGCGCGGACCCATCGTCGAAGAGCGAGCGTTGATCGCCGCGTTGCAGTCGAAACGTCTGGCAGGAGCCGCGTTGGATGTCTTCGAAGTCGAGCCGCTTCCGCTGGATAGCCCGCTGATGAAAATGGACAACGCCATGCTCGCCCCGCACAACTCCAACTCCAGCCCCGCCGCGTGGGAGCGCGTGCATTGGAATACGATCAAGAATTTGGTGGAGGGGCTTGGCATTCAGTTTTCGTACACGGATTTCACGGACGACACGGAAAAAGCTTAACTTGACGGAGGTTAGTTATGGAGACAAAGAAAAAGTTTGAGGGCAAACACTCGGAATTGACAGGCAAGATTTTGGGGGCTTTCTTTCAACTTCATAAGGAATTGGGGTTTGGGTTTTCTGAAAAAGTATACGAAGGCGCGCTGGAAATTTTGCTCTTAGAACTTGGATTGTTCGTTAAAAGACAAAAAGATATTTTTGTTTATTATCATGGCAAGGTGGTTGGCGAATACAAGGCAGACCTGATCGTTAATGGAGTTGTTCTGGTTGAGCTGAAATCGGTCGAAAGGCTGATCGATGCGCACGATGCCCAATTGTTGAATTATTTGAAGGCTACGGAAATCGAAGTCGGTCTTTTGTTGAACTTTGGTCGCGAAGCGATATTCCATCGTAAAATCTATGACAACCCTCGCAAAGGATCTCTATCCTGGACGAAGAATCCGTAGAAATTAATTCCCTTCCGTGAAATCCGTGTTATCCGTGTACAAAGAGATTATTCCATGACAAAAACAGTTCTTATCACTGGCGCAGGCGGTGGGATTGGACGCGCTTGCGTATCTCATTTTTCAGAAAAGGGCTGGCGTGTGATCGGCGTTGATCGAGACGAGTTTGGAGAAGGGTTTCCTGCCGATGGACGTTTTATCAAGGCGGATATCTCACATCCCGATTCGGTTGAGATGATCTTCAAGCAAGCAAAAGATTTTCACCCGAAGTTAAATGCTCTGGTAAACAATGCGGCAGTGCAAATCGCAAAACCATTAATAGAAACCACTGTTGACGAGTGGGACGCGGTCATGGCGTCGAATTTGCGTTCGGTGTTTTTGTTCGTGAAGTTGGCGCATCCGTTGATGAAATCGGCGGGCGGAGGCGCGGTGGTGAATGTTTCATCCGTCCATGCGATTCAGACCTCGGCGAATATTGCCGCGTATGCCGCCTCGAAGGGCGGCTTGCTCGCGCTCACCCGCGCCATGGCAATCGAGTTTGCGCCCGACAACATTCGCGTCAATGCGATTCTTCCCGGCGCGGTGGATACTCCCATGCTCCGCGCGGGGCTGGGACGCGGTCACGCGGGTCATGGTGACATGGATGAGCGATTGGATAACCTCGCTCGTAAAACCGTCAGCGGAAAAGTGGGCACGCCCGAAGAGATCGCTCACGCGATTTATTTTCTCGCGGATAATGAACAATCCTCATTCATGACGGGTCAAGCGCTGGTTGTGGATGGAGGAGCGACGGCAAGATTGAGCACGGAATAAATACGAGGAAAGAGTCTTTCTTCTTTTCTCTTTCTTTTCCATATGAAACAGACTCTCAAACAAATCATCCCCCCGCCTCTCTGGCAATTCACCCGCGACGCATACGATTCTTTCCGCCGTCTGCCTGAGTTGCCCTCGGCATTTTTTCACCCATGGCGGCGGGAGAGTATTCGTCGGCTCGCGGCCGGGAGAGTATTCGTCGGCTCGCGGCGTTGAAGGATGTTCACAAAGGCAAACGCGCCTTCATCATCGGCAACGGTCCCAGCCTGAAGCAGACCGACACGAGCAAGTTAAAGAACGAGATCACCTTCGGCATGAACCGAATCTATCTCGCGTTCCCTGAGTGGGGATTCACCACGTCCTACCTCTGCGTGACAAACGATCTCGTCGTCGAGCAGTTCATGGATGACATCGCGACGCTGACCATTCCAAAATTTATCGCCTGGCGTTCGCATCGCCATTTCAATTATCAATTACCAACCCTTCGACAAGCTCAGGGCGGCGTTACCCAATTACCGACTTTCGTCTACACCACCTACACAGGACCCAAATTCTCCACCGATGTCCGCGGGCGAGTGTGGGAGGGCGCAACAGTCACAAATCTCGCTCTGCAACTCGCTTTTCACATGGGTATAGAAAAAGCGATTCTCATCGGCGTGGATCATAACTTTGCCGACAAGGGCGACGCGAACAAAACCGTCGTTTCGCAGGGCGACGACCCGAATCATTTCATGCCCAATTATTTCGGCAAAGGTGTGAAGTGGCAACTGCCAGATTTGGATACCTCCGAAATTGGATATACTCTCGCGCGTGACGCATTTCGCAAGGCAGGGCGTGAAGTGGTGGATGCGACGGTCGGAGGCAAGTTGACGATCTTCCCGAAAGTGAAGTACGACTCACTATTTTAGATTTACGATTCTCGATTTACGATTACGCAATACGATTAATGTAACTCGTAACTTGTAACTCATCCCATGCCCCTCGTTTCCATCATCACTCCCTCCTTCAACCAAGCCCGCTACCTCGAGCAGACGATCCAATCTGTGCTGGGACAGGATCATCCGCGCATCGAATACATCGTCGTGGATGGCGCGTCTACGGATGGGTCTGTGGAGATCGTCAAAAAATATGCGGATAAACTCGCTTGGTGGGTGAGCGAAAAGGATTCAGGTCAGGCGGAGGCGATCAACAAAGGGCTGGTTCGCGCGACGGGCGAGATCGTCGCATGGCTGAACTCAGATGATTATTATTTGCCCGGTACGGTCTCTGCGGCGGTGAAGGTGTTTGATGAAAACCCCGATGTTGTTTTGGTGTATGGGAACATGCTGGCGGTGGACGAACGCGGCAATCCGTTCAACACGCTGACGTACAAGCAATTGTTTTTGCAAGATCTATTGTGCTTTCAGATCATCGGTCAACCTGCTGTGTTTTTTCGCCGATCCGTGTTGGAGAAAGCGGGGATGCTCGATCCCACCTTCCACTTTCTGCTCGATCATCACTTGTGGATTCGAATCGCGGGACATGGAAAAATCCTCCACGTGGATCAAACGTGGTCGGCCGCGCGTTATCACGCGGAGGCGAAGAACCGCGCCAAAGCGGCGGAGTTTGGGCGCGAAGCCTTCCGCGTTTTGGCTTGGGCGAAGAGTCAGCCGAAGTTGGGCGAGGCAGTTCGCCCCGTCGAGAGACGCGCGCGCGCATCCGCGCATCGAGTTGACGCGCGGTATCTGCTCGACGGCGGCAAGTCGTGGCTCGCATTGAAAGCGTGGGGGCGCGCGTTCTTCATCCACCCGCCGACGGCGTTGGCGCGGTTAAATATTTTGGTTTCTGCATTTGCGAATATAATCGGGCTGGGAAGTTTACGAAAATTATTTTTGTCTGTGAGGAAAAAATATTTTATGGATAAAGCGCCATGAAACGATTCTTTGTCATTGTTTGCTTCTCAATGTTAATCGGATGCCTACCTGCGGCAAATGAGCATTCTCCAACTGTCACCCCTCGTGCGCTTTTGACGATCACACCGGAGAGTGTTGATATACTTCCAATGCAACAACGCCCTAATATTCTGTTCATTTTAACCGACGATTTGGACGCTAAACTCGGTACCATCAACTATATGCCGCATTTGCAGAAATTGATGATTTCCCAAGGATTAACGATTGATGAGTATTTTATAACTACTCCTCTATGTTGCCCATCCCGGGCAACGTACTTACGCGGCCAGTTTACACATAATCATGGGGTATATCGCACCGATCAGCCTTATGGCGGGTTCTGGGAGTTTCATAGTTTGGCGAGAGAGGCATCGACTCTTGCCACATGGATGCAAGCGGCAGGGTATCGAACCGTGTTGTTGGGTAAATACCTCAATGGCTATCCCATACCCGAAGACCGCGTCTTCGTCCCGGCAGGTTGGGATGAATGGTATAGCGCAGCGAAAGGCTCTCCTTATGTGGGATATAAATATACGTTGAATGAGAATGGGGTTCAGGTGGACTACAATGAAGATGGGCAAGGCAAATCGATGTATATGACGGATGTACTCGCGCAGAAAACAGATGATTTTATTCGACGGGCTGATGCGGACGGCGTTCCATTTTTTATTTATCTTTCAACCTTTGCACCCCATTCACCCAGCATTCCCGCGCCGCGCCATCAGGCTTTACTTCCAGACCTGAAAGCGCCTCGTACCAAATCGTTCAACGAGTTGGATGTTTCGGATAAACCTTCTGATTTACAATTTGATCCATTATTGACGGAAGAAGAAATCGTTCAACTGGATGACGAGTATCGTTCTCGTGTGTTGGCAATGCAGGCGGTGGACGAGATGATTTTGAATTTGGTCGAAGTTTTGGACGAGACCGGTCAATTGGACAATACCTATATCATTTTTACATCCGACAATGGTTATCATTTGGGGCAGCATCGTTTGCGCAATGGAAAAGGCACGGCTTACGAGGAGGATATTCAAGTGCCGTTCGTCGTTCGCGGACCCGGGATCAAGGCGGATAGCACGCTTCAAGGCTATATTACTGGCAACGTTGATATTGTGCCCACTCTCGCGGAACTGGCTGGGATTCTCCCGCCGACCTTTGTGGATGGCAGGTCGCTTGCTGGGTTGTTCTCAGACTCACTGCCACCGGCTGCTGAATGGCGGGATGGGTATCTGCTTGAGTTTTATGGTTACAATACATCAGAAAAAGAAAAATTGGCAGGGTTTGCGCCGCCCCCCGTTTATCTGGGTATTCGAACCCCGAAGTATTTGTACGTTAAATACGATAGCGGACTTATAGAATTATACGATTTGATTGCAGATCCAGATCAAATGGAAAATATTGCTTCGATTGTCGATCAGGACCTTCTAGACTACTTCTCTAAATGGTTGGATGAACTAGCCTCCTGCTCAGGTGAATCTTGTCGTATTACCGACAAAGAACCCAACGCGAGATGATTGATTATTTAGGCAATGACAGCTCGCATGGAATGTTCAGGAGATAAATGAATCAGACCAATCCGATTGAAGCGCCGAAGAGGTTCAATTCACCCCCATTTCACTGGGCATCATTTTTGTTTTCTCTTGGGTCGTTAAGCGCATGCGTGCCATTGGCAGTGTATGCTTACTTGGGGACTTTTTCGCGCTATCTTGCCGATGACTATTGCGCGTCCTCCTATTTATATGCGTCGCGCAACCTTCTGGATGCAACCTTACTAGCGTATTCTTTATGGGCAAATAGCTATTCAAGGCTGATGTTCTCGCAACTGATCGAATTGGGCGGCACAAACGGCATTCGCGCCATGGCGGGCACGGAGCTCGTAATCTGGGCGCTGTTGCTGGCATGGATGTTTTATGAGTTGGGGAAATTAATGCAGGCGCGCCTGCCCAAAGCCGCTTATCTGTGGCTAGCTGGCGCAGCAATCGCATTGAGTTTATATCAAACGTCGGCGCTATATCAAATTTTATACTGGCGTACAGGGGTAATTCCCTATTCCTTGCCGTTATTGTGGTTTATCGGAATTGCGGCGTTCTTTCTGCGTTATGTTGGAAAGCCCTACGAAAAATCGCGCGCAGTCTGGTTCGGGATTCTGTTCGCTATTTTAATTTTCTTCGCAGGCGGGTTGAGCGAAACAACTTCGGGGATGCTGGTCGGAATCATGTTCATCGCGGTCGCGCTCGCTTGGCGGACGAAGCGACTCCATCAACGCCGCGACGTAGTGACATCTCTCATTGTCGGCTTGATCGTAGCTATTATTGCCATTTCGATTACGGCGGCGTCGCCAGGCACATCGAATCGCCTACATCGAATTATGCGCAGCGACCCGATCTATAACCCCATCGAATTGGCTGGCGATGTCATTTTGTATACCTCTCAGGCTCTTTTTGAAACGATTCGATCGTATCCGTCGTTAGCCATTGTCGCGTTAGTCCTGTCGTTTTGCGTGATATTCCTCGCACTTTCAACCAGCGGGCAAAACGCCGCGCGCCTCTCGCCTGCGCATTTGCGTTGGGCGTTGCTGATTATTCCCATCGCAATCTTCGTGATCATTGGATTCAGTTACGCGCCCAGCGCGTTCGTGCGAACTTTTCCTGCGGCGCGGGCGCGCTTCGCATCTCTTTTCGTATTGACGCTTGGATTGATCTTCGAGGGCGGCATAGTAGGAGTTCTAGCGGCGCAAACGCGCTCGTTCACCAGCGTAAAATGGACCAAGGTTGTGGTTGCGTTCGCACTGATAGCGTTGCTCGTTCATCCGCTCCGCATAACGCCGAAAATTTACGCGCTTCGCTATGAATATCAAAAATTCTCTCAGCAGTGGGATGCGCGCGACACGCTCATTCGTCAAGCCGTCGCCGACGGCAAAACCGACCTCGTCGTTGTTCAGTTAGACTCGATCGGCGGCGTAGGCGAATACAAAGGCAATCCCAAAGATTGGATCAACCTCTGCGCGGCGCGCTTCTACGGCTTGAATTCGATCGTCGCTCCGTGATTCACATGCAAACAGGCTCAAACGCTCAGCCTATTCTCGTCACTGGCGCACATCGAAGCGGCACGACGTGGGTCGGCAAAATGCTCGCAGGTTCGCAAGTGGCGTACATCAGCGAACCGTTGAATGTGTTGCATCGCCCTGGTGTGTTGCGCGCGAAAGTGAATCGTTGGTATCAATATATTTGCGATGACAACGAAGCCGAGTATCTCACCGCGTTCGAGGAATTGCTCGACTATCGCTATCACACATGGAGCGAGATCAAGTCGCTGCGTTCGCTCAAAGATTTTCTACGCATGGGGCGCGACTTCAAAATTTTCTACGACGCGCTCGAACACGGACAACGCGCTTTGCTCAAAGATCCGTTCGCAGTGTTTTCGATCCCGTGGTTTGTAAAGCGATTCGATTTCAAAGTTGTTGTCACAGTTCGTCATCCCGCTGCATTTGCGAGCAGCCTCAAACGCCTCGGCTGGAATTTCGATTTCAACGATCTGCTCGATCAACCTCTGCTGATGCGCGATCACCTCAAACAATATCGCGGACAGATGCAAGCCGTCAAAGCAGATGATGTCATCGGTCAAGCCAGCCTGTTGTGGACGATGATCTACAAAACGGTTCATTCGCTCCTTCGACACGCTCAGGGCAGCGAGGGACAGCTGGATCGGCGCCTCGTCATTGTGCGCCACGAAGACCTTTCGCGCGATCCCATCAGCGGCTTCCGCGATCTGTACGCCGCGCTGGGGTTGGATTTCACGTCTCATGCCGAAGATAAAATTTTGAATTCCAGCAGTTCCGAAAACCCGACCGAACTCTCGCGCCGCAAAACCCACTCCGTTAAAATGGACAGCCGCGCCAGCATTGAAACTTGGAAAACAAAATTATCTGTCGATGAGATTCAACGCATCCGAGATATGACAGAAGAATCCGCGCGCCTTTTTTACCCAGACCTCAACTGGTAACCAATTACCAATTAATACTCACTGATTACTGATCACTTCCTCACCCATGACTTCTCCGCAACCTCTCCCCGTCGTTTCCATCGTCACGCCCTCGTTCAACCAAGCGCGTTATATCGAAGCGACGATACAATCCGTGCTGGCGCAGGATTATCCGCGCATCGAATACATCATCGTGGACGGCGCGTCCACGGATGGGACGGTTGACGTCATCAAAAAGTTTGAAGGGCGAATCGGTTGGTGGGTGAGCGAGCAGGACAAAGGTCAGACCGACGCGATCAACAAAGGGTTTGCGCGCGCAAAAGGCGACATCCTTGCGTGGATCAACTCCGATGACACGTACGAGGCGGGCGCGGTCGGCGCGGCGGTGAAATTCCTGTATGAAAATCCAGATGTGGGCATGGTGTATGGCGATTGCAATTTCATCAACGAAAGCGGACGCGTGATCGGCAAATTTAACTCGGCGCAAACGGATCATCATTTGCTTCGGCAGGGATACGTCCACATCCCGCAACAGACCGCGTTCTTTCGCGCGGATTTGTGGCGGCAGGTCGGTCCGCTCGATCCGTCGTTTTATTTTGCGATGGATTACGATCTGTGGACGCGCCTCGCAACGCGTTCGCGGATACAATATGTGCCGCAGACGTGGGCGAACTTTCGGTTGCACACATCGGGCAAGACCATCGTTGCCGATGACCGTTGCTGGCCCGAAATGATCCGCGTGCATTACCGCGACGGCGGCTCGTTCTTTTCGACCATCGTGGCGAAATACTACATTCGTAAACTCATCGCCCCGCTCTGGAATTGGAAGCGTCGAAGGATGCTAAAAGATTAAGATACTTAATATCTCAATCTCCAATTCTCTAATTCTCAATTACGAATTATGATTTACCGATTACGATGTACATTTTCTCTCCCCCCTCCCTCAATGACCTAATTCGATTGCTGAAAGCCTGGCGCTTTTGGGTTCTCAGCGCGATTCTCGGTGCGGTGATCGGCGCGGCGGTGTATGTTGTCGCGCCTCCGCCCTATCGCGCGCGCGCGACGGTGATCGTGGATTTCAATTTGGAAGAAGCGTTTCCGCAAGACACAGACCGCCAGTATTTCTATTATCTTGAACGCGAGACGCGTAAACTCGAAGATATCGCGTGGTCAGACGATGCGATGAATCAACTTTCGGCTGAGTTTGGGATTCCCGTTGAGGAACTGCGCGGCAAATTGGACTTGAGTCAACCCGCGGAGGGCGGCTGGCATTTTTACGCAACGGATTCAACCGTGTGGGGAGCCGTGCAGATCGCGTCCACATGGGCGCAGTTGTTCACAGATGAAGTGAACGCGAAGGTCGCCGCTTCCGAAGGGTTGAATCCGTTCATTCGGGTAACGACGGCGCAGGTGGAGAATCTGCCCTCCGAGCGGAGCCTGCCGCAAAGCACATATTTGTTGATCGGAGCGATTGGCTTTCTTGCGATCAGCGCATTCGCGGTTTTGTTTTTTGGCAAAGAAAAATGAAGTTTCACGCACCGCGACATTTATATCGCCTTAATTGCAAACACGACACCGTGAAGCGTGTCGCGTTACGCACAGAATCTCTATGGCAAAGTTGACACGTTTTCTGTGGGGCGCAACGCTATTCGCGTTGCCGGTCGCCAGTTTTCGTTACTTCCCCGGCATGGGCGCGGGGACATACGTTCGTCCACTGGCGTTTTATCCCGTCGCCTTGCTGTTGCCATTGTTATTGATTCAACTCATTCGCAGGCAAACGACGTTTCCGCGCATTGGAGCGTTAACTCCGCTCGTCGGGTTTGCGCTGATCGCTTTAATCGCGAGCAGCTTCGGCGCATGGCTCGATCCGCTTCCACTGCGCGGGCAGGATTATTTCGGGCGCGTCATCCGCGCGTGGGCGACGCTGGTCATCGGCATATCCTTTTTCATTGCCGCTGTGTGGATGAATCGCAACGAAGACGATCTCAAATTTTCCGTCAAGTGGATTCTCGCTGGTTTCGCGCTGGATGTGGCGTGGAGCGGCGTGCAGGCGCTCGCATTTTATACGCCGCTCCTTCCAAAGGTCATGGTGACGCATTGGCAACTTGCATTCTCGATGCGCGAGCTGGTGAGAACGAATCGAGTCTCTGGCATGGCGTACGAGCCTGCATGGCTGGCGGGACAGATCGCGACCGTGTATTTGCCGTGGTTGTTCGCGTCGCTTCTCACGGGTGTGCGCGTCACGCGCTTCAAATGGCTTGAAATTATTTTGCTGGGATTCGCTGGTGTGTTAATTCTCGCCACCTACTCACGCGGCGGATTGCTCACCGCAGGTGCGGCAACCGTGCTGACGTTTCTACTCGTCGGTCGCGCTGAACTTCGCTCCGTTATGAAGCGGTTCATCTCTAAAAATTGGGCGTGGCGTTTCGGGATTACGGCTTTAATACTCGGCGGGCTTGTTGGCGCAGGCGCGTTTCTCGCGCAAAAAGAATATATTACCCGTATATTTTCATCGAACGCAAAAAATGTGAAGGAGTTTGTTATTGAGAATTCAGCCGGCGCGCGCTCGGCATATTTGATCGGCTCGCTTGGCGTATACGAGCAGAGTCCGCTGTTTGGCGTAGGTTTGGGCGCAAGCGGGTTTTATATTTACGATCATCTTCCCGACTGGTCGCTCACGGTCGTGCCTGAAATTGCGCGACAACTTAGCCCCGAAAACAAGTTATACCCAAATCCGAAAAACATGTATGCGCGCTTACTCGCCGAAACAGGACTGATCGGTTTTTTCGTTTTTGCCGCGTTTCAGTTTTCTTTGCTCGCCGATGCGTTGAGCGCCTTACAAGGTAAAAATATCATGGCGCGTTATCTCGGAGCCGCTGGCTTGTTCTCGTGGATCGCCCTCGCCGTTTACAACTTCACGCAAGATTCGTTCGCCACGCCGAACCTGTGGATCAACCTTGGGATTCTTGCGGGCTTCATGGCGCACGGACTGGAAAGCCGCAACCCGATCAATACATCCGCCTCTCTGGCAGAACGGGAAACTCATGCGCCGCCGCGCGCCTAGCCGTAAAACGTAAATATACGCCAAGACCTTTCATAACTAATAACCCGCCTGCGTCGCAAGCGAAACGCCAGCAGTTTATTTTCAGGTATCATTAGAAGCTATGCGACGCTTCGAGACTCCCTATATCGCCGATTGGTTCGCCGTCTCCATGCGCTGGATCGCACTAACGGGCATCCTTGTCTCGCTCTTGTTGCATGGGCAAACGAACGCAACAACGCTAATCGCGCCAACGCTGATGATCTTATGGAATAGTCTCACAAGCGTTCTGGCAAGTTTAAGCGTTCGCACGCGCTATCATCGTCAGATCGCATTAACTATAGACTTCCTACTTGCAGCGGCTTTCTTTTGGCAGCAAGGCGGCTTAACAAACGCCTCAACATGGGCTGCTTTATATCCCATTCTTACCGGAACGATTTATTTTGAAGTATGGGGCGCGGCGATGGCGGGCAGCGGATACGCGCTCTGGCAAGTCTTTGTGTTGCGCAACGCATTCGCAGAAAATACGATGCGCTCCTTAAGCGAACTGGCGCTGACGCTGCTTTTCGCATTGGTCAGCGCATTAGGCGGGCGACTCCTCATGCGTCGGACACGCAATGCGCGCCGCGCCCAACTGGACGCTGAAGAACGTCGCCGCGCTATGGAAAGCGAACGTCTGCGCGCCATTTACGAATTGACCTCCACACTAACCGCCACGCTCAGTTACAAACGCGTGCTTGACTCCGCGCTCGACTTGGGGAATGCGGCGTTAAATCCGTCTACAAACCTCGACGCGCCTCAACTTGACGAGCGGCTGGTAAGTGCAATCTATTTATTTGAAGGGAACGAACTGCAAGTAGGCTCAGCGCGGCGATATACAAATGCAGATATGCGCGTTCGTCTACACGGCAACGAAGGATTGATCAAAAAATTGCTCGACGAGGGCGAGCCGCTTCTTTCCGCCGACGTAGGCTACGATCCCGAACTCGGGCGCATTATCGCCTTCCGAGCTTGCACCTCAGCGTATGGTTTTCCTTTGCGCAGCGGATTCAATCTCTATGGGATTATGCTGTTCGCTCATCCTGAACCCGCCTACTTCACAACTGAACGATGCAAGGTGCTTGATATCATCGGTAGGCAAGCGGTGATCGCAATTCAGAACGCGCGTTTATATCAAGATTTAGTCGAAGAAAAAGAACGTATCGTCGAGGCGCAGGAAGAAGCGCGCAAGAAACTAGCGCGCGACCTACACGACGGACCCACACAATCGGTGGCGGCGATAGCGATGCGTCTGAACATCACACGGCGGATGATCACAAAAGACATCGGCGCGGCGACCGCCGAATTGATAAAGGTTGAAGAACTGGCGCATCGCACAACAAAAGAAATTCGGCACATGCTGTTTACGCTTCGCCCCCTCATTCTTGAATCGCAAGGGTTGACCGCCGCGCTTACTGCAATGGCGGAAAAAATACGCGAAACGTTCGAGCAGGATATGATCGTCAACGTGGACGAAAGCGTCTTGGAACATATCGAGCTGGGCAAACAAAGCGTCATCTTTGCCATTGTGGAAGAGGCGGTGAACAATGCCCGCAAACATGCTCGCGCAAAACATATTTGGACGCGCTTAAAGATGTTCGAACCGGAGATCGCGCTTCTGGAGATTGAAGATAACGGCGTGGGATTCGATGTAGCCGCGATGAATCAATCGTATGATGAACGCGGCAGTTTAGGGATGGTAAATTTGCGCGAACGGGCGGAGTTGATTAACGGTTTGCTCCATATCGACTCTACGCTCAGAAAAGGCACGCGAATTCAAGTCTACATTCCGCTTACGGAAGAGGCGGCAGATCGTTTGCATCATGCAAAGAAGTGACCTTCTACGTCTCCGCTAGCCGGCGCAGAAGATCCTTCGCCTTTATCGCCGCCTTTGCTCGATGGCTGAGGCGATTTTTCTCGTCTATACTGAGTTCCGCCATCGTCCTACCCATCTCGGAGAGAAGGAAAATAGGATCGTAGCCAAATCCGCCGGCGCCGCGTTCTTCGGAAATTATCTCGCCTTCGCAAACGCCTTCAACAATTTGGAAGCAGGAACGCATGTCTGCGATTGCAATTGTGGCTTTAAAACGCGCCTTCCACGGACGAGAGAAGCGGCTAAGTTTGCCGATCAAGTATTTTCGTCGTTCAGGAGCGGAGAGTTTTGTGTCGTTGGTCGAGCCGTAGCGCGCGGAATATAAACCGGGCTCGCCATGGAGCGCGTCCACTTCCAAACCGGAATCGTCGGCAAGAGAGAGCAAGCCGCTGGCTTGCGCGAAGGCGGAGGCTTTCTTCGACGCATTTTCAGCATAGGTCCGTCCATCTTCAACCACGTCGAGTTCGAGGCGGATATCCGCGGGCGTAACGAGTTGAACATTCAAATCTTTGAACAAGATTTGCAATTCGGCAATCTTATCTTTGTTGTTCGTGGCAAGCAGGAGAGAAAGCATAAGAAATAAAAAGTTAATCGTACGTCGTCCGCTTTATTTTTTCTATCGCCCACTGCGCATGCTCGCGAACCAGCGGCTCGTCGTCGTTGAGCGCATTTTGCAAAATGGGAAGCGCGAGCGCGTCGCCAGCGTTGCCGAGAGCGACGGCGACGTTTCGCAAGTAGCCGCGGCGCTTGGCGCGCGATACGGGAGTCCGTTTGAAGCGCTGGTTAAAAGCTTGCGGCGTGAGAGTCAGTTCGTCGGTCAGAGTCGGAAGCGGCTCCTCATTCGTTAGGGCAGGGTCGCCCTCAGGCGCGAATCGATTCCACGGGCAGACCATCTGGCAAATATCGCACCCAAAAACCCACTCTCCGATCTGGTCGCGCAGTTCGAGCGGGATATCCTCTTTGAGCTCGATAGTGAGATAAGAAATGCAACGGGTTGCATCAAGCGTGCGATCGGGCAGAATGCATTGGGTGGGGCAAGCGACAAGACAGCGTGTGCATGTGCCGCAGTGATCGGTATCGAGCGATGGATCGGGAGCGAGTTCGAGATCGAGGAGGATTTCTGAAAGGAAGAAATAGGAGCCGTGTTGCGGATGTATCAGGCAGGAATTTTTACCGATCCAGCCGAGACCTGCGCGTTGCGCAAGTTCGCGCTCAAGGATAGGACCCGTATCGGTGTACCAACGATTCTTAATCGAACTTCCGACTTGTTCCTCAATGAATCGAACAAGTTCCGCCATGCGCCCAGGAAGAACGCTGTGATAATCTTCGCCGCGCGCGTATGCAGAGACTCTGCCCGTTAATGCCTGCGTTTCAGGCGACGGGGGGTTATACGGGGTCGCCAAAACCAAAATAGATTTACATTCGGGAAGGATCTCAAGCGGATCGGCGCGTCGAACACGAGAACGTTCTGCGGCGAGATAATCCATATTGCCGTGACGCCCTTGCGCAAGCCAATGCTCAAAAACAGCATAGTTCGCAGGCGGCTCGGGAGTCGTTACGCCGGCGAGGATAAATCCTAACTGTTCGGATTTCTCGACTATTAATTCTTTTAAGTTTGTAGGCGCTGCCATCTTTTCCGCGGAAATCATCGTTCTCTCTGAAGGAGTCTACAGGTCAACATAATTTCTACCTGCAAGTTTATTGTACCCGCTTACTTAACTTTGAGGTCGTTTACAAGAGCGGAGAGCGGCGAATGCTGCAGTTTTATAAAAGATTTCAGCGTCATTTTCCGCTCTCATTAGAGCGATACAACGATGCGATTCGTTCCCTACGGTATAATTAGCGCATGCCCGGAAACGAAGACTTCTTCCAAAAAGCGATGAACGAAGGACATTCTGCCGCGTGGGATCAAGAGTGGAATAAAGCCGCCTCGGCGTATCGTAAAGCCCTGCAAGAAATGCCCGATCAGCCTAAGGCGCTCAACAGCCTCGGGTTGGCGTTATTCCAACTCGGCGAATTCGACGAAGCAATAAACATATACAAACGCGCCGCTCAAATTTCGCTCCAAGACCCCGTACCGATGGAGAAATTGGCGCAACTGTTTGAACGTACCGGGCGTTTGAAAGAAGGCGTGGAAGCAGCCTCGTACGCCGCCGAACTCTTTCTCAATCAGCGCGACGTGGATAAAGCCATCGAAAATTGGGCGCGCATTATCACGCTTGAACCTGAACATTTAACCGCACATTCGCGTCTCGCGCTCGCCTACGAGCGGCTCGGTCGCAAACCGCAGGCGGTTGCAGAATATATTAATGTAGCCAGCTTGGTGCAACGCACAGGCGATCTTCAGAAAACCGACAGCATTATTCAGCGGGCGCTGCAAATTCATCCTGAAAGCGCAGAAGCGAAACAAGCACAAACGCTTTTACGCGCAGGGCAACTGCTGCCCAAGCCTTTAAGACCTAAAGGCGGAACGGGCCCCATCGCCATGGCGCAGATCAAGCGACTGGACTCGGGAAAAAAGGAATCCGATTCGGGTCTCGACCCGATCGCCGAAGCGCGACAGAGCGCGCTGACTCAGTTGGCGGAACTCCTCTTCGAATACACTAGCGACGACAATACAACGCAACAGCGGCGCGGATTTCAAGCTCTGGTACACGGCGCTGGGCAGCTCATGCTGAACCAGCCCGACCAAACCAAAGCGGTTTTACACATCGGTCAAGCGATTGACGCACAAACCAAAGGCAACGACGCGCAAGCCGCCAACGAACTCGAACACGCCCTCGAAGCCCGCTTCGATCATCCCGCATTACATTTTGATCTGGGTTTAATCCGCGCGGCGGAGAATCGCTACGAATCGGCGCTGCGGCAATTACAACACACCATTAAACATAATAGTTTCGCGCTAGGGGCGCGTCTGCTGATGGGGCAAGTCAACCAAAAGATGGGACGACTCGCCCCCGCATCCATCGAATACTTGGAAGCGCTGAAGATCGCGGATGCCGCCGTCGCACCATCTGAATATACGGACGAGATTCGGCAGATGTATGAACCGCTTATCGAAGCGCAAGCCTCTGTCACAGACGACGCTGAACTGAAGCGCCTGTGCGACAACATCAATACGATGCTAATGCGCCCGCACTGGCGAGATCACCTCTACAAAGCGCGCGAAGAAATGCAACGTTCGCAAGAAAACGATCTGCCCATGCCGTTGGCAGAAATGATCATGCAGGCGCAGTCCAGCGCTGCTCTCGACGCCATCCATCGCGTGCACCAACTGGCGCGCGCCGGGCAACTTCGCACAGCCATGGAAGAAGCCTATTACGCATTATCTTCCGCCCCCACTTATCTTCCGCTCCATATCTTAATGGGCGATCTACTGGTTCGCGAGAACCACCAGCCGGAAGCCATCGCGAAATTCACTGCCATCGCGCAAGCCTATAATGCGCGCGGCGATACGGCGCAATCTTCAAAAATCTTACGACGCATAACGCAACTGGCGCCCATGGACACCTCGGCGCGCAAACAATTAATTGACCAGCTCATTCTACGCGGAGAGACAGACAGCGCGATCCGTGAATATATCGAACTCGCCGATATTTTCCGCCGGCTTGCCGACCTCGCGCTGGCGCGCAAAACCTATGCCACCGCGCTGCGGCTCGCCCAACAATCTAACGCTGACCGCGCCTGGAGCATCAATTTGCTGCAGAACATGGCGGATATTGATATGCAGCGACTGGACTGGAAACAAGCCATTCGCGTCTACGAACAGATCCGCACGTTGCGTCCTGACGATGAAGATATCCGCAGAAATCTCATTGACCTCAATTTAAAATTAGGTCAGCCCGCGCAGGCAAACGTCGAAGTCGAAAGTTATCTCTCGCACTTGCAATCGAGCAATCGCGGCGCGCAAGCGATCGCCTTCCTCGAAGGGTTGCTCGCAGATCGTCCCGATGAATCCGTCCTCAAACGCGCGCTGGCGAACGCCTATCAACACGCCGGGCGCATCGAAGACGCCGTGTTGCAACTCGATAACCTCGCTGACACGCTGTTGACCCAGCAAAAAAAGGAAGAGGCCATGGTGGTCATCAATCAAATCCTCTTGCTCAATCCGCCCAACGCGGAACAATATCGCCAGTTGCTGCAGCAAATTCAACTGTGAAAAGACCCGCCGCATGGCGGATCTTTCCATTTCTTTCCCTAATTCCACGCCCTTTGAGAGTGTCGCTCCTCTTATCAACCTCTTACACGCCAATGCTATAATCTCGTTAAATTTCAACTTTGGAGTATTTCACTATATGCCTCAAACCCAAAACCGCGCCGTGATGAAATGGTTATTCATCTTCGCGTCTATCGTGGCGTTCCTCATTGTCTTTGGCGGATTTGTCCGCCTCACCCGTTCGGGTCTCTCGATCGTGGAATGGAATCCTATCAGCGGCAGCGTTCCCCCGCTCAGTCACTCCGCCTGGCAGGAAGAATTCGCAAAGTACCAAAAGACCCCCGAATTCCTAAAAATTAATTTCAACATGGACTTAAGCGAATATCAATACATTTTTTGGATCGAGTGGATTCACCGCTTTCTCGCGCGCTTGATCGGTCTCTTTTACGCCATCCCAGTATTCTATTTTCTATTTAAGAAAACCATCCCGTGGAAGGAGTTTGGCATATATTTCACGATGGGAATGCTTTTCATTGCGCAGGCGTTCGCAGGCTGGATCATGGTCGCCAGCGGTCTAGTGGACCGACCAGCGGTCAGCCATTTCAACCTAACCATTCACCTTCTGCTTGCGCTCACGTTGCTCAGCCTCGCGCTATGGACGGCGTTCGGTCATAAATACGGTTTTGCGCCCGCCAATAAAAAAGTGCGCTGGTCGCCGGCTTCTAAATTCGCGCTTGTTTACTTCGTCTTGTTGGTTGTACAGATCTCCTATGGCGGCATGACCGCCGGGCTCAAAGCGGGTCATGTATCGGATTCCTGGCCCCTCATGTTCGGGAAACTCATTCCGCCCAACCTGTTCAACTCATTCATAAACATCTTCGAAACGCCACAGACTATCGTTTTCATCCACCGTTGGTTCGCTTGGCTGGTCTTGTTCGCCGCCGCAGGCGTCTTCGTCGCCGCTCGCAAACAGAAGTATTTCAGCGACATAAAAAGCGGACTCTATTGGCTGCTTGGCGCGGTCGCCATACAGATTATGCTCGGCATTTTTACGATCCTTTCGTTCGTACATATCGCTCTCGCTCTGCTCCATCAAGCCACCGCCATCGGGTTGCTCGCGCTGGGCGTCTATTTCATCCAACGTTTACGCCTACTAGACTCAAAGGAAATATAATATGAAAAAACTAATTTGGATCATCGCCGCATTACTGCTTACACTTCCTTCGCTGGCGGCGCGCGCCAACGGAGAGTTCACTTACGTCACCGTGCGCGGACCTGGCGTCGTAGGCGAGTTAACCGTCAGCAACCCAATCCTGACGCAAGAATTCTTCGCCTTTGCCGACTTCTCGCAAGAATCTGTCACCGCTCCCGCCGATGCGGGCGACGGCTTCATCGTCACGCGCACTTATGTAATAGAAGGCAAAGAGCAACCGTTCGATCAACTGCAATATTATCCCTACACCGGCTTCGTCTACTATATCGGCATGGCAGATGGAACATCTGAATATGCGGGGAAATGGTACGCCGCAAACCCATCGGCGAAGGAACCGTTTTTGCATGCATTGAAAGAACAAGCCAAGCTGACGTGGTATCCAGCGATCATCATGATTATCCTGCTCGTCATATTTTTCTTTGCGTATCGGAAAAAGGCTTAAAGCGCGACGCCCCAAAATCAAAGTTCCGATTTTGGGGCGTCGTTTTGTTTGAAAGCGTTATCGCACTGTAAACGTATCCGTATCCTCGTTATACGAAAACAGATTGATCTTCCCCTTCTCAAAATTCACTTCGCCTGAAAACGCCGAACGGAAATCGTCCGAATCGTCTTTGATGAATATTTCGACGGCATGAACGCCAGCTTTCACTTCCATAAATTCCAGCGCCACAATGCGCCCATTGCCGCTTAAGCCTTGAGGCTTGAAGACGTCGTCAAAAACGGTCTCGCCGTCAATCAGCACGCGTACGCTCATCGGATAATGTTTACCGCCAAAGATCTTCTCGGGGTCGGCGCCTTCAGGCAATGTGATGCCGCTTGGAAGGTCAGAAAGCGAAATCTTGCCTTTCGCATCCACAGCGATACGCAACGCCGACTCGTCCGCCGCCGCCATACCCGCAGGGATGTCTAGCGGCAACGCTAGCGCAAACAGACCCAACAGCGCGACTGTGCCGATCAGCGCGCTGATCAACGTCGGAACAAGCTTATTGCGATCCTTTACCTTTGGCAAGACAGGGGTTTTCTTATTCTTCTGGCCCTCGTCGGTGTGCAATTCGTCAAGCAGTTTTTCGACCGGCTTCATGTCGGTCGGGGTGACCTCAAGCCAATGTAGATTCGGCTGCACCAACGCAGGACGGCTATGCAAGCGGTTCAAAATCGAGAGCGAATCTTCGCGATAGATATTGTCGTAGAACGGCGAAGACAACAAGATAATATCTCGCACGCCCGCGTTCTCAAGGTTCTTGATCCAATCAATGTTAACTGCGCCAACGCTTGGCAACACGGCGGTGATCACGCGCGCATTGCCGTTTTCCTTCCATTCCGCTTCGCCGACAGCGGCTCTATCTTCATTAACGCGCAATTTCTCAGGCAAGCCGCCCAGCGTCTGCATACGTTGGCTGGTAAACAACACGGTCACGGGGCGCCCTTCTCTCATCTCCCGTTTAGCGGCGCCGAGGACTACGCCAAAGACCTGTTCGGCGTGATAGCCGCCGTCTAAATGCAACGCGTCTGTTGGACAAGCGCCGACACAAATTCCGCACCCGGTGCATTGCGCCGGGTTGACGATCGCAAGTTTCGGGTAGCCCGAATCATCCTCGCGAGGAACCATACGAATCGCGTCGTACGGGCAATCCACATAGCATAGCGAACAACCGATACATTTATCATCCGTCACCACCGCAGGGCCGTCGTCGCGCCCAGGAGCCAGCCACGGAAGGAGGAATAAACTTCCAACGGCGAGAATCGCCAAGCCCCAAAAGATAACGTTGCCCCACATATCCGCCAAAGGCAGAAGCACAAGGTATAAACTATCCACAGGCACGGAGGATACCATTGTGCCAAGATCGGCAGGCATATAAGACATGGCGGGTTTAATCAGCGAAAGAATGACCAAACCGACCAACGCTTGCGCCGCCGCCCAGCGGGGAGTCCACCAACGGGCGCGTGAAAGGCGCAGATTGTGAATATTGATCGCAAAAAAGACGATCAACGGAATAAACAGGTGCAAGAACAAAATAATGACAAAGTTTGAGAATGTACGCGAAGCAAGGTCGGTTGAAACGTACGTCAAACCGGAAGAGCCAGCGAGCGTCTGCATCATGAACTCGGTCATCCACTGCGCGCGCTGATCCCAGATCATCCAATAGCCGAATGTGCCGGTCAGCCAAACCATCGCCAACATGATCCAGCCGCTTGTCCACGCCACCCAACGTTGACCCCAAAAACGGTCGCCAAAAAGCATGCGAACCAAGTGCAAGAGGATGAGAATGATCATCGCGTCCGAAGCGTAACGGTGGACGCTGCGAATCAACGAGCCGTACCATGTGGAGCTGATCTTCTCCACAGTCTCATAAGCAACTTCCGCGCCGGGGCGATAAATGAGAGTCAGATAGGTTCCGGTCGCGATCAACACCACCAACATGAAAATCGTGAGCGTGCCGAGATGATGAAGTGGATTGAAATCGGATTTCGCGAAACGATTGATCGCGCCTTCCACAGAAATCCAAGCTTTCTCAAGAGCGCGCAGAAAGCGCCGTTGGGTATACAGTTTTTTGGTCATTGGTTCCTTATCGTCCTAAAACGGTTTAAGATTTATAGAGTCGCATCCGGAAGTTCTTCTTCCAACGCCGATTGCCCTATTAGTGGAAACTGATTCATCTTCATTGCATTTGAAGTGACAAAAACGCTGCTCATCACCATCGCCAGCGCGGCGAACACAGGCTGCAACAAGCCCGCCATCGCCAACCCCACGCCCGCCAGATTATAAACTACAGCCCAGCCAAGATTCTGCCGCACGCGTTTCATCGCTTCGTTCGACAGATTGAACAGCCACGGGACAACGCGCAGATCGTCGCGCATTAACACCACGTCGGAAGCGGCGCGCGCAACGTGCGTGCCGCGATTCATCGCCATCCCCACCATCGCCGCAGCAAGCGCGGGACCATCATTGATGCCGTCGCCAACCATAGCCGCATCGCCGGTCAATCGTTTCATTTTCTCGTCGGGCGTCAGTGCAGCCTGCACTGGGATTCCCAACGTCTTTTGCCAACGTTCGCCCGCGCCAACCTCATCGCCGGTCAGCACGCCTAACTCCAACCCCGATGATTGTAATTCACTTAACGCCTCTTGCGCTTCTTCGCGGATTGTTTCGCCGAGCGAGAAGATGCCGCGGACGCGCCCAGCCCAGCCCGCGTACACGACGACACGCCCCGCTTCTTTCCATGCCTCCGCTTGAGCGTCAACTTCCGCCGGCATATCCAATCCCTCGGCAGACATGTGCCGCGCCGACCCGACTGCAATAGAAGCGCCGGACGTCGGCAATATCCCAAACACGCCAAACGCTGGAATCATCTTGAACGTTTCGGGCTTGATCAGTTTTACCTCGCGCATTTTGGCATACTCGACAACTGCGCGCGCTAACGGATGCTCCGATTCGTTCTCAATAGACGCCGCTTGCTGTAAGAACTTCATTTCATCGTCTTCGTCAACAACGAAGATATCTTGAACTTTCATCGGCAACTGTGTTAACGTGCCGGTTTTATCGAAGAAAATACGCTTCACTTTGGCGATCCGCTCAAATACAGCGGTGCTGCGCAAAATGACTCCCGATTCAGCGGCGCGTTCGAGCGAAAGCCATAAGGTCAACGGAGTAGCCAATCCCAGCGCGCACGGACAAGCGATCAGCAGGACGGACAGCGCGACGATTAAGCCTTTCTCCACGCCGTCGAAGTGATTCCAAATTAAGAAAGTTACGGCGGCAAGCGCGAGCGCGGCAGGCGTCATCCATGCGGCAAGTTTATCCACCATGCGCTCAAGCGGAGAGCGCGCCCACAGCGCTTCATGCAACAACCGCCCAATTTGACCCGCGATCGTTGAATCACCGACAGCAGTTGCGATCACTTCAAAACTTCCATCCAGGCTGACAGTCCCGGCTTTAACTGCGTCGCCGCTGGAGTGCGCGACCGGCTTCGGTTCGCCCGTCAATAGCGATTCGTCCACATCGCCTTCGCCGAGCGCGATCAAGCCATCGGCAGGGAAACGTTCGCCGGGGCGCACGCGGATACGCATTCCGGGCTTAAGTTCAGCGGCGGCGATCATCATATCTTCCTGCGCCGTAACCACTGTCGCCGTTTCAGGAATTTGTTCCAGTAGTTTCGTCACCGCCTTGCCGCTTGCCTTGTGCGCCTGCATTTCGAGCCAACGCCCAACAGACACTAAAAAGATCAACATGGTAGCGGTGTCAAAATATAAGCCGCCATGACCGACGATCAAGTTACGGACGGATAGTCCGAAGGCGGAAAACGTTCCGATCATGATGAGTGTATGGATGTTGGGCTGTCCGCGCAGTAAACTGGCGAACCCGGCGCGCAAGATCGGCAGACCCAGCAGAATCAAAACCGGCAGACTGGAAATTAACATCATCAGTTGGAAAAAATCTACCAGCGGCTGCGATTCGGGCGTCGCCCAGCCGAATATATCGCGCGCATAGATGCCCGCGCCGACGACCATATCGTGCAACACCATCACGCCGCCAATAGTGAGGTAGGTAAGAAAAGTCTCTTCTTCATCATGCGGTTTTTCGCTGGGCAGCGTCGCTTTATAGCCTAACGAGCGCACGCGCTTCTTCAGCGCTTTGGGGTTAATTATCGCGCTGTCATATGTGATATTAGCTTGACTTTGAATAAAATTCGTCTCAGCATTGACAACGCCTTTCGTGCGTTTCAGTTGTTCGTTGACCAACCACGCGCATGAAGAACACCACATGCCGTTGAGCGTTAATGTGACGTTCTGCACGTCTTCTTCATTAACGGCTTCCGATGTTCCAACGACAGGAGATTCCGCCAGCAACGCCGCTACTTCTCGGCAGGAAGGACAACAGAAAACGTCGCCCTGTTCGTTCGTGAGCGGATGTAGGGTCGTCAGCCCGCACAACGAACAGACGGCAAGAGTTTTTACAGAGGAGGTCGGGTAATCTATCGCTTGCATACGGTTTACCAGAACATGACTTTGCCGAGCATGAAATGCCCAACGAGCCCGAGCGAAGCAAATCCGCGCATGGCAAACTGAAAGCCAAAAAGCATCATCGCTACCGCAACGAGCGCGCGTGACCAGGACCGCGAATGGGTTCTATTGGCGAACCACTTTACCGCAAGCAAACTGGGAACGGTGGCAATACCGAAGACCAGCATGTTAAGCGCGCCGTATACCGGGGATTTAGAAGCGATCGCCGGCACGAGCGCGGTAAGCGTTAAGCCGCAGGGGAGGAAGCCCCACAAGACGCCGAGGACGTAGGAAGTCGGGAGCGAAGCGGATATGAACGCGCGCACGACGCGCCCCCAGCGCCGAGTCAACGAGACAAATAAAAGTTCAGGCGAGGGGACCAATCCGATAAACGCCGCCGCCAGATAGAAAGCGACCAACGCAAAGAGGATGGACAGCGCCGCTTGCAGTTTATCGAACGACCACAACGCCTGACCAAAAGCGCCGAAAATAATTCCGAGGAATGAATAGGAGGTAATACGCCCAGCATGAGCCAGCGCCCATGCAAATTTATTTTGAAAAGCAGGTTGGCGGTCAAAAAGAAAAACAACGGGACCGCACATCCCCACACAATGACCGAGGCTCCCCAACAAGCCCAACAACAACGAAGCCAACATTGTTTACCTTAATTGTAGAAATTTACATGCGAAAGGCTTCGGAAGCCTTGCGGCTTCCGAAGCCTTTCTTGCTAAACTAACGAATAAACCACGTACGCCCGAGCAGCCACCAGTTCGTAAAGTAGTACACGGCGAACCAAACGAGGAAGGCGAAAACCAGCACGAACGCGCCTCTTGGCTGATTTTGCTTATCTTCCATCATATGGTCGGTCAGTTTCGTCGATTCGAGCACCGGGTTGCCGTCGCCGGAGACCAGCAACAGTTTGTTCGCTTCCGTGCGCGGACCCGTAAGGACGGATACGAACACAACCGTAACAAACATGATACCGCCGATCACCGCGAGAATCGCACCGATGCCAAAGATAGCGAGCGTGAGTTCAACCGTGCCGGGCACTACGCCGGCGAAAGTGATATCCCAGTTACGGCGCGAAACGCCTTGTAAGCCGCTGGTGATCATGCCAAGGGATAGCAGGAGCATTCCGCCGCCAAAAATATAAGGCTGCCAGACCGCCCATTTCTTGAGCTTCAATTCTTTGCGGAAGATGAGCGGGATGAGGTAGTAGGTTAAACCCATGAAGGCGGTAGTCGTTCCAGATACGACGGTCGCGTGGAAGTGGCCCGGCAGGCGCATGGTGTTATGGACCAGCATGTTGATCTGCTCGGTGCCGATGACTACGCCGGTCACCCCGCCAACCCAACCGAAGATCACAATGGAAATAACCAAGGCTGAGAAACCCGGCTCCTTCCATGGCGCGTTACGAAGCCAGCCGAACAAGCCCTTTCGATAGCCTTTGGCGCGTAGGGCAACTTCCATAGCCGCGGGGATCGAGAACGCATGCATCATCGAGCCAAGCACAGCAAGATACATGGCATAGGAGGTGTTGACCGCCTTCCAGGCGAAAGACAAGCCGGGGTCTCCCAACAGGTGGTGAGCCGCGCCAAGGTTGATGAAGAACAGGTAAAGCACGAACGCCAAGCGCGAGAATTTCTCATTGACCGGGCGGATGCCTACTGTGATCTGCGCCAAGGAATACCAGATGGAGATCATCGCGGCAAGGTTAACTTGCTGAGCAGGATGGCCGAAACCCCAGAAGAAGTTGCGGTAAATGCCCGGGTCAAAGCTGGAGATAACGCCCATAGACCAGAGGAAAGCCGGCACGATCGCCGCCGCGCCTTGCAACAGGGTGTAGGTCGCCAAGATCGCGGCGGTCATGAACCCAAAGGCAACCAACGGCATTGAGCCTTCAAAGCGCTTCTCGCGTTTGGCGACTACGATATTGATAAAGAACGTAGCCACCGCGATCAACGCGCCAACCGCGAACAGAATATAACTGAGATAGAACACCGGGCTGGCTTTCAGCGGCATATACGCCGTGTAGGCTACCGTGTTCCTGGGGTCGAACAGCACGACAACATTCGCCGTCAAACCGCCAATCGTCATTAAGATAAAGCCAAGCCAGGCAAGTTTGGGCGCGGCATGTCGCGCATTAAGCAATACGGTCGAACCGAAGTGCAAACCCGCGATCTCGAAGAACACCATCCAAGCAATCAGCATGTCAATGCCGTGCAGGGTGAGCAGGCGATAGAACCAAGTCGCATCCAGTAAGTGAAACGTCTGCCAACGCGTGAGCGCGATCAGGAGCGCGGCAATGCCGCCGATCGTCAACGTCAAAACCGCCATCACCGCATTCGCGATGATCAGCCGTTCCGCGTGCATATCCACTTTCAGAGTTAGAACCGGGCAAGTGCGATAGTCGTCCTTCGCGCCCTTCACCCAGGGAAATGTAGGGGCAAGCGTTGCCATACCATTTTCTCCTATTTCACGATGATCTTACCCACCATTGTATGGTGACCAAGATAACAATATTCATTACAAACAATAGTAAAATCGCCGGACGAAGTGGGCGTGATGGTCGCCACATAATCATAGCCGGGCAAAACTTGCAGGTTGATATTCACGGGCTGAAGCGAAAAGCCATGGTTATAATCCATCGAGGAAAGATGCAAGCGATATTCTTTGCCTTTTTCCAATTGCAAGATGGGATACCATTGCCAGGCGCTGGCGCGGATGTATACATCGCTGCCGGCGGGCGGAGCGACGACCGGGAAAGGAATTCCGTTGATGCTCTCTTCGCCGATCTGATACTTTGCCACAAATTCGTTCACTGTAACGGCGTATTGTTGCGGCGTGGTGCGGTACGTCTCGGTCGGCACATTTTGCTTACCCTGGAAATACCAGAGCGGCATCATGATCGTCAAGAAGATACACCAAACCAGAGCAACGGTAAGCCACGTCTTCTCCAGACGATCCATTGGCTTCCACCAATTCTGTTCAGGCGCTAACATAATTCAAGTCTCCTTTTATAAGATCGGCTACGGCGCCGGCGGAACGCTCAACAGGTCCATAATCCCCCACACGTTGTAGATCAACGTGCTGATGAGCAACGACGCTACAAACAATATCCAGACGTTATCGAACAGCTTCTGGCCCCACGACATGGGTTCGCGTTCTTGATTTTCTTTCTCAGACATGGCATTCTCCTTTTCGCAATCTCCTCGTTTGATAAAATAACGCCCAGATTCCTAGGCTTGAAAATATCCGTCATGATAGCATCGCCAGAGACAAAACAAATGTGATAAATGTCACGTCATGCGGCGTGACATTTATCAGGATTGCGTTATAATAGTTTTATAAGGTTTAATGGCTCCTCTAAGGAGGCGTCCGCGCCCTCCCGGAAGGTTGTTTTAATCTTATAAATCATATTCAATATAAGGAGTTTGGAGGTTCACCTACTATGAAGAAAGCGCTAGTAACACTTCTCTTAATGGGCGCCGTGCTTCTCGCCGCATGCGGCTCAGGTTCAGCGGCTGCCACGCTAGAGCCGGTCCCCGCAGATTACGCCGGCAAGACCAACCCATTCGGAGCCGACGCCGCCGCTGACGGCGCAAAAATATTCCAAGCCAACTGCGAATCGTGCCACGGTCCCCAAGGACACGGCGACGGTCCTGCGGGCGCCGCGCTCGATCCTAAACCGCGGAATTTGTCTGAATTTGTGCCGTCCGTTGGCGACGACTACCTATTTTGGCGCATTAGCACGGGCGTGCCCGGCACGTCTATGCCGCCTTGGGCTGGCATCCTGAGCGACGACCAGATCTGGCAGGTCATTTCCTTCGCTCACACCTTGAAGTAAAGAACGATTAAAGTAAAAAAAGCGGCGCGACGACATCGCGCCGCTTTTTTATTATCAATAGATAACGCGCAACTGAAGCGGGTATAATCCGTGCGTAAGAGTTAATTCCAATCTCATCGTTTGGAGGCGCTCGTGGATCTTTCGAAGCATGCTTATTTTGAGGGCAAGATCGTTCCCCTATCGGAAGCAAACGTCAGCATTGCATCGCACGCGTTCTTGTATGGAACCTCTGTGTTCAGCGGGATGCGGGCTTTCTGGAATAAAGAGCGGAAACGCCTCTTTATTTTTCGCCCTTACGATCATTTTCGCAGACTGTTGCATTCCGCACGCATGATGGCGATGCAGACGAGTTACGACGAAGAGAGTCTGATTCGAATCACGCTCGATCTTTTGCAGACGGATAGCTGGAAACAAGATATTTATTTTCGCCCTACGTTTTATAAAGCAGACCTTGGAATCGGCGTTCGGCTCCACGATGTGAGCGATGATTTCTGCATCTTCGTTATGGCGTATGAAAAATATGTGAAGAACGATTCGAACGCGCACGTCACCTTTTCTTCATGGCGGCGCATTGACGATAACGCGATTCCCGCGCGCGGCAAAATAGCGGGCGCGTACGTCAACTCGGCGCTCATCAAGTCGGACGCGGTACGTTCGGGCTTCGACGAAGCGCTGGCGTTAGATCAGAACGGGCACGTTTCAGAAGGCTCGGCGATGAATGTGTTCATGGTGCGCGACAGCGTATTAATCACGCCGCCTGTGACAGATAACATTCTTGAGGGCGTCACGCGCAAAACCGTGATCGAACTTGCCCGCCGCGAATTAGGGATTGAAGTTGTTGAACGATCCATTGACCGCACGGAAGTATTCGCCGCCGAAGAAATGTTCTTTACCGGCACTGCAGCGGGCGTCACAGGCATCACAAAAGTAGATCATCGCCTCATCGGCACAGGCGAGATGGGACCCATCGCGACGCAATTACGAACGTTGTACGAGGACACGATCTACGCAAGAAATCCAAAATACGAACATTGGAATATAGCGGTATAAGTAGGCTGCGCACAGGCAATAGGCTCTGTCCTCCCACCCCCATCCGTCCCAGGCACAAAATAGCCCGAGTATCCAGCCAGTTTATTGGCAGAGACAACTTTGGGCTACAGGATGTTTTTGCTTGATATAGTTTTTACGAGTATTTTTCTATGCTGGCTTTTCACGCTCTCCCCAAGGTAAAGGTTATCTAGATACACTGTCTCTATTTGATCTACTGTTACCCCGCCGCGAAATCCGTGTACCAAAAGAATTGGGAAGAATTATTCAGTCGCAGAGTCGCGCGAGCGCCAACGATCTCTGCGACTGGAGAAGTTCGCTTTTGCAAACGATTTACTGATTCTTCTTGAAGCGCACCAACACCAGATTTTTCGAACAATCTTCCGATGTCTTTATCGCGACCTTATCAGACAACGGCAAGCCGTTCAAGTCCACCAGCTGAATGTACAACGTAGACGACGTAAAAGGAACGTTTCCGAGCGCGAACTCAAATCCCGATTCGCCGTATGGCTTATTAATTCCGCTGACCGTTTGTTGCTCAATAAGCTTGTTGTCTAATGAACCGCGCAAGACAATCACCTGTCCAATGATGGGGCTGTTCTTCGCATCCACTACCGTCCCGCCAATGCCCGTCCAACCGCACAACAGGTCGGGATAAATGATCGTGCTTGCCACTTGTGAAACTGAAGCGGTGAATTGCGCTTTGGGCGTGCTGGTAGGCTTGGGCGTACGCGTCGGCGGGTACAGCGAAATAGGCGTATCCGACGCTACCGGAGTAAATGTAGGGCGCAGCGTGCTCGTCGCCGTTAACACTGGCGTAGGAGAAGGCGTCCAGGTCGGTTCTAGTTGAATCGGCGTGATGGTCGGCGTGGGAGATTGCAAGCCAAAGCCCGCCCGGCCCGGGGGCAAAATATTAAGGCTCGATTCGGGGTTCACAAAAATCAACCCAAAATACGCCGCCAGTCCCGTCGTAGCGAGCAATGCCAACGCAGACAGCAGGTCCCATATCCGCATCCCGCCGCGGGGTTTTGAAGATCGCCCATCAAAATCAAATTCATCGCTCATCAGAATCGCTCCACTTAATCTATTGTACTAGCGCAACGTAAAGACAACGTCAGCCTTGTCTCGCTCTTGTTCGATCCAATCTTTTAATGTTTGGTCTTGCAACGCAAGTCGCGCGTCGGGCGAAAGCGGGCGCGCATCATCGCGCGCTAACACCCTCAAAATGTGAAATCCAACGTCCGTAGCGATCACTTCGCTGTATTCGCCCGTCGTCAAATTGAACGCAGCGTCTTCAATCGTTTTATTCAGCAAATATCCTCGCGGCGCCCAGCCGAGGTCGCCGCGCGTCACCGGGTCGGCTTTAAGGGCAAGTTCGTCGAAATCGGCGCCGCCGCTCAACTGAAGGAAGAAGCTCCGAGCCGTATCTTCATTATAGAGCAAAATTTGCTGAAGGTGAATTTGTTCCATCGTCGCCGGCACAGAGGCAGCGATCGTATCGCGCATCCAAGCCGATTCGACCGCGCGCTTCAAAGCGGAACGGAAAGCCGCCTCGTCGAATCCATGCTCAGACTTCCACGCTTCAAGCGCGTCCGCTCCGCCGAGCCGAGCCGTCAAAGAATCGATCCGCGCTTGCAGCGCCGCGTCATCCAAGACGAATCCATTGGCGCGCGCAGCTTGCGCTAAAAGCAGTTGCGCCACAAGGTCGTCGGCGACGACGTTCGCGGCAGCCGTCGAGTCGAGCGGAATTCCGAGCGCGGCTTGCGCGGCGCTGTACATTTCCACTTCCGTATCAAATTCAACAACAGTTACGCCCTCTCCGTTGACGGTCAGCGCCATCGGTTCCAATGTAGCGGTTGGAGAAGCGGGAACAACGGCGAGCGTCGCCGTAGACACGCTAACGGGTTGAACGCTGGGAGCGGCGCTGCAGGCAAAAAGCCCGAGCATAAAAATGGAACTGGTTAAGAGCAATGTGGAATAGCGGAAAAACATCGTCTCCCCATTATAAATTAAAAGCTTTGGCGCATAAGTCGGGATAAGCGCGTTCATTCTTCGGTCTATGCGCCGACGTTCATTTAAAAAATACAGGGGCGGGCATATTTGCCCGCCCCTGTACAATCGAACGGTTTGTTTAGTAGTCCATACCGCCCATGCCGCCAGGAGGCATAGCCGGGGCTTTGTCTTTTTCAGGAATATCGGTGATCAATACGTCGGTGGTGAGGATCATCGCAGCGATGGAAGCGGCGTTTTCGAGCGCGCCGCGCACAACCTTTACCGGGTCAATCACGCCGGCGACGATCATATCCGTGTACTTGCCGGTCAACACGTTATAACCGATGTTCTTGTTCTTCTTCTCGGCGGCGGTACGGCGAATCGCGTCAATGATCACGGAGCCGTCTTGTCCCGCGTTGGAAGCAAGTTTGCGGATGGGCGCTTCGAGCGCTTTTTTGACGATGTTAATGCCGACGCGAATTTCGCTGTCTTCATCGCCGTTATCGCGCGCGAGTTTATCCAATTTGGAACCGGCGTTAATGAGGGCGATCTCGCCGCCGGGGACAATGCCTTCTTCCACTGCGGCGCGCGCGGCGGAGAGAGCGTCTTCGACGCGATGCTTCTTTTCCTTCATCTCGGTTTCAGTCGCCGCGCCTACGCGAATGATGGCGACGCCGCCCTGCAACTTGGCAAGGCGTTCCTGCAATTTTTCTTTGTCGTAGTCGCTGGTGCTTTTTTCAATTTCAACGCGGATTTCCTTCACGCGCGCTTCAATCTCGCCCTTCTTGCCTTTGCCGCCGATGATCGTGGTGTTCTCCTTGTCAGAGACGATCTTCTCGGCTTTACCGAGGTCTTGTAAGGTGACAGTTTCCAGCTTGCGGCCCGTCTCTTCCGAGATGACCGTGCCGCCGGTCAGAAAGGCAATGTCTTGCAACATCGCTTTGCGGCGATCGCCGAAGCCGGGGGCTTTGACGGCAAGCACGTTCAACATGCCGCGCAATTTGTTCAGAACAAGCGTAGCAAGCGCTTCGCCGTCAATATCTTCGGCGAGGATGACCAAGTCACGTTTGCCGATCTGCACCAGTTTTTCGAGAATGGGGACGATATCTTGCGCAGCCGAGATTTTCTTCTCGTTGATGAGAATATACGGCTCGCTGATGACCGCTTCCATTTTATCGGCGCTGGTGATGAAATAAGGCGAGAGGTAACCGCGATCGAACTGCATACCTTCGACATATTCAGTTTCAAATTGCATGCTTTTGGATTCTTCGACGGTGATCACGCCGTCTTTGCCGACCTTGCCCATCACATCGGCGATCAAGTTCCCGATCGTTTCATCGGCGGCGGAGTTGGTCGCCACAGAGCCGATCTCTTCTTTTGTATCAATCTTTACCGCCATTTTGCGGAGTTCTTCCACAACGCTCTCCGCGGCAAGCGAGATGCCATTTTTGAGCAACATGGGGTTGTAGCCAGCCTCAAGCGCCTTCAAGCCTTCGTTGACGATGGCGTGAGCGAGCACGGTCGAAGTGGTTGTGCCGTCGCCGGCGATGTCGTTGGTCTTAGACGCGGCTTCTTTAAGAAGTTGCGCGCCCATATTCTCAAACGGGTCTTCCAGTTCGATCTCTTTGGCGACGGAAACGCCATCGTGAGTCACCGTCGGCGAGCCAAACTTGCGATCGATCGCGACGTTGCGACCTTTCGGCCCAAGCGTGGCGCCAACCGCATTGGCGACCGCATTCATACCATTCTTAAGTTTACGACGAGCGTCTTCCGAAAAGACGAGTTGTTTAGCAGCCATTTTTCATTCCTCCAGAATTAGCCTTCAACGATAGCTAAGATATCGTTTTCTTTAAGGATGAGCAGTTTCTTGCTATCCACTTTCACTTCGGTACCGGAATACTTAGCATACAGCACACGATCCCCCACTTTGACGTCCATTGCAATGCGTTCGCCGTCTTCGTCGCGGTCGCCAGGTCCCACTGCAAGGATTTTACCTTCTTGCGGTTTTTCCTTAGCAGTTTCGGGAAGAATGATGCCGCCGGCGGTCATTTCTTCCTGCTCGATCGGTTCAACGATCACGCGTCCGCCAAGGGGCTTCAACTTCAATTTGCTTGCCATCTTTCTGCCTCCTGATAGGATTTATAATTATTCATGAAATTAGCGCCCTTCATGCTTGAGCACCGAACGTAATATTACTTATTTTAGAAGGGCAAGTCAAGGGGATTGTAAAATTTCTTACAAAGTTCTGATAGCCGGCGGCGTTTCAGGGCGTAGGCGTTGCGGTCAGATTCGGCGCCGCGTCGCCCGCTCCCGGCGTACCCGTCCCCGATGCGTTCGGAGCCGGGGCGGTTGGCGCGCTTCCGCTCGACAGTGACGCGCAGATCAGCTCTCCCGTCTCCACAATGCCGAGAATCGTCTGTTGCGAGTCTTTATACGCGTCGGGGTTGGCGCGCAGTTCCGCGCGCACGTCGCCCATTACCTTCATCGCTTCGTCGCATTTGTTGTCTCTAGGGCGGCTCAACGCGGATAATACCGATCCGTAAACGTAGTAATAGACGATGGTGTTCGGCGAGATGGCAAGCCCCGGCACGACGACCGGGTTCTCATCCAGATCGGGGAAGCATTTTTCCAGTCCGCGCCCCATGCAAGAATCTTCGCCCGAACAGCCATACGCGGCGCATTTGAGCGAAAAGATCGAACCTTCGTAGTTGCGAGAGCGAAAATAAACGATGCCCAATTGCCCATAAATATCGGAGTTCGTTGGCTCGTATTGCAACGCTTTTTGTACATTGCGCGCAGCGGCGAAGTATTCGCCTAACTGCGAGTATGTTCGCGCAATCGAAAGATGCGGACCCGGGTCTTTCACGCCGATCTGTTCATTGATACGCACGGCGCGATCGAAATATTCCAACGATTTTTCGTACGTTGGGCGCGCCTCCTCGACGCCTTGCTTGCTCGCGATATTAAACGCGAGGATACGATAGTTCGCGCCGGCGCGCGTATAAAGAAAGGTGAAATTTGGTTCGATGGCGATGGCTTTATCCCACTCAGCGATGGCAAGCTCGTATTGACCAAAAGTCTCCAGCACCGCCGCATAGACGCGATGAACATCCATGATAGTATCGTCTTGCGCCAGCGCTTGTTTGACGGTTAACTCCGCTTGATCCCATTTTTGCTGGTCGAGCAACACCTCGGCGTAGTACACCAATGCCAGCGTATTGGAGCTATCCAATTGCAACGCCGTCAGTGATTCCGCTTCTGCGTCGCGCAAATAATTCTGTATTTCGTCGGTCGTGCGAAAGTTGGGGTTGGCGTTCCAATTCAGCGCAAACGCACGAACAGCGTGCGCGGAGCTATCTTCGGGCGTTAGTTCTATCGCTTTAGCCGCCGATTCGAGCGCTTCGGCAAGGCGCGCTTTCTTCTCGTCATTGGTGATCAGGAAGGCAGAAGAGTACGTTTGAATGCGCGATAACTTCGTCCAGGTTTGAGCGTTATTGGGGTCTACCGCCGCCGCCGCGCGATAGGCTTGAATCGCGGCGTTGACGTTTCCTGCGCTAAAGTAGGCTTCGCCTTCCAGAATCAGCGATTCGGGCGAACGTGTGAGAGTCGGCGTGGCTTGAAAGAGCGGCTCGATCTCTCCGCTGTTAATTTGCTGCAAAACCCAAACTCCGCCAAGGAGCATGATCACCCAAATGAATAACCGATAGATATTGGATTGCGGTTTGCGATTAAATAACGGACGGCGGGGCGAGATGTTCATGGCGTGGCAGTCGCGTCCGGCGACGACGGCGTATTGGTCGGCGGGGCGACGAGATTCTCCTGGCAAATTCGAATCGTTTCACTCGCTGCGAATTGTGCGTTCTCGTCCGCAGGGACTTTCGATTGAATTTCTCGCGCAACTTGCAGCGCTTCACCGCAGTTTCCAGTACGCGCCAAGGCAAGCGCCAACGTATAGTAGTATTCTGCGATGCGAATATCGTTCGATAGGGCAAGCCCAACGATCGGCTTGCCCTCTTCGGTCGCGCCGCCGTTGACCGCAAGGCGCAATTGTTCGATCGCTTCTGCCCAATACAAATTACGATAGTACATCACGCCGTAATTGCCGCGCAGGCTGGGTTCTTGCGGACTGTTGTTCACAGCGGTCTCCGCGTACTGCAGCGCTTTCGCGTAATCGCCCAATCCCGCATAGGTGCGAGAAATATAGAGGTCAGGCAATGGGTCGGCTGGGTTGAGAACGTCCGCGCGCGTGAAAGCGGTGATCGCTTGATCGGAAACGCCCAAAATACGATAGTTCAGCCCCAACGACATCCAAAGGTCGGGGACGTTTGCGTTAATCGCCAGTGCGGCTTTGAATTCGGCGACAGCCTCTTCATAATTTTGCGTAGCCTCCAGCAGAAGACCGCGTGCGCGATGCGCTTCCATTGTGTCTGGGGCAAGCGCCAGCGCAACCTTCGACTCTTCAATTGCCCTCGTTACATTGTCAAACGAACCGGAGCTCACCAAAATTTCCGTGTAATAGGCGTGCGCCAAGCCGTTGTTCGGGTCGAGTTGCAGCGCCTGCTCAATCCATGTCAGCGCGTCTGAGTTTTTCCCTTGCGTATCCGCCGCCCGCGCGCGGATAGCGTATCCCATAGAATTGTTAGGCATAAGCAATAGCGCGTTCTCCGCGCTGGTCTGCGCTTCGACGGGTTTGCCTGCCAGCATTTGTACGCGGGCAAGGGCAATATATAAGGACGGGTCGCGCGGCGCGGAACGGATCGCCTCTTGATACAGTTGAATAGACTGCAAGAACTTTCCAGCTTGGAATAACGACTCGGCTTCCGTAACGTAGGCTTCCAACGAGCGCGTCGGCGTGGACGTCGGCATGAACGGGTTCGGCTGACTCGGCAAATAGATTTGATTAAAGTAGTATCCAAAGAGCGCCACCAAGCCTAAGACCATCAACCCGAATATATTCGGGCGACGTTTGGGGCGGTTCATACTCCATTTTGTTTTCCTTCGTAAATACATTTTTTCATATTACCATGAAAAAATAAAGGGGCATTAAGAATACCGGTGATGAAATCGGGCGGGGAAAGTTAAAAGGGGATGATAAAATCAACCCATGCGCTTCGAAATTTTTACGCTTCTTCCCGATGTCATCCCTCCTTATCTGGAAGTCAGCATTCTTAAACGCGCCAGCGAACGGGGATTGATTCAAGTCAACATTCACAACATACGCGATTACGCGCACGATAAACATCGCGTCACCGACGACACCCCATATGGCGGCGGCGGCGGAATGGTGATGAAACCTGAGCCGGTCTTCGAGGCGGTCGAAACGATTCTGGGGCAACGCCCCGCCCAAGGGCAAGGTCAGCCTGTTCCGGTTATCTTGCTCACGCCGCAAGGACGAGTCTTTACACAGCGCGTCGCCGAGGAGCTATCTCAGCACGAGCGCATCGCATTGCTCTGCGGGCGCTACGAAGGCGTAGACGAACGCATCCGCGAACATCTGGCTACGGATGAAATCTCAATCGGCGATTATGTGTTGACCGGCGGCGAGCTTCCCGCCATGATATTGGTTGATGCGGTCTCGCGTCTCATCCCTGGCGTGTTGGGCGACCCCACCGGCGCGGAAGACGACTCGCACTCGATGGGCTTGCTTGAATATCCGCACTACACGAAGCCGGCGGAATTTCACGGCTGGACAGTTCCTGAAGTGTTGCAAAGCGGCAATCATGCCAAAATTGACCGGTGGCGCAGGGAGCAATCTCTGCTTCGCACGTTTAACAAACGACCGGACATGCTGGAGAAAACAGACTTGACAGAAGCAGACACAAATTTTTTAAAGAGCATTGGGTATAAATAACACACACTGCGTATTACGCACTATGTGATACGCAATACATTCAACGGAGGAGAACATGTCATCACGGCTCAACTATGGCAAGATCTTTCTACTCGGTTTTGGATTCTTCGGCATCAGCGTAGTATGGGGCGTCTATAACGCCTTTGTGCCCATCTTTCTTTCAGAGAAATTTCACGTTGCGCCCGGCTGGATCGGGTTCTTTATGACGCTGGATAATATCGCCGCGTTATTTATTCAACCGCCGGTCGGCGCCTGGTCGGATCGTATCCGCACCCGCCTCGGACGGCGCATTCCATTCATCGTGATTGGCGCGCCGATTACTGCGCTGGCGTTCGGGTTGATTCCGCTCGCTTCCATCGTTCCGATTTTTGTGGCTTGTACAAGCTCCATGTTGCTCAGCGCGGCGCTTTGGCGCACGCCGGTCGTAGCGCTCATGCCCGACATTACTCCTTCTCCGTTCCGTTCACAAGCGAACGGCATCGTCAACTTCATGGGCGGCATCGGTTCGATCATCGCATTGCAAACCGGCGGCTTGCTGTATAAACTGAGCCCCAACTTTCCTTTTTGGATGGGTTCGGCGTTAGTCGTATTGGCTGCGTTGATCGTTTTTCTATTTATCGAAGAGCCGAAGGAATATGAAGAAGCGGAACAACAGCCCGGCTTACTGGAAAGTCTGCGCGAAATTATCACCGATAAAGAAAAAAGCGGCTTGCGCCTGTTGTTCGCCATATTCTTCTGGTTCGTCGGCTACTCAGCCGTCGAAACATTTTTCACGCTGTACGCCAAATATCACCTGGGGTTAGAACCCGGCGACGGCGCGACCATGCTGTCGGTTCTACCGCTGTTCTTCGTGCTGCTCGCCATTCCTTCCGGTTTCATCGGCGGACGCTTTGGGCGTCGGGTGACCATCGCCGCCGGCTTAGTCATGTTGATCGTTATGTTGTTGCTGTTTTACATCACCCCGGCAACGGCGCTCTTAACCGGCATCGCTCCGCTGCCGGTGGTCGGGATTCCGCTTGTAGAGGGCGGAGCGCGCATGTTGACGCTCGGAGGCGTTCTCTTGATCTTCGGCGGCATCGGCTGGGCGTTCGTCAACATCAATTCGCTTCCAATGGTAGTGGACTTAACCGGCGCGGCGCGCATCGGCACGTTCACCGGGTTGTATTACCTATCTTCCACGCTCTCAGCGATCGTCGGTCCGAACCTGAACGGCTGGGCGGTCCAGTTCGCGGACAACAATTACAACGTCATCATGATCATTTCGCCGATATTTATGATTATCGCGCTATGGCTCATGCTGGGAGTCCGCCGCGGAGAGGCAGTCGTTCCGGGCACGGAAACAAATTCACCGCAAGCCTAAACAAAGAATCGGCAGTCAAGGTTCCGGCTTGTCGAATGTTTCAAGTAATTGTATACTTGCGCTGAAAAAGGGTTTGCGATAACCCTAACTACAAATTTCAAGAGGAGAAGAACTATGAAGAAGTTTTACGGTTTGTTCGCAGCGCTCTTGGTCGCCGCTATGATTCTGCCCGCCTGCGCCCCGGCAGAAGTAGACTGCTCCAAGGAAGATGTGTTCTGCGTCGGCTTAGTGACGGATGTCGGCAAGATTAACGACAAGTCCTTCAACCAGTCCACCTGGGAAGGCGTTCAGCTTGCGAAGCAACAATTAGGCGCGAACGTCCAATACATTGAAACGTCAGACGCAAAGGATTACGAAAAGAACATCGCGACCTTTGGCGACGCCAACTACGATGTGGTTGTGACCGTCGGTTTCGCTCTCGGCGAGGCGACCATTGCCGCCGCGGCGAAATATCCCAACATTAAGTTCATCGGCGTAGATCAGTTACAAGCGGAAACGGTAAACGGCGTTTCCGGCTTGAGCTTCCCTGAAGATCAGGCTGGCTTCCTCGTCGGCGCGCTAGCGTCCATGATGAGCAAAAGCCACAAAGTCGGCGCCGTCTGCGGCACCGATGTCGTTCCGCCCGTATGGCGCTTTGGCGAAGGCTACAAAGCCGGCGCCGCCTACGCCGACGGCATGAACGGCACCTCTACCGAAGTGTTCGTTGTGTACCACAGCGACGTTGGCTTCGACAAGACTTTCACCGATCCCGAATGGGGCGCTCAGACCGCGAAATCCATGATGGATCAAGGCGCTGACACGATCTTCGGTTGCGGCGGCGTCACCGGCAACGGCGCGATCACTGCCGCCGCCCAAGCCGGCGGATATGCCATCGGCGTTGACACCGACCAGTATTTGACCCTGCCCGAAGCCGCTCCGCGCATGCTCTCCAGCGCGATGAAGCTCATCACCCCGAGCGTCTTCGATCTGATCAAAGCCGCCAAAGAAGGCACACTTCAGAGCGGAAACGTATACGGACCGGCTGGATACGCTCCGTACCACGACCTTGACGGCGAAGTGCCCGCTGAAGTGAAGACGGCGATGGAAAAGATCAACGCCGATCTCCTTAGCGGCGCAGTGACGACCAACGTCCCGCCTGTTAAACCGTAACAACGTTTTATAAGTTTGTAAAAAGGAAAGAGGTTCGCCTCTTTCCTTTTTTTTAACCTTTTTCTTTATTTGTTGATATAATCTCGCAGCCACCCCAACCGAACCGAGGGATTTATGCAGGAAGAGCCACAATCCAATTCAAGCGTAAAACGCTACGCACGGTCAGCGTTAGACGCGCTTCTCGCTCCAGCCCTATCCATTTTTACGGCTATGGTTTTGGGCGGCATAATTATTCTCAGCGTAGGCGGGAATCCTTTTCTGGCGTATTACGGCTTAATACAAGGCTCGTTCGGTTCTGCCAAAGCGCTCAGCGAGACCGCCGTTTGGGCGACGCCCTACATATTTGCCGGGCTGGCGGTGGCGCTAGCCTTTAAGGGAGGCTTATTCAACATCGGCGCAGAGGGACAGCTCGCCGTCGGCGCAACGACCGCCGCGCTGTTCGGTTACGCGTTGCCAGAATGGCTGGGCTTCAACCTGCCTGCAATCATCCATTTACCGATTGTGATTATCGCTGGCGCAATTGCAGGGACCATTTGGGCGGCGATCGTCGGCTACCTCAAAGCGTACACAGGCGGACATGAAGTCATCAATACGATCATGATGAATTACATCGCGCTTAATACGATCTCTTTCCTGCTCAATGGCCCAATGAAAGACCCCAGCCCGACCAACGTAATTTCGCGCACGCCATTGGTCGCGGAGAGCGCGCGCCTAGCCCCCATTTTCAGCGGACTGCGCGTACACTGGGGCTTCATCCTCGCGCTGGTCGTCGCATTCGCAGTCTGGTGGCTGTTTAGCAAAACCACGCTGGGATTTGAAATAAAAACTGTCGGTCTTAACCCAGACGCGGCAAAATACGCAGGCATCAACGTCAAGCGCATTATCATCCTCACGATGGCGCTTTCGGGCATGCTGGCGAGTCTGGCTGGCACGGTCGAAGTGACCGGGTTAAATTATCGGCATGAATTAGGCTTCTCGCTCGGCTACGGTTTTGACGCGATCGCGATCGCTCTATTAGGCAAATCGCACCCATTAGGCGTTGTGCTTGCCGCCATCTTGTTCGCCGCCATGCGCAACGGCGCGACGCGCATGCAGTTCCTTACGCAAATGCCGGTCGACTTGATCTCAATGTTGCAAGCGCTGATCTTGCTCTTTGTCGCGGCGGATGCAATTATCCGATATCTTTATCGAATCAAAACGCAAGGCGAACGCATCGTTCTCACACGAGGCTGGGGAGGTTAGAAACGCTATGGACTGGAAACGATACACTTTTATTTTTCTAATCATCACCGTCCTCTTCGGCGCGGTAGTAATGGTTGGCATCTCCAAATCGCCGCCAATTC
The DNA here is from genome assembly GCA_002050275.1 of Anaerolineae bacterium UTCFX1. GTDB lineage: Bacteria > Chloroflexota > Anaerolineae > Anaerolineales > Villigracilaceae > Defluviilinea. The sequence goes on from MWTB01000016.1 coordinate 95,984, forward strand.
TTACGATTACCAGTATGCTCGCCACTACCATCGCCGTCGCCACGCCGCTCACGCTCGGCGCGCTTTCAGGCGTATTTTGCGAGCGCGCGGGCGTCGTCAACATCGGCATTGAAGGCATGATGTTAACCGCCGCTTTCTTCGGATGGTTAGGCGCGATCTACATGTATCACGTCTTCGGCTTCGAAAAATGGCCCAGCATTTTTACTGGACTGATCGCAGCGATCTTCGCGGGCGCGTTGATGGGCTTGCTCCACGCCGTGCTATCTGTCACATATAAAGTAGACCAGATCATCGGCGGGACCGTGATCAACATCCTTGCCGTCGGTCTGACCGGATTCCTGAACCGGCAACTCTTCTTCGGCAAAGGCAGCGCGTTCGGCGGACATATCCCCAACTCGCCGGGCAACTTGCTTAATATCCATGTCCCCCTCACAGAAACGCTCGCTCCCATTTGCGGAGGTTCGACGAGCTGCCTAGAGATTGTTCGGGCAATCAATTCGGTGCTCGATCAACGCCCGATAGCCATCAGCGCCATCGTTCTTGTTTTCGTTTCTCATTATGTGCTCTTCAATACGCGCTGGGGCTTGCGAACGCGCGCCGTGGGAGAACACCCCAAAGCAGCAGACACGGTCGGCATCAACGTCGTCAAAATGCGCTATATCAACGTGGTGATCGGCGGCGCACTCGCTGGCTTGGCTGGCGCATATTTCACGATCGAATCAGTGCCGTCATTTGAACCCCTGCTCACCAACGGACGCGGTTTCATTTCGCTCGCCGCCATGATCTTCGGCAACTGGTCGCCGATCGGTTCGTGGGTAGCGTCGTTGCTCTTCGGCGCCTCACAGGCATTGCAAATCAACATGCAGATTTTCCGCGATGCAATCCCGCCGGGCTGGGGATTCTTGCAACAAGCGTATATCGTCGGCTTAATTCCCTATATCCTGACCATGCTCATCCTTACCGGTATCATCGGTCGTACGATCGCGCCCGCCGCAGACGGAACGCCTTACGAGAAATAACATGGCAAAATTCGATATCGTCCTCCAAGCGCAAGGCATCACGAAACAATTCCCGGGCGTGCTCGCTAACGATCGCGTAGATTTCGACCTACGTCGCGGCGAAATTCATGTTTTACTCGGCGAGAACGGCGCCGGAAAATCCACGCTGATGAACGTTCTCTACGGTCTCTATAAAGCCGACTCGGGCGAGGTGACCGTCGAAGGCGTTCCGTTGCACTTAAATTCTCCGCGCGACGCCATTATGCATGGCATTGGCATGGTGCATCAGCATTTTATGCTTATCCCGGTCTTCACAGTGACAGAAAACATCATGCTCGGCGCGGAGACGAATCATCGCGCCTCTCAAAGCGATGCGCCATTGGCGAAATTAGACCGCGCCGAGGTTGCGCAAAAGATTCGAGACCTTTCGCATCAATATCGGCTAGACGTCAACCCCGACGCCATCGTCGGCGACCTTCCTGTGGGCGTTCAGCAACGCGTCGAAATCGTCAAGGCTCTCTATCGCAAAGCGAATATCCTTATTCTCGACGAACCGACCGCCGTATTAACTCCACAAGAGGCGGAAGAACTCTTCCGCATTATGCACGACCTGACCCGCGAGGGCGTTTCGATCATCTTCATCACTCACAAACTGAAGGAAGTGCTCGCCGTTGCAGACCGCATCACAGTTATGCGCGGGGGGCGCGTAGTTGGCTCGGCAATTCCTAAAGACTCGGACGAGCATAAACTTGCCGCCATGATGGTCGGACGCGACGTAATTCTCACCGTTAAAAAGAAACCGGCGCAACCCAAAGAAACTGTCCTCAGTGTCAATCAACTGAATGTGAAAGACGTGCGCGGACTTAATGCCGTAAATGAAGTATCGTTCACCGTCCGCGCCGGGGAGGTGCTCGGCATCGCCGGCGTACAGGGAAACGGGCAGACTGAACTCGCCGAAGCGCTGACAGGACTGCGATCCATTGAGAGCGGGCGGTTTTCGCTTTTGGGCGCGGATCTAACCGGGCGCCCCCCGCGCCCAATCACCGAAGCGGGACTGGCTCACATCCCTGAGGACCGTCAACGTTATGGTTTGGTGCTTTCTTATTCGGTCGCCGACAACATGATCTTATGCGACTACTACCAACCGCGCTTCTCCAAAGGGATTGTTATTCAACAAAAGAACGTAGACGCCAACGCCGAAAAATTAATCAAAGACTTCGACGTACGCACGCCCTCGCCGTTCACGCCCGCGGGGAAATTATCCGGCGGCAATCAGCAGAAAGTGATCGTAGCGCGCGAGCTGAGCCGCCCGGTTAAACTCCTGATCGCTTCGCAGCCCACCCGTGGATTAGACGTCGGCTCCATTGAATATATCCATAAAGAGATTATCCTTATGCGCGATCGCGGCGTGGCTGTTTTGCTCATTTCCGCCGAATTAGACGAGATCATGTCGCTTTCAGATCGCATTGCAGTGATGTATCGCGGAGCGATCATCACAACCCTAGATCGTAAAGCTGCGACGCGCGAAGGCTTAGGGTTATTAATGGCTGGCGGGCAAGAAGCCCCGGCCTAAATTTCCAAAATAGATTCGGGATTTAATCGGATATAGGAACAATGGGGCGTTTTCGCGCGTCTATATCCAAGTACAATATTATAAATTCACAGAAAGGCGTAGATATGTCTAAAATCAAATTTATTTCTGGAATCTTCCTCATAACCGTCCTCCTTCTTTCGGGGTGCAATTTACCTTCGAACGCGCCTGCCACCGAAAACCCCGGCGCAGTGCAAACCAGCGCGGCGCTCACCGTGGAAGCGTTGTTGAATCAACCGACTCCGTTCAACACGCCCACCTTACCGGTCGCGCCGCCAACCTTTACGGCGCTCCCCACAATGCCGCTTCCTACATCAACGCCCTTCGTAGCCCCCACCGCAACGGCAACGTGCGATCTGGCGCAGTTCATCAAAGATGTGACAATTCCGGATGGAACAAATTTTAATTCCGGCGACACCTTCACAAAAACATGGCGCTTGCGAAATATCGGCACATGCACTTGGAGCGGCTACTCGTTGGTCTTTGACAGCGGCGACTCCATGAACGGCATCTCGCCAGTCATGCTCGGCACAGTCGCGCCGGGGCAGGAAGTGGACGTTTCGACAACCCTCAAAGCTCCGCCGGCGAATGGAACCTATCGCGGATATTGGCGCATCCGTAACGGGGGTGGCGTCTTGATCCCCGTACAAGGCGGAGCGCAGGGCAAGTCGTTCTATGTGGAAATTAAAGTCGGCGGAGGCGGCGGAAGCGCGGGCTTCGACCTCCACACACAAGCGCCGAGCGCGCAATGGCTCAGTTGTGGAGACCCATGCGGCGGAGCCACAACGCTGACGTTCGGCGGTCCCGATACGGACCTGAACGGATTCGCGATGTTCCGCAACAATGCGACCTTGGAAGACGGCTCAAAGCCTTCCAAGGTGGTAGAAACTCATCCAATGTGGGTGAACGACGGCGTAATCACCGGCTTGTACCCCGCTTATACCGTTCAGCCTGGCGAGCGTTTTAGAGCGAAAATCGGATTCTTAGGTCCCTGCGGTTCGGGCAACGTTATTTTCCAACTCAACTACAAGCAAGGCGGCACGCTCCACCCACTGGGGTCATGGACAGAATCGTGCGATGGAAATCTGACCGCTGTGAACGTTGATCTGAGCAGCATCGCCGGGCAAACCGTTCAATTCGTTCTGGGAGCGCTGGCAAATGGAAGTTCCGGGCAAGATTGGGCAATTTGGGTAAGTCCGCGAGTGGAAATCCCCTAGCATGCGAAGCGCCCGATGTTTCATCGGGCGCTTTTCACAACAGGTATAATTCTTGCGGCGAATACGCCGAATCAAAGAAAGGAAGATTGAATGTTCGAATTTCGTTCACATAAAATTCTGGTTGCGTTGACCTGTCTTGCCGTAATTCTTGCGGCGTGCGCGCCGACAGCGCAAAACGACTCCATCATCTCAACTGCGGTGGCGCAGACGGTAGAGGCGGGTCAACAAACGCCTCCTACGAATACGCCGTTGCCGCCCCTGCCGACGCTGCCCGCAACGCTAACGCCCGTCGCGATAGATACGCCCACTGAAATCCCCACGTTGTCTTCTGCACCGTCCGACTCGGATTGCATCCATGCCAGTTTGGTCGGCGAATATCCGCCAGACCAGACGCTCTTCAAACCTGATGAAGAATTCACGAAAACATGGACAATCAGAAACGAGGGAACCTGCACATGGGATACGTCGTATAAATTGATCTTTTGGAGCGGCGACGCCCTGGGCGGCGCCACCTACTATTTCCTAACCCAAATCGTCCCACCGGGCGGCGATATTTCGATCAGCATTCCGCTAAAAGCGCCTTCGACCGAAGGAACCTATACCGGCTACTGGCGTTTACAAACGCCTTGGAACAAAGTATTTGGCGTCGGTCAATATAGTCAAGCGTTCTATGTAGCGATTCAGGTTAATAAACGTCCTCAACTGCAATATGGCGTCACCGGCGTAACGTATGATATTGTGCGCGATCCTCCAACCGGCTGCCCTGTCAATGTTAACTACACGGTGTACGCTAACATAACCGTGAACGGACCTGTGGATATTACCTACCGTTGGCTTCAAAAAGACGGAAATGAAAGCGCCATTAAGCCGCTCAGTTTTTCAAGCGCGGGCACAAAGACAATTTCACGCTCCTGGATGGTGGGAAGAGGAGACAGTTCCAATGATCGTTGGATGCAAATCGTTGTATTCGAACCTGAGTATATGGAATTTCCCAGGGCGGTCTGGCCCAACCCCTGCCCGTAACGCCCGCAGCAAAAGTGGGAGCGTCAAAGTCGCTCCCACTTTTTGGGAACTTAACAGCCTCGCTTTCCGTTTATTGTTTAATGCGTAAAACAATATTGGAGGCGTCATGATGCCCAACCTTATTAAGAAATTATCCATACCAGCCCTACTCCTTAGCATAACGCTCGCCTGCAGTACGCTTGCGCCCGCTACGCCTCAACCCGTCGAAACGCTCAATGCATTGTATACGTCCGTAGCAGCCACGTTAGACTCTCTGTCAACGCCCACAGAAACGCCCCAGATCGTCGAACCGACCGCCACGCCGTTCCTCTCTTTTCCGACAACGAGCAGCACGCCTTTCATCGTCAATACGATCACAAGCGTTCCACCTACTCAAACTGCAATAAAATGCGACGCAGCGGCGTTTGTCGCCGACGTTACCATCACAGACGGCGCGCTCATCGGACGCGGAAGCGATTTCACCAAGATTTGGCGGCTCAAAAATGTCGGGACTTGTACGTGGACGACCTCTTACGCGATCGTATATGTAAGCGGCGAGAAATTCGGGGCGTCGAACGTTATTCCTCTAACCGCTCAAGTCGTTCCCGGTCAGACCGTAGACATCGCCATCAATCTCACTGCGCCCAACGCTAACGGTCGCTACCGCGGAAATTGGAAATTACGCAACTCTTTAGGCGCATTATTCGGCGTCGGTCCAGACGCCCAGACCAATTTCTATGTAGATGTCAACGTCAGCGGGTATACATTGAGCGCTTACGATTTTGTTGTAAATTACTGCGACGCAACATGGAAAAGCGAGACGAAAAACCTCGGCTGTCCCGGCTCGCAAGGCGACGATCGCGGATTCGTACGCGCGCTTAAAGAGCCTGCGATGGAAGACGGGGCGACGCGCGGCGATGGGCTGCTAACCTATCCCAACAAATCTGGTTCCGGCTTCATCTCCGGCAAATTCCCCAATTTTATTGTGCAGAACGGCGATCGTTTCCAAGCCTTAATCGGATGTCAATACGGCGCGAAAGGATGCGATGTTATTTTCCGCCTACAATATCAGATCGGCAACGGCGACGTCAAAACTCTCGGTCAGTGGCACGAAGCGTACGAGGGTCTTTATTACCCCGTTAATGTAGACATAAGCGCGCTGCGCAATCAAAAAGTTAAGTTCATTTTGACGGTCCTGGCGAACGGTTCATCGCACGACGATTTCGCGCTGTGGGTTAATCCGCGCATTACTCGCCAGAGCGCCAACCCGTCTACGGTAACTCCATCTCGCACGCCAACCGCGTCTCGCACGCCAACCGCGTCTCGCACGCCAACCGCATCTCGCACGCCAACCGCATCTCGCACGCCAACCGCGTCTCGCACGCCAACCGCATCTCAAACACCAACCGCATCTCAAACACCAACCGCGTCTCAAACGCCAACCGCGTCCTCAACAGCGACCGCGTCTCAAACGCCAACCACAACACCTACTGACACAGAAACGCCTGAACCATCGGCGACGCCTATGCAATAATCTATAAAGCAATGCGATATAATTGCGTCATAAACAAACTTCGAAAGCCCGCGCCGTTCCTCTAACGCGCCAGTTAACCGTACCCACGGAGGTTACAAATACTATGTTCGTTCAAAAATCAATGCGATACATCGCGCCCATCTTAATCAGCGCCAGCCTGTTGCTTGCGGGTTGCAATCTAGGTGCGACGCCGCCCGCCCCCACGCAGGACTTAAACGCGATTAACACTTCCATCGTTGGCACGACCATCGCGCAACTCTCCAGCCAAATGACAGGCACCGCGCTTGCGATTCCTACCAACACGCCCACAGCGACGCCGACAAATACGGCGCAGCCTATCGCCACGTTACCGATCTCATCGCCCTCTTCCAACGAGCTCCCGACGATCTCCTTCAACGCTACACCCCTTCCAGGAACGACGCCGCTTGTTCCTCCTCAAAATACGGGACCGACTCAAGCGCTTGGCGACTCATGCAGCAACAGCGCCTTTGAAGCCGATATTACGATTCCAGATGGGTCCATTCTAAAGCCGGGAGAAGATTTCATAAAGACTTGGAAGATTCGCAACACAGGCACCTGCGCATGGGACGACGGCTTCGCTCTTGTATTTATTGGAGGGGATCGCGCGATTGATCCATATGACTTCAAATTCAAGAAAACCGACGATTTCGTCGCCGGCGGGCAAGCGGTCAATATCTCAATTAAACTTACCGCGCCGCTCACCCCAGGCGATTATCAAGGTCATTGGCGCATGCGCAACGATAAAGGCTACTATTTCGGAACGATAGTTTCCGTCTACTTCACAGTGAAAAAGAAATAACTAAGAGAGACAAACCAATGAAATGGCAGATTACCCTCGCATTCCTTCTAGTCGCCGCGCTTCTTGCCGCCTGTGGCGCACAGCCTACGCCCTCAGAACCAACGCCTGATATCGCCGCTGTGCGGACCTCCGCCGCCAGCACGGTCGTCGCGCAATTTACGCTCACGGCGGCGGTCTTCACACCGACGCCTCCTATCGCGCCTACTCAATCCGTTATTGAAACTGAAGCGCCGGCGGAAACCGAAGAAAGCGCCACCAAACCCGCTGAAACATCCGAAACCGATGCGGCGTTATGCGATCTACTCGGCTACGACGCGGAAACGATAGACATCAGCGTGCCGGATAATACTATCATGATGCCCGGTCAAGAATTCATCAAAACCTGGAAGGTCAAGAACACAGGCACATGCGCTTGGGGCGCGGGGTACGCTCTCGTATTCGCCGGAACCGGCATGAAAATGGACGGGCAATTCATCTCATTTACCGAGGTAGTCCAGCCGGGACAAGAGGTGGAAGTTTCGGTGCAATTCAAAGCGCCCTCACAAGCCGGCAATTACGTCAGCACATGGATCATGCAGAATCCGCGCGGCTTTACCTTCCCCGAAGCCATCTATGTGAAAATTACCGTACAATAGCGCGCGCGCCAGCGATTTCTGATCTCGTCGCGCTCATATCGTTGACTATAATCTCGTCACCCAGCAGGGCAAGCGTACAACTTGCCCTGCTTCATTATTACTACGCGCCGTCTGCTGCTTTGACCCTTAACGAAGAGAGCGCCTGCCGAAGCAACCCATACGCTGTGAGAAGCCATGCCAGCAACGCCAAGTAAATAAAATATTGCGGAATGACCAGAAGGAAATCCACTTCGATCGCTTTTGCTAATCGAAAAGAACTAGCGGTATACATGCCCAATGGAAAAACCATGCCCCAATACATTGGACTATACTCCAAGGGGAACTGCTTATGGACGTGCCGCCAGAAGCCGAGGATCAAGAGGAGCGGTATCCACCAAGTGGCGGTCGCCCAAAAAAACAAGGTGAAGCCTTTAAGATAGGGCGTTAAATCAGCCAGCAAGCTCCACTGATCGCCGCTCAGGATGAGCGTAGAACCGGCAAGGGTGGCGATCGCGACCGCTCCCATATTAATCCAATAAGGCGGGGTCAACGTTTCCGGCTTTAGAGAAAAGAATGTAAAGCGGTAGAAAATCAGGGTGATAATATTCAGATAAAGCATACACCCCAACAGATAAAACACAAGCGCGATGAACAAGATGAGCTGTTGATAATCTGAAATCTGCGGCGCGATGAGCGACCCCAATACAGAAATAGATTGAGTCGCCACCGCTGCGATGAGCCAGGCTCCGTTAATGCCCTGCTCAATGGTCGGCTTGTCGGGTCGTACGATCACAGCGGTAAAGAAAGCGTACATGATGAAGAGCCATAGCAGGCAGCCCAATATCCAAAGCGCAATTCCTGCCGTAAAGTTATGAAACAGGGCGACAAAGCCCGAGCCAAGCACGCAAGTGCCCGCTACCAAGGTGAAGTACCCGGCGCCTGTTGCATGCGCGATCAGATCGCTCAACATCCGTTTGGGAAAGTAAAGTAGACGCGCCAGAGTTAAGATCCACAGGATAATATAAACGACAACGTTGATATAGAAAAGCCCGAAAGCGATCCGCGTCATCTGCAGGAAGTTGGCGGCAATGGATATAATGCCCGTCGCCATGACCATCGCAAAATAATTGGGGGCGAGTTTTTCAACGCCTTCTAGAATCGCATGACGAACTGAAGTTATCGGCATGATCGCTTCATCTCTGACCTGGAATTTATTGCGCGGCTTTCCTACGCGTCCAAATGACCAATTGCAAACGCCGCCACGCATACGAGGTCGGAAAGGTTACGATATGCACCAAGCGGCTGAACGGCATTAACGCGAACAATAAAAAGCCGGTCAAAAAGTGGATTTTATGCGCCAGCGGCAACGCAGTGACATATTGCGGCGCAGGCTGGAAAGTCGCCAGCGAAGCCATCCACGGCGTGGCAGTATGCAAAAACCACGCGGCTCCCCAACGATACCCAAAAGCAAGGATCAGCCCAAAGAGCACTTGCCCAAACAACAACGCCAGCACAATCCAATCTACAGGCGAAGTGACCGTGCGAACTTTGGAAGAGACGAGCCGTCGGTAGAGTAAAATACCAACGCCTACCAGCGCCATAATACCGAGAATTTTGCCTGCCACTTCCGCCAGATAGAGCATTTCGGGCGTGCTGTGCAGCGCCGCCATGATTTTAGGGACCGTAAAGCCTGCAAGATGGATCACTGTCGTAGGCAAAATCCCGTAATGCCAAAGCGTAGAACCCCAAAACTGCCAATCATTTTCCAGCAGCTGCGAGGATAAACTAGTGAACGAATATTGATTCGTCAGATAGCGGTAGATCGTTCCGACGATCCCAATGGCGAGCGCCACATATGGGAAAACGACAAAAAGTAGAACATTAAGCATGACTCAAGTCCTTTTCAGAAACGCGCTCGAGAAACGATTTCAACGTAGAAAGAAGATCGAAGTAGGGATTCTCCGATTCCGCGCCAAAGACCGCGAGCATCTTTTCCAGCGCGGGAATCACGCCGGAGCCAATCAGCGCCCGACCAAATTCGCCATTGCGATTCTCTTCGCTTTGCCCCAAAAAGCGCAGGATGGCCGGCAGATAGTCGGGCAGTTCCAACCCAGCCGAAAAATTAACCGCGCGATACGTTTCATTTAGTTGCGCCATAAACGCGCCGCGTTTATAACTTTCGCCGTACAAGTGATAACCGATATAGGGGTAACAAACCGGCTGCATATCGAACGTAACGGTGTATAACTCTTGGATCCGTTGAATAGAGCGAGAAGCCGAGAAGCCGATAAACTTCCTCGCTGTCATTTCGATCTCTGGGGCTACGCGACTCAACGCTTCTTCCGCTTTTTGTAAAGCTGGCGCAACGGGATATTCCAGCAAATCAGCGAACACGAAATAGGCAAGGGCTGCATCTTCGCGCATAATTACAATCCTCGATGCGCGCCCTGACTCTTACCGAAGCCAGATTCCGCTTTACGCTGTTGCGGGTCATAAATTTCCTCGATATCGCCTTCGCGGCTGTACGGCGGAATGACAAAACGTTCTTGATAGGTCGGGAGCGATGTGAGACGATAAATAGCTTCGGCTTCCTCAGCGGTCATGTTCGCCTGAGCAAGCGCATCAGCGGCTTCTTCGGCGGTCACATCGCCGACAGTTTCAGCGCGTTTATAAATACGCACGCCGATCATTTTACGATAGGATTTCAGCACAACTTCATCGTTGCCGGCGGAGAGCATCCGCGACATATAACGCACCGGCACGCGGGCTTTTTCCAGCGAGCTGAACAATTCCGCCTCCACGCGTTGCGCGCCGTTTTCTTGAGTCGAGTTGAGGACGGGCAGCAGCGGCGGCACATAGAACAACATCGGCAACGTGCGATATTCGGGATGCAACGGCAGCGCTAATTCCCATTCTTTGACGTATTGATAGACAGGCGATCTTTGCGCCGCTGCGATTACGCCGTCGGGAATGCCGCTCTCTTTCGCCGCCGCGATTACGCTCGGATCGTTCGGATCGAGGATCATTTCGCGTTGACGTTGAACGAGCTGTTCGTCCGGTACGCGAACCGCGTCGGGGATTTGATCGGCGTCGTAGAGCAACACACCTAGATAACGGATGCGCCCTACGCAGGAATGGAAGCAGGCGGGGGCTTGTCCGGTTTCGAGGCGCGGGTAGCACAAAATACACTTTTCCGATTTACCCGTCGCCCAGTTGTAATAAGTTTTCTTATATGGACAAGCCGAAACGCACATACGCCAGCCGCGACATTTATCTTGATTGATCAACACTACGCCGTCTTCCGCTCGTTTGTAGATCGCGCCTGAAGGGCACGCCGCCACACAGCCCGCGTTGAGACAATGATTACAAATGCGCGGCATGTAAAAGTAGAAGAGTTGTTCGATTGAAAAGAGGCGGCGCTTGTCGTCGTCGCTCATACTTTCGAGCAGTGGGTCGTTGACCGCGTAAATATTGGAGCCGCTGAGATCGTCGTCCCAATTGGGGCCGGATTTAATATCAATCGGTTTGCCGTCCACGCGCGAAACGGGACGCGCGGTTGGCTGGTCGTCGCCGAGCGGAGAGTTGAACAGGTCGCCGTATTTATACGTCCATGGCTCATAGTAATCGTCCATGGTGGGCATGGCGGGGTTGGAAAACAAATTAGCAAAGGTTTGCAAGCGGTTTTGCAGTTTCAATTTCAACTGCGGATTCTTCGGCTTGTCTTCAAGCTCCCAGCCGCCATGGTACTTTTCCTGATCTTCCCACTGCGTCGGAAAACCGACGCCCGGCTTCGTTTCGACATTGTTCCACCACATGTATTCCGCGCCTTCGCGGTCGGTCCAAATATTTTTACAGGCGATGCTGCAGGTGTGACAGCCAATGCACTTATCGAGATGAAACACCATTGAAACTTGCGATCTGATTTTCATAATGTCATATCCTCTTTCTTTACCACAAAGGTCACCAAGGAGCGTTAAGGAAAAACTTTTCTCTTGTAGCGTAGAGGGTCACAAAGATCCACACAGTAAAAAATTTTGGTTTTTCTTTGTGACACTTTATGTCCTTCGTGATGAAGGTTTTTAGAACTCTGGCTCACCGGGCAATTTACGCACCAGAATGAACGTATCGCGATTGACGCCTGTCGGACCCCAATAATTAAATCCGTAGGTGAATTGTCCATAGCCGCCAACCATTAACATAGATTTGAGGCGGATGCGCGTAGGGCTGTTGTGTCCGCCGGCGCGTTTATTGCCGCGCATCGGCGATTTCGGCACGCTGATCGTTCGCTCAGGCGCATGGTAGACGATACAGATCCCGGACGGAATGCGCGCGCTAACGATAGCGCGTGTGACGGTCGTACCATGATCGTTGTACGCCTCCACCCAGTCGTTATCTACAATGCCGATCTCCTTCGCATCCTGCTCGCTGATCCACAACGGTTCAAGCCCGCGAGAGAGAGTCAGCATGCGATCGTTATCGAAGTAATTTGAGTGGATGTGCCACTTGGCATGCGGCGTGAGGTAATTCAATTGAATCGTTTTGCCTTCGCGCCGACTTTGATCTAAATCGCCGAACACGATGTGGTCAGGGCGCGGCTTGTATGTGGGCAAATGCTCGCCGTGCGCCAAATAGCCTTCATGATCGAGATAGAAATGCTGGCGTCCCGTCAATGTACGCCACGGGACAAGCCGTTCAACGTTAAGAGTGTAGGCGGAATATGGTCGCCCATCCGTCACAATGCCAGACCAAATTGGGCTGTTTAGCAAGCGACGCGGTTGACGTACAATTTCGGTAAACGTCAGGCGCGAAGCGCGAGTGGGTTCAGCCAAATCGGTCAGCTTCAGCCCCATGCGTTCCTCTTCCGCTTCGAAAGCGCGATATGCCGCTTCGCCGTTCGTCTCTGGCGCGAGATGTAAAATAACATTGGCGGCATCGCGGGCTAACGCCAAAGAAGGATACGTTTGCCCGTTCCACGAAGTCGTCGGACGGCTATCCACTAACTGTTGATAGAAATCGTCAATTTTCCAGTGAATGCCGTGAATGGCAAGTCCTTCTTTTTGCGCCTTCGGTCCGTATGAAACGAAACGTTTGCCTAAATTAACGTAATCGCGTTCGACCATGACGAAGTTCGGCATGGTTACGCCGGGGATAGGCTCGCATTCGCCGCGTCCCCAATCGCGGATGTTGGGCTGTGCCATTTCAGCGGGCGTATCATGCAAGAGCGGCATAGCGACCAGATCGCGCACCGGCTCGGGCAAGTGCGCTTCCGCCAATTCGCCGACCTTCTCCGCCAAAATTTTAAAGATATCCCAATCCGATTTCGACTCCCACGAAGGCGGCACAGCCATCGTCAGCGGATGAATAAACGAATGCATATCGGTCGTATTCAGATCGTCTTTTTCGTACCAGCTTGCGGCGGGCAGCACAATATCTGAATACAATGCCGAAGTATCCATGCGGAAGTTAATATCCACCACTAGGTCCAATTTGCCTTCCGGCGCTTTATCGCGGTACACCGCCTCATGAAAATGGCTCTTATCCACTTCTTCAGCGATCACCTGATGATGCGTGCCGAGATAATGTTTGAAGAAATATTCCTGTCCCTTCGCGCTGGCGTTCAACGCATTGCCGCGCCAGATGAACCACAAGCGGGGCCAGTTTTCGGGAGCATCAGGATCCTGTACGGCAAACTTCAGTTCGCCCGACTTCAATTGATTCACGATCCACTGCTTGATCTCTGCGTCAGATTTCGCCCCAGCCGCTTCCGCTTTCTTGACGATCTCCAGCGAGCTGACGTTGAACTGCGGATACGACGGCAGCCATCCCATGCGCACCGCGCGGATCTGCGCGTCGAGCGTGTGCTCTTGCGCCATTTCGCGATGATGTATTTCGCCGTCGGGGCGCGGAACGGGCTGTGAGTCGACAAAGGCGCGTTCGTAACGCCATTGATCAGTGTTGACGTAATGGAACGACGGCGAGTTCATTTGGCGCGGCGGCTTCTGCCAATCCAACGCAAAGGCGATCGAAGCCCACGGCGCCGTCGGCGCGAGTTTCTCCTGACCGACGTAATGATTCAATCCGCCGCCGTTGCGTCCCACGCAGCCGGTAAGCATCAACGCGCCGATGCACGCGCGATAAATTAAATTGTTGTGATACCAGTGATTGACTCCCGCGCCGATGATGATCGTGCATTTGCCTTCGGTCTTGAGGGCGGTCGTCGCCCATTCGCGCGCAAACTGAATCACAGTTTGGCGGTCTATGCCTGTGTAGCGTTCCTGCCATGCGGGTGTGTACGATAAATTTTCATCGTCGTAATCGGCGGGATAATCGCCTGCGAGCCCGCGCCCCACGCCATATTGCGCCATCAACAGATCGTAAATCGTTGCGACGGGAATTTTTCCGTTCGCAGTTTCAATATAACGCACAGGCATATTGCGCTGGAAGGTTTTGCCTTCGCCGAATTCCGCGAACGAAACGGATAATTCATCTTCGGAATCGCCGAAGAACGTGAGTTGTGAACGAATCTCACTTCCATCCAGGCCGTCTTTCGGCTCCAGATTCCATTGTCCCTTTTGCTGTTGCCAGCGGAATCCGAGCGTGCCTTGCGGCATTCGCGGCGCGGCGCTAATTTCATCCCAGACTAGAAATTTCCATTCGCCGTTTTCCACGTCTTTCGTGCGTTCCACTTGCGCGGCGCGGATCATTTTACCGGGCACATATGTTCCGTCCACGTTGTTCAGTTCCACTAAAAAGGGCGCGTCGGAATATTGCCGCAGATAATCCAAAAAGAAGGGCGTTGGATTCTGATAATGGAACTCGTTCATAATGACGTGATTGACCGCCATCCAAAACGCGCCGTCTTGTCCCGCATGGACGGGAACCCACCAATCGGCGTACTTAGCGACTTGGCTAAAATCGGGCGCAAAGACGACCAGCTTCGTCCCGTTGTGACGCGCTTCGGCGGCGAAATGCACGTCGGGCGTGCGCGTCATACTCATGTTCGAGCCGACCGAGGCGATGAATTTGGAGTTGTACCAATCGGCGCTTTCAGCAACATCGGTCTGTTCACCCCACACTTCGGGGCTGGCTGGCGGCAGATCGCTGTACCAATCGTAGAAACTCATACTTACGCCGCCCATCAATTGCAGGAAGCGGCTTCCGCCCGCGTAACTTAGCATAGACATGGCGGGAATCGGCGAAAAGCCAATAATGCGGTCGGGACCGTATTTTTTGATCGTGTAGATCGTCGAAGCGGAGATCATTTCTAGCGCCTCGTCCCACCGCACACGACGAAATCCACCTTTGCCGCGCGCTTGATGAAAGGATTTACGCGCAACTGGATCGTCCATAATGCTCGCCCAAGCCGCTACAGGATCTTTGTGCGTCTCTTTGGCTTTCTGCCATAAATCGAACAACACGCCGCGCATGTACGGATATTTGACGCGGATCGGGCTGTATTGATACCATGAGAATGAAATCCCGCGCTGGCAACCGCGCGGTTCATACGGGGGGATGCCGGGCTGTAAAGACGGATAATCTGTCGCCTGCAGTTCCCAGGTCACAATGCCGTCTTTGACGTAGATCATCCACGAGCAGCTGCCTGTGCAGTTTACGCCGTGCGTACTGCGCACCACGCGGTCGTGCTGCCAACGGTTGCGATAAAACTCTTCCCACTGACGGGCTTGTGGGTTCGAAATCTCTTCGATCCAATTCATCTCAACTCCTTTTCCGCTTTCTCAACCATGATGCGACGCACGCTTCGCAAGCGATGACGATACACAATTCCCAACGCCAGCGCCGCGCCGAGCGTCCCTGCCACACTAACGGCGAATACCAACCATTCTTTATTCGTCTCGCGCTCTCCCACAGACGCTTTCATAAACGCAAGCAAATCTGCTTGTTCTTGCGGCGTAAGCGGGTCGTCTCGATAGATCGGCAACATCACGGGCGAGATGACGATTCCGGTATTCGACAAAACGCTGATGATATCGTCGTCAGTTTTCTCAGTCGTTACATTCGTCAGATTCGGGCCGAGCGCGCCGCCGCCTAAGATTCCGTTATCCCCCACGCTGTGACATCCCATACAAGGCGGTCCTTCATTCTCAAAGTGAGCGTAGCCCATAAACAATTGCCGCCCATTTTCGGCATTTCCTAACGAAACTTCTTTTATAGAGGCGGCTCGAGGAGATTCGCTCGGCGCGCCTTCGCAACCAGCCAACGCCGCCGTAAGAAAAAGGACGATCAATAATTGTCTTATTTCGCTTTTATGTTTCATAACGGTATGCAAACTCCTACTTCGTCATAGTCCATTAAGTTGAGCGGGCGCACGCGTGAATCGCTTCGAGCAAGTCTTCGCCGCGAGCAGGGAGCGTCCGCGTGGAAAAGAGACGGAAAATATTCTCATTCAGCGCGGCGTAAATAACGGATATTTCTAAACAGCGCTCCATGATGGATTTCGTCAATTGCGCGGCATATTCATTCCGCGCGCTCTCATCGGCGATCACAATCACAGATGGACGTTCCTCAATCGCGCGTTCGCAAAGATTTAAGCTTTCCAGATCCCAAGGACCGATCAACTCAACTTCTTTTTCTGCGCGCAATAACATCTCCATGCTTTCGCCGAAGAGGTGAGGAGAGGAGATTAACAGAATGCGCGGTTTTGAAGTCATGATTGCAGAGCTCTGAACGGCAATTTCCCCAAAGATATTCGCAATTGAGAAGTAATTCCATCCCCCGTCATCCTGCCTTTAGGATGAAAAAAGAGCGATGCTAAATCGCCTTTTTTCTAAAAGAACTAATTCGTTCTCCGCCTATTCGCTACAGGCGCAAGCATCAATACAGGTAAATATCTATACGCTTAGGAAGCAGAGAAACGGATAAGGCGCGGCGTTCCTCTTTGAGTTATTGGATCAACGCCTCAATCTGCGAAAGATGCGTGGCTTCGTGCGCGGCGAAGTAACTGACCTGCTGACGGAGCGTGATCGCGCCAAATTCTTCATGTTCGCCCACGCGATCCCAATCGGAAGGGGCGAGTGATTCCAGTTTACGGAGAGTCTCTGCCCGCGAAGCCTTGTACGTCTCGAAGGTGTCGCGCGCAGAAGGCGGACGCTCCGCCTCGTTTTTTGCCCATGCAAAGACAGCTTTCGATTCGAGGATGGGATGCGCCTCTTTGAGGAACAGGTCCACGCGAAAATCGAGCACGCCCTGCGCGTCGCGCAGATGGCTCAACGTATTGCGGATCGCCCAGCCGCCATCGGACGGAGATTGATTCATAACGTCATCAGATAGCCCTTCGATGAGTTTCTCCACGACAAGCGGAGTCTGGCGCAGGCGTTCCCGCGCCGCCTCGGGGTGGAGCGCGTCGAACCAGTAGTTAGGCATGAACTTTTGGAACGTCTCGGCAAATGCGCCACATTTGGGACACGGCTCGGCGGGCGGAGAGAGTGTAACGTACCCGCACGAGCGGCAGACGTAGGGATGAGGCGTAGCAGTGATGGGAGAAAGTTTCCCCTGCGCCATGAACTCCGAACCCTGTTTCAAAGCGGACAGTAAATCCGCGCTCATATTCATGCTAGTCAACGCCTCAATCACTTTTTGAACTTCGGCAGTTAGTTTGTCCTTGTCACTGGGAATGATGAGCGGGTGCGTTTCCTGGCGGCACAACGAATCTGTCGCGGCGCGCGTCAGTTTGGCAAGGTTGTATTGCCCCTCCCCCTCCAGCCGTGAAGCGACGGCGAACAAATGGATGAGGATATCCGCCCATTTTGCATTGTCGGTTGTCATATCAATCTCTCCTCTGAATAAGATTTATGGATGTGAAGGTTATCGGCACAGTACGGCGGACAAATCGTTTCGCAGAACCGCCGCCGGAGTTCCGCAATCGCCATCTGTTCTTCATCACTACTCCTCTATTTAAATATCAGCCAGATGCCGCCAGTGAGGACGAATACGGACGCACCCAATTTATTGGCAATGTTCATGTTATTGCTCCGCTAGAGGCGGGAGGGTCGCTGACGCGTTTGAGTTTGATTAGGGCATGTCCAACCAGATCAACGGGGCGCGGCTTTTTGCTCATTGCGCTCCAAGCGCGAAAAGTTCCTCATCGCCTAAAAATTGACGCGCCATGCGGAAGAGAACCTGCTCTTCTTTTTGAAAATGCCCCCGTGCGACTTGAATCACCTGCGTTGCAAGAACGCATCCCTCCTCCAAACTCGCGGCAGATTCGATTCTGCCGAGCAGGTCCGTGATCTGATCGTGTTCCATTCGCATCATCGCGAGAGGTCCGCCCTGCGCACCGAGGTGGGGTTTGAGCGCGTTGAAGAGCAGTTCGTCTTCGAGGCGCGCGTGCGATTCGAGCGCGAACGCTATAAGCTTGTTTAGGAAGAGTCGGCGATGATGGCTCGCAGAGTCACGCAGAAGTTCGTCGGAAGGTTTCATCGGCATCCAGCGCCCACAAAATAAATTTTGCGGTATAAATTAATTCATGCGCGAGCGATTCCAGATCACCACCTGGTGTTCGCGCCACAAATATGAGATGGGAAAAACAAGCAGGTGCACGAGCCGCGTGAACGGCAGGAGCAGGATGATAACGAAGCCGCCGACAAAATGGAATTTTACCCAGAACGGCAACGCGGTAACGTACGCGATGTTCGGTTGGAGTTTGAGGAGCGAAACTAGCCATGGCACGGCAGTACGCAGGTACCAGTCTGAGCCCCAACGATAGTAATACGCTACCCAAAATCCCAACCCCACTTGAAGCAACAAGACAATGAGCAATGCCCAATCCAACTCGGATGTGACCGCGTACGCGCGAGCGTTCGCCATGCGGCGGTAAAAAAGTAATACCAATCCCACTGTCGCCATGAGCGCAAGCGCAAGCCCCGTAATCTCCAGCACATACAGGCGGGTTTGGTTCGCAGTGAGCAATCCCCACACGCCGGGAAAAAGCAGCGCGGTGATATGTCCCAGTAAAATGATGGTTACGCCGTAATGCCACGGCACCGAGCCGAAGAACAGTTTGCGATTTTCGAGAAACTGCGAAGACTGACTCGAAACCGAATAGGGATCGAACCAGAACCGATAGATCGTCACGGCGATCGCAATGGCAACCGCTAGATATGGAAAACCAATGAACAGGAAATTATCGAACATGGCTGCTCCTTGTGAAATTCTTTGAACCGCGAAGTGCGCAAAGAAAAATATTTTTAAACTTCGCAGTCTTCGCGGTCAATCTTTTTCAACTTTCAGGCGAAGGCTCCAAAACGTTCAAAACTTGAAGTTGATCTTGCAAGACGGAACGTAACGCTTCCAACACGCCGTGAAATTGGGTGCGCTTCCCAGATTCATGTTCCGCTGCGGGGGTCTCGGCGCTTTCATCTTCTTCAAAGCCTTCAGATTTAGCGCGCCCGGTCATCCGATCCAAGACCGGCAAAAATGCATCGCGGGCAATTTCATCCGCTTGCGTTGGGTCGCGCGTCACTGCCATAAAACGCAGGATGACCGCCAAATGATCGGGCAGTTCGGTAGCGGGGAAGTTAAAATCTTCAGCGGCATAGCGTTGTTTTAATTCCACTAAAAAAGCGCTCCGCTTATAGGTTTCGCCGAAGAGGTGATACCCAATATATGGATGGCAAGCCGCGTCGAGATCGAA
The DNA here is from genome assembly GCA_002050275.1 of Anaerolineae bacterium UTCFX1. Classification (GTDB taxonomy): domain Bacteria; phylum Chloroflexota; class Anaerolineae; order Anaerolineales; family Villigracilaceae; genus Defluviilinea. The sequence goes on from MWTB01000016.1 coordinate 115,410, forward strand.
CGTGCCGGTGTACACTTCTTCCAACCGTCCGGGCGTGAGTGCGGCGGCATAATCATAAAACTTCCGCAAGTGCGCGGCAGAGGCGGGATCTTTCTCTTCTAAAAGTTTTTGCGCTTCGAACGCGGCGGGGAGCGTCTCGCCTGTGGGATATTCCAGTATGCCCGCAAACCAATGATAGAGGCTTCGTATTTCAATTTCGGTGTACATGAATCGTCTCCGTCGTTGATTTAATTAGAATTTTCTCTTGGCAATCTTGTTGCGAACGCCAAACCCCGCTTCGCGCTTACGGTCGAGCGGGTTCTCCCACGCCTCCACTGCCATCTCACGCCCCAGCGGCGGGACAACAAAACGTTCTTCATACGTTGGGAGCGACGTGAGGCGAAAGATGGCTTCGATTTCTTCGACGTTCGTCTTTCCTGAGGCAAGTGCGGCATCCACTTCAGCCTGCTGGTAATCCTTCACCTTCTGCGCGCGCTTGAAGATGCGCACGGCGATCAACTTGCGATACGCCGCTTCCACTTCTTGCACGTTGCCCGCTGAAAATAGGCTTGCCATATACTTGATCGGCATGCGCGCTTTTTCGAGCGAGCTGAGCATGGCGGGCAAGCCCTCCTGGTCTAGCCCTTCAATATCGTAGGTTCCATCCTTCGTCTTGGCAAGAATCGGCAACATGGGCGGAACATAATACAGCATGGGCAAGGTGCGGAATTCGGCGTGGAGCGGGAGCGCGATCTGCCACTTCTTGACGAATTTATACACGGGTGAATTTTGCGCGGCGGTGATCATCGCGTCGGAAATTTTGTTCTTCTTCGCGGCGGCGATGATTTCAGGATCGAACGGATCCATGATCATTTCCCGTTGCGCGGCTACCAGTTCAGAGTCAGGCGCGGAAGCGGATTTTTCGATCATGTCCGCATCATAGAGCAGGACTCCCAGATAGCGGATGCGTCCGACGCAGGAATGGAAACAGGCGGGAGGTTGCCCCGATTCGAGGCGCGGGAAGCACAGGATACATTTTTCCGATTTGCCCGAAGACCAGTTGAAATAAGTTTTCTTATAAGGGCAACCCGAAATGCACATGCGCCAGGCACGGCATTTTTCCTGCGAGATCAGCACGATGCCGTCTTCGCCGCGTTTGTAAATTGCGCCAGCCGGGCAGGCGGCGACACAGCCAGGGTTGAGACAGTGATTGCAAATGCGCGGCAGGTAGAAAAAGACCACGCGCTCAATTTCAGCGAGTTGTTCGCGCTCTTCTTCGGTCAGTTTGTCGAGGTTGACGTCGTTTGCCGCATAAACAGGCGAGCCGCCGAGGTCGTCGTCCCAGTTGGGTCCCGCTTCGATGTTGTCCATCGGCTTACCCGTGATCATCGAGACAGCGCGAGCGGTGGGCTGATCGTCGCCTTCAGGCGCGTTGAACAGGTTCTCGTAATCGTAGGTCCACGGCTCGTAGTAATCGTCAATCGTCGGCAAGGCTGGGTTATAGAAAATGTTTGAGAGTCCCTTGGCGCGATCGTGCAGGCGCAAGTGGATCTTGCCGTCCTCCTCCCGCTCCCAGCCGCCTTTATATTTTTCCTGGTCTTCCCATTGCGTAGGGTAGCCCGTGCCGGGTTTCGTCTCGACGTTGTTCCACCACATGTA
>MWTB01000001.1 GCA_002050275.1 Anaerolineae bacterium UTCFX1
TGTGAAGTGTGCGAGTCGGCGCGGCGGGATGGAAGCATCATCTGTGTTGTTGAAGAAGCGCTGGACGTGTTAGCCCTCGAGCGCACGGCGGGCTTCAACGGAAAGTATCACGTCTTGCAGGGAGTCTTATCTCCCATCGAAGGCATCGGTCCCGACGATTTGAAGATCAAGCAATTGCTGGCGCGCGTTGCTGGCGGGGGAGTGAAGGAAGTGATCCTTGCGACCAATCCCAGCATGGAAGGCGACGCGACCGCGTTGTACTTGCAGAATCAATTGCGGCAATTTGGCGTGCATGTCACGCGTCTTGCGCGTGGTCTGCCCATGGGCGGAGACTTGGAATATGCCGATCAAAATACATTGTTGAGAGCGCTTTCGGGCAGACGGGAAATGGATTGAAGAATTGTTACTCTAACAAATTAGATTTGACGCAGATTGAATCGCATTGATTCATGACGATGCTTTCATCAAGCCTGCTCTACAACCCTACCCCAACTTCTTCGACTTCGCGCCAAAAGGCGACGACGGATTCTTTGAAACCTCCTTGACTCATGACGGAATTTCTATCCTAGTCAGCAGATAAGAAACCGAATTTTTTGATAGAATAGCAGGGATGGCGTATGCGCCATCTCTGTCATTCTATAGAAGGCAAAAGAGTGAAAAAAATCCGATTGCTTCCATTGTTGCTTGGGTTGTTGATAGTTTCTGCATGCGCTAATCAACCACAACCGACGGCTATTCCTGCTAAGGTTGTGGCGATGCCCACCGCCAATCTCTGCGCGCCTGAAAACGTCAAAACGACGGCGGGCGAACTTCATCAATTTATGCGCGCCTTCGACGATGCCTATCAACTTGCCGCTATTCTGCCGCGCACACAGGTGGCGCCGCAAGTATCCAAACTGCAAGATATCCGCCGCGCCACGCAAGACTACGTTGCCCCAGCCTGTCTCACGCATTTAAAAGAGAGCCAGATTCTTCACATGAATACGACGATTAATACGTTCCTTGCCTTTTTAAGCGGCGCTGATACAGAAAGAGTCAACCAAGGGCTTGCGCTTGCCCGTCAACAGCACGATGCCTATGTGCTTGAACTGGCTCAACTGATCGGCGCGACGGTCGTCGTCTTGCCAAGCGTGACGACTGTCGCGCAAGCGCCAACTGCCGAAACGCCGTCGCCGATTGCCATCGTCAACCCTAACGATTCGCCAATCAACCTGTACGCCTTTGCTTCAATGACTTCTGCTTTGGCGGGCGCGTTGGAGGCGGGTCAATCTGCTATTGCGGTGGGGCGTTCAAGCGCTGGCGAGTGGGTCCTGATCGAATTCCCCGACAAGCCAGGACAAACATTTTGGGTGTATACCTCGTTCATTCAATTTACCGCCGGCGACTTGGAGTCGCTGCCGATCGTTGATAATTCTGCGCCATAGTATTGAACATAACCATCCTTACATACGGCTCGCGCGGCGACGTCCAGCCGTTCCTCCCGTTGTCAGTGAGATTAATTTCACGGGGACATAACGTCAAATTTGCCGCGCCATCGCGTTTCAAGAATCTTATCGAAGGACATGGCATTGTGTTCGTCCCTCTGCCGGGCGACCCTGCGACCGCGATTGTGCGCATCAACGCTGCCGCCAACAATATTTTCAAAATGCTTTATGAGGGTTGGGCTCACGCGCTCGAGGTTGGTCCCGATGTCTTTCGGCAGACCGCCGAAACATGTAAAGACGCCGATCTCATCATTCACGCTTTTTCGCATGTCGTTGACGGTCACACCCGCGCGCGCGAAATGAACGTCCCCGACGTTCACATCCAAACCTTTCCGATGTTCGCACCAACGGGCGACTATCCGAGCGTTGTTCTTCCCGACCTGAAAATCCGCGCGTTGAATTATTTCACGCATGTCGTGGGGATAAAGATCATCTGGTTGTTATCGCGCTTCGGATTTTGGCAGATCAGCCGCCGCGTTGGATTGCCCAAGCGCAAACTCTATTTTCCATTTGATAACGATCCGCTTTGCCCTCCGACGTTGATGCTGTGCGCGTGGAGCCTCAGCCTTCTTCCCCCTTCAAAAGAATGGGCGGAGAATATCCATGTAACGGGATACTTTCAGTTCGACGAAACCGAATCGTACCAGCCGCCTGCCGAGTTGCGAAAATTCTTAGACGCAGGCGCTCCTCCCGTCTGTATTTCGTTTGGGAGTATGGTTAACCGCAATGCGGAAAAGATTGACAACATCATTCGAGAATCTTTGGCGAAGACAGGTCAACGCGGAATTATCCTTTCAGGGTGGGGAGGCGTTCAACAATCTTCATCCAACAACCTGCTCTATCTCGAATCCGTTCCGCATGATTGGTTGTTGCCGCGTTGCAAATTGCTTATTCATCACGGCGGCGCAGGGACGGTCGCCGCCGGTCTTCGAGCGGGCATTCCACAAGCGATCATTCCCTTTATGACCGATCAACCATTCTGGGCGCGAAGAGTTCGTGCTGTTGGCGCAGCGCCCAAACCGATTTTAGTAAAGCGCCTTTCTGTCGAGCGTTTGACTCAAGCGATCCTCGAAGCGGATAGCGACATCGTTCGCCAACGCGCGCATGCGCTCGGTCAAACTATTAATAAAGAAGACGGCGTGACGAGAGCGGTAGAATTGATCGAAGCCTATGTTCGAAATTGGAAATACGCTAACCGAAACGCTCCATGAATATCATCATGCTTGCTCATGGCGTATACGACGATGGGAAATTGGCGCGATTCTTTAAGGTTAATGGACTTGAAAACGCTTGACAAGAAAGTGAATAAACGTATAATCAGCGTTCGCAGTAAGTTCATGGATCTCGTCCCCCTGACAGATCATTGAAAACTGAGAAGTGGTCTCACGTCAGAGACACAAGCCTGTTGGTTTTGCAGTCTGACGAGCCGATGTTGAAAGAAGACATCGGTTTTTCGTCTGTGGATGAGAAACAGGCGGGAACGACGCGTTCAAAGCGAAGTCGTTCCGCTCCGCACTTTGACAACTGAATAGTGATAGGAAGCAACAAATCTGTCGAATCCAGTAAATACCCGTAAACTTAACACTCGTAAGAGTGAAAAATTTTTTTGCGGAGAGTTTGATCCTGGCTCAGGATGAACGCTGGCGGCGTGCCTAATACATGCAAGTCGAACGAGGCTCTTTTTGTAGCAATACGAGGAGTGTCCTAGTGGCGAACGGGTGAGTAACGCGTGGGCGACCTGCCCCAAAGTGTGGAATAACAGTCCGAAAGGATTGCTAATACCGCATGTGGTCACCGGATTTAGAAACCGATGACTAAAGGAGTAATCCGCTTTGGGAGGGGCCTGCGTCCCATCAGCTAGTTGGCGAGGTAATGGCTCACCAAGGCTACGACGGGTAGGGGACCTGAGAGGGTGGCCCCCCACAATGGAACTGAAACACGGTCCATACACCTACGGGTGGCAGCAGTAGGGAATATTGCACAATGGGCGAAAGCCTGATGCAGCAACGCCGCGTGCGCGATGAAGGCCCTCGGGTCGTAAAGCGCTTTTCTGCGAGATGAGAAAGGACAGTATCGCAGGAATAAGTCTCGGCTAACTACGTGCCAGCAGCCGCGGTAAAACGTAGGAGGCGAGCGTTATCCGGATTCACTGGGCGTAAAGCGCGTGCAGGTGGTTTGGTAAGTTGGGCGTGAAAGCTCCCGGCTCAACTGGGAGAGGTCGTTCAATACTATCAGGCTAGAGAGCAGAAGAGGAAGATGGAATTCCCGGTGTAGTGGTGAAATGCGTAGATATCGGGAGGAACACCAGTGGCGAAGGCGATCTTCTGGTCTGTTTCTGACACTCAGACGCGACAGCTAGGGTAGTAAACGGGATTAGAGACCCCGGTAATCCTAGCCATAAACGATGTGAACTTGGCGTTGGTGGGTTAAACTCCATCAGTGCCGAAGCAAACGCGATAAGTTCACCGCCTGGGGACTACGGCCGCAAGGTTAAAACTCAAAGGAATTGACGGGGGCCCGCACAAGCAGCGGAGCGTGTGGTTTAATTCGATGCTACACGAAGAACCTTACCCGGGCTTGACATACAGGTGGTAGGGATCCGAAAGGTGACCGACCCGCAAGGGAGCCTGAACAGGTGTTGCATGGCTGTCGTCAGCTCGTGTCGTGAGATGTTCGGTTAAGTCCGCTAACGAGCGCAACCCTTGCCGCGTGTTACATGTGTCACGCGGGACCGCCGGTATTAAGCCGGAGGAAGGTGGGGATGACGTCAAGTCAGCATGGCCTTTATGCCTGGGGCTACACACACGCTACAATGGGCAGTACAATGGGTTGCCAAGCCGCGAGGCGGAGCCAATCCCCCAAAACTGTCCTCAGTTCAGATTGCAGGCTGAAACTCGCCTGCATGAAGCCGGAG
>MWTB01000002.1:0-5432 GCA_002050275.1 Anaerolineae bacterium UTCFX1
TCGACCCATTCGATCAGCGCTAACAGCGTGAGACCGAACGCCAGCGCCATGCCGAAACTATGCAGATATTCCGAGATCAACGATTCGTGCCGGTAGATGTAGAAGTTGATCGCGCAGAAAATCTCCCCGATGAGGAAAGCGATTTGTCCCCACATGAGGACGACTAATGCCGGGCGCGTCTGGCCGATGAGCGCGACGATGACCGCCAGGCACAACATCATGTAGATCGGCTTGATCACCAGCCCCGCGAGGGCTTGAGCGGCTTGCTCACGGAGAGGCATCTCGCGGGTCGGAAGGGAGGCGATGTCGCGCGTCAGCGAGTTGCCCTCCATGAGATAGATCGTCACGGGGATGAGTCCCGCAAGCAGGATCAACGTCAATAACAGGATTATTTGTAAGCGTGTCATGAGCGCATTATATGCGAATTTCTGATTGACTTTTATCCAGTTTTAACGTACTATGGGGCATATATCTGGTTTGCGTTAGGAGGTTGCAATGTCCCCAGTTCCCGTATTATTCACAATCGGCGGAGTACCCATCTATTCGCATGGATTTTTTCTTTTATTCGCGCTGTTGGTTGGCTTGGGCTGGCTATTGATCGAAGCGCGGCGCCGCAGATGGTCGAAGGAAGAAGTCGTTCCGATCACGCTGGCGGCGTTCGTCGGTGGGATGATCGGCGCGCGCGTCTCCATTTTATTTTTCAACGGATTTGAATACGCTCCCGTGGTCTTGAACATGTACGCGCTGTTCGACCCGCGCATTGGACCCGGTTCGATCCTCGGCGGGGTGGCTGGCGCGTACATCGGCGGCTACATCGCCAGTAAAGCGATCGGCAAAGAGTCTTGCTCGTGCGACGCGTTCGCGCCCGCTATGGCATTGGCGACCGCCATCGGGCGGGTTGGATGTTTCCTCTCGTTCGAAGATGGATTGGGCAAACCGACGACCCTGCCGTGGGGCGTGCCTTTGCCCGGCGCGGATTATCTCGTCCACCCCGCACCGCTGTACGACATGGCGTTCAATCTGGTCTGGTTCGGGATTTTGCTCGCCCTGCGCGATCACAAGTGGATGCAGAACGGAAACCTGTTGAAGTTCGGAATCGCGGGCTATGCCTTCTTCCGCTTCTTTGTTGAGTTCGCGCGAAACAATCAAGTGATGGCGTTGGGACTCACCGGTCAGCAGTTTGTGAGCGCGTTGTTATTCGCGGCGGTGGTCGTCTATTTTGCGAAGAATCGGGAGAAGTTATTCCCGTACGCGCAACCTGCATAGCGAGGCAATATGAATTCAGATAACAACACCCCAATCAGCCCGAACGATAACGACGGCAAACCGAAATGGTTGACCCGCAAGGAATATACCGATCCCGCTGAAAAGAAACGCGACTTTTGGCTGGGCGTGGGCATCTTCTTTGTGTTGAACATTGCGCTGATCCTTTGCCGGTGGGGATTGGGATACGGCGTCCTTGCTGTGTCGCCTGATACGGTCAATTCATCTTCCCCGATGGCTATGATTCTAGGGGGTATGATTCTATGGGGTTTGTTGCTTTTGCCCTGGGTACTCAACATTGGTCTGATCGTCTTCTTTGCCCTCACGCGCAGTCAGGTTGCGCTCGGCATGGTTGCAGGATTCGGCATCGCGCTTGTCATCGTCATTTGTCTTGGGGTGATCTTTACCGTTTGGTGCTTTGCCATGCTCGGCTCGGGTAGTTATTAATCGCGCGTTGGAGAATTCATGAAGCCGACACTCGTGAAGGAAGACCGCAAGGAAATTTTCTGGGAACTGACAAAATCTATTTGCCCGGAATGTCGCAAAGTGATAGACGCGCGGATTCTACTGCGCGATGGCAAAGTGTACATTCGCAAATGGTGCCCGGATCACGGTCAGGCTGAAGCGTTGTTCTTCGGCGATGCTGAGTTATACGTCAAGATCATGCCATACAATAAGCCTGGCACAATCCCGTTGAAATTTTCCACAGAAATTCGCGAAGGTTGCCCGCATGATTGCGGCTTATGTCCCGATCATCAGCAACATGCTTGTTTAGGATTGATCGAGGTCAACCAAGCTTGCAATTTGGATTGCCCGCTGTGCTTCGCCAATGCAGGGACGCATCTCGCCAAAGACGGATTTGAACTCACCTTCGAGCAAGTGGAGTTCATGATTGATAATTTCATCGCCGCGGAGGGCGACCCCGAAGTGTTGCAATTTTCCGGCGGCGAGCCGAGTCTGCATCCGCGGATCATCGAGTTCATCGAGCTGGCGAATCGCAAGGGGATCAAATACGTGATGTTGAACACGAACGGCATCCGCATCGCGCGCGACGATAAATTTTTAGAAGCGTTGGCGAAGACGAAAGCGCACGTCTATTTGCAGTTCGACGGCTTCGAGGCGCGGACGAACGAACTGATCCGCGGCAAAGCGGATCTGCTCGACATCAAATTGAAGGCGTTGGATCGGCTCGCCAAACATGATATGCGCGTCGTGCTGGTCGCGGCGGTCGAACGCGGGATCAACGAACACGAGATCGGACGCATCGTAGAGTTCGGGTTGAGTCATCCCGCCGTATTCGGAGTCAACTTCCAACCCGCATTTCGCGCCCAACGGCACATCGAAGCCGACCCGCTGACGCGCATGACCATCCCTGATGTGTTGAAAAATCTTGAAGAACAAACAAACGGCTTGATCAAACTAGACGATTTTGTCCCCGTCCCATGTTGTATGCCGACATGTAACTTCGTCACCTACGCGCTGATCGAAGGCGATACGGTCACGCCGATCACGCGCATTCTCGATATTTCATATTATCTCAATTACATCAAGAACCGTACCATGCCTGCGCTGAACGATGATCTGCTCAAAACGCTTGAGCGATTGTGGAGCAGTTCCGCCAAGGTAGGTTCGGACGAAGCCGCGCAAGATATTACGAACATGCTCAAAGGGAGGTCGAACGGCGGGAGCGAACATCACACCGTGGAAGAGACTCGCGCGGGTCAGCGCTGCGAATCCTGTCATGCGCATCTGCCGTTGAGCGAGCACGCGCCGCGCGACCTTGGGCGTCACGTGTTCATGATCAACACCCGCGATTTTATGGATCCATACACATTCAACGTCAAGAACGCGATGAAATGCTGTGTGGAGTTTCTCGTCCCCGACGGGCGGATGATCCCGTTTTGCACATACAATACGGTGGGCTATCGAGAGCAGGTCGCAGCGAGTTTGCGGAACACTGCAATTGCGAAATAAAGAAAGAAGCCTCAAGCGAGGCTTCTTTTCTTCATGAGAGCTTATGTCGCAAAGTTCACTTTGCGCTTGACTGCGGCAATATTTATGTCGCTCTACGGTGCGGACTAAATTACCTAACGAGTTTCCACGCCGCGGGGAGGACGAGTGAAGCGAGGATCAATTTGATCGCATCGCCGATCAAAAAGGGGAACAGTCCAAACTCGGTGGCTTGGCTATAACTTCTCAAAAAGACTCCCAGCCACGCGACGCCGAAAAGATAGATGATGACCGTGCCAACGATGAATGGAATGATGGACGTGCGGACGCTTCGTTCTAGTCCGCGTTCTGCGAGCAGACCTACAACATACGCGGCAACGACAAAGCCCGCGAGATAGCCCGCCGTCGCGCCGATGAGAATGCCAAATCCGCGCGCGCCGCCTGCGAAGAACGGCAGACCGATGCCGCCTTCGATGATGTACAGAATCAATGCCGCCGCTCCGCGTTTCGATCCCAGCGCCGCGCCGATGAGCAGAACGCCGAATGTCTGCCCGGTGATCGGGACAGGCGTGAACGGAAGCGGTATTTCGATCTGCGCCAGCGCGGCAACGAGCAGACTTCCAGCGACGATCAGAAAAATATCGCGCAGGCGCGAGGACACGTTTGGAAAGTAACGAGTGGAAAGGGTTGGGGCGAGGGTGGTCATGGGCAATCTCCTGAATATTCTTTCATGTCATTGTGAGGGCGTCAGCCCGAAGCAATCTCCTCATTCGTAGAGATTGCTTCGGGCAAAGAACAAGAGCGTCCTCGCAACGACAGATGTATTTTTACATCACATCCGGCGCTTGAATGTCGAGCAACCTCAGCGCGTTGGCAATCGTTTGCTTTGCGGCGGCGACAAGATTCAAGCGCGCGTTCTTTATACTTTCGTTTTCGCTTTGCAACACCGGCACGGCATGATAGAACGAGTGGAACGCGTTCGCCAGATCGTACGCATACTGCGCCATCACCAGCGGACGATATTCATTCGCCGCTTGCTGAACCTTGGCGGAGAACTGCGAGATCTGCTCGATGAGTTCGATCTCATGCTTTTCAAGTTCAAAGTCGAAGGTCGAAGATTGAAGGTCTGACTTTTGACCCTTCGACAAGCTCAGGGCAGGCTCTTCGACTTTCGACTTCTTTAGAATCGAATTCGCCCTCACATGCGCGTTCTGAATGTACGGACCCGTCCGCCCGTCGAACGAGAGCGCTTCGTTGATGTCGAAGACGATATCTTTGTTGTTATCCACCGCCAGCATCGAATAGACCAACGCGCCTAAGCCAATCTGTTCGGCGATCTTCACGCGTTCACCCTCAGGGATATTTCCGCTTCGTTCCGATTCCACCGCCAGCACGCGCTTGATGGCTTCATCGTACACTTCCTTGAACAGCACTACCCGTCCGCGCCGCGAGGACATGGCGCCTTCAGGCAGACTCACGAAACCGTAGCCGAGGTGATAACACTTGTCCGCTTGCGGGAAGCCCCACAACTTGAGGATCGCAAACGCCTGCTGTAAATGAAGCGACTGCCGCACATCCACGACATAGATCGAGCGGTCAACGTGATACGTCTCGAACTTGACCTTCGCCAGCGCGAGGTCTTTTGTCAAATATAAAGTTGTGCCGTCGCGCCGCAAGATCACGTTGGTGCGATACTTCTCTTTGGTGAGACCGAGTTTCTCGTCAATCTTCACGATCACCGCGCCGCCCTGCGGGCGTTCATCGTCTGCGATACCTTTCTGGATCAACTCTTCGACGATGGCTTTCGACGGCTCGTCCACGTCCGATTCGTAAAACCAGACATCCATCTTCACGTCGAGGATTCGCAGAACATCGCGCAATTCTTCCAGCGCCCACTCGCGCGTCACGCGCCACAGTTCGCGCACATACTCATCGCCCGCGTCGTACTTGCGATACATCTCGCGGCGTTCGGCTTCATACGCCTCGCGTTGCGCCGTTTCTTCAGGCGTTTCGTTCTCTTTCTTTTCCAACAGCGTGTTCGCTTCGACGTACAACTTTAATAACCACTGTCCGCGTTCGTGAATGCCTTGCGGTTCCTGTCCCTTATAAAACTTTTCGTACATCCACATCACAGTGATCACGCCGAGTCCCAGATCGCCGGGATATGAAGCGCGGATGGTTTCAAAGCCCGCAAACTCCGTCAACCTTGCAAGTGCTTC
>MWTB01000002.1:5642-41076 GCA_002050275.1 Anaerolineae bacterium UTCFX1
CACCGCGTCCACACGGCTGACTCCCTCCACGCTTCCGATCTGATCCTTCGACTCGCTCAGGACGACGCCTTTGATCTGTTCCGCCATCTCTTGCGCTCTCGTCGGGACGGGTTTCCCCGCTCCCTTGCCCGCGCGCGCTTCATCCGCCGCCGTCTGAAAAAATGACGTGGCGATTCCCCATTCGCCCGCGAACGGAATCGCCGTCCACTTCAACGGCGCAAGCGTAATTCCGTTCGTGTCACAAAATTCCTTGATCTTGTCTTCGATGAGTTGTTGTTCTTTTTCAAACATAGTCGTGGATTATATCAGCCGTGGAAATAAAAAGCGGGAGCCTGCGCTCCCGCTTTTTTTCCGCTTCGGATAATTATTACTCCGATGATTTTTTGCTGGCGGAGTTTTGCATCGCATTAAGACGCTTCGCCAATCGGCTTTTAAGACGCGCAGCTTTGTTTGCATGAGCAACGCCTCTGCCGACAGATCTATCTAACTGACTGGCGGCTAACGTTACTGCCGCGCGAGATTCTTCCGGCGAGTTCTGTTCTAGCGCGATGCGCGCCTGCTTGATAGCCGCGCGGGTTGCGCCGCGGACATTGCGATTGCGCAAACGGCGTTTTGCATTCTGGCGGTTGCGTTTGATCTGAGATTGAATGTTAGCCAAGGTCTTCCTCTTTATATTGAATCTTGTTGATTTGTGTTCTTGACACAGAAGCAGTATTGTACATGATGCGGGCAGAATTGTCCAGAAAGTTCCGTCGGCGTTAGGCTATGGATTGGCGAGAACGACGACGAAGTATCCGCCAAACATGCTGTCGTCTGAGGCGATATAGACAGCGCCGATGTTGGAGATAGAGGCGTTGAGAATTTCCACGCGCGACGATGAGTCTTTCATCCACCACTGGAATGCGGTAGTCGGATCGCTTGATGAGGATGGATAACGCGCAAAAATCTGCTCAAACACATTCGTAGGCGCGTACCCTTGCATCCGAACGCGAGTTTGCGGCGTGGAGCCGTTCAATCCGGTATGGCTAAAATAGTTGTTGCACAGCATGTCTACGGCGTGCGTTCTTGCGGCGGCGACCAATTTTTGATCTACGGTCAGCGCTGGCGCGTTAGCGGCGGCGCGTTCGGCGTTGATTAAACTAAGCAGTTGGGCGGCGTGTTCGCCGTTTTCAGCGTAGCGGCAAGATCCGCTGGCTGTCGTAGGCGCGCTCGTTACGGGGACGACTGAAGGCGGCGGCGGATTTGTTGGTTGACCGAGAACCGTTGGTGTGACCGGCGTGCTGGTCGGCGGAAGAGTCGGGGTTGCGGTCACCAAGTTGACTGGGACTTTCAACAGTTGCCCGGCATAGAGTACGTTGGCGTTTTCTAGCTTATTGGCTTTGATGATCGCGTCTTCTGTGCTGTTGAATTTTGCGGCAATGCCGGCGAGCGTATCGTTCAATTCTATAACGTATTGGACTTCCGTACCGGGTTTCAGGTCTGGCGGGATCGGCGTGGAAGTGGGGAGCGGCATGCCCGGGTTAGGCAGTCGGATCACCAGCCCGGGGTATACGATCTGAGTCGTTGGATTAATGCCTCCTAATGTTTCTGGGTTGAAGGGATTGAGAAAGAGAATTAACTTGATCCCATCTTTTCCGAGACTAAATTTGTCCACGATGACAGCCAGCGAATCGCCTTCTACGACCGTGTAGGGAAACGGTTCAGATGGCGTAGCGGTTAGAGTGATGGTTGGCGTATTTGTCACCGTAGCGGTCGCGGTCGGAGTGCGTGTAGCGGTCGGGGTGGGTGTGAGGGTTGCAGTGGGCGTCTCGGTGGCGAATAGAGTCGTTAGCGGCGTGTTTAGTCCGCTGACGAGCCAAATGACTAGGAAGATTAACCCTAATACGATTAACCCAATCGCTCCATAGCGCAAGAGCGCGCCTTGCGTGCGCTTGCGCTTACGGAATGAGTTGAGGGCGTTAGAAGCGTTGCCTGAGGAGTCTCTGTTCAGCATTGTATATTCCTTATAAAAGAGCGACCAAGCGATAAAGTCGTTTGGCGCAGTGGAATAATTCTACCTGAAAAAGAAAAACGCGTAGGCGCGTATTTTCCGCGCCTACACGTGTATATGCATTTACTTCCCCAAATGTTCCCGCAGATATTTTCCCGTATACGAGCCTTTGACCTTCATCACCTTTTCGGGCGTTCCTTCGGCAATCAGTTCGCCGCCGCGGTCGCCGCCTTCGGGTCCGAGGTCGATGATCCAATCTGCCACTTTGATGATGTCGAGATTATGTTCGATGATCAATACCGAGTTGCCGGCATCCACAAGCCTTTGCAAGACCTCGATCAACTTATGCACGTCCGCCGCGTGGAGTCCGACAGACGGTTCATCCAATACATAGAGAGTCCGTCCCGTTGCGCGGCGCGATAATTCTTTAGATAACTTTACGCGCTGAGCCTCGCCGCCGGAGAGCGTCGTGGCGGGTTGACCGATGCGCACGTATCCCAGCCCGACCTCTTGCAGTAATTTCAGCTTGTTCTCCATGTGCGGGTAATTCTTAAATTCTTCAAGCGCCTGATCAACGGTCATATCCAAAATATCGGAGATCGAATACTTATCGCGAAATAACACTTGCAAGGTCTCGCGATTAAATCGTTTGCCGTGACATACGTCGCACGGCACGTACACGTCGGGCAAGAATTGCATCTCAACCCGCAACTCGCCCTGTCCCTGACAGGCTTCACAGCGCCCGCCGTGCACGTTGAAGGAAAAGCGGCCGGGTTTATATCCGCGTATTTTTGATTCGGGCAATTCTGCGAACAATTTGCGAATCTCGTCGAACAAGCCAGTGTAGGTGCCGGGGTTCGAGCGCGGCGTGCGTCCAATGGGCGACTGGTCAATGTTAATGATCTTATCGAGATGTTCCACGCCGAGAATTTTTTTGTGTTCGCCGGCTTGCGTGCGCGCGCCCATCAACTTCGTTGCAAGCGCGTTGTACAAAATATCGCTCATCAACGTGGACTTGCCCGAGCCTGAAACGCCGGTGATGCACACCAACTTCCCAAGCGGGATGGACACGTCAATATTCTTCAGATTATTCGCAGACGCCCCCACGATCTTGAGGCTCTTCCCGTTCCCTTCGCGCCTCTTTTTTGGGACTTCGACCTGCTTGCGCCCTGAGAGATATTGCCCCGTCAGCGACTTGGGATGCGCGATGATCTGTTTAGGCGTTCCCTTTGCGACAACTTGTCCGCCGAGTTCGCCCGCCGCCGGACCAAGGTCAATCACCCAATCCGCCTCACGAATCGTTTCGTCGTCGTGTTCGACGACCAAAACGGTGTTGCCTAAATCGCGTAAGCCCTTGAGCGTTTCAAGCAAGCGCGAATTATCGCGCGGGTGCAGTCCGATCGAAGGTTCGTCCAACACATACAGCACGCCAACGAGTCGAGACCCGACTTGAGTCGCTAACCGAATCCGCTGCGCCTCGCCGCCGGAGAGCGTCGCTGCTGAGCGGTTTAATGTCAAATAATCCAAGCCGACGTTCACGAGAAACGTCAGCCGTTCGTGAATTTCTTTGATGACGCGTTCGGCGATCGCTTTTTGTTTTGCAGTGAGCGGAGAGTTCTTGCCGGAGAGTTTCTTCACCCATTCTAGAGTCTGCAACACGGGCCACGAGTTGGCTTCCACGATGTTGACGTCGTCAACCGTCACCGCCAGCGCGGCGGGATTCAACCGTTTGCCCTTACAACTTGGGCAAGGTCGGTCAGACATGAACTCGGAAATTTTCTCGCGGATGTATTCAGAGTTCGTTTCACGATATCGTCGCTCGAGGTTAGTGATCACGCCTTCGAACGCGCGCGAGAACTTGAACTCATTTCCATTCCCGCTTTGATACGTCATCTGGATCTGTTTGTCGCCGGTGCCATACAAAACGATCTTGAGTTGTTCTTTTGATAATTCTTTGACCGGCGCATCCATATCTATCTTGAATGCTTTAGCGGCGTTGGTCAGGCTTTGCCAGTAGTAGCCGCCGTCTGTTTTCGGTCCGCTCCATTCCATGCTGGCGATTGCGCCCTCGTTGAGCGACAGGTCGCGGTCCGGGATGATGCGCTCCGGGTCAATTTCCAATTTCGAGCCGAGTCCCTGACAATCGGGACAGGCTCCCTGCGGCGTGTTAAATGAGAACGTGCGCGGTTCTACTTCGGGGATCGTCGTCCCGTGTTCGGGGCAGGCGAGATGTTCGGAAAATTGAACGTCCTCTTTTTTGTCCACGAGATTGATCGTGAGATAACCCTCGCCGAATTTGAGCGCAGTTTCAATTGAGTCGGTCAAACGCGTTAGCGCAGATCTCTGCTCTTCTTTCGAACCTTCTCGTGAAATAACGAGCCGGTCTACGACCGCCTCGATCGTGTGTTGCTTGTAACGGTCGAGTTCGATTTCGTCGTCGAGCGAATGAACCGTTCCGTCTACGCGAGCGCGCGTGAAGCCAGCCTTGCGAATCTCTTCGAAGACGGCTTGATACGTCCCTTTGCGTCCGCGCACGAGCGGCGCCAGCGCGAGGATGCGCGTCCCTTCCGGCAAAGCGTAGACCTTATCTACGATCTCCTGCGCCGATTGCTTGGTTACCTCGCGTCCGCAGATTGGGCAGTGCGGAACGCCGGTGCGCGCGAATAGCAGGCGCATGTAATCGTAGATTTCCGTCACTGTGCCGACGGTCGAACGTGGATTGTGGCTGGTGGATTTTTGGTCAATGGATACGGCGGGGGAGAGTCCCTCGATGTAGTCCACGTCTGGTTTATTCATTTGACCGATGAACTGGCGCGCGTACGCGGAAAGCGACTCGACGTAGCGTCGTTGTCCTTCGGCGAAGATCGTGTCAAATGCCAGCGACGATTTGCCCGACCCCGATAACCCGGTGATGACAACGAATTTATCGCGCGGGATTTCAATAGTGATGTTTTTTAAGTTATGGACGCGCGCGCCCACAACGCGAATAGTGTTGGATAACATGGAATTCCTCGAACCTGGGATTATAGCACATTTGTTTCATTTATTGCCGCGCGTTTGCGTAAATCTTTCTGAGCGGCGTTCTTTTTCGACTCGCTATTATATCAATCGCCCCATCATGAAATTAAAATGTTGCATGTTATACTCCCTGTAACTTCTAAAACCCGGCGGGGTTATTATGTTCAACTTCGCCGGTAGGATGCTTCCTTGGCGGATTTGGAATTCAACGAAGACGAAACGCTGGCGCGCGCATCGCAAGGCGACCGGGACGCGTTTGGCTTGCTCTACGAAAAATATATAGATCGAATCTTCAACTATGTATATTATCGTACGGGTAATTTGCACGATGCGGAAGACCTTACAGCGCGCGTTTTTCAACGAGCGATGAATCATATTGAGAATTATCGCGATCGCGGCGTTCCATTTTCGGCGTGGCTGTACCGCATCGCTCATAATTTGGTCGCCAATTGGCACCGCGATCGCAGTCGCAAGCAGGAAATTCCATTGGATGAAATACCGAGTCAGCCTACTCGGGGCGATCATCCTGAACGGAGTTTAGTTCGCGTGCAAGAGCAAGACGCGCTGTTGACGCTTATCCGCCAACTGCCTCCGGAACGACAAACTTTGTTGATTTTGAAATTTGTAGAGAACCTATCCAATGCGGAGATCGGGCAAGTAATGAACAGAAGCGAAGGCGCCGTGAAAAGCTTATATCATCGAACGTTGCTGGCATTGCGCGATCAGTTAGGCGACCAACACATTAATCTGGATGGAGAATAAGCGATGTTGAGAATTGTCATGGATGGCGCTGGGGATATTTTGCCCGAGTGGAGCGCGGAATATGGCATTGACGTGATTCCGGTGAATATTCTGTTCGGAGAGAAATCCTATTTGCAGGGAGTTGAGATAGACAATGAAGGATTCTACAAAATGGTGGACGAGTATCGAAAAGTTCCGAAAACCTCGCAGCCCTCGCCTCATCAATTTGTAGAATTCTACCGAAAGATCGCGCAAAAAGGCGACACGATTCTTTCTATTCACATCACTGCAAAATTGTCCGGCACATACGCGTCAGCCATCGCCGCCGCGCAAGAAGTGAAAGACGAATTCAACGTTATTCCCATCGACTCGGCGCTGGGGTCGTTGGGCATTGGCTTGTTGTGCCGTGAAGCGCGTAAATTAGAGCGGGCGGGAAAAAGCATAGACGAAATTGTACGTTACATCGAGAATGTCAAATACCGGGCGCGTACGACGCTTACGCTTGATACGTTGGAATACGCGAGGATGTCGGGGCGCGTGAAAACGCTGCAAGCCGCGTTGGCGTCCGCGCTTAATATCAAACCGATTGCGGTCTTGCGCGACGGTGATTTAAACATGACCGAACGCGTTCGCACTCGTAAGGCTGCGCTCAGCCGCGTGATCGAAATTCCTAAAGAGGAATTCAAAGATGCGCCCGTCGTCTTGGCTGCGCTCCATGCGCGCGATCCTAAATCTGGCGAGGCGCTGCTCGAAGAAGCGAAAAAGCATTTCAATTATAAAGAAGCTATGATGAGCGACCTTGCTATTGCGGTTGCGGCAAATCTTGGTCCCGGAACTGTAGGGTTAATTGTATATCCTCTTGAGTAAACAATGTGAGAAGAGATGAAACGACGCATAATACGTAATTCTGACGGAGAATTTAACACCCTTGAGGCGCGTCTGGCGGGAACCTTGAAGCGGGTTTCGCCTCCGAGCGATCTGATGCGCCGCTTGCATGAACGTATTCGCCTACCCGCGCGCAAAGAGATCGTTCTCCGCATCCAAGATTGGAATAGACTCTTTCTGATCTTTGGCGGAGTAATGTCTGGGATGGTGGCGCTGATAACCGTTGCGCGCGCGCTTTTCCATCTAGCTCGTAGACCTGCGTAAGCCAACACGCCCCGCCGAACTTGCCGGGGCGCGTTATTATTTAAGCAACGTCTGGCATAACGTGCGCGCTTCGGCGATCAAATCTACTTGAATGGGGAGTTTAAATTCGACGGTAACGCGTAAAGTCAAATGCTCGATGATCGGTCTCAACTTGGGCGGAAGGCGCGGATCTTCTTTGATTAAGTTGAGTAGATCCATTGCGCTCGAACTGGAAGGGCGAACTCCCTGGCGAAGTAGATATTCTCGAATAGCGACACCTGCCGCCCGCCTTGCGCAAACGCGCGCCCGACCTTCGTTGCCCTGCGCGCGAGCTTGTTCGGCTTGTTCTAACTCGAAGGCGATTTCGGCTGTTGGGTCCATAGGCGTGCCGGTCAATCGGATACCCGGTACCGAATCAGCGCCCAGACCGCCTCGAACGCGTCTTTGAGACCGATCTTTTTACCTTCATCGTAATCGCGCGGATGAAATGAAATCGGCACTTCGTAGATGCGGAATCTGCGTTTCAATACTTTTGCGGTGAACTCCGGCTCGAAGTTGAAGCGTTTGGAACGGATTTTCATATCTTGAATCACTTCGCGCCGAAAGACCTTGTAGCCGGTTTCCATATCGGTCAAGATGGAATCGTAAAGGATGTTGGTCATTAATGTAAGCAATTGATTTGCCACCTGATGCCAGAACATGGCGACGCGATGCGGTGCGCCAAGGAAACGCGACCCGTAGACTACGTCGGCAAGACCTTCCACGATGGGTTGGAGCAAAGCGGGGTAGTCGCGCGGATCATACTCTAGATCGGCGTCTTGAATCAGAATCACGTCGCCGCGCGCCGCTCGGATGCCGGTGACGACGGCTGCGCCCTTCCCTTGATTCTTCTCGTGGAATAGGACTCGAACGTTGGCTTCGCTTAAAGAATTGAGGACTTCTCGCGTGCCGTCCTGCGACGCATCGTCAACAACGACGATCTCCGCAGCGAGGTTGGCGTTTTGCACCCGCGTTAGAATCTCGCGGATGTGATGAACTTCATTGTAGACTGGGATGACGACGGAAAGATTCATGCGCTGGATTATATTCGAGAAGTTTATTTATGGATGAATAGGTTCGGCGTGAGGACGACGAAGAGGGCGCGTGCGACATGAAAATGAAACGCTCAAACTGTGAAAAGCAGCAATATAAATAGAACCTCCGAGAGCGACGGCTCTTAAAGGTTCTATTTATGATTCTTGATTCTCTTGTATGCTTCAATCGCTTCGGCGGCTACGCTGTTTCCAGATATCTCTCGATTTCATGATCGCTTATATGTAAGCGAAACTCTTCCCATTCTTCCCATTTTGCGCGTGTGAACGCTTCGTAAATTACCTCGCCCAACGCAGACTTAACGACCTCGTCCTTATCGAGCGCGGCTAACGCCCTGGCGAGCGAGCCGGGCAATTCTTCCACTCCTAGACTGGCGCGTTCTTCTTTGTTGAGATCGTACAAGTTGATGTTATTGAGCGATTTTGGCGCTTTCATTTTATTTTCGATGCCGTCGAGCGCTGCAGCGAGCATGACGGTAAACGCCAAATAAGGATTCGCCGACGGGTCGGGAAAACGCAACTCGGCGCGCACAGATTTTGCGCGTCCTGTAGTGTAGTGGGGGATGCGGATCAACGCTGAACGATTTTGTTGCGCCCAACCGATGTAAACCGGCGCTTCGTAACCGGGCACCAGCCGTTTGTATGAATTAACTGTCGGTGCGACGACGGCGGCTAAGGCGCGAGCATGCGCTAGTTGACCGGCGATAAATTGATAGGCGAGTTCTGAAAGGCGCGCTTCGTTGCTCTCGTCGAAAAACAGATTGCTCCCCGTCTTGTCGTCGAAGAAACTTTGGTGACAGTGCATGCCCGATCCGTTAATGCCGTAGATAGGTTTGGGCATAAATGAAGCGACCAAACCATGCTGGGCGGCGATGGCTTTGACGGTATATTTCATCGTCAACACGTTATCTGCCGCTTTGAGCGCATCCGCAAAGCGGAAGTCAATTTCATGTTGCCCGCGCGCCACTTCGTGATGACCGACCTCTACGTCGAGTCCCATCGCCTCCAACGCGTTCATCAACGCAGTGCGAACCGTTACGGCTTCGTCGAACGATGAAAAATCGAAATAACCGCCGGTGTCATGCGGAACCGGGTGCGGTCCGCGTCCGTTTGTGCCTTTGAAGAGGAAAAACTCCGGTTCAGGTCCGATGTTGTACGTCCAGCCTTTGGCTTCGATGCGTTTGATCTGCCGCTTTAAAGCGCCGCGCGGATCGCCTTCGAATGGATCTCCGTTTGGCAGATAGATGTCGCAGAAGACGCGCGCGCGTTTTGACTCAGCCGTAGACCAAGGCAACGCCGCGTAGGTGTCGGGATCGATCATTAAGCGCATATCGCTTTCTTGAATGCGCGCAAACCCTTCCACCGAAGAACCGTCGAACCACGCGCCGTCGCTCAAGATATCGTTCAGGCGGCGCGCAGGAATATCCACGCTTTTGACCGCGCCAACGACGTCTGAGAACTGTAGTGAAATAAACTTCACATTATCTTCTTTTACTCGTTTGATTAAATCTTTGCCGTCCATGTTGGTTCCTTTATATAGTAATTTGAATTGAGATTGCGCATTGATCGTAAACGACTGATGCCAGCCGGCGCATTGAATAAGAACTTAATGGTGTGAGTTGAATTTATTCTCCGCGCAACGCGGACTGCGGCGGCTCCGTCCTGACCTTCATTCGCTTTGTCCAATTAATGAGAATCACCGCGCCGACGATAATGCCTGCCGCTGTGAATGTGCGCGGGGTGAGCGGCTCATATGCGATCCAATTGCCGAGAAGGACCGCTACAATTGGGTTGACGTAAGCGTATGTTGAGACGAGCGAGAGCGGCGCGTTTTGCAGCAACCAAACATATGCTACAAATCCGATCATGGAGCCGAAAACAATGAGGTACAACAAGCCAATCCAAGACTCGGTTGACACTCGCGTGAAACTGAAAGTCCGCCACTCGCCGAGCGCGAAACTCGCCAGGAAGATCAGAAGGCTGCCGGCGAACATTTCCGCACCGGTCGTCATTAATGCGGATTTCGGAATGTCAGCGCCGCGGCTATAGACTGAGCCAAGCGACCAGAAGAAAGCGGCTGTGATAAGCGCGATAATCCCAACGGTATCGAATTGAAAACCGCCGCTAGATTCGGATGGGCCGATGACGAGCCAGTAAATGCCGAAGAAGCCAAGCGCCAACCCCGCCAATATTTGCACTGTCGGTTTGGTTCCGC
Organism: Anaerolineae bacterium UTCFX1; assembly: GCA_002050275.1. Taxonomy (GTDB): domain Bacteria; phylum Chloroflexota; class Anaerolineae; order Anaerolineales; family Villigracilaceae; genus Defluviilinea. Next base: position 15,826 of record MWTB01000002.1, read on the forward strand.
CGGGACGCAGAGTTTCGATCAACGCCATCCAAAGCGGGGTAGCGCCGATGATCAACGCCGCAATGCCGGAGGCGATGCGTTGTTCGGCAAAAGCGACCAGTCCGTTTCCCAGCAATAGAAGTAAAACACCGATGATTGCAACTGATTTCCATTGTGCACGCGTAGGCATGGCGTCTCCCGCCGCTCGCCGCCACATGATGAGAATCGAGCCTGATATGAAGAAGCGCAATCCCGCTTGTAGAAATGGCGGAATGGTTTCTACTGTATATCGAATTGCAAGATAGGTAGATCCCCATACGATATATAGCGCAAGTAAAGCGATCCAAATCTTTGTTTTCATTCATCTCCATCTTTTATCTACGCCTTGCCCAGTGAAATCGTCGAGCGGAGCGAGGAAAATAAAAACAGGCATGTGTGGGCATGCCTGTTAAACCATAACGCTAGGAAAGACTGCCCTTCCAAATGTAAACAGGCGGATTCCGCCCGTATCACTGCGCCGTCCTTGTTCAACCATCGCTGATTGGTTTTCAGACGAGTAACAAAATTTCACGCGTTACCTTGCGCTTGCTTTGGAAGGGAGAAAGGAGTTTGTGACGAACTCCAGAGGCATCCGCTGATCAATCCGATTTTCAGACCTCTCCTTCGAGAAGAAGAAGACATCCTTAGCGTCCCGTTCGCACGGGAGAACCTCCACCTCGTGATCTTGTGTCGTTGCGCGAATGGCAACCTGCGACGACATTTAAGACCCAGCCGCTAAATCTCCAAATATGTAGTTGTCAATGGCGGAAATTGTATACTGTACTCTAGGGCTTTGTCAAGCAACCCGGAAAGCCGATGGTGGGTTGACTGCGGTTGGCGCTCGCTTACCGCTGATTAAAAGCGCAGAACTTGGCTAGACGTCCGTGCCGCTGAGTTTATCAATTCGACGCCCCGCCGATGCCGTGTGTTGCGAGGTTTTGAACCTGCTTTCGCAGGCGGGTCCTACCCAGAAACTCCGCCTTGGCTCTAGCCTATCGCGTTATTTCTTTTTTAGGAGTTAAAGACCCTTTTTGAAGGTGTTGGCTCAAAACGGAAGAGCAACATCACGCGCACGGCAGGGACATGATTCTTATACCATAAACGACATGGAGTTGACAGTCTAATATTAATAAGACGGCGCATCCTTAAACCGGCAAACGGCAGTACAATCCGCTTGTCATTGGAAACCGAATGACGAAATAAGGGGAAATTCGTCAGGCTCGCTACCCAAGATTTGACATATATCAAATTTAGGAGACAAAATGACTGCAATCTATACACCCGAACCGTTTCGCATTAAAGTGGCGGAACCCATTCAATTGATTTCGCGCGAGGCGCGCAAGGCGGCGTTAAAGGAGGCAGGCTACAACCTGTTTTCTATGAAAGCCGAAGATATTTATATTGACCTGCTGACCGATTCAGGCACGGGCGCAATGAGCCCAGCGCAGTGGGCGGCGTTGATGAACGGCGACGAATCGTACGCGGGCGCGCGCTCGTTTCAACGCCTCAAAGCCGCCGTCGAAGATATTTTTGGATTCAAACATTTCGCTCCTACGCATCAAGGACGCGCCGCCGAAAACATTCTTGCGGCGTGTTTGGTTAAGCCTGATCAATATGTGCCGAGCAATATGCACTTCGACACCACCGACGCAAACATCCGCGCGCGTAACGGTCGCCCCGTCAACTTAGTAATTGACGAAGCCAACGATCCCGCCAACCCGCATCCGTTCAAAGGCAATATGGATGTCGCTAAATTGAAGGCGTTCATCGCGGAACATGGGCGCGAAAAGATTCCCTTCGGCATGATGACTGTCACTAATAATGCGGGCGGCGGGCAACCCGTCTCGATGGAGAATCTCAAAGCGACGGCGGAAATGTATCGCGCTAACGGAATTCCGTTCTTCATTGACGCGGCGCGCTACGCCGAAAACTGTTACTTTATCCAACAACGCGAAGCGGGCTACCGAGAGAAATCGGTCAAAGAGATTGCGCGCGAGATGTTTTCGCTTGCCGACGGCATGACCATGTCTGCAAAAAAAGACGCCATTGTCAACATCGGCGGCTTGCTGTGCGTCAACGACGAAGCGCTGTTTCAAAACATCAAGAACGAATTAATTTTGCGCGAGGGATTTCCAACCTATGGCGGGCTGGCGGGGCGTGATCTTGACGCGATGGCGGTCGGATTGTACGAAGGTTTGGACGAAGCCTATCTCGCCTATCGCATCGGGCAGACGGCATACCTTACATCCAAATTGAACGACTTGGGCATTCCCACTATCCAGCCTGCGGGCGGACATGGCGTGTACATCAACGCGGGTGCGATCTTTCCGCACATTCCGCAGGCGGAATTTCCCGCGCAGGCGCTGTGCGTAGAACTGTATCTAGAAGGCGCAGTGCGCGGCGTGGAAATCGGCTCGGTGATGTTTGCGCATGTTGACCCTGAAGATGGGAAGTGGCGCTACCCCGCGTTGGAATTATTGCGCCTCGCCATTCCGCGCCGAACATATACGCAAAGCCATTTAGATTATGTGGCGGATTGCTTCGCGGTAATCAAGTCGCGCGCGGAAAGCGTGCGCGGTTATAAGTTTACTTATGCGCCCGAACTGCTGCGTCACTTCACGGCAAGATTTGAACCTGTTTAAGGTAAAAAAAATAGATGTCAAATAACCTTGACATCATGTCAAGGTTATTTTATACTCCTGGAAGTCAAGTAAACTTTACAGGAGAAAATATGAAAAAGAGAAACCTAATGGCAGGTTTTACAATGGGGATCGCGATCGGCGTCGGAATCGGCGTAGCGATGGATAATATCGGCATGGGAATTGCAATTGGGGTTGCAATGGGCGTTGCGTTTGGAGCGGCATTTAGCAAAGCAAAGGATCAGAATGGAGATGGCGTGTGAATCAGGAAGTTCAAAAAAGATATTTCAAGGAGTTTGGTGTCTCGATGGGGTTCTACGTTGTTTTATTGATCGCCAGCATTTCGGTGTTGACTAAGTTTGAACTTCCGAAAGCCGCGCAAATTGTTATCACGCTGATTCCCGTCATCCCAACGATTTTTGTTGTGGTCGCGGTGATGCGAGCCTTGCGTGACAGCGATGAGCTGCAACAAAAAATACAACTGCAAGCAGTGACCTTTTCCGCTGTCGTGACCGGGTTGATCACATTTACGTATGGCTTTCTTGAAAACATTGGTTTTTCTCATCTCCCCTCGCTATTTATTTTTCCCCTCATGCTTGCGCTGTGGGGGATCGGCGTGGGCATTTTCGCGCGGAATTATCGATGAAAAACAAACTCAAGATATTGCGCGCTGAGCGAGATTGGTCGCAAGCGGACCTTGCCGATAAACTCAGCGTATCGCGCCAAACCGTCAACGCCATCGAGACAGGCAGATACGATCCCAGCCTGCCGCTGGCGTTTAAGATCGCTAAACTCTTCGGGAAAACGATCGAAGAGATATTTGAAACGGATAAAAATAGCAAATAAAGTCAAACGACCTTCGGAACTCATCCGAAGGTCGTTTTCATTTGTGCCGCAACTTTATTCGGTGTATTGTTCCAGTTTCGGAAGCGATTGTAGGTACAGCCAGATCGCCTTCAACTCATCGTCGTAGAAATTGCGATAATCTTTCCACGGCATGTTATCGCTCAATTGATGTCCGCTCGGTGTAATGCCTGTGCGGAACGTATTGATAAATTCCTCCTCGGTCCAAAAAGCCAGTTCGCCGCCGGGCGTGAGGTTTGGCGAGATCCACGTTGCTGTCGGATCGGGCGATTTACTGCCATTAAGATTCGGTCCATGACAAGCGCGGCAGTCATTGGTGTTGACCATGTATTCGCCGTACTCCATGGTCGCTCCCGCCTCGGGCGCCGTCACATGGACTTCATGACTCACTGTCTCCACCGGCAGTTTGGGGAGTTGTCCCAGCACAAAAAGGATCTTCGCTAGCGGCGTGAAGTTATGACCCTTCGTCACGTGATTCACCGGCGGGACAGACTTGACATAGGCGATGATCGCGCCGAGGTCTTCATCGCTCAAATAGGAAGTAGATTCGACCGCTGGCATAAAGATCGGCTTGCCATCAAGACCTATCCCGTGACGAATGGCTCTCACATAATCTTCGTCTGATGTTGCTTCGCGCCCAAACCCGCCTTCGCCTGATGTCAGGTTTGCCGAATCAACCGTCCCGATCGGACCGGCGTTGAACCACTGATCAATTCCGCCAAGGGCTACGCCATGGCATCCCTGACACAATGCCTCCGCGCGATGCTTGCCATATTCGATGCTCGCCGCATCCGTAGGGATTGTGATATTCGACGGCGGGAAATCATACGTCTTATTGAGATGGCTATTGCCGATCGTAACCATCACAATGCCTACTATAAGGATTAATCCAGTCAACGAGCCGAGCGTAATCCCGATCCATTTAAGAACTTTTTTCATTTTGTTTCTCCTTCTGTGTAGTGAAAAATTTAATGCGCTAAAACGGCTTGACGATCATCAGCCACGCGATGACCGCGAATCCGCCGTAACCGACGATGAGCAACAGTGCGGAATTTACCTTTGCCGTCGCGATGAAGACCTCTTCATCGCTTTTGGCAGGTTCGGCTGGAAAAGGTTTTCCCTTGACCCTGTACGGAATCCCTGCGGCTTTTCTGATCTCGCCGAAAGCAGCCGCGCCATAGACCGCCATCTGCACAATGATCGCGACCAGGACGACGATCGAAAGCCAAATCCAGCCGAAGCCCCACCAGGTCATGTTGAGGAACGCCGTGATGAGTCCGAACACGATAATGGCGAGCAGAGTCAAAAACATAGAGGGGTAGGATTTTTCCGAAATATCCAGCAGGGCGCGGATACGATTGACGTCGCGTTCTTTCTTGATGGCATAGGAAACCGCCGCTGAGACGCCGTGCGCGAGCAGGTATCCGAGTACGGCAATAACGTGCAGGAAGACAGTGAGTTGATAAAGCATACATCTCTCCTTATAATATTTTCACGAGACAAATCAGGAAAGGCTCATTGGCAAACATGAACTCATTTGATTTTTTCCTTTGACAAATCACCGTTTGATTCAGATACATCCTTCATCCACTTTTCAAGAAACATTGCAAGTTCGTTCAAATCTTTGAATCCAATTCGCTCATCCTTCTGCGAGTCTTGCAAACTGAATCGCCACGCCGCGTGGACTCCATCTGCGCCGCGCTCCTCCCATGCGAGCAGGACGAAGTGACGGTACTGAGGCGGACGCGCGGTCAAAAAATTGGACATGGCTACTGTTCATTCATTCTCAACTGTGATAATCTTGCCCCATTGTATAAAGTCATCGTTTAGAAATCATTTATTCACACCGTACCGCAAACTTCAGTTTGCGCCTGCCAAAAAACAAACTAAAGTTTGTCGAACAGAGCCTCCTCATGCCCGAACCCATCTACTACCGCCGCAAACTGCCGCACATCCACCCGCAGAACAGCCCGCTCTTCATCACCTTCAGCCTCGTGGATTCGCTCCCTGCCGCCGTGGTGGACGAGTTGAAAGCGCAACGCGAACAGGAATTGCGCGCCGCCAAAACCGCCGCAGACCGCTACAACATCCAGAAAAAGTATTTCGGACATTTCGACAAATGGCTTGATTGTTGTCAATTCGGGCATGATTGGTTCAGGCAGGAAAACATCGCGCAAATCGTGGCGGATGAAATCCACAAGAAAGCCGACGAGCATTACGAACTCTACACCTATTGCATCATGCCCAATCACGTTCATTTGCTGATCCTCTCGCTCATCGAAAAATTTCCGCCATCCAGAATGAAGAGCGCCATCTCCCCCGTCGCCGAGATCATGCGCCTGCTCAAAGGACGCGCCGCCCGCTACTGCAACCTTGCCCTCAACCGCGAAGGCTATTTCTGGCATCACGAGTCTTACGATCACTACGTCCGTGACGAAAAAGAAATGGAAAGAATCATCCTCTACATTCTGAACAATCCCGTCAAAGCGGGGCTGGTGAAAGAATGGAAGGATTGGAAGTTCACGTATGTCAATCCCAACCTCGGCGAATGGTAGGACAAACTTAAGTTTGTCTTACCTAGGCGGAATGCAAATCACGCGAAGCGCCAACTTCATTTCCAACAAAGTCCCCGCTCTGCTGGCGTATCTCGCCGTCACGCGCCGCGCTCACAGCCGCGACAAACTCGCCGCGCTCCTGTGGGGCGAGATGTCCGATGCCGACGCGAAAAATAATTTGCGGCAAGCCCTCGCCAACCTGAAAAAATATTTTGACGATGAACTGACCATCACCCGCGATTTGATTCAATTCACGGGCGACGGATTCGTGGACTCGATTGAATTCGACTCCGCCATCCGTTCCGCTTCTTCTCTGGACACTTCGACCTCGCTCAGTGCAAGCCCTCAGCCTGCTTCAGTTATCCTGGCAGATTCTCTGCGCCTCTACCGCGGCGACTTCCTCGAAGGCTTCCACGTCCGCGACGCGCCCGACTTTGAAGATTGGATGTTGACCGAACGCGCCCGCCTGCGCGAACTGGCATTGCAGGCTTTGCACCGCCTCGCCGAAATCCAACTCAGCCGCGCGGACTATCCCGCCGCACTCGAAGCCACCTCGCGCCTGCTTGCGTTTGATCCGTGGCGTGAGGAGGCGCACCGACAACGCATGTCTGCCCTCGCCCGCGCAGGTCAACGTTCCGCCGCGCTGGCGCAATACCAGACCTGCCGCCGCATCCTCGCAAAGGAACTGGGCGTCGAGCCATCCGCTGAAACGACCGCGCTCTACGAACAGATCCGCGACGCGGAGACTCGCCCCGCTGGCAACCTGCCTGCCCGCGCCACATCGTTCATCGGGCGCGAAGCGGAGTTGGCGGAGATCGGCGTCAGGTTGGCAAATGCCGATTGCCGCGTATTAACTTTGGTCGGCGAAGGAGGCGTGGGCAAATCCAGTTTGGCTCTGCAAGCCGCGCAGACTCACTTCCATCAATTTTTGGACGGCGCATGGTTTATCTCGCTTGCGTCTGTCAAAGATGCGGAAGGGATGTTCCTTGCGATTGCGAACGCGCTAAAGGTCAACGCGACGAGCGGCGCAGAAATACGCGAGTTCCTGCGCGCTAAGAATCTCCTGCTGATTTTGGACAACATGGAGCAACTCGTCGGCGACGAGGTCTGCCAGTGGATCGCCGAGACCGTGCGCCTCGCGCCGAACCTGAAACTGCTCGTCACCTCGTTGACACGCTTGAACATTCAGGCAGAGACTCTGCTCGAAGTGCACGGGCTTCCCTTCGCCGATTCGTCATCCGCCGCCTTCAAACTTTTTGTGGACCGCGCCCGCCGCCTCAAACCCGATTTTCATCCCAACGCCGACGATGCGTCTGCCATTGCGCGTCTGTGCGAACTGGTGAACGGCTCGCCGCTTGCGCTCGAACTTGCCGCCGCCTGGGTGCGCGGACTCGCTGTGCCTGAGATCGTGCAAGAGATCGAGCGCAATCTCGACATTCTCACCGCCTCGCAACAAGACCTGCCGCCGCGTCATCGCAGTATGCGCGCGGTGTTCGATTATTTTTGGAATCTACTGACAGCCGAAGAACGGATCGTTTTTCAACAGCAGGCGGTCTTCCGCGGCGGATTCACGCGCGAGGCGTTTTGCGAAGTGACAGGCGCAGGCCTCGCCATGCTGGCGCGTTTCGTGGATAAATCTGCCTTGCGCTTCCATGACGATGGACGCTATCGCCGCCACGCGTTGATGATCCAATACGCCGACATGCGCTTGAACGACGATGCCGATCTACGCGCGCAAACTCGAGAAGCGCACGCGCGTTACTTTGGTAAATATGTGAAGTATCTCGAATCGGATTTTTTGGGCGGTCAACCTCAGAAAGCCATGCCTCTTTTCCTAGCCGATCTCCCTAACATCCGTCTGGCATGGGCTTGGGCGGCGGAAAATCGAGACGCAACCATCTTCAACGCCATGTCTGATTCGTTCATGCAGGGATTCGACTTGGCGGGGTTATACAATGAAGGACTCCAAATGGCTGAGGCGGCGATTCAGTCGCTGGAGGGGTTGCCAAAATCTGCAAAAAAGGAATCGTTCATTGCCAAAGGCAGGGTGATGGGATTGGCAGGCGCGTTTCTCTTTCGCCTCGGCGAGTATCAACGGGGGATGGAGTATTGCGAGAAGTCAATGAGCGCGTTGAAAAAATATCGTCCGCATATCGCGCGCGCGCATACGCTCATCTACGCGGGCGCGGCGCAGTTTGGGTTGGGCGACATGGATGCTGTAATTTCCTTCTGGCAAAAAGCGGCGGAGGAATATCAGGCGGTTCATTCCGAATGGGGAGAGATGACCGCCAACTCGAATCTGGCGGAGGTCTTTCTTGCCACAGGACAACTGGCGGAGGCAACCGTTTGCGCCGAGCGCGCGCTGACGCTGGCTCGAAACATGAATAACCTGGAGATGATCGGCGCCTCTTGCGCCAACCTGGCAAATGCTGCCATTCAGGAAATGAAATACGACCAAGCCGCGCAGTTCGCCGAGGAAGCTCTGCGTTCACACCAGCAAGTCGGTCACGACGCGCATATCGCCAACTCGCTGGCAGCGCTGGCGCAGGTCGCTTTCAAGCAAAAGAATCTTCCCGAAGCGCGCCGCCTGTTGGAGGAAAGTATCGGCATTTTGAAACGAGTGGACAACAAGCTTTATCTCGAGCAACGCGAACAGGAACTCGCTGAAGTCCTCGCGGCAAGCAACCTTTAAAACTTGACATCTGAAACCTGACCCCTGATACTTGGATACATGACTCGCTGGCTCGACCCTCCGCAAGTAGACGCTTCACCTCTTTCGCCCCTCGACCTGCCTCTCCTCCTCAAGCAGACTCTCATCCGACGCGGATTCGCCACACCCGACTCCGCCCGCGCATTTCTTCACCCCGACGAAACCCCATCAACGCCGTTTCCAAATATCGAATCGGCGACAGAAATTATTCACGCCGCCATCCAACGCAAGGATCGCATCTGCGTCTGGGGCGACTTCGACGTGGACGGGCAAACCTCCACAGCCCTGCTTGTGCAAACGCTTCAATCCCTCGGCGCGGATGTGGTGTATTACATCCCGATCCGCGGCAAAGAGAGTCATGGCGTTCACATCGAATCGCTCGCTCCAATCATAGATAATGGCGCAAAACTCCTCGTCACCTGCGACACTGGTATCACCGCGCACGAAGCGATTGATTATGCCAACTCGCGCGGCGTGGATGTCGTTGTCACTGACCATCACGACTTGGGCGAAACATTGCCAAATGTAAAAGCCATTATCAATCCAAAGTTATTGCCGCAAGAACATCCGCTAAAAAACCTTGCTGGCGTTGGGGTTGCGTATAAACTGGCAGAAGCGTTAATGGGTACCGCCGACTTCAGTCGGCTACACGCGCCGACTGAAGTCGGCGGTACTGAGGTTGACGCTACGCTTCTCGACCTCGTCGCCCTCGGTCTCATAGCGGATGTTGCCCTTCTTAAAGACGAAACACGTTCGTTGGCGCAAAAAGGGATTCGGCAACTCCGCAAAACGAATCGCATCGGCTTGAAAGTGATGGCGGAACTCTCAAACACGAATCTCGAATCGCTGACCGAAGAAACCATTGGCTTCACGTTTGCGCCTCGTCTCAACGCGCTTGGTCGTCTCAGCGATGCCAACCCCGCAGTCGAATTACTAATTACGGATGACCCCGCGCGAGCGAGAGTCCTCGCCGCGCAAATTGAGGGACTGAACGCCCAACGCCGCTTGTTGACGAGTCAAGTCACCGAAGCGGCGGAGGCGCAACTGCGCGCACGCCCCGAATTGTTAAACGAGCCTGCGATCGTGCTATCGCATCCTAACTGGCCCGGCGGAGTCGTCGGCATCGTGGCAAACCGTCTCGTGGATCGTTACCACAAACCCGCGCTCCTCCTCACCGAGTCGGACGATGGCATCTTGCGCGGTTCGGCTCGCTCCATTGAAGGGCTACACATCACCGAAGCGATCTTGTCGCAAAAAGAATCGCTCATGAACTTCGGCGGACATCCCATGGCGGCGGGACTGTCTCTGCAAAAAGAGAATCTCTCATCCTTCCGCCGCGGGCTTGGCAAAGCCATCGAAAAACAACTCGGTGAGATGATCCGCGAAGAGCCGACGCTTCAAATTGATGCGCGGCTCAACTTGGAGGAGATCAATCTTGAGTTGGCAGATGCGATTGAAATGATCGCTCCGTTCGGCGCAGGCAACCCGAAGTTGACTTTTGCCTCATGCGGCGTGACGTTGAAATCCGTTGCGGAGATCGGAAAAACAAAAGAGCATTTGCGTTTAGTTGTGGAAGATGAAAACGGAAATGTGCAAAGTATCCTGTGGTGGGGCGGGGCGGGTGAAGAACTACCCGAAACAGGAAGTCAGATTGATATTGCGTATTCTGTACGCGCCTCCACGTTTCGCGGCGAGAAGCAGGTCAACGCGACGTTTGAGGAATTTCGAGTTGTTGAAGAAAAAGCGATTGAGATTAGGGAACAGAGATTGGAGATTAAAGACTGGAGGTTGAAACCTTCGACCTTCGACATTCAACCTTCAACCTTGGTCTGGGCGGAGGGCGTAGATAAAGCAAAAGGCAAATCACGCTTCGAGTTGCATCCCGCCGATGAACTTGTGATTTATACGACTCCGCCATCACCCTCTGAACTTCGCGCTACGCTGGAAATCGTCAAACCGAAGATCGTTCACGTGTTCGCCGTCTCGCCCGCGAAAGAAAAAACGGATGAGTTCCTTGCGCGGCTGGCGGGCATGGTGAAGTTTGCGATCAACAACAAAGGCGGGAAAGTTTCTGTGAACGAGTTGGCTGTCGCAACCGCGCAACGCGTCAACGCGGTGCGGATCGGCTTGGAGTGGCTGTCGGCTGGGGGACACGTGACAGCCGTCCCCGCCGCCCTGAGCGAGTCGAAGGGTGAGGGCGAAGCGGTTCTTTTATCCGCTGGGAACGGCGAGGCGAATCAATACCTGCAGAAGGAGTTGTATCTTGCCGTGCGCGGAATCTTAGACGAGACCGCCGCCTATCGCGAGTATGTTTCGCGCGCGCAAGTCGAGAGTTTGTTCGATGTATAAACGATTATGGGGTTGGCGTGGCGGTCCTGATCGGGTCGGGGATGGCGAACGCGTCGAGGTTGACCGAGCCGCCTGAGACGTGCGTGATCGTCACCGTGTGCGTGCCGTTGATGAGTGTGGGTGAAACCCATTCGCTTTGCGCGACAACATCAGCCGACTCGTTGAGATCAATTTCTAATCCGTCTATATTGATACGAATAGTTCCCAAACTTGAACTCGACTGATAGAAAATGCGGATCTGTTCGCCGATGAATCGAATCGTTGCCGTATTGTTGAGAGTGTTGGAAACATGCAGCGTGACGTTGTTGGTTTTAGTTTGCGTCCAATCGCCGCTGTAGATAATGCGTTCGTCCGTATCGTCGTACACGCCCGGGTTGAGCGGCGCGGTCGAAGCGGTGGTTGGCGTGGATGCGGATGTATTTATCGGAAGACGCGTTCGCGTTGGGGAGGCGAGCGAAACAACATCGTCGTCCGAGGTTGTCGTTGCGGCTGGCTTCTGTTTGGGAGTTAGCGACGCAAATCCCGATTCCGTACTGGTCAATAGATATTGGAAAGGAACGCTGGTGTTTTCGATCGGCATCGCTGTGCGAAGCGGATAGAGTTTCACAACTAGAAACACGAGGCAAATTCCAAACAGCGAGAAAACGCTGAGAATAATTGGCGGAATCAGCCCGCGATCAAAGGTTGGTTTGTTTTCCATTTCAGCCGTTCGTCTCTTTATCTGTGATCTCCAAAGCTTTATCCAGAATTTCAAACCCTTCGCGCAGTTGTTCTTCCGTGATGATCAGCGGCGGGATGATTAAGACCGTGTGCCAATGTGTGTACAAAAATAATCCGTGATCCAAGCAATATTTTTTCAGCGCGTTCATCGCGGGCGACGATTCATTCCACGGCGCCATCGGCTCTTTCGTTTTTCGATCTTTGACCAATTCAAGGATGCCGAACAATCCGATCGAGCGGACTTCGCCCACGGAAGGATGCGCCTCGCCGAGATCGTTCAACATCCGCTTCAGTACCAAACCCATGCCTGCCGCATGTTGGATGATTTGATCGTCCCTCATCGCGTTGATGTTGGCGACCGCCGCCGCCAGCGAGACCGGATGCGACGTGTACGTCAATCCGCTTTCGAACGGCGTGTCGTTGAATGCGGCGGCGATCTCTGGTTTCATGGCAACCGCCCCCAACGGCGCATACGCGGACGTGAGTCCCTTTGCCATGGTGATGATGTCAGGGGCAACATCCCAATGCTCGACGGCGAACCATTTACCGGTGCGACCGAATCCGCTCATCACTTCATCGCAGATCATTACGATGCCATATTTGTCGCACAACGCGCGGATGCCCTGCATGTACCCATCTGGAGGAATGATGATTCCGTTCGTGCCGGTTACGCTTTCCATCAGAATCGCCGCAATGGATTCGGGTCCCTCGTAACGGATGATCTCCTCAAGGTGATTCAAATAATCGCGCGTGAAGTCTTCCTCTGAAATGTCCGGGGTCGTGCGATGAAACGTCGAACGATAGCGGTACGGGTCAAGGAAGTGGACAACTCCGCTCATGAGATTCGGCTCCCATGCCACGCGGCGAGGATCGCCGGTTGCCGCCATCGCTCCCGCCGTCGCGCCGTGATACGAACGATAGCGTGTGAGGATCTTGTGGCGTCGCGTGTATCCACGCGCCAGTTTGATCGCGTTCTCGTTGGCGTCTGCGCCGCCTAGGGTGAACAGGACCTTCGTCAGCGCTTGATGCGGGGTTATATCCGCAACCGCTTTTGCCGCCAGCGCGCGGATTCTCGTGGTCATGCCCGGCGCGGCGTAGGGGAGTTCCGCCGCCTGCTCCTGCATGGCTTTGATGATGCGCTCGTCGCCGTGACCGATGTTCACGCACATCGTCATCGAATTGAAATCGAGATAGCGCTTGTCGTTCGCATCCCAAAAATGAACGCCTTTGGCGCGTGTCACTGCGATTGGATTAACCTTTGCCTGCGCTGACCAAGTAAAAAATATGTGCTCTTTTGAGAGTTCTATTATTTCGTTGTTAGGAAGATCGAACATGCGCTCCTCGTAAGACCTGTCAGGTTTTCAAAATCCGACGGATTTCTATTTTTGATAATTATAACCTCCACATTCCTTCTTTCTTGTGATACACTTTAGCCCGCTTAATAACAGGCGCGTCTAAAGCGCCTTTCCGCTCCCGGCGAACCGACGGTTTGAACGGGAGCAATCCCATGGAAAGGAGGAACTCTCTCATGCGAAATTATGAATTGGTTTGTATTGTCCAACCCGAATTGGATGAAACTGCTTTTAAAAGTGCGGTTGAACGCGTGCAAGGCTGGGTCACCGAATCGGGCGGCACAGTAGATAAAGTGGACGTTTGGGGCCGCCGTAGGCTGGCTTATCCCATCCGTAAACAGCGCGAAGGACAATATGTATTGCTTAATATAACGCTGGAACCGAATGCGACTGGCGTTTTAGAGCGCAACATCCGCTTCCTTGAGCCGGTGATGCGCCACATGCTGGTCGCTTCTTAAACGGCGTTGCGCCTCGAAGCGCTTGGTGTTTTGTCAGATGCCTTTGCAAAAGATCAAACTCAGGAGAGCGATATGAGTCGTGGATTGAATAAAGTACAGATCATTGGTCATTTAGGCAAGGACCCCGAGATGCGTTACACGCCCTCGGGTAAGCCTGTGACGACCTTCACCGTGGCGGTCAGCCGCTCATGGAGCTCTGCCGGCGGGGAACGCCATAGCGAAACCGAACGGTTTAACGTTGTGGCGTTTGGCAACCTAGCGGAGATCTGTAAGCAATATCTTGTTAAAGGCAAACAGGTTTTTGTGGAAGGACGATTACAGACTCGTCGCTGGGACGACAAAGAGGGAACGAAACACTCTATGGTCGAAGTGATCGCCAGCGAGATGATGATGTTGGGCGAACGGCGCGAGCATGGCGTGCAAGTTGCCGCGCCTGAACCGGAAGCAAACGCAGACGAAACGCTTTTCGAGGACGATTTTCCATTTTAAACCATTGCGGGAAAGAGCTTCCCGCCTAGTAATTCTGGAGTGTACTTATGGCTGAAGAAAGAGAACCGCGAGAACGAAGACCGCAAGAAGAAGGCGGCGAACGCCGCTTCTTTTCCAAACCAAAATTCTGTCAATTTTGCGCGGATAAGACTCTCGTGATTGACTACAAGAAAATAGACCTGCTTCGAAAATATGTCAGCGATGACGGGCGTATTCGCCCGCGCCGACAGACCGGAGCGTGCGCCAAGCATCAACGCGTGGTGGCGGCGGCGGTGAAACAAGCGCGTCAGATCGCCTTATTGCCTTTCACCGGGGCGCAAGCGGACGAGAGCCGCTAAGATGCAGTAAAACTGGCGAGACGGCGCGCTGAATGCGCGCCGTTTTCCCGGTATGCAATGGAATACGCTTATGTCCAATCAAAGCCCTACGCCCAAACCTGCGACGAAAAAGCATATCGCGCGTCTTGAGCGCGAACGACGACAGGTCGCCCGCATCCGCTGGATCGTTGCCGCATGCATTGCCCTTGTTGTCGCTATTATCGTTTACGGTTACATTAATGTCACCTACTTGCAACTTGGCAGACCCGTCGCTGAAGTAAACGGCGAGAAGATCACCACCAAACAGTGGCAAGAGCGCGTGCAGATTCAACGCAACTACCTGCTTAATCAATATCAGCAGATGCTTTATTACCAGCAAAGCTTCGGACTCGACACAACGCAGCAACAGCAGGAAATTGCGACTAAGATTCAAAACGCTCAGCTCCTCGGACAAGAAGTGTTGGATCAGATGGTTGATGAAGCGGTAATTCGCCAACAGGCTGAAAAACTCGGCATTGTAGTTACGGATCAGGAAGTGGAAGAAGCGCTTCAAGGCGCTTTCAATTTCTATCCGAACGGCACACAAACGCCGACCGCCACTGCGACCGCGTTTGCGTTGCCGACGCTTTCTTCTCAGCAATTGACGTTGTATCCTTCTACGGCTACGCCAACGCTGGCTATGACTTCGACGCTTGAACCGACGGAAACAGCCGACCCTGCCGCGACGGCGATCAGCGCGCCTACTCAGGCGTTCCCCACGCCGACCTTCGTGCCGCTTCCGGCGACGGCAACCTCCACGCAGTATACGCTGGAAGGATTTAAGGAAAGCTACGCCAAGATCATTGCCGACTACCAAAAAGACGGCGTCAGCGAAGCGACGATTCGCTCTATTTACACAGCCGATTTGCTGCGTCAAAAGGTTCTTGACGCAGTCACTGCCGATACGCCGCATACCGAAGAGCAGGTATGGGCGCGGCATATCCTTGTAAGCGATCTGGAAACTGCTCTAACCGTTCGGACGTTGTTGCTTAACGGCGAAGATTTTGCCAAAGTCGCGAGAGATTTCTCTAAAGATACCGGCTCTGCGAACAGTGGAGGCGACTTGGGTTGGTTCGGCAAAGGTATGATGGTGGCAGAGTTTGAAGCCGCCGCATTCAATCAGCCGGTCGGCGAGGTCGGCGAAGCGGTTCAGAGTCAGTTCGGCTACCATGTTATTCAAGTTTTAGGACGCGCCGAAGTTCCGCTTAGCGCGAATCAATATCAGCAAAAACGCGAAGCCGAATTTTCAACATGGCTTGAGAACGCTAAAAAAGAATCCGCTATATTGCTTCACGATGAATGGCGCGAATATATTCCTACCGCGCCAGCCGGGTCTAATCCATAGCTGGAAGCTTCATCCATTCGGTAAAATAAAATCGTCCGCTTTGTTATAAGCGGACGATTTTATTTTCTAACCGTTGGCAAGCCCCCGGTCTTATCCCCGTTTCATCATTTCGTCTGTCACCTGGTCTAACCTCAAACTAATGATCTGACTCGCCGAGTCGCGCCCCATCGTAATGCCGTAGATCACGTCTGCCACTTGAACGGTGTTGCGATTATGGGTGATGACGATGAATTGTGTTTCTTTGCTCAACTCCAATAACAGGTCGCGGAAGCGTCCCACGTTCGCCTCATCCAACATCGCGTCCACCTCGTCCATCACGCAGACGGGAGTAGGAGAAACCTTCAGCAGCGCGAACACCAACGCGACCGCTGTCAAACTGCGCTCTCCACCGGAGAGCAACGCCAGTCCCTGCTCGCGCCGACCAGGCAGCCGCGCTTCGATCTCGATGCCTGTTTCGACAAGGTTGTCGGGATCGGTCAGCGCAAGCCGCGCCGAACCGCCTCCGAACAGACGCGTGAACATGGCGCGGAATTGCTTGTCCACTGCGTCGAATGTCTTTGAGAAGGATTGTTTGGTCAACTCGTCTAGTTCGGCGATGACTTGTCGTAGATCGGCGTCGGCTTTTCGGAGGTCGTCCACTTGCGCGCGCATAAACGAATAGCGTTCCGATTCTGAATCGAATTCTTGTTTTGCTTCAGGGTTAATGGGTCCCATGCGTCTTATGCGCGAACGATTTTGGGTTAGGTGCGTTTCGAGATCGGAAGAGATTTCTGTCACGACGGGCAGTTCTTCGATCATGCCTTCAAGTGGCAAGGGCACAGGTCCAGCCACGTCGGCGGCGTAATCGAACATCACTAGTCCAAAATCGTCGGTAATTTTCTGTTGTAGATTTTCCAGCGCTTCCTGCTTTCGCAGTAATTCCAATTGCGTTTGTCCGAGCAAACGTTCGTTCGTCGCCAGCGCGCGTTGTGCGTTCGCTTCTTCTTCTTGTAAGCGCGCTTCCTCTTGTTCGGCGGTTTCCAATTCTTGTTCGGCGGGTTGAACTTGCGCGTTAAATTCCTCGATCTGCGTTTGCAGCGCGCCTTCTTGTTCGCGTTGCGCCGCCTTTTCATTCTCCAGAGCGTTCAAGGATGATCGGGCTTCGTTCAGGCGCGCTGTCAGTTCGAACGCGCGTGCGTCTAACTTCTCCGCTTCGGCGCGTCTTTCCCCGCTCCTTGCGTGCGCATCTTCGCGCGCTCGCTCCGCGACCGCGACGCGTGTCGCCCAATAAGCGGCTTGGTTTTGTGTTTCCGCTAGATCGGCTTCGCTCAGCTGCAACGTCAGCGCGCGCGCTTCTTCTTTTGCGCGCGCCGATCCCGACTCGATCTCAATCAGCGATTGACGCAAGGCTGATTGAAGTTGCGCCGTCTCATCCATTTCGGCTTTTAATTGAACGCTTTGATTTCTGCGCCACTCTAGATGACGGCGCGCCGTCTCAAATTCTATTTCTGTCTGCCTTTCGAATTCTGTAACCTCGTCCGCTCTAGCGCGGGCTTCGCGCGCCGTGCCTTCCATTTGATTTAAGTCCGCAACCGCGTGAGAGAGTCGTTCCGAGAGCGCCTCCATGTCGCGATTCAGTGAATCGATCAATAGATCGAATGCGGCAAGGGCTTCGGTTAATTCGCGTTTCTGGCGCGGGCGACTTAACGCGGATGAAGAGGCGGCTTTCCCAGCCACGATTAACCCGTCGCCGCGGAAGACTTCGCCGCGCAGGGTCACTACGCGCGCGTGAGTTGGCAGATCGCGGACGATTCGCCGTGCAGAAGAACGATCGCGCGCAATCAGCGTATGCCCGAGCAGGGCGTGCACGGCGGCGCGCAATTCGAGATTTACATTTAATAATTCAGAGGCGACGCCTAAACATGATTCGTCATTCGGTTTAACGAGCGGTTCGCGCAAACGATGTTCGAGCGGAAGCACCGCCGCGCGTTTCGCTTCATGGTCCGACTCAAGCAGTTGTAACGCATTCTCCACTTCATCGGCGTCGAGTAAGATGGCGTCGAGCGCGTCGCCTAGCGCGGCAGAGATCGCCGTTTCAAATTCAATGGGCACATCGAGCGCGGCGCTTAATGCGCCGCGCGAACGCTTAAGTTTAGATTGACGCGCCGCATCGAGCAGAAAGCGTGCGCCTTCGGCATATCCTGCCAGCGATTGTTCAGCCTGTTCGACTACTTCTAATTGCGTTTTCACACGCGTGTATTCGGCAAGTTTTTCGGCGCGCCTTTCGTTTATCGCGCGTCGTTCATTTTCCAGCGAATCCACTTTCTGTTTACCGCTTTCAAGCTTCTCTTGCGCTTCCTTCAACTTATCTTCCGCATCTTCTCGGTTCTTCCGCGCTTCTTGATAGGCTTCCTCTGTGATTCGCGCGTTCGTTTGGGCTTCATCTATAGCGCGTTCTGCCGCGCTTATGCGGGTTTGAAAACTTTCGAGACGCGCTTGCAGTTCGGCGAGCCGCGCTTGCCGTTCAGCCAGCTGCGTTGTCCATACTTCGATCTGCGTGCGGACGGAAGTCAGTTTTTCTTCAAGCGCGGCGCGATCCGCCTGTCCGCTTCGTAATTTCAATTGAGCGTCGCCCTGTTGTTTTTGCGCTTCGATATATTCATTTTCAAGCCGCGTAAGTTCCTCTTCGGCTTCCTCGATGCGTGCGCGGATGGTTTTTTCTTCGTCGGCGGCGCGTTCCCTTTCGTTAAGCGCCGAGGTCTGCAGGGCGAGCAAGGAGCGGCGGCGTTCTTCCAACACAGCGAGTTCGCGGCTGACTTCTTCGCGCCGACTGTGTAATTCGGCTATGCCGCGATGCCAGCTGTTGAGTTGCGAACGTAAACCAATGAATTTCTCGCGAAACTCGTTGTAGCGCGTCTGTGTTTTTTGGTGCGCTTCGCGCGATTCGACGACGCGTTCGTCTTGTGCTTTTGAAACTTCGCGCGCAGAAGTCAATTCTTGTTGCGCGCGATTCCAATGGTAGCCATACCATTCGCGCAGAATCACTTTCAGGTCCGCTTGAGCGCGCGCATACTCAATGGCGCGTTTTGCCTGCCGTTCCAGACTTCGTAGGCGCGGCTCAAGTTCGGACATGATGTCTAGTACGCGTTCAAGATTGCGCGTGGTGGTTTCGAGTCGCTTTAGCGCTTCTTCGCGGCGAACGCGATATAGCCCCACGCCCGCCGCTTCTTCGAATAGCCGCCGACGTTCATCTGCTTTCAGCGCCAGCGATGCGTCTACCAATCCCTGACCGAGAATCGTGTACGTCCGCTCCGATAAGCCTGATGCGGCGAGCAGTTCGTTTAGATCGCGCAGGCGCACTTGCTGATTGTTTAGTAAGTATTCATTATGACCGTCGCGGTGGGCGCGACGCGTCATTTCCACCTCAGTGAAGTCAATTGGAAGCCAGCCTTCGGCGTTGTCGAAGACAATGTGCGCGGAAGCCATGCCGGCGCGGGCGCGGCGTTCCGAACCGTTAAAGATCATATCTTCGGTCTTTTTGCCGCGCAGCAGCGCGTAAGATTGCTCACCCAATACCCAACGCAACGCGTCTGCGATGTTCGATTTGCCCGAGCCGTTGGGTCCGACGATGGCGGTGATTCCGCCCGCAAATTCGAAGACGGTCTTCGAGGCGAATGTTTTATATCCTTGCAGTTCGAGTAGTTTTAGTCTTAAAGGCATGGTTGATTTTTTGTTTTAAGATTTGGCGTTTGCGCCGATGGTTTATATGCGGCGAGTTATCCGATTCCGAGATTTTTTAACGCATCGGCGGCGGCGGCGCGTTGCGCGGCGTGTGTGTTTGTGCCTCGTCCACGCCCGGCAACGCGCTCGTTCACATACGTTTCCACTTCAAATTCTTTTGCATGATCGGGACCAGATGTTAAGATCGTTCGATATCGCGGCGCGCCCAATTTCCGCGCTTGCGTCCACTCTTGTAACTGACTCTTGGGATCGTGAATTTTTGTGATGACGGAGGTATGTGCTTCTTCCAGTAACGGGATGATGAACATTTCTACTGCGCTTAAACCCGAATCCAGATATAGCGCGCCGATCACTGCCTCGAACAACGAACTGAGTAACCCGTCGCGACTCTTGCCGCCGGATAGGAATTCTCCGCGCCCCAAACGAAGCGCGCGTTCCAGATTTAACATGCGCGCGAACTTCGCCAGTTGATTGTTGCAGACGAGCGCCGAACGGATCTTGGTCAGGTCGCCTTCGGGCATATCGGGGAAGCGGCGGTATACCCATGCTCCTGCGACGAAATCAAGCGCCGCGTCGCCGAGAAATTCCAAGCGTTCGTTATCTTCCGCGACGTCTTGATGTTCGTTAACATAAGAACGATGGGTGAGGGCGCGCTCTAGTAAAGATAGATTTGAAAAGGGCAACCCCAGCCGTCGGTTGAGACTCGAGGCAGATTCAAAGTTTCGCGCGTTGGAATTCGCAGTCACGATCATCTCCTTGGAACTTGAGGAGCGTCAACCCCTCTCTTTGTTGAGAGGACGAGTTGGCTGAAGTTCCGCCAGTTCCGAAATTGCCTTGACGGTGAATTTTACTCGAATTATGCAGGCTGACTGCAATCGCGCCATATTTTAAGATACAATCGTCGCAGATAACAAACGCCACTGAAGGCGTTTATTGGGAGTGGATTGTGACGGAGATTAGCGACGAGACGCGATTTTTACATGCGATTGAAATGGGGTTAGGCGCGATGCAGTGGGGCGATCGCGCTATTTGGCAATATGGGCGAGAATATGGCGTGGAAGAAGTGAGACAGGCGTTTCGGGTTTCGCTCGACGAGGGCATTCGATTTGTGGATACCGCCGAGCTGTACGGCAATGGGTTGTCCGAGCGTTTGCTAGGGCGGTTCTTACGAGAAACTGATCAGCCGGCGTTGATCGCGACCAAATTTTTCCCCTGGCCCTGGCGGTTTTCTAAACAAGCGCCTTTGCGGGCGTTGCGCGGAAGCCTTGCTCGAATAGGCGTTGAACGCATAGACTTGTATCAGATTCATTGGCCCAATCCATTGATCGGTTCTGATCGGCTGATGGACGGGCTGGCGGAGTGTGTCAAGGCTGGGCTTGCGCGCACTGTGGGCGTTTCGAATTACGGCCATGCGCGGATGCTTGCCGCTTATTCGGCGTTAGAGCGCAGCGGAGTTCCGCTCGCCGCTAATCAGGTGCATTATAGTTTGCTGAATCGCACAGTTGAAAAAGACGGCATCCTTGCGCGTTGTAACGAATTGGGAATCCGTATGATCGCGTACTGCCCATTGGAGCGCGGCATGTTGACCGGGAAATATACGCCCGAGAATCCTCCTGCGGGCAGGCGCGCCTCAAAGTACGCGAAATTCCTTGCGAGCATTCAACCTTTACTTAAATATATGACTCAAGTTGGGCAAGACCATGGCGGGAAATCTTGCGCGCAGGTAGCGTTGAATTGGGCGATCTGTAAAGGCGCGATGCCAATCCCCGGCGCCAAGAATGCGGCACAGGCAGAACAGAATGCCGGCGCCCTTGGATGGAGGTTGACCGATGAGGAAGTGGCGCGGCTCGACTTTGCCAGCGACGCCATTGCGACGCCGACGATGACCGCGCACTAAAGCGCGGTCATCGATGAACGCGCTTATTTCATGCGCGGTTGTAAAAATATCACAAATGCATATCCCAGTCCGAAAACGCATTCGACGACAATGAGCGCCCAACCGTATTGACGGATGATGCCGCTGGCGGCGATTCCCATAATCGTCACGATCAGCGCTACGATGGTTCCAGCTAGCATGGCGAATGACATATTCTTCTGCGCGCTTGCGTCAGACGCATCTTTGGCGAACCAAAGCAGCAGCCCTAATGTGACCAGCGCTGCGCCGAGGAAGCGCGCCATGTGAAGTTCCGGTACGCGCGTTTCCGCTTTAAATTGCACTAGAACAGTTTGTGGAACGAATATCAGCGCCAACCCCAAAGCCAATACAACAATAGCGTTTAAGACGAACAGTACTTTTGATCCCATATCCTTCTCCTTCTTAAAAATAGTTTTAGCAAAATAACTATACGATATTTGTCAAGAGAATGGAAGAGAAACGCGTGATGCCGACCTTACATCAACCTTACACCGACCTTACATTGAAGAACTCTTGCTAAAGCCGCGTTAGAGGGGGGAAGGGCGAAAGCGACGATTAAAATCTTTGGAAAATGGCGCGCTTGTCGAATCTGACTTTGTGCTATAATCCGCGCCACGATGAAATACGCGTCTCAGCCCAATAATAATGATAATGACGATCGTTTGTGTCGTTGGGCGCAGCCTTGCTAGTTGACGGATAGAAAAGTCGAACCAATCGCCCAACGCCACAGCGAAGGGCGATTTATTTTATCTATATTGCAAATATCATTGATGGAGGAGCGAAGCGGTTTTCATGACGCTATTGCGCCTCAACCCTCGCAACAGCATAAGGAGTAACCATGTATCGAACACACACTTGCGGAGAATTACGAGCGAGTCACGCGGGACAAACCGTGACTCTGGCGGGCTGGGTTAACCGCCGACGCGACCACGGCGGCGTGGCGTTTTTTGATTTGCGCGATCGCAACGGCATTGTCCAAGTCACCCTCAACCCCGATTTGCCGCAAGCGATTTTGGATGTCGTTTCGGATGTGCGCTTCGAGTGGGTTTTGCAAATCGAAGGCGTTGTGCAAGAGCGCCCCGCAGGCATGTCGAATCCCAAAATGGCGACAGGCGAGATTGAAGTCGTCGCAAAAAATGTGACTGTGCTGAATCCGTCTAAGACGCCGCCGTTTATGGTCAACACCGATAACGATTTACCCGACGAACACATGCGCCTGAAATATCGCTACATTGATCTGCGCCGCGAAAGATTAACTAACAACATGATTCTGCGTCATAAGGTCGTCAAATTTATGCGCGATTATTTGGACAAGCAAGGCTTCATCGAAATTGAAACGCCAATCATGTTCAAAGCCACGCCCGAGGGCGCGCGTGATTATCTTGTGCCTTCGCGCGTTTATCCGGGTCAGTTTTATGCGCTGCCCCAATCGCCGCAACAACTCAAACAGTTATTGATGGTGGCGGGCATGGATAAATATTTTCAGATTGCGCGCTGTTTCCGCGACGAAGATTTGCGCGGAGATCGCCAGCCTGAGTTTACGCAATTGGACCTGGAGATGTCCTTTGTTCACCGCGACGATGTACTGGATTTGGTCGAAGGCTTGTTTACGGAAATGATTCCAGCCGTAGCGCCGCATAAGAAGTTATATTCTTCGCCGTGGCCCAAATTCTCTTACAAAGAAGTTCTCGAACGCTTCGGCTCAGATAAACCCGACCTGCGCTTCGGCATGGAACTGATTGACGTTACTGAAATTTTGGCGAAGAGCGAATTCAAAGTCTTTCAGTCCGCGTTAGAAGCGGGCGGCGTGATCAAGTGTCTCGTCGCGCCCAAATCTGCGGAGATGTCGCGCAAGGAACTCGATGCGCTCACGGAAGTGGCGAAGTCGTTTGGGGCGAAGGGAATGCCCTATTTGGCAGTGACAGGCGAGGGCGTGAAAGGAAGCGCGGCAAAGTTCTTTAAGGAAGAAGAACTCACAGCGTTGAAAGAAAAATCGGGAGCAGGAATCGGCGATCTGATCGTCTTCTCATCAGACGCTCGCGCAGTAGTGAACAAAACGCTCGGCGGACTGCGCCTGTGGTTTCGCGATAAATTGGATTTGGCAGATAAGACGATGATGGCGTTTGCGTGGGTGGTGGATTTCCCGTTCTTTGCGTTCAATGAAGAAACACAAACATGGGAATCGGAACATCATCCATTTACGATGCCGAAGTTGGAAGACTTGCCGAAGTTTGAAACAAACCCTGGCGAAGTTTTATCGGATGCGTATGATATGGTGTGCAATGGATATGAAACCGCTTCGGGTTCGATCCGCATTCATCGGCGCGATATTCAGATGAAGATGTTCCAAATGCTGGGCTTGAGCGAAGAGGACATTCAGGCAAAATTCGGTCACATGCTCGAAGCGTTTGAATACGGCGCGCCTCCGCATGGCGGCATGGCGCCTGGCATTGATCGTTTGATCATGTTGCTGGCGGACGAACCCAACATCCGCGAGGTGATCGCGTTCCCGAAGAATCAAAACGGGCGCGACGTGATGGCAGATGCGCCTTCGGAAGTTGAAGCGAAGCAGTTGAAAGAGTTGAAAATTAAGTTTGAGTAAAGCGGAGAATTCAATGACGATTCGTGTTTGTCTTGCAGGCGCTACTGGATGGGCTGGCTCTGCCCTAACTTATGCTTTAGCTAAAACTGATGATATAAAACTTGTTTCAGCAATATCACGCACGCATGCTGGAAAAAAATTAAGCGCTGTACTTTCAGAATCAAGCTTAGATAGCCCGATTTACGCAACGGCACAAGAAGCATTAACTGCAAATCCTTGTGATGTATTTTTTGAATTCACAAAGCCTGATGTAGCAAAGTCAAATATATTGACTGCTTTAGAAAATAAAGCGCATGTGGTGGTAGGTACATCTGGATTAACAGATGCAGATTATGAAGAGATTCGCCTGAGTGCAGAAAAAAATCAACGCGGCGTATTGGCTGTTGGCAACTTTGCCTTGACAGTAGTTTTGTTGCAAAAGTTTTCTGAAATTGCGGCAAAGTTTATTTCACAATGGGAAATCATTGATTATGCAAGCGACGCCAAAAAAGATTCGCCTAGCGGAACGGTACGCGAGTTGGCATATCGCTTATCTCAAATTCGAGAATCAGAATTAACAGTTCCTTTAGATGAAACACTAGGCGTAAAAGAAACTCGTGGCGCGCGTATGGCGGGCTCACAAGTACATTCAGTTCGTTTGCCTAGTTACACAATTTCAGCAGAAGTTATTTTTGGTATGCCTGATCAAAAATTAACCATTCGTCATGATTCAGGCGCGAGCGCTCAACCTTATGTTGATGGTTCTTTACTTGCCATTCGCAAAGTGCATACATTTGTCGGTCTACGTCGCGGACTTGATAGTGTGCTTGATTTAAGTTAGATGAAAATCATTCAAGGCGATGTATTTTGGATTCCTGTGAACGAATCAAACAAAATAGAATCTGACTATACTCATCCACACGTAGTCATTGAGAATAATGCTTTTACAGTTGTTATTTGTGCAATGACATCAAATCTAAAACGAGCAAAAGCGCCTGGCAATGTATTGCTTGAAGAAGGCGAAGCGAATTTACCTAAGCAAAGCGTTATTGAAGTGGCAAAGGTTTTTACAATAGATAAAACGAAACTAGGCGAATATATCGGAACACTGACGGAACAAAGGATAAACCAAGTGTTAGCAGGAATAAGTTTTTTGCAAGCCATGACTCACCGTCACAAA
>MWTB01000002.1:41175-424749 GCA_002050275.1 Anaerolineae bacterium UTCFX1
GAGGACATTGTGCAACCGTCTATGAGCCGCGAGGAGTTTTTGAAAAACGCGCCGCTGTCCGAACGCGGATATGTCAAGGTGTTGACAGTTTTGGGAGAGGGATAAATAAGGAAGTGGTAGAAAAACCATTCCTCATTCACTATCCCCTTCATTAATTCATCTAACTTATGGAACTCACAAACCTCGCCATCCGAGAAGCCCACGAACTTCTCAAAACAAAAAAAATCTCCAGCGTGGAGTTGACTCAAGCGACTCTCAACCGCATCCGCGACACGGACTCGAAAATTAAATCATATATCACCGTTACGGATGAATTGGCGTTGGAGCAAGCGCGTCGCGCCGACGAACGCCTCGCCAAAGGCGAAAACATCACGCCACTAACGGGCGTTCCCTATTCGCTGAAAGACAGCCTTTCCACGCGCAGCGTACGCACAACTTGCGCTTCCAAAATTTTGGAAGATTATGTTCCGCAATATAACGCCACAGTCGTGGATAAACTCAACGACGCGGGCGCTATCTTGCTCGGCAAAACGAACATGGATGAATTCGGCATGGGTTCGTCTTGCGAAAACTCCGCTTTCTTCAACACGCATAATCCGTGGAATTTGAATCACGTGGCAGGCGGATCGAGCGGCGGCGCGGCGGCAGCGGTTGCGGCTGGGATGGGCTTATTTTCCATCGGCGAAGACACGGGCGGCTCGGTGCGTATGCCCGCCGCCTTTTGCGGAGTAACGGGACTCAAGCCGACGTACGGACGCGTCTCGCGTTACGGCGTAATTTCTCTCGCCTCTTCTTTCGATTGCGTCGGACCGCTAGCGCGCAATGCTTACGATTGCGCCCTCGTTCTCGAAGCCATCGCAGGTCACGACTCGCATGACAGCACGACCTATCAAGCAAAAGTTCCGCAGTACGCCGCAAACCTTAACAAATCTATTGAGAAGATGCGGATTGGAATCCCAAAAGAATATTTCGTTGCAGGCATGGACGCGGGCGTTGAATCCGCTTTGCAGGAAGCGATTCGCCAACTGGAAAAACTCGGCGCGGAAATACGCGAAGTCTCGCTGCCGCACACGCAATACGGCTTGCCCGTTTACTATCTTTTGCAAGTCGCCGAAGCCAGCTCTAATCTCGCGCGCTTCGACGGGATGCGCTTCGGCTTATCCGTTTCTGAAAACGCGCAAGACTCGCTCGACGTTTATCTGCAAACGCGGCGCGACGGATTCGGCGACGAGGTCAAGCGCAGGATTATGCTGGGCGCGTACGCTTTATCCGCTGGCTATTACGACGCGTATTATTTGAAGGCGCAAAAAACGCGCACGCTTCTGCGTCGGGACTTTGAAACTGCTTTTGCTTCCTGCGACATTCTGCTCGCCCCAACCAGCCCGATGCCCGCTTTCAAACTCGGCGAGAAAACTAGCGATCCGTTAGCGATGTACCTCTCGGATGTTTGCACCGTCTCGACCAACCCTGCGGGCGTGCCAGCGCTGACCGTCCCATGCGGATTCTCGAACAATTTGCCCGTCGGGATGCAACTCATCGGCAAGCATTTAGACGAGCAGACTCTCTTCCAAGTCGCGCATGCTTATCAACAAGAGACGACGTGGCATGAGAGGCTTCCACCTCTTTGATATTGACAAGGGATAATTAAAATGAATGAAAATATAAACATAAGTACAGAATTGTGGGTAGAAATTTTACAAGATAGGGAAATTTCTACTATGCCAGTAATTCAAATCTTATCCTTTCTATTTAATTCAGATGGATGTGCCTCTTCTGGTGGAGAACTCGCCTTCGCGCTTAACTATAAACATCATGCTCCGCTCAATAGAATTATCCCCGATTTCTCAAAGCGTATCATAAGGAAATATCCATTCATAGATCCACCATATCGAAGGAATGGAACGATTCGATATTGGCATATCCCTTTTTTAGGGACTGATAGCAAAGAGGGCTTTGTTTGGATTTTGCGCCCAGAATTAGCAGAGGCATTACCACAGGTTTTTGAGAATATCGGTAAGGAAAAAAAACTTACAATTCTTCAAGAAATAGAAAAATTAAAGCATTCCTACGAAACGCTCCAAAAGACAACACGAGAATCTATTATTCAAAGCCGTATAGGGCAAGGGCAATTTAGGATATCGCTTATTAGCTATTGGCAGGGTTGCTCAGTAAGTAGCTGTATACAATTTGAAATACTCAAAGCGTCACATATAAAACCGTGGCGGCTTTCGACAAACGACGAAAGATTGGATGTTTTCAACGGTTTATTGCTTCTTCCCAATTTAGACGCCTGTTTCGATTCGGGATTTATCAGTTTTGAAGATAATGGGAACATCATCATTTCAAATAGATTAAGTAATACCTCACTTTTACAACTTAATATAAACCCGAAGGTGAAGTTAATAAGAGTGGAAGAAAAGCACAAAGATTATTTACGCTTTCATCGTGAGAAAGTCTTTCGCCCTTAACTCCAAGTATTAACTATCAAACCACAAACTACGAGACTAAAAACTATGAAATACGAACCCGTCATCGGACTTGAAATCCACGCCGAACTGCTGACTCGATCTAAGATGTTTTGTGGCTGCAGCGCCGACCACGCCTCCGCGTCCGAGCCAAACGTCAACATCTGTCCTACTTGCGCGGGACTGCCTGGCGCTCTGCCTGTTGCCAATAAAAAAGCGGTCGAACTCGCCGCGCTGGTCGGGTTGGCGCTGAACTGCTCCATCAACAAGCGCAGCGCCTTTGCCCGAAAAAATTATTATTATCCCGATCTGCCGAAGGGTTATCAAATCTCGCAATTTGATTTTCCGATTGCCGAAAAAGGCTGGTTAGAAGTCAATGCTGATGAAAAAAATCAGATCAAAGTTCGCGTGAGACGCGCCCACATCGAAGAAGATACCGCAAAATTAACTCACGAAAAAAATTACGCGCTGGTGGATTTCAATCGTTCGGGCGTGCCGTTGCTCGAAATCGTCTCCGAGCCTGATATGCGCACCGTTGAAGCCGCGCTGGATTATGCAACAAAAATTCGCGCCATCTTGCGTTATCTTGGCGTGAACTCTGGCGATATGGAAAAAGGCGTTTTGCGTTTTGAAGCCAATATTTCCGTGCGCCCCGTCGGCAGCGATGAATTGCGAAAAAGAACCGAAATCAAAAACTTGAATAGTTTTCGAGCGTTGACTCGCGCCTCGCAGTATGAGATTGAACGTCAAATCAAAATTTACGAAAGCGGCGGAACGGTCGAGCAGGAGACGTTGGGCTGGGACGATGCGCGCGGCGTGACAATCAGCCAAAGGTCGAAAGAAGACGCGCATGACTATCGCTACTTTCCCGAACCCGATTTGCCGCCGCTCAACCTATCGGACGAATGGATTCAGTCTATTCGAGAGCAACTGCCCGAATTGCCTGAAGCAAAAACCGCGCGCTTCATCGCGGACTTTGAGTTGACTCCGTCCGAAGCGCGTTTGCTTACATCCGAGCTTTCGCTGGCTAATTATTTTGAAGAAGTTGTTCGTCATGCCAAGAGCTCGCCGAAGTCCGTCAGCGCGTGGATCGCGGGCGAGTTCATGCGCAACCTGAACGAGTTAAACGTAGAAGTAGATTCTGTCCCTGTGAAAGCGCTGGCTCAACTAATTGACATGGTGACTGATAAAACTATCAGCGGTAACACAGGCAAAGCCGTGCTGACAGAATTGTTCAAAAACGGCGGCGACCCCGCGCAAATCGTCAAAGAAAAAGGGCTGGCGCAAATTTCAGACGAAGGTTTTATTCAAGAAATCATCGCGAAAATTTTGGACGATAATCCGTCCGAAATTGAAAAATATCACGCGGGCAAAGAGACGTTGCTGCAGTGGTTTGTCGGTCAAGTTGCGCGCGCCACCAAAGGCAAAGCCGATCCCGTGCTGACAAAAGAGTTGACGCTGAAAGGCTTGGAGGAACGCAGGAAGTAAATAGATTGCTGCGAAACGCTCTTTGATTTACGGCGAAGAATCTTTGCGCTTATCTCGGAGATCCTACGCTAGCGCTCATAGAATTGATCGTTGACTGCTATTTCTAAAATCAGAAAGCAAGATAAAGGCTATCTCGCTTTTTTGTTCGTCTTTTCTGTCGACTCTTGACGGTGATGTTCGTCGGTGGGCATTTTTTGTCTTATATGATCCGATGCGCATCGCGTTAAATCTGATGTCTCCCTGCTTTAAGGCGCGGCGGCGAAATGCGGAGTACAATAATACAGCATAATTCATTTTATCCACAGGAGGAGAGCATGGCGAATTGGGATCACACTGTTGAAGCGCTTGTCGTTGGGACGGGCGGCGGGGGAATGACTGCTGCGTTGGTTGCAAAGCAAGCAGGGCTGGACGTATTGTTAGTCGAGAAATCGGAATACTACGGCGGCTCTACCGCGCTCTCAGGCGGCGGACTATGGGTGCCGAATAACTATCTGTTACAGCGCGATGGCTTGGAAGACTCGCCCGAAAAAGCGCGCACCTATTTACAGCATACGGTTGGGAATCGCACTTCGCAAGCCTTACAAGATGCTTATATCGAAAACGCTCCTGAAATGGTTAAATACCTAGCCAGTAATTCGCGCGTGCGTTTTCATCGTTCAAAAGGATACGCCGACTACTACGCCGAACGTCCCGGCGGCATGGCAGACGGACGCGCTATCGAAGGCTCGCCGTTCAATGGCGCCAAACTCGGCGAAGACTTCAAGCAAATGCGCCCGACAGGGCTTAAGATTCCAGCCGGCATGGCGTTCACTGCCAGCGAATATAACAAGATCGGCATGATCATACCCACTTGGGCGGGTAAATGGATGGCGCTCAAGATCGGCGTGCGCACCTTATTTAATATGCTTATGGGAATTAAATTGCTGGCGTTGGGTCAGGCGCTCGTTGCGCGCTTACGGCTCTCGCTCAAAGATGAAAACATCCCTATCTGGCTGAATACGCCGCTCATTGATGTCGTCATGGAAAATGATGTTTGCGTAGGCGTTGTCGTTGAAAAAGGCGGCGAACCGTTCCGGATTCGTGCGACGAAAGGCGTTGTGCTGGCGGCAGGTGGATTCGATCATAATCAAACGATGCGCGAGAAATACCAAAAAGCGCCAGTTCATCATGAGTGGAGTTCGGGCAACCCCGCCAACACCGGCGACGCTATTCAATTGGGGATGAAGATCGGCGCGAAAACCGACCTGCTTGACGATGCCTGGTGGGGACCTTCGAGCATGACGCCCGACGGCTCGGTTATGTTCCATGTGGGCGAGCGCTCTCATCCGGGCGGCATTATCGTTAACGCGGCGGGCAAACGCTTTACGAATGAATCCGCTTCGTATGTTGACGTGGTGCATGCCATGTACGAAAAGCACAGCGCCGAGGTCCCACACGTTCCTGCGACGTTCATCATGGATGACCGTTCTCGCAATACTTATATGTTCGGCTCGCTTTTCCCGATGCAGCCTATCCCCGAAGAGTATTTCACGAGCGGATATTTCAAACGCGGCGACACGATTGAAGAGTTGGCGCAACAATGCGGTATAGACCCGAAGGCGCTCGTTGAAACGATAGCGCGCTTCAATCAGTTTGCGCGCAACGGCGTGGATGAGGATTTCCATCGCGGCGACGGCGCCTATGATCGCTATTACGGCGACCCAACCGTCAAACCGAATCCCTGTCTGGCTCCCCTTGAAACGCCGCCGTTCTATGCGGTAACGATGGTGGCGGGCGATCTGGGCACGAAAGGCGGGCTTGTGATGGATGAGCGTGCGCGCGTATTGCGCGAAGACGGTTCGTTCATTCCGGGTTTGTATGTGGCAGGCAACAGTTCTGCTTCGGTGATGGGTAATTCGTACCCCGGCGCGGGCAGCACCATCGGTCCGGCGATGACGTTCGGTTATATCGCCGCGAAAGATATCGCCGGCGGCAAGATTCGTCCGGTTGGTAAATTGCCGTAGGGCGCGCCGGTTGTGACGCGGCCAAAATCTCCCTTGCGGATGGATTGGGTAGACCCCGCTGTCTGCTCGCTCGACTATCGTTTGCGCATCATCGGCAGGCTGCCGTTCTTCAAGCATTTATCCGCTGATGTCATCGCTCAGATTAATGATCTGTTCTACGATTTTGACGCGGCGGCAGGTGAGCGCATTTACTTTGAAGGCGATGAGGCAGAATATTTTTATCTCGTCGCAATGGGCAAGGTCAGGCTCTCGTGCGAGGCGGGGCAGGGGCGCGAGGCGTTGCTGGATATTTTGCGCAACGGCGAATACTTCGGTTCGTTCGCGACCTTCGGCGGGCGCGTGTACACCGAAGACGCCGTTGCGCATACCGATTGTTGCATTCTGCGTATCTCTACGGCGGATTTTGAGCGCATCCTCGTCGAACATCCTGATGTGACGCGCAAAGTATTGGACACGGTCAGCCAACGCTTGGCGAAGTCGCAAGAGATTGTCGTGCAGTTGAGCGCGTTCAGCGCTGAGCGGCGCATTGCGTCTGCATTGTTGCGGCTGGCGTCGAAGTTGGGCGAAGCGCGTGGAGAAGGAGTCTTAATCCAACTGCCGTTTTCGCGCCAAGATCTGGCGGCAATGACCGGTTCCACTCCCGAGACCGTCAGCCGCGTGATGAGTCGTTTTGCGGAAGAGGGTTTGATCGAGTCGGGCAGGAAGTGGGTGACGATTGCAAATCCTGAGAAATTGGAACGTTTAGCGGATCGAGGCGCAGTTAATTGACTTACATCATGTAGTCTGCCGCAATTGAGGCTATAGTTAAGACATTATCATTTCATGAAGGAGATAAACTGATGTCTTTACCTACTCAACCTTTGCGCGACGAACATGCAGGATTGTTCCCTCACGTAGAGGAGATTCGAAAAACGGCGGAGAAAATCGGTTCCGCGCCGCTGTCTGAAATTACACTCGGCGTGGATGAAGCCTACGATTTCCTAGCGCATCATTTAAAGATTCACGCCGAGGCGGAAGAAGCCGCGTTGTACCCCGTCGTTCAGAAGTTGCTCGGCAGTCCCGACGTAACCAAGACGATGAGCCGCGATCACGTGGAGATTATCGCGCATATTGAAGAACTTGCCGCTCTTAAGAAAGACCTGAAAAGCGATCCTTTGCCGTCCGCTCAAGCCGAAGCCCTGCGACGCGTGCTGTATGGCGCGTATGCGCTTGTCAAAGTGCATTTCGCTAAAGAAGAAGAGATCTATTTGAACATCCTCGATGAGAAAATGAGCGCCGAAGCTGTTTTGGAAATGTACACCAAGATGGAAGCCGCCGCGCATGCGGCAATGGAAGCGGCGCGCGCCGCTTGATTGCGTCTACGAGAAGAGAGACGCCCTTAGTGAAAACCCCCGTAATGAAAACTTCGGGGGTTTTTATTTTAAGCGACAAGCCGCTCTCTGCTATAATGGAACAATCATCATATTTAAAGGATTCTTTTATGGCTGAGCATATCAGCGTTTCGAACATTTCAAAATACGTCGGTCAAAACGTAACGCTCAAAGGCTGGGTATACAATCGTACGGATAAAGGGAAACTGTGCTTTCTACTTGTGCGCGACGGTTCAGGCTTCGCGCAATGCGTAGCGTTCAAAGGAGACCTGGAACCTGAGGTCTTTGACAAAGCAATGCGCCTGCCGCAGGAGTCGGCTGTTATTGTCAGCGGGCTGGTGCGCGAGGATCAACGCGCGCCCGGCATTCCCGGCGGCTACGAACTGGGTATAAAACAAATTGAGATCGTGCAAGAGGCTGAGTTAGACTATCCCATGTCGTTAAAAGATCATGGCGTAGATTTCGCGCTCGACCATCGGCATCTGTGGATTCGCATGCAAAGCCAATGGGCGATCCTGCGCGTGCGCGCCGCAGTAATGGGCGCCACCCGCGAGTTGCTCAACAATAACGGCTTTTTGGAAATGAGCACGCCGATCCTTACGCCCGCCGCCGCTGAAGGTACGACTACGCTTTTTGAAACGGAATACTTCGACGAAGGCAAAGCGTATCTCGCGCAAACGGGCCAATTGTATAACGAAGCGAATATTTTTGCGTTCGGAAAAGTGTACTGCTTCGGACCTACCTTTCGCGCTGAAAAATCGAAAACACGCCGTCATTTGACTGAATTCTGGATGCTGGAACCTGAAATCGCATTCTGCGATCTAGATCAATTGATGGAAATCGAAGAGAACATGATCGCGCATATCGCGCAGACGGTTCTGAAAGAATGCGCCGCCGAACTGAAATTCCTTGGGCGCGATGCTTCCAAGCTAGAGCGCGTCTTTGCGCCATTTCCGCGTATGTCGTACGACGACGCGGCAAAATATTTGATTGACCTGTATGAGAAGGAGACGGACCCTGAGCGTAAGGCGCTGCTCAAGTTTGAGTGGGGTATGGATTTCGGCGCGCCGCACGAAACCGAGTTGACCAAACTATACGATCAGCCGCTGTTTGTGTACGGTTATCCCAGCGCGGTCAAAGCCTTTTATATGGAACCGTGGCCCGATCGTCCCGAAGTATGCAAAAGCGTGGATCTGCTCGCGCCTGAAGGTTATGGCGAGATCTGCGGCGGCTCAGAGCGCATATCGAATCACGACGCGTTGCTGGCGCGCATCCATAAGGAGGGACTGCCGGAAGAGGCTTTCAAATGGTATCTTGAACTTCGTAAATATGGCTCAGTCCCGCATTCGGGGTTTGGCATGGGCGTTGAGCGTGTTGTGGCATGGTTATGCGGCATTGAGCATATCCGCGAGGCGATTCCTTTTCCGCGCACAATTAAGCGGGTGTATCCATAATTTGGCTTGCGGTTCGAAACGCTGGCACGCTAAGCGTTGCAAGCCTGCATATCATGCGGAGAGTGCGACATTGACTAAACTGTTTTTTGCGACAGATATTCATGGCTCGGATATTTGTTGGAATAAATTCTTGAACGCGGGAAAATTCTACGAGGCGGATGTATTAATTCTAGGCGGCGATATCACCGGCAAGGCGGTTGTGCCGTTTATTCATCAAGGCGGGGAACGGTACATAGGCGCATTGCTGGAGCAAGAGTTCCTGCTGACTACCGCGGAGGAGCTTGCGGATATGAAAAAGCGCGTGCGCAGTCGCGGTTATTATCCGTATCTGACCAATCCCGATGAAATCGCCGAATTGGAAAAAGACCCGCGTCGCGTAACGGAAATCTTCAACGCCGAAGTGTTGAAGATTGTTCAGCAATGGATGGAGATCGCCGAGAAGAAATTGAGCGGCACAGATATGAAAGTCTATTGTTCGCCCGGCAACGACGACATGGACGCTGTGGACGATATTATCCGCGCATCGAAGCGGGTCATTTTAGTTGAAGGGTTGGTCACACAGCTAGACGACCATCATGAAATGATCGCTTCCGGCTGGAGTAATCGAACGCCTTGGAATACGCATCGCGAAGAGGACGAAGAGCGGCTCAAGATCCGCTATGAGACGATGATCTCTCAATTAAAGAATCGGGAGAATGCGATCTTTAATGTCCATGTGCCGCCGTATAAATCTGGTTTGGATGAAGCGCCTGAACTGGATAAGAATTTGCGCCCGGTATTAGCGGGGCAGGCGCTTAAACCGGTTGGCTCGACGGCGTTGCGCGAGACGATTGAACGCTATCAGCCATTGCTGGGTTTGCACGGACATATTCACGAAGGGCGCGGAGCGACGCGAATCGGAAAGACGCTGTGCCTTAATCCGGGTTCCATGTACGAGCAAGGCGTACTGTTGGGGACAATTGTAAAACTTGGAAAGAA
The DNA here is from genome assembly GCA_002050275.1 of Anaerolineae bacterium UTCFX1. Classification (GTDB taxonomy): domain Bacteria; phylum Chloroflexota; class Anaerolineae; order Anaerolineales; family Villigracilaceae; genus Defluviilinea. Next base: position 50,934 of record MWTB01000002.1, read on the forward strand.
TAAGATCGAAAATTACGTATTAACTTCAGGATAACTTTACGAATGTTTATGGGTTGTAATGAGCGTCGCTGATATAACGCGGCGATGTTTGTTTATTTTCAATGTTGAGGAGATGGCGTAATGAGCAGTTTGTTTGTCCGTAAGGCAACCGGCATGGTGCGTTCGTGGTCGGTCTTTGACGCGTTCGTCTATGCGTTTTTTTCGATCAATCTGATAACTCTGGGGCTGTATAGTTTTAGTCAGATGTATTATTTTGAAGGAGGCATGGTCAATGCGTTGATCGTCAGCGCAGTGTTCATCTTTTTCGAAGTGATTGTATACGCCAGCATGATCGCTATTATGCCGCGTTCGGGCGGAGATTATGTTTGGCAGAGTCGTATCCTCGGCGGCGCGGTGGGTTTCATCCTTGCGGTGACCGGCTGGTGGTTTATTCTGTGGCTGTGGGTCCCGTTGTACGGTGATATGTTCCGACATATCGTACTTGTGCCGATCTTAGGAATCTTGGGCGCGCAGAACCTAGCGCTGTGGTTTGCAGAAACGCAAAACGGCGTCTTTGCGTCGGCGTTGATCACGCTGGCGATCGTGAGTGGATTCATCACGCTTGGCATGAAGACGTATGCGCGCATTCAAAAATTCTCGTTCTACGGCGGAATGATCGGTTTGGCGCTGGTGATAATCCTGTTCCTGACCGGCTCTCATGAAGCGTTCAAAGCGGGGCTAGACGCTAACGCGACGGCGTTATTCGGCGCGGCGCCCGGCGTGTATGACGCTACTATTGAAATTGGCGCGGCGAGCGCGACCACTCCGTTGGTAGGAGGCGGTATCGGTTTAGGCGTATTTCTCGTCCTTCCATATTTGGTTTTCTTTAATTTATGGCCCAATTGGGGCGCTACCTTATATGGCGAAGTGCGCGGCGCGACGGATTTCAAGCGCAACGTGGCTGGCATGGGCTGGGCGTTGGGCGTGACGACCCTGCTCGGAATTGGATTGTTGTTCGCGATCGCTAAAACCGTCGGTTGGGATTTTTATGTACAATCTGGCGCGGCGTGGTGGAATTACGCATGGGGCTATACCGATGTCGCGCCGGCTTTGCCTGTTTGGCCCTATCCTGCGCTGCTTGCGGCTTTCCTGGTCCCCAACCGACTTATTCAATTAATCGTCGTGGGCTTGATGAGTCTGTGGTGGTTCGGTTGGTGCGGAACAGTGTTCCTCTCCTCTACGCGCGTGATCTTTGCCGCCGCGTTTGACCGTTTGCTTCCGGAGAAGGTGGCGGAAGTCAATGAGAAAACAGGCACGCCGGTCTACGCACTCTTGCTGATGGTCGTCCCTTCGGTCGTGGTCGCGTATCTCTTCTCATATAATATTGCGAACTTTGCATCGCTGACTCTGTGCTCGACGCTGGTGATCGCAGTAACATTCCTCGGCACGACAATCTCGGCGACCATCCTTCCGTACACAAAGCCGGATCTGTACAACGCTTCGCCGGTCGCTAAATACAAGGTCTTGGGCGTGCCGTTGATCACAGTGGCGGGCGTAATCTTTGGCGGTTTCCTCGTCTTCCTGTTGTATCAATGGATCATTGACCCGAACGGACTCTATGGCATTGGTCTTCAGAATACGAGCTCGATCGTCTATATGCTGTCTATGTACGCACTGGCAGCGGTAGTTTATTTCGGCTTCAAGATTGCACGCAGAAAACAAGGCATTGATCTCGATAAAGTTCATGCGGAGATTCCTGTAGAGTAGCGCGTTTACGCCTCTGAAAACGAAAGAAGCGGTAAAATAGGCGGTCGGCGGAAGCAACATACAACCGGCCGCCTATTATGACATCAATGCAAACAAACATTTTCGATGAAATGAAGCGCTTGGTTGCCGCCGCGAACGAACGCGCCTTGTTGTTGCGCGCGCTTGGCGGGCTGGCGGTGCGAGTGCATCTTACATCGGACCACCCGGTCTTTGTGCGCGAATACGGCGATCTCGACTTTGCGATCGGCGCCGAACAGCGTCGCAACTTGGAAGAGTTTATGCCCTCTATGGGATATTCTGCGTACAAGCAATTTAATCTGCTCAACGGCGCGACGCGGCAAATCTACAGCCACGATCAAATGGAAATCAAAGTGGATATTTTTGTGGGAGCATTCGAGATGTGTCACAAAATTCCATTAGAGGGGCGGCTGCACTTGCATCCGGTCACGATTCCGCTGGCGGAGTTGTTGCTGACGAAGGCGCAGATCGCCGAACTTAACCGCAAAGACGCGCTTGATATTGCCTCGTTGTTATTATGCGTAGAGACCGGTTTGGACGATCGTGAAAAGATTAATATTCTGCGCATCGCCCAATTGTGCGGGCAGGATTGGGGGTTGTACAAAACGACTTCCATCAACTTGAAACGCGTAGCGGAGGTTGCCAGCGAAGAGTCGTTGCCGCTCACTGAAGCGGAGCGTAGTTTGGTACAGAAGCGCATCGCTGAAATTCAACGCGCGTTCGAAACCATGCCCAAATCTGTTCAATGGAAATTACGCGATAAGGTTGGCACGCGCGTTCGCTGGTACGCCGAAGTGGAAGAAGTAGCTCGTTAGGAATACCCGTATGTCGCTTGATGCCGCCCATTGGCCCTATCTGCAAACTCTCACTCGCTTATCGTTGGCGTTAGCCATCGGACTCTTCATCGGAATTGAGCGCGAACGGCGGGGGAAAGACGCCGGGTTGAGGACCTTTAGCTTTGCCGCTTTGATTGGCGGACTGGGCGGCTTGCTCGGCGAGAAATATGCGTTGCTGAGCATTATCATGTTGGGCGTGCTGGTCGTCTTTTTGAATATCCACGCCTTCTATCTGGAGCATGGATCGGAATTGACTACCTCAGCCGCGCTGCTGATCACCGGTTTCATTGGAATTTTATGCGGTCAAGGACATACGCTTACGCCCGCCGCCGTAGGTATCTTAACCGCCGCACTCTTGGCGTGGAAGGGACCGCTGGTGATCTTCAGCGATAAATTGAGCGAGATGGAATTGCGTTCGGCGATCTTGCTCGCCATCATCGGTTTCGTGATCTATCCATTGCTGCCCAACGAATATGTGGACCGCTGGAATTTGTTTAACCCTAGCGATGCGTGGATCAGCATTATCGCAATCGCGGGTATCGGCTTCTTAAACTATATTTTCCTGCGCATCTTCAGCTCGCAAGGGTTGTATCTCGGCGCCGTGTTTGGCGGATTGGTTAACAGCACGGCGACGATCGCTGAAATGTCTTCGCGCGTGAACGAAGCCGGGACGCCGTCTCGAATTACTACGCTGTCAAGCCTTATTAATGTTTCGATGTTCACGCGGAACATGGTTCTTGCTGCTATCTTTGCGCCCATGTCGTTGACGGCGACCTTGCTTCCGTTGCTTGCCATGTCGTGCATGGCGGGAGTTTGGATGTGGCACGATCACCGAGCCGAAAAGCGTTATGGCGAAACGGAAACTCCCATCCAATTGACCTCGCCGTTGGAGATTAAGAAAATCCTATCTTTCGGCTTGTTGTTTATCGTTATTCAGGTGAGCGGCGGTTTGTTCACGCGTCTCTTCGGGAATGCAGGCATGCTTATTACCAGCTTTATAGGCGGTTTAATTAGCAGCGCAAGCACCACCGCCGCCGCCGCGACGATGGCAATGCATGGACAGATCACCCCGGCGTTGGCTGGCAACGCAGCCATCATCTCTTCGATGGCGAGCGCAATGATTGACTTTCCCTTTATTTGGAGAAATATAAAAGAAAAATCTCTCATCCGCTCAGTGACGTGGAAATTAGCGACCGTTCTGCTTGCGGGAGTGATCGCAGTGCTTCTTAATCACTTCCTTCACGTCTCTGAACGGATCGTTGCGCTGTTTTGAATCGCGCGCTGAGAAAGACGGCGCTATGTTGCGACGAGTCCGAACTATAGCCGGCGTTGTGCTGCTCGCTGTTTCTGTAAGTTTGTTAATCGGGGGCTTCGCTCCCGCGCGTCGAGAGATTCAGACTCAACGCGTTTCGTTGGCAACCTTTGACTTCCCGCCCCCATTTACCGCCGCCCGTTCTGCGTTGCCCGAAGGCTGGACGCTCACGCTTGAGGAGCCTCGTCGCTTACGCGCCGGCGAATCCAGCGTCATCTATTTGATGTTTGCGCCCGATTCTCAAGGCAACGCCGTATCGCTGGAGGAGCGGGGCATTGTTGTCGAAACTCGATTGGATTTAGCTGGCGCGCAAGTTTCACCGCCGGGCTTGGTCAGCCAACCATTCGCGCAAGGGAAGCCGGCTTCGTTCTTTTGGAATCTTCATCTGGATACAGTCGGCGTCTATCATGGAACGATCTGGCTGTATTTGCGCTTTATAGATCGCGCCAGCGGAACGGAAAGCCAGATGGCGCTGTCCGCTCACCCGGTCAAAGTTGAGGCGATAAATTTCTTTGGCTTACCGGGAGATTTGGCGCGCGCGTTTGGCATTATCGGAACTATCGCGGGAACTCTTCTTAATTTTCCGTTGGCGGGCGATATTTTGCGCCGTTTGATTCGACGCGAGGTGCGCAGTAAATAGGACGAAAATCACTTCTATATACTCTCTTCGTCATTTAGACGCGGCAATTCTTTATGGTACAATTTTGCCGCTCGTAAAACCTTTTTCAGGAGATTTCATGAGTTCGTGGGTGTATGTTGGGCTATTTTTTCTTGTCGGCTTAATCATTCCCGCCGGCGCAATTAGCGCGGCGTGGTTATTGCGACCGAGAAAACCTAACCCGATCAAACAAATGACCTACGAATGCGGCATCGAAACGGTGGGCGATTCCTGGGTGCAGTTCAAAGTTCAGTATTACATCTTTGCGCTAGTTTTCCTCGTCTTTGATGTGGAGACGGTGTTTCTCTTTCCTTGGGCGGTAAAGTTGGGCTCGCTCGGAATGTTCGCTGTGATCGAAGGGATTATCTTTATTCTCATTCTCATCGCCGGGTTGGCGTACGCTTGGCGTAAAGGGATGTTGGAATGGGTGTGAATTTCATGATGTTACAGGTAAAGGCTGAATTGGGCGACCTATTCAGCCTTTACTTTGTCTCTTGAAGTTGCGTGTCTGTCGTGAGATCGCGAAAAAGATTTTGGAGCAATGATGGATTTTCTTAAAGACCCTCTGCAAATTGCGGCAAATTGGTTGTTTGGAATTCTTGCCGGCTGGGGCGTTGCTGATCTCTGGGCGCAAGTCTTGATCGGATTCCTCGGTATTTTCCTGCTGATTGCGCTGCTTATGGTAGTGGATATTTTGCTGGTATGGGTTGAGCGTAAGGTAGTCTCGCGCTTTCAATCTCGCATTGGCCCGAATCGCGTCGGGCCGTTCGGGCTAATTCAGCCGTTTGCCGATATTATCAAGCTCCTGATTAAAGAAGATACCACGCCCGAAGGAGCGGATAGAGCGTTGTACAACCTCGCGCCCGTGCTTTCGATGATGTCTGTGCTGATCTTGTGGGCGGTGGTGCCGCTCGCTCCTACGATCCTCGGCGTAGATTTGAATATCGGCGTGTTGTATATCATTGGGGCGGGCGCGATCGGTACGCTTTCGATCATTATGGCGGGATGGTCGTCGAACAATAAGTACTCGCTCTTGGGCGCGTTCCGTGAAGTGGCGGTAATGCTTTCGTTCGAGATCCCGATGTTGACCATGATGCTGATCCCGACGATCTTCGCTGGCTCGATGGGCATCGCCGCGATCACGCAGGCGCAAGATGTTTGGTTTTTCTTTCTCGCGCCTTTAGCGGTGATCATCTTCCTGATTGCCGCAATCGCTGAACTCGGACGCGCGCCGTTTGATATGGGCGAAGCCGAATCGGAATTGATCTCTGGGTATAACATCGAGTATTCAGGGATGAAATTTGGCATGTTCTATGCGGGCGAACTCTTGCATGCGTTCACGTTCGGCAGTTTTTGGGCGATTCTGTTTTTCGGCGGATACCGCTTCTTTGGTTTGGAGAAAGTGAGCGCGTTTTTGGCGATCGCTGTTTTGCTCTTCAAGGCGTTCATTGGTTACTGGATCATCATGTGGGTGAAGTACACGTTGCTTCGTATACGCATTGACCATATGTTGATTTTCAACTGGAAGTTCCTTACGCCCGTCGCTTTTACGTTGCTTATGGTAACCGCCTTTATGAATGCGTTGCTTGCCGCGTCTCCGACCTGGCTCTATGTTGGCGGCATGTTCCTTTCGAACGTCCTTGTTGCGTGGATTTCGTTGGAGCTGGCGCGTTTCGCGGCGCATAAAGAACGCGAAAAAACAGAAAACACGCTGACGGCGGATGCGCGCCGCTAACTCTCCGAATCTTTGCAGGGAGAATGCTTTTATGACTGTTGATCAAATTATCTTTCTCATCGCCGCCGCTAGTACGCTTTTTGCGGCGTTTAGCGTAGTGACGACAGGGAATCTTATCCGCGCCGCATTTTGGCTGATTGGCGCGTTGTTTGGCGTTGCGGTAATCTTTGCGATCCTCCATGCCAGTTTTCTGGCTGTTGTGCAGGTAGTGGTATACGTGGGCGCTATTGCCATTCTGTTTATCTTTGCGGTGATGTTGACGCGCAAAGATATGCGCGATCAAGGCGCGCAGTTAAATCGAAATTGGAAGTTTGGCGCATTTTTGTCGGCGCTTGTGTTTGCAGGGCTGTTCTTCCTTCTGCGGGGATGGGGCGGCGTCTCGAAAACTGCGGCAGCCTTCCCGTCGGATTTTGATGCGGTGGCGGAATTGGGGGGGGCGCTTGTCTCGCCCGACGCTTACGTCCTGCCGTTTGAAGTCGCATCCGTATTATTAGTCGCCGCGTTGGTTGGCGCTGTGTATGTTGCGTATAACCACAAATAGGAGATGCGATGATTCCTTTGTCATGGTATTTGATTTTTTCGGCGGCATTATTTAGCATCGGTTTGTTTGGCGTGTTGACGCGGCGAAACCTGATTGCTATTTTGCTCGGCGTAGAGTTGATGTTGAACGCGGTGAATGTCAATTTGGTTGCATTTTGGCGCTACGGTGATGTTCATAACATCGCTGGGCAGGCGTTTGCGATCATTGTCTTTGCCGTCGCCGCCGCGGAAGTGTCGGTAGGGTTGGCGTTAGTGATCTCGGTCTATCGCAAACGCAATACGGTTATTGCGGATGAAATTGATATATTGAAGTGGTGAGGCGCGACACATAACCCGCTACAAGGATCTTTATGGTTACTGAAACTCTTATCTGGCTTATCCCTCTTCCTCCCGCGCTGGCGTTCTTTTTGATCGTGTTGTTTACGAATCGAGATAAAGCCTTGAGTCACACCATCGCGATCGGCGCCGCGGCGCTTTCGTGGCTGGGCGGCATGGTCGTTTTTGCGCGTGCGCTTCGTGTGGACGATCTGGGCGCGCGCCCGTTTGCTTCGTCTATTAATTGGCTGGCGACGGGCGATACATGGTTTCGTATCGGTGTGCTGGTAGACCCGCTCACAGCGGTGACGCTGTTCTTCGTTGCCTGGACGGTTTTGATGATCTTCATCTACAGCGTTGGATATCACAACTATGGTCAACCGCAAGGCGATCATGATCTCAAGGGGCTGCCTCCGCATGGGGCGACGGTTGAAGAGAACAGGCAGAAGCGCGTCGTCCCATCGGTTGAGCCGATGTATTCGCGCTTCTTCGCGTTTATCGGCTTATTCGCCTTTGGGATGTTCACGCTTGTAGTCTCGGATAATCTGCTTACGCTATTTATCGGTTGGGAGATCATGGGCTTATGTTCGTATCTGCTGATCGGATTCTGGTATGGGAAGAAATCTGCGCGCGACGCGGCGGTTAAAGCGTTTATGACCACGCGCATCGGCGACGTGTTTATGCTGTTGGGCATTGCGTATTTATATTCAGCGACCGGCACGCTGACCTTCCGAGAGATTTTCACCGAGTCGACGCTGCGAACGTTGGCGCTGATTCCCAGCGGCGCGCTGGGGCTTTCCGCCGCCGGCTTGATCGGCTTGTTGCTTTTCATCGGCACGATCGGCAAATCGGCGCAGTTCCCGTTGCACATCTGGTTGCCCGATGCGATGGAAGGACCGACGCCCGTCAGCGCGATGATTCACGCCGCCACGATGGTTTCAGCGGGCGTCTATACAGCCATCCGTATGTTCCCGCTGTTGAGCCTCGATGCGCGAACGATGTCTTTCGTCGCATGTATTGGCGCATTCACTGCGTTATTCGCCGCTACGATCGCGCTCGCGCAAAATGATATTAAGCGCGTGCTGGCGTATTCGACGATTTCGCAGCTGGGTTTTATGATCGCTGCGCTGGGTATTGGCGCATATATTGCGGCTGTTTTCCACCTCATCACACACGCATTTTTCAAAGCGTTGCTATTCCTTGGTTCCGGCTCCGTTATTCACGGCATGGAACACGGTGTTTTTCATACGGGCAATCACAAAGTTGACCCGCAAGATATGTTCAACATGGGCGGTTTAAAAAGTAGGATGCCGATCACGTTTTGGACGTTCTTCATCGGCGGTTTTGCGCTATCAGGTTTTCCGATCGTGACCGCCGGTTTCTGGTCGAAAGATGAAATTTTGGCGGATGCGTTTGCGCACAACCTACCGATCTTCTTCACGTTAGCGGTCGCCGCTTTCTTGACGGCGTTTTACACGATGCGCCAGATCACGTTAACCTTCCTCGGCAAGCCGCGCACGGAAGAGGCGGCGCACGCGCACGAAACGCCGTGGACGATGACGCTTCCGCTTGTCGTCCTCTCGGCGCTGGCGATCGGATACGGTTGGGTGGGCATTCCCGAGCACTTCCCCCTCATCGGCGGATTCATCCCAAACTGGTTCCATGAATTCGTCGGCGGGACCCTTGCCGAACACCCTGCCGCTTTGGAGTTCAACGCCGTTCCCTTGTTGACCTCGCTCCTTGTCGCGCTCGGCGGTCTCGGGCTCGGCTACTTTGCCTATCGCAACGTCAACTCGCCCGCGGAAGATAAATTGCAACTTGGCTTCCTCAAGAACAAATATTATATTGATGAGATCTATGATGCGGTCTTTATCAAACCCGTGATTTGGTTCGCCGATAAGATCGTCTATCAAGCCGTTGATAAGAGCTTGATCGACGGCTTCTTGCATCTGTTTGGACCCGGCACGCAACGCATCGGCGATATCGTGCGCAATTACTTCGACATACCGGTGATCAACCGCTTCTTCGGCGACGGTTCCGCGAACGTTACCTATAGATCGGGAGAAAAACTAAAACTGATGCAGACCGGGCGCATTCAGCAATATCTTATTCTTGCGCTGACGCTCTTCCTGCTTATCGGCGCGTTCCTGTACTTCTTTATGCTGGCGTAGGAGCGACTATGGACTTCATTGCAAATCACTTCCTCACGCTCATTCTGCTCCTCCCTGCGGCGGCGGCGCTGATCATGCTCTTCCTGCCTAAAGACGAGGTGAAACTATTGCGCTGGTTCGCGTTCGGCGCGAGTCTGCTCCCGCTGGCTTTATCTATTGGCGTTTGGCTTCAATTTAAATCGTTCCAGCCCGGCTTTCAATTCCGCGAGCGCTACGAATGGTATGAAGCGATTGGCTCCTCATTCTACCTCGGCGTAGATGGACTCTCGCTTACGATGGTCTTGTTGACGACGCTTCTCACGCCGCTTGCCATCCTCGCCTCGTTCAATATCTCCGAACGCGTCAAAGCATACATGATTCTCTTCTTGTTCTTAGAGACGGGTATGCTGGGCGTTTTTCTATCGCTAGACTTGCTCGTCTTCTTCGTCTTTTGGGAGGTGGGTCTCATCCCGATGTACTTCCTGATCAATCAATGGGGGAGCGCCAACCGCAACTACGCCTCGATGAAATTCCTGATCTACACAATGGGCGGATCGGTGGGCCTCCTGCTCGGTATCCAGTTGCTCGGCGTTCTCTTCGGGACCTTCGATCTGCTCGTCCTTACTCAGCGTTGGACGTCGTTAGACCCCGACGCGACTCTTCTCGGCATGTCAGTCTCCACGGTGAAAACGGTCGCATTTTGGGCGTTCGTCGTCGCGTTCTCCGTCAAAGTTCCGATCTGGCCCTTCCACACTTGGCTGCCCGATGCGCATACCGAAGCGCCGACCGCCGGTTCAATGTTGTTGGCGGGCGTTTTACTCAAACTTGGCGCGTACGGGTTTTTGCGCCTCATTCTCCCGCTGTATCCTGTCGAAGCGAGATATTTTGCGGGCGCGCTGGCGTTTCTCGCTACTGCTGCGATTGTCTTTGGCGCGCTCTCTTCCTTCGCTCAAACCGATTTCAAACGATTGGTCGCGTATTCGTCCGTGAATCATATGGGGTTTGTCGTCCTCGGAATTGCCGCCGCCGCTTTAGCGTCTGGCACGCCCGATGCCGTTATCGCAATGAACGGCGCAGTTTTGCAAATGTTCAATCACGGGTTGTCCGCCGCTGGTATGTTTTTCCTTGTCGGCGTTATTTATGAAAGAACGCACACGCGCAATCTTGAGGAATATGGCGGCTTGTTTACGCTGATTCCCGTGTATGGCGCTATGTTGATCTTTACCGGCATGTCGTCGCTGGGACTGCCGGGATTGAACGGATTTATCTCCGAGTTCCTCGTCGTGCGTGGAACATGGCCCATCTTTACGGGATATGTGGCGATCTCAATGGCGGGTTTGTTCTTTACCGGCGCATATATTTTGAAAGCGCTTAAGAAAGTGCTGCATGGACCGTTGAACGAGCGCTGGGCGCATGGCGAACATGTTCTGACCGAAGTCAACGCGCGCGAGATTTTGGTAATGGCGCCGTTGATGATCTTGATGTTATGGATCGGCGTTTACCCTGCTTGGATTCTTGACATGATCAACAAAGCGGTTGGGTTCTTATTCTAAGAGGCTGGCGATGAATTTTCCTGTATTGAGCGTAATTACTTTTACCCCTCTGGTTGCCGCGTTGATTCTATTGATGATACCGGCTGATCGCAAAAATGAGACGCGCGCGGTCGCAGCGGCTTCCGCCGCATTCACTTTGGTTCTTTCCCTGTGGGTCTATTTCACATACGACCAAATGTTGGGCGGCTATCAACTTGTCGAACGTTATGATTGGTTGCCTGCATTGGGCATTAGCCTCAGCCTCGGCGTGGACGGCATCAGCGCGCCGCTGGTGTTGCTGACAGGCGTGGTCATGTTTACAGGCGTATTAATCTCATGGGGCGATGATCGCCCGCATGTCATGGCTGGGATTCAAGACCGTCCGCGCGAATTTTTCGCCTTTTTGTTCGTCCTTGCCTGGGGCGTGTTTGGCGTGTTCGTTTCCCTCGACCTCTTCATGCTGTTCTTCTTTTACGAGATCGCCGTCTTTCCGATGTACTTGCTCATCGTTATTTGGGGTTGGAACGTTACGCGCGAATACGCCGCGATGAAGTTGACGCTCTATCTGCTCTTAGGATCGGTGATCGCTCTGGTTGGCGCGCTGGCGATGCTCATCGTGCAGTATCAAAACACAGGCGTATTAACCTTCGACATGCTGGCAATGGAAAGCGCCGGCTTTTCACAGCAGTTTCAAGTTATTTGGTTCTTGCCGGTTTTCTTAGGGTTTGCGATATTAGGCGGTCTTTGGCCCTTTCACAACTGGTCGCCAGATGGACACGTCGCCGCGCCAACCGCCGTTTCCATGTTCCACGCCGGCGTGTTGATGAAGTTGGGAGCCTTTGCTGCATTACGCGTAGGCATTATGTTGTTGCCTGAAGGCGCGAAGCACTGGTCGTGGCTTATCATGTTATTCGCTGGGGTGGCGGTTGTGTATGGCGCATACATCGCTTTTGTGCAGACCGACTTTAAATACATGGTCGGCTTTTCATCTGTGTCGCATATGGGTTTGGTTATGCTCGGCTTCTCCACGCTCAACCGCGACGGGTTGCTGGGTTCGGGAATGCAGATGTTTTCGCACGGCGCGATGACCGCGCTCTTTTTTGCCGTCGTCGGCATGATCTACGACCGGGCGCACACGCGTCAAATTCCTGAATTAGGCGGCATGAGCAAGATCATGCCGTTTGCAGCAGTGGGCTTTATTATCGGCGGCTTGGTCTCAATGGGTATGCCGCTCTTTTCCGGCTTTGTCGCTGAATTTCCGATCTTCATGGGCGTGTGGCAGGTCAATTGGCTGGTCGCCGTGATTTGCAGTATTTCCATTATTATCACCGCCGCTTACATTATGCGCATTGTGCGACAGGTCTTCTTTGGCGATGTTCCCGAACGGTTTGAAGGACATCTGACCGACATTACAATTTTAGATAAAACCGCGCTTGTAACGCTGTGCTTCTTTATGGTCATTATCGGTTTGTATCCCAAATTTATGGCGCCAATCGTGCAGACGGGCGTTGATAATATTCTGCGTTTGTTGGGAGGCTCTTAATGTTTACCCCGCTCGCGTTTGCATCCATCCTCCCCGAAATATTGATCCTGATTGTAGGAATGCTGATTCTCATCATTGAACCGTTCTGGAAAGAGGAGAAACGTCGCAATGTAGGTTGGCTCGCCGCTGGCGGGTTGTTTGCGGCGATGATCGTCAGCCTGATCGTGGGACGCCCCGGCGAGCCGTTGCCCACTTTTGGCGGTATGATCCGCTTCGATTGGCTGGGATTCTTCTTGAAAATGCTCTTTATGTTTGCCGCCGCCGCAACCGCTCTGCTAATGATGGATCACGAGCGGCTCGCTGCGCGCGGAGAGGCATATCTCCTGTTGCTCGCTTCATTAATCGGCATGAATTTAATGGCGGCATCCGCCGACCTGATCATGCTATTCCTCGCCATAGAGACTGCTTCGATCCCGTTATATGTATTGGCGGGATTTATGTTGGGCGACAACCGTTCTACGGAAGCGGGATTCAAATATTTCCTCTTCGGAATTCTGGCTACAACGATCATGCTGTACGGCTTCAGCCTCGTGTTCGGATTCTCCGGCACGACGGACATCTATCGGTTAGCCGAAATGTTCAAAGTAGGAGAAATCGCTCCGCTGACCGCGTTGGGCGTTCTCGCACTGATTTTTGTGGGCATCGGCTTCAAGGTCACTTTTACGCCTTTCCATTTTTGGGCGCCGGACGTATATGAAGGCTCGCCTACTCCGGTGGCTGGATTCTTATCCACAGCTTCGAAAGCCGCCGGATACGCCGTCCTTTTGCGATTGTTCTTTGTGGCGTTCCCCGGCTCGAATCTTTCCGCGGCGTGGATGACGGCTCTCGTCATATTCGCCGCCGCTTCGATGCTGGTAGGGAACTTGCTTGCATTGCCGCAAATGAACATTAAACGCTTGTTGGCTTATTCTTCCATCGCGCACACTGGCTACACTTTGATCGGCGTGGCGGCGTTTACGCAGTTCGGCGCGGCGAGTGTAGTGTTTTATTTGGCGGCGTATATCCTCACGAACCTGCTCGCGTTTGGCGTAGCGATGGCGTTTAGTAAAGTAACTGGGCTGGAAGATCTTCGTGATTATGCGGGAATGAGCCGCCGTTCGCCCTGGCTGGGATTGATGATGTTGACGGCGTTCCTGTCGCTGGCGGGCATCCCTCCGTTTGGCGGGTTTATCGCAAAAGTTATCGTCTTTGCGGCGGGCATTCAGGCCGGCTACGTCTGGCTGGTTGTCTTTGCCGTAGTGATGTCGGTGGTCGGCGCTTACTATTACTTAAACGCCCTCAAATTTGTATATTTGTATCGTATGCCCAATCAAGATGAAGAGAATCATCCGATCCCGCTTTCGCGCCCGTATGCGATTGCGCTGATCGCACTGACGATCGGCGTGATTCTGATCGGCACAGTATTTGCGCCTTGGTTCCAGTGGTCGAATGCGGGTGCGCTCAACCTATTTTAAAATCGCTGGCATCAATTGACAATTTGCGAAGCGTTGGGGTATAATTTGTGCATTATTACACAAAAAGCCCAAATCATCCGATTCTTTCGACAAGCCTTGATGATGAGGGCTTTATACTTTACAATAGCGTTTCTAGGTACGAATTTTAGCGAGGTGATAACCTGATGAACGAGAAGAACATTCGGAAAGTCCTTGAGATCGAAAAACAAGCGCAGGAGCTTCAGGATAAGGCGAAGCGTAACGCGCAGGAAATTCCAGTGAGGGCAGAGCAAGAAGCGCAAGCGATGCTGGCGCGCGCGCGTTCAGAAGCCCAGGAAGAGGCGCGCCGAGTCGTTGCGGCTGTACAGTCGGAGGATCGCTCGAAAGAAGTGCTGGCGAACGTCAGTGCGAAATCAGACGAATTTGACGCGCTCGCCAAAAAGAATTTCGACAAAGCTGTCGCCTACGTGTTGGACCGCGTCCTCGGTAAGGCGTAATTATGGCTGGAGGCGTTTCAGGGTACGCGGCAATCAGCGCCAAAGTGCGGGCGATGTACTCTAATCTACTTACCCCGCAAGATATTTCTCGGTTAAGCGAATCTCCCGATTTTTCATCGTTAATTAGCGCGCTCAAGCACACGCAATACGGTCCATATCTTTCCGCGTTGAAAGACAATGAATTGACGCCGCGTCGCGCTGTGCAACAAATTAAACGACGGCTGGCAGACACCTATGCGAGCGTCGTGCAAATGTCGCCCACCCAGGCGCGCCCGTTGATTCGGCAGCTATACCGTTCTTTCGAATTGGGCAACTTAAAGGCTGTGCTTCGCAGCATCGTTACCGTCTCTTCTTCATGGAATGCAGATGAAGCCCCGTGGGATCGCGTGCGCGAAGTGTTGTTTCCGTTCGGTTCATTCTCCACTTTACCGGCGCAGGCGATGGTCGAGTCGGGCAGCGTCGCTTCAGCGGTAGAACTGCTGAAAGGCACGCCGTACGAATCGGCGATTTCATTCGCTTTACGGCGTTTTTCGGCTGAGCAGAATTTATTTCCTATTGAAGTTGCGTTGGATTTGGATTATTGGCGCCGCCTATGGACAGAGGCGCGGAAACTCAAGGGGCTAGATCGCGAAGCCGCCACGAAGATCATTGGTTCGTTGCTGGATATGAATAACCTGATGTGGACGGCGCGCTATAAGATTTATCATAAACTTTCAGAAGAAGAATTGATCAACTACACGCTTCCGTTTGGCTTTCGCGCGCACGATGACGACATCCGCGCGATTGCGGCGGGCGCAGATGCGGCAGCGGTTATTTCGCGCATTTTCCCGACGATCCCAGACGTGGCGGCGCTGCTGGAAAAACCGCATACCGGTTTGCCCAAGCTGGAAGTTCAGATTAAACGTCAGGTGATTCAGCAATGCGCCGCGGCGTTTATCGGCAATCCGTTTCATGTTGGTCTTCCCTTGGCGTTCCTCATTCTGAGCGACCTTGAAATTCAAGACTTAATCGCGCTGATCGAAGCGAAATCGTCCGATATTTCCGACGAAGAACTTCATTCGACGCTGTTGAAAACTGCATTACAGAATTAATGGAGATAAAATGTTTTTTCCAAGAGAGATGACCGAAGTAGAGCTGATTATCCCGTCCAAAGATCTTGTAACGGTGACAAAGACGTTAAGCGGGCGCGGAGTTTTCCATCAGGTGGATAGCGCTTACCTCGGAATCGAAAGCCTGGGACCGAACGCTTGGCAGGAGAAGGCGGCGAACTATTCCGCGCTTGAACGCCGCATTCAAACGACGATGCACACGCTAGGGCTTGAAGAACAACAGCGAAGCGCATCAGACTTTGACACGATCATTGACCTCGGCGCCGCTCACGCGGATATAGATCGCATTGAGGGAGAGGTGAAAGAAGTTGGCGAGCGATTGCTTGCTGAGAAGAAGCGGATGGAATTGCTTGAGAGCCAGTTGCGGCAGATCGAGCCGATTTCAGACGTTAATGTTGAAGTGGGCGCGTTGAGCAAGTCGGAGCATTTATATTCTATTTTGGGTGTGATGCCTGCCGCGCAGATGAGCCGTCTTGAAACGAGCCTTGCGCGTGTGCCGCATGTCTTCTTCACGTTAAAGGAAGATTCGCAAAAGCCGGTAGTCTGGCTGCTTGGTCCGCGCAGCGCGTACGACGTTCTCGACCGCGCGGCGAAAAGCGCTTACCTTAACCCGCTTACTCTGCCGGAAGAATTTATCGGAACACCGGAAGAGATCGCGGCAAAGACGCGCAAGGCTATCGAAACTTCGAAGCAAGCGATTTTTGGGCTAGAAGCGCAGTTGAAAAAATTAGGCGACGCGCATAACGCCGAATTGCAGAAGTTGTGGTGGGATGTCCACGTCAGCCGTTTGATGGCAGACGCGATCGCCCGCTTCGGGCAGTTGCGCCACACATATGTAGTCGTAGGCTGGGTTCCGACCGCGGAATTGCAAGCGTTGACCGAACGGCTTAAAGCCGCTTCAAAAGAAATTCTAATCGAGACCATGCCGACAGAGCGCACCGCGCACAGCGCGAACGTTCCGGTCGCGCTGACGAATAATAAATGGCTGAAGCCTATTCAAGAATTGATCACGACGTATGGGCGCCCGGGCTACGGCGAACTCGATCCGACCTTTATGGTAATGTTGACTTTCCCGATCCTGTATGGCGCGATGTTTGGCGATTTGGGGCAAGGGCTTTTGATGATGCTCGTAGGCGCGCTGGCGCACAAGCGCATCTTTATGAAAGGTTTGCAAAGTATCGGCTTACTGCTCGTCTACTGCGGTTTCTTCGCTTCGGTGTTTGGCACGCTGTATGGCAGCATCTTCGGGTTTGAAGGTCATCATATTCAAGAATATTTAGGCTTCCATTTTGAACCTCTTTGGATCAGCCCGGTCAACGATATTCTGACGATCTTGGGGCTTGCGATTGACGCTGGCATTGTTATTCTGCTGTTTAGTTACCTGTTGAGCCTATTCAATGCGGCGCGCGCGAAAGATTGGGCGCACTTCTGGTTTGGTCATACCGGCGTTGTCGCGATTGGCTTCTACTTGTGTTTCCTGACCATCCTCAACAGTCTGCTCGGCTCCACGCCTATCGCGCCGAAACTTGCCGCAGCCATCAGCCGGCTTCCGCTTCCATTCGGCATTCTCACACCCATCTTCGCCGTCGGCGTGATGCTTAACGGTCTATTTCGCAATATCGTGGAAGGGCATCGTCCTTTGTTGGATGGCGGCGCGATGTTCTTCGTTCAGGCGTTCATGGATCTATTTGAAGGCGCGATTAGCATGCTTTCCAACACGCTGTCTTTTGTGCGTGTTGGCGCGTTCGCGGTGGCGCACGGCGGCTTGAGTTTGGCGATCTTCTCGTTGGCTGGCACAGAGCCGACGATCGGGTTCTGGATCACCATTATTATTGGAAATATTTTCATTACCGGCTTTGAGGGCTTGATCGTATACATCCAGACGATGCGTTTGCACTACTACGAAATTTTGGGCAAGTTCTTCCATGGCGGAGGCATGCGCTTCGAGCCATTGCGGCTGAACCCCTCTCAAGAGGAGGCGTGAGCCGGAGAGAAGCAATTACAACATTATAGAGAACGCGCACGAAGATTGAATACTATAAAAATGTTATATTCATAAGGAGATAAACAATGTTCTTAGTCTTTGCTGTTTTAGTTGGTTTGGTTCCGGTCGTACCGGCGGTGATTTATGTGATTCAAAACGGAAAAGCCAGCCCGTCGCAGGCGGTCTCGCGCATGATCACTGGTTTTAACGCTTTCAACTTTATCGTTGGCTTGATGGCCGGCGGACTTGCCCTCATGTGGCTGGCTTCCCCTTCATCAGCTTTCGCAGCTGGAGCGGCGCAAGAAGTTGTGGTTGATCAATACGCCACGCTTGCAGCGGCGCTTTCGACGGGCTTGGCTTGTATCGGCGCAGGTATCGCAGTCGGCAGTTCTGGCGCGGCGGCGGTTGGCGCGACGGCGGAAAAACCTGAGTCGTTCGGTCGCGCGTTGATCTTCGTAGGCCTCGCTGAAGGTATCGCGATCTACGGCTTGATCATCTCCTTCCTCATCATGCCGTAAGGCGTTAAGGAAATTTGCATGAAGGTTCTGGTAATCGGCCATCCTGACGCGGTGCTGGGATTCTCGCTAGCGGGCGTTGGCGGCAGAGTCGCTGCGACCGCCGACGAAGTGAATCAAGCCCTGGACGAGGCGCAATCCGCCAAAGATGTGGGCATCGTTCTTGTGACGCAAGATGTGGCTGAGTTGATCCCGGCGCGTATGGAACACCTTAAACTGCGCAGCACGATTCCGCTGGTAGTGGAGATTCCCTCGCGCGGCGGCGTTCCAGAGGGCCAGGCTTCGCTTGGTGACATCGTGCTTCGTGCAATTGGCATCAAGTTATGACCTCGCGCTCCGTCAACGCCGCGACGCTTTCGAGGGGGCGCGGCTGAACGGCGAGCGATACTAGAGATTGGATTGTCAAGATATGAAATCTGAAGCGGAAAATATTGAAATGCTTGAGAGGGCGATCCTTACGGAAGCCCGCGAAGACGCTGAGCAGTTGCAAGTAGAAGCCAAGGAAAAAGCTGAAACCGTCTATAAACGCGCGCAAGCACAGGCGGCTGAAGAGCGTAAGACGATTCTAGAACGCGCTCAACAGGACGCTGAACGGCTTCGCAGCCAGGCAATGGCAACGGCGCAATTGAAGGCGCGTTCTTCGCAGTTGGAACATCGCGAGAAACTGCTGGATGGCGTTTTTGAAGAAGCGAAGAAACAACTTAGCAACGTTGTAAAACGAGCCGACTACGAGAAAATTGCGGCTTTATTGGCGCGAGAAGCGCTGTCGCAATTGCGCGTAGAGAAGGCTGAAATTCGAGCCGATGCCGCGACGCAGGCGGCGCTCAAAAAAGGCGCATTAGACGAGATTGCGAAAGACTTGAAAGGCGAATTTACGATCGCTGGCGGATTGACGGAAGGCTCTGGCGTGGTCGTAGAAGCCGCAAACGGCAAACTCCACTATGACAACACGCTTGAGACGCGCTTACATCGCTTGCAAGGCGCGCTTCGCTCCTCGGTCTATAAAGTGTTGATGGGAGAATCGGCATGAGTAATGAAGTAGGAAAAATTATCTGGATCAGCGGACCCGTTGTCCGCGCCCGCGGTTCGCGCAATGTCGGCATGTTGGAACTTGTCGAAGTGGGCGCCGAACGGCTTGTGGGCGAGGTCATCGGTCTCAATGGCGACCAGATGACCGTGCAAGTTTATGAAGAGACAGCGGGCATGCAGCCCGGCGCGCCGATCTATGGCACCGGCTTGCCGCTCTCTGTTGAATTGGGACCGGGCTTGCTCCAATCTATTTACGATGGCGTACAGCGTCCGTTGCCTTTAATCGAGCAAGCGGAAGGTTCGTTTATCACTCGTGGCGCGCGGTTTGATTCGATTAGCCGCGAGAAGAAATGGTCCTTTACGCCGAAAGCCAACGTGGGCGACGCCGTGAAAGGCGGAGCCGTTCTCGGCGTCGTTATGGAGACGGACACCTTTGAGCATCGCGTCATGGTTCACCCTGACGATGCCGGCACGCTGACTTGGATCGCTTCGTCGGGCGAGTATACGATCAACGATATAGTCGCCAAAATCAAGATAGGCAAAGAAGAAAAACCCGTCACCATGCTGCAGCGTTGGCCCGTTCGCCGGGCGCGCCCGTTTGTGGGTCGTCGCGGCGCGAACGTTCCGTTGATTACCGGCCAACGTATTTTAGACACTTTTTTCCCGGTGGCAAAAGGCGGCGCGGCGGGCATCCCTGGTCCCTTTGGTTCCGGCAAAACCGTCACCCAGCATAGTATTGCTAAGTGGGCGGACGCCGATATTATCGTATATATCGGATGCGGCGAACGCGGCAACGAAATGACCGAAGTGTTGCAAGAGTTTCCGCACCTTGTAGACCCGCGCTCGAATCGCCCTTTGATGGAGCGCACTGTGCTGATTGCGAACACTTCGAACATGCCGGTGGCGGCGCGCGAAGCGAGCATTTACACCGGCATCACGATCGCCGAATACTATCGCGATATGGGTTACCATGTCGCACTCATGGCGGATTCAACCTCTCGCTGGGCGGAAGCGTTGCGCGAAGTTTCGGGCCGCCTCGAAGAAATGCCCGCCGAGGAAGGTTACCCCGCTTACCTCGCCGGTCGCCTTGCGGAGTTTTACGAGCGCGCCGGCTTCGTGGACAATTTGAACGGCACGCAAGGATCGGTCTCCATTGTAGGCGCGGTTTCGCCTCCGGGCGGCGACTTCTCCGAACCGGTTACGCAGCATACTAAACGTTATATTCGTTGCTTCTGGGCGCTGGATAAATCGCTTGCCTCGGCGCGTCACTTCCCTGCCATTAACTGGTTAGATTCGTACAGCGAATATATCGAAGACGTTAGCGGCTGGTGGCGCGAGAAGGTCGGCAAAGACTGGCTGGAAATGCGCAACAAAGCGATGGAATTGTTAAGTGAAGAAGCGCGTCTTTCGCAGATCGTCAAACTGGTCGGACCGGACGCCTTGCCCTATACGGAACGCATGATCTTGGAGACAAGCCGTCTGATTCGCGAAGGCATTTTGCAACAGAACGCCACCGACGCAGTAGACGCCTACTCTTCCATCGAAAAACAAATTCGCCTTTTGGAAATGGTGCTGTACTTCCATGAGCGCGGCATGGCTGTCGTGCGCCGCGGCGCACCGATCAACCTCATCCACGACCTGCCGGTCGTAGATACGATCATCCGCGCGAAATCATCTGTGACCAATGAAGAAATTCATAAACTCGATGACATCCAGAAAGCGATTGACGAGCAGATGAGTCAATTAGATGCGGAGTATAGATAATGAGCGATGTAACAGTTTTAGGCGGCCAAGAAGTCGTCGGCGTTGGACGCATCGAAGGACCGATCATGGTTGTCGAAGGCGCGTCAAATGTTAGTTACGACGAAGTAGTGGAAATCGAAGATTCGCGCGGCGATCTCCGTCGCGGACGCGTGCTTGAGGTGGGCGAGGGCTTTGCCGTCGTGCAGGTATTTGCTGGCTCTACGGGTCTTTCGATTGACGGCACGCGTGTGCGTTTCCTTGGCAACACGCTTCATATGCCCGTTGCCGAAGAAATGCTCGGACGCATCTTCGACGGTTTGGGCAACCCGATTGACGGCGGCCCTGAGCCATTGACGGACGTCTACCGCGACGTAAACGGACAGCCGATCAATCCGACGGCGCGCATCTATCCGCGCGACTACATCCAGACCGGTATTTCCACGATTGACGGCGTGAACACGCTGTTGCGTGGACAGAAACTGCCGTTATTTTCTGGAGCGGGTATGCCGCACGATCAACTCGCGGCGCAGATCGTGCGGCAGGCGACGCTTGGCAAAGTCGCTGGCGCGCCACATACCGAGGGCGAAGAATTCGCGATCGTGTTCGCCGCTATGGGCGTCAAAAACGACGTAGCGGATTATTTCCGACGCTCGTTCACCGAAAGCGGAGCGTTGACCCGCGTGGCAATGTTCTTGAATCTGGCGGACGATCCTCCAGTCGAGCGTATCGTCACCCCGCGCGCGGCGCTGACTTTGGCTGAGTACCTTGCGTACGACCTTGGAAAGCATGTGCTTGTGGTGCTGACCGATATGACCAACTACGGTGAAGCCCTGCGCCAAATCTCGAACGTGCGCGGCGAAGTGCCCAGTCGCAAAGGCTATCCTGGATATTTGTATTCCGATCTCGCGTCGCTGTACGAACGCACTGGGCGCATCCGCACCAGCCAGGGTTCAATTACGCAGATTCCTATCCTCACCATGCCGAACGACGATATGACCCATCCGATGCCGGACCTCACGGGTTACATCACCGAAGGTCAGATCGTTCTAGGGCGCGAGCTGTATTACGCGGGCATCTATCCGCCGGTAACCGTACTGCCCAGCCTTTCGCGCTTGATGAAAGACGGGATCGGCAAAGGGCGCACACGCGACGATCATCCGCGTTGGGGCGCGCAATTGTATGCGGGCTACGCCAAAACGCAAGATATCCGCGCGCTGGCATCCGTGATCGGCGAGGAAGAGCTTTCAGAAGTAGATCAGCAATACTTGAAGTTTGGGCGCGCTTTTGAGCGCGAGTTCGTCAACCAAGCATTCACTGAGAACCGAACGATCGAACGTACGTTAGAGATCGGCTGGAAACTCCTTTCTATGCTGCCCAAGGGCGAACTCACCCGCGTTACGCTGGACGAGATCTCGCAATACTATAAGGGCGACGATGCCACAAGTTAGCATTGCTCCAACTCGTACGAATCTGATTCGTCTGAAGAAGGAATTGCGCTTCGCGAAGGAAGGTTATGAAATCCTCGATCGCAAGCGCGAGGCTCTGACGGGCGAACTCGTCCGCGTGGCGAAAGAAGCGGACACGCTCCAAAAGGAAGTGTGGGCGTTGTTGCGAACGGCGTACGATGCGATGGAGAAGGCGCGCCTTGTGATGGGCTCCGATCATGTGGAGTGGGCGTCGCTCGCCGTCAATAAAACTGTGGACGTGCATTTGCGGTTGCGCGGTATCATGGGCGTAGCGATCCCGCAGATCGAATCGCGCGGCGAGCCGCCGAAGTTGCTCTATAGCCCCGCCGATACCGCTGCTTCGCTGGACGAAGCCAGCGAAGCGTTCCGCGAAGTGCTGATGAGAATCCCGCAACTTTCAATGCTTACCGCCGCGGTGTGGCGGCTTGCCAATGAATTGAAGAAGACGCAACGCCGCGTGAATGCGCTCCAGCATATCTTTATTCCGCAATACCAACATCAAATTGACTTTATTGTCAGCTCGTTGGAGGAGCGTGAACGCGAAGAGACCTTCCGCCTAAAATGGTTAAAAACCAAGATGACGAAACAGGCACAGGCGGCGTGAATAACAACCTCAATTAGAAAACGCTGCTCTGCGCTAACGCCAGACTGCAGAAAATGGGTTCTGACGGTATACTCGTCGGAGCCTATTTTTTTATTTTATGAATATAAACACTTCGCTTCGTGATATTTTTGCAGAAATTCCGAAACCGTTTCAACGGCTTGATGCGCCTGACGCGCAACTCGCAGGGATTTCGATTGACAGCCGCACGGTAAAGCCCGGCGATTTGTTCGTCGCTATGCAAGGCGGAACAACGGACGGACATCGGTATATCCGGAGCGCGATCGCCCACGGCGCGGTTGCCGTTGTCGGAGAGAAAGATGTTGCGGAGCAAGTTGGCGACCTCCCTTACATCCGGCTTGCGGATGCGCGCGCGGCGCTGACGTGGATTGCTGCCGCATTTTACCGGCAGCCGGCGCGACGCCTGAACGTGATCGGCGTGACCGGCACGGATGGCAAGACGACGACTGGCAATCTAATTTATAAAATTCTGTTGGCGGCACGGCATAACGCTGGAATAATTTCAACGGTCAACGCTGTTATTGGGGGGGAGGCGCTCGACACCGGCTTTCACGTTACCACGCCCGACGCGCATGACGTCCAATTGTATCTGGCGCAAATGGTTGAGCGTGGCGTAACGCACGTTGTCCTTGAAACCACTTCCCACGCGTGGGGGCAACATCGTGTGGATGCGTGCGAGTTCGATATCGGCGTCGTTACGAATATTACGCACGAACATCTCGATCAGCACGGTTCGTATGAAAATTATCGCGCCGCCAAAGCAAGATTGTTTAAATCGTTGGCGCGTACGCCTGAGAAAACGCATGGCAACCCGCGATTGGCAGTCCTCAATTACGACGATTCATCTTTCGAGTTTTTATCGCAGATCTCGAAAACGAGGCAAATTAGCTATGGGTTCGGCGTTGAAGCGCAAGTTCGCGCGGCAGAGGTAAGATATTCGGCGGCGGGAATACGATTTACGGCGCAGGATGCGGATTTCTCAATTCCGATTGTTTGTAGCCTTGTCGGCGCATATAATGTCTCTAATTGTCTCGCGGCTCTGACTGCAGCGACCTATGGCTTGGGAATCGCGCCTGAAATTGCCGCACAAGGAATCGCCTTACTGAAAGGAATTCCGGGTCGGATGGAACGGATTGATATGGGGCAAGACTTCTTTGCTATTGTGGATTTCGCCCATACGCCCAATGCGTTGAAGTCTGCGCTTGAAGCGGGACGAAATATGCTGGCGGAAACTGCAATAGCGCGCAAGCAAAAAGGGCGTTTAATCGCAGTTTTCGGCTCGGCAGGGTTGCGCGATAAAGCCAAACGGAAGATGATGGCGGAGATTGGCGCAGAATTGGCGGACATGTGTATCCTCACTGCGGAAGATCCGCGCACTGAGTCGCTGGATGAAATCCTCGCGGAGATGGCGGCGGGCGCGGAATCTAAAGGCGGACGCGAGAACGAAAGTTTTTGGCGCATCCCCGACCGGGGCGAAGCGATCCGCTTTGCAATGCAATTAGCGCGTGCGGGCGATGTTGTTATCGCCTGTGGTAAAGGACACGAGCAGTCGCTATGTTTTGGAGCGAAGGAATTTGCATGGGATGAACGCGTCGCTGTTCGAGCGGCGTTAAGTGAACGATTGGGCATTGTTGAGACGGAGATGCCTTATTTACCTACACAAGATAAAAGCGAGGCAGAATGGCTGACCTTGATATAAAGCCGGTCACATTGATTGGCAAGTATGCGCGCTTGGAACCGTTAACGCTGGAACATACCGAGGCGTTGGCGCAGATCGGCATTGGCTGTGATTTCTGGGATTTTATGGTATACGGGAAGATGGAAAGCGTTGAAGATATGCGTAATTGGGTAAAGAGCATATTGGCACGCGCCGAGCGCGGAACCGACCTGCCGTTTGTCGCGATCCAGCTTTCATCGGGGCGCGTAGCTGGGGCGACGCGTTACCTGAATATCATGGCGCATGATCGCGGGCTGGAAGTGGGCGGCACATGGTATGGACTCGAATTTCAGCGGACGGCGCTCAATACGGAATGTAAATATCTGTTATTGCAGCACGCCTTTGAAACGCTTGGCGCGGTGCGCGTACAGTTGAAGACCGATTTGCGCAACATACGTTCACAACACGCTATCGAACGGATTGGCGCGCAGAAGGAAGGCGTGTTGCGCAATCACATGATCCTGCCGAATGGCTACATCCGCGATTCGGTGTTTTATTCGATCCTCGATTCGGAGTGGTTGGACGTGAAGAGGCGGCTGGAAGAAATGATGGCACAACATGTGGACAAGTGAAGACGGTCGTTCGCGCTATTTTTTATCTGTATGCGCGTTCCACATGGTCCATATTCTTCCGTCGCGCGCCAGCAGCGCATCCGCTTTGGCGGGACCCCACGAGCCGATCTCGTACGTATCGAGCGTTTGATGCGACGCGTTCCATGCTTCAAGGATGGGATCGATCAACCCCCAGGCGACTTCTACCTCGTCGGCGCGCGTGAAGAGCGAAGCGTCGCCGGAGATCGTATCCAGCAACAGGCGTTCGTAGGCTTCAGGCAGCGCCGTCTTGGTGAATGAATCAGCGTAGTGAAATTCCATATCTACCGAACGCGTCTCTGAGATCGTATCGGGAACTTTTGCCTCAAAGCGCCAATGAACGCCTTCGTCGGGCTGTAAGTAAAGAATGAGCGCGTTGGGATTAGGTTCGCCGCTCGCCCCATTGAAGAGTAAGTGCGGCGGCTCTTTGAACTGAATGACAATCTGACTTAACTTCTCTTTCAATGCTTTGCCAGACCGCAAATAGAACGGGACGCCCTGCCAGCGCCAATTGTCCACGTATAGTTTGAGCGCGGCGAACGTGGGCGTCTTCGATTCGGGATTCACGCCGTCTTCTTGCAAATAGCCTCGATATTGCGCGCGGACTGTGTTTTTAGACGCCGCCCCCATATTCATTGGACGGATCGAGGCTAAGACTTTGACCTTTTCATTCCGCAATGCGTTCGCTTCGAACGCCGACGGCGGTTCCATTGCCACTAACGACAGCAATTGCAACAGATGATTTTGAAACATATCGCGCATGACGCCCACGCTATCGTAAAAACGCGCGCGATGTTCCACGCCGACCTTTTCTGCGACGGTGATCTCCACATGGTCAATGTAGTTGCGATTCCACAACGGCTCGAAGATCGTATTGGCGAACCGCGCTACCAGAATATTTTGCACGGTTTCCTTGCCGAGGTAATGATCAATGCGATAGATTTGATTCTCGCTCAGCGCCTTATGAATTTGCCGATTCAAACTTTGCGCTGAAGCGAGGTCGGCGCCGAACGGTTTTTCGATCACCACACGTCGCCAGCCGCCGCGTTCGTTAAGCTGCCTGGTCGCCCCCAGCAAGTCAATAATATTAGGGTACGCGGAAGGCGGCGTCGCCATATAGTAAATGCGATTGTCCGCGCCGTTTTCCAATTTGCTTATTTCCGCGTCGAGCGTTTCAAAATCGGCGAGCTGATCGTATTTGCCCTGCAGGTAGAAAATAGTTTCGGCAAAAGTCGCCCATTGTTCAGGTTGAAACTCGAAAGCAGCGAACTGCCGAATGCCCTGCTCTAAATGCGCGCGAAAGGCTTCATGGGTATAAGCGGTTCCGCCATAGCCGAGGATGCGAACTTGTTTGGGCGCGCGTCCCTTGCGGCATAAATTGAACAGCGAAGGGATGAGTTTACGCCGAGTAAGATCGCCCGATGCTCCGAAGATAATGATGGAAGTAGGAAGCCCGTTGCCCATACCTTCTCTTGTTATTCTTCTTTCTTCACCGCATGACCGCCAAACTGATTGCGCAATGCCGATAACATACGCGCCGTGAAATTTTCTTCGTCGCGGCTGGCAAGGCGCATTTGCAATGCCAGCGTCAGCACGGGCGCGGGCACGTTGAGATCAATTGATTCGAAGACCGTCCACCTGCCTTCGCCTGAATCCGCTACCCAAGGTTTAATATTAGACAGATCGGAATCGTTATCCAACGCGCGCGCGGCAAGGTCGAGCAGCCACGAACGCACCACGCTGCCGTATTGCCAAATATGCGAAATCTGCGCAAGGTCCAGCCCAAACTCTTCCTTTGCTTTGATCACGCTAAATCCTTCCGCATAGGCTTGCATCATGCCATATTCAATGCCGTTGTGAACCATTTTGACGAAATGCCCCGCGCCGTATGGACCGACGCGCCCCCAACCTTTATCTGCGGCGGGAGCCAACGTCTCGAAAATCGAACGCGTCTTTTCCACGACTTCGGGTTTGCCTCCAACCATCAGACTATAGCCTTCTTGCAAGCCCCATACCCCGCCGCTTGTGCCGCAATCTATAAATTCGATTTCCTTTTCTGCGAGCATTGCGGCGTGGCGAATGGAGTCTTTGTAATTTGAATTGCCCCCGTCAATGACAATATCGCCCCGCGATAGCGTCTCAGATAGCGTGCGTATCGTATCGTTTGTTGGCTGCCCTGCGGGGATCATCGTCCATACTATGCGCGGCGCATTCAGCTTTCCGATCGCTTCCGCTAGCGAGTTCGCGCCTTCCGCGCCGATTCTAATCGCCTCGTTCACGTTGGCGGCAGCGCGGTCGTATCCTATTACGCGATGACCGCCGCGCAATAAGCGCGCGGTCATATTCAAGCCCATCTTCCCCAATCCGATCATTACAAGTTCCATGGTGTTTCCTTTCAGTGCATGTTCTGTTTATCAGAAGGATAGAGCGGCTTTATCTTACTGAGATGTTATCCTTCGCAGAAATTTAACCCCTTGAGATTTCTTGGCAACTGACTCGCCGCCGCTCCGTCTATCAACCAAATGAACTGACCATTTTGCGGGTCAATGCGTTGTGCGGGATAAATCTCTGGGTCGTATCTGCCGCTCAAAATCTTCGCCAAAATATCCGCCTTCTTCTCGCCTGTCGCCATGAAAACGACCGCCCGCGCTTGGTTGAAGACCATTTGCGTTAAAGTGACTCGATTGGCGGGACGATCTTGATAGTTCGCAGTTACGGCGATCACCGGTTCGCGCGCTTGCACAGGCGAGCGTGGGAATAAGGAGGCGGTGTGACCGTCTTCGCCCACGCCGAGGTAGACGAGATCTAATGCGGGGAAATTTAAGCCTGGGGAGGCGAATGTTTTCAGCAGCCCTGCATACTCTTGAGCCGCCGAACTCGGATCAAGTTCGCCTTTGATGCGGTGTGCATTTTCTTTAGGGATGGCGACTTTGGAGAGCAATGCCTCGTCTGCCTGACGATAGTTGCTGCCCGGTTCAGTCGGTGAGACGCAACGTTCATCGCCCCAGAAGAGATGAATTTGATTCCAGTGGATTTCTTTGCGGTAATCCGACGCCAGCAACTGAAAGAGACGCTCCGGTGTGCCGCCTCCGCTTAACGCAATAAGGCAACGACCTCGTTCGTGAATCGCCTGATCGGACTTTTCTTTGAATAATGTCGCCGCGCGGCGGTTTAAATTCTCGGGTTCTTTGAAGATAAAAATATCAGGCTTCATCGGCTTGCCATTCCAAATGCTGCGCAAGGACGCGCTGTGCAGCATGTTCGATATCGGCAAGCATATCAGCGTGGTCTACCCCTTGAACGATTTCGCCGAATGTCGCTCGCGGCGCAAGATCATACAATTGTTTGCCGCGCAAAATTTGACGAGTCACTTGATAAATGAACGCCAGCCGTTGACGGTTTGCCCGCGATTTTCGAAATCGTGTGAACGGGTTCTTCATCGCTGAAGGCGCGATCACTCCGCTAACGATAGTGATGACGACCTTCAGGTCGGGTACGCGCTTGAGGAAAACTTCCAAGCTGCGCGACCAGCGGTGAAATTCGCTATCCGCGTGCGGCATAAATTCGGGATCAGGTTCGATGTCGCCAAGCGGAAAAAGGATCATTCCGCCGCCGCTTTGTAAGTGACGCAAGCTCTCGCGAACGATCCACATCCTGCCGGAAGCGTCGCTTTTTGGAGGCGCGAAAAGAAATTGCTTGCGCGCATTCGGCATATGCCGAAGGAAGTCAACGTCTCCGATAATGAACTTGATGTCGTCGCGCGTGGAGTGAGCAGCGATGACGACTGCGTCGATTGAGCCGGGGTGATTGGCGGCGATGATGAATGGACCGCTGGCGGGGATGTATTCGGCGCCGCGTACGCTATGCGATTTGGTGAAATACGGCAATAGCCAGCGCGCCCCGGCGGCGAGTCCTTCTGCGCCGATAGCGCGATCCAGCCCTAGAATAATTTGCGCGCCGTAACGAATGGCTTTCCCAAAAACAAATTCGAAGAGTCGGCGGGAATAAGGAGTCAGTTTGAGGGCGAACGTCTTGCTTATTCCCAGAAGCAGCGTTTCGTGAAGAAGTTCAGCGTCTGATGCGGTTTGAGTCATAGCGAAGAAGGGGGAAAGTGGAAGGGGATAAAAAATATGTCGCGATCAAGATAATTGAGCGGCTCGGTAGAGAAAGCGTGGAAGTTTTCGCCTTGTTGCTTTGACAATTCATCTGAGTTTGTTTACAATGATGCGGCGTTTCATATCCCAACTGCATAGGAAGGGCTTTTCGATGAAAGAGTATACCACCGAGTTTCTTCGCAATGTTGCGCTGGTATCGCATGGGGGAGCGGGAAAGACTATGTTGGCAGAATCGTTTTTGCGCGCATCGGGGGCGACTACGCGGCTTGGCAAAGTAGAAGACGGAACGACAATTTCAGATTATGACGAAGAAGAACAGCGTCGCAAAATCTCGATCTACTCCAGCGTTGTTCCAATTGAATATCGCGATCACAAAATTAATGTAATTGACGCGCCGGGCTATGCTGACTTTGTCGGTGAGATCGTCTCCGCGCTTGGCGTTGTAGACGGCGCGATCATCTTAGTAGACGCGGTATCCGGCATCGAGGTCGGCGCCGAGATCGCATGGCAATACTGCGAAGAGTTTAACCTGCCGCGCGCATTCGTCATTAATAAGATGGATCGCGATAACGCTGATTTCCAGAAGACGTACGCCGCCATCAAGGAATTCGTGGAAGCGCAGGGCAAGCGTGTATTTCAAGCGCACCTCCCAATCGGCGAGAAGCAAGATTTCAAGGGCGTTGTTGATGCTGTAAATATGAAAGCCTATGTAGGCGACGATAAAACTACAAGGGAAATTCCCGCCGAGTTGAAAGCAGCCGCGCATGCGATG
Source organism: Anaerolineae bacterium UTCFX1 (assembly GCA_002050275.1). Classification (GTDB taxonomy): domain Bacteria; phylum Chloroflexota; class Anaerolineae; order Anaerolineales; family Villigracilaceae; genus Defluviilinea. The sequence continues at coordinate 80,911 of MWTB01000002.1, forward strand.
CGGCTTGAGGCGATGGAAGACGCCGCTGAAGGCGAAGATGAATTAATGGAGAAGTATCTTGACAGTGGCTCTCTTTCGGACGAAGAGATGATGCGCGGCTTAAGGAACGTTATCTCTTCTGGAGATTTCGCTCCTATCTTCTGCGCCGCCGGCGGGCGCGAGACCGGTGTGATCGCATTGCTGGACGCCATCGTTGACTTAATGCCGTCTCCTGTCAACAGCCCGAAGCGCGTCGCGCAAGGGAAAGATGGAGAAGAAGCGCTGCAATTTGTTGACAGCGAACCGCTCGTTGCGTATGTGTGGAAGACCACCGCCGATCCGTTCGTCGGGAAGATGACTTACTTCCGCGTCTTGCAAGGCGCGATTCAGGCGGATATGCATGTGTGGAATCAAAATAAAGGCGCAGATGAACGTATGTCTGGCTTGCATTTCCAGCGCGGCAAAGAGGTTATCCCTGCCAAAGTGGCGCATGCTGGCGATATTGCAGTCGTTTCGAAATTGAGCGTAACGACGACAGGCGACACGTTCTGCGATAAGGGACATCCGCTGACCGTTGAAAAACCTAAATTTCCCGCTGCCTTGTATCGCGTAGCAATTACTCCCAAGACTCAAGCCGACGCTGCGAAAATCTCGCCGACGTTGACCAAACTATGCGAGGAAGATTTGACGTTGACCTGGCAGAACGACATGATCACGCATGAGACCGTTTTACAAGGCATGGGCGACCAGCACGTGGAGGTGGCGCTTAACCGCGCGCAGACGAAATTTCAGGTGGGGTTGGCGGCTCACCAACCGAAGATTCCTTACCGCGAAGGAATTACGCGCAAAGCCTCCGCCCAGTATCGTCATAAGAAGCAAACTGGCGGCGCGGGTCAGTTTGGCGAGGTGCACCTTCGTATTGAGCCGTTGCCAGGCGCCGATTTTGAATTCAGCGATGAATTGGTGGGAATGAATCTCTCGCGATCTTATTTGCCTCCCATTGAAAAGAGCATTAAGGCTACGATGGAGCATGGCGCTTTCGCGGGTTATCCAATGAACAACGTCAAAGTGATCGTATATGACGGTAAGGAGCATGAGGTTGATTCCAAGCCGGTCGCTTTTGAGATCGCTGGACGCGAAGCGTTCAAATTGGCGGTGCAAGATGCGGGTCCCGTGTTGTTTGAGCCGATCATGACCGTGCGAATTACGATTCCAGATGCGAACATGGGCGATGTTATGAGCGATCTTAGCGTGCGGCGCGGCCGCGTGCAGGGAACGGAATCGGAGCATGGGCGCACGGTCATAGTCGCACAGGCGCCGATGGCGGAGATGGCGCGCTATACAACCCAGCTGCGTTCGTTAACGGGCGGTCGCGGTTACTTTACGATGGAACTTGATCGGTATGATGTTGTGCCTGCGCACATTGCCAGCCCGATTGTGGAAGCTCATAAGAAGGAAGCGGAAGGCAAGAAAGAAGAATAGCGAGTGCAAGTAATTGACAAGAAGCTCCCCGAAAGGAAGCCTCTTGTCAATTAAATCTTTTCCTGACTCTCCGCGAGAAAATCGTATTTATAAGCGCGAGCATTATGTTATCCCGAAGCGAAAATCTAACTTGACAATCTCGATAAGAACTGTAAAATAGCGTTTCAAACTATGAAAACTCTTAATCATTGCTTGTGTATCGGGCGGGGCTCGTAACCGCCGCCTGAGAGACAGATTGCAGTCAATAGACCTCTAAGACGGCTGGACGACCTCCGCACGCAAAATACGCGACGTGTGGCGCTTGTTCGCCGTCTTTTTGTTTGTCTGTTGGTTGCTCTTGTTTAATTTAGGAGTTATGCAGTTGTGGATAGGATGTAGGAAAGATGTTTGAGGTAAGCGCAGATAGTCCGGCGAATAATGATTTATTTGGCTTCGAACCAAGAGGCGTCAGTTTTCAAGTTTTGCAGGCGGTTCCGTCAAAGATAGACCCGCACTCAACATCATTCAGATTGCAGCCTTATTTGGAACTTTGCTCAACAAGCCGGCAATTGTATGCTTCACTGCGCTGGATTGCGCGCCGTGTAAAACGATGCGGCGCCCTGCTCTAGATCAACCAGCAAATTTACTTGGAGAACGATTGCGTGTTGTTAAAATTAACGCGGTTGAACGTCCATGCTTGTTTGAGAAATTAGGAGATTTTAATATGCCCATTTTACGAATTCCAACTCCGTTGCACGCTTATGTGAGCGGACAGGCTGAAGTTAATGTGAGCGGTACGGGCGTTTTCGAGGCGTTGAGCGATCTCACGACTCAACATCCCGCTATATTTAATGAAAACGCTGTCTTGCGCCCATTTGTCAATCTCTTTATCGGTCAAGATAATATCGAAGATTTACAAGGGACTGCGACATCGCTTAAAGATGGAGAAAAGATCGCGTTCGTTCCATCCATTGCGAGAGGTTAAGATGTTGCCAGAATTATCACACGAAGAAATCTTACGTTATTCCCGGCATCTCTTGATTCCCGAAGTGGGCTTGGAAGGTCAACGTAAATTAAAGAATTCGTCGGCATTGATCGTTGGCGTCGGCGGGCTCGGCTCGCCTGTGGCATTGTATCTCGCGGCGGCAGGCGTTGGGCGGCTCGGCATTGTAGACCACGACGCGGTCGATTCGTCGAACTTGCAACGGCAGGTAATTTTCGGAACTTCCTCTATTGGCAGGTTGAAAGTGGAGAGCGCGCGGAGTAGACTGCTTGATCTCAACCCCGACATTCAAGTGGACGCGTTCAATGAACCATTCACTTCAGGGAACGCGCTGCGCATTGCGCGAGATTTCGATTTGATCCTCGATGGCACCGACAACTTTCCTACGCGTTATCTCACTAACGATACGGCGGTCTTCCTCGGTAAGCCGAATGTCTATGCTTCGATTTACCGCTTTGATGGGCAAGTCAGCGTTTTCTACGCTAAGATGGGACCGTGCTATCGCTGCCTCTTCCCTGAACCGCCTCCGCCCGGACTCGTCCCTTCATGCGCGGAAGGCGGCGTTTTAGGCGTGTTGCCGGGAACGATCGGTATGCTTCAAGCCACTGAAGCGTTGAAACTTTTACTTGGCGTCGGCGAACCGTTAATCGGAAAACTCTTGTTGTATAACGCGCTTGACATGTCGTTTGACTTTGTGAGATTGAAGAAGAATCCAAACTGTCGCGTATGCGGACCGAACGCCGACGTCAAAGAATTGATTGACTACGAAGAATTCTGCGGTGCGCCGAGTCACGACCATGAGGAAGCCTCCGCTGACGCTCGTGTAGATATTACCGCTTCCGAACTTGCCGAGCGGATGAAGATGAATCATATTAAATTGCTCGATGTTCGTGAACCGCATGAATTGGAGATTTCCAAATTGCCGAATGCGATCAATATTCCGCTGGGGCAATTGGCGGGTAGGCTCGTCGAGTTGGATAGCGCTGACGACATAGCGGTCTTTTGTAAGAGCGGAACGCGTTCCATGCGCGCGTTAGAATTGTTGTCTAGCGCGGGATTCAAGAAGGTGAGAAACCTTAAAGGCGGCATTAACGCCTGGGCGAAGGAAGTAGACGCGAGTTTGCCGATTTATTAACGAGAACTCCGAAGCGTCAAAAATATGGGAGTTCTTTTTGATGGAGTACAATACTCCTATCCAAACCAAAGGAGCGAGAATGGCTTTACTGGCATCTGAGGAAAAACGAGTCTACGACAATATTTTGGGCGCGATGGGCAATACGCCGCTTGTGCGACTGGGAAAGATCGCCAAAGATTTGCCTGTCCCGTTGTATGCGAAATTGGAGTGGATGAATCCGGGCGGATCGGTAAAAGACCGGGTGGGGGCGTTTATTGTTGAGCAGGCAGAGAAACGCGGAGAGCTTAAACCGGGCGGAACAATTGTTGAAGCGACATCGGGGAATACGGGAGTAGGACTGGCAATTGCGGCGGCTCTGAAAGGCTATAAAACCATCTTTGTTATGCCCGATAAAATGAGCAACGAGAAGATTTTACTGTTGCGCGCGTACGGCGCCAGGGTGGTGATTACGCCTACTGCGGTCGCTCCTGAGGATCCTCAGTCGTACTATGAGGTGGCGAAACGTTTCGCGCGCGAAACGCCGAATGCGATCCTTGCGAATCAATACCATAATCCCGATAATCCGAAGACGCATGAGCGAACGACCGGCCCTGAAATTTGGGAGCAGACTGCAGGGCGCGTGACCGATGTTATTATCGGTATGGGGACCGGGGGGACGATCTCTGGCGTAGGACGCTTCCTCAAGTCTAAGAATCCGAACATTCAGATCGTGGGCGTGGATATTGAGGGTTCAATCCTGACGGAAATTTGGCAGAACAAGGGGGCGATTCCCGCTGGTGCGTATCCGAAAACGTATAAGGTAGAGGGGATCGGCGAAGATTTTTTGCCGACTACGCTCGACCTGTCCGTTGTGGATGCGATCGAACGCGCAGGCGACCGTGAATCATTCTTGTGGGCGCGTCAACTTGTGCGACAAGAAGGTATCTTTGCCGGCGGTTCGTCCGGGTCGGCGCTGGCGGGCGCGATTAAATATTGCCGTAAGTTAAAAGGTGAGCGTTTGCCTGTGGTGATCTTCCCCGATTCGGGTTCGCGTTATCTTTCTAAATTTTATGACGATAAATGGATGCGCGAATTTGGTTTTCTTTCCATGGAATTTGGCGAGACTTCGCTTGGCGATTTGTTAATCGCTAAGCCCGATAAGATTTTATACTCGGCTGCTCTAGGCGATTCGATGCGTAAGGTTATCGCCATTATGCACCAGCATGGAATTTCGCAAATGCCTGTCGTTGGCGCCGGTGGCGCGCTGGTCGGTCTGATCGAAGAAGTGGACTTGCTGAATCATATGCTCGAGAGGCACGATCATAGCCATGAAGAAACAATTGATGCGCTTGTGCAGAACGCCGGAGCAGTCTTCCCGCAGGTGACTTCGCTGGAGGAAGCGATGCCGGCGCTGAAGAGTGGGTTGGCTTTGCTGATCGTAGAGAACAGCCGTCCAGTTGGGATTTTGACCAAAATTGACGTATTGGACTATGTGGCGGGGAAAATCTGACGGCGATTTAAATTTGTGCTACAATCGTAGCGTGTTGCATGAAGGTCGGCGGTCCGACAATCAGAGGGAATACACATTCGCTTCCTGGCGCCTGGGTGTCTGCGATCTCAAGAGTCATGCACGGTCAACTCGTTTTGCTTTAGCGGCTGCTTCATCGCTAAAGCCCACACTCAGGAGAAGAGAACCCCTATGGAAGCGAAACTCTATGTTGGCAACCTGCCGTTCAACGTTAATGACGTTGATTTGCAGGGGCTGTTCGCGCAAGCCGGCGCGGTGAAGTCTGCGCAAGTGATCAAAGACCGAGCCAGCGGTCGCTCGAAAGGCTTTGGCTTTGTCGAGATGGAATCGTCGGAAGATGCGCAGAGCGCGATTACGATGTTTCACGGTAAAGACTACAATGGGCGCGCGCTCACCGTGAATATCGCTCGTCCGCGCGAGGAACGTTCCGGCGGTTTTCGCGGCGGAGACCACAACCGCGAACGAAGACGCGACTATTAAGCCATTGAGATCGTTCTAGCGTTGAGCCAAATGGGCGGTGCCAGCCATTTGGCTCAATTTATTTGTCGAATAGCCGCGCTCAAACATGAGAATAAATCGCAGGTTGTCATTATTTTATGCGTCCTACGTTTCTTGAAGTTAATCTGACCCAGCTTGAAAAGAATATTTCCGCGATCCGCGCGCATGCAGCGCCTGCGAAAGTAATGGCGATGGTAAAAGCCAATGCGTACGGTCATGGCGTGGATGGCGTTGCGCCCTTTCTAGAAGCGAGCGTGGATTATTTCGGCGTGGCGATCGTTGAAGAAGGAATCCATTTACGCGAGTTAGGCGTTCGCAAGCCAATTCTGGTTTCAGGCGGCATTTTGCCTGAGCAAGTTTCCTCTTTAGCCGAATATGATTTAACGTTGAGCGGCGCGTCGATTGAACTATTGGAAGCGGCGGAAGAGACGTCGCGGCGCGCAGGTAAGCGCATCAAAATTCATTTGAAATTCGATACCGGCATGGAGCGCATCGGCGTTCATGAATATGAAGCCGCTCCGCTGATCGAACAGTCGTTGCGTTTGAAGCACGCCGAAGTCGAAGGAATATTTACGCACTTTGCCAATTCGGAAAGCGCCGATCGCGAATATTCCAGCCGTCAGATAGAGCGTTTTTACGAAATTTTACGTATTTACGAAAAATTAAATGAACCCTATCCGGCATTGAGACATATCAATAATTCGGGCGGAATCTTGAATTTGCCCGAAGCAAATTTTGACATGGTCCGTTCGGGCGTGTTGACCTATGGCGTATATCCGGGCGATGAAACGCCACGAATCGTTGACGTAAAACCTGCGTTGTTGTGGCGGTCGTCTGTGACGTATTCAAAAATTACCAAGCCCGGTCGCCCGGTGAGTTATGGATCGTTGTGGCAGTCTGAAAAAGAAACGCATGTCGTTACCGTTCCATGCGGCTATGCAGACGGCTACTTTCGCCGCATGTCGAATCGCGCGCGCGTTATGATCGGTGGGAAGACGTATCCGCAAGTAGGACGCATCTGCATGGATCAATTTATGGTGGACGTTGGCGGCGACGACGTGAAGGTCGGCGAGGACGTGATCTTGCTCGGCGGCGGGATTGCGGCGGAAGATCTCGCCGAGTGGGCTGGCACCAATGCATATGAAGCGATGACAAATATTGGCGCGCGCGTACCGCGTGTGTTTGTGCGGGAGCGATGATAAAATAATGGAATAGTTGGCTTAAGGAGCATTGTGAAGCGAATATACGAAAATTATGGATTGCTTGTTATTGTAGCCAGTGCGGTCGTGGCGCTCGACCAGTGGACGAAGTGGATTGTGCGCGACAACTTGCCGTTTAGTGCGTCGTGGCTGCCCTCGGCGCTTGACTGGTTGCGCCCTTACGCGCGCATTGTTCATTGGCAGAACTCGGGCGCGGCGTTTGGAATGTTCCAAAATGGAAGCATGGTCTTTACCGCGCTGGCGTTCTTTGTGATCGGCGCGATCATCTACTACTTTCCACAGACCGATAAGCGCGATTGGACGCTGCGCCTTGCGATGAGCATGCAATTGGGCGGAGCGAGCGGCAATCTGCTTGATCGCATCTTGCGCGATGGGCGCGTGACAGACTTTATTTCAGTCGGCGCTTTCCCCGTCTTTAATTTTGCAGACGCTTCGATTACTGTCGGCACAATGATTCTATTATTAGGCGTTTATATGCAAGAGCGCGCCCTGAAGAAAGAAGCGGCTGGCATAGGCGCGATTCAGCAGCCCGGCGAAGCGAAACGTGAGTGAGCGTATCCTGCATTTTCGATTCGAACGAGAAACGAACGAGCGGCTGGATAAATTCCTAGTCGAATCTCTGCCCGAATTTTCGCGTTCGCGAATTCAGGGCTTGATTGCGGCTGGGCATGTGGGCGTGAACGGTCGCGCCGCGCGGAAGGCTGGTCAGTTGTTGGAGGCTGGAACTGCGCTTGAAGTTCGCATCCCGCCTCCTGCGCAGACCGAAATCATTGCTGAGCAAATTCCGCTTGACGTAATTTTTGAAAACGGCGACTTGCTTGTTGTGAACAAGCCTGCTGGGATGGTTGTGCACCCCGCTGTTGGCCATTCTTCAGGCACGCTCGTCAACGCTGTGTTGGGTTATGATGCGGAGATCGAGGGCATCGGCGGCGAGGAGAGACCGGGAGTTGTGCATCGGTTGGATAAAGATACCTCCGGTTTAATTTTGCTCGCTAAGAACGAGCGCGCTCATCGCTGGCTGCAAGACCAATTTCGCTTGCGAAGAGTGGAGAAAACCTACCTTGCGCTGGTGGATGGGAAACCGCCTACGCCATCGGGTCGCGTGGAGACGTATATTGGGCGCGATCCTAAAAATAGGAAGCGCATGGCAAATGTCTCCGCGAGCAAAGGGCGCGAAGCGATCTCGGAATACAAAACGCTTGAAAGTTTCAAGCGTCACGCGTTGCTTGAATTTCATCCGTTCACCGGGCGCACGCACCAGATTCGTTTGCATTGCGCCTTCTTGAAATGTCCTATCGTGGGCGATGAGGTGTACGGGAGGAAATCGTCAACGATTCTGCTCTCGCGTCATTTTTTGCACGCGGCTGAACTCAAAATTATTTTGCCTGGCGAAACAGCCGAGCGAACGTTTGAGGCGGCTTTGCCTGACGACTTAAGAGAGACATTGGGGCAATTAAGAAAGGGAAATTAAAATGGAATATATTGACCTTCGTTCCGATACGGTGACTAAACCCACGCCCGAAATGCGCGAGGCAATGGCAGAAGCCGAAGTGGGCGATGATGTATATGGCGACGATCCGACGGTCAACCGTTTAGAGGAGTTAGCCGCGCAAAAACTTGGAAAAGAATCTGCTATGTTCGTTCCTTCCGGCACGATGGGAAATCTAATCGCTATATTGACTCACTGCCAGCGCGGCGATGAAGCGATTATGGGAGATCGCTCTCATATTTATTTGAACGAAGCGGGCGGGATGTCGGCTCTGGGAGGCGTGCAACCCAACCCCGCACCAAATCAGAAAGATGGCACACTGGCGTTAGAGGATATTCGTGCGCGGATTCGAACTGTGGATATTCATCATCCGACGACGCGTTTAATCTGCATCGAAAACACGCAGAATTTTTGCGGCGGCGTTGCGTTGACCGCTGAATATACCCGTCAAGTGGGGGAACTTGCGCGGGAGAATAGCCTGCGCCTTCATCTCGATGGCGCGCGTATCTTTAACGCTGTCGCTGCGCAACAAGTGGACGTTAAGGAGTTGACCGCCCCGGCAGATTCTGTAATGTTCTGTTTAAGCAAGGGATTGGCCGCGCCAGTTGGCTCGATGCTTGTAGGCGCGGCAGAATTTATTGCGCGTGCACGACGTTTTCGTAAGATGCTTGGTGGAGGTATGCGCCAAGCGGGCGTGCTTGCCGCCGCTGGCATTCTCTCGTTGGAAACGATGACATTGCGTGTAGTGGAAGATCATTGTCGCGCGAAAATGTTTGCGGACGGGCTTCGCGGCGTTCAAGGCATTGTCTTAGACGAAGACGCGCCTCAGACCAATATGATCTATTTTAATCTCGCTCCACATGTGACGTTGAGCGCGGAAGAGATTTCTCAAAGGATGGCGGAGTGCGGCATTCTACTGAGTTGGATTGACGCGCGTCGCAGTCGTTTGGTTACACACTACGGAATTGACGATGTTGCGGTAGCTAGAGCAGTGGAGGCGTTTAAAGGAATTCTGGGGTAGGCTGGTAAGCTTCGTTTTGCTCGCTGTCTTCTGCGGCGAGCCGACGATTAAGAACATGCGTTAATGCGACGACGATGTCGGGGTCGAATAAGATGCCGCTGTGTTGTTGCATATATTGCAGGGCTTCCTCGTCGGGCAGTCGTTCACGATATTTGCGGCTGCTGGTGAGCGCGTCAAACACGTCGGCAACGGTGAAAATGCGCGCTTCTATGGGGATTTCTTCGGCGCGCAGCCCCAACGGATATCCGCTTCCGTTCCAGCGTTCGTGATGATGGCGGATGACCAAAATGGTTTCTTGTAAAAATGGAATGTCTTTTACGATACGGGCGCCGATGTCGGGGTGAGCGCGCATGATCTTCCATTCATCGTCAGTGAGTTTATCCGGCTTATGAAGTATCGCGTCGCTAATGCCGATCTTGCCGATGTCGTGAAGCAGGGCGCCTCGTTCAAGCGCCTTGATTTGTTTTTCAGTCCAGCCGATTTCTACGGCGAGCGCGCAGGTAAGGCGGCTAACGCGAACACTGTGACCTTCTGTTTCCCGGTCTCTAGCGTCCAGCGCCGACATTAACGATTTGAGCGTGCGGTCGTATGTGATCTCTAGCTCAGCGTACGCTTTTTGGAGCTCTGTCGCCTGCCGCCGCGATTCAGCCAGCAAGATGGCGCGGTCAAGCGCGATGGCGGCTTGGTTTGCCAGCGTTTGGAGGCTGGCAAAGTTTTGTCCGCGGTTATCTGGAATTTTTATCCATAGCGCGCCTTTTGTTTCGCTGCTTCTTAACAAGGGATAACATACTAGCGTCCCGTTATCGTTTGAAATAATGATGCTTTGACCGGTCTGAATTGCCTGATCAATCGTTTCTTGCGGACGTTCGTGGCGCGAGTGGAAACCGTTTGCGTCCATTTCAACTTCTACTTCGACAGTTCCTTGTTTTGAGAGAAGCATAACGCCGGTCTCTGTTGAATTGGCGAGTTTGTGCGCGGCTTGGCTGATCAGTTTTGCGGCGTCGCTTATTTCTTCTGCCTGAATAACGTTTACGCTAAGTTGGTAGAGCATAGCGGTAGTGTTCAACGTATTGCGCAATTCCTGATACAACCACGAGCTTTCGATTGCTGCCGCTGCTTGAGACGATAATAAGTCAGCAAGCGATTCGTCGTCTTCTGAGAAAGATGCGCCGTCCTGCTTTCCAAATGCGAGAATCGCGCCGATGCTCAAACGATGTAAACGGATCGGGATCGCGATCGCGCTTCTCAAAGTTGGACGGTCAATTTCAAGAGAGTCTGCACGGATATATTTTCGCGCATCTCGAACGCGAAACGGATATTTCGCGTTTAATGCCGCCGTTAACAGCGTCTCATTGTGAGCGGCGTTTTGCAGTCCCTCGAGTAACTTAGGAGCGTCGCCGGCAGAAGCGGTGCGCGAGAAGCTTCCCTGTTGGTCGAGCAGAGAGATAAAGACGAAGTGCGCTTTGAGCGTTTTGCGCACGATTGTCGCGATCTCTTGCACGGCGGCTTGCGCGTCTAGCAGGGTAGCAAGCGAGATGCCCGCTCGAATCAGTTCTTTCAAGCGCTGATGATAACTTGCGCGTTCCCATGCCCGCGTTAGTTCGCCGGCAATGTCTTCAGCGATGGCAATATCTTCGCGAGTGAACGCGTAGGGCGCATCGGAACAAATCTCGATTATGCTTCTAATTTTGTTGTGCTGCATGATGGGAATGCTGATCAGTGAGATCACGCTGCGCCCCGGCAACGCTACAAAGTCGGGATCAAGGCGAGCGTCGTTGACGATTTGCGATTTCTTTAGCCGCGTTACGCGTCCCAACACGCCTATTGTTGAGTCTTGCTGGTAGCCTGATGGAATATGGGTTGTGTCTTTGCCGGCATACGTTATAGCGACATAGCTTTGTTCTTCCGGCTTGTGCCACATCAGCGAGACCAGCGAGCAATTGATAGCTCGCTCAATGGCGTTGACCGCTAGTTGTGCGGCGACTTCCAGTTCCAGTTCGGCTTCGAGTTGTTTACTTAATTCATTGAGATAAGTCAACTGCGTTGTCCGTTGTTTTTCCGTGTTCAATTGCTGGGTGAGGAGTTCGACCTGTCCGTTCAACCGCTTAACAGTCGTTTCTGCTTGATTTATGTCGGCGGCGGCTGTTGGCAGAGGCGCGTAGTTCATTTGGAGGACGGCGAATATGCCGAGGTTTGTCAGCAAAGTAACGATGCCGCTGAAAGCATATCCTATTTCTTGCGCCCGCGAGCCGTTTCCGTAAGTTAGTGAAATTGCTCCCATGATGGTGGTTAGTTGAATGCCGAGAAAGAGCCACAGGAGCGCGGTCTTGTGAGTTGATCTTTGTACGGCGCTGACGTAAAGGAAAAAAGATAGACAAAGAACGACGATCGCCGGCAATGCGGCGCCTAACGTCGAAAGAGGTTTGAGAATCGGATTGAGAATACGCGGCGCGAGAAGGAATCCCTGCCCGAGCAAGGATGTTGTTACGGCGCAAAGAAGCAGAATCCTTCTTAATGCGAGAGAGGGAGCGGTTCTTATGTCGCGCATGGCGGAAGACATTTTGTTATTGTACTTCATGCTCGTCTAATCTGATATAATTTTAAACATTACAGCAACTTGAGCCAAAAATTTACTTAACAGAGAAGATAATTACTATGTCTACGTTTGTGACTCTTGAACAAATTGATCAAGCGGCCGATTTTATTCGCTCGCGCACGTCGCATCGCCCTCGCGTTGGGTTGATCCTTGGATCGGGGCTGAACAGTTTGGCGGATTCTATCGAAAACGCCGATTATATTCCTTTTAGCGAGATTCCAAATTGGCCCCTCTCATCGGTGCAAGGGCATGCCGGCAGGCTGGTGATTGGCGAGTTGGAAGGGCAGACCGTGTTGACAATGCAAGGGCGCGTTCATTTTTATGAAGGCTATAGCATGTCGCAGATTACGTTGCCGGTGCGCGTGATGATTCGATTGAATATCGAGATCATGATCGTTACTAACGCGGCGGGCGGCGTGAATCCCGAGTTTACGCCCGGCGACGTGATGTTGATCACTGACAACTTAAATATGGTGGGAATGGCGGGTGCGAATCCATTAATTGGTCCGAATATTGATGAATTTGGTCCGCGTTTCCCAGATATGAGCCAAGCCTACGATCCTGCTTTGATGACGCTGGCGCGTAAAGTCGCTTTGGAACGCCGAATAACGCTTCGCGAAGGCGTATATTGCGGACTGAGCGGACCGTCGTTTGAAAGCCCGGCGGACCTGCGCTTTTTGAAACTTATCGGTTCAGACGCGGTGGGAATGTCTACTGTTCCAGAAGTGATCGTAGCGCGACACGGCGGTTTGCGAGCGCTGGGCTTTTCAGGCATTAGCAATAAAGCTAACCTCGACGGTTCTACGGTGACGACGCATGAAGAAGTGATCGAGGCTGGAAAAGTAATCACGCCGAAGATCGAGGCGATTGTACGCGGCGTATTGCACGCGCTTTAATTTCGATTGCATGAATTCTTTTTATCGTTTACTCGCCGCGTATGAGCCGTTAATCTACATTACGCTGGTGATTTGGGGGGCGTTCGTCGTCCGCGCCATGATACGAGCGTGGATTGAATGGCGAAATGCTGTTTATGGACTCGAACGCGAGTTTGCCTTGCAGCGGCTAGCGCGCTCGGTGATTTTCAGCGTATTGGCGCTTGCTTTGATCTTCGCAGAGTTTTTCATCGCGACGTTTCTCGTCCCTTCGCTTCCCGCCTCGGATGTTTTGCCGACCGCCACGCTTGATCTTCGCGGCGTTCCGACCAACACATTGGCTCCCGAAGCGGCTACACAAGCCACGCTGAATCCAATCGAGGCTGCGGCGGCGGAAGTTCCCAGCGGCATGAGCGGCTGCGACCCGAAACGGATCATGCTTACCGCGCCGAAGCCGGGCGCTTCAGTGCAAGGAATTGTCGCATTGACCGGCACGGCGGATATTCCTAACTTTGGTTTTTACAAATACGAGATCTCTGCTATGGGGACGAACATTTGGGCGACGATCTCTGCGGGCAACCAGCCGATCGTAGAGGGCGATCTGGGCGCTTGGGATACGACCACGCTCTCTAACGGCGACTATTTCCTGCAATTGGTATTGATTGATAACGCCGGTAAAACGCTCGAACCCTGCGTTATTGCCGTGCGCATAGAAAACCCGTGATATAGAAGAGGAGCAAATGTGTTCGATATTCGTCTGGCTGTCGCAACTGATATTCCGCGCTTGACGGCGCTTGACCACGCCTCTCAGAGCGATTATGTCTGGCAGTTGAATCTTATCCATAATGGCGGTCAAATTGACGCTAGTTTCCGTGAAGTGCGCCTGCCTCGTGCGATAGACGTGGCGTATCCGCGTGACCCAGCTTCGCTCGCGGACGATTGGACGCGGCGTGATTTAAATCTTATTCTCTTGGAGGCAGGCGCGCCAATCGGCTACCTCTCTGCAAAAGAAGATAGAGTCTCCGCGACGGCGTGGGTGACTGATCTGGTTGTTGGCGTTCCGTCGAGACGGAGGGGCGGCGCGTCTGAACTGCTGGCGGCGGCGCAAGGATGGGCAATTGAGCGCGGCGTACGCCGCCTTATACTTGAGATGCAATCGAAGAATCAAAACGGCATTCGCTTGGCGCGAAAATTCGGGTATGATTTCTGCGGGTATAATGACCGCTATTACGCCACGCAAGATGTGGCTTTATTTTTTGCAAAGACGATTAAATCAGGTTGACCTATAGTGAACGGCTGGCAGGATTGGCTACTAACAGCGCTTCAAACGCTGAACGATATTTTGACGGCGGGCATCGCAATCACTGCGTTCTCGCTGTTTCTATACGCGTTATCTTTCAATCTGCGCAATCGCGTTGCGCGCTCGTTTGCGGTGATTCTGTTGTGTGTGGTGGCAATTTTTACTTCAGAGGCGCTACAGAACGACAGCCTGTCGAAACAAGGAATTGAATTACTGTTAAGAGCTCAGTGGATCGGGGTGATATTTTTGCCGCCGGCATATTTGCACCTTTCAGATGCGTTGTTGGCGACGGCGGGACATCCCTCGCGCGGCAGGCGAAGGGTTGTGTTGCGTCTGACGTACGCGTTGGCGCTCGGCTTTATTATTCTGCTGGCGGCAGGGATGCTCGTCGGTTCGCTTGCCTCAAGCGAACTTCCTGCGCCGCATTTAAGCCGAACAGTTTGGACGCAGGCGTTCACCGCTTTCTATTTTACGATCATCGCTTGGGCAGGCTACAACTTCATTCGCGCTTATTCGTTGATGTTGACCGGGCTGGGAAAGCGTAGAATGATCTACTTGATCGCGGGCGCGACCGCTCCGGCGCTCGGCTCGTACCCCTACCTTTTGTTAGGCTCCAATTTTGCCGCGCAGCATGTGCTTCTGTTTTGGAGCGTCGCCTTTATTAATAACTTGCTGGTCGCTGCGTTGCTGATTGTTATGGCGTACGCAGTCGCATTCTTCGGAGTGACATGGCCCGATCGAGTGGTGAAAAGTCGGCTGTTCAAATGGCTCTTGCGCGGGCCGATCACCGCGTCGTTGGCGCTGACGGCGATGACCTTGGTGCGGCGCACAGGGCAATTTCTTGGCGGTGAACCATATTCAGGATTCGTGCCTCTGGCGGTCGTAGTGACGGTCTTGCTATTTGAACATGCGGTCACGCTGTTTTCACCGCTGTGGGAACGTCTGCTTTTCTATGGACGCGACCGTCAGGAGATTCAACTTCTTCAAAATATTGAGGAACGTTTGCTCACGCGCGGAGACTTGCATCAATTTCTCGAAACGGCGCTTGCCGCCGTGCGCGATCACTTGCAATCGCCATGCGCGTTTGTCGCTGCATTGGACGGAAATGAGTTAACGCTGAGTCTGACGGCAGGGAATCAATTCTTGCTTGAAGAAGAGAATCTTGATGAAGCCCTACAGATCGTCCATTCGAACGGAATGGGGCGCCGCGCCGAATATATATGGGGAAACTTCTGGATTCTTCCGCTTCGTAAGCGAAAGGAAATCGGCGATAGAGATGAAATTCCGCCGTTGCTAGGGCTGCTTGGAGTTGCGCGAAGACCGGAGAGAATACAGCTGGATAAAGATCAGCGCGACGCGCTCTGGCTGCTTGCTGAACGTATCGCGCTGGCTTTAGAAGACCGCCTCTTGCAACAACGCGTTTTCCTGTCGCTTGAAAGTTTAAAACCGCAGATCGAATTCCTGCAACAAATACGCGCTGCTGGACGCTACGACACGCGCGCTGCATTGTTGCGTGAGCCCTTACCGGACGAGTCGGAATTTGCAGATTGGGTGAAGGATGCGCTTACGCATTATTGGGGCGGACCGAAACTTACCAACAGCCCGCTGATGAAATTGCATGTTGTGAAAACGCTGGTTGAGGATCACGATGGCAACGCGCAAAACGCTTTGCGCGCGTTGCTCCGTAGAGCGGTGGATCAGGTGAAACCTGAAGGCGATCGCCGCTTCACAAGCGAGTGGATTCTTTATAATATCCTTGAAATGAAATTTATCGAAGGCAGGAAAGTGCGCGAAGTAGCGGGCAGGCTTGCCATGTCGGAAGCCGACTTGTATCGCAAACAGCGCGTCGCGGTCGAGGCTGTGGCGCGTGCCATTCTCGATATGGAATACGCGAAAGGAGTTGGGTAAAACCCGCGTAATGTCGCAGCGTTCTCCTCTGCCGCCTGAATCGGAATCGCGAAGCGATTGGCTGGATCGCGTTGTGCGTTTTGACGCGCGTTTTGGAAAATATGCGCGTGAATCGTTCGGCGTTTTTATGCTCGCTGTCGCGCTGACGACTCTCCTCGCGCTCGGCAAATTTACAGAAGGCTGGGTCCTCACGCCATGGGCAGATCTGCTTTCGCTGTGGCTGGGCTGGGGCGCGTATTTTGCCGTCGTTGCGTTTGGATATATCGGATTTATTGCGCTATATCGCGACGCGCCTCGATTGGGCTGGGGCAGGCTTTTCGCGCTTGAACTCGCCTCGCTTCTGACTCTGGGTTTGCTCGCCGCCATCGGAGGCGGATCGCTTATGCGAGCCGAAGCCGGCGCGGACGGCGGACGAATCGGATGGGGGCTTGTTACGTTGTTTTGGCGCATTGATCGCTTGGGGGGTACGCTGATCTTGTTAATCTTGTGGTTGCTTTCATTGATGGCAGGCTTCGGAATTTGGGCGTTGGCTGAACGCTGGCTTTTAAAAGTGGCTGGAGAAGAAGCGCCGGTTGAAGTTGCGGCGACTCAGCTTGAATTGGCGAAAGAAGCGGAAGCTGAAATGCCAGCGCGCCAATCGCGCAAGAAGTTATCTCCTGCGCTGCCTCCCGAATTTAGAAAATCTTTGCGCGTCGCTGAACAAGGCGACAAGAAACCGTCCGCGCCGCGCAACCGCGATGAACGCCTGCCCTCATTGAATATTTTGCTGGCAGATCAAAATACGCGACCCGATGAACGCACGATTAATCAAACCGCTGGCATGGTCGAGAAGACGCTCGCTGAGTTTGGCATTGCCGCTACGGTGATCGGTTTTCGCGTAGGACCGACAGTGACGCAGTTTGCGGTTCAGCCTGGTTTTATGAAGAAGCCGGGCGCGACGGAAGAGGAAGCGCAACAGATGAAGGTGCGCGTGGCGCAAATCGCATCGCTGCAAAAAGATTTGGCGTTGGCGCTATCCGCCGAACGTTTGCGCATTGAAGCGCCGGTGCCAGGCAAGGCGTACGTCGGCATTGAAGTCCCGAATGCGCATTCGTCGGTAGTCAGGATGCGCTCTATTTTGGAAACCGACGCGTTCTACCGAGTCGGCGCGCCGCTGGCGATGGCGTTGGGGCGCGACGTGTCCGGTCAGCCGTTGGTTGCCGATTTGGCGCGGATGCCGCATTTACTGATTGCCGGTGCGACAGGTTCCGGAAAGTCTGTGTGTATTACATCGCTGGCGGCGTGCCTTGCCATGAATAATGCGCCTGAAGATTTGCGGATGGTGATGATCGACTCGAAGATGGTCGAATTGCTGCGCTTCAACGGTCTGCCTCATTTGTACGGCAAGGTGGAGACCAATGTCGAGCGTATTCTCGGCGTGTTGCGGTGGGTGGTCGTTGAGATGGAACATCGCTATCGTCTGTTGGAGGGCGCGCACGCGCGCGACCTTGATACATATAATCGTAAACTTGCGCGTAAAAAAGAAGGCGCGCCGCTTCCGCGTATCGTTGTGTTGATAGACGAACTTGCTGACTTGATGATGTCAGCGCCCGATCAGACTGAGCACAACCTTGTCCGCCTTGCTCAGATGGCGCGCGCTACTGGAATCCATCTAATCGTCGCTACGCAACGTCCATCTACCGACGTAGTGACCGGCTTGATTAAAGCGAACTTCCCTTCGCGGCTGGCGTTCTCCGTCGCTTCGGGCGTGGATAGCCGCGTCATCCTCGATACGACCGGCGCAGAGACGTTGCTCGGTCGCGGCGATATGCTGTTCTTAAATCCTGAAGTCGGCTCGCCGATTCGAGCGCAAGGCGTGATGATCACCGATATGGAGATCGAACGTCTTATTGCGCATTGGAAGAAAACGACAGAAGAATCGAGGGACGCTCCGCCTTGGGAGAAGTTGCTCTCTGAGCCGCAAGGAAATGAGGATGAGAGTCTAATTGAAAAAGCTGTTGTCATTGTGCGTCAAAGTCAACGCGCTTCGGCTTCGCTGTTGCAAAGACGGCTGAGAATCGGGTATCCGCGCGCGGCGCGTTTGCTCGATCAACTCGAGGAGATGGGCGTTGTTGGACCTTCGCAAGGCGGCGGCAGAGAGCGCGACGTGCTGGTTGAGCCGTTAGATGGAGATGAAATGAATGAGCATGGCGCGTAAGTCGATTGATTTAAGACCTACACAAAATCCCAAGACCAAGCCGCAAATACTTTGACGGGCTCAGCGTAAATTTTGCTGCTTCTCGCGAATTGTTTTAAGAATTAGGGATAATTCGCGGCAGAAGATTCTGACTTGTGTAAACTGTATGATTGAAAAACGAATCGCACTAAAGGATTAACATGGAGAAATCCGCCGCCGGACTGCCGGCTCGAAAAACGTTTACTGATTATCTGCGCCTGTGGTTCAAGTGGGTGCTGGATCCGTTGGGGAATTTCTTCAACCGCCTCGGTCTTACGCCGAACATGATGACGGTCATCGGCATGATCGGAAACTGCATCGGCGCGTATTATCTCGCGCGAGGCGATATGTTTACCGGCGGACTTTGGGTGCTGATCATGACTCCCGTTGACGCGCTGGATGGAACGATGGCGCGTTTGCGCGGCGAGCCGGGCGACTTCGGCGCATTCGTTGATTCGGTCAGCGACCGCTATTCTGAATTAATTATCTACGGCGGGCTGTTGTATCACTTCCTGTCCATCGGCGAACCGCTGGGAGGCATGTTGACCTTTATCGCCGCGGCTGGCTCGGTCCTCGTCTCGTATGTGAAAGCGCGCGCGGAAGGACTTGGCTATGGCGCAAAAGTTGGTTTGCTGACTCGCGTGGAAAGATATTTAGTTCTAGCCCCCTCGCTTGTGTTTGGAAAACTGTATATCGGCTTGGGCATCATTGCGGTTTTTGCGAACATCACGGCGTTTCAACGCATCTGGTTTGTCCGAGGTCAGGCGCATGCAAAGATGCAATTGGCGAAAAAGAAAGACTCTGCATAATGTCATTTTTTCAATTCGATGGAATGCACTTTTTTTTGTTCGGTGATGACCGAACCATCTATTGGTATGGCATCATCCTCATGCTCGGCGCGGTGGCTGGCGCGTGGCTTGCAACCAAATCGGCAAAACAACGCGGATACGATCCTGAGATAATTTGGGATTTACTAAAATATCTTTTGATCGGAGGAATCGCCGGCGCGCGGCTGTGGCACATCTTCACGCCTTCGCCTTCCGTGATGGTTCTCGATCCTGCGACGGGCGAGTTGGTCAACCCGTATTTTGTCGGCGGCGCCGTTCAAATCTTGGACATCCTGTCCATTTGGAGGGGAGGCTTGGGGATTCCCGGCGCGGTCATCGGCGGCGCGATCGTTTTGTTTTTCTACACTCGCAAGCGCGGACTAAGTTTCGCGGAGTGGGCGGATATCGCCGCTCCGAGTCTTCCGCTGGGGCAGGCGATCGGGCGCTGGGGGAACTTTTTCAATCAGGAACTCTACGGCGCGCCGACGAATCTTCCGTGGGCGATCCACATTGATGCGGATTATCGCGTGGCGGGCTATGAGCAGTTTGAAACGTATCATCCGCTGTTCTTTTACGAATCGGTTTTGAATCTCGCTAACATGTTCTTCCTCCTTTGGCTCTCGCGCCGATACGCGGATAGATTGAAGAACGGAGATATTTTCCTCACTTATCTTATGACCTATCCACTGATCCGATTCTCTCTCGACTTTTTGCGGCTTGATGCTTCGTTGATAGCGGGCATCAACGTCAATCAAGCCTTTATGGCGCTTATCGCCTTATGCGCTGGAGCGGCGTTGTTCCTGCGTCATCGCAACGACTTCTCTATGGTGCAATAGAGCGAACGCGCTTATCAAATTTGCAGGGGGACTGTTGTCTTATTGACTGTAAAATTAGCTCTGGCTATGCTTGATATCGAAAACAGAAAGAAAAGGCTTTGAATGATTGAGGCATATGATTTAAGCAAGGAATTTAACGGTAATTTTTGGGCGGTGGAAGGCGTTTCGTTGAATGTGCAAGCGGGCCAAATACTCGCGTTGTTGGGGCAAAATGGCGCGGGAAAGACAACCACCGTCCGTATGCTGAACGCACTGCTGACTCCGACGCGGGGTTGGGCGCGCGTGGCTGGCTATGATGTGATTAAGAATCCGCAGGAGGTGCGATCGAATGTAGGCGTGTTGACAGAGCAGCATGGTTTGTATGTGCGCATGACTGGCGATGAATACCTTGATTACTTTGGCAGGGTGTATAAATTGAGCGCGGAAAAGAGAAAAGCGCGCGCCGTGTATTTATTAGATTATTTCGGACTTACCGAGGCAGCGAAACGACGCACGGGCGAATACTCTAAAGGGATGAAGCAGAAATTGGCGATGGCGCGCGCGTTGATCCACGATCCTGCCGTGTTGCTGTTGGACGAACCCACCTCGGCAATGGACCCGGAGGCGTCGCGTTTGGCGCGCGATGAGATCGCGCGCTTGAAGTCGTCGCAGCGAACGATAGTTATCTGCACTCATAATCTTGTCGAAGCAGAGGCGTTGGCGGATCATGTTGCGATTATTTATCGCGGCAAGATCTTGTTGAGCGGCGCGCTGGACGAGTTGAAACGTCAGGTATTGGGAGCGGCGGAGTATGAAGCGGAGTTTGCCGAATCGTATAATGCGGAGGCGTTGGATTTACCCGCCGGCGTGGAAATCGTTGCTCGGAACGCGACCCGCTTAAGATTTCGCATCGAGTCGCCGCAGACGACGAATCCGAATTTGGTGGATGCGTTAACATCTCGCGGCGCGCGAGTGATTTCGTTCTATGAGGTCCCGAGGACATTGGAACAAGTTTATTTGAGAACGATGGAGCGCGCACAGGAGACAACCTATGCGGAATAACTGGGATGGCATCTGGCTCGTGGCGCGGCGCGAGTTTGTAGATCAGTTCCGCGATTGGCGCATTATTGCGCCTATGATCATTATGATCGGTCTGTTTCCGTTCATTGCCGATGCGAACACTCGCGAAGCGATTAATTTTATGAATCGATACGGGGGCGATTTGATCTTAGAACGGTTGGTCCCGTTTGTGGTGCTGGTAATCGGCTTCTTTCCGTTAGCGTTCACCTTGGGCGTCGCATTGGAGGCGTTTGTCGGCGAGAAGGAGCGCGGTACGATCGAGCCTTTGCTAAACTCGCCTCTGACGGATAGTCAGATTTATCTGGGTAAGCTGTTAGTCGGCATTGTAACGCCGCTGATCGCCAGCTATTTGTCGACCGGGCTTTACCTCGCGTTGCTTTTGCGGCGTGCAGTGGCGTTTCCCAGCGCGTATATCCTCTTATTAATATTGCTGCTGACTTTTGCCCATGCGGTGTTGATGGTGAGTTCAGCGATTATTATTTCGGTGCAGGCTACGTCGATCCGCGCCGCGAATCTGCTGGCTTCGTTTGTGGTTATGCCGGTAGCGTTCATCTTGCAAGGTGAAACTACCCTGATCTTTTGGGGCGACGAGGAAGTGTTATGGTACGCCATTGTCGCGGTAACGTTGCTTTCAGGATTGCTCGTGCGGCTTGGGTTGGCGCATTTCCGTCGCGAATATTTGCTGGGACGTGAAATTGACACGCTGAATCTTAAGCGGCTGGCACATTTATTCTCTGATCGCTTTACGGGCAAGGCGAAAGGCGTATTCAATTGGTATCGAGAAGAATTGCCGCTAACGCTGGCTCAGTTAAGAACGCCCTTGCTGATCGTAATTACGATCGGCGTCGTCGCTGTCTTTGCGAGTTACGGATGGACGATTGTCCAAATTCCCGCTTATATTACGATTACTCCCGAGCGCGCGGAAGAACTTCGCGCCTATGCCCTAAGCAACGCGTCTTCGCTTGAGATGATCAGCAGCCAATTGCCGGCGCCGGTTTTGTTCTATCATAATGCGCGGGCGATATTAGCTATTTTCCTGCTTGGCATTGCATCCTTTGGCGTTCTTGGATTGGGGCTTTTCCTAGTCAATGTGGGTTTGGTTGGCGGAGTGCTGGGCGCCGCAAAATTGATCGGTTTTTCGCCGCTATTGACATTCTTTGCAGGGGTGGCGCCGCACGGCGTTTTCGAATTGACCGCTTTCTTTCTTGCAACTGCTGCGATGGTGAAAGCCGGCGCCCAACTGGTAACTCCGCAAACAGAGAGGAGCATGGGAGAGACTTTGATTGTTTCTATCGTGGACTGGTGTCGCGTTTTTGTAGGAATTGTCCTGCCTCTGTTGGCGGTTGCGGCGGTGATTGAGATTTACGCGACTCCATATATATTGAAGGCGGCGTTTGGGCTATAACGCGAGATAATAATGGCTAGAGTGATTATTTTAGGGTCGTCGAACGCTATTCCGAGCAAAGGTCATGAGAACACCCATTTTATTATTGTGGGCGAAGAGCGTACGATTCTTGTAGATTGTTCGGGTACGCCGACGGTCCGTCTGGAACAGGCGGGCGTAGAGCTTCACTCATTGACCGACGTTATCGTTACCCATTTTCATCCCGATCATGCGGCGGGTTTGCCGCTTTTGCTCATGGATATGTGGCTGTTGGGGCGCGTTGCCCCGCTAAATATTTATGGTTTGCGCGGCGTTATGAGCAAGTTGAAAAAATTAATGGACTTCTATCACTGGGGCGAATGGCCCGCGCTTTTCCCGGTCAGTTTTTATCCTCTGCCCAAAGCGACGCTGACACCTGTTTTAGAATGCGCTGAAATGAGCATTAAAGCCTCGCCGGTGCAACATATCGTCCCGACGATTGGTTTGCGGATTGAATGCCGCGCGACTGGGCGAATTCTCGCCTATTCTTGCGACACGGAGCCGTGCGAACAAACTGTAGAACTTGCCGCTGGAGCGGATATATTAATTCACGAAGCGACGGGCGCCGCCTATGGTCACTCGTCCGCTGAGCAAGCGGGGGAAATCGCCGCGAAAGCGGGCGTGAAAAAACTATATCTCATTCACTATCCGACGGGACGTTTTGCTCAAGGTGATCTTATCTCAAGAGCGCGGCAAGCGTTTGACGGTGAAATTGAACTGGCGATTGACTTTCTGACGATTGACTTTTAACCGTTGGGGCGCCGTTTACCAACCTTGAATAAAAGGCTCCCATTCGTGATACTCAACCAAGTGCCTGCCAAAAATATAAGCGGCGTTGGCGGGAGGTTCTCTCGGTGGAAAAGGAAGGCGCATGTGGGCTTCTTCCACTTTTCTGCCGCCTTTGCGATGATTGCAAGACGGGCAAGCGGCGACTACGTTCGTCCATATGTGCGCTCCGCCGAGGTGGCGCGGAATTACATGATCAACGGTCAGTCCGCCTTCACGCCTGCCGCAATACTGGCAGGTATAATTGTCGCGTCGGAAAATCTCGCGCCGCGTCAACTTGACATGCGGGCGCGGGCGATTGATCTGATATTCGAGACGAATAACGGATGGGCGCGGTATTAAGGCTTCTACGGTCCGGACGTATCCGCGTCCATTGATGATCATATCGGCTTTGCCTGTCAGCAGCAAACCTAACGCCCGCCGCAACGCGCAAACGTGGATCGGTTCAAAGTTGGCGTTTAACACCAGTACAGGATCGTACATCGAGTCTCCGTATGCTGGGCGTGATTATACTGCCAATTTTTTAATTTGTAGAATATACGCGCTGTCGTCGCGCAATGACGGCGACAGCATATAAGCTTTAATAAAGGAATATTGATGAAACGA
This sequence comes from Anaerolineae bacterium UTCFX1, assembly GCA_002050275.1. GTDB lineage: Bacteria > Chloroflexota > Anaerolineae > Anaerolineales > Villigracilaceae > Defluviilinea. The sequence goes on from MWTB01000002.1 coordinate 104,652, forward strand.
TTATTGTTAGCGTTAGGTTTCCTTATTTCGGCTTGTTCTTCGGCTAACGCGCCGCAGGGATTTGCCCAGTCTCTTCCGACTGCGCTTATTGATCCGTCGTACCCGACGGTTCAAGCCGCGCCGGTTGCGCCAGCCCAATCGTCTGACGGGTTGAATGTGAGCGCGGCGCGCGCGTGGCGCGACGGTAAAGACGTGAATGTCGAGATCTGTTTCACTCTGGTAGATTCTTCCGATTGGTCTATTTGGAGCGCAAGCCTCCAGTATGGTGAGACAGCCGTTTTTGACTTTGCCTCAGCTATGCTCAGCCTGCAAGAGCCTAGGGAGGGGCAGTTGGGGTTGCGTTGCGATACCTTGTCGTTCTTCAACATTCCGCCGGATGCAGATTTGTCCAATGCGATCATCACGGTGGATGCGATTGCGGCTGTTCCGCGTCCCGAAGATTATTGCACGATCTACGCGCCGAAAATTCAACAGACGCTCGATGCGCGCGACGCAGGCATTGTCTTAATCTGTACAGATGCGGACGGAGCGCCGATGGTACAGATTGTGGATAAGCCCGAAAGCATGTCGCAACAAGAAGCGGAGAGCATAGTTTTTAGCGATGAGTTTTACACGATTCGCGGTCCGTGGTCGTTCGCCTTCAACCTTGAACAATGATGATGTATAATCGACGTATGTTTAACTTTGCTGCTTGCAGCGCTCGCTCATATTACACGGATTAAGAAATGCGATGGCGATTTATCTACGCGGCGCCATACGCCGCGTGTTTTTATTTATAGCCTTATATCTATTATGTCCTTTTGGGAGACAGTATGAACGTCGAAGAACAAGTTGAAATATTAATGCAAGGCGTTGAATACGGCGATGAAGAACTTAAAGAGGCGATGACATCTGAATTGCGCGCGCGTCTTTTGGAGGGGCGGCCGTTGCGCGTGTACTGCGGTTACGATCCCACCTCAACGGATCTCCACTTGGGGCATACGATCACTATGCGGAAACTGCGTCAGTTTCAAGACCTGGGGCACGAAGTTACATTCTTGATCGGGAGTTACACTGCGCTGGTTGGCGATCCATCGGATAAAAATAAGGCGCGCCCGGTGCTTACGCATGAGCAAGTTGAAGAGAATGCCAGAACGTATGCGGAACAAGCGTTTCGCGTTTTGGATGAATCGAAAACGTCCGTTCGATATAACGGCGAGTGGTTGAGCAAGCTATCGTTAGTGGATTTAATTCGACTGGGTCAAAATTTCACCGTGCAACAATTCTTAGCGCGCGAAAATTTTGTGAAACGGTTAGAGAAAAGCGAACCGATCTTTCTGCATGAAACTTTTTACGCTTTGATGCAGGGCTACGACGCTGTGGCGATGCAAACCGACGTTCAGGTTGGCGGAACGGATCAGTTATTTAATATCATCGTCGCAGGAAGAAAATTGCAGGATGCGCTGGGTCAGAAACCGCTGGTTGGCATTATTACCGGGATTTTGCCCGGAACCGATGGCGTGCAGAGGATGTCCAAATCTACGGGCAATATTGTGCCAATCAATACCGGCGCGGAAGATATGTATGGCAAGTTGATGTCTATTCCCGATTTTGTAATGGGAAAATATATGCGCTTAGCTACGCGCTGGAGTCCGCGCGAGATTGAGGATTTGGAAGAGGAACTCGCCAGTGGAAAGGCGCATCCGCGCGATGTAAAAATGAAACTGGCGTGGGAAATTACCTCCATCTTTTACGGCGATACGGACGCACAGACGGCGCAGGAGGCGTTCGTCAAGCTTTTTCAGCAGAAGGAATTGCCGGAGGATATGCCGGAACTTCAATGGCAGCCAGACCTGACGGCGCTCGATGCGCTGCTTGCAACGCGACTCGTATCGAGTAAATCGGAAGCGCGCCGGCTGTTTGAACAAAAAGGGGTGCGGTTGGATGGGAAAACGATTGAGAATGGAAATGAGCCGCTCCCTCATCCCGGTGTATTGCAGGTAGGGAAGAGGAAATTCTTGCGCGTAAAATGAAAGCGCGGCGAAGCGATCGCTATAGTTGATCGGCGCTGAGAAGCGTCAGAAAACGCCTGACGATATCCGGATCTAGGAGAATGCCTGCGTTATCTTTGATGTATTGGATGATCTGATCGGTGGGCCAGGCTTTACGATAGGGGCGATCGGAACGCAAAGCGTCCCACACATCCACGACCGAGAAAATTCTGGCGGCGAGCGGTATCTGTTCGCCTTTCAAACCGCGCGGATAGCCGCTTCCGTCCCAGTGTTCATGGTGACAATAGGGTATGTCTAATGAAGGGTGGAGATAATGAATTGGCGAAAGCAAATCGTAAGCGTATTGTGGATGGCGGCGCATCTCTTCCCATTCGGTTTCCGTGAGCGGGCCTGTTTTCCTGAGGATTTGGTCGGGCACGCCCATTTTGCCGATGTCGTGTAGAAGCACCCCGCGATAAATATTTGCCAGTTCTTCGTCGCTGAGTCCCATGGATTTGGCGAGTCTCATTGTTAATTCGGTAACGCGCCTGGTATGTCCTTCGGTTTCTCGGTCTCGCAGTTCCAGCGCGCGCGCCCAACCTTCGAGCGTGATGTCGTAGGCTTGAATGATCTCTTGATTTGATTTCTGCAGGTTTTCGAAAAGGTGAGCGTTGTCAATTGCGATGGCGGCTTGCCCAGCCAGCGTTTGTAGAAACTGCATCCAGTCTGCGCTGAGAACTGGCGCAGTGCGATGGAAGGCTTCAAATACTCCCTTGACCTGTCCTTTTACGATCAGCGGAATGCCAATATAGGAAACGAATCCTTCTGTGCGTAACATAGGGTTATTTTTCAATTCTGAAGAATTTGCTAGATTAATAACCTGATGAGTTTTCCCCTTAAAAAGAATCTGACTTGCTAACCCATCGCCGATTTTTAAGATAGAGTTGGCAGGCGTGGACGAGTTGAAGCCGGCGCTGTATAGATAAGTGAGATTCTGAAGTTCGGGGCGATATAGCAGAATATCTATCGCGTCTACCTTGAGGTGTTTCAGAGTATGTTCGCCAAGGATATTGAGCGTTACGCGCAGGTCGGCGGAAGAGGCTATGGCTGAGTCAATGTCGCGCAGCGCAGTTAACCTGCGGATCTGTTCCTGGCTATGGTCGTATAGCTCAATGCGATGAATTGCATTTCCAGCGATCTCTGCCAGCGTGGTCAGCAGGCTGGTATGTTGTGCGAATTGACGCCCCGGCGCCATTTGGATGAATACGGATCCCAGCGTTCCCGCCGTAGAGGTTATCGGGATGCTTATGCCGCCATATTCCAGCAGCGCCGGTTCGAAGTTAGGCAGGAAGGTTAACGGATCTTCGCTAAGTTTTGGCGAAATATGCGCTTCTCCGGCGGTAAAGACATGCGCGACGATGCTGCCGGTCGTATTAAGTTGTTTATGTTTAGCGTTCTTTGCCATGCCGCGCGCCGCATGTTGAACAAGTTTGTCGCTAACATGATCGTATATCCATATCGCGCCATTTTCCTCGCCAAGAAGCCTGAGCGTTTCGTCAATGAAAATCTCGAATATTTCTGCTTGTGAATTTGCTTTTCGCAATGCGGTGGATAAGCGGTTAATCGTTTCCATTTCGCGGAAGCGGTTTTGAGTCTCGTTGAATAGACGCGTGTTCTCGATGGCAGTGGCGGCGGATGAGGCTAATATTTCTAGAAGCGCTTGTTCCTCTTCATGATAGGCGTTTGGTTCATAAGATTGCGCTGAGATAGAGCCGATAATTCGTTCGTCAATGCGCATGGGGACGAATACTGCGGAAAGAACATGGGTGGAACTGCCAAAACGCGTAGCGGGGCTGGCGGCGATTTCTCGTTCGTTCTGTAAAATAACGCTTTGCCCCGTGGTTGCTATTTGCATAGTTAAGCCGGCGTTTGAAGCAAAACTTTCAAATGGGAGGCGCTGTCCGTTTTCTATACGGTATACGAAATCGTTGACGCCCTTTTCTGCGTTTCGCAACGAAATAATAAACACGTCGCAAGGCATTAGTTTTTTTGCGGCGGCATGGATCGCGACGTAGATTTGTTCGAAATCTTGCGAGAAGCTTATGATCTCTTGGCTGATCTGATGTAAGACGACGCGACGCTCGGCGGCTTGGAGCGCGTTTCCGTAAGAGCGGGTGTTTTCGATCGCAATAGCGGCGGAACTGGCGAAGGTTTGCAGCACGGTGGCGTCTTGCGCTGTAAATGCGGCTGTGTGATGGCTGTCTAAATTGATAAAACCGATGACTCTGTCTTGCGCGATCATGGGCACGCCCATCCATCCGCGTATATATTTTGACTCATCCCATGCTTCGAAACGCGGATCGGTTTGCGCGTCGGAGAGAATTAACGGCTTGCGCAATGCGGCAATCTCGCTCCACTTTGCGCTCTTGGGAAAGGTCTTCCCGATAATATTAGCGACGTGGTCGAATCCATGAGCGGCCACAATTTCCATGCTGTCGTTTTCACGCTCAAAAAATACGGAGGCGCTGTCGTAAATGACGAGTTTGCTCAAAGAACTGAAGATGATTTGATAGAGCTCTTGAATATCCAATGTTGTAGAAAGCGCCGCGATCGCTTCTTGTAAATTTTCCGCTTGTTTACGGCGCGCGCTTTCGGCTTCAAGCGATTCTTGCGTGTGGCGTTGTTCTTCTTTAGCGAGCCGCAAGCGTTCCAGAGCGGTGCCGAGGCTGCTGGCAACCGTGTTGATAAATTGCTCGTCCTCTTGATCGAATGCGTTGGGAATTTTGCTCTCTACATTGAATATGCCGATCACGCGCGTATTGACGCGGATTGGAACGCAGAGCTCGGAACGCATTCTTGTTGCAATTTCAATATATGTCGCTTCTTGCGCGACGTCTCCGATGCGTATCGTTTTCTCTAATAAAGCCGACCTGCCTGTAACGCCTTTTGTAATTTCGATGCCTGCCGCCCAGTTGAGGACGTTTGCGCCGATGTAGGAGGAATGCGGTATAAGGTTTCTTCGGTCTTCGCTGAGCAAAAGAACGCCGCAAACCTCGTTGTAAATCTGTGAAGCGATCCGTACGACGCGTCCTATGATCTCGTCTTCGGTGTCGCTGTCGGCGCCGGCTACGGCGATTGTATGAAGAACGGTCAGCTGTTTTAATTGCCTTTGCAGGGCGTTCTCGGTTTGTTTATCTTTGGTGATGTCGAATAAAACACCCTGCCAATAAAGCGGGTCGCCGTATTCGTCTTTAATCAAATCAATTACTTCTTTGACCCAGATCACGCTTCCGTCTCGCCGCACAACCTGATACTCTTCGTCGAACGGCGCGCTATTTTGTTGTGCGAGGCGATACGCTTCGATAATCCTCTCGCGATCATTGCTGTGGATTAAATCTTCCCATAAATACTTGTGGGTCAACCATTCGATGGAGGAATAGCCGGTAAATTCTTCTAAGCGCGGGCTGATATAGATCGTCGCAGATTTACTGCTTATTAGCGTCGAGTCGAGGAAGACGATGGCGGGCGTTTGCTCGATAAGCGATTGGTAGCGAATCTCCGCTTCGCGCAAGGCAGATTCTCTACGGAGCAGGTGGTTTTGTGCCACAGCGTTGGTAAGCGCGAATGATAGGCGGTGTAGGTAGTCGCTTTGCTTGACGAGATAATCAGCTGCCCCTGCTTTAAGCGCTGCCACGGCGACCTGCTCGTCGCCTTGCCCAGTGACCAGCACGACGGCGGGCGGCGCCTTGCGACGCTTAATTGCCGCAAGTAGATCAAGGCCGCTTCCGTCGGGCAGGCGCAGGTCGGAAAGAATCAGTTCGAGATTAGGATGCGATTCTAGATAGTCTAACGCGGCGGCGATCGTTTCGACGTGAACCAATTCGAACGAATGATTCGCATCGTCTTCCAACGCGCGGCGCGTGAGCGCGACGTGGTTGAGATCATCTTCGACGTATAGAAACTTCATGGCGCTATTATAAGTCGAAGTGCTGAGGACGGGGAATGTGTTTTGAGAATATGAGACTTGGCATGGCGCGCCGCTCCGTTTAATAGGGAGAATAAAAATGACGCGCGCCCGCGTCATTGTGCTGCTGCTTTATTAGTAGAGGCGTCGACGGGATTCGAACCCGTGGTGAGGGTTTTGCAGACCCTTGCCTTACCACTTGGCCACGACGCCGAAAAGAGAAAAAAATGAGCGGGCGATGGGATTCGAACCCACGACCTTCTCCTTGGCAAGGAGACGTACTACCACTGTACTACGCCCGCATTCGGCAACGTTCGCCGAGAGTGCCGAGACACAGAATCGAACTGTGGACACCGCGATTTTCAGTCGCGTGCTCTACCAACTGAGCTATCTCGGCGATATTCTGTTGTTAAGCGTGCGAATTTTACATTGGGAAAGGGGGATTGTCAAGCAACAGTCGGGGAAGCGCTCGGAGCGCGATGGCGTATAATTGCGGCATGTTTGAGAATTTAACTTCGCGACTTAATAAAGTATTCGATCAACTTCGCCGACGCGGAAAACTCTCCGAAGCGGATGTGGACGCGGCGATGCGCGAAGTGCGCCTTGCCTTGCTCGAAGCGGACGTGCATTTCAGCGTTGTCAAAACATTCATTGCTCGTGTGCGTGAGCGCGCGGTCGGCGCGGAAGTGTCGAAGGCGTTGGTTCCCGGTCAACAAGTAATCAAAATTGTCAACGAAGAATTGATCGCTACTCTCGGCGAGCCTGCGCCGTTGAAATTTTCAGGTCCGAAGCCGCATGTGATCATGATGGTCGGTTTGCAGGGATCGGGTAAAACGACTCACGCGGGCAAGATCGCCAAGATGCTCCGCTCGAAAGGGGAGCGGGTGATGCTCGTCGCGGGCGACCCGTATCGTCCCGCCGCGGTGACGCAACTCCAGCAACTCGGCGAGCGGATTGATGTCCCCGTTGAGTCGGATTTGAACGTCAAGCCGCCAGAACTCGTGGCGCGCGCGTTCGAAAAAGCCCAAAAGGGCGGATACGGCGTCATGATCGTGGACACCGCTGGACGGTCGCAGTTGGACGCGGAGTTGATGAGCGAGCTAAAGTCCATCGTAGCGAAAGTCCCGCCGACAGAAACGCTGCTCGTAGTTGATTCGATGATCGGTCAGGAAGCGTTGAACATCGCGCAGGGATTCCGCGATAACGTTTCGATCACGGGTTTGGTGATGACGAAAATGGACGGCGACTCGCGCGGCGGCGCGGCGATCTCGATCCGTTCAGTGACGGGGGTGCCGATCAAATTTATCGGCACGGGCGAAAAACTTGACGCGCTCGAAACGTATGACCCCGCGCGGCTGTCGTCGCGGATATTGGGCATGGGCGACATGATCGGCTTGATCGAAAAAGCCGAAGCCGCGTTCGATCAGGAAGTGGCGCAAAAATCTGCCGAGCGCATGATGAAGGGACAGTTCTCGCTCGAAGACTGGCTCGACCAAATGAAGCAGATGAAAAAGATGGGACCGCTCGCGCAGATCATGGATATGCTGCCTGGGCAAATGGGGCAAGCCGCGCGTCAGATTGACCCGAAAGATATCGAAAAGAATTTCAAACAGACCGAAGCGATCATCCATTCGATGACGTTGAAAGAACGCCGCGACCCCGATATTTTAAATGCCTCACGTCGGCGCCGCATAGCGGCTGGCTCTGGCATGGAAGTGCAGGATGTGAACCGCTTGATCAAGCAATTCCGTGAAGCGCAAAAGATGATGAAGATGTTGACAAAGACAGGAGGCAAGGGGCTGGGGAGGTTGTTTGGTTAAAATTAGTTGGATAGTTTGTTAGTTAGTTAGGTGGTTTGATAGTTGCGTGGTTCGGCGTGGCGACAAGGCGCCACTGCCTCAGTTCGTGGAAGTCGGATAAATCCGACTCGCTCATTAGCGCGAAGCACTTCCAATTTACACAAGTTTAAGGTTCACAGTTTGTAGGCAATAATTGCTTCGTACCTGCTAATTTCTTCTTTTAGTTTTTTCTCTTTGTCTTCAGCGGCATCTAGTTTAAATGCATCAAATAGACTGTTCCGTTTGTTAAGTGCTGCAAGATTCTCTTGAACCTGTTGTAGCTCCTGTTTAAGCTTAGGAAGTTTTTCCTCAGCTATTGGCTTTGAGCGTAATACTTGTAATATTTTGATTTTTTCGTAAATCGCACTCCCCCAATTGAATGATTTGGAACTTGAAGCCAACGCCTCGATGTTTTCTAAAACACTAACATCGTTTGGGGTATAAGAGTCTGCGGTCAGAAAAAGATTCATCGCTTCCAAATAATATTCCATTTTTTTATTATATGCTTCTAGTTGGCGTCCCGCGAGTTGAATAAGTCCATCTGAATATCTCGTGCTTATAAAGTGCGACTCGTCATCTCCCTGCTTAATTTTTTCGTTCCCCAAGTAAATTTGCCACTGTGCTTGTTGATAGGTTAATTCTTGTCTAACTTCTCTGATACGTTCATTATCGGATGAAATTGCATCAGCTTTTTGGAGATAATTCATCGCCTCATCGTAACGGTTTTTCACTTCAGTTGTAAACCAGAACGAGGCAATGGCTTTGTTTATCCATGCCTCAACATTCTCAGGGTCAATTTCGAGAACTTTGTTGGCATATTCCAAGGTTTCTTTGTAGTTTTTCACTTCCAGTGCTGATTTGCAAATTCCCAAATACCTCTCAACACTTTTTCTTTCAGTTTTCTCAACAGGGGGATGGTATGTTATTGTTGTTCCACAGTATTTGCACTGAACCAGTCCAGTATGATCTGGTTGCCCCATTACACTACCACACGAAGGGCATTTCAAGACAGTACCACTTTGAGGAATCGGCTTGGGTTCTGAAGTTGTTTGCAGTTCCAACTCTGCCAGCGCTTTTTGGGCATAAGTGTTGTTTGGATTGATAGCGAGAATTTTATGGAAACAATCTCTTTTTTGTTGAGGGTTTTCTACGCATGCGGCGAGCCATAGCCATGCAATCTCATTTTTAGGCTCCTTCTTAAGAACCTCTAAGAAAATTTGAAGTGCGCGTGGCTTGTTGCCTGATTTGAAGAGTTCGATGCCTGTTTGAACATTAGCGCTGTCCATAGTGATTTACGCTACCTCCGCTTCTGTGTGCGAAAATTGTATACCCACAAATGGAAAAATACAATTACAGATTCGTTTTCCTCCCTCCTCTCTTCACGCCGAATTCACAACCGAATCCTGTACTTCGAGCATCAGTTCAAGCCAAAGGAGTTGTAGGTCACGCTTCAAGCGTGACCTACAAATTTGAAGGGGATTATTGACAAGCCCGTTCAGGGATTCTCGAATCGCAAACCTGAACTTCACGTAAGTAATTCATCCATTGTGTGATATCTGCTTCGGTGGGTTTATAACGGAAAGCGACTTGCACAAGATAAAAACTGTCGTTGCCCTGGATCGCCTTCATGTATGTAAATTCCTCTTTTTGGGTGGAAGGATTCAAGGGGCAATACAACATCCAAAGCACGAAGTTGTATCCATTTTCAACGCCATCTGCTACGGGGTACGTTTCGCTATTCTGACATGCACCGAACCAACGATTGGTCATGGTTTCCTGTGCCTGTTGGGGAGTGGTATTCTTTTCGCCCAGATAAACCTGTACTGTGACCATGATCGTCCAATCTTCGACCGTCTCGCCTTCTGCGACCATCTCTGTGATGGTTTGATTTCCCTGCTCCGCCTGATATCCAATCTTGAATCCATCGGGGAGTCCTGCCAAAAGGTTTTCGTTTTCGAGTCCTGTGCCTGTTTGGGTTGATTCCGTTGGAGATGGAGGCTGTGTAATGAAATCGCTCGGCATGGGCGGCATGGTGATGATCGTTTGCGGGGTCGCCGTTGCCAAACTAGGCAGGTTTGCCGATGAGCAAGCAAGGATGAAGAGGCTGATAATAAGAATTGTGCTAGGTATTGATTTTTTCATAGAAAGACTCCAGAAATTCAAGATGCCTTACTATGCCATGTTCATTTAAATCGATGCAGTGCGCTATCCCTTCACAACCTCAACTCCATAATGTAATCCCTCTGCGGATCATCACCTAGCATGAATACGTGCGTGCCAATCTCTTTGAATCCCCGCTTCTTGTAAAACTCAATTGCTCTCGGGTTCTTCTCCCACACACCGAGCCAGAGACTTTCACTGCCTCTTTGCTTGGCTTCCTGAATGCTGGCTTGCATTAGTGACTTGCCAATTCCCTTACCAATGTGTTCCTTCGCGACGTAGATTCGTTCGATCTCGACTACTTTCGTCCCGTGAATTGAATCATCTCTGTTTCCGAGTGTGAGTTTAGCATAGCCTGCGATTTTGTCGTCAATTTCTACGATGAGGAAGATCGTGCTGGGATTAGATAGCTCTTGAAGTTGAATCTCAGGCGAATAAGTTCGCGCAAGAAATAATCGTATGTTCTCAGGCGTGTTGTCCGCGCCAAAGGTGTCGGAAAAGGTTTCAGCCCCGAATTCCGCGAGTATGTTTGCGTCGTCAGTTGTTCCGTATCGAATGATCATTTCTAAATTGTATGCCTGCAAAACGAAAATTGCAACCGATTCTCTCCCTCCTCTCTTCACACCGAATTCACAAACGAATCCTATACTTTCGAGCATCAGTTCAAACCAAAGGAGTAAAACATGAACGGAAAAATTGCACTGCGTGTTGTTTCAGGATTGGTCTTGCTTGCGGTCATCGCCGCCATCGGCTTCTTCGCGTTTCAAGCGGGCATTGCCAAAGGCTCGCCGATCACCATCGAAGCGCCATCGGGCGAGTCGGTTCCCATGCCGTATTCGCACTACGGCCGTGGACACGGCATGCCATTTCACCGCCCATTCGGATTTGGCTTCGGATGCTTGATTCCTATCTTCGGTGTTCTCCTATTCATCCTCGCGCTAAAATCTTTTCGCATGATGATGTGGGGTCCGCGCTGGGGCTGGGGAGGTCGCCATGGTTGGGGCGAGCATGGCGTCCCGCCGATGTTCGAGGAGTGGCACAAGAAAGCGCATGGCGAATCAACGGAAGAAAAGAAAGAATAACCGTATAATATCGTCATTGCGAGCGAAGCGAAGCAATCTCCTTCACAGTGTTGGAGATTGCTTCGTCGCAAAGAACGCTCCTCGCAATGACGATACCGCGCCATGAAAACTATCCTCGTCGTTGACGACGAACCTAAGATCACTCAACTCGTGCGCGATTACCTCGAACGCGCGGGATTTGGCGTTTTGATCGCGCATGACGGGAAGAAAGCCTTGTCGCTGGCGAAGACGGAAAAACCCTCCGCGGTCATTCTGGACCTCGGCTTGCCTCAGCTCGATGGGCTGGATTTCACCCGCGAGTTTCGTAAAACCTCCAACGCGCCGATCATCATGCTCACTGCCCGCTCCGAAGAATCGGACAAACTCATCGGACTCGAACTCGGCGCGGACGATTACATGACCAAGCCGTTCAGCTCGAAGGAATTGGTCGCGCGCGTCCGCGTGGTGTTTCGACGCATCGAAAACGCAACAAGCATGAGTTCGGAAATGATCCGCGTGGCAGACCTCACCCTCGATGTGCCGCGGATGCGAGTCACAGCCGAGAAGCGCGAGATCGAAGAGTTGACTCCCACCGAATTTGAATTACTCGCCACACTCACACGCCAGCCTGGACGCGTCTTCACCCGTGCGCAATTACTGGATTCGATACACGGTGTGGCATTTGAATCCTATGAACGCGCAATTGACGCGCACATTAAGAACATCCGTCGCAAGATCGAGGTCAAAGCGAGCGAGCCGAAGTATGTGTTGACCGTGTACGGCGTCGGCTATAAATTTGCGGATAAATAGAAATTCCGCTGGTTGAGTAGTCCCGCATGCTTTTCGCGGGACGTACCGAAACCAGCATGTTCAGGAGTAATTTTGTTACGAGTGTTCTTTACGGCGTGGTGGTTTCGATACGGCGGACGAACGCCGCCTACTCAACCACCAAAATATCAATGAAACGACATCACTCTCCTCACAAACCCCCATGGTGGCCCGAGAGCGAAGAATGGCCCCCCAAGCGCTGGCAAACGCGCCGTGGACCTTTCTTCCGCCGATTCGGATGTTTTTTCATTCTGTTCAGTTTCTTCGCCTGTATCGGCGTGATGGCGATGCTGCGATTCTTCCTCGACCCGTTTGTTGAATTTCACAACCTACCGCCGAACATGCCGCAGATGCACCGTCCCGATTTCATTTTTCCTTTCGGACTGTTTGGCTTCTTGATTCTGATCGGAGTTGTGTTTTTCGGCGTGCGCAATTTGCGACGCATGTCCATGCCGTTGGACGAGTTGCTCGAAGCGTCAAGCCGCGTGGCAGATGGCGATTTCGCTGTGCGCGTGGAGGAGCGGGGACCGTTTGAAGTCCGCGCGTTGTTGCGTGAGTTCAATTCAATGACTGAAAAATTGGAGATCAACGACAAGCAACGCCGCGCTATGCTAGCGGACATTTCGCATGAACTCCGCTCGCCGATCACGATCATGCAAGGGAATCTCGAGGGGATGATTGACGGAGTCTATTCAGCGGATGCGGAGCGATTGAAGTCGCTGTACGATGAGACTCAAATCCTTTCGCGGCTGGTGGACGATCTGCGGATTCTCGCGCTCGCCGAAAGCGGGTCGTTGCAATTGAAACATGAGTCAACGGATTTGGGCTTGCTGATACGCGAGGTCATTTCAAGCTTTGAATCGCAAGCGAATTAAAAGAAAATCAGGCTTGAGTTTCAAATGGACGAGGTGAGAGTAATCGAAATTGATCCTCTTCGCATCCGCGAGGTGTTGACGAATGTTGTGGCGAACGCTGTACGGCACACGCCGAGTGAAGGGGAAATAAAAGTTGGGGCGACTGAATCGGCTGTCCCTGAGAGGCGAAGCGTGGCGGTCTTCGTCCAAGACAGCGGGGAGGGAATCCAAACCGAAGATTTGAGCCGCATCTTCGATCGATTCTACAAATCCAGCGATTCGGGCGGGATGGGGCTGGGGCTGTCCATTGCGAAATATTTAGTCGAGGCGCACGGCGGGAAAATTTGGGCGGAGTCAAAAGCGGGGCAGGGGACGAGGATATCCTTTTCTTTACCGCTAAGCACGCCAAGAACGCAAAGTTTTTAAAGGTTTTCTTGGCGCGCTTCGCGGGCTTGGCGGTTCAATTTGAAAAGTCTGGTAAAATTACGTTTGCGATTTCAGCCCGCATGTGTTCCTTTCACATACCTCTCTATGCCTGTCTGAAACGCAAATAATTTCAAGGAGAGAAAGCAAGATGGTTCGTATTCGTTTACGTCGGATCGGGTTGAAGGGTCAGCCCACGTATCGCGTTGTCGCCGCGGACAAAGAGTCCCCTCGCGATGGCCGCTTTTTGGAAATTTTGGGTTTCTACAATCCTCGCACAGAGCCTTCAACGGTTCACCTCAAGGAAGATCGCGTATTTCACTGGATGAAGAACGGCGCTCGCCCGACCGAGTCGGTAGAGCAGGTATTCAAATACGTTGGGACGCTGGAGCGTTGGGAGCGCTTCAAGAAGGGCGAAGCGGCTGAGACGCTTGTTAAAGAGGCGGAAGAGGCGGAAGCCAAACGCAAGGAAGCGCAGAAGTAAACCTTCGTCTCCAGCTTTTCCCTATTATGGCGAAGGAACTACGCTATGAAAGAATTAATCGAGTATGTCGTAAAGTCGTTAGTGGATCATCCCGATGAAGTGCAGGTGACTCAATTGGGGAGCGGATCGCGCATACGCATCGAGCTGAGCGTGTCGAAAGACGACATGGGGCGCGTGATCGGTAAAGGTGGCAAGGTCGCCAACTCGATCCGCGCATTGTTGCGAGTGGCGGCGGAGCGCGAAGGCAAGCAAGCCACGCTCGATGTGGTCGAGCCAGAATAATGTCGAAAGAGAAAAACACAGGCTCGCCGAAAGGCGAGCCGCTTTATTTGAGCGTGGGTTTTTTACGACGTCCGCATGGAGTGCGCGGCGAAATCGTTATGGATTTGCATACAGACTTCCCCGAGCGTATGAAGAGCGGGCGAAAACTATTTGTGGGCGAGGAACGTAAGCTTGTAACGCTGACCAGTGTGCGTCCGCATCAATCAGGTCTGCTTGTAAAATTCAAAAATGTCGAAACCCCCGAAGACGCGGGTCTGTTTCGCAATCAATGGGTGTTCATCAAAAAAGCGGACGCGCCGCCGCTGCCTGAGGGTAAAATTTATCAGCATGAGTTGATCGGATTCGAAGTCGTGGATGAGAATGACAATCCGCTTGGCGAGTTGGTTGAGATTTTGGAGACAGGCGCGAACGATGTCTATGTGGTGCGAAACGACTCGGGCAAGGAGATTCTCCTCCCCGCGATTCCCTCGGTCATTCTGGACCTTCAGCCTGCTCGCCGTTTCGTCAAGGTTCATGTGCTTGAAGGGCTGTAAAATAAGTTTCACGTTTCAAATTTCAGGTTTCACGTCAAAGGCGCGGTTGTATGAGCCTTGAATTCATAAATCCTTTGTGTTCCTCGTGTCACTTCGATAAACTCAGTGCAAGCCTTTGCGGTAAAAAGATTTATGGACGATAAAAAATTCTGGGTCGGCTTCAACTTGATCAAAGGCATCGGCGCGGTGCGGATGCAGGGACTGGTCGCGCACTTTGGCGACTTGGAGTCCGCGTGGAAGGCTACGCCGAGCGAATTGGCTGAAGCAGGCTTGGGGTTGAAAGTGATCGAGCGCGTTACGCAAGCGCGTAAGGGCATTGATCTCGATAAAGTATGGGAGCATATCGAGAAACAGGGGATTAAGATTCTTATATGGCAAGATAAAGCGTATCCGCAACGGCTGAAAGAAATTGGCCAGCCTCCGCCGGTGTTGTATATCCGCGGCGAATATTTGCCGGACGATTTGTTTGCCGTTGCCATTGTCGGTACGCGACGGGCTACCCCGTACGGCAGGCAGATTACAGAAGAATTATCAACTTTTCTCGCGGTGAACGGCATGACCGTCATCAGCGGACTCGCGCGCGGCGTGGACGCGGTCGCGCATCAATCCACGTTGAAGGCTGGCGGACGCACGATTGCTGTGCTAGGTTCGGGCGTGGATAAAATCTATCCGCCTGAGCATCGCGCGCTGGCGGAGCAAATGATGGAGCGCGGCGCGATCATCAGCGATTACGCTCCTGGCACGCCGCCCGACGCGTCGAATTTTCCGCCGCGCAATCGAATCATTTCGGGCTTGTCGTTGGCTGTCGTTGTTGTTGAAGCAGGCGAGACAAGCGGCGCGCTGATCACAGCCGAGTTCGCCGCCGAACAGGGACGCGAAGTCTTTGCAGTGCCTGGTAGTATACTTGCGCCGCAAAGCAAAGGCACGAATAGGTTGATTCAAAACGGCGCGCTTCCGCTGTTGAGCGTCAACGATTTGATGCAAGCGTTGGACATCACCCGCGTGGGCGAACGCAAAGCCGCGCGTAAGATCATGCCTTCTGATGCAATCGAAGCAAAACTGTTGACTGTGTTGACGAGCGAACCGATGCAAATAGATGAAATCCGCAATCAGGCAGAATTGCCCATTGAGAAAGTGTCCGCGTCGCTGGCGCTGATGGAATTGAAAGGAATGGTGCGGCAAGTCGGCGGTATGAATTACGTCGCAGTGCGCGAAGCGCAATCGGAATATAAGACAGGATGATGTCGTTGCGACAAAGCAATCTATCTCTACGCGAGGAGATTGCTTCGCCGCTTCGCGGCTCGCAACGACGTACGGCAACTAATGAATTCACACACATACGCTGTCATCATGGCTGGAGGCGGAGGGACTCGCCTATGGCCTCTCTCGCGAAAAGAAACGCCGAAACAATTGTTGCCATTGCTTGGAAAAGAAACTCTTTTTCAAAGCGCGGTTGCGCGGCTGGAGGCGTTGTTTCCGCCTGAACGAATATTGATCGTCACCGTTGCCGAACAGGCGCGCGTGATGCAGGAACAAGTCCCTGCTATCCCGAAAGAAAATTATTTGATCGAGCCTGCGCCGCGCGGGACGGCGTCTGTGGTAGCATTGGCGGCGGCTGTTTTGCAAAGGCGCGATCCGCAAGCGATGATGGCGATCCAAACGGCGGATCATCATATCCGCAATGAAGATTTGTTTGGCTATCTTATTCGTTCGGCATTCAGCGTGGCGGAAAAAGATTATCTCGTCACGCTGGGAATTACGCCGACGTTTCCCTCTACAGGATACGGGTACATTCAACAAGGCGAGCTGCTGCCTGACGAATATCAATATCCTGTCTACACGGTGAAGCGATTCAAAGAAAAGCCCGATGAAGCCACAGCGCAACAACTTCTTCAAAGCGGCGATCATTCATGGAACAGCGGAATGTTCGTGTGGAAGACAAGCGCGATCATGGCTGAGTTTGAAAGGCAAATGCCTGAACTCTTCAAAATTGTTAGCGAGATCGCATCTGCGTGGGATACTCCAAAACGCGAGGCTGTGATACAAGAGCGTTGGTCGGGTCTGAAAAGCCAGACGATTGATTATGGAATCATGGAAGGCGCGGAGAAAGTAGCCGTCCTTCCCGCGGGCGGGCTGGGTTGGAGCGATGTGGGCGCGTGGGATTCGTTGTTCGAGGTGTTATTACCAGACGCGAATGGAAATGTGGCAGTAAACGCGGAGCATATCGAAATTGACTCGCATCATACGCTTGTGTACAGCGCAAACAGCGGACGCTTGATGGTGACCATTGGTATGGATAATGTGATTGTGGTAGATTCGGGTGACGTGTTGCTGGTTTGTAATGCAGATCAAGCCCAACGCGTGCGCGATGTTGTAGAAAAGTTGAAGAAAGAGAAACAG
This sequence comes from Anaerolineae bacterium UTCFX1, assembly GCA_002050275.1. GTDB lineage: Bacteria > Chloroflexota > Anaerolineae > Anaerolineales > Villigracilaceae > Defluviilinea. The sequence goes on from MWTB01000002.1 coordinate 121,449, forward strand.
GAAAAATATTTGTAACTTATGTCGTTGCGAGGAGCGTTCTTGTTCTTTGCGACGAAGCAATCTCATGTCAGCAAGGAGGTTGCTTCGCCACTCGGTCTCAATACGCCCTTCGCAAAAACCGCTCAGGGCTACTCGACCAGCGTGGCTCGCAACGACATTGATAAAGGTAATTTATGGAAGCCTATTGCATGAAATGCAAGACCAAACGTGAGATGAAAGACCCTGTCGCGAGTTTCAACGCGAAGGCGTCTCCTGTCACGATTGGGACTTGCTCCGTTTGTGGAACAAAACTATATCGCATGGGAAAGACCGACGCGCACGCGGGACTCGTCCCGCCGCCGAAGCCTGCAAAAGTGGAAAAGGTTGAGAAGCGCGACGGTAAACTCGTGATCGTTGAATCGCCAGCGAAAGCAAAGACCGTTGGTCGTTTTCTCGGCAAGGGATACACAGTCCGCGCGTCGGTAGGACACGTGCGCGACCTGTTGAAGTCGCAACTTTCGGTGGACGTGGACAACGGCTTCACGCCGAAGTATCGCGTGCCGAACGAGAAAAAGGAAGTCGTCAAAGAACTCAAGAAGCTGGCGCAAAAAGCCGAAGAAATTTATCTCGCGACCGATCCCGACCGCGAAGGCGAATCCATTTCGTGGCATTTGCTCGAGTCGGCAGAGATCGAACCCGCGCGCACGAAGCGCGTGGTCTTTCATGAGATCACCGAGCCCGCCATCAAAGAAGCGTTCTCGCATCCGCGCGACATCAACATGGATTTAGTGAACGCCCAGCAAGCGCGCCGCGTGCTGGATCGTTTGGTCGGCTACAGCATCAGCCCGATCCTTTGGGAGAAGGTGCGCGGTCGCCTGTCGGCGGGACGCGTTCAATCGGTGGCGCTCAGGCTGATCGTCGAGAGAGAACGTGAGATCGAAGCGTTCGTGCCGGTCGAGTATTGGTCCATCCATGGCGAGTTCCAGCCCGAGGGATTGAAATCCAATTTCCTTGCGAAGTTGGCGAAGATTGACGAGAACGATCCCGAATTATCTAACGAGGAAACAGTCAAACCGATCCTTGTGGATATGGAAACCGCCGCGTACTCGGTGACGAAGGTCAAGCGCGGCGAACGCCGACGCAAGCCGTCCGCGCCGTTCACAACTTCGACGTTGCAACAAGAGGCTTCGCGCAAACTTGGCTTCACCACCAAGCGCACGATGGCGCTCGCGCAGGGATTATATGAAGGACAAGACGTGGGCAACGGCGGCACGACGGGTCTCATCACCTACATGCGAACCGACTCGACCAACGTTTCTGCGCTCGCGCAACAAGAAGCGCGACAGTATGTAACTGGAAAATACGGCGCGGACTTTTTGCCCGCCGAACCTCCGCAATACACAAAACGCTCCGCCAACGCGCAAGAGGCGCATGAAGCGATTCGTCCCACGTCGGTGATGCGTGAACCCGAGTCAGTAAAAGAATTTCTCGAGCCTGCCATGTTCAAGTTATATCGTTTGATCTGGCAGAGATTCGTCGCATCGCAAATGGAAGCGGCAGTGTACGACACGTTGCAAGTGGAAGTCACTGGCAAAACAAACGCCCATGAATATTTACTTCGCGCCTCTGGCTCTGCCGTGAAGTTCGCGGGCTTCTTGGTCGTGTATGAAGAAGCCAAGAATGAAGATAAAAAATCGGATGAGGACGAGGAAGAGAACGTCAAAATCCCCGCAGGTATCGCCGAGGGACAAAAGCAGGAATTGATCCGCCTCATCCCCGAACAGCATTTTACGCAACCGCCGCCGCGCTATTCGGAAGCGTCGCTTGTGCAAGCGCTCGAAGAGGACGGCATCGGTCGCCCGTCCACGTACGCGCCGACGATCTCGACCATTCAAGCGCGCGGATACGTCCTGCGCGAAGAAAAACGACTCGTGCCAACGGAGATCGGCATTCAAGTCAACGATTTGATGGTGCAATACTTCCCCGACATTGTTGACCTGAAATTCACCGCGCGGATGGAAGAAGACCTCGACATGATCTCGAACGGTCAAGCCGAGTGGACGGAAGTGATGCACGGGTTTTATCATCCCTTTGCGGAAGATCTGAAAAAAGCGCAGGCAGAGATGCCTGTCACGAAGAGCGAGCCTGAAAAGATCGGGCGCATTTGTCCCACCGATGGCGGCGAACTCGTCATCCGTTATGGTCGCTTTGGCAAATTCATTTCATGCGCGAACTTCCCCAATTGCCGTTACACCGAACCATGGCTTGTAAAGATCGGCGTGCAATGTCCGAAAGACGGCGGCGACATCGTCGAAAAGAAAACGCGCAAAGGACGCACGTTCTACGGTTGCGCCAATTACCCGAATTGCGATTTCACATCGTGGAAGCGCCCGCTCAAACAGCCCTGCCCGAAATGCAACGGCTTGCTTGTCTACGCCAACAAACGCGAAGCGCAATGCACAAATTGTCAGGAAACTTTCCTGCTCGAAACGATCATTCCTGAGACTGTTGAATAAATAACTTTAAAACGTCCCGTAGGTTTCTGACACAGTTTTACGAACTGTACGCAACCTGCGGGACGATACGATAAAGGAGTCACCATGCACTTTGCGCCTCTTCCATATCTCGACCCTGGTTCTGGCAGTTTTTTGATCCAGCTCGCCATCGCTGCGCTGCTTGGCTTGGGAATTGCATTCCGCGCCTCGTGGAGCAAGATCAAGGGATGGTTCGGAGTCAAACCGAAGCCGACCGAAGACGATGACGAATCAGAAAACGAATAGCGGAGGACTACCCGCTTCTTTTCGGGACCCCAGCGGGTTTCTGTTTTCTCGAGGCGGAGTCTTGTACCGACAGGTCAACCGCGCGTATGAGGCTGATTACACGCGTTTGATGGAGTCGGGGTTGTACGAGAGGCTGGTGAAGGCTGGCTTTTTGATTCCGCATGTCGAAGCGAGTCAGGTTGAGGCTGAGAGCGCTCGCGTTGAGCTTAGTCGAAACGACGCGGCTTTTAAAATCATCCAGCCTGAGCGAGCGCCGTTCATCTCGTATCCGTATGAGTGGTCGTTCGGGCAGTTGAAAGCCGCCGCGCTCGCCACGTTGACCATCCAAAAGCGCGCGCTGAAAGCGGACATGACGTTGAAGGACGCGAGCGCATACAACATGCAATTCGTGCGCGGCAAAGCGACATTGATTGACACGTTGTCGTTCGAGAAGTACGAAGAGGGACAGCCGTGGGTCGCATATAAACAATTCTGCCAACATTTTGTCGCGCCGCTGGCGTTGATGGCGTTGCGCGACGTGCGATTGAGTCAACTCTTGCGCGTGTATATAGATGGCGTGCCACTCGATCTTGCGAGCGAATTGCTCCCGACGAAGACGCGATTCAATTTTGGACTGCTCACACACATTCACATTCATGCGGGCGCACAGAGGAAATATGCTGGCGAAGAAGTCAAATCGCGCGGCGGCTCAATGAGCCGACAGGCAATGACGGGCTTGATCGAGAGTCTCGAAGCGACGATCCAAAAATTGGATTGGACTCCGCGCGGCACGGAATGGGGGAATTATTACGACATCACCAATTATTCCGATGCGGCATTTGAACACAAGAAGCAACTCGTGAGTGAATGGTCGGCGCGACTCAAGCCCGCGCTCACATGGGACTTGGGTGCGAACAACGGCGCATTCAGCCGCGTGGCTGGTGCGAACAGCGCGTTCGTCGTTTCGTTCGATATTGATCCCGCCGCTGTCGAACAGAATTATCGGCAGATGAAGAACGATAAAACAGAAAATCTCTTGCCGTTGTTGTTAGACTTGACGAATCCAAGCCCTGCCATCGGCTGGGCGAACCGCGAGCGCGATTCGTTTGGCGGACGAGGTCCCGCCGATCTCGCGCTGGCGTTGGCGGTCATCCATCATCTGGCGATTTCAAACAATGTGCCGCTTCCGCAACTTGCGGACTTCTTTGCAGAGACAACAAAATGGCTGGTGATCGAGTTCGTCCCCAAGCAAGATAGCCAAGCGCAGAAACTGCTTGCGTCGCGGAAAGATATTTTTTCATCATACACGCGCGAGGGGTTTGAAGCGGCGTTCAAGGAACGGTTTACGATCCATGAGACAGTTGAGATCCGCGAATCGGAGCGGGCGTTATATCTAATGGAAAGAAAATAGCAGGGTTTTGACATGCGCATTGCGGGGAGAGAGAAGGATATGCAGTTGTCAATTTAACATTGTGCCAAACGAGGGATGGTATATAATAAGCAAAACCTTTGAGCAAAAGGAAGCGATTATGGAAGCGATATTGGCAATCGTCAAGAATAACCTTAAGAAACCGGTCGTTGCAATTGTCTTGGGAGCCGCGCTGGGTTTGATCCTTGGCTTGGTCTTAGGCTGGCTCGTGTGGCCCGTCGAATATACGGATGGAACGCCGGAAATTCTGCGCGCGGATTTACAAAGGGATTATTTGCGAATGACCATCGATTCGTATAACCGCACCGGCGATGTGGACGCGGCTATGAAGCGCTGGGATAATTTAGGCGCCGCGGCGGGCTCGACCTTCGTCGGCTTGCAGAACGACCTGGGCTATTTGGACGCTGCGAAAGTTCGAGAGTTCGGTCAGTTAGTTCAGTCGGTAAAAGGGACTCCTATTCAGACAGTCGCTCCTGAGCCTAGCGCGCTGAGCGGATTTAGCAGCCTCATTTTCTATGCTGCCATTGCCGTCGTCGCGCTTTTAATTGGGGCGGGCGCGCTGTTCGTATTGCGCCTTTTCCGCCGCGGCAGTGGGACGGTTACGCCGGTGATGCAGGCGACTGAGATCAGCCGTAATATCGAAAGAACCGACTATCAGAAGCACGGACTTGCGCCTCCCATCACGCAAACGATGACAACGTATGTGTACGGTTACGACCTTTACGATGAATCGTTCAGCATTGATACGCAAGGCGGAAAATACCTTGGCGAGTATGGCGTGGGAATCTGCGAGAAAATTGGCGTTGGCGAACCTAAGAAGGTAGCTGCGCTTGAAGTCTGGCTGTTTGAAGAGAACGATATTAAAACCGCTACGAAAGTTCTAATGTCTGAACACGCGTATAACGATCCGACGATTCGCGCGAAGCTTGAACCAAAAGGCGAATTAATTCCGCTTAAGCCTGGCGGAGAAATCTTGCTTGAGACCGCCAACCTCCAGCTGCTCGCCACTGTGGTGGATTTGGAGTACGGCATGGGTTCTTTGCCTGCCAATAGCTACTTTCAGCGCGTTACGCTGGAATTTGCGATCTGGCCCCGCGCAACCCATTAATTTCTTGGATAAAAGAGACCAGCGCGAGGCTGGTCTCTTTTGTTATTCGATCTTTAAGATCTTGTATTTAACGCTGCCCCCGGGCGTTTGGGCTTCGATCGTGTCGCCCGCTCTGTGATTCATCAACGCATTACCGATAGGCGATTCGTTGGAGATCTTCCCGTTGCGTGGGTCGGCTTCTTTTGCGCCAACCATGTAGAAAATTTCAGGATCGAATCCTTCCTCTTGCACAGTAATGCGCGCCCCGACCGTTACCGTATCGCTCTGCTGTTTTTCAACAACAGTCGCCAAGCGTAAGGTCGCTTCGATTTCCTGAATGCGCCCCTCTAGAAAAGCTTGATCTTCTTTTGCCTTATGGTAATCGGCGTTTTCGGAAAGATCGCCCATCTGAATAGCGGAGCGTAGTCGCTGAGCGAGTTCTTCGCGTCGAGCGCCGGTCAGTTCGGCTAACTCTTCCCGTAACTTTGCTTCGCCTTCGGGTGTAAGATACATTTGTTGAGACATTAATCACCTATTCTATGGTCTTTCAAGCGGGTTGAAAAGTTTTTGATGTTCTTCGATGGCGTAACGATCGGTCATACCGGCGATGTAATCGCAAATGGCACGTTCCAAACCGCGTATATCAATGAACGCTTGAATAGAGTCGGGCAGCATGGACGGTTCGGCTTGATAAGCGTAAAACAGGTCCGAGATCAATCGTTCTGCCTTGACTTGCATACGCGCTACGCGATAATGGCGGTAAAGTTTCTTGTACAAGAAGTCTTTCAATTCGCGATGGTGGCGCTGCATATCTTCGCCGTAGCCGATCACGTTATATTTCAATTTCTGAATGTCAAGCGCCGACTTCGCCTTAGATTCCTTTAGGCGGTTGTCGGTCGCCTCCACCATATCTGTGACCATGACGCCCACAAGTTGACGGATCATACGATGGCGTTCCATCTCTTCTAGCGTAGGTCCGCGCCAGTTGTAAGTTTCGCGCAGAATTTCCCATAGGGCGATCCCGTCTAGTTGCTGAGGCGAAATCATGCCGGAGCGCAAACCGTCGTCGAGATCGTGCGTGGTGTAGGCGAGTTCGTCGGCGACGTTGGCGATCTGCGTTTCAAGGTTGCCGCGTAGTTCGGGATTAAAGTTGCGCGCATCGGAAATGTCGTACTCCGATTCGTGCTTTACCATGCCCTCGCGCGCCTCCCAGGTGAGATTTAATCCCGGAAATTCAGGATAGCGCTGCTCAAGTTCGGTGACAATGCGCAAGGATTGCCGGTTATGATCGAAGCCGCCGTGATCCTTCATTAGTCGTGCTAACGCCACTTCGCCGGAATGTCCAAATGGAGAATGTCCGAGGTCGTGAGCGAGGCAGATCGCCTCGACAAGGTCTTCGTTGCCGCCTAGGGCGCGGGCGAGCGTCCGTCCGATCTGGGCGACTTCAAGAGTGTGCGTCAACCGCGTGCGGAAGTAGTCGCCTTCGAAATTGATGAAGACTTGAGTTTTGTATTCGAGGCGGCGAAAAGCGGTCGTGTGGAGGATGCGGTCGCGGTCGCGTTGGAACGGGGTGCGGAATTCCGGCTCGTTATCCAAATAGGCGCGACCCTTGGTATCCTTGCTGCGCATACCGTAAGGGGCAAGGCTCGCGTCTTCGATTTCTTCAAGGCGCTGGCGGTTAAAGTACATGATTGAAAATCCTCATCCCATCCTCTCCGGGGAAGATGGGAGATGCGGCGGTGTAGATGGGGCGAGAGGGGGTCGAACCCTCACGGTATCACTACCGACGGATTTTAAGTCCGTTGCGTCTGCCGATTCCGCCATCGCCCCGACGGGTTGATATTCTACCTTATTTTGAAGCGTTTTGAGTTACGAGGCGACGACTTTGTTCGCTCGATATACAGCGCGCCGATCTTTCATTGCAAATGGGAGATATAGCAACAGGCAAGTGATTGCGCCGAGCGCTTCCATATAGAAAACGTAGAGGGGCCAGGCGGGGAGCAAGTCGAGCAGGCTTGGGGTGTTCGGTTTGTAGTTGATCATCAGATAATTGCTGCCGATGGCTGTGTTGATGAAATAGACAGCGACAACGTAAATATTCATCCAGATTGTAACCCTCAAGATGGATTTCCATGTGGGGCGAAACCCTTCGACGGCGGTCATATAAATTGCCGAAGAGACGATCAATCCATGTGAGATGAACGTTTGGAAGAAACGGGAATGAGGGAAACCGTAGACTCCCAAGTCGGGCGTGATCAGCGCTTGAATTGCGCCGCCGATACCGAGAAAATACATAAATTCGTAGATCGTATAATTCTTCGTAATGAGCATCAACGCGCCGGCCCATACCAGCAGACTGCAGAGGTGAAGCGGAAGCATGGTTTGGATCGTCCATTGCCCGATAGCATATTTCCATGCGTGCCAGAGAATCTCGTTGCTTAATAAGATTAACGCAAGCGTCCAGCGGACTTTGCTCTTAGTGGCTGCGCTCGTATTCTTGAAGCGCAATAGGAAAAGATTTAGCAGGAAGATGGAAGCCAGCGCGCCAATGTGCGCAGCGCCGAGAAATCCGAAAGCGGGACCGGCGTAATTAACCGCAAGGAATTGTGTCATGGCTCAATTGTACAACGAATGGGAAAGAAAAATCCTCCAAAGCGGAGGATTTTTTTTGGCGGTCCCGACGGGCGAAAACTCCCGCCCTACTATGAAGGTATTGAACTACTTTCGCCCGGGATAAAACCATCAGAAGCCTTCATGGTTTTGGACTATAGAAGAAAACGCGATCTCGAATAGCCATATAACGCGGCTCAATGCAAAGAGCGGCACTCGCACATATTGTGTGGGTGCCGTTTTTTTATTTTCAATACAAAGGAGATCGCGCGTATGAAGAACAACAGGTTTGTACTATCAACATCGTACAGGAGGGACACATGAAAAGATTCGGGCTTCTATTCCTGATCTTGTTTTCGCTGGGCTGTTCGTTGCTGACACCACCGCCACAAGCCCAGCAGGCTATTTCGGCGCAGTCATTCAAACAAGATTTAACGACGCCGACAGTAGACCCCAAGCCCACCGCTCATACAATCCCCGAGACCTGCACGGTATCTGCTGATGCCCTGCATTTGAGGAGTTGTGCGGGATTGCATTGCACAGTGATTGCCTGGTTGTCACAGGGCGATGTTTTGACGGTTCAGGAAACCGATCATGACTGGATCAAAGTCACTACCCCAGTCCATCAAACGGGCTGGGTACATTCCAAATACTGTGGAGGTTCGAAATGAAAGCTCTGTTCAAGTTTGTTGCGTTGGTTGCTTTTTTCGTGATTGGTGGCGGATTGCTGGTATACGCCGCCTCCCGTTCCCTGGATTTTGTACAGTCCACACTGCCAGTGAAAGATCAAGTACTCGGATACTTTGCATTGTTGGCCACCTCGGGCGGGATGATCGGCTGGCTGCTGGTCTTTCTGTATCGTGCCGACGGCATCATCCAGCGTGGTACCGCCTTGCTCATGACCTTGATTGATTTCATCGGCGAGGCAGCACTTTTCACGATGGATACGTTGTATCGCTCCGGAGAAAATGGTTTAGTTGGACAGATGACACAGGACGAGATCCGTACCGTCATTCTGGCGATGTCAGGGTTGATCGCACTCAATATCTTTGCCACCCTGATCTTTGAACTGGGCAGGATGGAAGTGCTCAAGGAAATTGCAGAAGGTGCAGCACGTGACCTGGTGTTGTTCAAGGCACTGTCGCAGATCGAGAAGGACTCAGAACGCGTGGCGGATGAAATGATGCCGGACATCGTCGAGCAATGGCGCGGTAATTTCCGTTCGGCTTATGGCTCTGCGGACCGCTTGGGACTGGGGCAATACCAAACGAAAGATCAGGATGAAAAGAAATCAACTCGCAAACTTTCCTTCTGGCCCTTCAAGCGGGATCAAAAGTCACCCGCGGAGTTGCCCGAACCTGAACTGGTTCCCATCGATAACCGCGGCAATGGCTCCAAACCGCCCGAGGAAAACCCTACGTGAGCCGGTCTGCCGGCTGGAATAACCTGCTGGATTCGGCACGCCACATTGTGGCTTCGGGTGCGATCCAGTTGGTCAAACGAAGTGCCGCCCGCCTGCCCCATTCTGCCGAGGCGATGGCGCTCACCATCAGCGCGTTGGGAGCGTTGAACCGGCATACCGGCGTTCGAACCCTGAACCTTGACCTGGGCGGAAAACCGATCGCACTGGCAATTATCGAGGATGCGACCTTCGACAGTGACACCGAAGGGGGGACCGTCCTGGTTGGTCACCTACAATTACCGGAGGAATAACTTATGAAAGTCATCGTATTTGCAAACCAAAAAGGGGGCACCGGCAAGACCACCAGTGTGATCAATGTCGGTGATGCTTTAGCTCGTGAGGGCAAAAAGACCTTGATTGTCGACCTTGATCCACAGGGGCATGCCGCAGTCTCTCTGAACCTCGACACGGAAACCTGTGTTGCCAATTGGCTGATGTATCCGATCTTCAACACAATCCCGCTTTCACCAGAGATCATGAACCAATGGATCCGCACGACGCGGCGGGAAAATTTATATCTTCTGCCCGGCAATCAGATGACCGCCAAGGCACAACGCCTGCTGACCATTGAAGAGAAGCCGATCAACTACATCAAAGACCTTTTACCAGCCATTCGGCGGATGGGCTTCGATTATCTGCTCTTCGATACCCCACCCTCCACGGGCGGACTGCAGGAGATGGCTTCCTGGGCTGCGGACCTGGCGGTGATCGTCTCCAGCCTGGACTATCTCTCCGCAGATGGCGTCTCGGGTTTCGTGGAAATGCTCAAAGTACTCCATACACAAAAAAGATGGAGTGGCAGGCTGGCGGGTGTGCTGCCAACCTTCTACGATGAGCAAACCCGCACGACGCGTGAGCAGATGACTCATCTCCAAAAGGCATTTGCTGATCAGGTCTTCCATCCAATCCATCGAGCAACTCTGTTGCGTGAAGCCTCTGCCGAAGGGCAGACAATCTTCGAGAAGGATGCGAAGAGTCGGTCCGCAATGGAATATGGTGCGCTTGCCATGCACCTATCAAAACTGACATAGGAGGAAATCATGCCTGGACGAAATGCATTCTCAGTAATTAGTACGGATACCGTCGCACATGACCTGCCCCTCGCGCAGCAGCGCGAGAGAAATCGCGAGTGGGAAAAATCCCATCCTGCGCGGCGCTATCTCATCCCGGTCCAAGTGCGCGATGAAGTCGCGGCACTTGCAGAAGCCCTGATGGAAAACGTGGATCCGGTGGCGTGTGTCCTGTTCGACTACGCCGAAACCTGCCACGCACGTGGGACGCTCAAGTTCAAGCCACGCCTGAATCCCACGGGTCGCAAGCATACCCTGGCGTGGGAGGAAGCCGACACAGAGCCGACACAGCTTCCCACGCGCCGACACAGCTCGGTGAAAAAGACCGACACACCTTACCGTTCCCTCAAAGGTCAAACCGCTGCGTATCGATTAGGGGATGAACGGCACGCAAAACTCAAGACCATTGCCGAAGCATACAACCTGCCGTTGGCCGATGTCCTGAGCGCGTTCTTTCGTCACAGTATTCAAGCCTATCGTGACGGGAAACTGAAGATTAACCGCGAGCCGGTCGTGATGCAAATGCAGGTCAAAAGCTGGTCGGAATGAAAACATCGCAAAATCGAATTTCAGGTTTTCCGCCAAATGTGGAAACAAATTTTGGTGGAGGAAAGGTTTGTAAGCGTCCTGCTTACTCAACCGCTTACATCCTGCTTACCTTTGCTTACATGCCCGCTTACCCTGCCGCTTACCTTCCTTTTACAGGAAGGGCTGGGGGCGATGCGAACAACACAAAACGACTCGTACTATGGGTCAATAATAGCGTCCGTTACAGGGCTTCCTGTTGGGTTTTCAAAAATAGATACAAAGGGTTCTTGCAATGAAAAATCTTCTAACGAATTTCCAAAACTATCTGGATGATCTGGACCTGTCCCCCTTGACGATCAAAGGCTATCTTTCCGATCTGCATCACTTCTCACGTTGGTTCGAACAAACGAATGGCGAGACACTCACGGCCCAACGTATTACGCCGACCGATGTCAAAGAATACAAACACTTCCTGCTCGCAGTGGAACGCAGAAAAGCAGGCACGGTCAATCGCCGCCTGGCAGCTCTGACCGCTCTGTGTAAATGGGCGCGACAGACAAAACTGATTACCAGTGATCCCACCGAAAACATCAAGGGTGTGGCAGGCGTGGCACGCGGACCGAAGTGGCTGGATAAACACGAACAACATCGTTTGCTGCGTGCCATTGAGAACGACCTGGAATTGGCAAAACAGAAATACCCTAAACGCTGGGTGACGAGAAGGCGTGATGCCTCGTTGGTTTTGTTTCTATTGCATACTGGATTGCGGCTGAGCGAAGCCGTTGAATTGCGTATGGAGGATATCCAACTCTCCGAACGCAAGGGAACTGTATCGGTCCAAAATGGGAAGGGCAACAAACAGCGCTGCGTGCCGTTGAACTCGGATGCACGTAAAGCCTTGCGCGATTGGTTTGAGGTCAGACCCGGGAGTGATCATCTCTGGATGACGGTGGAGGGGGAGCATGAAAGTCTGAGTGGCCGCACTGTGCAGCGTATCTTGCAGCGCTATGCCAAGGCTGCTCAGATCGAAGAATTGACCCCACATGTTTGCCGACACACCTTCGCGAAGAATTTGGTGGACAACGAAGTCGGCTTGGAGAAAGTGGCTGCCTTGCTGGGGCATTCCAGCCTGAACACCACCCGCATTTACATTGCTCCAAGTGAACGCGATCTCGAACTTGCTGTGGAATATCTCATCACACAATAACAATGAACATAGGAGATTACTGACATGTCTATTAAACAGCACGCCGCCGGAGGGCATCCGGCGGCGGCATCTGCTTCAGGAGAGCAGGATACGTTGGGTAATAAAACGCATAATACCACAAAATTCAACAGGCTCGACCTGAGTGTCTTGTTATCTAAAATAAACTTGGAAGAACTTGCCCAACAGGCTGGCACCAAATTGCATCGCAAGGGCGCTGAACTACGGGGAGCCTGTCCGATCCACAAGGGAGACAATCCAACAGCATTCAGTGTATACACCGATCCGAACGGTCATCAACGCTGGCGCTGCTATACAAAGTGCGATGCCGGCGGAGATGCGATCGATTTCGTCGAACGCTGGCAGAGATTGGATTTCATCGGAGCGGTGAAATACCTGGCGGAATTCGCCCATGTGAGTTTGCAGGATGTTGGGTTTGACCCACAATCCATTCCACTGGAAGCAGAGCGCAGAAAACAAACCGACCTGCTTGACGAAGCTGCCCGGTATTATGCAGCGCAGCTGTGGAGTGGGGAAGGGGAGTCGGCACGGGCTTATTTATTCAAGCGAGGCTTTACAGAAAAGATCCTTCGGGAAGCCGGTTGGGGATACACCAAATCTGATCACGGACTTTTCCAACATCTACAAAAAGCCGGCGCGGATATATCTCTGGCAAAAGAATTAGGATTAGTTCGTGCCGATGGCTTGGACTTCACTGCTAATGCTGACGGCGCAAACTCAGCGCCCGATGGATACATTGTTTTTCCTCATGTATGCAATGGACGAACTGGGTATTTTTCTGCGCGTGCCTTGAAGCCAATCGATCCGAATGACAAATCGCGCAACCTGCCAGGTGAACGTCAGGTGTATTGGGCGTTGGTCCCGGGAGATCCCAATCTGATCATCGTGGAAGGTCAGGCTGATGCAGAAAGCTTGCGACAGCTGGGGCGCTCTGCTTTGGCGTTATGTGGAGTGGGCAATCTACCTCTGCACGAGATCGAACGAATTCAAAAAAGGCGGGTGATCTATCTGGCGTTGGACAATGACCTGCACGGAACCAAGGTATCTGCGCTGGAACAGGACAAGATTCGCAAACGCAAAGCAACCGTGACGCGGCGATTGTGTGAAACGCTAGGTGCCCTGACAATGGTCGTGCCCGATTTGTCAGGCAAGGATTTCAATGAATGGCTGCAGAAAGGCTTGACTCTGCAGTTGTTGGAAAAACACTTATCCAGTGCTAAACCGTGGCTGGATATCCTGATCGATCAAGGAAGATCTTTGCCTCCGGTGGAATTGAATGAGACATTAAATTCCATTGCCAGCCACTTGAGTACGCTGTCCGGCACGCTTCAGTCCCGATACATTTCTCTGGTCGAGAAGAAGCTCAACATCCCTCGACGTGACCTCAAGGGGTTGATGAAACATCATGAAGAGAACACCGGCAACTCATACTCCGAGATCCGTGAACGCCGGCTACACTTTATGGGTGAACCGCTTGGCAACTTCTGGGCGCGCATCAGCCACGAGTTAATGGTGGATGACGGGCTCAATCCACCAACAGTGCGATATAGCATCGAAGGTGGCTTGGCTAGCGGGCAGGTTTTGCAGTCGATTCAAGTGGATGCACGTGCTTTCGGCAAACTGGACTGGATCCCAGATAACTGGGGCATGCGTCCCATTATTACCCTTCCGCCGGGCAGATCCTATATTTTGGAACGTGCCGTCCGGGAAGTCTCGATGGAGACCGTCCAGCGGGAGCGTCTGTATACTTTTACAGGCTGGCATGAAAGTGATGGGAAACGCGGCTTCCTGACCGCTTCAGGCTGGTTGGGAGCTGATGGATTGAACGATCAAGTACGGGTCGATCTTGGGACGAACAACCTGCGGCATTATGCCCTGCCGAATGGGGAGATCTATCCTGAGGAGGCAGTACGTGCCACACTGGAATTTCTCCAACTCGGTCCGCGCAAGGTGACAGCTCCTTTGTGGGCAGCCATGTATGCCGCGCCGTTGACTTGTCTGCGTCCCTTGAATGCGGTGCTTTCAGTATATGGCACAACTCAGAGCGGTAAGTCCACCCTAGCGCACTTGGCTCTGACCCATTTCGGGACCGGCTTTGTGCAGGGACGGGATTATCACGCGCCAATCGATTGGACTTCCACCGTAACTGCCATCGAAGCCGCGATGTTCCTGGCAAAGGATGTGCCATTGGTGATCGATGACTTTGCACCGCAGTTCTCCAGCCTGGCAGAAGCACGTTCAATGCACAAGAAGGCACACCACGTGGTGCGGTCAGTGGGGAATCGATCGGCACGGGGACGTTCGCGTGCGGACCTGTCCCAGCAAAATACACGTTTCCCACGTGGGCTGGTGATCATGACGGCGGAAAATCCATTAATCGGACAGAGCATCGTGGGACGTATGTTGTATGTAGGGGTGGAGCCAGGAGATATTTTGCCGACTTCAGGTTCGAACAATGGCACGGAAGATAAACTGACGATCCTACAAACCAAGGCTCAACAAGGCTTGCTTGCACAGGCGATGTCCCTCTATCTGCATTATTTGGCTGAGAAATGGGAGCGTATAACCAACAAGTATCCCGAACTGGTGGATCAGGCAGCCCAAAGAGCACGACAAGATGGAAACCTGCAAAACCGTTTACCCGACGCGTATGCTGTGCTGGCTGCTTCACAAGAGCTGGCAATACGATGCTTTCAAGAACTGGAGTTGGTTTCCTGGAAGGAAGGAGATCAGCTGATCGAGGAAAACAATGAGGCTCTCTTTGGACTCATACATAATCAGGCAGAGCAGGTTGCGGCGGAATCACCGGTCCGAAAATTCTTCACAGCCATCGAGAGTCTATTGGAGGATAAGAAAGTGTATCTTGCACCACGCACCCAATCGGATAATTTCCAGCCACCGTTCAATGCGGATCAGATCGGATACTTCGAACCCGGTGTAGAACAAAAGGTTGTGTATTTGCGAACGGAGATCAGCCTGGCACGCGCCAAAGAATTCTGGCGTATGCTGGATGAAAATCTGGATGTCATGCCGGATGCGCTGCGCCGACAGTTGAAGCAGATACCGGGATTGCTGGCACAAGTAGGGGAGCGGCAGGTGGAGGCAAGCAAGTTTTGTGAAGGCACCAACCGCAGGGTTCTGGTGGTGGACCTTGGGCAGGTCGAGCGATTGTACGGGATCTCGCTGATGAAATCTGAATAGTGGAATCCTACTCGATGAGCCCGGCTCGATCACTGAGCCGGGCTTTTTGTTACCTGGCGACCGGACTGAATGGGGAAAATTTAATTAAAGGGTGTTGTGTTTCAGTAGTTCAGTAGTTCACTGGAAAATAGTACCCCCATATATATGATGAATCTGTTTTCTAAATATTATTTATCCTTTATATGGGGGTATTTTGACTGAACTACTCAGTGAACTACTACTGAACTACTGGTGAACTGCACAATCGGCAGTGAACTACTTTTGAAGGGAGCAGTGCAGTCAGTAGTATGGTGAAATAGCCGCCATATATTGGGTTGATAGTCTGGATTGAAATCATCTTCTCCAGATATGGGGGCTGTTGGAAGCGAGTGAACTACTGAACTACAAGAATAACAACATACAGAAAAATATTTAATTTTCCGCGACTTTTCTTGTGTTTATAGGTTGTTCAATATCCATTGAGCGACACTAGCGATACCACCCCCCTTAACCATCGATTACCATTTCTTCTGGAAAAGGAGCAGCATGTCGCGAACACTAGAATATGAAAAACTGCTGGTAGAACTCTATGCCGGCGAATTGCCGGTACTTGAACTCAAAATCCTGGAAGCGTTGTTACAAGCGCCCAAAGGCTTGACCCGTAAGGGATTGATCCGTATCGTGTTTAAGGAGGAACCTCAGACAAATTTGGGAAATGACACGCGGGACCGTAAGATTCGTAAGGGGATAGAGAGCCTGCGAAACATGGGTATACCCATTGTTTCCACATCAGGCAAGGCCGGCTACAAACTGGATACCAACCCTGAGAATATCGAGTGCATGATCAAGGAATGGGAAAGTCGCATTGCCCGCCTGCAACACAGAGTGGATGCAGCTCAGCATTACTATTCGTTCTTTGCAAGAAACTTCGATAACAATGGGAACAAGTTGTAATACTCTATGGATTACCTGTCTCGCCTTGCATTGGAATGGACACCCATGCAACTACTCAATAGAGTCGATGTCACCTTGGATGTCTTCAAGCACAATCTGTCTGCCACGGATGGATTGCCACCTTATACCCAGGCGCGGATCATTGATTTGATTTCCAACCAATTGATCAAGGCGCGACCTGATGCCTGCCTTTGGGTGACCGTGAACGCTCCGGGCACTTGGTATATCGGTGAAATACGAAGATTGGTAAAGCGTAGAATTCCGACACTCATCTTGCCGGTAGGACAGACTCCCGCCAGTAATTGGGATTTCGAACCACATGCTTTTGTGCATCGCGCGAAAGAGTCTGAATATTTCGAGATGGCTCCCCAATTTGATATTCACGATTCCGGACTCAAGGAGAGCACATTACGAGTTTTGCGCATTCTGGCGCGCTTGAAGACTGCACATACTCGGGAGATCACGTCGATGGCTGGCTTCAGTGAGACCCATGTTCGTAATCTGTTGAAGCAGCTCCAATCTGGGAGTCTTATCGAGAGGAAGCGGATTGGTAAATACGAAGGTTGGGAGATCCGAAACAAAGGTTTGCGCTTGGCACATCGTTCCTGGAATGTTCCGAAAGGTGTGCACTTTGCTCCGTATCGGGGAGAATACCGCTACGCCGGCGAGCGTCACCGACGTATAGCGCGGATGTGGCGTGCATGGTTGGAAAAGGCTTATCCATCTATTGATATTTGGGAGAGTTGGACGGAGGTTCCGGTTCGTTATGGGATTCCCGATGCGCTGGCGTGGGGGAGACACGGTGGTCGTGAAACACTTTTCTGGCTGGAAGTGGACAGCGGTCACAGTTCTACAAAGACAATGGAAGCAAATTACAGAAGGCGTCTGCAACTGGCGTATATTCATGCGGCTGAATGGGGTATCCCGATTGTTTTTTGTATCATGGGACGACCTTGGGTCGTGGATGCCTTTCGATGGTCTATTCCTCCAATTTTCAGTACCGTTGCTGTGATCGGTCACGACTGGCGTGATTTTGGGAGTCTGCCAATGTATCAACCTGGAGAATGGCGCGAAGATCTCAAATCGAGTTGTCAACTCCTCGCAAGAAGAACTGGCGGCGAACTTCCTTTTGATCCAAAACAATATCCGCCCAAGCCGAAGCAGAAGACTCCAAAACAGCGTAAACCAAAATCCACAAAACCCAGGTACCGCAAAGGATCATCCGATGATTATTTTATTTGGAAGCGAAGGTGGTCCGAGGGGGAAGAATGATGTACTAATGAAAGTGGCGGGACGGGGGTGCAGTATTTTTATACGACATATTTTGCCTCCTCCAAGAAGCTTGGTCGGGTATACTTAGGGAAAATATGGGGTTACCCCATCTATGACGCTCAACGAATCTGATACCCGCTCAAAATTGATTGATCCTGTCCTGCATGATCGCGGCTGGACGGAGGATTTGATTCGCCGTGAAGAGACTGCTGGGGCAGTGGAGATTACCGATAATCGTGCGCGCCGTCGTTCGCATGGGCGCGTGGACTACACCTTGCGTGTAAAAGTGACCCGTGATTCTCAGCCTGTTGCGATTGCATTGATCGAAGCCAAAGCGGAGAACCTGCCGCCTGACCACGGACTTGAACAAGCCAAGGCATATTCGATAAGCAAAAGATTGAATGTGCCATTTGTGTTTTCGACGAACGGACATTTGTTTGTGATGTACGATACGTTTACTGGCACAACCAGCAAGCCGCGCAAGTTGGAAGAATTCCCAAAACCCGAAGAATTACGAACCGCATACGAAAAAGGCATGGGCTTTACGCTGGATTCAGAAATTGCCAAACCTTTGCTGACACGCTATTCTGGCGGCGAAGCGACCCGCCGTTATTATCAGGATGCGGCTATTCGCGCTGTGTTTGAGAAAATCGCAAAGGGAGATAACCGCGCTTTGCTTTCATTGGCAACGGGCGCAGGCAAAACTTTTATTGCTGTGAATTTATTGAAGCGCATTGCGGACGCGGGTCAATTGAGGCGCGCATTATTTATCTGTGACCGTGACGAATTGCGTGCGCAAGGCTTGGGTGCATTCCAGAATGTTTTCGGGGCAGATGCGGCGGGGGTGATCGGCGGCAACCCACAGAAGAACGCGCGGATTTTAATCGCCACGTATCAAACCTTGGATGTGGATACGGAAGAAGCCGATGCGAACTTCCTGAAAAAGAATTACCCAGAGAATTATTTCAGTCACATTATCATTGATGAATGCCATCGTTCGGCGTGGGGCAAATGGAGCGAGGTGCTTAAGCGGAACCCTGCCGCAGTGCAGGTGGGACTCACAGCAACGCCGCGCCAGCTCAAGGGGATAGATTGGAGCGATTTCCCAGACGATGATAAAGTCACAGCGGATAATATCCAATATTTTGGTGAACCTGTTTATGAATATGACATGTCACAAGGCATGGACGATGGCTATCTGGCGGCGTGTGAAATTATCCAGCGCGATATTTTCCTGGATGAAAAGCCGAAGAGCGAACGCGAGACAGGTGTGGATCAGGGTGACCTAAAAGATAAAACACTGACCGACCCGCTGACAGGCGAAGCCGTGGATTACAAACGACTGAGCAAGAAATACAACGCCGCCAGTTTTGAAGACCGCCTGCAAATGCCCGACCGCGTGCAAGCCATGTGCGAGGATTTATTCGAGCTCTTCCTGCACACAGGCGGACCCGAACAAAAGACGATCATCTTTTGCGCGCGTGATAGCCATGCGGATAAAGTATCCACGGCGCTGAGTAACCTGTACGCCAAATGGTGCAAGGAAAACGAAGTAAAGCAATTACAGCCGTATGCGTTCAAATGCACGGCGGCTTCATCGGGCAATGACCAACTTGCGGATTTGCGCGGTGCATCGCGCAGTCATTTCATCGCTACCACGGTGGATTTGCTAAGCACAGGCGTGGACGTGCCTGTCATCCAGAACATCGTCTTTTTCAAATACGTGCAATCGCCGATTGCCTTTTACCAAATGCTCGGACGTGGTACGCGCCTGCACCCGCCTAGCGGCAAGTTGATGTTCCGCGTCTACGATTACACGGATGTCACGCGCTTGTTTGGTCAGGCGTTTCTCACGCGCTATATCAAGGAACATGAGCCAAAGCCGTATGGCGGCGACCCCAAACCCTTCACACCGCCCGTGCAAGTGGAAGGCTTTGACGTGTCTATTACCGAAGCGGGCAAATCTATTTTGACGATGATTAATGGCAAAACCATGCCCGTGACCGTCGAAGAGTATAAGGAAAACTTGTCAACGCAACTCGTGACTCAAGCCCCCACCCTCGATGCTTTCCGCAGCCTTTGGATTGATCCTTCAGCGCGGCACGATCTGCTTGAAAAACTGCCCGATGGTGTACGCTCGGCTTTGCTGGTGCGTGCGCTGGATAACATGGATGCCTTCGATCTGTATGATGTGCTCGCCGAACTGGGTTATGGATTAAACCCCCGCACCAGGCTGGACCGTGCAGCTGCTTTCACCTACAAGCATTCGGCGTGGCTGAATGGGATGCCCACCCAAAGTGCCGAGACCTTGCGCGCGTTGGCATTGCAATTTGGGCGCGCAGGCACGGACGGTTTGGAAAACCCACATATCTTTGAAACTCCCGAAGTAAATAAGGCAGGTGGATTGATCGCCTTGCGTGCCTTCGGTCAACCCGCTGAGATTTTACGCGAGACCAAGTCGCGGATTTTTGCGGCGTGATTTTATATATACCGTTGGATTATATAAATGCTTAATAACGACCAACCAATATGTAAAGATTGTGGCACACTTTTTGCCTCCAACGATAATGGCAGTAGATGTCCAAACTGTGGTTCTGCCTCAAAAGTTATTCTTGCTCAACTGACAATACAACTTCGCATTTACATGCGCTGGAGAATGCTTGGCAAAAGATTTGGGAAGCGTGTTTTTGAACTAATTTCTGGACATGAATTGTTTCGTAAAGAAAACCGCATGGTACAAAAGGGTAGGCTTGTCGATAAAGAAAATGATTGGTATGAAGAAATAATCATTGACCCTAAAACTGGCGATGTGATTCATGAAACAAAAGAGAAACTAAGCAATCACTATGGACACGGAAGCGCAAAACCAAAGCAACAAGAAAACTCAAATGATTGAATTAAGAGAAAAAAGGACTCTTTCTAAAGACTGGCGTTGGACAAAATTAGGGGATGTTTGCCAAACCACAAGTGGAGGTACTCCACAAAGAGGAGTTAAAGAATACTATAACGGCAATATACCTTGGGTTAAATCTGGTGAACTCAATGATGGCTTAATAACATCAACAGAAGAGACAGTAACCCAACTCGGTATAGAAAATTCCAGTGCCAAGATTTTTCCTGCGGGTACTTTACTAATTGCACTCTACGGCGCAACTGTAGGGAGATTAGGCATATTGAATATGGATGCCGCTACAAACCAAGCAGTTTGCGCAATATATACGGGCGATGAAGTTGATAAGGACTTCTTATTCTTTTATTTATTATCAAAGCGTAGCGACCTTTTGAAAATTAGTTTTGGTGGGGCGCAACCGAACATTAGCCAAGAAGTAGTTCGGTCAATTTCAATCCCCCTTCTTCCATTAAATGAACAAATAAAACTTGCCGCCCATCTCAACGAGCAAATGCAACATATTGAGCGGGCGCGGCAGGGAATTGAGGAACAACTCAGTTTAGTAACCAATCTGGTCAATTCCTATTTTCGGGAATCTCTGCAAAGAAAAACCGCGAAAATGAACCTGTCCGATTGCATGGTTGAAGTCAAAAAAGGTGTTGGGGAAACCTGGGCGCAATATCCTGTCCTCGGCGCAACTCGTGCAGGGGTCGCTCCTGCTAAAGAAAAAGTTGGCAAGCAGCCACAACGCTATAAGTTGGTGGAGCCTGGAACCATTTTCTATAATCCCATGCGTATCATGATCGGCTCCATTGCCATGCTGGATGATGGCGACGAGTCAGGAATTACCAGTCCCGATTATGTTGTGCTCAAAGGCAAAGAAGGAATTCTTCATCCGCGCTGGTTCTATTATTGGCTCCGCTCGCCTTATGGAGAAAACTTCATCAAATCCCTTGCGCGCGGCGCAGTCCGTGAGCGTATGCTGTTCAACCGCCTTGATAAAGGTGAAATTGACTTACCTGATTGGGAAACACAAGTAAAGATTGCCGAGAAGTTGAAAGAGATCAAGACTTTCAAGCAAGCGCTTGAATCACAACTCGCCAAAATCAACGAGCTGCTGTCCGCGCTGTTACGTCAAGCGTTTGCGAGTGAAGCTTAGTTTAAACTGAAATCTATCATTTGGCATATAGTGTTAAAATCTACATAGGGCATTCGCTATGACGACATCCGTTGAGATTACAGGTGATGTATTTCGCTGGGCACGTGAAAGGGCCGACATTTCGATTGAGCGGTTAGCTAAGACTGTTAATACGAAGCCTGAAAAAATCCTTGCCTGGGAACGTGAAATTGAATACCCCAATTATCGCCAAGCTCAGAAAGCGGCATCTGCACTTAGCGTTCCGATGGGATATCTCTTCCTACCAGAACCGCCTGATATTTCGATACCAATTGCAGATTTTCGTACTCTGCCTGGGAAAGAAAGCGCCGAGATCAGCCTTAACCTTCAGGAAGTACTAGACGATGCCTTGAGGAAGAGAGACTGGTACACCGAATGGCGCAAGGAAGAGGGGCTTGCACCATTTGAATTTGTCGGAAAATTCTCTGTTGATAGTGACCCAGATGATCTGATCCAAGACATGAGGCAAACTCTGGACATTCCTCCAGATTTTGCGGCTTCGATGGGTTCTTGGGATGAGCATCTTCGTATGTTTATCCAGAAAGTTGAGAATGCAGGCGTTCTAGTTTTACAGAGTGGTATCGTAGGGACCAACACACATCGAAAACTTTCTGTTGAAGAATTTCGTGGTTTTGCGCTGGCGAATGATTTTGCCCCTTTGATCTTCATAAATGCTGTAGATTCTACCGCTGCTAGGATTTTTACTTTAGCGCATGAACTTGTCCATCTATGGACTGGAACGAGTGGGATTTCCAATCCTGAAATTGCTCCTAATCAAAAAGAAATCCAAAAAATTGAGTTGTTTTGTAATTATGTTGCAGCGGAATTTCTTGTTGCCAAATCTGCATTTCTTCGGCGTTGGGATAAGTACCGAGATGCAGTAGATAATGCACAGAATCTCGCAAAGTATTTTCGAGTTAGCGCCCAGGTTATTTTGCGACGCAGTTATGAATTAGAGCTAATTCAAGCTGACGAATTCTTTCAAGCGTTTCAGGAAGTTCTGAAAGCAAGTAAAGCGCCTAAAAAAGGTGGAGGCGGTAGTTTCTACAACAATTTATTTAGTAGAAACAGCCGACGATTCACTACAGAGCTTGTCTTTGCAGTATCTGGCGGTCGTATTACTTATGTGGAAGCAGCCCGTTTGCTCAATACGAATCCAGCGAAGGTTGCTAATGTGATGGAAAAACTTCGTTAGGCGGGATGAATGGATTACTGTCTTGATACAAGTGTTTATACTCAAGCGCACAGATCATACTATGCTTTTGATATTGCCCCACCATTCTGGAAGGCTTTGATAGCACTTGCGCAAGATGGAATTACCACCAGTCCAATTGCTGTGTATGATGAGTTGATGGAAGGCAAAGAAAAGGACGAACTGAAATACTGGGCAAAGGACCATCGCAAGATTTTATTTATTGAGCCTGACTCTAAAGTAAATGAAGCTTATCGCCAAGTAGTGGAATTTGCTAACAATCGTTATCGTGATCAACATCAGATTCGTGAATTTCTCAAAGGCGCAGACCCTTGGGTGATTGCACATTCAAAAGCACACAGTCTAACAGTTGTCACAATGGAGGGGTTTAAGCAGGCTGAGAATGTTGACAAGGTGACAGGACGTTTTATCGGAAAAATCAAAATACCAAACATGTGTGATCATTTCGGTATTAAGTCTATTCCCACATATGAACTACTACGTACACTGAAAATTGAGCTACGTTAATGCAGAAACCTTCTAATTCAAACGGAAATAAAAACAGAAAGTTCACCACCCAAGCCTCCCTTGATTCCTATGTCTGGGGCATTTGCGACATCCTGCGCCGCTCCAATTGCGCGGGCGCGTTGCAATACGTCCCTGAATTGACGTGGATCTTATTCCTGCGCATTCTGGATGATACCGAAATCCAAGAAGCCGAACGAGCCGAGGCAGTTGGGGTCAAATACAAACATTCGCTCAAAGCGCCTTATCGCTGGCAGGATTGGGCTGACGCAGAGGGCAAGAAACGCATTGAATTGCAGAATGGCGCATTAGGTGCCTTCTTTGGTTTTGTGAACGGCGAGTTATTGCCCTATCTCAAAGGTCTGCGCGATAAACCGAATGCTAATTCACGCCAGAAGGTCATCAGCGAAATCCTTTCGAGCATCGAACGTGTGCGCGTGGATACCGAAAAGAATTTTCTGGATGTGCTGGATAAAGTGCATGAAATCCGCCATGAAAATATTGATACCACGCACATCTTTGCCTTGTCACAAGTTTATGAAGGCTTGCTCCTGAAAATGGGCGAGAAGGGCAATGATGGCGGTCAATTCTTTACGCCGCGTGAAGTGATCCGCGCGATGATTCGTACCATCGAGCCGAAGCTTGGCAAGACCATCTACGATCCCTGCTGCGGGACGGGTGGTTTCCTTGCCCAATCCTATGAATACCTTGATGACAAACTGAAATCAAAAGATGCAACGCCGGATCAAATCGAAACGCTCAAAACCCGTACATTTTACGGGCGTGAAAAAGAAAACCTGATTTACCCCATTGCCCTGTCCAACCTTGTTTTACATGGCATTGATGAACCGCATCTCTGGCATGGCAATACACTTACGGGGCAAGAAACGTATGGCGGCTTATTTCAAGAGTCCCCTTCCCAATTTGATTACATCCTCACCAATCCGCCCTTTGGCGGCAAAGAAGGCATAGAAGCCCAAACGCGCTTTGCCTACAAAACCCGCGCCACACAAATTTTGTTTTTGCAACACGTAATTGATAGCCTCAAGTCTGGCGGTAAGTGCGGTATTGTTCTTGACGAAGGCGTATTATTCCGCACCAACGAAACCGCCTTCATGCAAACGAAGCGCAAATTATTGGATGACTGTGATGTGTGGGCAATTGTCAGCTTGCCAGGCGGTGTATTTACAGCCGCTGGTGCGGGCGTAAAAACCAACCTGATTTTCTTTACCAAAGGTAAGCCTACTGAAAAGATTTGGTATTACGATTTATCTGACATCAAAGTCGGCAAGAAAACCCCGTTTACAGCCAAATATTTTGTAGACTTCTTCAAGTTTCTGCCCACGCGGGCTGATTCCGAAAGAAGTTGGACGGTCACTCGTGAAGAAATTGAAGCCAGGAATTTTGACTTGAAAGCAGTCAATCCAAACGCAAAAGTGGATGAAGACACACGTACCCCCGATGAATTATTGGATTTGATCGAGGCTAAGGGAAAAGAAGTTCAGGAAGCGCTGGCAAGATTGCGTCAGTAGCATTGATCAGTATTTTACTGATCGTGTTTATTCTTCAAGCATGTCCGCTATAAATTCAATAACCTTAGGTTTGTCCTTATTGTCTCGTAGAAGTTGAACTAGGGCATTCCCAATGTAGTATCCCTCTTCGATCCCATACTCGTTATCAGGGATAAAACATTGGAAGCGAAGCACCAGGGGTTCTTGTTCGGAGTCGTCAAATTCGTCTTCGGGATTTTCCATTTTTCCTCGTTTGGTTCCTCACCTTAAGTATAAAGGTAAATTGGCAGATGGATTAATGGGCTATTGGAGCCAGTCATAGCCTAAATCTCCACAGCGTATGAGTTGGTTTACTCTTGTGTATTGTTTTGGTCGCGTTCCTGAATCATGTCTTCAATTATCATGTCGGCTATCATCCGTATTGCATCATCATACCCTGACTTGATCGAGGATCCTCTTGAGAAGATTTGACGCTCGTTTTGCTCCAAAAAGTCCAACAATTTCCGTGTCTGCTCGGGTGAAAGATGTAGCGTTGTAATTATCTTTCCATCCTCTAGTGGCGGTGCCTCTTCGGATGGAGCTGATTTGGATCTTCTTCGCTTCCTAATCGGTATGCTGAACTGGATTTTTTCTTCCGAAACATCCTGCCCTTGCTCTTTCCATTTTTGGTCGCCACGGAGATGCTCCAGCAAGGTCATGGCATACCAAAAATTCAGATTTATGACTGTTTTCTTAGTTTCATCCCAAACGACTATTCCTTCTGCATACCAAGTGAGACCTGGATCGTCTTTTGCCCAGTCTGGCGCTTCGATGTCGAACTTGGAGTAATGTTTTTCATTTAGCCGAATACCCCACGTCGATTCTTGTGATTCGATCATGGATTACCTCCATTGCAAAAGAACTTTATTTCATCCTCGAGTGCAAGGCATAGCTCATCAATCTTCTGGTCGTCTGCCAAAGTTGAATTTCTGGGTTCTCTTTCCATTCGTTGTTTTTCGAACCCTTTATGAAGATCATACAATTTTTGCATTGTAGATTCTGGATATTGTGTCTCAAGGTCAGAGTAATCAATTACCAAGGCTGGAAGAAAGGAATCTTTATTTGAGAAAAGTTTGTAAATGTAGAACTTTCTCCCAATATACGCTACTTGTTTCTCGCCAGTGCATAACTTGGAGATCGGCAATGGGGGCTCGTGCTGAGAAAGTAGAAGAGGAGGAAATCTGAGTAAGTAAATGTCCCAGGTTGTCGATCGGAATTTCGAGATCAAACTTTGGTACGTAGCTCCCTTTTGGAGAGGAATTAACTTATCAAGTTTCCCCGCAAAATAATGAGCAGCTATCCCCAATTCTTCACCAAAGAGTACACCAAAATTCGTCAGCGTAAATTCATAAAACGCTTCCATTTTGGAAATGATGCTTTTGTTGCTTGTTTTGTGAATAAGCGCCATTTTTATCAAGGTGACATAGAAAACATTCAGGTCATCGTGATCAGCGGTCGCCGTTTTTGTATATTCATAATCCTGCCGTGCCATCTCGTTCAGATCTTCAGTGCCAAACTTTTCACAATACTTCTTGAAGGATTTGCGATCTGGTCTAATTTCTCTCTTCTTTAGGAAATGGCGCTCGTCCATCATATGCAGTGACAAGATACTCTTACTGAATTCCATATACCGGTCACTAAAATCGTTGTTCTGATTTTTCCAAAAAGCTTCAAAGGAATAAAAGACAGGATTGTAGTCAACCCCAGTACGAACAAAGTAATCAATAAGGTGAGTGGCGACCGTTCTTCTGTTGAGTGGCAGTATCTCACGTTGCATGACAAAGCTGTGAAGTAATGACATCACATTGGAATCCAGAATGATCGTAGGTACCAGGGGAGGAGGTAGCTGACCCATGATAGTCTCATAGCTAATCAGTCGCGGGATTTTGCCGCCAAAAGGATCGATCACTGAAACTGTGAAATCCCCCGATTGAAAGTCTGGTCCCAAATTTGACGGTTTCCCAAATTCCCAGACTCTGTATGTAGGGTCAGAAGTTAGTATGTGCCTTTTGATTTCGTCGTAGCCTTGGTCAATGCTCATTCCCATGTTTGTCAGGTGATCCTAGAATTGCCTAATTTTACAACGCTTTTTATGCCAAAACCCAAGGGAAATGTTATCCGAGGTGTTGACAGCAGATAGAATCTACTTAGCATATAATTGGGGAGCAATGGCAAATTTATTAGAAATCACGGGCGATGATATCGCAAAACTTGATGATGCTGCGCTTCGAGAGCTAATCGGCTTATTATGCGAAGCGGATTATCGCTCGGAAGGTCTATCTACCAAAGGTATAACTTGGGGAGGTCATCAGGATGCTCCAGATGGCGGGTTAGATGTTGTTGTGCGATGCGAAGATAATCCTCCCAAGGTTTCCTTTATTCCTAGAAAAGTCACTGGCTTTCAGGTAAAGAAACCTGATATGCCTAAGGCAAAAATAATTGCAGAGATGAAGCCAAAAGGCTACTTGCGCGATGAGATAAAAGATCTAATCAAAGAAGGTGGTGCTTATATCATTGTCAGTTCCAGCGGGTCTACAAGTGACACGGCTCTAAAAAACCGAATTGACGCAATGCGAGAAGCCGTCTCAAAAGAAAGAGGAAATGACAAGCTTATAGTAGATTTCTTTGACCGTAATCGTATTGCGAGTTGGGTGCGTTTACATTCTGCAATGATATTATGGGTCAGGAATAAAACAGGTCAAGACATCCAAGGATGGAGTTCTTACAATAACTGGGCAAATGCTCCTGGGGGGATAGAAGAAGAGTACCTTCTTGACAAAGATTTAAGATTATATGATGGGACACAAGCACAACGCAATGCTATATCAATTCAAGACGGTTTACTTGCACTTCGAATTACCTTATCTGTTCCAAAGGCTTCTGTTCGATTAGCAGGATTGTCAGGCGTAGGAAAGACTCGATTAGTCCAGGCGTTATTTGACGAAAGAATAGGCTCACAAACACTAAATCCATCACTAGCTTTATATACTGATATTTCCTACAATCCTGAGCCCAGTCCACAGGTGTTTGCTGAACAACTTGTCATGAGAAAAACAAGAGCCATATTAATTGTTGACAATTGTCCCCCCGAATTGCATCGCCGATTAACACAAATATGTTCTCAACAAGATAGCAATGTTAGCTTGCTAACTATTGAATATGACATCAGAGAGGATATACCCGACGAAACAAATGTCTTCAGATTAGAGCCTGCCAGTGAAGAATTGATAGAAAAGATAATCAACAAACGCTATCAACACATCAGTCAGGTTGATGCTCACACAATCGCGCATTTTTCGGGTGGAAACGCAAGAATGGCAATTGCCCTTGCGAACACAGTAAAACGTAATGAATCCCTGTCAGATTTTAGCGATGACGAACTATTCAAAAGGTTGTTTTGGCAAAGACAAAATCTAAATGAGAATTTACTTGTCTCCGCAGAAGTGTGCTCCCTTGTTTATTCTTTTGAGGGAGAAGATACTCGCTCGGAAAAATCCGAACTTGTTTTTTTAGCAGCTCTGGTAAATAAGACTGGTTACGGACTATATAGAGATGTTAGTGTCCTTCGAGAAAGAGACTTAATTCAATCACGCGGTGTATGGAGAGCCGTCCTTCCACACGCAATTGCCAATCGCTTAGCTAAACGGGCACTTAATGCAATTCCAAAAGATGTATTGATTCAAGCATTTTTCACATGCAAGTCAGAACGCATAATAAGCTCGCTTTCAAAACGTCTTAGTTATCTTCATGATTGTCAACCAGCAGTTGAGATAGTAAGTGAATGGCTGGCTCCTGACGGATGGTTAGGTAAAGAAAATTGTAACTTTAACCAACTGGGAATAAATGTATTTAGCAATGTAGCACCTGTCTCCCCAGAAAGTGCTTTGTCAGCAATGGAACGTGCCGCAAATAACGACAAAGAAAATTACTTTCTCGCTAACAATAATATTTACCGCCGAAATTTTGTAAACATTCTTTCTCACATAGCTTATGACCCTAAATTGTTTAACAGAAGCATAAACCTTCTTACTTGTTTTGCACTATTGGAAAACAGGAATGAGCACAACAATCCAGCACGAGACTCTTTAAAATCTCTCTTTTGGATTACGCTATCAGGTACTCATGCTTCGGTTGATGCAAGAGCTGGAGTTATAAAGGATTTGTTAACTTCAGAAGATGAAGATCGCCGACAACTTGCACTGGATCTTTTATTCAGTGCGTTAGAAGCTTGGAATTTTTACTCATCGCATGATTTTAGATTTGGGGCAAGGCCAAGGGATTATGGGTATCATCCAAAAACTCGAGAGGAAGTCGATTTCTGGTTCAATACCTTTATTAATATCTGTACAGATTTGGCACTTTCAAGTCAAACAACAGCCCTAAAAGCAAGAAAATTGCTTGCCGATAAGATGCGAGGCTTATGGACAAAAGGTAGTATGTACGAGACTTTAGATAAAGTCGCCCAGAATATTCATAGACAGAAGGCATGGAATGAAGGTTGGCTAGCAGTCCGTGAAATAATTCAATATGACAGCAAGAGTTTCGATAAAGAAACATCGGAAAGGCTATTTAGGCTGGAAAAAATTCTAAAACCTGCGAATCTTCTAGAGCGTGCACGTGTTTTTGCCTTGAGTAATCAGTTCGATCGCTTTGATGTAGAGGATGAATTGCTCCAAGAAGATGATGAGTCATCTTCTCGGTTACGTGCTGATAAAATCACACGAGAACTCGGCATTCAAGTGGCCCAAGACAGTGGCACATTTGAAGCTTTTTTGCCAGAGATTGTTTCCACCTATGCATCGAGGCTTTATATCTTTGGGCAAGGATTAGCGGACGGTAGTCATGACAAACAAGCGACTTGGCAAATTTTATATAATCAATACAAGATGACAGAACCAGAAAAACGCCAATTTGTTGTCTTGATAGGCTATCTGTCGTCTTGTGCAGAGAGTGCGCCTGATTTTTACAACTCAACACTTGATAGTCTTGTAAAAGATGAACATCTTGGAATGTGGTTCCCATTTTTTCAAGGAGCTGTAACAATAGATCAACGAGGTGTTGAACGTTTGCATGAGGCTTTAGACACTGGACATGTTAAGGTGGATACTTTTCGGGATTTAGCTTGGGGACGCCGCCATGAAGCTATAAGCGATGACGACTTAGCTGAGCTTCTTACAAAGCTTCAAAAACATGAGAATGGGGCAGGGGTTGTATTAGACATTTTGCGAATGAGATTCCATGAAACGGAAGAAAAACAAATACAACATTCTAAAAAATTAATTGAGTTTGCTTGTGACTTGCTTAAAGAATTTCCATTTGTAAGAAACTACCCTCGATCCGAAAATACAAGCTATACATTAGCCCAAATAGCTAAGGCATGCTTCATCAGCAAATTTGGTGTTAAGTCTGTTTTAAGTGTATGCGAACACCTCGCAGAACTTATTGCAGAGTATCGCATTTCCCCCTTTGAATATACCGAACTATTTAACACGATAGCTCGTATTAAGCCTTCTATTCTTCTCGATGTATTTCTCGAAAACAAGAAGAATATCGAAAATTATGCACCTCATTTAGTGTTTAAAGATGGGTTTGATGAGCACAATCACTTTATTGATCAAATTGCAATTGATGATTTGACAAGCTGGTGTGAAATTGCCCCCCAAACTCGTTATCCGTTATTAGCGTTAGCTACAAAGCCCTTTTCAAGATCAATTGAAACAAAAGAAGTATCGCTTAATCCAATTACTTATCTACTCTTTAGCCAAGCCCCTAATTTGCCCATTGTTCTTCAATACCTATCCAAATCATTGCTCCCAACATCATGGAGTGATTCTTTAGCCGAAATCCTTTCAAAGAGGGCGGAACTTCTAAAAGCATTGTTTGAACACGAAAATGAAGAGATAAAATCTTGGGCAACTGAACAATATTCTTTTCTGCAAAAAAAGGCAATAGAAGCGCGGGATGACGAAGAGAAACGCAACCGCCTTTATAACGAAAGATTTGAATGAAGGATTTGTCTATGAAATGTGAATAGATCTTGTACGACAATTTTTTATGGTTTTGAGCAAGTGTAAGTTGCTTCTTTCGAGATAATTTTGTAGAAATATTGCCGCACAATGCTGATTATGTTAATTTATTTTTATGGGGGTAGGAATGAGGAAGTTTACAAAACTTGTAAGCAATTCTGCCTATGTCGATATGCGTGATGTTGCGCTTTATTGCGTAGATGGAAAAACATAGAATGGGGACATTCGAGACGCATATGATTTTTTCTCCATTCTTGTCTGTTGATCGATCCTGTGATGAGACGCTCAAATGGTCAAAGGAGCAATTGAAGCAGGTGGGTTTACGCCCAGTTCAGACTTTTGATCTCCACACTGCGCGGATTGGTTTGCATGACTGCCCCTGCCCAAATCACGGAACCGATGAATGTGATTGCCAGATGGTTGTTCTTTTGGTTTATGGAGACATAGATAAACCAGAAACTTTGATCCTGCATGGAAATGGAGAAACGACCTGGTTATCGATAGCGAATAACCTTGCTTCAAATGCAACGGGATCGGTGTCGCAACGCATCTTGAACACATTGGTTGGGCAAAAAAACGCCAACACTGAGATTCTCAAATAAGCAAAACAGCCTACATCACAATGCGGTATTTGGCTCTGGAGTCCCATTGCCAAATTACCTACACTTGAATTGTCATGTTTAGCCTAATAAGTAAAGGAGAGAGAAATGTTTACAAGTAAAAAGCTTTTTGTAGTCTTGACAATTGTGATTCTGATGTTGACTGCCTGCGGGTCGCAGGGGAATTCAAATGAAGTTAAGATCACTCTGACCGAATTTGGCATCGAGTCATCCCAAACTTCTTTTGAAGTCGGTGTCCCCTATCATTTCGTGGTGACCAATAACGGCGCAGTTGAACACGAAATGATGGTCATGCCTCCACTCACGGAAGACCAGATGGGTATGGGAATGAGCATGAATCAAATGGATGAAATGGCGCTTGCAATGGTGGAAGCGTCTGACTTACAGCCTGGAAAAACGGCTTCCTTTGATTATACGTTTACTGAATCTGCTCCCTCTGGAACGATCGAATTTGCCTGTCACACACCTGGGCACTACGAATCAGGTATGAAACTCCCGATTACGGTCAAATAGCACATACTTGTTTGGCTTCTGCTTTTGTAATATGGGAAGTAAAACAGGCGTCAAATAAATAACGGCGCCTGTTTTACTTCCTACTTGATGATGGAATATCATGTCCTCAATTACACTCAATTCTCCCAAACAATCAAAGCAAACCATCTTTCACTGGATTGCTACACACGGATTTGAAACCTTTCTAATCGTATATGGAATGTGGGTGTTTCTGCCATACTTTGCACCCATCTTCATGCATCTCGGTTGGACTGGTGCGGGGAAAACAATCTACTTTATATATTCCTTCTTCTGCCACCAACTTCCCGAACGCTCCTTCTTTTGGTTTGGCGAAAAAAGCATGTATTCGTTAAGTGAAATCCAGAATGCGTGGCAAAACACCATAAATCCCATGATTCTTCGCCAGTTCATTGGAAATGAAACAATGGGGTGGAAAATCGCCTGGTCGGATCGCATGATTTCCTTCTATACGAGTGTATGGTTCTTCGCTGTCCTTTGGTATCCATTTCGACGCAAGATCAGACCTCTATCTTGGTGGGGATTCATTCTCCTTCTTCTTCCTATCGCTCTGGATGGCGGTACGCACATGCTTAGCGATTTTGCTGGTATTGGTCAGGGATTCCGTTATACTAATCAATGGCTGGCGGTCTTGACGAACAATGCTCTTCCTGCGACGTTTTACGCAGGCGATGCACTCGGATCGTTTAACTCCATCATGCGCTTCATCACTGGACTTTTGGCTGGTCTTGCCATAACATGGCTGGTCTTCCCTTATATTTATCAGACACAAACACATAATCAGCAATTAGACGAGAGAAATTATGCCCAAGTCATCGAGCAAATCAAAAAACAAGATCCGAATCCTTCTGGCAGATGATCACAACATCGTCCGCAGTGGGATCAGGCAGCTGCTTGAAAGCGCGGACGATCTCAAGGTCATAGCCGAAGCGGGAGATGGCGAAGAGGCGCAGGCACTCATCGAACAGCATAAACCTGATGTCGCTGTATTGGATATCCAAATGCCAAAAGCCAGCGGCATCGAAGTCACGCGTTGGGTACGATCCCATTTGCCAGAAATAGGAGTCTTGATCCTGACTGCTTATGATGATGACCCTTACGTGATGGCAGTCTTACAGGCGGGTGCAAATGGATATGTGCTCAAGACGGGTCAGCCAGATGAATTAATCCAGGCAGTGCGTGACGTATATGAAGGCAAGTCAGCACTTGATCCGACCATCACACGCAAGTTGATGTCCAACATCTTCCAAAAGCCTGAGAAGTCAGTTGAATCACTCACTGAGCGCGAGTTGGATGTGTTGCGTCTCACGGCAAAAGGATTTACGAACAAAGCCATCGGCATGCAATTGAGTATTAGTGATCGTACCGTGCAGGGACATCTCGCGCACATCTTCGCCAAGTTGCAAGCCAACAGCCGTACCGAAGCCGTGATGCGCGCCGTCGCATTGGGCTGGATACCACAAAGCACGGGTAAAATTTCAGAAGAATGACGAAGACCCATCGCACATTACTACCCAAGTGGCGCGGTTTTACAACCCAGTTGGTTGTGCTTACCATCCTGCCGCTCACGCTGCTCCTGCTTGCCATCGCGCTCGGCAGTGTCTATATGCATCAACAGGATATGCGCGCACTGGTTGGTGAACGTGATGAACGTGCGGTACAAGCAGCGGCTGCAGCGCTCGAATCTGAACTTCATCATCGTGGCACCACCATCGCCAGCCTCGCACTTTTTATCAACTCGGAGACAGATATTTCATCGGAAAGTCTTATCATTGCGGATGAAGATTTGATGATCGACTTCGATGGGGGATTGGCATATTTTGACGATGCAGGAAATCTTCTCGCCACTACGAGTCAAAATGGACCCTGGAACTGGCTCGAACAAAATGAGCAGACCCTAACTCTGGCAACTTCAACTGATCCTGAACCAGTTTTTTCTACTCCCATTCGTGACCCAAACTCAGATCGTATTTTTATTGTGGTCTCGGTTTATTCATCTCATGGCACGGTTCTGGCTGGAGCGTTTTCTCCTGAAGCTCTTGCAGGTGAAACCCTTGCCCCTTCCTATCCCGCGGACAGTCATGCTACTATTTTCCTGTTGGACTCATCAGGTTATCCACTGTATGTAAGTGGTGCTCACTCCTCCACAAACTCAACCCCCGACCAAACAACTATATCCAAAGCCTTAGACAGCGAAAGCGGAATTGCCTATATCACAAGAGCTGGCGCTGAACATGTCCTCACTTACAGCCCCATTCCGATCACAGGCTGGGTGTTGCTATCTGATGAAGCATGGGAAACCGTTGGAACCCCCTCGCTGCAATTGACACAAGTCGCGCCGTTAGTCCTTGTTCCTGCTTTCCTACTGGCATTGATCGCATTATGGTTCAGCGCGAGAAGGATCATCCAACCGTTACAAAAATTGGAATCCAAAGCTGCCGCACTTGCTTGGGGAGATTTTGAAGGCATCAAGGAACCTGTCGGTGGCATCTCCGAGATCAACCAACTGCAAAATGAATTGCAGGAAATGGCACGCAAGGTGCGGTCTGCGCAAGAGGGTTTACGGGATTATATTGGTGCAATTACATCCGCACAGGAAGAAGAACGACATCGATTGGCGCGTGAACTGCATGATGACACGATCCAGGCAGTCATCGCTCTCAAGCAGCGCGTGCAATTAGTCAAGAAGACAGTCAAAGATAAGAAGACTCACCAGTCGCTTGAAGAATTGGAGTCGTTATCTGAGCAGACCATCGAAAATCTACGCCGTCTGACTCGTGCACTTCGTCCGATCTATCTGGAAGACTTGGGCTTGGTCACGGCGCTCGAAATGCTTGTCCGCGAAACAAGCGACAAGAAGTCCATATCTGTGAGTTTCCAAAAGAGCGGTCGGGAACGGCGACTGACGGGTGAAATTGAACTGGTTCTTTACCGCATTGCCCAAGAAGCACTGAATAATGTCATTCGCCACGCAAAGGCAAGCAATGCTACGCTTCATATTAATTATGAAGACAAGGAAGTTCAACTCGAAATAAGCGACAATGGCATTGGTTTCCAAATCCCCAACAGCCCCACAGATTTTGCACCCAGCGGACATTTTGGCTTGCTAGGCATGCATGAGCGTGCAGAGTTGATCGGGGCACGGCTCAAGATTGAATCCGCTTTGGGAGGAGGAACCAAACTAATTGTCAGGTTGTGATGCGATGAAATTCATAAGCCATTTTGCCTATTTCTTATCCCGTCATCCTGCGCTCTTGTTGTGACGCGATTTTGCTTATCATCCGTCTGTAAAGACCTGGCAGGCCTTATTAGTGTGTAAGCGATTAGGAAGATATGAGGCTATCAATCTCAATAACTGGCTTTAACTAAGGCTTGTCAGGTCTCAAAGGATTGATATGACTACAGAAACAACATCTCCATTGGTTTCTTCAAATGACCGAATGAATATATTTATTCACGCATTATTATTTGTGATAGGTTTCTCGCTGGTGTTCATTGTAGGTTGGGGCGGATCAGTGACCTTGCTGGGAAGGATGTTTGGAACTTACAAACAATTTATCGCACAGGTTGGCGGAATAGTTGTCATCATATTTGGGTTGGCAACGCTGGATGTGATTCGCATTCCCTGGTTCTATGCGGACACACGTGCCCAGTACTCGGGTCAACGCGGAACATATGGCGGTTCGGCGTTGATGGGCATCTTTTTCGCCGCTGGCTGGAGTCCATGCATCGGCGCAACGCTCGGCGCGATATTGACAATGGGACTCAGTCAGCAAACGGTTGGACAGGCAATGTGGCTGGCATCGGGATATTCGCTTGGGCTGGGGATCCCATTTCTGGTGATGGCTCTGGGACTTGAACGTGCATCAGGTTGGATCAAACGCATGCGACCGTATCAGAAATATTTCAAACTTGCTAGCGGATTGTTTATCATTGCGATCGGTGTTTTGTTGCTGACAAATACCATGAGCCTGATCGCGATCTGGGCTTTCAAGAATGGATATTTCATTGAGTCATTCGCCAATTATGCCGCGGCGCCGACGTATATCACGGCGATCATTGCAGGGTTGTTATCATTCATCTCGCCGTGTGTGCTGCCTTTGGTACCTGCTTATCTTAGCTATCTCAGCGGGCATACATTGAGAGCTTCTTCTTCGTGAGGTGTAAATGAGAAAATTTGTTTTTACTGTGTTCCTTTCGGTTCTGTTTCTTTCTGCCTGTCAAAGTAAGGCGATTGATCTGTCAGGAGAAAAAATTGATGTGAACGGTGGTTCATACAGCAACATCGATTCACAACAACTGAACACGATGTTCAAGGATAAGGATTTTGTTTTAGTGAATGTCCATATCCCATTTGCAGGCAATATCCCGAACACGGACATCTCCATTCCGTATGACCAGATTACTGAGTCGCAATATCTATCACAATTGCCGACTGATAAGAATGCAAAAATCGTTCTTTATTGCCGCAGCGGACGCATGAGCCAGATCGCGGCAGAAGAACTTGTGTCATTAGGATACACCAACGTTTGGAATCTCAAGGACGGTATGGTAGATTGGGAACAGGCTGGATATTCTCTCGAGAAATAAAGTAATACGGCTTCACTGAGAACAGTCTATAACAAGGATAATGGTCAATTCAGGACAAGAAAGGAAAATAACAATGACCGATACTGTACACGATCCTGTTTGCCACATGGATATTGATCCCACCACTGCTGCGGGCATATCCGAATATAAGGGGCAGACTTATTACTTCTGTTCGCCTGGATGCAAAGCTTCTTTCGATAAAGAGCCTGAGAAGTATTTGGGTAAGGTAGATGAGCAGGAGCATCACCACTAAGTCCTTTATGTTTACTGTCTCAACGAATCTCCTTCAATAACTCTTTATCATGCCTTTACAGATCCTTTATATACATCTGATACATTTGGATCATCAAGAAAGGATAAAAAAATGAAAAAAGTTAATTGGTGGATAGTAGGAGTTGCTTTCATCCTTGTCGTCACCCTGCTCTTCGGAGGCGGCATGATGAGTGGATGGGGCTATCGCGGCTATGGCATGATGGGCGGCTACGGCGGACACATGAGTTGGGGCTACTCTCCCTTTGGCTGGCTCGGAATGGGTGTCGGTATGCTCTTCATGTGGCTCATTCCCATTGGTATCCTTGCTCTTGTCGTTTATGGCATAACTGCACTCGCACGAAATTCGGGCAACAACACATCCACCACTTCCCAGTCTCCCTGCCCTAATTGCGGCAAAGGCACACAAGCTGATTGGCAAACTTGTCCTTACTGCGGCACATCGCTAAAGTAATTCAAATCGCTTATATAATAACTGAACTGTAAATAGCCTGTCGAAAAGATAGGCTATTTTGCTTATATAGACACCGGTAAGAGCGCACTATTCACAAAACGACCATTACACTAGAATGATGTTTAGTGGAAAGGAGCTTTACATGTCTGAATCACAACACAAACACGATGAGCATGTTTCTCATAAGAAGAATAACGAAATGCAATCGCACACAATGGATCACTCCATGCACAAGGAACATATGGGGCACAATGCACCCGACAATTCCATGCACGAAATGCATATGGATCACACGCAACATAAAAAGGAGATGGCTTCTAACGAGCATATGGATCATGCCAGTCATGCAGGACATGACGAACATGCAGGTCACGGAACTGACCATACAGGACATGAGCAGATGTTCCGTACCCGCTTCTGGGGGAGTTTGCTGCTTAGCATCCCTGTGTTGGTCTTCAGCTCTACGCTTCAGAATTGGTTGGGATTCAGCATTCCAGAGTTTACAGGTAGTAGCTGGATTCCATTCATCTTCTCACTTGTCATCTTTGCCTACGGCGGGATTCCCTTTATCAACATGGCAAAACCCGAAGTCCGTAATCGCGAACCAGGGATGATGACTCTTATCTCGCTGGCAATCTCCGTGGCGTTGATCTACAGTGTTGCGGCGCAGCTTTTCGGATTGGGTGAAGGCTTCTTCTGGGAACTGGTCACACTGATCGACATCATGCTGCTCGGTCACTGGTTGGAGATGCGCAGCGTGCGTCAGGCATCGGGTGCGTTGAACGAGCTTGCCAAACTAATGCCTGATGAAGCTGAGCTTGTCACTTCGGATGGAAATACAAAAAAGGTTTCGGTGGAGGAACTCAAGAACGATGACGTTGTCCTTGTCCGTCCAGGTGCGAGCGTCCCTGCGGATGGACAGGTTGTGGATGGCGAGTCGAGTGTCAATGAGTCGATGATCACGGGTGAGTCAAAGCCTGTGGATAAGGGAGTCGATTCGAAGGTCATAGCAGGAACGATCAATGGGGATGGCAGCCTGCGTGTGCGCGTTACAGCCACAGGCGATCAAACGGCGTTGGCAGGCATCATGCGTTTGGTAGATCAGGCACAGAAGTCGAAATCCAAAACGCAGTTACTTGCCGATCAGGCGGCAGGCTGGTTGTTCTATGTCGCATTATCCGTCGCGGCAGTTACTGCCATTGCATGGATCATCGCGGTCGGCTTCAACATAGATGTGTTGAAACGCGTGGTTACAGTCCTCGTGATTGCCTGTCCGCACGCGTTGGGCTTGGCTGTTCCGCTGGTTGTTGCCATCACCACCTCGATGGGTGCGCGCAATGGCATTCTCGTCCGCGATCGATTGGCACTTGAAGCCGCTCGCAACATCAATGTTGTTGTCTTCGACAAGACGGGCACGTTGACGGAAGGCAAATTCGGCGTGGTTGGAATCGCTACAACAAAAGATTGGGATGAGAACAGTGCGCTCGCGCTGACATCGGCAATCGAAGGTGACTCGGAACACTTGATCGCGCGTGCCATTCGAGAAGCTTCAAACGACCGAAAAGTTGATCTGCCTTCGATCAGCAATTTCTCCGCGATAAAAGGGCGCGGTGTACAAGCGACATACGATGGCAAATCCGTGTATGTGGGCGGACCGCGACTTTTAGAGATTCTAAACGTTTTGCCATCAGAAAACCTGATGAGTTTCGCGGACGAAGCTGGAAAGAAATCTCAATCGGTGGTGTATCTCGTTGCTGACAATGAAGTGGTCGCGGCCTTTGCTGTGGCAGATAAGATCCGTTCGGAAAGCAAACAAGCCGTGAAGCGACTGCACGATATGGGCGTGGAAGTCGCCATGTTGACCGGTGACAGTCGTCCTGTGGCTGAGGCGGTCGCATCCGAGTTGGGCATCGATCATGTCTTCGCCGAAGTCCTGCCTGAACACAAGGATCTGAGGATTTCGGAACTACAAAAACAAGGGAAACAGGTGGCTATGGTCGGCGATGGTGTCAACGATGCGCCTGCGCTCACGCGCGCCGATGTAGGCATCGCCATCGGCGGCGGCACGGATGTAGCAATCGAATCGGCAGGCTTGATCCTGGTGAAAAGCAATCCATTGGATGTAGTGAAGATTATTGCTTTGAGTCGCGCCAGCTATAACAAGATGATCCAAAACCTATGGTGGGCAGCAGGATATAACATCATTGCTCTTCCGCTGGCAGCAGGCATTCTGGCACCGTGGGACATTCTGCTCTCGCCTGCATTCGGTGCTGTGTTGATGTCGCTCAGCACGATTGTCGTTGCCATAAATGCACAGTTACTACGCAGGACATCCCTGTCCTTCGTAACCCAGTGAAAGGAGAAACGATGGACAAATCCTGGTGGCATCCACTTCGTTATTTGTCGGCATTCCTGATCGGTGTTATTTTGTTTTGGATGATTGGAAGGGATTTGTTTGATTTCATATCAATGCCGATTTTCATGGCAGGTTTGATCGGTGTTGCGGTGGCTGTATTAGCTTTCGCTGCATGGACCATCTACTACAATTCACATCACAAGGAAAACTGAACGTTGAGCGAAGCAACCGCGACTTCATTGCCTGAATACAGGACTGCCTGTGGGGGGACCATTAAAGACCCGACGAAGTATCCCAGCGCGGACTATCAAGGCGAGAGCATCTATTTCTGTACCCACGCCTGCCTGCGAGTATTTAAAGAAGACCCCGACGCTTTTATGACAGGCGATGTGGAGCACCCCACAGAAGAAGATTAAAGTCAAAACCTCAGGGGATATTCATCATAAGCCATTTGGCGTATATGGTTTTCCGCCATACTGCGCTGGAGAACGCAAACTTGTCAGACTACTATTGAGCCATCTTAATTTGGAGACTCAATATGTTGTCAGCAACACGCAAACTCTTCGTCTTTTCCATCATCGTAGTTTTACTGTCGACAGCAATTTCGTCCTGCTCTGCTCAATACGAATCCATCGATCTGCACATGATGTCAATGGATCAAATGCCTGCGGAGGTGCAGTCTTCGCCTATGACAGTGCAAGCTGCTTACCAATTTGCTGCGGCGAATCCAGATGTGATGAAAAACATTCCTTGTTATTGTGGATGTGGAAACATTGGACACACATCCAACTACGATTGCTACGTGTCAAATGTCGATGCTAACAGCACCATTACCTTCGACAACCACGCCCTCGGTTGCTCCATCTGTGTGGACATCACCCAGGATGTGATGCGCATGTTGAAGGATGGCAAAAGTCCGCAGGATGCCAGAACATATATAGACGCGACCTATTCCAAGTACGGACCGTCTAACATACCCTAACCTCATGAGCCCGCGCTTCCTTCTTCTTCTCTTTGTGATGGCGGGACTGGTAGTGGCTTTCGCGCCTTTGCCAGTCCAGTCTGTCACGCCTCAAGAGCGGACCATTGATATTGACGCGCGACAATATACCTATTCTCCTTCTGAGCTTCAAGTCAACAAAGGTGACACGGTGACCATCAAACTCATCAGCACTGATGTTGTGCATGGACTCTATGTGGATGGCTACGATGTTTCTATCGAAGCCAACCCAGGGCAAACCGCAACCCTGACCTTCACCGCGGATAAGGCAGGCTCCTTCCGCTTTCGATGTAACGTCACCTGCGGAGCGATGCATCCGTTCATGATCGGGAAACTGACTGTTGGTACAAATAACTGGTTGTATCGTTCCATCGGTCTTGCAACCCTGGCGATATTTGGAACTGTTATCTCCATAAAACAAAAAGCATAATTCCATCATGGCAAAGATCGAACTTAACCGTAATCCCTTCATAGAGAACGCCCTCAAATCTCGTTACCCGCAACTGGCGGTTTTTATCGTGATGCTGGTGGGATATATCTTTGCCATCCTTGCGGGACTCATCGGCACGCCAGTTGGGAGTCACAACTTCAGTATCGTCTTTGTGTGGATCGCATGGTGGGCTGTCTTGATCCTTGTAGCAGTTCCGTTCTTCGGACGTGGATGGTGCGCGGTCTGTCCGATTCCGCTTCCAGGTGAGTGGCTACAACGCGGTGCGATGCTTGCCCCTCCTAATAAACGACCCAAGTGGCTTAACCTGCGTGTGCCAAAGATGTTCCGCAACATCTGGCTGCAAAACATCTCCTTCCTCTTGCTTGCCCTTTTTAGCAGTGTCCTGCTCACCACTCCAAACATCACAAGCATTGTCCTGGCTGCCATGCTCTTCGCAGCGATTGGATTGAGCACAATCTTCGAGCGCCGCGCCTTTTGTCGTTATCTCTGCCCCGTTGGTGGATTCATCGGGCTCTACTCACAAACTGCCCCCATTGAATTAAGGATCAGAGACAAACAGGCCTGTGTGAAGTGCGAAGGTAAGCCCTGCTATAACGGCTCAGAGGTTGGCTATGGTTGTCCGTGGGATGTCTTCCCTGGTGGGTTGACGAAGAACACATATTGCGGTCTGTGCATGGAATGTATCCGCACCTGCCCGCACGATAATATCGCGGTCAACCTGCGTCCGTTTTCTGCCGACCTTGCCAAGCCAACCACTCGCATGGATGAAGCCTTCAAGTCATTTATTATGCTCGGCTCGGCAATGATCTATGCGGGTGTTTTGTTGGGTCCGTGGGGGATGCTCAAGGATGCGGCATACAATGTCGGTTCAAATTCTTGGTTTGTTTATGCGGGTGTATTTCTCGCCATTATCTTTGGAGTGCTTCCTGGTTTGTTCTCACTAGGTATTTACCAAAGGCAAAATAACATTGCCTTCAAACAGCGCTTCGCATCTCTTTCCACTGCCCTTATTCCTCTCGGCATGATGTTCTGGGTCGCGTTCAGTTTGTCGTTCGTTCTGACCAACGCATCCTACATCTTAACCGCCCTTTCCGATCCGCTTGGGTTGGGATGGAATCTCTTCAGCACGGCAAACACAGCTTGGCAGCCGATGCTTACCTCCATTCTCGCGCCTGCACAGACACTGGCACTGGTCGGCGGGTTGATCTGGTCAGCACGCACCGCACAGAAAGCCGCCAACGAATCGTGGACGTCGTCTATGCCTGTCATTGTGTATTGTTTTCTCCTCACCTCGGTCATGCTCTGGTTGCTGTTATGAAACGCGCGGAACTTCTCTCAAGGCTTATCGTCACAGTGGCGGTTGTCGGTGTGGTCGGAACGCCGCTCTATCTTTGGTCACGCACGCCCATCATCCACGCGCGCATGGCGG
The DNA here is from genome assembly GCA_002050275.1 of Anaerolineae bacterium UTCFX1. Lineage (GTDB taxonomy): Bacteria > Chloroflexota > Anaerolineae > Anaerolineales > Villigracilaceae > Defluviilinea. The sequence goes on from MWTB01000002.1 coordinate 164,065, forward strand.
AGAACGGCGGATGGACTCCCGATGTCATCCAGGCTGAAGCAGGTAAGCCATTACATTTGAAACTCACCTCCGATGATGTGATGCACGGCTTTGCAGTCGGTCAGATGGATATGGAGGCAGTGAGTGTCGAGCCTGGCAAAGTCACTGACATTACGCTGAATTTTGAGAAGCCTGGGATATACACTTTTTATTGCACGCGCTGGTGTGGACTCAACCATTGGCGGATGCGCGGCACGATAGAAGTTAGCGGTTCAAACACGGACCTCAAACCTGCCTCACCGCCTTTATATGTTTCCCTCAACCTCGACATTGATGCTCCGCACGATGCAACAGTTGTTCCAAACGGTCAGCCGTCAGTAAGCAACGGTCAGTCTTTGGCAATGGATAATTCCATATCTTTGTCTCATGAAGAGTATTTGGCAAGTTCACCATTTGAGGTGTTCGATGGCTTGAAGAATTCTTCACTGACAGAGGAAGAGCGTTGGGATATTGTCGCCTACCTCTGGCAATCCAATACTACACCTGATGCTCTTGCAAATGGAAAACAACTCTATGCCCAGAACTGTGCCGCCTGTCATGGCGAGAACGGTGCAGGTGATGGCGTTTTTGCAGATGACCTTGCTGCTACAGGTGAAGCATCCATGCAAACAATGAGCGGCGCAGAAAACATGATGATGCAAACTCCCGTTGACTTTACAGACTCAGCACGGATGCTTGGCGCAACCCCTGCGTTGTTACAGGGAAAGATCCTGCGTGGTGGCATGGGTACAGGCATGCCGATGTGGGGATCGATTTTTACCGAAGGACAAATCTGGGATCTGATCGCTTATCTCTATTCATTCCAGTTTGAATATCCAAAGTAAGGAGGCTCAATGAGTAATAAACAAAACAGACAAAAAAGCAGAAAGCATAAACAGAAACAAAATTTTCCGTGGCTGCTGCTTGTGTTGGGAGGCGTCTTCATAGCTGTCGCAGCGTTTCTCTTTGCACGGCAGGGAGGAGGCGATGGAGGCGGAATCCCGTCCATTGCGGTGGACCAACAGAAGATCGATTACGGTGATGTCAAATTTGGCGTTGAGAAGACCTTTGCCATCAAAGTCACCAACACAGGTGACGGAACATTACGTTTTAAAGAAGAACCCTATATCCAAGTATTGGAGGGGTGCTGACCGCCTCAACTGACCATCGGTTCGATGGTACTCAAACCTGGCGAAAGTACGATCGTCGAGTCAAGTGTATTTATGATGCACGAGGGTATGGATGGTCCACATGACTTTGCGGTGCATTTGAAAACAAACGACTCAACTAATCCTGATCTGATTGTGCATGTTCTATCCAATTGGATACCGTGAGTGCATGTAATAACAACAACGGCGAGACTTTCCAGTCTCGCCGTTGTTGTCTTATAACCTTGTCTTATTTCTGTTTCAACAGTCTTGCTGAGTTTCCCATAATGCCAATGTCAGGCAGGGATTGTGCTGCGGCGGCAAGAACGGGGGGCAGGAAGCCGAATGCTGCAAGGGTCAGCCCAATGGCATTATAGGCTGTCGTGAACAGCAAGTTCATCTTTACCACTCTCATCGTTCGTTGGGCGATCTTCAATATCTCGGGCACCAGGTTCCAGTCTTCGCGCATCAGGGCGATATGAGCTGCTTCGATGGCAACGTCCGTGCCTGCCGCACCCATCGCAATGCCAATATCCGCTTGAGCGAGTGCAGGTGCATCATTGACACCGTCGCCGATCATGACCACCACATGTCCCTTCGCCTGATATTCCTTCACGATATCGATCTTATGTTCAGGCAAAAGATTGGCTCGGTAGGAAACACCCAGTTTTTCCGCCAGTGTGGATGCGGCCCGTTCATTGTCTCCCGTAAGCAATTCGATGTGTCCAATACCCAGTGTGCGGACATACTTCAGAGCGGTTGGAACTTCCTCTCGCAAAGTGTCTGCCGCCGCAAGCACGCCGACGAGTTCATGATCGCTTTCCATGAATAGAAGTGTTTTTCCCTGCGCTTCAAGGTCAGACGCAAGATTTAACGTTTCAGCAGAAGGAATCATGCGACGATTGCCGACTGCAATGCGGCGTGCGTCTATGAGAGCACGCACACCCTGTCCAGGCACCGATTCAAAGTCTTGCGGTTCGTTCAGGGAAATATTTTCCGCACCTGCCAACCTGCGGACTGCCTCTGCCAGTGGGTGTTCCGAATAACGTTCAGCAGATGCAGCGATGGAGATGATTTCAGTACGTGAGAGTCCATTCAAGGAAATCACATCGGTTACCTGCGGCTGACCGAGGGTGAGTGTGCCCGTTTTATCGACCAATAAAACATCGGCACGTGCAAGTAGTTCGAGATATTTGCCGCCTTTGATCAGCAAGCCACGTTTAGCGCTGGCGCCGACGGATGCGAGCATGGCAATAGGAGTTGCCAACGCGAAGGAACAGGAACATGCCACTAGTAATACTGCCGCAGTGGAAAGTGGGTTGCGAGTAATAAGAAAGGTTATCGCGGCGATGGCAGCAACAACAGGCAGATACCAGGCGCTGAATTTGTCGGCAATGCGTTGAACGTCGGCGCGATGCCCTTCGGCTTCTTCCACCATCTTGACCACGCGCCCAAAGGTGGTATCCACGCCAATCCGCTCAGCGCGGATACGCAGGCTGCCAAGTTTGGCAATCGTCGCAGCGTAGACATGAGTCCCGTTTGCGGCTTCGATAGGCATGGACTCACCCGTGATGGCGGATTGGTCAACAGTCGCTTGTCCACTGATGACTTCTCCATCGACGGCGATCTTTTCACCTGGACGCACAATCACAATATCACCGACTTTCACCTGTGCGATCGGAAGTTCGATCTCCAAGCCCGTTTGTTCCACGCGTGCGGTCTGTGGTGCAAGTGAGGTTAGTTCCTTAACAGCGCGGCGGGCGCTTTCAGTGGTGAAGTTCTCCACGTAATCACCGATACGCATGAAGACGACCACCAGTGCCGCTGTAGCCCATTGACCAACGACCAATGCGGCAATCACACCCAGAGTCATCAACGTGTGCGAGATGATCTGGCGATTGAGCGTGGCACTGATGACGTTCTTGAAGACGGGATACCCACCCGCAATCACGATCACAAGACCCAGCAGGAATGGCACGCGTTCGTTCAGAAAGTCGAACCAGCCCAAGAGTTCACCAAAGATGACCACGCTAAGAATAAGGGCGAAGACGCCGACCAGCAGGAGAGTTAATCGGCGGTTGAAATCTTCCATTGAAACAGGATCAGTTTGCGGGTCGGTGGAGGTGGGGACATCATATCCTGCGCCTTGCACTGCCGTGCGGATGGTGGATAAGTCTACTTGGGCGTTGTCAAGTTTTATGATTGCTTTTTCTGAGCCGAGAAAGACATTCACAGATTGCACGCCAGGCAGTTTTTCGATGGCATGTTGAACGTGTTGAGTGCATTCGGCGCAGTCCATGCCCGAGATGGGGATTTCGAGTGTTTGATCATCCATTGGTTTTCTCCACGGGAGCGTTATAGCGAGTACATTCGTATACGCCGCGCGCGACATCTGCCAGTAGTTCATCGGCGAGCAGGAGCAATTCCGCAACGCGGTCATCGCTTAGAGAGTAATAGGCGAAGCGCCCCTGCTGGCGAAGGGATACCAGTCCACAATCGCGCAAACAGGCGAGATGGTTGGAAACGTTGGGTTGCGTGAGACCTGTGGTTTGCACTAGGTCGCTGACGGTACGCTCGTTATCACGCAGCGCTTCAAGAATGGATAGACGGGATGGGTCGGCAAAGCCGCGAAAGAGTTTGGCTTGCAGGGCAATGCTGGAGGTGGAGGGGGTGATAAGCATGGTTCCTCGTATCATCATATCAGTATATACTGATATATAGTATTTCAGGGCGAATTTGTCAATATTCATCGGCGGATAGTGGTTATCTGCTCTTGTGATGGGGTTGAGTAGAAATCGTTCTACACTGAACGTATCAACTTTGCTTGCAATGGGTAAAATGATATGAAATGAATGCTGACATGAAAATAAGATTCAATGCAAACATCACTTGTCCGCAATGCGGGTTTGTCAAACAAGAGCAGATGCCGCCTGATACTTGAGTCATTTTTTATCAATGCACCAGTTGTGGTGCAGTCCTTCGACCCAAAGCAGGGGATTGCTGCGTCTATTGCTCATACTCTGATACCCACTGTCCATCGAAACAAAAAGAAGAAGACACTTCTACAATATAACGGAGATATTCAATGGAGAAAGAGATCCTGTTCGTTATCAACGATGGTCCTTATGGCAATGAACGTCCGTATAACGCATTACACCATGCGATGAACTTGAGCAAGCGGGAGGGAACACAGGTTAAGGTGTTTCTCGTTGCCGATGCGGTCAACTGTGCCCGAAAAGGACAAAGCACGCCCGATGGTTATTACAACATCGAACGAATGGTCAAATCGCTAGCGAAGCGCGGCAAAGTCGCTACCTGAGGGACGTGCAGTTCTTCCCGAGGCCTCGGGGCTGATGATCTGACCGAAGGTGTGGAGATGGGCAATATGGATCTACTTGGTGATTGGACACTGTAGGTAGATCAGGTGATTGTGTATTGATTAATAAATTGAATAGATATAGAGGTTGCGTTTCTATTGTGCTGTTGGCAACGTGAAACTAAGCACGCTCCCTTTTCCTTCACCTTCTGACTCTGCCCAAATCCGTCCGCTATGTGCTTCGACGAGGGCACGTGCAATCGTCAAACCGATACCGCTTCCGCCGCCGCTTTGGCGAGAGCGGGATTTGTCTACGCGGTAGAAACGGTCAAAGATGTGGGAGAGATGTTCAGTTGAAATACCAACCCCTGTGTCATGAACAGAAAATTGAACGTAGTCATTTGTTTGCTTTGCAGAGATGATGACATTTCCGCCTTCAGGCGTGTATTGCAGCGCGTTACCTGTGAGGTTGGTTAGAATTTGAATAGAGCGATCTTCATCGGCGAAAATAGGTGGAAGGTCAGGAGCTAGTTCAAAGCCCAGAGAGATACTTTTGGATTGGGCTTTTGACGAGAGCCGTTTGGTCACTGTTTGCACAAGGGAGGAAACGTCCAAAGAGCGGAAATCCAATTCATAAGCACCGGCTTCGACGCGACTGAGTTCCTGCAAATCGTCCACCAGATGATTGAGTCGATCCGCTTCTGCGTGAATTTGTTGATATGTTTCATCGTTGGCGGGAAGAACGCCGTCCATCAAACCTTCCATCGAACCTTTGATGGCAGTGAGCGGCGTGCGCAGTTCATGACTGACATCGCCGATGAGACGGCGACGCATGGCTTCAACCTGATCCAGTTTCTCTGCCATTTGATTGAATCTTGCGGCAAGTTGAGAAAGTTCATCGTTACCATCAACCTGAACGCGTTCATCGTAACGACCATCGGCAATGCGCTGCGTGGCATCCGACATTGCCAGTACAGGGGCAACAACGCTTCGACTGAAAAGAAAGCTGAGCGCAAGCGCGGCGAGTATTGCAGTTAGTGCAGCATATAAAAGTGCTTCATTGAAGCTGGCGCGGAAGTCGACGAAGAGTTGAGACATCGTATTTGAACCTTCCATCATCCCATTCATCATCCCTCCCATGCCGACCATATGACGATTGAATGCCGCTGGCAAAATGAACTGGCTGGCAACGCCCAGTACTAACACTCCCAAAACAATAATGACCAGATAGGAGAGAAATAATTTTGCACCAAAATGTCTGTGAAAATAATCAACCATAATTCCTCGCTTACATTGGTTCATCTTCGAAGCGATACCCAACACCACGCACAGTGGCGATCAGGTCATCCCGCCCAAGTTTTTGGCGCACGTGACCAAGATGCACATCCACTACGCGGATCTCACCGAAGTATTCGCCGCCCCAAACCTTCTCCAACAGTTGCTCACGTGATAATACGCGTCCATGATTTTCTGCGAGCGCTTTAAGCAGGTCGAATTCAACGGCTGTCAGCTCGATGGAATTTTCATCTACAGTGACTTTACGTGCGCCGACATCCACGCGCACATGCTGGAAGGACAGCACGCTTCTTTCCCCGCCCGAACCTGCTACTGCTTCGATGCGCCTTAACGATGCCTTGACCCTTGCCACCAACTCGCGCGGACTAAATGGCTTGGTCACATAGTCATCTGCACCAACAGACAAACCGATGATCTTATCTGTCTCCTCGGTTCTTGCTGTAAGCATGATGACATAAACATCCGACTCTCTGCGAAGGCGCGATAGTAACTCGATACCGTCCATGCCAGGGAGCATGACATCGAGAATGACCAGGTCAGGCTTGAAAGCGCGCGCGGCTTTGAGCCCTGCGTTGCCATCGGATGCAATGAATACATCATACCCTTCAGGCTTGAGATACGCACTGACTAGATTTGTGATCGAAGGTTCGTCATCAACAACCAGTATTTTTGTCATGGAGTGATTCTACCCATAAAAAAGACAGCGGACGCACTTCTGGCATCCGCTGTCTTCGTGAAATCTTTCTACTCGTATTCAGCTTCTTCGATGAAAGCGCCATGCCACGTGTGGAGGAAGACCTGTCCGCTGTAACCATTGATACTCAACATACCAGCCACCTCGCCATCCTTCTCAAAATCGAGAGTATAGTAGCCATAGAATTGCATAGGGTCTGTGGCAGCAACTGCACCCGAGATATTCGCATCGAGATATTTCTGGGCGTATTCGATTGCCTGTTCAGGAGTGACGGTCATTGCAGAACTGAGATCAACAGGGGAAGTGTTATCCCAACCCTGCATCATAGTGTTACCGTAACCCATCATCCCGCCATTGCCCATCATGCCGTAGCCGTTGCTACCCATCATATTGTCGTGGTTAATTCCGCTGTATTTCAGGTTCCACATCATGTTGGGACCATGCTCGGGGTAGGCAACCTGTGAAATAGGGTCAACAAGCAATTCGAAGGCACCAATACTTGCGCTGGCTTCCTTGACGATTACATAGCCGTTGTTGTCGAAGACCATGATCTCGGCGATCTCCAGATCGGAGTTGTTCAGATTTGCGAGATATTTCTCAGCGGCGGCTTTGGTCTGGTCAACGGTCAGCGGTGTGACGTTGGCGTTGTTGTAGCCATAGCCGTTCATCATATTGCCGCCATTTCCCATCATTCCTCCTGGTCCGTAGGTGTTGTTGCCGTAACCGTCCATCATGCTGGGTCCACGTCCGTTCATCATATTGGGTCCGTAGGCTTGGTTGTCGCTCCAACCATACATCATGGATGGACCGAAAGAGTTGGCTCGTGCGTACATGTTGCCAGCGAAAAAGATGGCACCTGCCAGTCCGAGGACGACGAGCACCGTCAAGATTGTAGATAAAGTTTTGTTCATTTCTGTGATCTCCTTTTGATCAAATCACACTTTCATGTGTTGTTTTATGATCACAGTTTACTTTTGAGCTTTAAAGTGGCTGTAAAGCAATTTTAAAGATTTGGTAAAGAAATTATGAGCTATCCTGTATATGGCACCAACATTGTTATTCCCACGCTATTAAATGATGTACCGTGGGAAGTCATTAGCAGTGTTCAGCTAACACGTTGACACCTTGGTTTTGTGATTTATCCATGTTTCAAAGGATATCCAAGTAAAGTGTAGTTATGTGCCAGGAAGCGATATTCCTAGACATTGATCTGGAAAATAGGGTAATTCACCGTATAGGAATAGTGGCGCGTTTGATTAGCCAAATGAGAATGATGCGGTTTTTTGAGACCGAAAATTGCCTGAACTACAAAGAAGCCTTCACCCGGAAAGGCTTTCTGATGTTGGATCAAGTGTTGCTCAATCTGTATTGCAGTTATTGAAACGCGGTCGATACCCTTCAAAACGAGAGCGTGTAGGATGTTAGGTATCCTTCAACGAGATCTCCCACGCTCGTTTCTCTACCCATTTCCCACGGTCGAGCACGATTTATGACAGTGGGAACGGTAGTTTGCCTTTCAAGATGATTCATGGAGTTTCGAGCCATCCATTGTGAATGATCGAACCTGGCAAACTGCAAGAAGACATTCATTTACCAGTCTGGGTAGGACCCCCTAAAGACTGCGTTTATGATGGTGAAACTGAAAAGAAAAGCGACAGTATTTAGATACCCCCTTGTTCCCTCACTTAAAATGCTGACGATAAATTAATTATCAGAAACTTACAATCCAGGAGATCTGTACCAAATGTCTTATGCAGTTGATGAACGAATTGATGAATTCGCCCGTGCCTTTGCCGGAATCCTACACCGTCTTATTGAAGCTAAGGATGTTCAACAAGATAAATCGAATCAGGATTCGAAGGAAAAGGTCAAGGTGTTAAGATGATTCAAGCTGCTAATCCTGTTGTCCCAACCACTTTGGAAGAACTGAATTTATACATCAGCCGTGAATACGGTTATTTGGACGAAATCAGCCATAACTCAACCTGGGCAATCTACTCGCGCGTTTCACGCATCGATCCCAAATTTTATGGGTATTCGCTTGAGATCCAACCGGATCGAGCAGAGGAATATGCACGCTCGCATGGCGCGAAAAAGATCGAATTGTACAGCGATCCAAATCGAACCGGTCGCAATAGCCGACGACAGGAATTGCAGCGGCTGATCAAGGATGTCAAGGCTGGTCGAATTCAGGTCGTTGTCGTTCATCGTTTGGATCGCTTGTATCGAAACCTGGAATCGGTTCTCCGATTCGTTCGATTTCTCAAACACCATAAAGTTGGGTTGATCAGCGTGACAGAGCAAATCGATACCAATACGCTTTATGGACTGCAAATGCTGGTCATGCTTGGCATGATGGCGGAAACCTATGTTCACCAGACCAGCGAACGCACGCGCGAAGCCAAGGCGCATCGAGCTCGTAGTGGGCTGCCTAATGGTTATTTACCATTCGGTTATTGCAACGGGCTTTGTTCAACGTGTACTGATCCTCATGGAGAGAATATCTGCCCTCTAGTTGGAGGAGAGGATCAACCCGAAAGTCTACGCGGACGGGTGGCTGTGCCTCATCCTGTGACCAGGTACGCCATCCCTTGGATATTTGAACTATTTCAGAAAGGTTATAGCTATCGTGAGATTGCCGAATGGCTGAATTCCCATGACTTTACCCTGCCGAATGCGCAGTCCATACGTTATCAAACAAAAGCGAAAACGCGCAGCAATCCTATGAGACTGTTTTCGCGTGACAGCATACGAGCGATCATTGAGAACCCGTTCTTTGCTGGATTGGTGGCACGTTATGAACGTCCCGAATTGGATATGGAAGATGATCCGGAACATCCTGAAAAGAAAAATAGGAGAGGAAAGAAGATCAATAGCCGCCGCGTTATAGAGCTTCAGCAGGGCAAGCACGAAGCGTTGATAAGTATGTCAGTCTGGAAAAATGTTCAACGCCTGCGCAAGATGAAAGGTAGCACTCCAACCTCGGCAGCGGCCAAAAAACGTATCTATCCATTGACCGGCATAAGTCGCTGCTGGGAATGTTTTGAACATTCGGGAGCTATAGTCACATTGCGGGGTGGGAAAATTGGAAGTGGAAAGCGTACCTATCGTTGTGCAGCATTGCAAGATCGGCATTTGACCCAACGCAGAAAACCAAAACCACGTTTGGAAGCTGGTCTACTGAAGGACATAAAAATTCGATCCAATCCAATCAGTCAGGAACTGGTTGATCGACATACTGTACGTTATCTGTCGGGGGATAAATTGGAATTGGAGGTGGCTCGTTTAATGCAAAGGATCAAATTACCTGATGACATCAAGGAAAAGGTCTTGGCGTATTATGTTGCAGAAGATGGCATGTCGGCTTTCGAACGGGAAAACTTCAACCTGCGTCAATCACTGGCGCGTTTTCAAGAGCTGTACAAGCAGGGCGATATCAGCAAGGCGGAGTATGAAGAACAGGCTCATTTTATTCTTCAAAGATTACAAGCGTTGAAACCTTCTGCAAATCCAATTGCCCAGGATGTATTACCACTCTTGAAAGATTTTCCCGGGAATTGGTCGAACATGCTGCCAGGAGAAAAGCGACTACTTCTCAATATCATGTTTCAAGGTTTGTATTTTGATTCAGATGGAAATTTGCGGAAAATTCTTGCACATCCTCCATTTGATAAGCTTCTTGGATTGGATGCTTGAGCCCAACCATTATTCCTGCTTTTTGATTTCCTTCAATATCGTACGAAAGGCTCCAACCACTTTTCTGCGCGACTCTGCATTTGGGAATTCCGCAAGTTCGAGTGCCAGATCTACTGCTTCCGGTGGTACCTGCTTCTTCTTGTTGGTATGGGCAATGTCAAAGACCTTTAGTGTGGGCCATTGAGCGAGCTGTAGGAACTCGTTGGGATTTACATCAAAATAATCTGCCAGCATGATGCAGGCCACCATATTGGGTCGCTCACCGTTGACAATCCTGCGCACGAATTGATGATCCAAACCTGAATTGATGCCAGCAGAGCGCAAAGATTCGTTTCTTTCGGCAAGGAGTTCCTTGACCCGGTTCGAAAGTGGAACCAGATTTATGTCTCCTTTTCGTGCATGTTTAACTAGTTTAGCAATTGGTTGTTTCATGTGTTTCTCCTCGATGCGATAGAATGCACGTCTACGATTATATATCTTCAAAGAGAGGAGAAAAATTATATGACAACATTTTCCATGCGCGCCGTTGGCTATCGGCGTGTCTCGATGCGTGAACAAGTGGATGGATTCAGCTTGGATGCGCAGGAGGGCAATATCCGCAAGTATGCTGCAGAACGCGGCTGGGATCTGGTGAAGGTTTATACCGACGCCGGCATTTCAGCCAAGAAGGATAGCCATCGACCTGAGTTGGCAAAATTGATGCAGGATGCTGAAGATGGTCAATTTGATGTTGTCGTTGTAGACAAGATTGACCGCTTCTATCGGCACTTGAATGGATTGCTTAATGCACTGGATGAGTTGAACGGGCATAATGTCACATTTGTTTCGGTTCAGGAGCGGCTTGATTTCACTACGCCCTGGGGGAAGCTGACGTTGACCATGCTGGGTATGCTGGCTGAAATTTACATCGATAATCTCCGTCAGGAAACACGTAAGGGAAAAAAGCAGCGGGCACGTGATGGGTTGTGGAACGGCAATATACCATTTGGCTATTGCAGAGGATTGTGCTCAAGATGTGAAGATCCTAATGGACCCGGATATTGCCCAGATGTTGGTAAGCCAAATAAGGGCGATGGTAAAACAATGGTGGAGCATCCGGTGGATGGGAATGCGGTCAGGATGGCATTCAATCTATATTTACATGGATATAGAAGCGATGTTGCCGTTGCAGAGAGACTAAACGAGATGAAGTTCACTTTACCCGATGGCACAGAACAAGCATATAGACAAAAGGGAATTCGAGGAAGAAAAGGACCTGGTTCTTTTACAAAGGATTTCGTTCGAGGTCTTCTTACCCGTGTTCTATACACTGGCAAGGTTGCATATTATGGCCAAGGCAGAAAACGTAAGATTGAAGCGCTCTATCCTGGCAAACATCCTGCGCTTATTTCTGAAGAAACATTTCAAGCGTTGCTGGATTTGCGAAAGACGGTTGGGTCCGTTGCAAGCACCAAATTAGGCACTCCACAGAGAGTCTATCCGTTAACTGGGATCATCTTTTGTTCCAGTTGTGGCTGGCCGATGCGGGGAACGATGTGGCGTCCTTTGGGGTTTGCCTACAGGGATTCCGGTCAAATAGACCTTCATACTGCTTGTGATCAGAAGCCAATTAAAGCGATCACACTGGAAAAGAAAGTAATCGAATTGTTGTATGCCGCGACTCAGGAATGGGATAAATCTGTTAGTCCAGAGGCAACGACAAAATGTATCGAAGATGCCGAAGCTAATTTGCAACGAGCACAGGAACTTTACATTCGAGGTGAGATTACAAAGGAAATATTGGAGAGGGAAAAGGATCGAACAGAAAAAATCCTTGAACCCTTGCAAGAAAATAGTTTCGTTGCTACACTAGCATTAAGCAAGAAAATCCAATTGGCACATGCAAATTGGAAAGAGATAAGTACAATAGAACAAAAAAGATTGCTTCGACTAGTGATCGAAGCAATCTTTGTGCGAGAAAACGCGCTAGTGGCTGTTCAACCGACTTTTGCGTTTCTTCCTATTCTGACTACTCTCTTGAAAAAGAGTAGTAGCAGCGGTCCCGACGGGATTCGAACCCGCGATCTCGGCCTTGACAGGGCCGCATGTTAGGCCGCTACACCACGGGACCATTTAGCAAGCGGGCGATAGTTTACCATGTGTAGATTCACGTGTCAATATGCCCAGTCGTGGTACAACGCCGGATCTGTAGGCGTTAATCCCGATGGATCGTATACATAAACCCAATCGCCTTCGTGCGCCCAGTTATATAGCCAATGCGCATCGCCGACGGAAAGGTTAATGCATCCGTGCGATTGAGGGTAGCCGAAACGCGTGCGCCAATACGCGCCATGTAACGCGCGCGCTTTATCGAAGTACATTGTCCATGGGACATTATCGAGGTAATAGAAATCGCTTGGATCGCTGTTGCGCATGGTTTCAACCTCTTTCTTCAGATAAATTGGGAAGAGGCCGGGGCGCGTCCAGAACGGCTCGAGTCCGCTGGCGATGACGGTAGCAAAGACCAGTTTATTTTCATCATATACGGCGAGCGTTTGTTCGGCGAGATTGATGTCAATCCAGCGGCCGTTCGTTACACCTTCGGGTGGCGCAGTCGCTGGCGTTACAACGGCGACTTTGCGCGCCTCAATCCATTGACCCGATCCGATCATATTCCAGTCCGCGCCGTCCACGTTGACCGTATCGTAGACTTGGAATAAGTCTGTGAATGGGTTGAGGAACGATCCGCTTTGCGGCGCATCGTAGCCGGGCGCTTGCGCGATGGGAATATATTCAAATGCCCAACCGAATGAGTTTTCCGGCGTAGTCTTGAATTCTAACCCTTGATAGGAAGAAATTTCCGAGACGCGCGCGCCTTTGCCCGGAATCCAACGTCCGTCAGGCAGCATGTAAAAAATGCCGTGCCCGGTATCTACGCGGTCGTTATATGAAACGTAGACGAAACCTGATTGATAACCGCTGATTTCGGCGCCTGCGGGCGCATTCAAGATGGGAACGTAAGCCTCGTCAAGGTGAAAGTACCGATAAGGCAGTTGCGTCAGGCTGAGATCGGGCTTACGAACCGAAAGCGGGCGTGGCGGGAAAGTTAGCCCCAAAGCCGCCATCTCGGCGACGTAAGCGGCAGGTCCGAGCGGCAGGCAATCGTCAGCGGACGATGCGTAGGCGCTTGGCGCGCAGACAACCGCACCGCTTGCCGGCTCTTCGTCTGTTTGGGCGAACGTAGAGGTAGGGAGTCCGAAACTTATGCTGTATGCCGCGAGTACGAATAAGATCGCAAATTTCTTCATTTCGGGATTATAGCATGCGGGTTTACATTTCTGTAGACTGCGGCGCGCTATGAATGCGCTGGCTTGACACATCGCCCCCTGTAATCTAAAATAATACATAACTCATCTTGAATTGAGCGCGTAGGAAATACACGGCTTGAAATCTTTAGAGGAGGGCTGGTTTGTCCAAATCTCGCACACAACAAATGGTAGATAGGCTTCGCGAACTGCAAGCCTCATCGCCTGATATTGAAGCCTCTGCGGTGGTGAGCGTTGACGGTCTGAGCATTGCTTCAGCGTTGCCGCAAGGCGTTGAAGAGGATCGTGTTTCAGCGATGTCTGCCGCGATGCTCTCGCTAGGCGAACGCATTGCAACCGAACTGGGGCGCGGCTCGCTGGAGCAGGTGTACATTAAAGGGGAAAAGGGATACGTGGTGTTAATGTCTGTAGGAGAAGAGGCGGTTTTGACTGCGCTAGCGCGCGAACAGGCGAAACTAGGTTTGATCTTCCTCGACATGCGTCGCGCCGCGGAAGACCTTGCAAAATTGATCTGATCGGAGAATCTATGAGCCCTGTTCAAAAGGCTGGTTTATACTACCCTAACAAATTTGGTTTGATTATCATTAAGTCTCTCGAAGAAGTGATGGGCAAAAATGGATTGAACGCCATTTTGAACCTGGCCGGGATGGATAATTACATTGACAGTTACCCCGCCGACAACCTTGATAAAGGTTTCGACTTTGGCGAACTTTCCGCGATCGGCGCGGCGTTGGAAGATATGTACGGTCCGCGCGGCGGACGCGGACTTGCGCTTCGCGCTGGACGGGCGACTTTTTCGGATGCGTTGAAGAATTTTGGCGCTCTAGCAGGCGCGGCGGACTTGGCTTTTGTTGTACTTCCGCTGCAGGCGAAATTGAAAATCGGCATTCCCGCGGTAGCGAAAATCTTCTCGCAATTGAGCGACCAACACAGCACCGTAGAAGAAAAAGACTCTGAATTTATTTATACGATTCATAAATGTCCGGTCTGTTGGGGCAGGACGAATGCCGATAAGCCGGTTTGCTATCTAGCTACAGGCTTGTTGCAAGAAGCGCTGAAGTGGGTCTCTGGCGGGAGCGAGTTCCGGGTCAACGAATCCAAGTGCGTAGCGGTGGGAGATGCGGTTTGTGAATTTGTCATCCAGAAAGAACCGATTAGTTAAATAGGGACGACGTGGCTGAAGTCAAGGCGAAAATTCTTATTGTAGAAGACGATCTGGACGTCGCAGAGATGCTGAACGCGTATTTTCGCGTTCAAGGTTACGAGGTGTTCACTGCGAACTGGGGCGAAGACGGCGTGCGCGCCGTTCAAACGATTCTGCCCAACTTGATTATCCTTGATATTCGTCTGCCGGATATTGATGGATTCGAGGTGGCGCGCCGCGTCCGCTCGGACCGCCGCACGCATGAGATTCCGATCATCTTTCTGACCGAGAAGCGCGACCGCGTAGATCGCCTGCAGGGTTTCGAAGTCGGCGCGGATGATTACATTACCAAGCCGTTCGATGTGCAAGAACTGCGCTTGCGCGTTCGCAATGCGCTCAAACGCGTCAGCCAGACCTCTCTAACCAATCCTGTGAGCGGGTTGCCGGAAGGCGATCTGGTGGAAGAGAAACTCTCCGATGCCGTGCACAAGAGCGGGCTGTCGCTGTTGCATATTTCGATCCGGAACCTGCAAGCGTTTCGCGATTCGTATGGATTTGTCGCTTCAGACGATGTTTTACGCGCCATTAGCCTGATGATCTTTAACACCCTAAAGGAAACGGGCGCGCCGGAAGACTTTCTTGGCCATCTTACGCCGTCTGATTTTGTCGTTGTGCTTTCGCCGGAAACGCTGCGCTCCTTCCGCGAGAAAATTCAGGCGCGGCTCGAACAATCGCTGGATTATTTTTATCCGCTTAGCGACCGCAATCATGCGGCGCAAAATTCAAACCGCCTATCGGTTGAGGTAAATGAGATCGCCTCGGTTTATGGACGGTATGTGAATGCGGAACAGCTTAAGAAAGATCTGCTGGCGAGAAGTTGAAGCAAATAGAAGTTGGTTTCATGAAACGCGAGCGCAGGCTTTTACCTGCGCTTATTTTTTATAGCGCTCGCACAATGCCCGCCATTCGTCAATGCTTAACGTCTCCGCCCGGCGGCGAGATTCGATGCGCGCTTGTTGGAGCAGCGTCTCTGCTTGAAGCGGCGCGATATGCAGTCCGGCGGATAGTGAATTGCGAAGCGTTTTTCGTTTTTGACTGAACCCAGCCTTGGTTAATTGGAAGAATGTCTTTAGGAGTTCCGGTTCGATGCGTGGATTGGGAAAGATGTCCACGCGCAACGCGGCTGAATCGACTTTGGGAGCGGGGAAAAACGCTTGCGCGGGAATGCGAGCGACGATGCGCGGTTCGCCGTAGATTTGCACGCTCAATGCCAATAGGCTTAGATCTCCCGGCTGAGCGCAGATGCGCTCGGCGACTTCCTTTTGAATTGTCAGGACGATGCGGCGCGGTTTTGTTTCACTTTCCAACAAATGGCGAATGACTGCCGATGTAATGTAGTAGGGAATGTTTGCGACGACAATATATTCGTGCGCTGTAATTAATTCACGCGGTGCAAGTTTAAGAATGTCGCCTTCCACCACGCGAACGTTGTCATAAGGGGCAAGAACTGTCTGAAGCGGCAGAAGCAATCTGCCGTCAAGCTCGATCGCGACGACTTCTCGCGCTGCCTGCGCTAAATAGCGCGTCAGACTTCCCAGGCCGGGCCCAATCTCCAGCACGGAATCAGTCGGAAGGATTTCGGCGGCGGCGGCGATCGTTTCAAGCGCAAGATCGTCGCGTAGAAAATTTTGTCCCAGCGACTTATCGGCGCGCAGCCCAAAGCGCTTAAGGAGCGCCGCAGGATCGAGGTGTGAGATAGCCTTCATGCGTTTATTCCAAGATATAGACGATATTAGCGGGGACGGGCGTTAGAAAATATACCGTGACCCAGGAATGCCACGGCACATAATCATTGTCGCTGTACGCGACGTCGATCCATGGTTTGCCGATGCATCCGCCGCAGACATCTCCAACGATGGCGCGGCCATAGCCGGGAATATAAAGCGCTTGCCCGCCCATGGCAAGATACCAGTTATAGCGCATGCCGGCGATGCCCTTTTGTGCTTTCGCGCCGCTTGACGTTCCATACGAGCAACGATCGCCCCCGGAGCGGCATGGCGAATAAGACGTAACGTACATTTGTACAGCGCGCCAATATTCAATAGTTACGCCGTCTACAACGGCTGTCTTGATTTCGATCTTTGTGCCATAGCCTAGAATACGGTTTTGCGGCGGATGGATGACCGCTTCATCTTCGACGATGCGCGCAACCTCGACGTTGTTCTCGTAACGGATGCGGACGCGCTGTAGCGCCAGTCCCGTCTTGCCCGGTTGTAAAATTTGAGTTTGGTCGAGCGGGACTTCGGCGGATTGAATCGCTTCGTTCTCGAAAGGAAGCGGTTTCTGCGCCAGCAAGATCGTTTCGTTCACATGCGTGATATTAATCTGTCCATCGGCAGGCAATCTTTCATTTTCCGGCGGGAGACTGTAGTCGTTTCCGAGCAACGGCATTCCCGCCTCTGCCAGCGCTGAGCCAACGGTCTGAGCGGAAGATATGATTTGCGTCGTTTTTCCGTTCATTACAACCGCTAGAGGTTGAGCGGAGATGAGCGAAATAGGAGTGGTTGCCGCTTGAATAACAGAGATTGGCGTTTGTAAAGGAATGCTGACCGCGTCTCCGATACGGAACTGTAGCCCGGCGTTTTGCAGCGCTTCGCCTACCGTAAACGCGGAGGTGCGAAGCGTTTGTTGTCCTTGCGGTGTAGATAATGCGATCGTTGCCGCGCGCCGAATTTGAATAACGGTAGAAGCGCCAGTGGAGAGAACGGAATTTCTTTCGACAACGATCCCGTTGACGAGCAGACGGTCTTCAGGCGTGAGAACAAACCCCGCTTGAGTAAGCGCTTCTGCAAGATTCGCTCTATTCGAGCGAACGATAACAACATTTTCGCCGTCAATGATCGTGATAAGTTGAGAAGCGGAAGGTTGACACGCGAAGAGAAGAAGCGCCATTGCCGCTGCGATATACGCTGTGCGAAATATCATGCGCTCATTATAAATCACCCCGACTCGTGCAGTGTCCAAACGTTTGGCTCAGCATATACGCCCTCGTCCTTGTCCGCGTCCATGCGCATCGGAGCGAGCGCGCCGGGGATGATGTATTGCCCGCTTTGCGGGAACTTCATGCCAGTCCACGCTTCCCATTCGGCGTGTGAGCCGCTGACGACTTTAGAGCGCTGGCAGACTTTGATGAACGTTGCGCCAGCCCGCGCTTGGATGCGCAGCCAAGCGTCGAAGGGCGCGCCCGCTTCGTTCTTCCATGTAAGATAGTCGTCCATGCTAATTAGCGGGTATTTTGGCTTTTCGTTTGGGCGCACCGGGATGACGATTTGCTTGAACCCATGCGCGCGCGCCGTCGGCTGAAACGACAGTAAAATTGAGCGGCTCAATCCGATCTTTTTATATTCTGCGCGCACGCCAACAAATACAGCCGCAAGCAGATTTGGTTTAACGCCTTTTTGATCGTCGTCAACCGCTTTTTGAATGACCCAGTCCCAGCCTTCGTCGGGCAACTCGCTAAGCGGGGCGCCCCAGTGAAATGGGAAGCTATGTCCGACTGCGACGACTTGGTCTGTCTCTACATCAATCATTAAAGATTGATGCTTGGCGAAACGGTCAAAGAACTCATGCCAGTAGGTTTGAGCGATTCGATCATGCCACATGAATTCGGGCCAAGAGTCTTTGGCTAGCTGTAATGCAGCCTCGCGGTAAATGGGTAATTCTTCTATGGCGGCAAACCTAAATTGATGCGTATGACTCAATTGCATTCCTCCTAGAGTTGAAATTGTTGCGACCCTGTTGATAGTTGAATTATATTACAATAAATAGAAATGATGTCTAAGCCGATTCTGACAAGCCTGAGCAACCCCCTGATCAAGCAAGCGCGCGCGCTACGCCAGCGAAAAGCGCGCGTTGAAAGCGGACTCTTCCTCGTTGAGGGCATTCACCATGTAGGCGAAGCGGTGGAGGCGGGCTGGGAAATTCAATCGTTGTTATACGCGCCTGAAATATTGACAAGCGTGTTCGGTTTGGAGTTGGCGTCCCGGCTTGGCGCGAGAAGTCAGCCGATCTCGATCGAGGCGATGAAGTCGCTTGCCGGCAAAGAAAATCCGCAGGGGATTATTGCAATTGTCCGTCAGCGCCAAATGAAGATCGCCGATCTTCCTCCTGTGACGGTTGCGGTCGCATTGGTCGCTCCACAAGACCCGGGCAATGTGGGGACGATTCTCCGCACAATGGACGCTGTTGGCGCGGAAGCGCTGTTCTTGCTCGATGGCGGTGTCGAGTTGTATCATCCGACGGCGGTTCGCTCCAGCATGGGCGCGCTGTTTTGGATGCCGGTCATTTCGACCGTCTTTGATAACTTTCTGACATGGGCGCGTACAGGAGCGTTTCAACTTATTGGGACCTCGGCTCATGTGCGCGCAGATCATCGTGCGCTTGCGCCGTGCGCTCGATGGGCGTTGGTATTGGGGAGCGAGCAAAAGGGTCTTTCTCCTGAGCAACTGCGCGCTTGCGATGACGTTGTGTCTTTGCCTATGCGAGGACGCGTCAGCTCGTTGAACTTGGCGGTGGCGACAGGCGCGTTGCTGTATGCGTTAAGCGCGCAGAGACAGGCGCGGTAGCCTGTCTCTGCAATGTGGATGAGTGTTTGTTAAAACTCGTCTTCGTCTTCGTCCCAAAGATCGTCGTCTTCGCCTTCTTCGTCTTCCTCCCAGCCCTCGACTTCATCCTCGTCCCAAGCATCCTGATTGTCAACTTCGCCGCTGGGTTTGTAGGTGGCGCAACCGGTATCGGGATCTAGTTCTATAGCGGCGGCGCTGCAATAGCCTTCGTCTAGAAAGACGCAATCTACATAGTGGCATTTAATACGGGGCATTCTTTCCTCCTGAATTATGATTCTTTGATAAGGCGAACGATAGAAATGCCAAAAATTAACGTCATCGTTATCTGTGAAGTGACGCAAAACGGGCAATAAGATTTGAGCAACGCGGCTTCCACATATACTAAATATAAAGTAAAGAAAAAGCCGGTGACTGAGAGAGCGAAGAAGAGCAACGGTCCGTTTTGCTGAAAGAAGCCAGGCTTTCGTCCCAGCCGTAAAACGACGAGCAAGGCGAGATAGCCTATTGCGCCGATGATCGCCACCGGAACGCCGTACACTTCAGAGTAGCGGCTGGCGTTCACTACAGAACAGCCTTGCGACCCGATGCACATATTATCGTTTGCCGTAATCTTGTAAATGGTCATGTAAATGGACACCAGCAGCCCGATGAGCGTGAGCGCGGTTGTAATTTGTAAAAGACGTTTATTCATAGTTTCTCAGATAAGCCATGCGTTGATTTCTTGTCCGGCAGGCACGCATTTTACACCAGCGGGAATAATTAGTAAAGCGTTTGCGTTTGCTAACGCCGACAGGTTGCCTGAACCTTGATGACCTGTAAGATGGGCTTGCCAGACGCCGTTTTCTTCTTGAATGAATGCATGCAGATAGCTTTCGCGCCCGTCTGACTGAATCTCTTCCGCGCATCGCACGCGGACTTCCCGTCTGCGCGCACCGCCCAAGCCGCTTAACCTTCCCAGCGCCTCGCGGACGAACGCTTCGAAGCCGACGAACGCTGAAACAGGGTTGCCCGGCAGACCGATGAAAGGAATGCCTTGATAGTCGCCAAATGCAAGGGGTTTCCCCGGGCGCATATTGACGCGCCAGAAGTCCATGCTGCCGTCGGATTCGAGCGCCGCTTTTACGAAATCGTAAGCGCCTACGCTGACTCCCGCGGAAGAAAGGATTAAATCCACTTGTAGACGAGCGGCTTCGTCAAGCGTTGCTTTGACTGATGAGAAGTTATCCTTTGCAGTTCCGAGTTTGAGCGTTTCTGCTCCAGCAGATCGGATCAGCCCCGCCAACATATACGAATTCGAATCACGAATTTTACCCGGCGAGAGCGGAGTGTCTACTTCAAGCAATTCGTCGCCTGAGGAAAACAGCGCCACGCGCGGCTTTCGATAAATTGTGACGGCAGCGATTCCGAGCGTGGCAAGTAAACCCAGCGCGCGCGGCGTAAGCGGGCGCCCTGCGCGAAGGGCGACTTCGCCTCGGTGGATGTCCATTCCTCGCGAGCGAATGTATGCGCCGACGGCGGCAGGCTTGAATATTTCAATGTGTTCTGGCGCAAGTGCGCCGGCGTCGCGGTTGTCGAAATCGGTATCTTCGACAGGGATTACCGCGTCGGCGCCGACTGGCATGTGAGCGCCGGTCATAATCCGGGCGGCTTCACCGGCGGCGATGGGCGTTGTCGAGACGGAGCCGGCTGGAATGTCGGCAACCACGCGTAGGCGGCGAGGCGAAGCGGAACTTGCTTCCGTCGTATCGGCTGCGCGGACGGCGAAGCCATCCATGGAAGAGTTATCAAAAGATGGGAGATCGCCTGTTGCGAAAATATCTTCTGCGAGTGTGCGACTCAAACAATCTGCCAGCGGCAGAGATTCAGTTGGTAAGGGTTGGAATTGAGCGAGTACGCGCGCGCGCGCGTCGCCAACGCTGAGCAATGTCATGATGAGGCGGCGACATTATACTGCAATTGGTTTGAAAATAAAACGCGGCTAGCCGGTCACGCGGCGGGCTTCGATCACATTTTGGACGTTTTCAATACGCGTTAGCACGCGGCTTAATTGTTCAAGGTTGCGCACGTCTACCACAAGGCGGAGGTCGGCGATGCTGCTGCGATCGAAGCTGACTTTAACTCCTGAGATGTTTACGCCTTCATTCTCTAATAACGAAGAGATATCCTTCAATAAGCCTCCGCGATCATAGGCTTTGACGCGGATAGAGACAGGAAATAGCTGTTCGGTGACGCCCCAATCGACTCGCAGGAAGCGTTCTGTGTCGTGACGGCGCAACATGTTTGGACAGTCTTGCCGATGGACCGATGCGCCGCGTCCGCGAGTGATATAGGCAATAATAGGATCGCCGGGCGTTGGGCTGCAACAACGCGCCAACTGCCAGTAGAGACCTTTTAATCCGACGACTTGCACGGCGGCGTTATCGCGTTTCTTTGGATCAGGGGCGGCGATCTTGAATATCTCGGTGGCTTCTTCCGTTTCGCCGACTTGCGTAATAACCTTTTTAAGCGTAAGGTCGCCGTATCCAATAGCGATAAACATTTCTTCTTGAGTTTTATATCCCAACTCTCGCGCCAGTTTCTCGAAATTGGTGTCGGAGAGACCAAGCCGCTGTAACTCGCGCTCAAGGTCGGCGCGTCCCTGTGAAAGATTCTGCTCAACTTGCTGCTTCTTGAACCAAGCTTTAATTTTTGAGCGGGCGCGTTGAGTTTTCACATATCCCAAATTGGGGTTTAGCCAATCGCGGCTGGGACCGCCCTGTTTAGAAGTCCGTTTTGCGGTTGAGATTTCAACTTGCTCGAAATTTTTCAACTCGTGCGACAGCGGGACGAGTTTTCCATTAACGCGCGCGCCGCGGCAGAAATGCCCGATGTCGGTATGAACGCGATAGGCGAAGTCAATCGGCGTGGAGCCGACAGGCAGTTCGATCATATCGCCTTTGGGCGTATAAACCGTCACATACTCCTGTAATACGTCCGACTTCATGCCCTCGACGAACTCGCGTGCATCTTGCACCTCGTTCAATTGCTCCATGCGACTGCGGACTTGCTTGATGCGTTTTTCGTACGATTTATCGTGCGGCGCGCCTCCTTTGTAGCGCCAGTGAGCGGCGATGCCGTGTTCGGCGTTTTCGTGCATTTCCTGCGTGCGGATCTGAACTTCGAGCGGACGCCCGTCGTCATAGATCACCGCCGTATGAAGCGACTGATACCGATTCTCTTTCGGTGCGGCGATATAGTCGTCGAATTCCTCGCGTATCGGTCTCCACGTCATGTGGATCACGCCCAACGCGGCGTAACACGCCGCTTCGTTTTGCACGATGAGGCGCACCGCTCTTACGTCGCGTAGATGATCGAACGATTTCCCTTTGTTCGTCATCTTCTTGTAAATGGAATAGATATGTTTAGGTCTGCCGCTGATCTCGGCTTGTATATTGTTGCGCTTGAGAGTTTGCGTAAGCTTGCCGATGATTTCGGCAATTTGCTTTTCTCGGTCCGGTCTCTTTCCTTGAATCTGACTGGCGATCTCCTTGTATTTCTCTGGATTGAGATATCGAAAACTGAGGTCTTCAAGCTCCCATTTGATCTGCCAGACTCCCAGTAAATTAGCGAGCGGCGCGAAGATATCGAGCGTCTCTTGGGCGATGCGTTTTTGCTTCTCTGTCGACGTGAAGCCGAGTGTGCGCATATTGTGCAGGCGATCCGCCAGTTTGATTAAAGCTACGCGCGGATCGTCGCGCATGAAGAGGAACGCTTTGCGAAGACTCTCCGACTTGAGGTCGCTTTGGCTTGCTTTAAGATCGCGCATGCGTTGGTGACTGTCGCCGGGCGAGGCGAAACGCGTTTCTGCATCGTCTGCGCGTTCGTTTTCTTTCTTTGTATGTTGGCGTTTGTGTGAAACACGCGGAAAAGCCGTTAATTTTGTTACGCCGTCTACCAGAATGGAGACGGTATCGTCAAATTCATTACGGATGTCGCTCAGGGTGACCGAGGTGTCTTCTACGGTATCGTGAAGCAGCGCCGCCGCTATCACGGTTGCGGGAACGTGTAGATCGGCGAGGATATTTGCTACGGCGATGCAGTGAGTGATGTAAGGTTCGCCGGAACTTCGTGTTTGTCCGCGATGCGCTTGTTCCGCGAGCTCATAAGCGCGTTGAATCCGCCTTCGATCATCGTCGGAACTGTAATTTGCGAGGAGGGATTTTGGCAGTTCGTCGGGGGATACGGGCAAGGATCTCGATTTCATGCTATAAATTGTACTATGTAAGCAGTTTTTCTTTGAGGGCTTGGTCGGTTGGCGGATAAATCCTTCTCGGCCTGCCAAAGGAGAGATCGTCAGTGCCAATCGTCAATAATGTCACGCGTTTGCTTGATTCGCGTAAAATCTCTTATAGCGCGTATGAACTCCCGCTTGAAAAACTCGGCGCGCAAGAGTCTGCGCGTATTCTGGACGTTGAACTTGCGTCTCTTTTCAAAACGATCGTTGTCGCGCGCGATAAGCCTAAGAAACCTTTGTTGGTCGTTGTGCCGGGCGATGCGATCGTAGGCTTGAAACGATTGGCGGCGGTATTAAGGGAAAAGAAAGTTTATTTGCCGACGGAAAAAGAAGCAGAGCTCATGACTGGCTTGCAAGCGGGGGGCATTTCGCCGTTGGCTCTGCTCAATAAGGGTTTTCAAGTCGTTATTGACTCCTCTGTGAGAAAATTTGATCAAATTCATATCTCAGGCGGGCAGAGAGGATTAAATATCAAACTAGCGGTTAAAGATTTAATCCAATTGACGAACGCGCTTGTTGAGTCGGTGGCTAAGCCTAGAGTAGAAGGATGATCCCCGTGTGAAGGGATCAAAAAACAGCGGTATTTTAGCGCCGCTGTTTTTTTGATTTATGGATGTCTGCGTTCTTAGTGGAACTTAATGGAGTCTTCTTTAATTTCAAACGTCCACTTATCTGGGTTATTAATGCAGCCGTATCCAGCCGAGTTGAATGCGTGTTTGTTGTCCAAACTCCATGCCCAGAGATTGTAGCAACCATAGACGAGGTCGGTAATCACAACCGCATCGCCGTTTTTGCCCAAGTCGTATGATCTATAGCCGCACTCATCGAGGGCGGTCTTATTTAGATAGAGCGAAATTCGAACAGGCGACTTCGTTGAATTGACGATCTTGATGGTCGTGCCGTTGCCTTTGGGAGTTCCCAGCACGCGCGTCGCACAGTAATCGCCTGAGGCGCTTGCCAGCGTGTTTGTCGGCATAACTTGCTCAATGGTGGGGAGTAAAAGCGCCGTTTCAGTCGGCGGCGGCGTTTCGGTCGGCGTTTCGGTCGGCGGGATGGGCGTATTGGTTGGAATTGCCGCCTGCGTTTCTGCGACGATCGTCAGCGCTGCTGCGACGGCGGTGCCTTGCACTTCTTCCACGCTGACAGTTGGGACGGCGGGTTGCCCGCTGCCACAGGCGGAAAGCAACGCAACGAGGACGGTAGATGCCCAAATGATTCGAATGTGTTTCATTAATTTAATCTCCTGGAAAGTATATTTTCAGCAATTTGGATAGCATCCGCCTTTAGCGACGATTGTATCTTTTCGGATGATGATCTTCCAGCTTCCGCCGTTGAGCGCGAAGCCCCCTGAGGTCGTGAACTTCTTGGGACCGTTGACGTAAGCGTAAGCGCTGTAATAACCTGCAGGTCCCGAGAATGAGCCGCCCGTAGTCGCAGGTATAAAGCCGCATTCTCCTTGAGAAGTCGTCACATAAAGAGATAGGATAATATCGCTGGCTTTTGCGTTGGTCTCATTGGTTACTTGAATTTTTGTCGTTGGAACGCTCCACGAAGAAAGGATTTTGTTGCAAGGGTCTTTGGTGGGACCTGCCGCTTGCGGAGCGAGCGTGAAGGTCGCAGTCGGAAGAAGCGGATCGATTGTCGGTTCGAGTGTCGCCGTCTCTGTGGGGCGAGGCGTGGCGGTGAAAGTCGCCGTGGGCGGCAGCGTTGTTTCAGTCGGAATCGAGGCTTGTGTTTCGGCGATCATGGTGAAAGCCGCTGCTTGAGCCGTTGCGGCAACATTCGCAGAATCGAGCGTGGGCGCCGCGGCGGGCGCTGTTCCTCCGCACGCGCTGAGAGCGACGCTGAGAGCGACTCCAAGCGCCAAGAATTTGTGCTTCATTGGGAATATGTCCTTATGTTATGGATTTTCTACGATTACAGTCACTTTGTCTTTAAAGAGCATGATTATTAAGCTATCATCGTTGGAAAGACGAAAGGAGCCTACCATTTGCCTTCCGCCCACCCAAGCGACATATAAGTACGATCCGAGGGGCGCATCCACCTTGACTTGTTTGCGCACCGGATATTCAAGGATCGTATGGTAACCGCCGATCGTTGTCGCTTGCAGCGAGATATAGGCTTGCGCTTTGGATCGATTCCATAATGTAATCGTAGTAAACGGAATTGCCGGCGGTAAAGTTCCATGCTTTAAGATTGCCGCTGTTGAGGTGGAGGATGGAGTGACGGGCGCGGCGATGGTTGCTGTATCTATCGCCGCAACGTCGGTTGAGGTCGCGAATGTAACGGTTAAATTTGGCGCAGTGGAGGTGGCTTCAACAGTTGAGGTTACGGTCGGCGACAGCGCTGCCGGCGTACGAGACGGAAGAGGCGTCTCTGTGTCTACTGCGACTGGAGAGGGAGAAACGGTCGGGGTCTCCTGTAATATTGCCGTTGGAGAGGCGATAGCGGGGATTGAGCTAATGGGAAAACATGCCATCGCCAGCGCGCCGACCGCCAAAAAGGCGAGCCTTTTCATACCGCCTCCTTTATACGTCCTTAGGATGAAGAAGCCGTTTCCAGGAATTGTTCTACCGTGTCGCGCAACATGCGTTCGGGCAACGCGCCGACCTGACGGTGGAGGATTTTTCCGCCCGACACAAACAACATTGTTGGAATGCCTTGAATGCCGTATTTCATCATCCATTCTTGATTTTCATCGGTATTGATTTTCGCTACGATTAACTTCCCCTCGAATTCTTTAGCGAATTTATCGAGGATTGGCGCGATCATCTTGCAAGGTCCGCACCATGGAGCCCAAAAATCAACGATCACCGGCACGCTGGATTGCAATACGGTTTGCTCGTAGGCGGCATCTGTAATATGAATTGGTTCGTTCATCTGCCTTCTTTTCCTTTTCAATTAAAATCGTTACGCGAGTATAACACAAACCCGCATGTTATAATCGCCCCTCATGACAGACCTATTTTCGAAATGGAGGAGCGGGCTTTCCAAGACCGGTAAGGTCGCTTTTGGACGTTTAGCGACGCTTTTAGGCGCCTCCGAAATCTCCGACGAAACCTGGGATGATCTCGAAACGCTTCTGATTCAAGCGGACCTTGGGATCGAAACCGTGACAGAAATCCTCGACGCGCTTCGCCGCATCGTCCGCGATGACGGCTTAACTCGCTCTAGCGAGCTTTTGACCGTTCTTCGAGACGAATTGCGCCAGCGACTCGACGATCCGCCTGTTTTAACGTGGGCTGAGAAACCGTCTGTAATTATGATGGTCGGCGTGAATGGCTCCGGTAAAACGACAACCATAGCGAAATTGGGCCGGTATCTTCAGTTGGAGGGGAAGTCGCTGTTGTTTGGCGCGGCGGATACTTTCCGCGCGGGGGCGGTAAACCAACTGCAGGTGTGGGGCGAGCGCCTCGGCGTGGACGTGATCTCCGGCGCGCCAGAATCGGATCCGGGCGCGGTCGCATTTTCCGCAACGCAGGCGGGCGCGGCTCGCGGCGTAGATTTTGTCGTTGTGGATACCGCCGGGCGATTACACACGCGCTTCAACTTAATGGAAGAACTTAAGAAAGTGCATCGCGTGATTGGCAAGGCTTTGCCCGGAGCGCCTCATGCCGTGTGGCTCGTTCTTGACTCCACGACTGGTCAAAACGCTATGCAGCAAGCAAAAGCGTTTAAAGAGGCTATTGGCGTGACCGGTGTGATCTTGTCCAAGTTAGACTCGTCCGCGCGCGGCGGATTTGCCTTCGCTGTTCAACGCGAGTTGGGTCTGCCGATCCTGTTTGTCGGATTAGGCGAAACAATAGACGACCTTGTGCCGTTCGATCCGGATGCGTTTGTGGATGGAATTCTAGAGAAATAATATAGGGTAAGATTTTATTTTGCTCTATAAGGAGTGATCATGCAAGACTTTATCAATCGTATTACATCATTGCAAGACCTAACCCGGCAACTACTGGTGCGTCTTTGACTTCGCTGCAAAAGAAGCGCAACTCTCTCAACTTAATAACGAAGTTGAATCTCCCGGCTTGTGGAACAACCCCTCGCGCGCGCAAGGGGTGATGAAACGATACAACTCCCTGAAATCTGAAGTGGAGTCGTGGCGTGCCTTTTCGCGTCGCTTAGACGATGCGTTAGAATTAGCGCGCTTAAATGATGAAAGCCTGACCGCCGAATTGGAAGCGGAAATCTCGATGCTGGAGGCGGAAGCGGAGAAGCGCTCGTTTACCGCCATGCTTTCCGGACCTTACGACCGCGACTCTGCCATCCTTGCTATTCATGCGGGCGCGGGCGGAACCGATTCGCAGGATTGGGCGGCGATGCTCCAACGCATGTTTTTACGTTGGGCGGAAGATCGCGGCTTCCAAACAGAGATTCTCGATACAACGCCTGGCGAAGAGGCTGGCATTAAGAGCGCGACCATTGCGATAGACGGCGAATATGCGTTTGGTTACTTGCGTTCCGAGAAAGGCGTGCATCGTCTTGTGCGCCTCTCGCCGTTCGACTCGGCGCACCGCCGGCATACGTCGTTTGCCTTGATCGAAGTCCTTCCACAAGTAGCGATGGGCGACGCGGAAGTTCAAATTGACCCGAGCGAAATTAAAATGGACGTCTTTCGCTCTTCTGGCGCGGGCGGGCAAAACGTGCAGAAGAATGCGACCGCTGTGCGCCTGACGCATATCCCGACGGGAATCGTGGTCACTTGTCAAAACGAACGCTCACAGACTCAGAACCGCGAATTCGCTATGCGGATTTTACGCGCGCGTTTGCTGGAGTTGCGTCAGGCTGAAAAGGAAGAAGAACGCGCGGTTTTGCGCGGCGAATACACAAAGGCGGAGTGGGGCAGTCAGATCCGCTCGTATGTTTTGCACCCGTATCAAATGGTGAAGGATCATCGCACCGAATACGAATCGGGCAACACGCAAGCAGTATTAGACGGCGAGTTAGACGACTTTATGGAAGCGTATTTGAAGCAGGCATAGCGATGAAGAAGATTTTTAGCATCTTGTTCTCACGCGAAAACATACTGGCGTTCGTGCTTTGTCTTATCTTGGTTGCGTTGACGATCTTTACAGCGAATACTTCTCCAACCTGGATCTATCAGGGCTTTTGATGACGCTTGCACAGATTTTGATTCTGGCTGTCGTCGCCATTCTTATTAATTCATTAAGAGCCTGGCGTTCTGGCGCAATGTTGGCGGCGAGCGTCCTGGCTGTTTATTGGCTGCAGCCTCGTCAGGAACTCGATAGCCTGACATTTTGGTTGCCGACGATACTGCTTGTTATTAGCGTAAGCGTATGGGCTGCGACATCTTCTTTTGAATCGCAAGAACGGCGGGAGAGTTGGGCGGCGTTAGCGATTCTTATTGCGACGATTGCCGCGGTGAACATCAGCCGGCACCTAGAATTTGACTATTTAATTGCTGCGGATACGCCGCGCGCGCAATGGCTATTGCTTGTCTTGAGCGCGCTTCTTCTTGCTTTTTGGGGGCTGTCCCGCCTAGGGCGTTTTTCTAGAATTGTGCTCGCGGCGGCAGCGTTTGGCATTGTTGGGCTGTTCTTGTTGATTAAGATTCCCTCCGCGCTGTCTACGGCAGTAGCGTGGCTTTCTCAACTTCGAGGAAAAGAAGCGATTCCCTCGCCGGTCTCATGGCTGGGATTTTCGTACATTTCTTTCCGCTTGCTGCATACGATCTTCGATCGGCTGGCAGGGCGGCTGCCGCGATTGTCCTTGATGACTTATCTGAATTATGCGATCTTCTTTCCGAGCTTTGTTTCAGGTCCGATAGACCGCGTAGAGCGATTTCAGAAAGATTTGGCGGCTCCCCTTCCTGTAGACGCAGACGGCTTAACGGAAGCAGGGACGCGGCTGTTCGCCGGGCTGTTTAAGAAATTCGTTCTTGCCGATGCGCTTGGATGGATCGCGTTAAATCAAGCTTATGTGACAGATGCGAAGAGCGACGCGTGGCTATGGCTTTTCCTGTATGCCTATTCGCTGCAGATATTTTTTGATTTTAGCGGATATACCGATATGGCGATCGGGCTAGGAAGGTTGATGGGCATACGCTTGCCTGAGAACTTCAACGCGCCTTATTTAAAACCCAATTTGAGTCAATTTTGGAATTCATGGCACATCACGCTGACGCAGTGGTTTCGCTCTTATTTCTTCAATCCATTGACGCGTCGTATGCGCGCCGCGCCGCGCCCCTTGCCGGCATTCGCTATGATTTTGCTCTCTCAGGTTGCGACGATGGTTTTAATCGGTTTGTGGCACGGAGCGACGATTAATTACCTGCTGTGGGGGCTGTGGCATGGGGCGGGATTGTTCGTACAGAATAGATGGAGCGCGTGGATGCGCCCCTATTTTGCGGAAGCGTCTCCATTGTTGAATCGTATGGCGCGCTACGCGGGCGTCTTTGCGACCTTTCATTTTGTGTCGCTTGGTTGGTTGTTTTTCATCTTTCCCGATGCCTCTATGGCGCGATTTGCTTTATTAAGACTGATAGGCGTTCAATGACGACTCCGGTTCGCCCTTTACGCGTCTTGTTCAAAGGCGTGGCAATGTATATCCTTGTCAATGTCGTTTATGCGTTGATCAACCCCGCGTTTACGCTATCCGCCTATAATAGCGTGTTCGCCGGGCGCTCGCGCTTTCCATTCGCCGGGCAAAATGTTTCCTATTCTGTCATGATAGACGATATTGACGCGATGTTGGCGTCGCATCAGGTTTCGGTGAAAAAAGAGACGGGTGAATTTCGAGTCGTAGCGATCGGCGACTCTTCCGTCTGGCAGGAGGGCGTCGCCGCGCCGGATACGTTTCTGGAGTATTTGAACGCGCAGAATATTAAATGCGGTGAAAAGCGAGCAGTTTTTTACAACTTAGGTTATCCCCATCCTTCCGTCATCAAAGATTTAGTGATTATGCGAGAGGCGCTAAACGCTGAACCCGATCTGATCGTCTGGTTTGTGACTTTAAATACGATTTTTCCGCGGCGCGTCAATCCGTTTATTGACGCTAATCGCAGCCAAACGCTGGCGATTCTCGATGCGTACGAGTTATCTTTGGCTGGAGAGGACGAACTGCGCGCCGAACGACATGGATTGTGGGATAAGTCGCTGATCGGGAAGCGATCGTTGCTGGCACGTTGGATCAAACTGCAAACGCTTGGGCTGATTTGGCAGGCTACCGAACTAGACTATCATGACGATGGCGCGCAAGATTTACCGCCTGAGAACGATCTTTCTGATACGACATCGTTTATGGGCATGCAACCAGATGCGACTATATCGGAAACGTTGCTGTTGCATGCCGTACAGGCGGGGCATACGCTTGCCGGGAAAACGCCCATTTTGCTTGTGAATGAACCGATATTTATCGCAAACGGAGAGAATTCTGAAATTCGCTATAATAAATCGTATCCGCGCTGGGCGTACGATCAATATCGCGCAGCGTTAGCGGATGAAGCGCGGACGAACGAATGGGATTATCTGGATCTTTGGGATGCGATCCCATCGCGGTATTTCTCGACGATACTTCATCTTACAGAAGACGGAGGCTGGCTGGCAGCGGACGCGCTGACGCCAACTATCTCTGAATTATATTGCCAATAATATCATAAGGAGCGTACGATGGATTCTATTCTTGAAGTCTTGGAAAAACAAATTGCCTCTCAAATCTTGAAACAGCCGAATCGGAAGATTGCGGTTGACGAACCGCTGATCTCCAGCGGCTTGATCGATTCGTTCAGCTTGATGGATGTGGCTTTATATGTAGAGGACGCCTTCGGCGTTCGCATCGAAGATACTGAGTTGAACGCAGAGACGTTCGACACATTAGCCCAGCTTGCTTCCCTGATCGAATCGCGCAAATGATTGATGAAGTTCGACCCCTGCGCGTATTATTCAAAGCGGCTATTTTATTTTTTGGCGTGAATATCCTGTTTGCATGGGTAAACCCGCCTGTAGGAAAATTGACGCTCTATAATTCCCTTTTCCCCGGCAGGGTTCGTTTTCCATATGAACAAGAGCCGCAGTTCTATCTCAAAGGCTTCAATGCGCCGATCTATGAGGACTTTGACGCTATGTTCGGCGCTCACCGCATTTCCCAGAAAAAGAAAGATGACGAATTCCGTATTCTATTTCTTGGCGATTCGTCTACATGGAGCGTTAGCGTACAGGCGGAGGATACGCTTGCGGAACAACTCAATCGAAAAAGACTCCGTGCGCGCGATGGACGAACGATCCAAGTATATAATCTCGGCTATCCCATGTCTTTTTTGATGCGCGATCTTTTGATTCTAGATAAGGCGATGGAGTATGAGCCCGATATGATCGTTTGGTTTGTCACTCTCTCGACGCTTGAGTCAAAAAGAGCGGAAACCTATTTTATTCTTCCCCATGCAGATAGATACTTGCGGCTTCTTGAAACATATAGTTTGCCCTCGCTTTCTTTGATAGAGCCAATTCATGAAGATACATTTTTTGATCGAACGATCGTGGGGCGGCGAGGGCGATTGAGAGACATTCTATTTGTTCAAGCGATGGGCGCGCTGTGGGCTGCGACGGGGGTAGATAACCATGAGGGGCGCGCCGCCAATATGATTAGCGTTTCCAACCTTGATGTCGAAGCAAACGTTGAGTACGGAAAGATGCTGCCGGAAGACGACTTGTCTGAATATCTCAGTTTATTGCGGACCGACATTATTTCTGCCGCCCGTGCGATGGCTGGGAATGCGCCCGTGGTATTGATTAATCAGCCGATCTTCATAGCAAGCGGGTTGAACAGCGATGTCCGATATAATGATTTATATCCGCGCTGGGTCTACGATGAATATCGCAGATTCCTTTCTGATTGGACGGATGAACACGAGCTGCCGTACCTTGATTTTTGGAACGCTCTTCCTCCCGCTGATTTTGCAGATAGCATGTTTCATAGAAACAGGAACGGCGAAAAAGAATTCGCTGATATGCTTGCTCCTCAACTTCAACGATTAACTCGCCCGTAGGAATTTATGGAATATAAGAGAACCTTCCCTGAACGCCTCAAGTTGCTTCACGCGCGGACTCCCGACCGGGTCGCGCTCACCTTGCAGTTTCCAAACACGGACGACCTCTCGCTCACTCTTGACCAACTCCTGCGCGGTGCGAGCTCGTATGCCAGCGCGTTGACTCGCGCAAACATTCAGCCCGGCGAGGTTGTCATCTTGATCCTTCAGCATGGCGAGGACTTGGCCTACGCTTTTTGGGGAGCGATCCTGCATGGCGCGATTCCCTCGATCATGCCATTTCTCACGGAGAAATTATCGCCCGAGCGGTATCGCGCGGATCTATCCGCGTTGATCTCGGTGACGCAGCCTGCCGCGATCGTGACCTATTCGGAATTTGAATCGGAAGCCCGCTCGGCGCTGCGGGAGGATGATTCGGTCCGCGAGGTGATCGTGACAACACAAGTGGAAAAGAAAAATGAATTGGATTTTGACTCGTTGTCTGGTTTCCAGCGGAATCCTGAAGATATAGTTATCTTGCAACATTCTTCGGGGACGACAGGCTTGCAAAAGGGAGTCGCGCTTTCACATCGGGCGATTTTCAATCAATTGGACGCGTACGGCAAGGCTTTGAAATTGACCGATAGCGACGTGGTCGTTTCGTGGCTTCCGCTATATCACGATATGGGCTTGATCGCCGGATTCATCATGCCGATCCTTTCGGGCATTCATCTCGTTTTGCAATCTCCGTTTGATTGGGTGCGCGCGCCGTATAAATTAATGCAAGCCGTAACAAAGCATCGCGGCACACTTTCGTGGCTTCCGAATTTTGCTTACAACTTCTGTGCGCAGAAGATCCGTGACCGTCATCTCGAAGGCGTGGATTTATCGTCATGGCGGGCGATCATCAATTGTTCGGAGCCTGTCCGTTGGGAGAGCCATAATGCGTTTTATGAAAAGTTCAAGGACTATGGGCTGAAGCGCGAGGCGCTGCAAACATCATACGCGATGGCGGAGAATGTTTTCGCAGTGACACAGAGTCCGCTAGGCGGCGAACCAGCCGTCCTTAAGATTGAGCGAGATGCGTTCATGTCGGAGCGTGTAGCCAAATTAGCGTCTGACGCCAGCGACGGCGAGCATCCGACAATGAAGATGATGTCATCCGGGCGACCGTTGGAAAACGTCGAAGTGAAAGTATTGGACGAAAATCGAAATGAATTGCCCGACCGCATTATTGGCGAAGTTGCCCTGCGAAGTGACTGCATGTTGACGGGTTACTATCACCGCGAGGATGCGACGCAACAAGCATTTCACGATGGTTGGTATTTAACGGGCGATTATGGGTTTATCAGCGCTGGGGAGGTGTTTGTCTCTGGGCGCAAAAAAGACATGATTATTGTTGGCGGGAAAAATGTGTACCCGCAGGATTTAGAAGCGCTGACCTATGAAGTGACCGGCGTCCATGCGGGGCGTTCGGTGGCGTTTGGCATGTTCGATGAAGAGCAAGGGACGGAAGACGTTGTGATCATCGCTGAGGTAGATTCGGAAGACCCCGCAGAACAGCAGAAAGTTGCAGACGCGATTCGTTTGCATGTGACAAAAAATTCCGCGATCGCTTTGCGCTATGTGAAAGTCGTTGACCCGAAATGGATTCTGAAAACATCCAGCGGAAAAACGGCGCGTTCGGCGAACAAAGAGAAATTCTTAAAGGAAATACATGCATAATAAAAGGGCTGCCTAGAAAAGGCAGCCCTTTTGGGTTTTAACCGATTTTATCCGCCGGTGGGAAGGCGTTGTTCAAGCGTACGGTTGAGGAGGTCTTCCTGTTCCGTTGAAACGCCCGACTTCTCCCGTTTTATCCTAAAAGCCTTTTCAGCGTTCGCTTTATTCATGGCTTCTTGCCAAGCGACTTGCATACTGGTCAATTCGGGTTCTTTCGGTTCGCTGGGTTCGACGGTTTCCGCTGCGTCTTTCTTTGGCGCGCGCTTACTTCTCTTTTCCTCGCGCTCAACCTTAAGCGTTTCGAGAGTCGGTTGAAGAGCCTTCATGCTTAATTTAATCTGTTTTTTGCGACGATCTACAAGCAGGATCTTCGCTTCGACTTCGTCGCCTTCTTTAACTATTTCGCTGGGAGATTTTACATAACCTTGCGTTAATTCGCTCACATGGATCATCGCCGGGCGTTCCGCGCCGATCTCAACGAATGCGCCGTAGGGTTCGAGCCGAATGACTTTACCTTTCACGATCATCTCCGGCTCAAGTTCTTTCCATTCATATGCAAGCGGCTCGATCATGGTCAACTCGACGCGATCTTTCTTTACGCGCCGCACCCACACTTCCACCGTTTGACCTTCCTTGACGACGTCTTCCACTTTATTGATCGAGTCTTTGCTCAACTGCGAGATGTGGATCACGCCCGGAACGCTCAGCCCGATATCAACGAGCGCGCCTGCCAATGTAGTCTTCAAAATTTTTCCGCTGAGTTTTGTTTTTGGTTCAAGCGCCGCAGTAGGCGCAAGTTCTGGTGTTGTCATATATCGCTCCTGTTTTCAAGTCAATGCCGAAGGCTGATTATATCTTTCCCGTATGTTTACGTCAATGCGATATTTGACGCTGCCGGCTCAAGATAGAGGACGTGAGATGATCCTACTTTCGGCTGGCAAAAATAGATTTCTCTTGGTGGATCTTTGCCTTTCAAGCATAGTCCAACGAAACCTCGTATTTTTCAGAAGCGGGAAAGCGGTTGCAATGTATGAATTTGACAGAACGGACCTGGGAATTGTCAACTTGCTCTTGGAAGACGGCAGGATGTCGGCTTCGGAAATTGCGCGATGCAGGCTTTTTTCAGGAGCAGAGAGATTAGCGTCTTGATTTTATTTTCGGAAAACGAGACGTTGAGCGAGTTGATCAAGTTGATCTACGCTGATGGGCTTGGAAAGGATGAGCAGGTTTTGAGCGTCTACTTCGCTTTTGGTTAGCTCTGCCGCTTGAGCCGGGTTGGCGGTAACGATTAATACCCAGGTCTCGGCTGTTTCTGGGTGAGAGCGCAGGTCTCGATAAATTTCGATCCCAGAATATTTAGGCAGGTTTAGATCGAGAACAATCAGATCTGAATTTAACTTTTTTACTTCCTGCATGGCGATCTCGCCATCGTGAAAAAGTGTGACGTCGAATCCGGCGCCTTTGAGCGTGTCGGAATAAATATCCGCCAGGAATAAATCGTCTTCAACGATAGCGGCGAGCGGGGGGTTATTGCGCATGGGGTTTCTCACTTTCTGTGATTAATGGTAACGTGACGATGAAAGTGGTGCCCGCGTTGAGTTTGCTTTCAACGTTAATTTCGCCGCCCATAAGGTGGATGAGTTGCCTGGTGATGGAAAGCCCTAAGCCGTAGCCTTTTCTGGCGACTTTGGTTGCTTCGGTGAGTTGTTTGAACGCTTCAAAAATAGTGCGTAAAGATTCTTCGGGGATGCCCGGCCCGCTATCTGCAACCTAGATTTTCCAGCGCGCGGCGTCTGCTTTGAAGAGTTTCGCGGTGACTCCGCCGTTTTCCGTGAACTTGATCGCGTTGCTAATTAAGTTCACAAGGATTTGTTTGATCCTTTGGCTATCGCCAACGATGGAATTCGGCAGATCGTCTGAAATGATAAGTTGAAAGTTAAGCTTTTTAGCTTCCGCCAGAACGCTTAATTGATTGGCGGTTTTGCCAAAAACCTCGCGCGGCTCAAAAGGCGTCTCAACGAGTTGTAATTTTCCGCTATCCAACTGGGCTTGATCGAGCAATTCCGAAACCAGACCATCCAGATATTCCGTGCTTTCGCGAATGCGGCCGAGGGTGGCGGCTTGCTTCTCGTTGATTTGCCCGTAAGATTTTCGCATAATTAAATCAGTGTAGCCCATGATGACGCCCAGCGGCGTGCGGAGTTCATGGCTGACGTTGGCAAGGAGTTGCGTTTTGAAGTTGTTGGCTTGCATGGCTTCGTCGCGAGCGATGGCTAGAGCCGCTTCGTTCTCTTTTAGGCTGGTTACATCTCGCAGGGTGATGATGTGCCCGCCCTGTGTGGAGGGATCGCGCAGGGAACTGATGTATAAATCCAGCCATTTGACGGGCTGCCCGGTAGTCTCAAGCGTAATTTGTTTATGGTAGCCGTGCTGGCGCAGGGCTTGTAAACCTATTTGTATTTTAGGCTGAAGGACGCTTTCGAATGATTTGCCAATGACCTGGTTGTTTTTCAAACGAAACAGTTCCCATGCGGCGGGGTTCAAATCTACGATGCGTAAATCTGTATCGAGGACGATGACCGCATCGGCAATGCTCTCGACAATGGCGCGATGCGCTACGGGGAGCAAATCTAAAAAGCCATAGCGTAGGAAATTCCAGCCCAGAATTAGAACCGTGACTGAGAAGGTGAGCGACGTGAAGTCAAAAGGAACGTTGGGAAATACGCCAGATACGATGATGCCATTGGATATCCAAGGAAGCAGAATCGCTACAATGTTGGTGAAGATTTGAGAGCGATAGACTTCTTTTTTCGTCCAATACTCCTGAAGGAGTAGATAGGTCCCTAAAAGTAGAAAGGTATAGGCGTATGCGACATGAGGCCAAAACCACCAACCTCTGGGATTATCGAGCGTGATCAAACCCGTGGTTGGATTGAGATTTAAAGTCATGTTGGTGAAAAACTAAGGTTCGAGTTTGCTGGAGAAAATAACTGTTAATGTGAGGATTGGAAAAATCAAAGCCAGCAGAATATTGCGGCGGGTGAGCCATTTGGCGCGGTTTGAAAATGCGAACGCAAAAGCCGCCCAGGAAAGCGGCGTGCCGATTACTCCGATGTAGCCAATTCTGAGACCCCATAGTTTTGTCGCCAGTGTACTGCCGCCCAGTTCAAAAACATAGCTGCCTGCCCAAATGCCTGCAAAGAAGCACATCAGAGCAAGGGGCAATGACGCGCTGTGTTTGCGACGACGACGGAGCGTATAAATACCCATTGCAAAGGTTGAGGCGAAAGAGATAATCCAGGGAATGAGGAGGGGCGTATTTTGCATCGGGGCAATTATACAGCAAGACGAAGGGCGCAAGCCTTTTATATAAAACAGTTGCATTTCAAAGCCCTGAATAATAAGTAGCGGATGTTAATGTGGGGGAGTCAACGCTTGAGGAACAGGCTGTTTTTTCTTCTTGACGTTTAATCTTCTTTCAGGTATATTTTCCGTCTCTTTCGGAAAAATTACAATAAAATTATGTATGAATTCGACAGAACCGATATAAAAATCATCAATCTGCTTCTTGAAGATGGCAGAATGTCAGCTTCTGAAATATCCCGCCGGATGGGCGATATTTCGGAGCGGGCGATTCGTTATCGCGTGGATCGAATGCTCGAAGAGGACGTCATTCAAATCAGCGCGGTGGTCAACCCGGAGGCTTTAGGTTTCAAAATTAAGGCCGACGTATGGCTCGAGGTCGAGTCGGATCTGATCTTGGAAGTGGCGAAGAAGTTGGCGGAGTTCGAGAACGTGACGTACGTGGCATGCGCGATCGGGCAGAACGACATCAGCATTCAGGTGGTGGCGAAGGATACATCTGAGATCTATCACTTCGTAACCGAGGTGGTGCGCAAAGTGCGCGGCGTACGCAAGACGACAACGTCCATTGTGCCGCTCGTATTGAAGGATGTGTATCAATGGCGCGTGCCTGAAAAAATTTCGCAAGAGTTGGATGAGAAGCAAATAACATAACCTCATGTCGTTGCGAGGAGCGATAGCGACGAAGCAACCTTTTGTAACAGGAGATTGCTTCGCTACGCTCGCAACGACATAACTAGGAGAAATCTATGTTTGGCGCAAAAACGCAATCGTTACAGAGACGCGCAATGGAAGTGATCCCGCTGGGGGTTAATTCCAATTTTCGTTATTGGGGGGAGGGGATCACGCCGTATGTTGAGAAGGCAAAAGGCGCGTATTTATGGGACGTGGACGGAAAGAAATATATTGATTATCGCATGGCGTTCGGTCCGATCATCTTGGGACATTCGTTTGATGAAGTTGACCAAAAGGTGATCGAAGAAATAAAAAGCGGATTGTTGTTTGCGATGACGAGCGAACTCGAAGTTGCCGTTGCCGAAATGATCACCGAGATGGCTCCCGCTGTGGAAATGGTTCGCCTTGCGTGTTCAGGAACCGAGGCGACGATGCACGCCATCCGTGTGGCGCGGGCATACGCGGGGCGCGACATCATTTTGAAATTTGAGGGCAATTATCATGGGATGCACGATCACGCGCTTTGGTCAACCTACGCGCCTGTGGAAGCGTACGGCAATGCGCGGAGTCCGATTCCCGTCCCCGGCTCGTCGGGCATCCCCAAGTCTATGCGCGAGTTCATCATCACGCTCCCGTTCAATGACTTTGAAGGTTTCGAGCGCGTGATGAAATCGTACGGCGAGCAGATTGCCGCGGTGATCACCGAGCCGTGTCAGGGAAATTGCGCGGCAATCAATCCGCAGGATGGATTTTTGCAACTTGTCCGCAAGAAGACCGAAGAATATGGTTGCGTCTTCATTCTCGATGAAGTGAAAACTGGATTCAGAATCGCAAATGGCGGGGCGCAGGAATATTACGGGATCAAACCCGATCTGGCGACATACGCGAAGGCGTTGGGGAATGGATATCCTGCCGCGGCGTTTGGCGGCAAAAAAGAGATCATGTCCATCATCGGGCATGGAGTTGCAATCGGCGGGACGTACACGAACAACAAGCCTGGCGTCGCTGGCGCGTATGCCACGTTGAGCCTGTTGAAATCGAAGCCGATCTTGAAATCTATTGCCCAGCGCGGACAGAAATTAATGGACGGCTTGAAAGATATCTTTGAAGAGAACGACATCCCTGTTGTGATGACTGGCTATCCCGCGATGTTCTCGTTTTCGTTGAATGTGGACAGGGTGACGAATCAACGCGAGTGGGCGAAGAGCGATCACAACCTTTATCTTGAACTTGTCGAAAAAGCCATCGAGCGCGGCGTGATGCCTGACCATGATGCGCGTGAACCGTGGTTCATGTGCTATGAACATTCCGATGCGGATATTGACGAGACGTTGAATGTGTATGCGGAGATCGTGAAAGCGGTCAAAA
This sequence comes from Anaerolineae bacterium UTCFX1, assembly GCA_002050275.1. GTDB lineage: Bacteria > Chloroflexota > Anaerolineae > Anaerolineales > Villigracilaceae > Defluviilinea. The sequence goes on from MWTB01000002.1 coordinate 203,691, forward strand.
GTTAGCAGGTCGAAAGTTGAAGGTCTCGTCTGACTTGCGACCTTCAACCTTCAACTTTAAACAAGGAAACTAATATGCCAAACAAACTCTCTTCTAAAGAAATCATTGACCTCAACAAGGAATACACCTTCTTCTCCTGGTCTGTGCAGGGACAGGTGAATCCGATTCCCGTAACCCGCGCGGAAGGCGTGTACTTCTGGGATGCGGACGATAAACGCTATCTCGATTTTTCGTCGCAGTTGATGAACACGAATATCGGGCATCAGCATCCGAAAGTCGTCAAAGCGATTCAGGATCAAGCCGCGAAGTTGACGTTCACGCATCCAGGCAACGCCACCGAAGCGCGTGGTCTGCTCGGCAAGAAAATATCCGAAGTGACGCCAGGCGATTTGAAGAAAACATTTTTCACGCTCGGCGGTTCGGAAGCGAACGAGAACGCCATCAAGATCGCGCGTTCCTATACGGGACGCAACAAAATTTTGTCACGCTATCGCTCGTATCACGGCGCGACGCACGGCTCCATGGCATTGACTGGCGATTACCGCCGACTTGCCGTCGAGCCTGTCATGCCAGGCGGAGTCCACTTCCTTGACCCGTTTTGCTATCGCTGTCCGTTCGGGCAGAAGCCAGAGTCGTGCAAACGCGAGTGCATTTCGCATCTCGAAGAGGTGATCAAGTACGAAGGTCCCGATAAGATCGCCGCCATCATCATGGAGGGTGTGGTCGGCTCGAACGGACTCATCATCCCGCCCGATGACTACTGGCCCCGCGTGCGCGAGATCTGCGACAAGTATGGCATCCTGTTGATCTCAGACGAAGTGATGAGCGGATGGGGACGCACGGGCAAATGGTTCGCCGTGGACAATTGGAATGTGACTCCCGATATCATCACTACCGCCAAAGGCATCACCAGCGGATACGCTCCGCTCGGCGCGGTGATCGTCTCGGAGAAGATCGCCAAGTTCTTTGACGATAAATATCTGTATGCGGGTCTGACGTACAGCGCACACGCGCTCTCTTGTGCGACGGCTTTAGCCACGATTGAAGTGTACGAAGAAGACAAACTCATCGAAAACGCCGCCTTACTCGGAAAATATCTCGGCGAAGCGTTGGAAGACATCAAAGCGAGACACGTCTCTGTGGGCGATGTGCGTTATATCGGATTATTCTCCACGATCGAGTTGGTTGTGAATCGGGAAACAAAAGAAAGTTTCTCGCCCGCTGTCATGGCGGAGGCGGGAAAGGTCCTGCGCCAAAACGGACTCTTCACCTTCATCATGGCGAACAACATGGGGAGTATGGTCTTCGTTGTCCCGCCGTTGTGTATTACGCGGGAACAACTCGATGAAGGGCTTGCAATTGTAGAGAAGGCGTTGGAAGTGGCGGATAGGCAGGTGAAGTAATTTTTTCAAGGATGGTTGGTGATGGCAAATAAAGCATTGAAGGACAAGGTCGAGTTGTTCAACTTAATCTTGGAACGCGTCAAAGAGACAAGCAAAAAAACAGGCCATGGTGATGCGCAATCGTTTGGGCGTTGGTTTGCTGAGATGTATTTTTTTGACCCGCAAGGTTTATTTGTGTCGGATGGCTCAAGAGATGGAAAAATTGACACCTTTTTCACTACACATAACGGCAAAGTTGTTGCTCACCACATCCTGAATACAAAGTACACGGAGGAGTATAACAAGCTTGCGCCTCGTGAGTTTTACAATGAAATTGCCTACTTTGTCCAAGTATTTCAAAATACTGAACAACGGGAAGAATACCTGTCTCAAAAGGTTAAAAGTGAACTCCGCTCAAGATATAGAACCTTGTTTGAGCGATTCGATGACGGAATGGCTGAGCTTATTTTCGTCACAAATTGTCGCCGAAATGAAGGGGCAGATGTACCTCTAGCAAATCTGCCAGTAAAGATATTCCATCTTGACGACTTAATTCAGCATCTTGTGGATGACCTTGATGTAACCATGCCTCGTACACCAAATTTGGTGCTGTCGGACATCCATACGGTTTTATCACCCGATAAGAGTGACACGTCAGTAGCAACGTCTATTGTATTTGCCCAACTGGTTGATTTCATTGATTACATGAAATCTGACCCCTACGATCTGCTGTTCGCTCGAAATGTTCGTGTTTCATTTGGAACCCCAAAACATTCAGTCAATGCAGAAATTCGCGAGACTTTCGCTAATAATCCTGAAGAATTTGCGTTTAGCAATAATGGCATCACAGTTCTTTGCGAAAAACACACTCAAGACCCAGGATCAAAAAGACTGACCCTTATTAATCCACGCGTTGTCAATGGCTCACAGACCTTACACAGTATTCGTGATATTCCAAACCCATCACGTCAAGCACGTGTTATGGTGCGCATCGTCGAAATCCCTCCTTTTGGAAGTGATGATATTGGCGAACGAATAGAGGCGCGGAGAGATATTCTAAATAAGATTTCTGTTCGTAGTAATCGTCAGAATCCTATCAAGAAATGGGATTTGGTATCTAACGATGATTTTCAGCTAGATATCTATCGCTTTTTTCGCCGACGAGGTTGGTTCTATGAGCGGCGCCTTCGTGAGTGGCGTCAAAGAAGTAGAGAATTAAGAAGTGTCTCAATCAAAAAGGGAACTGACATCAAATCGCTAACCCAGTATATTGTCAGTTACTATTGGAACAAGCCTCGCTTGGGTCCTGCAAATGCAAAGAGGTCTGCGGGAGAACTGTTTGAGGGAGATGTTTATGAGCAAGTTCAACAGACGTCTACCGAAGTGGCGTATCATATTTTTCAAGTAAGCGACAGTATTCGGATTAGCTTGAATTATTTGAAAAGCTTCAAATATATTAAATCGCTACGCCCTCATATTAATCTTGCCCTCTTTTCACTGGTTGTTAGGACTTTCCAGGAAATTGGTGTAAAGTGGGGTTCTCCAGAATTTACTGAATTGCTGGATAATCATGCAGAGGATTGGGAGGGTAAGCGTTTCGCGCTTTGGCGAAGCATGACCAAAAAAGCCATAGACCACATTTATAGTGCATACAAGTCAGAATCTAAACGCACGAAGAGGAGTGGTGAAAAGGCACTCACATTCGTCAACTACTTCAAAAATCAAACATCGATTCTTGCATTGCTGAAAAAGCCATTGCCCAGTGAACTTAAACGCGCCGCTCGAAAGGTGATAGAGAGCTGATCGTTTTATTGTTGTACGCTACATTCACTGATTACTACTTACCACTTACCAAGTCTCTAATCTCCAGTCTCCAATCTCAAGGTGAACCATGGAAATCCTAAACTACATCAACAACCAATGGACGAAACCCAACGTCAATGAATTTTTCGACGTCATCAACCCCGCTACGGGACAGGTCATCACCAAGACCCCCCTCGGCACAAAAGCGGACGTTGACTCCGCCGCGAAAGCCGCGAGTGGCGCGCTCCCTGCGTGGCGCAGAACTCCCGTCAACGACCGCGTGCAATATTTATTCAAACTGCGGAATCTCATGCGCGAGAATCACGATGAGATCGCCAAACTCATCACGGAGGAATGCGGCAAGACGTTTGAAGAGGCAAAAGCCGAGATGATCCGCGCCTTTGAAAATATTGAAGTGGCGTGCGGGATGCCGCTGATGGGCAAAGGCGAATTTGTGGAAGACATCGCCTCGGGCATTGACGAGTTGATGATTCGCCAGCCCGTCGGCGTGTGCGCCACGATCGCGCCGTTCAACTTCCCTGGCATGATCCCGTTTTGGTATCTGCCGTATGCCGTCGCGGCGGGCAACACCTACATCATCAAGCCGTCTGAAAAAGTTCCGATGACGATGCAGTTCATTATGAAACTCATCGAGCAGGTCGGTTTTCCGAAGGGCGTGATCAATCTCGTCAACGGCGCGAAGGAAGTTGTGGATGGAATTCTCGAACATCCCGCTATTCGCGCGATTACTTTCGTCGGCTCGACCAACATCGCAAAATATATTTATGCCACTGCCGCGTCGCATGGCAAGCGAGTCCAAGCGCAGGGCGGAGCGAAAAATCCTGTGATCATTCTTCCCGATGCGGATATGGAGATGGCGACAAAGATCGTCGCCGACTCAGCCTTCGGGTGTGCTGGTCAACGCTGTCTGGCAGTTTCCTTCGCTGTGACCGTGGGCGACGCCAAAAACCACTTCACCGAATTGATCTGCGATGCCGCCTCATCGCGTGTCGTCGGCTACGGACTCGACTCAGGCGTGCAGATGGGACCCCTCATCAACGCCGCGTCGAAGAGCAGAGTCGAGTCGTTGATTGGACTCGGCGTCAAGGAAGGAGCAAGCCTCCCCGTAGATGGACGCGGTACTTCCATCAAAGGTTATGAAAACGGCGCGTTCGTGCGTCCAACAATTTTGGCGGACGTCCCGCGCGGGAGCGAGATCGCCAAGACCGAAATTTTCGGACCCGTGTTGAGTCTGATGCACGTCAATACAGTGGATGAGGCGATTGAGTTGGTCAACAGCGGGCAATATGGCAATCAGGCGAGCCTGTTCACGTCGTCGGGTTCGGCGGCGCGGAAATTTCGCTACGAAGCCGAAGCGGGCAACATCGGCATCAACATCGGCGTCGCCGCGCCGATGGCGTTCTTCCCGTTCAGCGGCTGGAAAGATTCGTTCTTCGGCGATATGCACGGGCAGAGCATGGACGCGGTGGAATTCTTCACGCAGAAGAAAGTGGTCATCGAGAGATGGCCCAAGGAATGGAGCAGGAAGTTCTAAAAAATTCTAGCAGCGAGGAATGATATGAATAAAAAATATGATAACGCGCTTTCGTATGCAAGTCAGTGGCTTGATATTATCAAGCAGCAAAACTTCCCCGATGAAACTCAGGCGAAGTGGATTGTCAACGAATCGAAGAATAACTTTGCCGAACATTTCAATCGCGGTTGGTTGGAATATCGCAAGTCCGTGACTGAGGCGGGAGATTGGGCGGCGGTCGAATGGTCTGGAAGCGGTTCGGTCTTTACCGACGTGATGGGGCGCAAGTATATTGACTGGCTGGGCGGCTTCGGCATGTTTGATCTCGGCTGGAAGCATCCCGAAGTGGTCGAAGCGGTGACAGCGCAATTACAACGCAGCCCCATGCCGTCGCAAGAGTTGATCGATCCGTTGCGCGGCGTGTTGGCGAAGCTGATGGCGGAGATCACGCCGGGCGATCTAAAATATTCGTGGTTCGCGGCGAGCGGAACCGAAGCCATTGAAGCTGCGATCAAGGTCGCCAAACTGTATACAGGAAAATCGGCGTTCATCGTCGCGCTGAAAGGATTCCATGGTAAGACGATGGGCTCGCTCTCGATGATGGGCAAGGGCGATTATCGTCGGGGGCTGGGCTTGCTGTACGCCGGGCAGATCTATCACATTCCATTCGGCGATGCGGATGCGCTCGAACAACAGCTTGAAACGTGCGCGAACGTCGGCGTTGGCGTGGCGGGCGTGTTGATGGAACCGATTCAAGGCGAGGCGGGTGCGATAACCCCGCCGGATGACTTCTGGCCCCGTGCGCGCGCCGCAACGAAAAAACATGGCGCGCTGCTCATTGCGGATGAAGTACAAACGGGTATGGGACGCACCGGCAAATTGTGGGGCGTCAATCATTGGGATGTGACTCCCGATATCATCGCTACCGCGAAATCTCTGGGCGGCGGCGTGATGCCCGTCAGCGCGATCACAACCACTGAAGAGATCTTTCAGCCGATGATGTATCCGAATCCGTTCATGCACACGACGACGACGGGCGGCGGCGCGTTAGCCTGTTCCGCCGCCATTGCCGCGATTACTATCACGCTTCGCGACCGGCTTTGGGAAGGCGCGGCGACGAAAGGCGCGTATCTTATTGAGAAAGTGACCGAGTTTGCAGATGAATTTCCGCAGTTATATAAGCAGGTAACCGGTAAGGGCTTGTTGATCGGTCAGCATTTCCAATCGCCTGAATTGGGCTACAAGGTAGCGTCGGAGTTGTTCAAGCGCGGCGTATTGGTTTCTGGCACGCTCACCAGCGCGCAGACCATCCGCATCGAACCGCCGTTGATTATCGAACAACATGAAATTGACGAGGGCTTGAGTCGCTTGCGCGACGCGGTTGGCAGCGTCGCAAAGACGATGTAGATTGGGCGCGGCGAATCGATTATAGCGTTCGAAAAAATACGGGTAAAATACATCCATCCTGCCTTGAGGAGAGAGAATATGACGGATGAATTTGCGGTAGAAATGCAAGATGTTGTCAAGCGATTCACCACGCCAGAGGGAGGTATTCTGGCGGCGGTGAATCACGTTACGATGCAGATTAGAGACGGCGAATTCTTCTCGCTTCTGGGTCCATCGGGCTGCGGTAAGACCACGTCTTTGCGCATGATCGCGGGCTTTGAACTTCCTACGGAAGGAAAGATTCTAATTCACGGCAAAGACGTGAGCCAAATCGCCCCGTTTCAGCGCCCGGTTAATACGGTCTTCCAACAGTACGCGCTTTTTCCGCATATGACGGTTGAGCAGAATATCGGTTTTGGTTTGGAGATGAAAGGCGTATCGAAGGTGGAGCGTTCGGCGCGCGTTTCGGAAGCCCTCGAGATGGTGCGCCTGCCCGGCATGGAAATGCGCAAGCCTAAGCAACTCTCCGGCGGACAGCAACAGCGCATCGCGCTTGCCCGCGCGCTGGTCAACAAGCCGGAAGTGCTGCTCCTCGACGAACCGCTCGGCGCGCTCGATTTAAAACTGCGTAAAGAAATGCAGTTGGAGTTGAAGAGCCTGCAACGCGAAGTGGGCATTACCTTCATCTATGTTACGCACGATCAAGAAGAAGCGCTGACCATGAGCGATCGTATCGCGGTGATGAGCAAAGGCGTGGCGCTGCAAGTGGATAAACCTGAGGCGATTTACGAACGCCCCGCAACGAAGTTTGTAGCGGACTTCATCGGCGAGACCAACTTCCTCGATGGCGTTGTGCGCGGACAGACAGGCTCGACGGTCGAAGTGGATTTGCCCGGCACGGGAACGGTTTATATTGAATCGAGCCGGACGTTCGCCAACGGTCAGCAAGCAACAGTCGCCGTGCGCCCTGAGAAGATGACATTAAACCGCGAAATTTCCGGTGGAAATAACCTCACAGGGCGAGTCGAAGAGGTGATCTATATCGGCACCGACACGCACTACGGCGTGCGTTTCGCCGGCAGCCATAAAGCCCGCGTACGCGAGCAAAACGTAACGCAGGGACAAAAAGCCCTCGCATCCATTGGCGATGAAGCGGTCGTTTCCTTCACGCGCACATCTCCCCGGCTTCTAACGGAATAGGTGACGCTATGATCAATTGGCTTCGTAGGAACAAATCCGCTCAAGGCACTTTGCTAATTTCGCCGACGCTGGTCTTTATGATCGGCTTGCTGATCATCCCGCTGATCTTGACTTTGATCATCAGCTTTGGCAAACGTTCGGCGGATGGAAATGTGATCTATAGTTTCGGTCTGCATAACTATATTCGCTTACTGGGAGTGAGTTACAACTGCTCCGCTGGGCAGACGGTCTGTTATGACCCGATCTATACCCAAATCTTATGGCGTTCGTTGACGCTGGCTTTTAATTCGACGGTTGTGGTCATTTTACTGGCGTATCCGCTGGCGTATTTTATTGCGCGTTCGCACCCCAGCCGCCGCAACACCTATCTATTCTTAGTGCTGGTTCCGCTCTGGACGAACTTCGTCATCCGCGTGTACGCTTGGATGATGCTTCTACGCACGCAAGGGTTGATCAACAGCGCTTTGGCATGGGTAGCCGATCTATTTGGGCGTCCGTTTACGCCGCTGGAGATGCTCTACACGCCCGGCGCAGTTTTGATCGGCATGGTGTACGAATTCCTGCCATTCATGATTCTGCCGATCTACACGTCGCTGGAGAAAATTGACGGGTCGCTTTATGAAGCGGCGGCGGATCTAGGCGCTAACGCTGTGCGGACCTTCCTGCGAGTGACGCTTCCGCTGTCGGCGCCGGGCATGGTTGCCGGCACAGTGCTGGTTTTCATCCCGGTGATGGGCGCGTTCGTGGTCTCGGATCTGCTGGGCGGCAAGCAGGTTATTTTGGTCGGCAATCTGATCCAGCGTCAATTCCTTGATGCCCGCGATCCGACTTTTGGCTCCGCCGCGTCGCTGATTCTCATGGCGCTGACGCTGGTCGTGATGTTCTTCTACACTCGTAAATTTGGCTTCGGCGAGGAGATTGCAATCACATGAAACCACGCGGAACGATTGGATATTTTGATAAGGAGCCGCCCCGATGACCCAGAAGCCGAATTCTCTTTTTGTGCGAATTTCCGCCTTGTTGGTGTACGTCTTCCTATACGCGCCTATTATCGGTTTGATGCTGTTCTCGTTCAATGCGTCGCGCACCAACATCTTCTTCGGCGGATTCATTACCCAGTTTGGACCTCTTCAAATGGAAGGCAGCACAGTCGTGCAAAGTCCTTGCGGACCGTTTCACTGGTTTTGTGAATTGAACAAGAACGCCGAGGTCAAGCAAGCTGCCGAGAACACGTTGACGATCGCGTTTGTCGCTTCGATCTCAGCCACGATCATCGGAACGTTTGCGGCGATAGCGTTGCAACGCTACAACTTTCGCCTTAAGGCGTTCTCGCAACTCGCGCTGTATATTCCCATTGTCATCCCTGAGATCGTGATGGGCATTGGAATTCTCGTACTGTTCAGTCAGATCTTCACGATTCTGAGCGGTTTGACGGGCGCGCGTTTTTCAATGGGCTTGCCTACGGTCATTGTTTCGCATATTGCCTTCTGCATCCCGTTTGTGACGTTGGTTGTGCAAGCGCGCTTGCAAGGATTCGATAAATCGTATGAAGAAGCCGCCATGGATTTAGGCGCCAACGAATTGACGACATTCTGGCGGGTGACGTTCCCGATGATCCTGCCGGGTGTGCTTTCGGGTGCGTTGCTGGCGTTCACCCTTTCATTGGATGATTTTGTGATCACGTTCTTCACCACCGGCCCAGGCTCGACTACGCTGCCTATCTATGTCTACGGCTTGTTGCGTCGCATTATCACTCCGCAGGTGAACGCGCTCTCTACGATCTGGATCTTGATCGTGTTTACGGCTGTGTTGCTGCTCCAGTGGACGGAGAATCGTAAGGCTTAACCGGCAATTTGTGAGGCGGCGCAGCGCCTCACTTGCAAAACTCTACCCAATTTCCTAAAGGAGGAAGTTATGAGAAACATTCTGTCAAAGTTATTTGTCGTGGTCGTGGTCGCAAGTCTGGCGTTGACGGCTTGCGGCGGCGCCAAAAGCGGAGGAGATTCTTCCGCTCAGAAAGTAACGTCGTCTGGGTTCGTCTGCCCCGAGCCGAATCCTAAAATGGAGGTTACGTCTAAAGAATTCAATCTTTTCGTTTGGACAGAGTACATCCCAACGGAGTGGAAAGAATGCTTTGAAATGGTCTACGGCGTTAAGATCAATCACGACGAATATTCCGCCAACGAAGAAATGTACGCCAAGCTCTCGGCGGGCGGCTCGAGTTACGACCTGATCTTGCCTACCGACTACATCGTCAGCTTGATGATTCGCAACGGGATGCTGCACAAATTGGACAAAGACCAATTGCATGTATTTGACAAGCTGGATTCCGCGTATCTCGATCAAGAGTTCGACCCCGGCAACGAATACACCATCCCCTACGAAGGCGGGCTGGACGCCATTGTATATAACTCGGATGTTGTGAAGACCGCCCCCACATCTTACGCCGATCTGTGGAACCCGGAATACGCCGGTCGCATCACGACTGTGGACGACTCGCGCGTGATCATCGGCATGACCCTGCTGACGCTCGGCTACGACGTTAACACCAAAGACCCTGCCCAGTTGGAAGAAGCGAAGGCTAAACTGGCGCAGTTGGTTCCCAGCATCAAACTGTTTGACAGCGACAGCCCCAAGACTGCGCTCATCGCCGGCGACGTGGATCTAGGCGTTGTTTGGACGGGCGAAGCGTTCACCGCCTTTCAGGAGAATCCCGCCTTCGTCTTCGTCTACCCGACAGAAGGCTCGGTGATCTGGCAGGATAACTGGGCGATTCCCGCCGGCGCGCCGCACTTAGACGCAACTTATGCTTGGATTAACTATACGATGCAAGGCGATCTCTTCTATCTGATGCTGCGCGACTTCCCATACCTAAATCCGAATCGCGCTGCTTTGGATTACGCGAAAGCGAACGCGCCTGAGCTGTATGAACCGTTTGCCAATTCGCCAATCACGAATCCGCCGCTTGAAGCGCTTACCAGCGCTCACCGTATTGACGACGTGGGCGACGCCACGCCGCTATATGATCAGATTTGGACCGAAATTAAAGGCGGGAATTAACCGCCGACGGTAACACGGCGTCCTGAAGGTCTGAGCGAAAACGCTCAACACGCGAAGACCTTCAGGACGTTTTTACAAACCGAGAGGATTTATGAGAGTGTTGTTGGTAGGAGTAGGCGGCGTGGGTGAAGCCATCGCCGCGATCGCAAAGCCTCGTCCGTGGTTAGAGTTAATGGTTCTGGCGGATTACAATATTAAGCGCGCGGAAGAGGTGCAAGAGAAACTCGGCGATTCGGCGCGCTTTCCTATCGAGCGGATAGACGCGAGCAAGCAGGAAGAAGTGGAAGCGTTGGCGAGAAAGTATAGAGTCGATCTGATCATGAACGCTGTCGAGCCTGCGTTTAACAAACAGATCTTCGACGGAGCGTATTGCGCCGGCGTCAACTACATGGACATGGCAATGACTCTCTCCGAGCCGCACCCAACCGACCCGTTCAACAAGGTCGGCGTCAAACTCGGTGATTATCAATTCGACAAAGCGAAGGATTGGGAAAAGAAAGGTCTGCTCGCCCTCGTCGGTTTCGGCGTGGAGCCTGGCATGGCGGATGTGTTCGCGCGTTACGCGGCGGATCATCTTTTCGATGAGATTGACGAAATTGGCGTCCGCGATGGCGGCGACTTATTCGTCGAGGGCTATAAATTCGCGCCGACGTTTTCCATTTGGACAACGATTGAGGAATGTTTGAATCCACCTGTGATTTACGAGAAGGAGAGAGGTTGGTTTACGACCGAACCGTTCTCTGAGCCCGAAATGTTCGAGTTCCCTGAGGGAATCGGGAAGATCGAAGTAGTCAACGTGGAGCATGAAGAAGTGCTGCTCGTGCCGCGTTGGATTAAAAACGTCAAGCGTGTGACCTTCAAATATGGACTTGGCGATGAATTTATGGATGTGTTGCGGACGCTGAATAAATTAGGTTTGGACAGTAAAGAGAAAATAATCGTTAAGGGCGCGGAGGTCGCTCCGCGCGATGTAGTCGCGGCATGCCTTCCCGATCCCGCCCACCTCGGCGACAAGATGTACGGAAAAACTTGCGCTGGCACATGGGTGAAGGGAACGAAAGGCGGCAAGAAGAAAGAAGTTTATCTCTATCAAGTCGCCGATAACCAAGAGTGTATGACAAAGTGGAATTGTCAAGCAGTCGTAGCGCAGACGGCATTCACGTCCGTCATCGCGATGGAACTGCTCGAAAAAGGAATCTGGAAAGGCGCGGGCGTGTTGGGACCCGAAGCGTTCGATCCGATTCCATTTATGGAGAGAATGGAAGGATATGGATTTCCGTATGGGGTGAGGGAATAGACAGGGAAACATGTACACAGATATGCATGTATACACGTTCCACCTTGTCTACCTGTCTACTTGTATCCGTTTTACTCTTCTTTGTCCATTTCGGAATAAATCTGTTGTCAACGATTAACCGTATCTGTATAATTTCGACATCCCGAAATTCTCACGAGGAGAAGCATGGACTATAAACTTTGGACTGACGGCAAATGGGCGGACGCGCAAAACGGCGAGACGATGAAGATTGAAAACCCCGCCACGGGCGAAATCATCGCCGAAGCGCAAGACGCTTCACGCGCGGATGTGGACAAGGCTGTGCAAGCCGCCAAGATCGCGTTCTATGACGGGCGTTGGAGTCGCATTACGCCGAGCGAACGTTCAAAGGCAATTTGGAAACTTGCCGATTTGCTGGAAGCCCATACCGAGAAGTTTGCGAAAGTTGAAAGCGAAAACACAGGCAAGCCTTATAAAAATTTGAGTTTGATCAACGACGTTCCCTTTACGGTGGACAATTTAAGATTTTTCGCAACCGCCGCGCGCGATACGCACGGTTCGCATGCGGGCGAGTTTGCGGCGGGATACACGTCCATATATCGGCGCGAACCCGTCGGCGTGATTGGGCAAATTACGCCGTGGAATTATCCGCTTAATATGGCGGGCTGGAAGATTGGTCCCGCATTGGCGGCGGGATGTACGATGGTGTTGAAGCCCGCGCCTGGCACGCCGCTGACGACGCTCATGCTGGCGGAACTGACCAAAGAGGCGGGCATCCCCGATGGCGTGGTGAACGTCGTCTCTGGCGGTAACGACGCGGGGCAAGCGTTGGCGGAGCATCCCGATGTGCGTATGATCTGCGTGACGGGTTCGGTCGGCACGGGCAAGAAGGTGATGAAGACCGCTGCGGATACGCTCAAGCGTGTGCATCTTGAATTGGGCGGCAAAGCGCCGTTCATTGTGTTTGACGACGCCGATCCAGAATTAGTTGCGGCGAAGGCGTCGCTTGCGGCGACGATGAACACAGGGCAGGATTGCACCGCCGCAACGCGCGTCTATGTGGAGAAGGGCAAGGCGAAGATGATGCGCGAGGCGGTCGTCGAGGCGATGAGAAACGTCAAAGTCGGTTCGCCGTTCGATGACGACGCGTTGATGGGTCCGTTGATTTCAGGCGTTCAGCGCGAGCGCGTCAGTGGATTTGTGGAGCGCGCAAAAGCGGCGGGCGCGAAAATTCTCACAGGCGGCGAAATTCCTAAAGATTTGCAACAAGGCTATTACTATGCACCAACCGTCATCGCGGACGTTCGCCAAGATTGGGAGATTGTGCAGAGCGAGGTATTCGGTCCTGTCGTCACCGTGCAGGAGTTTGAGGACGAGAAGCAGGCGCTTCAAATGGGCAACGACGTATTGTACGGACTTGCCGCGTCGGTTTTTACGAAAGACGTGGGGCGCGCCATGCGTCTCACCGCCGAGTTGGAGTTTGGCACGGTTTGGGTGAACGATCACTTGCCGATCGCTTCAGAGACGCCGCATGGCGGATTCAAGCAATCGGGCTTCGGAAAAGATTTATCCGCCGAAGCGGTAGGCGATTATCAAATCACTAAGCATGTGATGATCGCGCAATCATAATGTCATTGCGAGGGCGATGCTCTGTCGAAGGGCCCGAAGCAATCCCCAACTTGCGAGGAGATTGCTTCATCGGGCTGAAGCCCTCCTCGCAGCGACATGAAAATCTTGCAAAGTTTTTGAAAATAAGTTCGCGTATGCTAAGAACCATGCTTTGAATCTATTGAGCAAATAAATAATCGGAGAACGAAATGGAATATAAACTTTTGATAGACGGTCAGTGGGGCGGGAGCGGAACGCCGCTCGAAGTGAAGAATAAATACAGCGGCGAAACTGTCGGCGTGATTCAAACTGCCACGAAGGAAGATTTGAACAAAGCCATAGACGCCGCCGAACGCGCCGAAGATTCTATGGCGGAGATGCCCGCGCACAAACGCGCTGATATTTTGATGAGAACCGCCGCGCTCATCCGCGAACGCGCCGACGACTTGGCGAAGACTATCGCCGCTGAAGCGGGTAAAGCGCTGAAGTTCGCTCGCGCCGAAGTGGATCGCGCGCAAAGCACGTTTACGATTGCGGCGGAAGAAGCCAAGCGTTTGCACGGCGAGACCTTTCCGCTGGACGCCGTTCCGAGCGGCGAAGGCTATTTCGGATTCTGGACGCGCCGTCCCGTCGGCGTGATTGCGGCAATTAGCCCGTTCAACTTTCCGCTGAATTTGGTGGCGCATAAAGTGGCGCCCGCGCTCGCCGCAGGCAATACGTTAGTGTTGAAACCTGCCACGACGACTCCACTGGCGGCGGCGAAGTTGTGTCAAATTTTGCAAGAGGCGGGCGTTCCAGCGGGAGCGATCAACCTCGTTGTCGGCGGCGGAAGCACAGTGGGCGAATGGCTCATCACCGATCCGCGCGTGGACAAAATCACGTTCACTGGCTCGCCCGAAGTCGGCAGACATATCTTGGGCGTGGCAGGCATCAAGAAAGTGACGTTGGAACTCGGCAACACCTCGCCCGTCGTCGTCGCGCCAGATGCGGATTTGGATTTCGTCGCCAAACGCTGCGCGGTGGGCGCGTTCTATAATTCGGGGCAGGTTTGTATTTCAGTGCAGAGAATTTACAGTGAGAAGAAAGTGTACGAACCGTTCTCGGAAAAATTTGTCAAGGCGACCGAAGCCTTAATCGTCGGCGATCCGCTCGACGAGCGCGTGGACGTTGGACCGATGATCGACTCGAAGGAAGTGGATCGCATCGAAGAGTGGGTCAACGAGGCGCAAGGTTCAGGCGCGAAAGCGCTGACGGGCGGCAAGCGCGAAGGCGCGGTGTACTATCCTACCGTGCTAGCGAATGTCGAAGCGGATATGAAAGTAGTAGCGGAAGAAACATTCGGTCCCGTCGCGTCGGTGATTCAAAGCGACGATTTTGAGTCCGCGTTAAAGCAGGCGAATGATTCTAAATTCGGTTTGCAAGTCGGCGTATTTACCAACGACGTAAATCGCGTTTTCAAGGCGGTCAAACGCTTAAACTTCGGCGGCGTGATTATCAATGATACGCCCAACTTCCGCGCCGATCACATGCCTTACGGCGGCAATCGTCAAAGCGGGTTGGGGCGCGAAGGCGTGAAATTCGCAATGGAAGATATGACCAATATTCAAATGGTGGCAATACGGTTGGATTCGTAAATCATCTTGAAATGTCATTCTGAGCGAAGCGAAGAATCTCCTCGTGGGATTGAAGACCCTCGCTATCGCTCAGGGTGACAAATTAATAAAAGGAGAAACTATGGAGCACAAACTTTGGATTGACGGCAAGTGGGAAGATACGCAAGGCGGAAAGATGATGTCCGTCGAGGATCCGACGACGGGCGCGCAAATCGCCGAAGTAGTGGACGCGAGTCGAGCGGATGTGGATCGCGCCGTGCAAGCCGCCAAACGCGCTTTCTACGACGGTCGCTGGTCGAAGAAAACTCCGGGCGAGCGCTCGATGATCCTTTGGAAATTAGCGGACGTGATTGAAGCCAACGCCGCGAAGATCGCCAAACTAGAATCGCAGAACACCGGCAAGCCGTATGAATACGTCAGTTTTGGCGGCGATATTCCCTTTGCGGTGGACAACTTGCGTTTCTTTGCCAGCGCCGCGCGCGACACGCACGGCTCGCACGCCGGCGAGTTTGCAGCGGGCTACACCTCGATGTACCGGCGCGAACCGGTCGGCGTGGTGGGGCAGGTTGCGCCGTGGAACTATCCGTTTATGATGGCGGCGTGGAAGATCGGTCCCGCATTGGCGGCGGGATGCACGATCGTGTTGAAGCCTGCGCCCGGCACGCCGCTCACCACGTTGATGCTGGCGGACTTTCTCAAAGAAGCTGGCGTCCCCGACGGCGTGGTCAACATCGTCAGCGGCGGCAACGACACGGGACAAGCCATCGTCGAACATCCCGACGTGCGGATGGTCAGCCTGACGGGTTCGGTCGGCACCGGTAAAAAGATTATGAAAACGGCGGCGGATACGCTCAAGCGTGTTCATCTTGAATTGGGCGGCAAAGCGCCGTTCATCGTATTCGACGATTCCGATCCTGAACTGGTGGCGGCGAAAGCCTCTATGGCGGCGACGCTCAACACCGGGCAAGATTGTACGGCAGCGACGCGGCTATATGTCGAGAAGAGTCGCATCAAGGAAATGCAGGAAGCGGTTGTCGAAGCGGTCAAGAATGTTAAGGTTGGAATGCCGTTTGACGAAGGCGTTCAAATGGGTCCGTTGATTTCGGGCATTCAGCGCGAGCGCGTCAGCGGATTTGTGGAACGCGCAAAAGCGGAAGGTGCGAAAATCCTCACGGGCGGCAAACCGCCGAAGGGTTTCGAGCAAGGTTATTTTTATGAGCCGACCGTCGTCGCCAACGTGAAGCAAGATTCGGAGATTGTGCAAAACGAGGTGTTCGGTCCCGTCATTACGGTGCAGGAATTCAGCGATGAAGCCGACGCGTTGAGCAAAGGCAACGACGTATTATACGGACTCGCTGCTTCGGTCTTTACCCGCGACATCGGGCGCGCCATGCGTCTCTCGGCGCAATTGGAATTCGGCACGGTTTGGATTAACGATCACCTGCCGCTGACTTCTGAAACGCCGCACGGCGGATTTAAGCAATCGGGCTTCGGCAAAGATTTATCCGCCGAAGCGCTCGGCGATTATCAAATCACCAAGCATGTGATGATCGCGCAGAGTTAGTGGATTTGCGAACAACGCATTAATGTAAATAGGAGAGGCTGGCGCGGAAGCCAGCCCCTCCTATTTATTTAACATAAGGTTCGTCCAGCGATTATTTCGTCGTTGTCGGTTCGGATTTAATCTCTGGGGGAGCGGCCTTTCGTTCCTTCTGAAACAACTGAGCGAACGTTTCCCATTTTTGCTTTAGCGTTGTGCCGTAGATAACGCCCATGATCGCCACACCGAGCTTATAGTTGCCGAGTTCGCGCATGACGGTGGCGACATCCCATGCGGGAGGCGAACCGCCGACGGCGTAACTGTGCGGACGGGTAAACTGCAACAGCCCTTCCCGTCCGTGCGATGTGCCGATGCCCGAGTCTTTCACGCCGCCGAACGGGAGCATGGGAATCGCAAATTGGGCGAGGCTGTCGTTGAAAATGATTGACGATGCGTTGATGCAGTCTGCGACTCGTTTTGCCCGCGCATGGTCTTTGGTGTAGACCGAAGCGAAGAGACCGAACGAACTATCGTTGGCGAGGCGGATGGCTTCCTTTTCGTCCCGCACTTTCATAATCGGCAGGACGGGACCAAAAGTTTCCTCGCGCATGAGTTTCATGGAATGGTTCACGTCCACCATCACCATCGGTTTGTAGAACGAGCCCTGCTCTTTGCCCCCGCATAAAATGCGTGCGCCTTTTTCAACCGCTTCCTTGACGTGATCTTCGATGATCTGAATTTGGCGCGGATCGGTGATGGGTCCCATGAAATAGGGGCTGTCGGTTTCGAGCGTGAATCCGCTGGAGATTTTTTCGGAGTATTTAACGGCGGCTTGGACGAATTCGGCATATCTCGATTCGACGACATACACGCGCTCCACTGCCACGCAAGATTGACCCGAATTAAAGTGCGCGCCCCATGCGATCCAGCGCGCGGCGGAATCAATGTCCGCGTCTTCGAGAACGATTGCTGCATCCTTGCTTCCGAGTTCGAGCGTGACGGGAGTGAGATTCTCTGCCGCGGCTTGCATGATCCGTTTGCCTGTGGCGGTAGAGCCTGTCATGAAAATATAATCGGGTTTGCTGTTGATCAGCGCCGCACCGACCTTGCCATCTCCATGCACCACGCGGACGAAGGGCGCGAGTTCGGGCAGGCTGTTGAACAACTTCTCGATCAACACGCCGACGGCGGGCGTGATCTCCGAAGTTTTTAGTACCACCGTATTGCCTGCGAGTAACGCGGCGAACATCGGCGTGAGCGAAATGAGCAAAGGATAATTCCACGGCGAGATGATCGCCACCGCGCCGTATGGACGATGCTCAACATAGGATTTCTTTGTGAAGTACAAGCCCGAAAAAACGCGTCGCCCTTTCAGCCACTTGGCGGCGTTGGCGCGGTTTTGCGCCAGCATGTCTACAGAGATGAAGAGTTCGATCAAACTGTCCTGCCGGTTCTTGCCGGTATTTTGACTGACAACGATTGAAATCTCGTCTCTGTGTTCGATCAGTAATTTTTGAAAACGCTTCAAGATGCGTGCGCGCTCTCTGACAGATTTAGCGCTCCACGCAGGGAACGACCCGCGCATGTCGTCCACTGCGTGTTTGACTTCTTCAGGCGTAGACATCGCCACTTCGCCGAATTGATTCCCTGTGGCAGGATTGATGAAGGCAAGTTTTTCCAGATCCATGGTTTGACTCCCGTGCTGAATTGTTGAATAGCGCGAACGCAATGCATCGCCCATGTACAATCCGACATTATAATTGACAAATGTACTCGCTTAATTCCCTCTTCCTTCTCGACCCGAAGATTACCTTTCTTAATCATGGCTCTTTTGGCGCGACCCCCAAACCTGTTTTCAGAGAATATCAACGCTGGCAAAGAGAACTTGAGATTCAGCCGGTTGAATTTCTGGGCAGGCGGGCAACGGAACTGTTAGCCGAATCGCGCGTCGCGTTGGGGCGTTATCTTGAAACGTCCGCTGATAATTTGGTTTACACGCAAAACGTCACGGTTTCGATGAACATCGTCGCGCGTTCGCTGTACTTGAAAGCGGGAGACGAGGTCCTTGCCAGCAGCCACGAATATGGCGCGATGGATCGCATGTGGCGGTTTCTATCCCGCAAACGCGGCTTCGCTTATCTTAATCAACCGGTGGAATTAACTTCGCATGCGGATTTTGTCGAATCGTTTTGGCGCGGCGTCACACCGCGAACAAAGGTTATTTTTCTGAGCCACATTACTTCGCCGACCGCGCTTATCTTTCCGATTCGAGAAATCCTTCAACGCGCTAGGGAGAAGAATATCATCACGATTATTGATGGAGCGCATGTTCCCGGGCAGATCGCGCTCAACTTGGATGAACTTGGCGCCGATTTTTACGGAGGCAATTTGCATAAATGGTTGTGCGCCCCGAAGGGCGTTGGCTTTTTGTACGCCCGCCCTGAAATGCAGAATTTGGTCGAACCGCTGATTGTTTCATGGGGATATGAGCCTGAAGCAGGCATTTCTCCGTTTCTTGATTTGAACGAATGGAGCGGCACGCGCGATATTTCTGCGGCGTTATCCGTCCCCGCTGCGATCGAATTTCAGGCGGCGCATAACTGGGAGCGCGTCCGTGAAACATGCCATCAACTGGCGAGGAACGCGCAGAGGCGCATCTGTGAAATGACCGGGTTGCCCCCGTTGCATTCAATAGACGACGTCTGGTCTCGTCAAATGGTCGCTGCGCCTTTGCCTGCCAGCGTGGATGTGTCGCAATTGAAGAGCCGTCTGTATGATGAGTTTAAGATTGAAGTTCCAGTTCATGAATGGGATGGGAACAAATTGATCCGAATTTCCGTTCAAGGATACAACGTTGAGAAGGACGTGGACGCGCTTTGTAGAGCGTTAGCGCGCCTGCTCTGACCTTGCTAAATTAACGATATTGAGGTTCACAATGAATCAAAAGAGAGTAGCCAGTTTGGTTTTGCTTGTTTTCTTGCTTGCGGCTTGCGGCGGACAGCCGACTGTCGCACCGACGATGGATGTGGGCGCGATTCTTACGTCTAGCGTTAGCACATTCTCGGCGGCGCTTTTTGATACGCAAACTGCACAGGCTTTATCGGCGACGCCCAGCCCAACGTCTACAGATATTAAGCCGACGGACACGGCGCTGGCGTTAGCGTCGCCGATAGAATCGCCGACGCAAGGCTTTGTGTTTAATCCAGCCTCCACGCTGATACTGACGCCGTCGGTTACCGGAACAATATTTACGCCGACGCCTAACCCATCCTCATTAGCGTTGGGTTGCAATAATCTGGCGTTGATTCGCGATGAAACCATCCCGGCAGGGACGGTCATGTCGCCGTTGCAAGTATTTACGAAGACATGGAAGGTGGAGAACAATGGAACGTGCGATTGGGTCTATCTTTACCGCCTTGTTTTTACCGGTGGAAATCAAATGGGCGGCGAACCTTCAGGTTTAGGCAAAGTGATTCCGCCCGGGAAATGGACGCAAATTTCCGTTCAACTGATGGCGCCGAAGCAGCCGGGTTCGTATGTAGGAACGTGGAGACTTGGAACGCAGGCAGGCGGTGCGTTCGGCTCTACGCTGACCGTGTCCATTGTGGTGGCGTCCCCGTCAAATACGCCGGTTCCCGCTACGAATACGCCTTTGCCGACGGCTACGAATACGCCTCTGCCGACGAATACGAATACGCCTCTGCCGACGAATACTATCGAAACACCGAGCGCTCTGCCGGGCCCTTAATCTTCTACTGAGTATAATAGGGGGAGGAGATATAATGTATGGATATTGCGCTTGCGCTCGGCGGCGGCGGATCGAAAGGTAATTCTCACATTGGGGTTCTGCGACGGCTTGAGCAGGAAGGCTTTAAGATTCGCGCGGTCGCCGGAACTAGCTTCGGCGGCATCGTTGCTGCTTTTTACGCGCTTGGATACACGCCGGACGAAATTGAGGACGCTTTCTCTGACTTTGAGCAAACTTCGCTATATGGCAAGTCGCCGGGCGACGAACCGTCTTTCATTGGAGTCGCTGGCGGAGCAAAATGGATCGAAGGGCATATTCGCGACAGGACATTCGACGACACGCAGATTCCCTGCGCGCTTACAGCTGTTGATCTCATCTCCGGCAGCGAAGTTGTCCTCTCGGAAGGTTTGCTTATGGATTCGATCCTGGCGACGATCGCCCTGCCCGGATTGTTTCCCGCGCAACGCCGGGGCGAGTACGAGTTGACGGACGGCGGCGTGTTAGACCCAGTCCCTGTCGCGCCGGCGCGCGCGTTAGCGCCTACTCTTCCCGTCTTTGCGGTTACGCTTAATGCGCCCATCGGCGAGACTTCCCATTCGTTGAGCCTCTCAAGCTTAAATTTGATCCCTGAACCGATCGCCGAACGACTGAGCCGGTTGCGTTACGCGCGGGCTATGGATGTAGTTTTACGATCGCTAGATGTGATGATGCGCGCGGTAGCGGAATATCGTCTTACGATTGATCGCCCCGAAGCGATTATCCGCCCGCAAGTGACAGACATCGGCACGTTAGCGAAAGTGAACGTGCGCGAAATAGCGAAGCGTGGGGAACGAGCGGTGGATGAGATTCTGCCGGAATTGAAAGATTTATTCTCATGGCAAAAACGAGCGGCGCGCGCGCTGAGGCTTTGGGTGTAGACCGGCATGGAAAAGAGAATCGCATTGGCGCTTGGCGGCGGCGGCGTCAAGGGTATTTCGCATATTGGAGTTTTGCGGCGGCTTGAGCAGAACGGCTTTACAGTCCAGTCGTTGGCTGGCACGAGCATCGGCGCGCTCGTGGGCGCCTTCTATGCGCTGGGCTATACGCCCGACCATATCGAGGAACTATTCGCCAATTTCAGACAATCGCAACTGTATGGGAAGGTAAAAGGAGAAGAGCCTTCTCTGCTGGGATTTAACGGGCTTGCTCGTCGATTGAAGGAACTAATCGGCGAGCGAGCATTTACCGACTTGAAGATCCCGTTTGCGGCTACGGCTACTTGGGTGGAGTATGGCAGAGAAGTCTGCCTTCGCGAAGGCTCGCTCATAGAGGCGCTTCTCGCTTCGATGGCGCTGCCGGGTATTTTCCCGATGAGATTTATCAACGGCATGGGATTGGTGGATGGCGGCATGTTGAACCCGGTCCCGGTGAATGCGGCGCGCGCGCTGGCTGCACCGGATACGCCCATTGTTGCGATTCCGTTGACTGCGCCGCTCGGCGTTCCAGCGACGATGGAGCGGATTGTCCTCTCACGTTTTATTCCGCGCTGGTTAAACGAACGCATCAAACGGATGAGGCTGGTTCGTGCGGCGGATGTCTTCTTTCTGACGCAGGATATGATGAATCGCGCCAACACGACGCATCACCTTGAAGTCTCTAAACCGGACCTCATAATTCGTCCCGCTGTGGCGCATTTGAACACGCTTCAGAGAGTGGATGCGCGTGCGATCATTAAGGTAGGCGAAGAAGCAGTGGAGGCTGCCCTACCGCAACTGTTGAAATTGTTCGATACGAATACGGCTGCCCAAGCCCGAGCGGACGTTTGACGGTGAAGCGTGATTTAAGGAAGTATGCGCAACAGACGAATGTCCGCCTGGGAGCGGGAGCGTTCTTCCTGCTGTTTGTGATCGGCATTGCATTGATCTATGCGATCTATGGCGCGGGCGCGGCGCTAATGGGCTTGCTGTGTCTGGCAGGCGCGCTAGTTCCTGCGGCGCTGATCTTTTTATCTTTTGCTTTTTTAGATTGGATACAAAAACGTGCAAACTCTGATTGAAACTGAACTGATTTATTTCCATGACTGGACGTTGCGAGTTCGTTCCACTGAACGCCCCGAGCGTCTGTTGTTGTTGCTTCACGGTTATACCGGCGACGAGAATTCAATGTGGGTTTTTGCGCGCGGATTGCCCTCGCGCTATTGGATGATCGCCCCGCGCGCGCCGCATATCGCCGAAGGAGGCGGTTACACATGGCGCCCGCTTCAGCGTCTCGATCCCTCGACCGGTTCGGGGCAGGATTTTGGAAAACCGACTCTCGATCAACTGCGCGCGCCCGCGGAAGATTTGCTGAGCTTGGTAGACGCCTACCGAGCGTCGGCGGGAATTGACGCGAGCGTCTTTGATGTGATGGGGTTTAGCCAAGGCGCGGTTATGTCCAGCGTGTTATCGTTCTTATACCCCCAACGTATCCGTAAGGTGGGATTCTTGGCGGGATTCGTCCCCAGCGAACTTGAGGCGTTGGCTCCGCGGCATCCGCTCGAAGGGAAACCCTTTTTTGTCGCGCATGGGGTGAAGGACGAGACGATCCCGATTGACCGCGCACGCCGCTCTGTGGCGACGCTCGAAGAAGCTGGCGCGCAGGTAACCTATTGTGAAGATGAGGTGGGGCATAAGGTGAGCGCGGGTTGTCTCTCGGGCTTGAAGGCGTTTTTTGCCGATTGACGGTGCAAACTGGCGGCGGGACGATTAATCATTTCTCATCTGTCTGTTGACGGCGTTTTCCTTTGTGTGTATCCTTACTCGAACGGTAAACAAAACAAATGACTCAAAATATTTCACGACGTGATTTCCTAAAACTGGCTGGCGTGGGCTTGGGCGCGTTGGCGTTTATGCCCGCGAAAGGGATTAACCTCGACAAACTGTTCGATGAATTTTCGAGACCCAAACGCCTGCCGCAATTTCCCGCAAGCGCGATCATCGGGCGCACGGTTGACCCGGACATTGATCTGCGCAACCGCCCAACGAATGACCCCAATCTGAATACTTCTATTGCCAAACTTCCGGCGGATACGTTGGTGGAATGGAACCGCGAAGTGATCGGCAATGTGATCGGCGGTTTGAACAACCAACGCTATGTTGAAACGCCGCAGGGATATATTTACGCCTCTGTGCTTCAACCCACGCGAAATCTTCCCAACACGCCCATCGCTGCAATTCCAGACGGGCAAGCCGGCTTCTGGGCAGAAGTGACCGTCCCGTATGTTGATCTGACGCACGAAGGTTCGATTTGGTCGCCGTGGCTGCAAGATCACATTAAATACAATTTCCCGCCGCGTCTGTATTATGGGCAGGTCGTGTGGATAGACCGCATCCGTACCGACAATGGCTTCGCGGAATATCGCTGGAACGAAGACGCGGGTCATGGGTATGGCGGCGGGGCTTACAACGAGCTCTATTGGGCAGACGGCGCGGGACTCAAGGTTTTGACTGAAGAAGAGGTTGCGCCGATTAGCCCGAACGTTGACCCGAACGACAAGCATATCGAAGTAGACCTTGATTTCCAAACGCTGTCTTGTTATGAAGGCAGTTCTGAAGTATATTTCTGCCGCGTTTCCAGCGGCTTGAAGAATATTTTCGACCCGGCGACCGGCTTGCCGAATACAAAACTTGCCACGCCGGCTGGTAACTTGCTCACGCATTGGAAGATCGTTTCGTTGAACATGACGGCGGGAAGCTTTCAGTCGGGTTATTCGACGCCGGCAGTGCCGTGGTCTACGATGATCAGCGGCGAAGGCATCGCCATTCACGGCGCGTTCTGGCACAACGCGTTCGGCGAGAAACGTTCGCATGGCTGTATCAACGTCACGCCGGAAGACGCCAAATGGATCTTCCGCTGGACGACGCCGTATGTGTCGCTTGCGCAGAGCGAAGTGCGCGTCTCGTTGCCCGATCATGGCACGATCGTGGTCACTTCGGAAGTTACGTTCTAGCGTTTTATTTTGAATGGAATAGCATGGAATTTACACAGATTACCGCTTGGCTTGCATTCTTAGCGGGTGTTGCATCATTTTTTTCTCCCTGCGTGTTTTCGCTCGTGCCAGCCTACGTCGGCTATTTGGGCGGACGTGCCGCCGGCGGCGAAGCGACGGAAGATAACCGCTTCGTTACCTTTACGCATGGCCTGGCGTTTGTCTTTGGTTTTAGCCTCGTCTTTATCACGCTAGGGCTTACCGCTTCCGCTATTGGCAAATTGCTGTTTGACTTGCAATTTTTCCTTGCCAAGGTCGGCGGAGCGATCGTTATAATCTTCGGCATGCATATGATCGGCGTGTTTCGCATCCCTTTTCTAGAGTACGATATGCGCGTGCATCAATTGCCCGACCGGAAATTGGGGTATCTTTCATCGGTCTTGATGGGCGTGTTTTTCTCCGCCGGGTGGTCTCCGTGCGTGGGACCCGTGCTGGGCGCAATTCTTACATTTGTGATGAACGGCGGTTCTTCCGCGCAGAGCGTTTCGCTGCTTTCGGCGTACTCCGTCGGCTTGGGTATTCCATTCTTGTTCGCTGCGCTCGGCGTCGGTTGGGTGACGTTGACCTTGCGGAAATATGCAAAAGTCACGCGTTATATTGAGGTTGCCATGGGCGTCGTATTAGTTATCGTCGGCGTTATGTTGTTTTCGGGTATTTTTGAACGCATCGCCGCGGCAGGGCAGTTCTTCTGGATTGACTTTGGTTTATAATCGCCTTCATTATGCTGACTGTTACCCTTTATTTCCGCAAAAACGATAGAAGTAGCGCCATAGCCAAAGCCGACCTGCAAGCCCTTAACGAAAAATATCCTCATCGTCTCGCGGAAGTGGACGTGGATTCTGATCCCGCTCTTCAAAAGAAATATGGGAAAAACGCTCCGGTCGTTGAAGCGGGTCCCTATCGATTGAATTTTCCTTTTGATAAACAGAAACTTGGCATGACGCTCGGCGCCGCTTCAGACCGACGCGGGCAGCTCGATCGGTTGGGCGCCGAAGATCACCACAAGCGCGTGCGCCGCGGACAATCCATCAGCGCTAGCGACCGCGCTATGTACTGGTTCTCGCGTCATTATCTGGCGGTTTTAAACGGAGTTATTCTGCTGTATGTCGGCATTCCCATGTTGGCGCCGGTGTTTATGAAGATCGGCGCTCCGATCCCTGCCGCTGTTATTTATACGATCTATAAACCTTTATGTCATCAATTCGGATTCCGTTCATTTTACTTATTTGGCGAACAATCGTATTATCCGTTGAAAGAAGCGGGGATGCAGGGCGTTATCACTTTTGAAGAAGCGACGGGCATTGGCAATCAACGCGATGCGATAGGCGTGTCTCGTTTCGCTGCGCGTGAATTTATTGGCAATGATGTAGTGGGGTACAAAATTGCGTTATGCGAGCGAGACGTGGCGATCTATGGCGCGATATTCTTATTTGGAATAGTCTATGCGCTAACGGGACGTAAACTCAAACCCCTGCATTGGGCGCTATGGATTGTGATCGGCATGGGACCCATCGGCTTGGACGGCTTCTCGCAGTTGTTTAGCCAGATCGAATGGAGTTGGCTGGCGAATATTCTTCCGTATCGCGAAAGCACCCCGTTTATCCGCGTTCTCACTGGCGCGATCTTTGGCTTCATGACCGCGTGGTTCGCTTACCCCAACATGGAGGAGTCGATGGCGGATACACGCCAATTCTTCATTAAGAAGTTTGCCGCTCTTCAGCAAGATCGAGCGTAACGCGCTGAAAGGCTCAAGATAAAATAAGATGCCCTTCATCCAAAAAGATGATATTCGCTATTACCAGTTTGATGCGTTGCAGACCCGCCATGCTGTTTTTACGCGCCGCGGCGGAGTCAGCCCGCAGCCGTGGGGATCGCTGAACGTCGGCGGATCGGTGGGCGACGACTTACAGCGTGTGCGCGAGAATCGTTCGCTGGCGTTTCGCGCGGTAGATCGTGCTCCCGAGTCTATTTTCGACGTATGGCAGGTGCATAGCGCCGACGTCGTCTGCGCGCGCGCGCCGCGCGCTGAGGGCGAGTCGCTCCGTCAGGCAGACATCATTCTCACAGACTGCGAGAAAGTCAGCCTTTTTATGCGCTTTGCCGATTGCGTTCCTATTTTGGCGCATGATGTGCGTAAGGGCGTTGTAGGAGTGGCGCATGCCGGTTGGATGGGAACGTTGCGCGACGGCGCAGGTTCGATGGTGAGAGCGATGGAAGAAAAATACGGTTCTAATCCCGCTGATATTGTTGCTTGTATCGGTCCCTCGATCGGACCTGACCACTATGAAGTTGGCGCGGACGTGATCTTACAAGTAGCGCAGAAATTTGGCGATGATTCGGATGAGGTGTTGCAATCGTTCAACGGCAAGATACACTTCGATCTTTGGAAGACGAATCGAATTCTACTTGAACGAGCGGGCGTTGGGGTGATCGAAACGGCGGAAATTTGCACGGCTTGCCATACTGAGGATTGGTTCTCGCATCGCGCAGAAAAAGCGCGCACAGGTCGCTTTGGCGCGCTGATCTCTTTATAGTCAAAAACCCTTGCATTATAATTAACTTGTGCTTAGCCTTGTTCGTTCCATTCGTGAAAAATACCTGTTTGCGCTCGATCAGATCGCATCCGCCGCGCGTAAAAGCGGACGCGATTCTGATCGGGTTCGTCTTGTCGTAGTGACTAAGTCTCAGCCATTGGAAGTTGTGCGCGCCGCCGTTGAAGCGGGCGCGCGTGTTTTTGGCGAAAATTACACCGACGAAGGCGTTATGAAAATTCAATCTCTTGCCGCGCAAACTGGTGTAGAATGGCATATGATCGGTCATGTGCAGAGCCGAAAAGCCCGCCTCGTGGCTGAACATTTCGCGCTTTTACACTCCCTCGATAGTCTCAAACTCGCGCAGCGTCTCGATCGTTTCGCTGCCGAGTCAAGTCGAACGTTGCCCGTCTTGCTTGAGTTCAATGTCGGCGGCGAAGAGACCAAGTTTGGCTGGGATGCGTCGGACGAATCGAAGTGGGACGCGCTCCTGTCCGAACTCGCTCCGCTGTTCGATCTGCAAAACCTGCAGATTCGTGGACTCATGACGATGCCGCCTCTCGGCGATACGCCCGAGGATTCGCGTCGTTTCTTTCGACGGGCGAGGCTGTTGCGTGAACGGTTGGCGGCTCAACTGCCCGGCAGCGATTGGCGTGAGCTATCCATGGGCACGAGCGTCGATTACACTGTGGCGGTAGAGGAAGGCGCCACCCTCGTCCGTGTGGGCACGGCTATCGTGGGAGAGCGAAATTACAAATTGGAGAAATAAATCGAAATGTTGTTTATCGTACAGATCATTAGCGCGTTATCGCAAATCCTTGTTTTGCTGGTATTTATTTCCGTCATCCTTTCTTATTTTATGGATCCCTATCACCCCTTGCGCCGTGGGATTGATAATATCGTCGAGCCGATGCTGGCTCCCATTCGGCGCATTGTCCCGCTTGTGGGGATGATTGATTTTAGCCCGTTGGTATTAATTCTGATTCTTCAGTTTGGCTCGCAATTTTTAATTCGAATTCTTCTATCATTGAGGTGACCATGTCCGATCAGAAAATCAACTTGCACGACGGCAGGAGAGGCTCTGCGTTGGCGGTGCGGGTGACGCCGCGCGCCAGCCGTAATGAGATCGTCGAGGTGCTGGGCGACGGAACTATCAAAGTGCGCATCGCTGCGCTGCCTGCGGATAACGAGGCAAATCAGGAACTGATCGAATTTCTGGCGGAGATTCTCGGCGTGCCGAAATCGCGCTTAGAGATCGTAGCGGGCATGTCGGGACGCGACAAATTGATCGCCGTGCTTGATATGGACGTGGCGACGGCGCATTCGCGCGTTGTGGCGCATTTAGCGTAAACGACAGCAGACCCTTGAATCCCTCTTGTGTTTAGAGATCGTTTTGTTTTACTGAGGCGGTCCGTATAAATTCTTATATGCGTTGAAGATCTCGTAGATAGAGCGGATGTAATTTCGCGTTTCTTCAAAACGTATAATTTCCAAGAGCAGTCCGCCGTTGTAGGCGGCGAGCGCGGAATACATGCTTCCGCCTAAATGCCGTTGATTCTTGTCCAAATAGTATGCGCCGAATCGAACGCTGACGATGGGGCGGTAGAGGTCTTCTTCTGCGTAGTTGAGGGGCCAGCGCAGTTCACCGGCGATCTGCGCGCCTGTTGGGGCGATAATCTGCATCAAACCGTGCGCGCCCGCCGTCGAGCGCACGAACCCTTCGAATAAACTTTCCTGTCGAATTACGCTAAACATAAGCAATGGATCAAGTTCATATTGTTGCGCCTGCTCGATGATAAGATCGTGGTAATACAAACCATATCGGACGTGATTGAAATAAGGCGGAGCGCTTAGCGCAGCGGCTTGGCTCTCCAGCCCAGCCAGCGTTAGAACCTGGCGTGCGGCGAAAATGGCGGAACGATACAAGCCGATGTCAAGTAAATAATTGGCGAGACGAAAACTATCGGCGGCGTTCGCCTCAGTCGATTTGCGTAACGATTCGAATTCCAGCCGCGCTTCGTCGTACAGACCCAGCTCCCATAATTCTGCGCCGCGCGCGATCCGTGGATCGCGCGCAAGCCCACCGAGCCCCGATAGATTCGTATCGGCGGGGAGATTAAACGTTACGCGCATCCACGCTTCGGCGTCTTTCCGCTCTTTTGCAAGGTTAACGTCGAGGTTGACGGCGGGCGGCGATTGAAACGGGCGGTTGCCTAACAAGGTGTCTCTGGCGCGAATGCTGTAATAGTTTGTCGAGTCGATTGCTTGCCCTAGCTTCCAAGAATCTTGCGCGGCGAGATTGTCTCCAAGCGCAGTTTGAGTTTTTCCGATCCAGAAATAGGCGCGCGCGCGATCCTCCGATTTGACCGACAGCAGTAAGCCGCGCTGAAAGTTGACCAACGCGCCTTGATAGTCGCTTAGGCGATAGCGTGAGACGCCCGCCAGAAATAGGGCAAGCGAAGCTTCTGAGCTGGCTGAATACTCGTTCGCCGTGCGCTCCCAAAGCTGTGCGGCTTCCTCCAGGCGATTGTCCATCTCTGTGATGCGCGCCGCAGTGAATAAAAACTCCGGCGCTAAAGCAGACGATGGAACCGCCGCTACGAAATCAATTAATGTCTTTGCGCCGGCGCGACGATCCCCTCGCAGCGACCATTCGAGATACGATTTCTCCTCCCAAGCGTCCGCCCAGCGCGGGTGAGAGGGATAGAGCTTGATAAAACTGTCGAACGTGTCAATCGCCTCTTGCGCGCGCTGAAGTTTGCTCAAGCTCAGCGCGCGATAATATTGCGCAGTTCCGTCTGTGGCTTGATTGCGCGTTGCGGCGATGTAGCGATCGAAAGCGGCGAGCGCCACATCATATTGCGCGGCGAAATAGTCCACCAGACCGCGATCTAATTCATCTACAGGAACGTTCGCGTTTACAAGTTCAACGAGCGCTAAATAGGAGTAATACGAAAGCGGATAGTTTTCGACGGCGTGCAGAAAACGCGCATGCGCTTCCTCTGTCTGACCGAGCAGTTGGTGCGCGCTGCCGGCGAGATAATCTATTTGTGCGCGGACGTAATCGTTTGGCGCAGAAACGTAAATTTGATCGTAGGCAGTTAACGCGCCGGCGTAATCGCCGAAGTCGGCGCGAGTTTGCGCGATCTTGATTTTGAGCGTCAGTCCGTCGTCAAGGCGCGCAGCGTTGAGGGCAGCAGTGTAAGCGTTGATTGCGCCGGTATAGTCTTTAAGTTGAAGCAAGGCGTTTCCGCGATATTCTTGCGTGTAGGCATCAAGAAGACTGGGAATGCGCGTCGAATAGGCGTTGTAAGCGTCCGCTGCTTGCTGGGGTTGATTTAACTTCTCGTACGCTTGCCCAATTAGAAAATAGGCGCGCGCAGCGTAGGTCGAATCGGAATATTCAGCCGTTAGTCGGTTGAGCGATTCGAGCGCGGTTTGGTAGCGTCCCTCTGACAGCGCGACGCGCGCCAAACCCCACAACGCGGCGGCTTGTAAGCCCTTGTCGTCTGAGTCGTCGAATGCGGAAAGATACTGTTTGCGAGCCAGATCATAATCGCCGAAAAATAGCGCCTTGTCGCCGGAGTCGACCTGTTCGACGGGGACTGAAGTGGGAAGAGACGTTGGCGCTGGGGAGGGAACTGGCGTCAACGCCAGTCCGCCGGGCGTCCCCGTCGGCGCCGAATTGGGTTTTAAGGCGGGGAAAGCCTGACAGGCAGCTAGGACGATCAGGATGTATAACCCGACGATTTTTTTTATTCTCTGCATGAAAATCTTTTGCTGGATGATATTGTGCCTACGAAAGAATTTCTATGTTCATCCCAAGTCGAATCTCGCCGGCGTTGAGCGGAATCGCGTTCTGTCCGAAGATTGCACCCAGTGGGTGTTTGCGATATTGACTCAGTGTTTTGAGCGGTTCTCGACTGCGCGCCAGCGTACGCTGGTCAATAGTCGGCACCTCGCAGCGCGCGCACGGTTTGACGATAGCTATTACGACGTTTCCAATGCGAATGCGGTTCCATGCATCTTCCGCGTAAGCGCCGCAATCTTTGACGACGATGCTTGGACGAAAACGCTCCATGGGGAGCGGCGCATCGAGGCGCGAATTTAGATCAGCCAGCGATTCTTCTGAAATCAGCAGGATTGGGTACCCGTCGGCGA
Organism: Anaerolineae bacterium UTCFX1; assembly: GCA_002050275.1. Taxonomy (GTDB): domain Bacteria; phylum Chloroflexota; class Anaerolineae; order Anaerolineales; family Villigracilaceae; genus Defluviilinea. The sequence continues at coordinate 234,539 of MWTB01000002.1, forward strand.
AGCCGGTGTGGTCGTCTTCGTTGACTGCGTATTGCGAATCGAGCGTGCGTATAAACCCATCGGCAATATGCGCCAGCCTGACGGACGTATCGAGAAATTCCGACAGCCATTCGACCGCTTCTTCGCCTTGGTCAATCGCTTGCACGCCTTTACTTTTCCAAATGTTAACGGGCCATGTATGTCCCGATGAACGGATCTCAATGCTTAACGAGTCTGCGTCTGGCGCGGAAAGCGTTAGTGTATTGCCCTCTAATATAGGCGTGATGAGCGCTAGCTTGGGGAGCTGTCGTTGCGAAAGGAAATCGCCCTCAGGCGTGACGATCATTAGACGGCGGTCGCGTTCGAGCCCCATGCGTTCAACGTTCCGCGTCTCGACTTCATGTCCGCGGCAGCCTTTGACAGGATAATAAACTAGTTTCGATACAACTGTCATTTCGCGTCCGTTCGCCGACTTATACGCACATCAACGGCTACCGCTCCTTGCGACAGCGCGCGCAACGGATTGATTTCGATCTCTTCAATTTCTTCATGCGCGTCCGCTATATGCGATAGTCGTATCAAGACGTCTCGGACGGCGGCTTCATCCGCCGGCGGAATATTGCGAAAGCCTTTGAGTTTTCTTCCCGCCCAGGTTTTGCGCATCATCGCTTCCGCTTCCGCTTGATTTAACGGACTCAAGCAGAATGCGACGTCTTGAAGTCCTTCCACCTCTACGCCGCCCGAGCCGAACATCATCAACGCACCGAATTGCGGATCGCGCGCCATTCCAATGATGACTTCCTGCCCGGCGGGAATCTGTCGTTGGACGTAAACTCCTTCGAGGTGCGGCGCTGGGGTTATCTTTTGGATCTGTTTTATCATGCGAGCATAGCCCTCTCGCAACGCGGAAGCATCTTGAATATTTAGCGCTACTCCGCCCACGTCTGATTTGTGCAGGATGTCCGGCGAGGCGATCTTTATGACGACGGGATAGCCGAGCCGGTCCGCGCTGGCGACGGCTTCATCCACGCTGCGAGCGAGTTCGATGGTTGCGGTGGGAATGCCGTAGGCTTGCATTAATGCGTCTGCTGATAGATCGCCTGCTTGAAGCGGTTGGCGCGATTCAACGTCAGCCGTTTGACCTTTCTCAGCCGTAAGATTAACAGCTCGTTTTGTCAGCGCCGCTAGCGCCGACGCCGCCCGTTCAGGGAATGGATAGGCCGGTATCCGCGCCGCTTGGAATGTGTCGTTCGCCGATTTAACTAGTGTGGAACCCATCAAAGCGACGACGACAGGTTTTGCAGATTCGCCTGCCGATGCGACGATCCGCTTGGCGACGTCTTCGGCGGTAAACATTGGCGGCGGCGGTAAGATGACCATAACCGCGTCCACATTCTCGTCAGCGAGGAGAAGCCGCAGGCAGTCGGCGTACTGTTCTGGCGAGGCGGAAGCGAGCATATCTACCGGATTGTGCACGCTGGCAGCAGGCGGCAGTGCGGCGACTAGAGCCTTCTGCGTTGATTCGCTCAGTGCGGCGAGCGCCAAACCTTCGCGCTCTAACGCATCGGCGGCGATGACGCCGGGTCCGCCGGCGTTGGTGAGAATGCTGATGCGGTTTCCATTTGGAAGCGGGCAGGTTTCCAGCGCGCGTGCCCAATCGAACATTTGCTCGGCGGTTTCGGCTCGCAAAACACCCGCCTTTTCGAATGCGGCGTCGAACGTTGTGTCAGATGCGGCGAGCGCGCCTGTGTGCGAAGCGGCGGCTTTTTGACCGGATTCAAAACGTCCGACCTTCAATGCGACGATCGGTTTCTTCCGCGCGGTTTCGCTGGCGATGCGGATAAAACGTTTGCCGTCTGAGATGCCTTCCATATACATTGCGATAACTTTGGTATGCGGATTGTCTGCGAGCAAAGGCAGCATGTCAGTCTCGTTGACGTCGGCTTGGTTGCCGAGGCTGACGATGCGCGAGAAGCCGAAGCCTTGCTCGCGCGCCCAGTCAATGATGGCGGCGGCGAACGCGCCTGAATGAGAGATGAAGCCGATGTTTCCCTGTGCGGGCATAGGCGGTTGCAGGAAGGTTGTGTCGAGCGGAAGATGCGTGTCAATAACGCCGATACAGTTGGGACCGAGTAAGCGAACGCCATAGCGTTGAGCGGCTTCGACGCAACGCTGTTCTAACGCCGCGCCTTCTTCGCCGGCTTCGCGAAACCCCGCCGAGACGATGATCGCTGCGCGAACGCCGCGCTTGCCGCAATCCTCGATCGCTTGCGGAGTGGCGGACGTAGGAACGATGAGAATCGCCAATTCGACCGGGTCGGGAACGTCTTGCAAATTGGTATGAACCGTCTTCTTGAAGATCTCCCCGCTTTTTTGCGCCACGAGATGAATTGCCCCTGCGTAGCCGCTTTGTATCAAATTACGCGTCACGCCGTATCCTAATTTTTCCGGCGAAGCGGAGGCGCCGATGATAACAACGCCTTTTGGGTCGAAGAAGGGTAATAAAGCGGCGTCCATTACCAACGCTCCCAATGTACTGCTTCAGCCAATGTCATGCGTCCGCCTTGCACAGGCACGGCGGTCAGTTTTTCTTTATTCGCTGGATAGCCGAATGAGAGCGCGATGCGTAGATGCCATTCGGCGGGGAAGCCGAGAATAGCGCGCGCTTTCTCCGGCTCGTAGATCGAAGCGAGACACGAACCGACGCCCAGCTCCCACGCCGCTAACTGCATATAAGCCGCCGCTTGACCGGCGTCGAACATGATCTGGAATTTCTCGGTTGGGTCGGGCGTTAAGATTGCAACGCCCAGCGCCGCGCCAGCGAGATGCCCCGCCCATTCGCCGCAGGTTGAAAGTTCTTGCAGAATGGCTTTGTCTTGAATAGCGATGAACCGCCAAGCTTGATTGTTCTTGGACGATTGCGCACGTCTGCCCGCGTTGACGATGGAGCGCGCCACAGCGGCGGGCAGCGATGCTCCTTGGAACTTCCTCACGGCGCGTTTTAATTGGATGGCGTTTATGACATTCATTAATCCTCGATGAAGTATTATACCGTTCGGAGAAGAGAGAAGCCCGCTCCTCGGGTTTGCCCAAATTATGAACGGAGTTTCAGCGGCTTGGCTGGAAAGTCAGTTGTTCGTATACCAACGCCGAAATATGCGCTATGCACTCGTGAGCTTCGTCCGCCCTATCTTCGGCGAAGCCGCGCGTCATGATCGAGACCGCGTATGGTTTGCGATTCTCAGGGAAGACGATGCCTGAATCGTGATAATACTCGTCGCTCCATCCCGTTTTATGCGCGACGCGTGTTTGCGGCGGAAGTAAACGCGGGATGCCTGCGTTGAATTTCTGTCCGAGCAGAATCTTAATCATCTCATCCGAATCTTGTTTGGAGACGACCCTGCCTTCTGCGATCAGCCGCATCGTTTGCGTGAGTCCGCGCGCCGAACCGCAGTTGTAGATTCTTTTTTTAAGCGCGGGTAGATCGTACATCCCGCGGATGAATGCGACGTCTTGAATCTCAAGCTCGGCGATGAATTCGTTGATCTGTTTCGCGCCGACTTTTTCGAACAAGATATTTGTGGCGAGATTGCTGCTATGTGCGATCATCAAGCGCGTCAACTCGCGGATGGATTCGGTCTGACCGATTCTTTCGTACAACGAAGCGTCCGAATCGTCGTTTGCGTTCAGCGAATATAGGCTTCCGTCTGCAACGCTGGGGAAGGAGTTGACGATCGTCAGGCAGTCGTCGAGTGAGAAGCGCCCCCCGCGCGCTTGTCTGAAGATTTCCATCATCAAATGTATCTTGATCGTGCTGGCGGGGTAATACGATTCGTCTGCGCGGATGTTGATCTCCGCGCTTGTTTCCAGATCGTGGACGGATAGTGAGATATCCTTGTCGCTGAATTGCGCAATATAGGCTTCGATAGGGAGCATGAGCCGTAATTGTACTTCATTACGCGGCATGTCGTTCTGAGCTGCGCTTTTGCTCTTTGCGGTGAAGAATCTCCGCCGCAATTTCAGAGACCTCTCGCTATTGCCAGGGCGACATAGCTGTAGGTGTGTTTGATGTCGGACTCCATTCTTCTCTTCGCTTCTCGTCGCCCCCACCGAGTATAATCGGCTTAGTGAATCAACCTCTGCCCTTCAAACCGTTTGGCATATCCGCGTTATTGCTCATTCTTCTCGGCTGGGGCGGATTGTACGTCGTGTTGTACTTTTTTGTTCCGTTAGCATGGTTCCGCTGGGGATTCTTCGCGCTGTTGATCCTCGCGCTCACCGGCACGGTTCTACCCATCGTCTATTTTTTTCATCGTCGTTTTCCAAGCGAGCCTCCCGCAGAAGCGAACGTCATCGTTCGTCAGGCAGTCTGGTTCGGCGTCTATGGCGCAACGCTCGCGTGGCTTCAACTCGGCCGCCTCGTCACGGTCTACGTGATCCTCGGCTTGGCGGGCGGCATCCTCGCCATCGAATACTTCCTCCGACTGCGCGAGCGCGCGCACTGGAAACCTCCCGTCGTCTCTGATGACCAGCCTTCGTGACCTTCCCTCTGTGGATTCATTGCTCAAACACGCGGATGATCTCCTCGTCAGATTCGGCCGCCCCTTGACTTTGGATGCGCTTCGTTTGACTCTGGATGAAACCCGCGCGCGCCTCAAACACGACGGGGGATCTGCCTCGCTCTCCTTCGACTCGATCCTCGCCTCAGCCGAATCCCACCTCGCCGCATGGACACGTCCATCGCTCGCCCCAGTCATCAACGCGACGGGCGTCATTCTCCACACCAACCTCGGGCGTGCTCCGTTATCCGAATCAACCATCCGCACGATGAATGCCGTCGCCGCGAACTACTCCAACCTCGAATTTGACTTGGACACAGGCAAGCGCGGTTCTAGGCTCATCCACGCCGAATCGGTTTTACAAAAATTATTGGGCGTTGAGTCTGCGTTGGTGGTCAACAACAATGCCTCCGCTGTGTTGCTGGTTCTTTCCGCGTTGGCGAACAAAAAGCGAGTCGTCATTCCGCGTTCGCAACTCGTCGAGATCGGCGGCGGCTTTCGCGTGCCAGATGTGATGAAACAATCGGGCGCGAAACTCGCCGAGATCGGCACGACGAACAAAGTCCGCATCTCCGATTACAAAGACGCGCTTGACGAGCCGACTGCGCTGGTCATGCGCGCGCATCGCAGTAACTTCAAGATCGTCGGCTTCACCGAAGAACCCGAACTCGCAAAAATTGTGGAGACTGCTCACAAATCAAACGTCCCCGTCGTTGACGATCTCGGCTCGGGCGCGTTGATTGACACCGCGAAATACGGTCTCGCTCATGAGCCGACCGTGCAAGAGTCGCTCGCCGCTGGCGTGGATATTGTCTGCTTTTCAGGCGATAAACTCCTCGGCGGACCTCAAGCGGGGATCATCGTCGGCAAGAAGGAATTGATCGAGCGAATCAAAAAGCATCCGCTGGCGCGTGCGGTGAGGGCGGATAAAATTTCGCTGGCGGGCATCGCGGCGACGCTGTTGCATTACCTCAAAGACGAAGCGGAGCGCGAAATCCCGACGGTGCGGATGATGTCGCTTATGGCGAGGCAGGTTGAGGTCCGCGCAGAGACGTGGCGGAAAGAGGTGGGGCAGGGCGAGGTGGTCGAATCCAAATCCACGGTGGGCGGCGGGAGTCTTCCCGAAGAATCCATACTCACGTTTGTTTTGTCGCTGCGAGTCAAAAGCCCCGATAAATTTTTGGCGAAGTTGCGCGGAGCGAATCCGCCCGTCATCGCGCGGACGGAAAACGATGCCGTGTTGCTCGATCCGCGTACGGTGTTGGACGATGAATCGTTGTTGCGCGTGTTGAAGGAGGCGTTGCGTGATCACCGTTGAAGCGCCGATCAAAGACGCGAAGAACCCGCCGAAAATAATTTTTCCCGATCGTTGCGTGAATTGCGGAAAGCCGAAGCATGTGGTGATGCCGATGAAGTTGAACATGGGCGTTGAAAAACGCGGGCGGGGCGTGCTCATGAATTTTCCTGTGCCGCTGTGCGCCGAGTGCGAGAAAAAAGAACAACGCATCACGTACGTCACGCTCGTGCCGTTTTTGATCGCGGGTCTCATCGTTGGCGTGATCGCGTTCATCCCCGCGATGTTGATCGCCCCCGAAGGGACGTCGCAGCAAACTTTGGGTTTTCCATTTGTCTTCGGCGGACTCGTCGGCATGATCGTCGGCGCCATCGGCGGGACGGTTTTTGAATTCGTTTTGAAATTATTACTTGCTCCAGTGTATGGACAATTGTTGTTGAAGCGCCCGCTGACCATCCTCGGCTTCTTCAACGACTCGGAAAACGTCATCGGTCTCTCGGCAAGATTTACGGAAGAGAAGAAATCGTTGAGGATCATGTTCGAGAACGATGATGTTGCGCGAGAGTTTGAACGATTGAATTCGTAGGTGAAAAACCTTAACGCGAATGAGCGAATGTGCGAATTACGCGAAGGAAGAAAAATGCCCGAACAAGTCATCATCGAAAAAGAGTTGTCGTACCTGATCATGCAGGTCGCGTTTGAAGTGCATAACGAATTGGGTCCCGGTTATCCTGAAGCGATTTACGAGGAAGCGATGAATCGTGAGTTGACTCGCCGAGGCGTTCAACTGGAGCGGCAAAAGGATGTTGAGGTGTTCTTCAAAGGAGAAAAGATCGGCTCATTCCAATTGGATAATATTGCGAATGGCAAGATCATTCTTGAGTACAAAGCGGTGAGTGAAGTTGCGCGAATTCACAAGCAACAAGCCTTGTCCTATTTGAAAGCGACAGGTCTCCAACTTGCAATTGTCATTAATTTTGGAGCGGAGCGTGTGCAATCCAGCCGCGTAGTCAACACCAAAGGGAAAGCGAAAATTCCGCCAAGCCTACCTCGTCCGCGCAACATTCTCTCCGATCTTGATTAAAATATTCGCGCCATTCGCCCATTCGAAAATTCGCGTTAAAAAACAGGAGACTCATGAAATCAGACCTCGACACCCTCATGCAAGCCCGCAGCCTCGACGTGTTGATCGTGTTCGGTAACGCGGAACATAACCCGCCGATGTATTACCTCACCGGCGGCGGACACGTCAGCCACGCGACCATCATCAAGAAGCGCGACGAAGAAGCCTTGTATTTTCACAATGACATGGAACGCGATGAAGCCGCCAAGAGCGGACTGAAGTGTATCCCATACAGCAAATACGATTTCGACGATCTGTACAAGAAGGCGAACAAAGATTCTCTGTTGTCAAGCGCCATGCGTTACGAATTGATGTTCAAGGACGCAGGCGTCACTACGGGTCGTGTCGGCGTGTACGGGATGTACGACCTCGGCTCGATCTTCGGCATGTTGACACAGTTACAAAAGCTATTGCCTCAACTTGAATTTGTCGGCGAGCCGCGCGAAGACTCGATCTTCATGCGCGCCATGGAGACCAAGGATGAATCTGAGGTGGAGCGCATCCGCAAGATGGGGAAAATCACAACAGGTGTTGTAGAAAAAGTACGAGAATATCTCACATCCTGCGATGTCCGCGACGATGAAGTGTTATTGAAAGAAGACGGCTCGCCGTTGACCGTGGGCGACGTCCACTCGAAAATTCGCTTGTGGGTGTCGGAGCAGGGCGCGGAGTTGCCGTCGGGATTCATCTTCGCCATCGGGCGTGACGCGGGCGTCCCGCACTCCGCAGGCAACCCGTCCGATCTGATGCGGCTAGGTCAAACCATCGTGTTCGACATCTATCCTGCCGAAGCGGGCGGCGGATACTATTACGATTTCACGCGCACGTGGAGTTTGGGTTACGCCACGCCTGAAACGCAAGCATTGTACGATCAGGTCAAAGAGATCTTCGATCAACTGATGGACAACTTCGACTTGAACGCGGCGTTCAGCGACTACAACAAAATGACCTGCGAATTTTTCGAGTCGAAAGGTCACCAATCGCCGCTCAACACAAAATCGCCAGTGGAAGGATATGTGCATAGTCTGGGTCATGGCGTGGGGCTGAACATCCATGAACGCCCATTCAGCGGATTGACTGCCAGCGACGATCAACGGCTCGCACCCGGCGTCGTCATCACATCTGAGCCCGGGTTGTATTATCCCGAAAAGGGAATGGGCTTCCGCATCGAAGACACGCTCTGGGTCCGCGCGGATGGCGTGATGGAAAAACTCGCCGAGTACCCGTATGATTTTGTTTTGCCGATGAAGAAGTGGAAGAAGGCGTAGTTCGTATTTTGTGCTGCGTACTTCGTATTGTTCTTCACATGCCGCATCTGAAATCAATTTCTGTGCGAGAGTTCAATTCTCATGATAAAGACTCATTTCCGTTCACGTTGGAAATCGTCAAATCGTTGCGTGAGATTCAATTCGCCTCGCCAGTGACATTCTTTGTCGGTGAGAACGGATCGGGCAAGTCAACCGTCCTCGAAACGATCGCCTGCGCCGCCGAATCCATCACAGTAGGAAGCGAAAGCGTGCGGACCGACAAATCCCTCGCGCCGCTTCGCAAACTCGCGCAATACTTCCGCCTCGCGTGGACGAAGCGCACGCGCAAAGGCTTCTTCCTGCGAGCGGAGGATTTCTTCGGGTACGCCAAATCCATGCGGCAGACGAAGGAAGAATTTCAAGAAGAATTGGACAATGTCAAAAGGGAATACAAGGGACGCTCCAAATACGCCGAAGCGCTGGCGAGCATGCCGTATCAAGGTCAACTGGCGGAGATGCAGCGCAGATACGGCGATGGTCTCGACTCGCGCTCGCACGGCGAATCGTTTCTGACTCTCTTTCAATCCCGCTTCGCCCCCGACGGGTTGTATCTGCTCGACGAACCCGAAGCCGCGCTCTCGCCCATGCGCCAGCTGACATTCATCTCCGCGCTCAAACAGATGGTACAGGAAAATTCACAATTCATCATCGCCGCGCACTCGCCGATCCTGCTCGCGTTCCCCGGAGCGCAGATACTTCAATTTGCCAACGGCGCGATCCACGAAGCGAAATATCAACAACTCGAACACGTTCAGCTCACAAAGGATTTTTTGAACAACCCCGATTCGTTTTTGAGACATTTATGAAACTCCGCCATGAAGTCTGGTTATGAGTGTTATTGCCAAGGATCATTTCGCGTAGTTTTGGTTGAGCAGTGAACCATCCACGAATTCTCGAATATCGGCGCGCTAATTCGTTTATTCGTGCATATTCGTGGACGGTCTTCATTTTTGTGCAGGACGGGTAAAATCGTTATTGATGGAGAACAATATGCGAAGCAAATCAATATGCCTCTTCTTTGTAACGATTCTTTTAGCCTCCTGCGCCGCGCCCACACAACAAGCGACGGTCATCCCTCAGACTTCCGAAGCCTCCGAGACTCCCGAAGTCTTGACCGCAACACCAACCCAAGCTCCCACATCAATGCCGACAGCCACTACAATGCCCAAACCGGCTAAGGTGAACGCGCCGCCGTTCTCGCCCGAGGTGACCGCCGCACTAGAGAAGAGTGGACTCAGCGTTGCACCAGAGGATCTTTGTCTCTGGGAGGGGACGGAGGGAGCAACGGTGCAGTGCCTGACCCTCAACCCCGAGAATGTGCCAGAGCTCGCGGATAACCTTCGTCGAATGACCAACCTGGTTTCGTGGATGAAATCGTGGGACATTAAGAATAAGAGGCCAGGCAAGTACCCGACACTCGCCTCCTACGAGGCCATGATTGCGTCTCATCCCCTGCAACTTGCTAAGGATGTAGATGTTATCTGGCATCCTGAGTCTGCTGATTTGGACCTTCCAGCCGCGCTCTGGCAAAAAGCCAGCGAGCTCACTGGACCAGATGGCGCAAGAGTAGGCAATGGCGCCCTCATAGATCTGAGCCAGGTAGGACTAGAACTGGTTGATGCGAATTGGGATAGTTTAAAGGATCAAAAAGAATGGACACTAATGGGTGGTGGTTCAGCGGTTAAACAGATAGTACGACCAATCGAAGGGCGAGAAGGTGTGTGGCGGATAGTCTGGCAAGTGGCAAATGTACCAAACTTGCAAAACAAAATCGCGACAGATACAGACAAAGATGGGATTAGCGATTCAGGAATATTATTATCAGATAGCACTTTGACACTCGCACAAAACACGGCTAGTTACAACCAACTATTAAATGTGATTAATGAGACATTTAGGATAGTAGAGGTGGATGCAAAGAATAGCTTTATAAATAGTGGGAGAGGGATTCAATTTGGGAAGTTGGGTAGACTTCCTTTAGAAATAATGAAAAAAATGCAAGATGGCACCAAGTTTTTTGGCTCAGGTAACTAGGTATCCTAGGGAAGTAGAGTTGCTATCGTAGGGTGGTTTGTGGTACGAATGATGTATGAGGAGAGTAGTGTGGGGGTTGCTCATTGTAGTTGTGCTAGTTGGTGGCTGGTACACATGGGGGCATGTTGCGATAAGCAATAGACTCGCTTGGATCTCGTGTAACCCCAGTTGGCGGTGGAAGATAAACTCAGCCTGCCCGCTTCCGCGCGGTTGAACGTGGCGTTTGAGACAGTCGCCGCGTAATTTGGGGTATGAAGGGAATAAAAGGATTCCGAGGTTGTTAGAGACTTCGGAATCCTTTTGTCTTTAATCTATTTGCAGGAGGCGGGTAAAATCGTTGTTGATGGAGAACAACATGCGAAGCAAATTAATATTCCTATTCCTTACAACGATTCTTTTAGCCTCCTGCGCCGCGCCGACACAACAGGCGACGGTCATCCCTCAGACTTCGGAAGTCTCGGAGACTTCCGAAGTCTTGACCGCGATGCCAACCCAAACTCCCACATCAATGCCGACAGCCACTACAACGCCCAAACCGGCTAAGGTGAACGCGCCGCCGTTCTCGCCAGAGGTGACCACCGCACTAGAGAAGAATGGACTCAGCGTTGCACCAGAAGACCTTTGTCTCTGGGAGGGGACGGAGGGGGCAACGGTGCAGTGCCTGACGCTCAACCCTGAGAATGTGCCAGAGCTCGCGGATAATCTGCGTCGAATGACTAATCTGGTTTCGTGGATGAAATCGTGGGACATTAAGAATAAGAGGCCAGGCAAGTACCCAACCCTCGCCTCCTACGAGGCGATGCTCAAGAATAAGCCAATGCAACTAGCCATGGATGTAGGCATGGTCTGGCACCCAGATAAGAGAGTGTTGGGTACAGCGGGAGTTTTCCGACCTGCGAGCGAGTGGGAGATAGACGGCGTGAGAGTGGGCAACGGCGCCCTCATTGATACGGGTCAGATAGGCATGGAGATAGTGGACTGGACAGAGGCACAGCAAGAGGGCGGGTATATACAGTTCGGTGCGGGACTGAGAGTTAAACAGATCTTGATACCTGTGGAAGGGGTATTAGTCAACGGACAACAAGTATTTAGAGTCGAGTTTAGATTCACAGATGGGGCAGATTTTATGGATAAGGCAAAATTTGATCAAAATTCTGATGGCGTGAATGACTACGGGCTATTGATACCACATAAAACTTTACCTACTTCAGACAATGCAAGGTCGTGGAATCAACTGATGAACTGGATAGGGAATGTTGCGCAGGTTATTGGGAGGAACCCTAAGACGGCGGTGGTGGATAGCTTTTATAACTATATAGAGTTTACCGCAGGCGGGGAAGTGATCCTCAATAAAGAGATCATGGACAAGATGGCGGAGGGGACAGAGTTCTTTGAAGTTGTGCCACAGTAAGGGGACAGAGTTCTTTGGCGCAGAGCCACAGTAAGTGGAGTTGCAGAGGCGGGTGTAAAAGTTCCCGCTTCGCCCTGCTTCTCCGCATGAGAGACTTGCGTGTCGCCGTAGAACCCGAGGGGCGAAGCGGAAGTATGCTCTGGAAAAGCAAACAAGCCATTGAAGATTAAGGAATCTCAAAGAATTAATTCCCGCAAATATGACATAATAGAAAAAATCTCATGTCTTCACTTCCCAATGCCCGCATCCTCGCCATCGAATCCTCCTGCGATGAAACCGCCTGCGCCGTCATCGAAAACGGACGCGCGCTTCTCGCCTCCACCGTCGCCTCGCAAATGGACATCCACGCGCGATATGGCGGCGTGTTCCCCGAAGTCGCCTCGCGCCAGCATGTGTTGAGCGTCATCCCCGTCGTTCAGCAGACGCTCGCCAAGTCGAATCTCTCGCTCAATGATATGGACGCCATCGCGGTCACGCGCGGACCCGGTCTTGCTGGCTCGCTCGTCGTCGGCATGAACATGGCGAAGGGACTCGCGCTCGCGCTGGGTCTTCCGCTTGTCGGCGTCAATCATCTTGAAGGGCATATTTATTCTGCGTGGATTCACACTGCGGGCGAAGCGATTCCTCCCGAACCGCAATTCCCATTGATGGCGCTCCTCGTCTCTGGCGGACACACCGAACTGAATCTGATGACCGATCATTTGACGTACAAACGCCTCGGCTCCACTCTCGACGATGCGGCTGGCGAGGCTTTCGACAAAGTTGGTCGCCTCCTCGGGCTCCCGTTCCCCGGTGGACCCGCCATTCAGAAAGCTGCCGAAAGCGGAGAATCGACTCGATTCAAATTCACTCGCGCGAAGTTAGACAATCCCTACGCTTTCTCGTTCAGCGGACTCAAAACCGCCGTACTGTACGAGGTCAACGCGTTGAAGAAAGCAGGCGTTGAACTTCCCGTCGCCGATCTAGCCGCGTCCTTCCAAGCGACCGCAGTTGACATTCTCTTCAACAAAACGATGCAAGCCGCGCGCGACTTCAAGGCAAAAGAAATTTTAGTCGCTGGCGGAGTCTCCGCCAATAAAGCGTTGCGGACCGCGTTTCAATCTCAAACGGAATTCAAAGTGAACATCCCCGCGTTTTCGTTATGCACCGACAACGCCGCCATGATCGCCGCGGCGGGATATTATTGTTATGCGTCTGGTCATGTTTCAACGATGGATATGGACGTCCAGCCGACGTGGGCACTGTCGTAAAAATAATCCTTGCGAAGGTTCTGAACCTTCGCAAGGATGTTGCATTAAACCCAAACCGCCCTTGGCTTGCCCGAGCCGCGGACGGTTTGTTAAGGAGAATGCAATTATCATTATAGTCTCCGAGTTTAGCGCAACCTGAACATGAATTAAATGGGGGATGAGAGTTTTATTTTTATCTCTTCCAGCGAAATCGGTCCCTCGCGCAAAATTTCTATTTCATCGTTTGTACAATCTACAACCGTGGACGGAACTCCGCCCGGAGTTTTTCCTCCGTCAATGATCAATTCAATGCGCCCGTTGAGTTGCGCGAAGACTTTCTCCGCAGTGGATGGACTCGGTTGTCCCGAAATGTTTGCGGAGGTCACTGCCATCGGTCCCGCCGCGCGGAGGAGGGCGCGAGCAACATCGTGGTCTGGCGCTCGTACGCCGACGGTGGATGTGGCAGAGACGGCTGAAGGGAGAGTCGGCTGTTTGGGGATGATGCAGGTCAAAGGTCCGGGGAAGAAGCGGGCGGCGATCCGTCGCGCGATGTCTGGAATATCCATCCCAACTTTATCCATGTCATCCGCATCCGCGATCAAAACGGGGATCGCTTTTTCGATGGAACGATCCTTCGCGACATAAATTGACTCGACCGCTTTGCCATCGTACACAAGCGAACCAACGCCGTAAACTGTGTCGGTGGGGAAGGCGATCAGCCCGCCGTTGTTTAAAACATCAAGCGCAAGATCAATTGCGTCGGGCGAATCAGCTGAGACAATGATCGTTTTCATAATTGAATTTCGAGTAGGCGATCTCTGCCTGTGAGGTCTGGATGCAATGTGATGTTTGCGTTTTGAAAATGTTGACGGGCGAGTTGAGCCGTTTGCTCGCCAAGCGTAGACTCGATCTCCAGCAAAATCAACGCGTTGGGCGCAAGCCGATCAGGGACGATGCTCAAGAGTTTGCGAAATGTATCAAGCCCATCTTCGCCGCCATCTAACGCGAGGGTTGGCTCGCGTTGATACACGGGAAGATGTTTGAGCGTGTTCGTTGGAATATAGGGCAGATTAGAACAGACCAAGTCGAAGGTCGAAGATCGGTGGTCTGACATTTGACTTTCGACTTTTGACTCGGGAAGAAGATCGCATTCAACAAACTCAATCCGCTCGCTTGCATTATGTTTTTCTGCGTTTTGTTTCGCAACCTGCAACGCCTTCGCGGAAATATCGGCAGCAAGAATGTTTGCCTTCGGGACATTCACCGCAATCGAAACCGCGATCGCGCCCGATCCTGTGCCAATGTCTGCCACGTTGGTCTTGGATGGATTTTTTTGCAAAAACGAGATCGCTTTTTCAACGAGCAATTCGGTTTCGGGACGTGGGATCAACACATCGGGCGTGACTTCAAATTCCAAGCCGAAAAATTCCCAGCGACCTAACACATACGGGAAAGGCTCGCCATTCTCCAACCGCGCAAGCGATGATTGAAGTTGAGTCTGCTGTTCGTCTGTAAGAGTCAATTCAGGGTGAGCCAAAATCCACGAGCGCGGACGATCCACGATGCGGGCTAACAGCACGGACGCGTCGAGTGCGGGCGTGTCGCTGACCGACGCGAGTCGAGAAGTAATTTCTGTGAGCGAATCTCTGTTTGGCATCGAGCCACGTTCCACTTTCTACTTTCTTCTTTCGTTTCTAGCGCGTATCCTTGCGAAGGTTTACAACCTTCGCAAGATTATTTGATCGCCAGCAACGACAAATACTCAAACACAATATTCGACGCGAGAATCGCCGTGATGTCGCCGTGATCGAACGGGGGAGAAACTTCGACGAGATCGAAGCCGATGAGATTCAATCCGTGCAGTCCGCGCACGAGTTGGAGAAGTTGATAACTGGTCAACCCGCCGACTTCGGGAGTCCCCGTCCCGGGCGCGAAGGCTGGGTCAGCCGAATCAATATCCACGGTGACGTAGACCGCGCCCTTCATCCGCTGGTGAACTTCTTTGAGAATTTCGGCGATGCCTTTTTCCATCACCTCGTGGATGGTGACCGTGCGCGCGCCGAGTTTCTTCGCGTCGGCGTAATCGTTCTCGCCGCTGAGCGGACCGCGAATGCCGATCTGCATGTATTCGCCCTCGCGGATCAATCCTTCTTGCAGCGCGTAGCGGAACGGCGTGCCGTGACTGTATTTCACTTCTTCGAATTCGGATTCCCACGTATCAATGTGCGCGTCAATGTGAACGAGCGAGACGGGTCCGTGTTTTTTGGCGTGAGCGCGCAAGAGGGGGAGCGCGATCGAATGATCGCCGCCGAGCGTGATGAGCGTTGCGCCCGCGTTGATCACTTCGCTGGCTGTGTTCGTGATGGCGGTCATCGTGTGTTCGATGGAAGTCGGCACGACAGACACGTCGCCATAGTCAACAACATTTAGTTTTTTCAACGGGCTGACATTGAGAGTCGGGTTGTGTCCCCAGATCATCAACGATGCTTCGCGAATTTTACGCGGACCGAATCGCGTCCCCGTGCGATACGATGTCCCGCTGTCGAACGGCACGCCCATCACCGCCACATCCACATCTTTCAACTTGCGCGTTACAGGCAGGCGCATAAATGATGGGATCCCCATGAATGGTTGCAGTCCAGCGCCGAATGCGGGGTTATCGTTCATTTGACGAACTCCTTCTTAAAACACAAAGGGCGCGAAGCGCGCAAAGGAATCTCTTTCTGCTTTCATCTTTCCTTCGCGAACTTTGCGCTCTTAGCGGTTGGGAAATTACTCATCCTCATCCATGCCTGAAGCCGCGAGACGTTCCGCTTCTTCGCGCGTAGAGAGTTCCTCAATAAATGGATCAATCTCGCCGTCCATCACAGCCGGCAGATTGTAACTGGAGAAACCGATGCGATGATCGGTGACGCGGTTTTGCGGATAATTGTATGTGCGGATCTTTTCCGAGCGTTCGCCGCTGCCCACTTGCGAGCGACGATCCGATTCGATCTCGGCGCGGCGTTTTTCTTCGGCGAGTTCATATAATCGCGCGCGCAAAATGCTCAACGCGCGTAACTTGTTTTGTAATTGCGAACGCTCGTCTTGACAAGTAACGACCATGCCAGTCGGCTTGTGGGTTAGACGCACGGCGGTCGAGTTCTTCTGCACGTTCTGCCCGCCCGCGCCCGACGAACGATACACCTCGATCTCAATGTCCGATTCGGGGATGTCAATTTCAACCTCGTCCACTTCCGCCATCACCGCTACCGTCGCAGTAGATGTGTGGATTCGTCCCTGCGCTTCGGTCTCCGGCACGCGTTGGACGCGATGCACGCCAGATTCGTACTTCAACTTGGAGTACGCACCCTTGCCTTTGATTTCAAAAATGATCTCTTTGTATCCGCCTACGCCGATCGCGTTCTCCGACAAAATATCCGATTTCCAGCGTTTTTCGTCGGCATAGCGAATGTACATGCGAAATAAATCTGCCGCAAAGATGGCGGCTTCGTCGCCGCCCGCGCCTGCTCGAATTTCGACGATCACGTTTTTCTCATCGCGCGGGTCTTTCGGGACGAGCATCGCCTTGATCTCTTTTTCAAGAATTTCGATCTTCGGCGTTAATTCTGCAATATCGGATTCAGCCAACGCGACCATTTCCGCGTCCTTTTCAGACTCTTGAAGCGCTTTCGCTTCCTGCAGGCTTTTCAACGCCTGACGGTATTCGCGCGCTTTCTCGACGATTGGTTCCAAATCCACGCGTTCTTTGTTCAATTCTGCGGCGCGCTGGTAGTTGGCTCCCACGGCGAGGAGTTCGTTTCCGATCCGTTCAAAATGGTCTTCGATGCCTTTGAGTTTGTCGAGCATACAGTCCTTGGAGGGATGGCAAATTATCTCATCCCGCGATTCGAGATAGGGTGTGATTGGGCGCGCCGAGCCGCAAGATTATATCAAACTGTAAACGCTTTTATTTATTGCGGAATTGCGAAGGCGGTCAGCACCATCGTTAGGATCAACAATACGGAAAACATGAAAAAGATGACGCGCATGATCTTTGTTGAACGCGGCGTCTCATTTTTTTGCGGTTTTCTATTCGCCATTTGATTTCTCTTTCGTTTATAGAGGTAAGCGTTTGTAGAACGCTGTCGCTATCGCTTTTTCGAGTTCTTCGAGCGTTGCCGGCTTGCGGATATAGGCGTCGGCGCCTATGCGTAACGCTTGATCCACGACGCCGTCGTCGGTTTCGTACGACAACATGACAATAGGCAAATTCTTCGACTCGCTTTTACGTCGTAGAAACTCAACCATGTCCAGCCCCGAGACCTCCGGCATGTTAACGTCGAGGATGATCAGGTCGGGTAGTTTGCCGCTTACGATGATCTCCGCTGCGGCGGGCGCGCTGTTGAAAATTGTTGCGCGGAAATCGAGCACTTTCAGCATCAACTCGATGGCGCGGCACATCTCTTGGTTGTCGTCTACGATCCAAATTTCTCTCATTCCAAATTCGCCTTGATAGATTGCGCGGCGTTGCCCGGCACGACCGCTTGAAGTTCCTGGAGCGAAGCGCCCCTAATCTTATCTATAGAACCGAAATGTTTCAAGAGCGCTTTTCTGCGCGTAGGACCTATGCCGGGAATCGAATCCAGGATGGAAGCCATGCCGAGTTTTTGACGTTTTTTACGGTGCGCGGTAATGCCATAGCGGTGCGCTTCATCTCGGATGCGTTGAACTAAATACAAAGCTTGTGAGTGGCGCGGCAACAGCAGTGAATTAGACTTATGCGGAAAGAAGATCTCTTCGCGCTGCTTCGCTAAGCCGACGATGGGAATCTTTTCCTCTAAACCGAATTTTCGCAAAACCTCGACAGCGCGTCCTAATTGCCCTTTGCCGCCGTCAATGATGATCAGATCGGGCAAAAAGGAAAACGACGCGTCTTTCTTTGCCCCAACTTGATTCGCCGATTCTTCAGCCGAGCGCCACCTTCGAAATCGCCTCGTCAGCATTTCTTCCATCGAGGCGAAGTCGTCTGGCGCGCCGACTACGCTTTCGATATTGAAACGGCGATAGAGTTTCTTGTCCGCCACGCCCTGTGTGAACACGACCATCGCGCCGATGATAGCGGTTCCCTGCGTGTTCGATACGTCGTAGCATTCGATGCGGTTAGGCGGTTCTTTGAGGTTGCATGCTTGTTGTATTTCTGCCAACGCCTGCCCTTGTTTGTGCGCGTCTGCCTGCCATTGTGTGCGCAGAGCCGTAAGAGTCTCTGTTGCGTTCTCAGCCGCCATTTCCACCAACTGTCGCGACTGACCCCGTTTCGGCACGAGGAACTCGATCTTTTTCACGCCGCGCTTTGAGCGCAGCCATTCGCCAATGATTTTCGCTTCCTCGATCTCTTGCGGCAACATAACTTGCTGCGGAATGCTTGCGGCTTCGGTGTAAAACTGCATGATGAATTGCTTGATCACCTCGGCTTCATCGGTATCCTCGGCGCCTTCTAAGATGAAAGATTCACGTCCAATTAATTTTCCGCCGCGGATGAAGAAGACTTGTACGCAGGCTTCGCCTTCATCGCGCGCTAGGGCGAGTACGTCGGAATCTTTATATTCCGTTGAAAAGACGATCTTTTGCCGTTCGGCGACAGATTGAATCGCTTTAAGCTGATCGCGGATCGTGGCGGCTTTTTCGAAGCGCATATCGTTTGATGCTTTCTGCATATCCGCTTGCAGGCGAGCGATAACCTCTTCGCTATTGCCATTGAGGAAGTTCATTAAGTCCGAGATCATTTGGCGGTAGGCGGTTTGCGATACTGCGCCGATGCAGGGAGCAAGGCATAATTTGATGTCGTAATACAAACAGGCTCGTTTGTCTTGTCCCGTGATGACGCGATCGCAGGTTAGGTAAGGGAAGACTCTTCGTAGAGCGTCCAGCGTTTGGTGGACCGCCCATGCCGAAGCGTAGGGACCGAAATAGCGCGAGCCGTCGTCTATCATTTGACGCGTCACTGTAACTTTGGGAAATGGATCCGCCCAATGGACTTTAATGTAGGGATAGCGCTTATCGTCCTTGAGCCGGACGTTGAATTTAGGACGATGCCTCTTGATAAGATTCATCTCCAGGATTAACGCTTCAAGTTCAGATCCGACTACGATCCATTCGATGTCGGCGATTTCGCGCGCTAGGCGACGGGTCTTTGCGTCGTGGCTGGCATCTGCATGGAAGTAGGAGCGCACCCGACTTCTTAAATTGATTGCTTTTCCGATATAAATGATACGCCCCTCGGAATTTTTCATCAAATAACAACCGGGCTTTGTTGGAAGCGTAGCGAGAATGCCTCGTAGATTTTCAGAAACTTTCATGATAAGTATTGTACTGTATTCTATAGTCGGCGCAAACGCGCCAGTAGATGACTGATGAAGTGCGGACGAAAAAACTCGCCGCCGAGTATAATGCCGTAACTTTACCTGTGAGGTTTGATGGCGAATTTACTCGAAGAACAAATAGGAAACGCGTTGCGTGAACGCGGTTTGAAGATCGCGCTTGCCGAATCGTGCACCGGCGGATTGGCGGGCAGCCGCATTACAGATATGCCAGGCTCCTCTGATTATTTTCTGGGCAGCCTAGTGGCATATGCTTATGACGCTAAGGCTAACCTCTTAGACGTGTCGTGGAACACTTTAAATACCTATGGCGCGGTCAGCCAGGAGACTGTGCTAGAGATGGCGCGCGGCGCGCGCTCTGCATTTGGAGCGGATATTGCCGTTTCGATTTCCGGAATCGCGGGTCCGGGCGGCGGATTGCCCGCTAAACCTGTGGGAACCGTCTGGTTGGGGCTTGTTGCGTCCAATGGAGAATGGACGCGGATGTTCCAATTTCCGGGCAGCCGCGTGCAAGTCAAAGCCGCATCGGCGGACGCGGCTTTGCAGTTTGTGTCGGATTATTTACAAGGAATGGTTTAACTTACATCCGAATCCGCATTTCTTAAATTTGGAAGACGGAACGGAGGTTACGTTTGCGCAAAAGTGTCGATCAACAGTTTAAAATTACCGCCGACAGGATAGAGGATCGGGCAGGTGCATCCGCGCTTCTTGTACTCCTCCACCTTGGCTTTCGCTTCGGAGGGCGTTCCCGAGGCGGTGATGCGATGAACGAGATCGTCTGGCACAAGATGCTTCGCCTTGCTGATCTGTTCCTTCGTAGCGGGCCAACCTAAGATGGATTGAATTTCCGCGATGACGTCTTGTGAAACGCCCGAGGCTTTGGCAATGTGTGGTTGCTGCGCAAGATATTGACAGAGCAATTCCTTGGTGTACTCGATGGCTTTATCGTGATCTTCGTCTACCGAGCAAACGATGAGCTGCGGGCAATCGAAGTCGTCGAGGTTGCGTCCCGATTTTTTCAAACCTTTTTCCAGCAGCGTCAGCGCGTTATCGTTGTATTCCGGCGGAACGCAGTAGTTCAACACTACGCCGTCGGCAATTTCGCCAGTCATTTCCATCATGGCGTCGCCGGTCGCGCCGATCATGATAGGCACGTTGCGCGGTTCGCGGCGACCGTGCACTACGTCCAATTCGATCCCGTCCACGCGATGAAATTCGCCGTGAAATGTGACGCGTTCCATATTCAATAGCCGCCGCAAGACCTCGACGGTTTCGCGCATGGCGAGCAACGGGCGCTTGCGTTCGATGCCCACGTTCTTCGCCAGCGGATCCCACCACGCGCCAATTCCGCAAATAATGCGATTCGGCGCCAGGTCGTCAAGCGTGAGCAGTGTGGCTGCCAGCAAGCCGATATTGCGCGTCCAGTTGTTGATCACGCCCGAACCGACTTTGATGCGTTCGGTAACAGCCGCATACGCCGCCATTGGCACAATAGCGTCGCGCACCAAACGCGATTCAGCTTGCCAAACGGCTTCAAATCCCTTTTCTTCAGCATATCGCGCGTAATCCAATCCGTCGCGCAGATCGTGCGAGTCTTGCAGGTAAAGCGCCACGCGTTCAGGCATATTGTCCTCCTTGTGCTTTGTAGAAAATAGTATGTGTCTTGATTATACCGTTTGTTGAAGCGTGTTATTCCAATAATTCCTGTAGGAGGGAATTTTCCATATGCTTGACAATCTCAAGATCTTCGGGAGTGTCTAGGTCTAACGCGAGCGAGAACGAATCTACGATTTCGAGGCGAGCTCCTGCTTGTTTTGCCAATTCGCTATGACGCTGGAAGGAGTCTTCTCCGAAGGCGTACTCTATCAAGCCGGCGGGCGAAATAACCAGCGCGTTTGTGCCGCGTTTATGTCGATCGGGCGCAATTGCCACGACTGGCGGTTTTACGGCGCGATCAAGGAGTGCGCGAACGTCTTCCGTTGTGATGAGCGGCAGATCGGCTGGAAGAATTAGAATGCCGAGCGCGCGTCCCGCTTGTGCCGCGATCGTTGCGCGTTGGAGAGCTGCGTTCAAGTGCGGCGTTCCCTCTTCTTGCACTGTGCGCGCATCGTATTGACGAGCAAGGTTTAATGCCAGAGGATCGCGGCTGATGACAAGCACCTTCGTGATTTCTTTTAAAGCGGAGAGCGTGTTAAGCGTATGTTCTAACAGCGCGTGATTCAATTGAGTTCGTTCGTCTTCCGACAGCATTCCAGCCAGGCGAGATTTCCCCCGCCGTAATGGTTTTACAGGGACGATCGCCCAGATGGTCATACGCTCGCTCCGATGAAGTGTAAGACTTCGCTTGCTAATTGTTTTCGATCCATGTGATTTGCCATGAAAGTGTTCGTTGCCAGCGTCTGTATATTTAAGGCGTTGATGCTCTCGAACAACGGCGCGTCGAGACGATCTATGACGAAGTGAGTAATCGCGCTGCGATAATGATTGGCGACTGCCAGCGCGGAAGGTTCGACTCCCAGTTCGCGGTACATTTTTGCGGCGGGTCCTTTGATCGCTTCGCCGCCGATGATGGGCGAGACAGCGACGACCGGCTTTCCCGCTGGAATAGAAATAACGCTCCGGATTGGGTCTACGCTCACCCACGGATTCGACGGACAGATGACGATCGCGCTGGCGGATTGGAGCGCCTCTTGCGCTCCTGCGGCGGGTTTAGCTTCGTCGGCGCCTTCAAATCGAAAACCGGTCACTTTCGGCGCACAGCGGCGATGAACGAAGTATTCCTGAAAAGCAAATTCGCCCTCGTTTGTAGCGACTATGGTGCGCACAGGTTGATCGGACATCGGTAGGACGGCGTGTTGAACGCCCCAGGCTTTGCAGAAATCGCTTGTGATCTGGCTGAGCGAATCGCCCGCTTTCAACCGCCGTGTTCGTTCGAGATGCGTTCCCAGATCTTTGTCACCCAAATTGAACCAGTCTATGCCGCCCAGCGCGGCGGCGCTTTTGATCGCGTTCCACGTTTCATTCACGCGCCCCCAACCCGTTTCGGGGTTTGCCAACCCCGCCAGCGTGTAGCAGACTGTATCTAGATCGGGACAAATATATAGTCCATAGTGTTCAAAATCGTCGCCTGTGTTGACGATGACGGTTAATTCTTGCGGTGAAAGTATTTGGGCGAGTCCGTGCGCAAGCTTCGCGCCGCCGACCCCGCCCGCAAGTGCGACGATTCTCATAAATAGAGTGTGATGTCTTGAAGCGATTTTCTTTCTCGAGCTTCAGGAATCCGCTGAGGATATCCGATAAAAATCATGCCTTGCGGTTCCCAAACTTCGGGCAAGTGTAATGCTTGTTGAATGGCTGTTTGTGCGAAGAGGGGCCAGCACGCCCAAACTCCGCCGAGACCTTCGGCGTGCGCGGCAAGCAGAAGTTGCATTCCGGCTGCCGCGACGGATTGCACGGTCATGCGAAACTCCGCTTTGACGCGCCGGCGGTCGGAGTAAACGTTCATCTCTGTCATATCGAGGCAGAGGAGAACGATTGTCGGCGCGGAGAGAATGCGATCTTTGGAGCGTTGTAGTTGCTGTTGAATTTGCCCGGGCGGAACGCCGTCATCTTCGAGATCGCGTTGAAAGTCCGTCGCCATCGCGTCAGCGAGTTTGGTCTTGGCGAGCGCGTCTGCCAGAATGACGAAGCGCCATGGCTGACGATGGTGCGCCGAAGGGGCGTATGTAGCGGTGGTGAGAATCGCCGTGAGGACCGATTCCGGTATGGGGTCTGGTTTGAAGCGGCGGATCGAACGACGAGTCCGCAGGAAGCGATGCAGGTTATCCGTGGTCGTGGACATGCGCTGGCTTGATCTTGAAGATGACTCGTTTCTGTCCTTCGGCAAGTTTCCATGGCTCGCCGCTATAGCGGAGCGATAGTTGCGTGATGTGCTCTTCGGCGCCTTCTTCAGTGAAGCCGATGACTTCGCCGCGAATGCCGATGTAACGATAAGGATTGCTGGGATCTGAAATAACAGCCGCCACGTCTTTGCGCGCTTTCATGTTTTTATCTTTTAAGCGTCCTTCGGCGGTGTTGATTAAAATATAGTCGCCGTCTATGCTGAACCAAACGGGCGTTAGTTGCGGCGAACCGTCGGGCATTACCGTAGCGAGATAGAGAAACGCCTTCGAGTCGGCGTTAATCAAGTCTTGAAATTTTGTAGCGATGGTCATGGAATCTCCTTCTAAAGCGAATATGAGGGTAGTGTATCAGGGTAGAGTAAGAATCTTGTTAGCGAAACAAATCTTGTTCTTTGGGGCGGATCAATTCTTTGAGAGACGCTTCGCGCAATGGGTAGGGAAATCCGCGTGCATGCACAACCGGCGTGCCTTCGGCGGCTTGGCCCATCATTAACGATGCGGCGGCGGCGAGTTCATCTGCTGCGCCGACCGTCGTAACTTGCAGCGTGTATCCGAGTAGGTCGGGCTTGCCGCGCAGGTCTTCGAGTCCGGGCATCCCTGCAATGCCGATCGCTACGCCGACTGTGCCGTTGCGCCATGCGCGTCCGTGTGAGTCGATGATCAGTATGCCGATGCGCTTCCCCGTTTCAACGTGAATTGTGTTGCGGATCTCTTCCGCGCTTCGATCTGGCGCGATGGGGAGCAAGAGAACCCAGTCTTCACGATCTAGACTGCCGAGGTCTTCAGAGTCCTCGGCGAGTTTTATTGGGGAAGGGGGATTTACATTGGAATGATCGATGCCCGCGTTAGCGCAGACGAAACCGAGTCTATGTTCGACGATGATCGCTCCGAGGCGCGAACGCAAGACTTCTGCGCTTTCTTGCAGAATTAATTCGACGAGGCGCGGGTCTTTATCGGTTTGCGCAGCAAGGTGGATGGCGCGTTGCGAGGGCGCGACGTCTGCCAAATTAACTGTGCGTCCTTCCGCTTTAGAGACGATCTTTTGCGCGAGGATAAGAATGTCGCCGTCTTGCAGTGAGATGCGATTCTGCTCCAGCGCTTTGCAGATAATATCCGCAAGGTTGTCGTTGCGGCGGATGAGCGGGATACCTGAGAGGGGCGTGAGGGTGAGGGATGTCATAATGACTGCGGTCAGACGATGCCTGCGCGCCGCCTGAACTCTGAAACGATAACGCTATTGAGCGTTCCTTATCTCTTATTTGTCGCGCCCGTGATCTTAATCCCCGCATGGGTGGAACCGTATTGCGTGTTGACGTTGATCAACACGCTGGTCAAGCCTTCTAGCACGACGGAGTTTTCGATGGGACCCGCGTCCCAGCCTGTCAGCCCGGCGGCTTCGACCAGTTTGAGGACTTCTGCGCGCGCGGCTTTGCTTGTGCCTGCCACTAACACGTCGCATTCTACGTCTTCGTCTTTCAGCAAATGCTCATGCGAGATGTTTTGGAACGCGGCGACCACTTCCACGCCTTCGCCGACGATGCTCTTTGCCTCTTGCGCGGCGGAGCCAGCCGCGGGCATTTGCACTTTAGAAACCTTCGGCGGAACGAGCGGCACGGTCACGTCAATGAGGATTTTCCCTGCGAGAACGTCTTTAACGCTTTCGAGTGTGTCGCGGTGCGCGGCGTATGGCACGGTCAATACTACGATATCCGCAAGTTGCGCGGCTTCTTGGTTGGACGCACCAACCGCCGATGCTGAACCATCCAACATTTCTACGATTTCAGAGGCGGCGGTTACTGCCCGTTCGGAAGAGCGCGAGCCGATTAATACTTTGTATCCCGCTTTCGCCCAACGATAGGCGAGTCCTTTGCCTTCTTTACCCGTGCCGCCGAGAACGGCGATGGTTAATAATAGCGGTTCTTTGATTTCACTAGTTGTCATCTCATACTGCCTTTGCGACTTCCTTTTGATAACGTTCCCAAACTTTTGGCGCGATCTCCAGCGCTTTGGCGGCGATCTCCGCCTCGTCGAGTGTGAGTAATTCGCGGTCTTTCATCAACACTTTGCCGGCGACGATCGTTGTAGCGATCATGCTTTGCTGGAAGCCGAAGAGAATATGCCATGGCAAGTTGTCTGCGGTAAGAGGCGTGACCGGATGGTAATCTACGAAGATCAGGTCGGCGAATGCGCCTGCGCTTACCTCTCCGATAGCGGCTGCTGGGAAGAAACTGTTTGCCAGCGCCGCGTTATTATAGATCGCCATTTGGGTAATGTCGTACCCGCCCATACGACGCGGGTCGCGATGATGGACTTTGTGAAGCAGGTAGGCGGTTTTCCACTCTTCCCACATGGCGTTTGAGAAACCGTCATTGCCGAGGCAGACTTTGATTCCCGCACGCATCATGGATTCGACCTGCGCGACGCCGACACCGTTGTTCATGTTTGAGCGCGGTTGGTGCGAAAGCCATGTTCCCGTTTCAGCGATCAGTTCCATTTCACGCGCGTCGAAGTGGACTCCGTGCGCGGCGATCGTATTGAGTCCGAGGATATTGTGTTTTTGCAGACGATCTACCGCGCGCAACCCTGATTTATTTAAGCTGTCGTACTCGTCCGATTCATGTTCGGCAATGTGAACATGAAAGCCGCATCCATCTGGCGCGGCTGTGCGGCACGACTCTAGCGAGGCGTCTGAAAGCGTCAGGCTGGCGTGCAAGCCGAATGTCGCGGCGAGAAGCGGGCTTTTTGTTTTCTTGATGAAACGGACGTTTTCGCGTATCCCCGCCTTCATTTTCTCTTCTCCATCGCGGTCGGTCACTTCGTAACATAGAGCGGCGCGCAGCCCCGATCTTTCGACGGCTTCGCCGATAATATCAAGCGAGCCGTCGATGGCGTTGGGCGAAGCGTGATGGTCAATCAGCGTTGTCGTGCCGTGACGGATCGCGTCTACGAGGCAGGGGAGGACCGAGTATTGAACGCTTTCCGCGTCAAGCGAACGATCGAGAGGCCACCATAATTTTTGCAGAATCTCGGGAAAATCTTTCGGGGCGGGAGCGGGGATCGCCAAGCCGCGCGAGAAGGTACTGTAGAAATGCGTATGAGCGCAGATATTGCCCGGCATGACATATTGCCCGCATGCATCGAGCGTCGCTTCGTTTGGATATTTTTTCAATAGGTCAGCGCGCTTGCCGATTTCTTTGATGCGGTCGTTTTCGATGAGAACGGCATGATCGGCGAGGATACGGTTGGGTTGCCCCCATGTGATGAGAGTTGCATTAGTGATAAGCATATTAATTGAATCCGAATTGGGCGGGCTGAGGCAGGCGAATTCCATCGGCGGCAATTTCTTCTAAGGCGATGAACGACGCTTCGCGCACTTCGTGGTCCTCGCCATAGAGTCCGGCATAGAGCGCGTCAATAACGCTGTCGCTTGCATTCGATTTGAGATGCGGCAACGCGGCGAGACGCTCTTCGACGTCGCCGTTGCAGAAAGCGGCGATCAGCGTTTCCGTTGCCGAATTATCGCGCGGGATTCCCATTCCTTGCTTGCTCGCGAATTCGATCAGCCACGGCGTTTCGGAAGGAACTGGCAATCTTTGGGGGACACGCGGATCGAGGCGCTCTTTTTGTTCGAGGTATTGCATTGCTAGGTTTCGCACAACCCATTGGTTGTCTTCGACTTGCATTTTTTGCAGCAGTTCAAGCGCCCAAGGCTGTTCGATGCGCGCCAAGCCGTGAATCGCAGCGCGGCGCACTTTGATGTCCTGCATTGCTGCGCTGTCGCGCAACGCGGCGTACCCTTCGGTTGGATCGTTAGCGAGCGCTTCTGCCGCCGCTTTTTGCAGTTCCTCGTCGCCGTGCAGTAATGCTCGACCGACCGCGTCAAGCGCTTTTTCCGTCCCGATTGCGACGAGCGCTAAACAGCAGGCGCGTCTTACAGAATTTGAGGAAGTCTGCATAGCGGCATCGAGCGTTTCGATGGCTTTGACGTCATGCATGCCGCCGCTTCCGAGCGCGGCGAGAGACAGCAATTCGAGCGATGCGGCGTTAAGCAGTTGACGGAAGAGCGCGGCGGCGTTGACGTCTCCGCTGGCGACGAATGCCGCCATAGCCTGCCCGCGTAAGCCGAGCGGCTGCCCTTCCAATTGAAGGATCTGTAGAAGCGCAACGAAGATCTTATTGCGCCAAGCGGCTTCTTTAGGAGCTTCTGGCAACCAGCCTGCTATGGTGAACAGGTTGCGGTGGAGCGGCGCTTTCGATTCCTTGAGCAGGCGTTCCGCCGTCGCTGATGCATCGCCGCGCGCGGCGAGGTAGCGTAAAGCGACTGTTTTTCCGTTCCACTCCGCTTGAGCGAGCAAAGCCTGGCTTGCGTCGTAATCGCCGATCGCCTGTCCGGCGAGGTAGCCTTGCAATATAGAGTGCAGGAATCTCATCTTTCCATTGGGATGAGCGATCAATAATCCGCTTTCCGCCATTTTACTCAGGAGTCCGTAGCTAGGAGCCTTGTCTCTTGATCTCTTGAAGCGGACCTTGCGCGACGACGCTGGCGTTTCCATGTCTTCAGTGAACGAGGCGACTTCCTCGTCGGATTGAGCGGATGGATTGTCTCCATCCCCAAGATCGTATTGCTTGACCCATTCGCGCGCCGCGCGTGGATCGAACACCGCTTGTGAAGTCAGCGCCGATTGCATGGCGAGCGTTTCCAGCGCGGCGACGGGAGTCTTGCTGGGGGCAACGCGTCGGAGGTGCGCGGCGATTGCATCTAGCGCACGCGGACCTAAACTGTCGCCTGCGTACGCGCCCCAAAGTTTGAGCGTTAATTCGAAGGGCGTGAGAGTGCGATCGTCAGTCAACGTCCAGGCGTTGAGCAAGAGCGAGTCGACGTGCGTGGAGCGAGGCTGATCAACGGATTCGAGCGCGATGGTCTGCGCCCACAAATCGCTCCAGCGTTGTGCAAAGCGCGAGATTTCCGCTTGATTCCAACCGATGAGTGCGAGCGGCTGGAAACCCAGGCTGATCAAACCGTTTAATTGAGAGGGGCAGCCGGTGGTTATGATGCGAGCGGCTGGGTAATTTTGCAACAATGCCGCGAACCATGCAGCGACATGTTTTTGATTCAGTTCGTCGAGTTCATCGAAACCGTCAATAAGTAAGAGCGCTTGACCGGCTTGAAATGTCCGTTGAATAAAGCCGGGCAATTTTCGCAGATCGAATAGCGGCGTGAATTCCGCTGCCGCGTTTGTCAAGACGTTGATGGGATCGGTCGCCGCATTATATGGAAGCTGCAAGTCGGCGACATGATACAAATAAGGAATCGCCTCCGCTTCCGATTCAAGCCGAATCTTGAGATTTGCCGCCAATGATGCGAGATGCGCCAATGCGACTGTTTTCCCCGTGCCAGCCGCGCCGGTAACGACGATGTTTGCGCCGCCGGAGAGCGCTTGTTCCAATGTGAAAGTCGGAGCGTTGTAGATGCCTGCCAGTTGGGACCAGTCGGGTAAGTAGGGCAGCGTCTGTGAGATGATATCTTCCTGTAAGCCGATCTCGCCCGGCTCGATGCGCGCCGGCGGGGCAAGTAACCTCGGTTCCTGCAGGATGTCGTCCAGCGCGAATAGCGAAGCGGCGAGGTGCATTCCCTGCGCGCGGCGGAGCGTGATGCGACGATGATTGTCTTCCAGTCCGCTAGTGCGCCTGGCTTTTGCAGTTTCGTTCCGTTCTTTGGCGTTGCGACGTATTTGATCGAAGAGCGGGCGGGCGCGTCCTAACAGCGACCAAAAGAACGCGCCGATAAAAACGCCGATAAAAAAGGAGAGTGGGTCAATATGCGGCATGGTGCGTCAACTGGCGTACAAAATTCGCCCGCAGGTGGGACAGTAGAAGAGTTGCGACGCGGAGCGCGCGCTCTGTTGTTGCGCGGGCGTTAACGCCGAACCGCAAGCCGCGCAGGCTGAATCTTGGATCGCGACGACGGCGAGTCCATGTTTGCGTTCGCGCAATTGCTCGTAGATTTGTAAAATAGATTGAGGCACGGCGCCGATAGCGGCTTTGTGTTCGAGGGTAAGGCGTTCGGAGTCTTTTTGAAGCGTTTCGCGTTCGACGGTTAGATCGACGTGCTGGCTGGCGGCGCTTGCGCGCGCTTTGTCCAGTTCGGCTTGGGCGATTTGATATTCCGCTTCCGCCGCTTCGGACATAGAGAGCGCGTCGAATTCGCGATTTTCGAGCGTTATCAGATGGCGTTTAAGTGAGGCGATTTCGTCCTGCAAGTCTTGTAGTTCTTTGGGGTTGCGGACTTGCCCTCCGTATAAACTCGATTCCGCTTGTTCGATCTTGACGCGCTGTTTAACCGATTCGGCTTCGGCGAAGCGTAGATCGCGTTCGGCGGTTTTCTCCGCGCTTTCGGAGGCGGCAAAGGTTTGTTGGGCGGAACGAATCGCGTCGTCGGCTTGAAGCGTCTCTTCGATCGCTTTCAAGCGTGCGCGAATGCGATCTCTGTGACTGTCTACTTGTTGAAGACGATGCAATCCTAGCGATACGCTCATGCGTTGATTATATACGACCTTTACTCCGCGGGCGATAAATTATAAAAATTGTAAACTGTTTGTGAGAGTTGCGCGAACAAGGTGGAAACCGGCTCCCAGATAGTTTGAACCGGATGGTAGGCGTAGATGGTCAAGACGTAATTTCCGCCCGGTGTGTAGACGATGCCGGCGTCGCTGATATTTTTGATGACTCCGCTGCTAGGGTCTGTGATCCAACCATGCTTATGCGCGACCGGCGTGCCTTCCGGTGTACCGGCTTCGATCAGAACGCCGATCTTGTCGGCTTGCAAGAAATTGATCATCTGTTGGCAAACTTCGCTGTTGATCTTGTCGGGGAACACAACCGGCAACGCGCCGCCTCCGTTCATTGCGCATTGATATATATCGGTTAACAACATGCCGGCGTCTGAAGGCGTTGTCTGGTTGAACAGGTCGGGATCGGCGGATACGTCTGTGCGTTGGTTGGCGGGCGTGTTGATCCGCTCCAGCAGCGGGCAGGGAAATTCCGCGCTGCAGAAGAAACCTGCGATGAATGTGTTGTCTAACCCTATCTTTCGCATGTCTTCGGTGACGACAAGCGGTCCTCTAAATTGGTCGAGGTCTTCCATCAAGCGGTCGGCGGGAGGGTTCTCAGACAGGCGAATCATATTCAGAATCCGCGCGGACGCTTCCTCGTTGAGCGCGGCGGCGCCGTGCTTAATAAAGTAAGAAGTCATGATTGGAATCTTCACGGTGCTGGAGGCGGTGAATGCTACGTCTGGATTGATCGGAATCGTTGCGCCTTTGTTCATAGCAAAGTGAATCTCTTGCCCGGTTTGCAAATCGTATAAGTAAAGACCGATTAAGCCGTCGAATTTTGCGACAGTGATATTTTGCTGGAGCAGAATTTCGAGATTTTGGAAGGTGGGGCGCGCCGCGGCGCTGCGTTGAAAGGAAAGCGTTACGACGCGATTCTGAGAGGAGCGCAACGCCCCTTCGA
This sequence comes from Anaerolineae bacterium UTCFX1, assembly GCA_002050275.1. GTDB lineage: Bacteria > Chloroflexota > Anaerolineae > Anaerolineales > Villigracilaceae > Defluviilinea. Next base: position 265,251 of record MWTB01000002.1, read on the forward strand.
TTAAACGCACGGCGCTGTTTATATCAAGGACGATGCCCGGCTCGCCCGGCGTAAACGATACGCTTCCGGGGATGGGCTGGGCGGGCGTCGGCGGTTGATCGTAACGCGCTGCGATTTCCGCGTTCAAATAATCGGTTAATTGCTCCTCGACAATGGTTGCGCGAAGAGGAATATCTACTGGAGCGGGAGAACGATTCCAAAGGTAGTTCCAGAACCCCGCCCAAAAGGAACCGCCTACTCGCTCAAGATCGGCGGCAGCCAACATGCTGTCAATGTCCAATTTGAAGCCGACGGTGGTTGGGTCAATGTGAATCACGGCGTCTCGATACCTTATCTCGACGGGCGATTGATAAACCTGCAAGACGCGCTGCGCGGCGATGCGCGGATCCACGCCTCCGACTTCTACGCCGGCGATGGTCATGCTGCGCGGATAGTTATTCCGTTGGCGGCTATAGCCCACCAGCGAAATGACCGCCAACGTTAACGCGATGGACAAAAGACCGATGGAAATACCGCGAAGAATTGGGATTGAACTGCTGCTTCTCACGACCTGCCTCCGAAACTGCCAAGCGAGAAAGGAGTATAACATACCCAATTCCTACGATTATGCTAGAATCATGCGCGCGTGCGCTGTCAATCGCACAATTCATAAACAGGACGGGATGATGCTGCGAAACTTTTTGATCTATCTTTCCAAAGCGGAGTGGGCGCAAAGGTTGATTACCGGCTGGGGATTTGCGCGGAGAGCCGCCTCGCGGTTCGTCGCGGGCGATTCGGTGGATGATGCGATTCGCGTTGTGCGCGAGCTGAGCGCCAAAGGCATCAATGCCACGCTCGATCAGTTGGGCGAACACACTTCCACAGCGGAAGAAGCGAACGCGGCGGCGGATGCGATCGTCTGTGATTTGCAGGCGATAGATCGAGCCGGGGTGCGAGCCAATATGTCCATCAAATTAACGCAAATCGGGATGGGGTTGGACGAAGAAACTTGCCGTCAGAACTTGACGCGGATTCTAGAGCAGGCGCAGAAAAGCGGCAATTTTATTCGCATGGACATGGAAGATACCCCGTATACCGACATTACCTTAACTATGTACCGATCCATGCTGGAGCGTGGATTCACCTCTCGACAGATCGGATTGGTTTTTCAAGCGTACCTTTTCCGGGCTGAAGCTGACCTGCGCGAATTGTTTCATACCGAGGCGCGTATTCGGCTGGTCAAAGGCGCGTATAACGAACCGCCTGATAAAGCCTATCTTAAAAAAGCGGACACCGACGCAAATTATGATTTGCTGGTCAAAATGATGATTGATGCGGCTCTGGCGCAGGAACGCATCGCTGTCAGCGTCGACGGGCGGACGCCGCCGTTGATCGCTGTCGCTTCGCACGACGATAAACGAATTGACTTTGCAAAGAAATATGCGGAGCGAAAAGGCTTGCCTAAAGACGCGCTGGAATTTCAAATGTTATACGGCATTCGACGTGATCTGCAAGAAGCGTTGGCGCAAGAAGGCTATCCGGTGCGCGTGTACGTTCCTTTTGGCGCGCAATGGTATCCGTACTTTATGCGCCGCCTCGCCGAACGTCCGGCGAATGTTTGGTTCTTTATATCAAACTTCTTCCGCAAATAAGCATGACAAAAACGGCGCTTGTCACTGGGGCGGCTCATCGTTTGGGAAAGTCTTTTGCGTTGACTCTCGCCCGTCTCGAATACGACGTTTATATTCATTACCGCTCCGCCGAAGAAGAAGCGCGTCAAACGCAAGCGGAGATCGAAGCGTTGAATCGACGCGCGATCCTCGTCTCTGCCGATCTTGCGCAACCATCCCAAATTGTCGCTCTGCTTTCCACCTTCCAAACGCTGGATGTCCTTGTCAACTCTGCTGCGTTTATGCCCAAAGGCGACGTCAAAACGTTGACGCTGGACGATTGGGACGCGACGCTCGATTTGAATCTGCGCGCGCCATTTTTGCTTGCGCGAGAGTGTGCAAAAAAAATGAACAGCGGCGGACTGATCGTCAACGTTACGGATGTGGGCGCGCAGAAGGCGTGGAGCCGATATCCGTCGTACACGGTCAGCAAAGCCGCGCTCGAGTCATTAACGAAAATTCTCGCTCGCGCGTTCGCGCCGAAGATCCGCGTCAACGCCATTGCGCCGGGCTTGGTCTTGCAATCGGACATTGTCCCTGACGAAGAGTGGAAGAGGCTGATCGGGCGCGTTCCACTCAAACGTCCGGCGCGAAGCGAGGAAATTTCATCTGTTTTGGAGTTCCTTCTCTCGAATGAATACGTCACCGGGCAGACGATCGTAGTGGATGGAGGTTATTCTCTTGTGTAGGCGGCGCTTCCGAACGCTGCGATATGACAAAGGAGTCGCATATGTCTGAGCTAAATGAATTGGCAGATAAATTGAAATCGGAAGGCGAGAAGATCTATGCTTTTTTCGCCGACTTAACCGATGAACGGTGGCGTGCGAAGGTTTACACTGAAGGCGAAACGTGGAGCATCCGCGATGTGCTTTCGCATTTGATCTCTTCGGAGCGCGGCTTGATTAATCTTTTTGAACGCATACGCGCAGGCGGAGAAGGCGTCTCAGAAGATTTCTCGATTAACCGTTACAACGCCGCGCAACAAGAACGGATGAAAGACCTGCCTCCGCACGAATTGCTGGAGCAATACAAAGAAGTCCGTTCGAATTCTGTCGCCTGGGTGGCGGGATTGAAAGAAGAGGAACTTGAAATCCAAGGGCGGCATCCGTTTTTGGGGATGACCAAGATCCGCGATATGATAAAACTGTTATATGTTCATAATCAGAATCATTATCGTGATATAAAGAAAGTTCTAAAGCCTTAAGCACAAAGGACACGAAGAGCGCAAAGGATTCTGCTGAAAGACGATTTGCTTGAGACTTGACCCACTTAGCGACCTTCGTAGTAAAAATTGAATCTTCCACCCTTTAAACTCGAGCGCTACTTTGCCAAGTACGAATTCAATGCGGAGTTTCTGCTTTGTTCCTCCGATTGTGAAGCCATGTCCATCGCGGACTTGCTTGCCATGGAGACGGGCGCGGCGGAGAAGTTTCAGCAAATGTGGTTGGGATACACCGAGTCGCTTGGGCATCCTGCTTTGCGAAAAGAGATCACCGAAATCTACGAAACGATTCAACCCGAAGAGATTTTGGTCCACACGGGCGCAGGTGAAGCGATCTTCCTCTTCATGCTTGCCGCGTTGAAAGAGAACGACCACGTCATCGTCCATGCGCCGAATTACCAATCGTTGAGCGAAATCGCAAAAGGGATGGGGTGTATGGTCAGCCCGTGGCGGGCGCGCGAGGAAAATAACTGGTCGCTGGACTTGGACGAACTGCGCCATCTCGTCCGCTCTTCGACGAAAGCGATCGTTATTAACACGCCGCACAACCCGACGGGCTATCTCATGTCGAAGTCCGATTTTGAAGCGGTGAACAAGTTCGCGCAGGAAAACAATCTGCTGTTATTCAGTGACGAAGTCTACCGCGAATCGGAGTACGATCTGTCGCTTCGTCTGCCCGCCGGCGCAGACATGGGCGAACATGCTGTCTCGCTCGGCGTCACATCCAAAACCTACGGCTTGGCTGGCTTGCGGATCGGATGGATCGCTACGAAGAACAAAATGATCTACGAGAAGATGGCTGGGCTGAAAGATTACACCACCATTTGCAACTCCGCGCCGAGCGAATTCCTTGCGGAGGTCGCGTTGCGGAATCGACAAAAACTCATCGCGCGGAATGTTGGAATTATCAAGAGCAATCTCGAGATCGTTGATGACCTTTTCAATCGGCGCTCGAATTTGTTTGCATGGGTTCGTCCTGCCGCTGGCTCGATGGGATTCCCCAAATTGTTGAAAGGGAACATCGAAGATTTCTGCGACGACCTCGTGAAGAAATCAGGCGTGTTGCTTTTGCCCGGCTCCATGTACGAAGACTCGCGCAATCACTTCCGCATCGGGCTTGGACGAAGAAACCTCCCGCAGGCGGTGGAGAGATTGGATAAGTTCTTGAGTAGAAATTAACCGCTAAGATTTGTACTGAGCCTGTCGAAGCGCCGCGAAGAACGCAAAGTTTTTCTTTTGCTTATTCGTCCTTCATCGCTGTTTTCCTAATCGTCAATCGTCAATCGTAAATCGCAAATCGTAAATCTCCAATTCTCATGCCCTTTCTCATTTCCTCTCTCCTCGCCACCCTCACATACGTCTTCGGTGCAAGTATCGCTGACTACCTTGGCAAGCCCTTTCTTGCGACTCCGTTTTGGCTGGGCTTGCTCATGGTTCTTCTTGCGCAAGCAGCTATGGACTGGCTGTCGGAAGTCTTTCGCCTGGACGCGGAACCTCTGCTCGAAAACGAAACTCGCTCCAAGCGGCAGACACTCCGCAACAATTATCTGTACACATCTCTAGCGTGCATCGCCGCTGTTGCGTTAACCGCGTATGTTCTCTTTGCCAATGACTCCCTGCCTCTTTCTTCTTTCCTCTTTCTTCTCCTCTCCCTCGCCATTGTCTTCATGTATTCAATCCCCCCGTTTCGCTTCATCAACCGCGGCATGGGAGAATTTCTCCTTGCCGCACACCTCGCGTATGTGATCCCGTCCATTGCGTTCACCCTTCAAGCGGACGAAACGCATCGTTTCCTCGCGCTCGCCGCCCCGCTGACGTTTCTCGCCTTTTCGTACTTCCTTGTGAGAAACTTCCAGTCCTTCGTGCAAGACCAAAAATACAACCGTGTCACATTTCTCACGCGCCTCGGTTGGGAACGCGTCGTGCCGCTGCATCATCTGTTCGTCTTGCTTGCGTACTTGTTTTTTGTCATGTCGCCGCTCTTTGGCTTATCGCTTTCATTGATCTGGTCTGTATTCCTCACCTTTCCCTTTGCCATCTTTCAGATTTTCCTTTTGCGAAATATCAGCCTCGGCGCCAAGCCCAACTGGACGCTCCTCCATGTGACCGCGCTTACGGTCTTCGGACTTTCAACGTACTTCCTCGCCGTCACATTTTGGATTCGCTGACCGGTAGACTCGCAAACAAAAAGAGTCGCGTAATGCTATGCGCGACTCTTTTTGTTCGGTTGCTCAATTATCCGCGACGGATCAAGCCCATTGCCGAGATCATCACGACCGCGCCGCCAACCGCGACCAAAAACCCGATCACACTAAACCCTTCAGGGACCGGCATACCTAACGTGCTCATGATTCCCGCGCCGATGAACGCGCCGAGGATACCCACGACAATATTTGCCACAGGTCCCATTCTACGGTTCTTGCCTGTGAGAATGCTGGCAACCCAACCCGCCAGCGCTCCGAAAATCAGCCATGCAATGAAAGTGATCATTTGTGACTCCGTAAAGAATTTGTTATGTCAATTCTAAATCAAACTTGCTAAAAAGGATTTTGAAATTCCTTGTGCGCTTTGTGTCTTAAGGCGCTCTTTGCCACGGCAACTTCCCCAAATCCACATTCCCGCCGCTGAGGATCACGCCGACTTTCGAACCCGAGAGATCAACTTTCTTTTCCCACAGCGCAGCCACCGCCACAGCCGCAGATGGCTCGATGACGATCTTTGCGCGTTCCCAAATAAACTTCATCGCATCCACGATTCCTTGCTCGCTCACGGTGACGATTCTTTCCACGCGTGATTGAATGATCGAAAATGTCAACTCGCTCAGCGACGTGAGCAAACCGTCCGCGATTGTCTTCGGATGTTCCGGCGGCAAAATTTTTCCCGCTTGCAATGAACGGAACGTATCGTCAGCCATCTCGGGTTCGCCGCCGATGACGCGGATTCCTTTTTTGATCTCGGTTGCCGCGATGGAGGTTCCGCTCAACAACCCGCCTCCGCCGACGGGCGCGATGATCGCGTCCAGATCGGGGACATCCGCCAACAGTTCGAGCGCGGCAGTTCCCTGCCCCGCGATGACGCGCTCGTTGTCAAACGGGTGGATGAGCGCTGCGCCAGTAGATTCCACTGCACGGCGGAGAGTCGCTTCGCGCGCCTGTAAAGTTGATTCGCAGTAGGAAATTTTTCCTCCATACCCAGCCACTGCGTCCTTCTTCACCTGCGGCGCATTCTCGGGCATGACGATGTGCGCCGCGATGCCGCGCATTCGCGCCGCGAGCGCCAACGCCTGCGCATGATTCCCCGATGAGTGCGTACAAACTCCGCGCTTCGCTTCCTCATCGCTCAATGAAAAGACCGCATTACACGCGCCGCGAAATTTGAACGCGCCGACCTTTTGAAAATTCTCACACTTGAAAAATACTTGCGCGCCAATTCTCTGATTGAAACTCTCGTTCGTCATCACTGGCGTGCGATGCGCGTACGATTTGATTCGATCTGCGGCGTCACGGATGTCTTGCAGAGCGGGAGGCATCCTCTTATCTCCGAATGGTCGCGTCTCGTTCAGGACCTACGCCGATCCACTTGACGGGGACGCCCGCCGCCTCTTCAATCATCTTCACATACGCCTGCGCGTTCGCAGGCAATTCCTCGAGCGTCCTGGCTTTGCTAATATCCTCAGTCCAACCCTTCGCGGTTCGATACACACAATCAACTTTGCCCAGTTCGTATGCGTCTACGTCTGCATATGTCGCATCTTTACCGTTCAACTTGTAACCGACACAAACTTGAATCTCGTTCAGTCCGCTCAATACATCCAACTTGGTGAGGCAAAGTTCCGTCACGCCGCTGAGCGCGACGGCTGTGCGCACGATCTCCAGATCCAGCCAGCCGACTCGGCGCGTGCGTCCTGTGGTGGCGGCGACCTCCGCAAATTTTTTATACACGCCGCTCTCTGTATCATGGATCTCTGTTGGCAATGGTCCCGCGCCGACGCGTGTGGTGTACGCTTTCGTCACGCCAACCACATCGGTGATATAGCGCGGCGGGATGCCGAGCCCAGCCGACGCAGCGGAAGGAATCGTCGTCGAAGCAGTCACGAACGGATATGTCCCCCAATCGGTATCCAGAAACGTTCCCATCGCCTGTTCAAGTAAAAAGTTTTTGTCCGTTTTCAAGCCGTTTTGCACGATTGGAAATAATTCCTTGATGTAGGGCTTAAGTTTTGAATAATACCCCCGGTACAAATCGCGGACTTCTTCGTAGCTTAAGGCTTGTCCGCCCAGCGCGGCAATGATCTTATTTTTCAAAGTCAACTGCATTTGCAAACGCGACTCGAACGCGCCGCTCGCAAAATCCGTCCAGCGGATGCCGTTATAGCTGACCTTGTCTGCAAACACGGGACCGATGCCGCGCCGCGTCGTCCCGGTCGCGCCTGCGCCTTTGGCTTCCTCGTATAAGCCGTCTAGCATTTTGTGATACGGCATGATGAGGTGCGAACGCGGCGAGACCCATAGCCGTCCATCCACGCCGACGCCAGCCTTGTTCAACAGCTCGATCTCTTCGATCAACACGGCGGGGTCTATCACCACGCCGCCGCCGATCAACGCTGTGGTGTTGTGCGCAAAAATCCCCGACGGCACGAGATGGATTTTGAACGTTCCAAACTCATTGATCACGGTGTGTCCCGCGTTATTCCCGCCGTTGAAACGCGCCACAAAGTCCGCGCGTTCCGCGAGATAATCTACAACTTTTCCTTTTCCCTCGTCGCCCCATTGTGAACCGATGACTGCTATTACGGTCATTTCATCTCCTCGATTATTTGCTTATTTGCTCGCTTGCTCACGCCCTACAACTTCATCTACAATTCGAATTGCGAGTCCCAAATACGTCTCTGGCGATAGACTCATCAACTTCGCTCGTGTTTCCTCTTCGACATCCAATGCCTCGACCCACGACCGATACGCGACGCTGTCCATGACGCGACCCCGCGTCTGCGATTTGAGCGACTCGTATGCGTCGCTTTGTCCCGCTGCGCGGAGGATCGTCTGTGCCCCTTCGCTGATGACTTCCCAATGCGCGGTCAGACTCGCTTTGATCTTTTCCTCGTCTGCCTCCACGCGACTCATGCCGCGGACGAGGTTGCGCCACGCGAGCAACGTATGTCCCAGCGCGGCGCCGAACGTTCTTCGTACCGTTGAATCGGATAAATCTCTCTGCAGTCTTGAGATCGGCAGCTTCTGCGCGTAGTGGGCGAGAAGCGCGTTTGCAATTCCAAGGTTTCCCTCCGCGTTCTCGAAGTCAATCGGGTTAACTTTCTGCGGCATCGTCGAAGAGCCGACCTCGCTCGCGACTGTTTTTTGTTTGAGAAAGCCGTCGCTGATGTACCGCCACATATCCTGCGTGAAGTCTATCAAGACAGAATTAGTTAGGCGCAGTGAATCGAAATAACGGATCCAATTATCGTAGGGGAGGATTTGCGTTGTGACGAGATTTGGTTCAAGATCATAGCCGCGGATGAAATTGCCGCTAAATGAAATCCAGTCCATGTGCGGGGCGACAGTGTGCAGCGCGTTGAAGTTGCCGACTGCGCCTGTGAGTTTTGCTTCAAACTTGTGATTCGCTATTTCGTCGCGGCATTTCTTCAGGCGCGAGAGATACACGGCAATTTCTTTTCCCAGCGTTGTCGGCACGGCGGGTTGACCGTGAGTCCGCGCGAGCATGGGCAGGGCGCGATATTGTTTTGCGAAGTCTCGCAACGATGAAATGAGATTATCTAGCGAAGGTAGCAGGACTTGGTCGCGCGAGTCTCTTAGCGCGAGGGCTTGCGCGATGTTGTTGATATCTTCGGATGTCAGACCGAAATGAATGAAGGGATGCACGTCTGCGGAAAGTTTGTCTCTTAAGAAGTACTCAATCGCTTTGACGTCGTGGCGCGTCGTCTTTTCATATTCCTGGATCTTGTGCGCGTCTTCGTCTGCGAACGAGTCGAGAGAAATGTTGGGGGGCGGGCAAATGCCGATGTTGGAAAGAGCGATTAGAAAGTCGAGTTCGAGGCGCGCGCGGGAGCGGAGGTAGGCAAATTCAGAGAAGAAATCTCGCAGAGCGAAAATCTCTTGTTCGTAGCGTCCATCCAACGGCGAAAGCGCATGAAGTTCCATCGGCATGTATTATAATTCGAGCGTCTGATTTCCAGAGGAGATTGCGATGAAAATTTTGAATGATGTCGCGTTGACGTATGACGACGTTTTGCTTATGCCGCAATATTCCGATATTGATTCGCGCCGCACGCTTTCGACAAAAAGTTATTTGACGAAGAAGATCGCGTTGCAGATTCCGATCGTTTCCGCGAACATGGACGTGGTGACGGAGAGCGAGTTGGCGATCGCGATGGCGCGCGAGGGCGGGATCGGGATCATCCATCGTTTTATGACGATCGCGGAGCAGGCGCGTCAGATCGAACGGGTGAAGAAGGAAGAATCATTTGTGGTGGACGACCCCATTACAATGATCGAGACGAGTACGGTGGGCGAGGTGAAGCGTGTAGTGGCAGAAACAGGCTCCGGCGGAATTTTAATTTTGGACTCCGATGAAAGGCTGGCTGGCATTGTTTCGACACGAGATTTATTGTTTGAAGACAACGATGATAAGCCAATTGCCGCGATCATGACGCGAGATGTTCACAGCGCGCCGCCCGGCACGTCGTTGAAAGAAGCCGAGCGATTGCTGCATGAACATCGTGTCGAGAAATTACCGCTGGTGAAGGCTGACGGAAGCGTTGCAGGATTGGTCACATTGAAAGATATTATGAAGATCACGCAGTTCCCTAAAGCGACCAAAGATTCAAAAGGGAGGTTGGCTGTGGGCGCGGCGGTGGGCGTGCGCGATCGAGAATTGCACCGCGTGGAATCTGTGTTGGCGGCGGGAGCGGATTGCATTGTGGTGGACATTGCTCACGGCGATTCGCATCTTGAGATCGAGATGATAAAAAACATCCGCAAGCATTTTGGCGACGCGCAGATCATCGGCGGCAACGTGGCGACAGGCGACGGAACGAAGCGGCTCATCGAAGCGGGCGCCGACGCGGTGAAAGTTGGCGTGGGACCCGGCTCTATTTGCATCACGAGGATGGTGGCGGGCGCGGGCGTCCCGCAATTGAGCGCGGTGATCGAGTGCGCAACGGCGGCGAGAGACTCTGGCGTGCCGATCATTGCCGACGGGGGGATTCGTCAGCCGGGCGACGTGGTCAAGGCGATTGCGGCGGGCGCGTCGAGCGTGATGATCGGTTCGCTGTTGGCGGGCGCCGATGAAAGCCCCGGTATGATTCTCACTCGCAAAGGTCATCGCTATAAAGCCTCGCGCGGTATGGCGTCGTTGGAGGCGAACATCCTCCGCAACAAGCGCGAAGGCAATGACTTGACGCACGAGGAGATCGAAGACTATGTGGCGGAAGGCGTAGAAGCCACGGTGCCGTATCGCGGCAAAGCGCGCGAAACGCTTAATCAACTGGTCGGTGGTTTACAATCGGGTATGAGTTATAGCGGCGCGCATTCAATCGAAGAGTTGCAGCAAAAAGCGGTCTTTGTGCGTATGACTGGCGCGGGCTTGAAAGAGTCGGGCTCGCATGATGTGGAAATGGTTGGATAAAATGACAAATACAACTGAAACAAACTGGCTTGAAAAAGATAAGAGACAATTGCATCCCGTCTACCATCCCAATTCTCATGCGAATGCGATGGTAGTGGAGCGCGGCGAAGGCGTGTGGCTGTATACCGCCGATGGACGTAAGATTCTCGACGGCATGGCGGGATTGTGGAACGTCAACGTGGGCTATGGGCGCGAAGAGCTGGCTCAAGCCGCCTATGACCAGATGAAGAAAATGGCATTCACGTCTAATTTCTCAGGAATGACGAATCTACCGTCCATCGAATTGGCGGATAAATTGGCGGGTTTCGCTTACGACGGGTTGAATACGACCTTCTTCACGTCGGGCGGATCGGAGTCGAATGACTCGGCGTTCAAGACCGCGCGTTATTATTGGAAGCGCAAAGGCAAACCGACGAAATACAAGGTCATCGCTCGTAAGGGCGCGTATCATGGCGTAACGCTTGCCACGACGTTCGCTACCGGGCTTGAGAAATATCAGGCGATGTTCGGTCCTGCGATGGAAGGATTTATTCACATCCCCGCGCCGAATCCGTATCGCTTTGAAGGCGAGATGAAAGCGGGCGAGACGGTCGGTCAAGCCGCTGCGCGAGCGCTCGAAGAGGCGATCTTGCGTGAAGGTGCGGAGACGGTTGCGGCGTTCATCGCAGAGCCGGTCATGGGCGTTGGCGGCGTGATCGTTCCGCCCGATGATTACTTCCCGCTCGTCCGTGCGATTTGCGATAAACATGAAATCCTTTTCATCGCCGATGAAGTTATCACGGGCTTTGGACGCACTGGCGAATGGTTCGCGCTCAAACATTGGAACGTCAAACCTGATATCCTTTCGTTCGCTAAAGCCGTTACCAGCGGGTATGCTCCGCTCGGCGGGATCCAGATCTCGGATGCGATACGCGAAACCATCGAATCGGCGTCGGACGCTGAAACGTGGATGCACGGCTATACATACTCGGGTCACGCTATGGCGTGCGCAGTTGGCTTGAAGAATATCGAGTTAATGGAACGGGAACAGTATCCTGCGCGCGCAAAAGAACTTGGCAAGCGTTTATTTGAGGGCTTGGAATCGCTGAAAGAGTTCGGTTTTGTCGGCGATGTGCGCGGGCTGGGTTTACTCTGCGGCGTGGAGATTGTTTCGGATAAAGATGCGAAAACCGCCGATCCTGCGCAGACGATGAAGGTCTTCAAAGCCGCTTCAGAACGCGGACTTCGGACTCGTCCGGTAGGAAACGCGCTTGCCTTTGCGCCTCCGCTTGCGATCAGCGAAGAGGAAGTAGATGAAATTGTAAAACGGCTCGGCGCGGCGATGGACGCTGTAGCGTAGCGCAACTCGACGAACGCCTGTATTGAGATCGTTGTTATTTGAGGATAAATAGATGCCCATATCCGCTGGTCTTTCAGCCCCCGACTTTGAATTGTTTGACGATACGAATACGCTTAGGAAGCTTTCCGATTTTCGCGGAAAGAACGTTATTCTTTATTTTTATCCGAAAGACGACACGCCCGGATGCACAAAAGAAGCCTGTAATTTCCGCGACGATTATTCTGCGTACGAAAAAGCGGGTGTAGTCGTATTGGGCGTCAGCCCCGACAGCGTCGAATCGCACGCGAAATTCAAGAAGAAGTTTCAACTGCCGTTTCTACTATTGGCAGATAATGGACATGCCGTCTGCGATCTGTATCAGGTTTGGGGACCGAAGAAGTTCATGGGAAAATCCTACGAAGGCGTTTTACGAACAACTTTCGTTATTGACGGCAACGGAATGATCGTTAAAGTGTTCGAGAAGGTAAGACCGGCGGAGCATAGCGCCGAGGTTCTGGCGGCGTTGAGGTCGGTCGAATAGGCGAGCCGACTGTCGCTGCGGATGAGTGGTTTTCCGTTAAAAATATGATAAAATCGCGGAGTTCTGATTTAGGCAATCCCTAGTCAGATTTTTGATTCAGGAGAAGTGTATGCGAAAAATTGTTGCTTTAAGCGTTGCGGTGCTTTTGGTGACCTGGCTTCTGATCGTGGGCTTGGACGCTGCGCACGTAATGCCGGTGGAGGCGAGCACGCAAGCGGTTTCCGTAGACTGGATGTGGAAATTGATGGAAATCGTCATGTCCTTCTTAACCGCGTTAATCCTTGTGCCGATGTTCTATTCTTTGGTCGTTTTCCGCCGCCGTAAAGGCGAGACGGGGGAAGGCGTACATGTGGATGGGAACACGAAGCTTGAGTTGATTTGGACTGCGATTCCGTTGGTGGCGGTCGTCGTCTTTGCTATTCTTGGCGGTGGGAACTTGGCAGATGTGTTGCGTCAGGACCCTAACGCTATGGTAGTAAAAGTCACGGGTCATCAATGGTCTTGGAAGTTTGAGTACCCTACCGACCCGGAAACCGGCTTAACTGTGGTTTCAGATGAATTGCATTTACCGGTAGGTCAGCAGGTGTTGCTGTTGATGACCTCTTCGGATGTAATCCACTCATTTTGGGTGCCTGAGTTCCGTCTTAAGCAAGATTTGGTGCCGGGCAGATTTACAAAATTGACCATTACCCCGTCTGAGGTTGGAAATTATGCCGTTCGGTGCGCCGAATTATGCGGAACGTCGCATGCGTATATGGAAAACCCTGTGATCGTATCTACGCGCGATGACTATAGCGCATGGCTGAGTTCAAAAATACAGGAAGCTAAAGTGGCTGCGACCGACCCCGTTGGATTTGGAGAGATTCTCGTCAAGCAGAACGGTTGCGTCGCCTGCCATTCGATCACAGGCGCGGCAGGCATTGGTCCCACGTGGCTTAATCTGTTTGGGGCGACGGTGAAATTATCTGACGGAACCACAGTAACCGCGGATCAAGCGTATCTGACCGAGTCGATCAAAGAACCGCAAGCGAAGATCGTGGCGAACTTCACGACTCAGATGCCCACCTACGGGTTTACGGACGACCAGATCGCGGCGCTTGTCGCATACATTGAGACGTTAAAATAGGCAAGGCGGAGGATTGATGAAACATAATCCATTGCGTAATGCGTTTGTATTCCTTCTCGCGTTCGGCGCGGTTGGCTACGGCGCTGGGCTGGGAATCGACCGGCTTGTTACAGGCGATTTCCACTTTAGCGGAGCGGTAGCGGCGGCGTTCGCGTTGCTGTTTAGCGTCGCTGCATTCTTCTTCGGTTTATATGGCTATCGAGGCGTTACTCGCGGATTAACCTTTCAGGTTGTGGGGATGTTCGCTGGCGCATTATTTGTCACCCTAATTCGCGCATTGATGGGGCTGAAAGCGTTCGATGCGTTCCTTTTCTCGGAACCGGCTTGGGTATTCGGCGGGCTGGTCGGCGCGATAGCGTTCCTTTTCGGCGTCGGCGTTGTGAGCGATTGGATGAAGTGGGCGCGCGGAATTGACACGCCCGAACACCATGAAGACGAACCGGGCTGGCGGAAATTTTTCGGCGTTTCTCTCGATCACAAAGTGATCGGCATTCAGTACACGGTGACCGCCTTATTCTTGATCTCGGTCGGCGGGTTGTTTGCGCTGATCTTCCGAACGGAGCTCGCCGAATCGCAGTTGCAATTCTTGACGGAGAACCTGCGCTTGTTCGACCAATCGGGACCGCAACTCTACAACACACTCATGTCGTTGCATGGCATGATTATGATCGTGTCGATCTTGTTGGGCATTGCCGGCATTATGAACTACGCCGTGCCAATGTTGATTGGCGCGCGCGATATGGCTTTCCCGCGCCTAAACGCTTTTGCCTACTGGCTTTCGGTTCCGGCGATCATGTTGCTGTTGATGTCGTTAGTGTTAGGCGGCTTCGACACCGGCTGGACGGGCTATCCTCCGCTTTCAGCCCGTGCGCCGGTCGGCATGCAAATGTTCTTCCTCGGCGTGTTTGTCGCTGGCTGGTCGTCCATTCTGGGCGGCTTGAACGTGATCGCGACGACGTTGCGTATGCGCGCCAAGGGAATGTCCCCTTTCCGCCTGCCGATTTTAGTTTGGTCTGCGCTGGCGGCTTCCATCATCCAGTTGACTGCGACGCAGTTGATCGGTCTTTCATTCCAATTGGTGATGTTTCAGCGTTTGTTCGATATGGGCTTCTTCGATCCTGCTAAGGGCGGAAATCCCGTACTGTTCCAACATTTATTCTGGTTCTATTCGCATCCGGTCGTGTATGTGTTCGTGTTGCCGGGGCTTGGCGTAATCTCCGAATTGCTTCCGGTCTTTGCGCGCAAGCCATTGTTCGGATATCGCTGGGTGGCGTTGTCGTCGCTCGGCATTGCAACGGTCGGTTCCATCGTTTGGGCGCACCATATGTTCGCCTCAGGCATGAATGAATACTTGCGCGTGCCGTTTATGTACAGCACAATGCTGGTCGCTGTTCCGACAGGCGTGAAGTTCTTCTCGTGGGTGGCGACACTGTGGGGCGGTAAGATCGAGACCCCAACGCCGATGTTGTTCGTCCTCGGTTCGATCGTGGTCTTTCTTTTCGGCGGCGTGACCGGCCCTCCGAACGCGATGGTTGCGCTCAACTTGCACCTGCACGACACCTACTGGGTCGTCGGCCACTTCCACGATACCATCTTTGGCGGATTCGTTTTCCCATTCTTTGCCGCGCTGTATTACTGGTTCCCCAAAGCGACGGGTCGCCGTATGAATGAATTCTGGGGCAAAGTGCATTTTTGGCTGATGACGCCGTCGTTCCTCGTTTTGACCTTCGGCATGATGTTCATCGGTCTGCGTGGAATGCGCCGCCGCATCGTAGACTACGATCCGGCGCAGGGTTTCGATCATGCGCAACTGATCTTGACGATTTGCGCGTTTCTCATCGCGATCTCGATCCTGATTTTCCTGATCAACTTCTTCCGCAGCATCAAGCATGGCGAGGTCGCTACAGGCAATGTCTGGAAATCGCGTTCGCCTGAATGGCAGGTTCCATCTCCCATGCCGGCGCATAATTACGACGTTCCTTTCGAGGTCGTCGGCGAACCGTATGACTATGGTTTGGCTGGTTCGAAATATATAGAATTCGCGGCGGACGGCGCCGGGAAGAAACATTAGTCGCAGGGTTATCGCACATGATCAATAAACAAGAAAAAACTAATTTGTTGTCGCAGGGCGTCTTTATCTTTGTCTGTCTTGCGGTCCTTACCCTGCTTGAATTTTTAGTGGCGGTAACGTTCAATTCGCTCGTAGTGCTGGTTGTAGTGGCGCTCGTCAAGGCTGGGTTGGTGCTGTACTATTACATGCACATGTCGAAACTCAACGAAAACCCGGATGCCGCTACGGATCATGAATCCTACGCTTTTAAAACGGGGACGAATCGCGCCGGCTTGTGGCTGTTCCTGCTTTCTGATGCCTTTGTGTTCGGCGGCTTAATGGCGATGCGGCTCAACTTGCTTGGATTGACCCGCCCTGACTTGAATCAGAATCTCGGTTTGTTCGTCACCGTAGTCTTGCTGGTTTCTTCCTTCTTTATGAACCGCGGAGAGACGCACTTGCATAACGGAAACCGCGCAGGCTTCTTAAAGAACACGATGATTACGTTTATTTTGGGATTAGCCTTCCTGCTCGGCGTAGTTATGATTGAATGGCACGCTATCCCGTCGGTGGCGGAAGCCGTATTGCATTTGTTCGGCGAACCGGCAGGCAGAACGCCTCTAAAACCCTCCTCTGGCGTGGCGGGAGCGGCATTCTTCATGATGACCGGTATGCACGCCTTCCATGTGCTCACCGGGTTGATCTTCCTCGCCGTCATTTGGGTCAACGGCAAACGCGGCTTATACGACGAGAAGCAATATCCTGTTGAAGCCGCCGCTGTTTACTGGCACTTTATTGACGTTGTGTGGATTTTCTTCTATCCCGCGTTGTATTTGATCGGAACTGCCATTTAATGCGGCATTGCTTGAATATTTAAATGACGGGGCGACCATTATTTTAACGGTCGCCCCGTTTTGTAGTTTGCTGACTATAGATTTGGAGTTCGTGGATGGATAGAAAGACCTCGATTATCGTTGCCGCGTCGATGACGCTGGTTATGCTTTTGGCGGCCGCCATGTTTTTCTTTGGAGAACCTGAACGCCCGCGTGGGACAACGTTTGGCGAGCCATACCCTGAGGCGGCAGATTTTACGCTTGTTCGCTCGAACGGCGACATTTTCCAACTGAGCCAATATCGCGGAGATATCGTTTTGCTGTACTTTGGATACACAACGTGTCCCGATGTCTGCCCGATCACTCTTGCGCAATTAAACCTCGCGCTTGAGAAGTTAAAGCCTGAAGATGCGGCGCGGGTTAAGGTCGTATTTGTCACCGTGGATCCCGACCGCGACACGCCCCAAATCGTTCAAGAGTATGTGGAGCGCTTCAACCCTAATTTTATTGGCTTGAGCGGGACGGAAGACGAACTGGCGCAAGCCTGGCAAGGATATGGCGTCTTTCGAGAGATTGTAGCCAGCGACTCTGCCGCCGGCTATGCGGTGGATCACACCGCGCGCATTATGGCGGTTGATCGCGATGGAAAATTGCGCGTCTCCTTTCCCTTCGACGCTTCCGCAAATGACATCGTTCACGATCTAAAATTACTTTTGAAAAAATAACATGAACGTAAAACGCATATATGTAAAACGCATGATCTTGGCGCTTTTGATCGGTTTTCTTTTTGGAGCGATAGTGACAGAAATTCCTATCTTTTTCATGTATAAAACTGCGCGCGCGCCGCAAGAGATCGTCTTGGATATCCCGGAGGGGACTGCCAATTTGGTAGCGCGCGGCGAACAACCGCCGACCATCCCTCAAGACCTGACGCTCGTCCTCGGCGATACGCTGGTGATTAAGAATGAAGATACAACCGATCATCAGTTGGGGCAGCTGTGGGTTCCCGCGAATAGCGTTGCCAGTCTGCACCTTAATCAAGCGGCAGACCTTGTCTTTGAATGCTCCTTTCAACCCGATAAACTTTTCGGGATTGACGTTCGTCAGCCCCTGACGCTTTCTACGCATCTAAGCGGCATCCTAGGTCCCGGTTTGACCCTGGGCGTAATGCTTGCGTTGTATAGCCTCCTTCTGCCTATTAAGGGGAAAGAACATGCTTCTGCGTAGAATGTTTAGCCGCAAATGGATTCTGACGACGCTGCTGGTAGTCGCTGGCGCGATCGTTCTGATTCGCCTTGGCGTTTGGCAACTAGACCGGCTTGCAGAGCGGCGCGCCGATAATGCCCACTACGCCGAAATGCTCTCGTTGCCGCGGTTAAATCTCAATGCGGAAATTCCGTCGCAATTGGGCGAGATGGAATATCGCGCGGCGACGGCTGTGGGGACCTATGATTTTGAAAATCAAATTGCTGTGCGGAATCAAGTTTATCGCGACCAGTATGGATATCATCTGCTGACGCCGCTGCGATTTGAATCTCCTACCGGAGCGGGCGAAACGGCGGTCTTCGTTGACCGCGGCTGGATTCCGCTCGAAGGCAATACGACCCCGGCCGCTTGGCGTAAGTACGATGCGCCGGAAAGCGTCGAGATTTCAGGCGTAATTCGGCTGGGGCAGAGCAAACCAGCCTTCGGCGGAATTGCGGATGCGCTCCCCCTGGATGGCTCCAAACTTGAAGTTTGGAACAATGCCGATCTTGCGATGATCGCTAATCAAATGCCCTATCCAGTTTTGAAGATTTATGTTCAACTCGATGAAGCGATTGATAATGAGACGCCGCCTATTTCCTCTGCGCCTGAGTTTGAAGCAACGGAAGGTCCGCATTTTGGATACGCCTTGCAGTGGTTCGTGTTTGCCGCAATCTTATTTTTCGGATACCCATTTTTCTTACGAAAGCAGGATGTAGATTTTCCATGAAGTACTCGCTTCGTTCGTCGTTCTCGCGTTACGTTTTGACTTTGTTTGTCGCCGTGTTTGCGTTAACAATAGTTGGTCGCGTGGTCAGCCTGTCTAACGCTGCTGAATTTTGCAAGGGCTGGCCCCTTTGCATCCCTAGCGCTCCATTGGGATGGATTAAGCTTGCGCACCTTTCACTGGTGGGCGTTGCGTCATTGTTGATGATCGTTGTGTTTCGCAAGGCGTGGCGCGAACAGCGTGAACACCGCGTCTTGTTGCCGCTGACGACGATCTTAACTGTGATGTTCTTTGGGCAAGCCCTGGTCGGCGCGCAACTGGCGGGACAGCCGCAAGCGCAAGGGCTGGCGACGCTGCACGATTTAACCACGATTGCGTTGTGGGTCTCGCTCGTTTTACTTGTCTACGCTTCGGGCGTTCTGATAAAAAGCGAAGGCTTTGTCGTCAAGTTTGATTATCGTCAGCGCGCGAAAGATTTCTTTACGCTGACGAAGCCATTGATCGTCGGCTTGCTGCTGATCACCACCTATGGCGGCTTAGTGGTGGGTATGAAAGCCTGGCCCCCGTTTTCACTCACGATGTGGACATTAATCGGCGGAGCGCTGGCTTCAGGCGGATCAGGCGCGTTGAATCAATACATTGACCGTCAGATTGACCGTCAGATGAAACGCACGTCCAAGCGCCCGCTGGCAGATGGGCGCTTGACGGACGCGGAAGGTCTCGCGTTCGGCTTAGGTTTATCCTTAACCAGTTATTATGTATTTGCATGCTTTGTCAATGACCTTGCCGCGCTGCTGTCGCTGGCGGGCATTATTTATTATGTAATCGTCTACAGCGTGTGGTTGAAAAAAGTCACCGTCCAAAATATTGTGATTGGCGGAGGAGCGGGCGCAATTCCCCCGATGGTCGGTTACGTTGCCGCTACTGGTCATTTGGATTGGACGGCATGGATTCTGTTCGCCATTATCTTTATGTGGACGCCTCCGCATTTCTGGGCGCTCGCCATCGTCCGCATTCGCGATTACGACAACGCTGGCGTGCCAATGATGCCGGTCGTTCGCGGCGAAGCGGAAACTCGCCGATTGATTTTGATCTATACGATCGAGCTGGCAGTGGTTTCCTTGTTGTTGTCTGTCCTGCATCTGGCTGGAATGTTCTACCTGATCTCGGCGATTGTGCTGAACGGCGCGTTGATATATGCGGCTTGGATGGTTTGGAAGGTGGGTGGCAATAAATTGGCATGGCGCATGTACAAATGGTCAAGCAGTTATCTGGTGTTTATCTTTGTCGCGCTGATGATTGACGCAGTGTTATGAGGCAGAGCGCCCCGATCACGCGCGATGAATGGGGGATGTTGATTCTGATTCTGGCGTGCGGGGTCGGCGCGTACGTTCGCTTTAGCCCGACGATGCTGGCGGGCTTCGCCATCAACGACGGCGGCATGTTCGCCGTGATGGTGGATGACCTGCGGGCGAATCATTTCATCTTGCCTGCATTTACAACGTATAACCATCTAAATATCCCGTATGCGTATCCGCCGTTGGGGTTTTACTTCGGCGCGCTTGCCTCGCTGATCTTCGGGCTTGATTCGACGCAAGTAGTCCGCTGGGTTCCCGCGTTCTTTGCGACGCTTTCCGTCCCCGCGTTTTATCTTCTGGCTTTGCAACTGCTCAGAAATAAATTTCACGCGGCGGTCTCCACGTTCTTCTTTGCGCTCATGCCCCGCGCGTTATCGTGGTTCGTGATGGGCGGCGGGCTCACGCGCAGTCCCGGTCAATTTTTCATGCTGCTCACGCTGGCAGTTGTGATCCGCCTCTACGAAAAGGATCGCCGTTCCGATATTTTGCTTGCGGGAGTCTTCGGCGGGCTGGCGGTGATGAGTCACCCGGAAGCGGCGGTGCATACATTTGTCTCCGCGATCTTTTTGTGGCTCATGCTTTCACGAACGCGCAAGTCTTTTATTCAATCGTTATTTGTTGGGTTGGCAGTGGCGGTCGTGTCTGCGCCGTGGTGGGCGTCGGTCATTTCGAATCATGGACTCGCTCCGCTGTTGAGCGGCGCGGCGACCGGCTCGAAATTCGCGGCGGTGTTCAACTTGCTCTTCTTCGTGTTTACGGAGGAACCCTACGCGACGGTGATCGCGGTTTTGGGCTTGATCGGGATCGCCCACCGCCTCATCCGACGGGATTTCTTGTTACCGTTGTGGATGGCGATTCCCTTCTTCATCGAAGGGCGGAGCGCGGCGGGGCCCGCAGCGATTCCGCTGGCGATGCTGGCGGCGCTGGGGTTTGTGGAAGTTATCCTGCCGGCGATCCAGCCCGCCTCGTCGAAAGCTCGCGTTGAGCGCGGCCGAAACGAAGCGGAAGTTTCATCCACTGAACGGAATGTTTTTATTTACCTGATCTTGTATCTGATATTTTCCACCTCCCAATTCGGAATCCAGTTAGCCGCCGCCACGCTGTATCCGCCGGATGAAGAGGCGATGCGTTGGGTGCGAGAAAATACGCCGGATGATTCCCGCTTCCTCGTGTTGACCGGCACGACGTCGGTCTCGTGCGATTCGGTGATGGAATGGTTCCCGGCGATCAGCGGAAGAAAAAGTTTGTTCACCGTGCAAGGCACCGAATGGACGAAGGGCACGGGCTTCAATGCGTACGTGCGCTCGACGTACCCAGTGCAGGAATGTTTGGCGAACAGCGATGTGGCTTGCCTTGATGAAAATATTGATCGCGCGGACTATGATTACATCTATGTTTCGAAAATTTTGCGCGTGAACAATTGCGGTCCGCTTGCGCCGCAGAGGGAGTTCCCGTATTTTGTGGAGAGTCTCAAATTAGATGCGGGGTTCGAGGCGGTGTACGAAACGGACGGAGTTCTGATCTCGCGGCAACGGTAGATTGTCTGCGCGCCGTGTTGCGCTCTGCGCTAAGGCGCCTGCGCTTGGTAGATGACGATTCCTGGCTTTTGATAAACAACGTTGAACTCCGCGCTTTGGCTGAGATATATCTGGAGCGGGGATAAAAAGGAGACGCCGTTTCTGTAACTGCGAATGATGAGGTAGTCGAATGGCGCCTGGTTGGTAACGCTCCAATCTTGAAGACAAGTTGTGTCCTGATAAAGGCATTCCTGTAAGGATTGGTAGGCTTCCATGCGAAGGGTGAAAGGCGGATCGGCAACCCATTCATAGCCGAAAGTCGGCGTAACGGTGACGCGTTCGGTCAGCGCGGGAAGCCATTCTGAGAAGGGGTCGCGCAGTGGGAGCTCGCCTGTCACGATGGCGAAAGTACTTCCTGTTGGGGTATTGGCTGGTATCCACTCATAAGCATCCATGTCGGAACGAGCGAGGCTGAATTCATGCGCAATTTTTTCGGCGACGAGATACGAGTCCAGTGTTAATAGAATGAGAAGCAGTCCAAGGAAAGCGCGGGCGGCTGCGCTCTTGAGAAGATCATCTAATGAGTCGCTGTCAGAAGCGGAGAATTTCTGCAAGATCATTTCAGCCAATGTGTGAGCTGCCAGCAAGCTCATTGGAATTGTCATGATCTGCGGCGCGCTGCGCGGTTCGAGTAGGAAGGTTGTCGTTAGCCAGACCGGCAGAAAGAAATCTCGCTTGTTGAGTCGCAGGAATATTCCCAATAATCCGAGCGTCGAGATCATCTTGAGAGAGGGTTCGCTCATAAGGTCGAATTGGAATAATGCGACGAAACGCGCAATCCATGGGAAACTCCTTGCGCTGACGGCGGCATTGGCGGCTAGAAAGGGCTCGAAACCGTGCCGTGCTAGTATCGTTGCCCACCAGAAAGAGGTTATTCCAATCGTGAACGCGGCTATGATTAAAGCGCGGAGCAATCCTTTGCGAGAGCGATCGAAGAAGAGATACAGTAGGAATGAGGCAAACACTGTTTGGGAGGTCGCTTCGGGATGCGTCACAACAACTAACGAGGACCAGACGATAGTCCAGACAATGATGCGACGTGACGGTTTTGTGAAGAGTTGAGCGACGCAGGCGAGAGCGAGAATCTCAAAGAGAAAGCCGGGCGAACGCGTTACGCCTCCGCCCATGATCTGCCAATTGAATGCGCGCGGCGTCAACGCGAACAACAACGCAGCGAGCGCGGCGACTGTCTCAGATCGGACGAGACGGCTGGCTAATAGGTAGAAGGCAGGGATGGTCAGCGCGCTGATGAACGGCGGAAGCCAGCGCGTTACGTCAAGCAGATCGACGCGCAAGAGGTCCGCCAGCAGACTGGTCAGATAAAACCCCAATGGCGGATAAGCGAAAGGGATTTGTCCTCCATTGTACGTAGAGAAAACGGGAAGGTGATAACCGTTTGCCTGTAGGTCGCGCATCATTGCATAGAATAATCCGCCGTCGTTGAGCGGAAAAGGCGCGCTGAGCGCGGATCCGAGGCGGATGTATAAGCCGATGAGCGTAGCGATGACGACAAGTGCGACGCCGTTGCTTTTATTTTTCATGGTCGCCTCACGATAATAGCCGTATCGTCGGCAAATATGGTTTGCCAACCCAGGCTTTGCAAAGCCGATGCGAGCGGCGCGTTGGGAGGAATGATCGCCCAGTTGATTTGATATTGATCTAGCAAAGCGCGCCAATTATTTTTCGCAAACATCATCGTTTCATAGTCGCGCATGAGCAGCTCGCCGTAGAAGTCGCTTTGGCTGTCCACGAACACAAGTTCGCGGGGCCATAAGCGATAGAGCAAATATCCGCCCCAGTTGAACTCGTTGAACATGTTTCCCTCGACGGGATTCTCCTCCAGCCAATCCGCCGCGCGGACGGGGAAGACTTGCGGGTTGAAATTGTAGACCTGCTTGCCTTGTGCATGGTTGTAGGCGAAGAATCCAACGGCGAAGAGGACTGTCATCGCTGGAAGTAAAAACCATCGGCTGGGCGCAGCGAGATTAATGAAGCGCTCGTCGAATCGTTTCCATGCGGGGAGTTGATTCGCTTTTGCCGCGATCCATTCTGTGAGGATGGGAGTGCAGACGAGAGCGAATAAGGGGATGTTTCTCGTCATCAACAACGCCATGCCGCCAAGCCCGCCGAGCAGGAAAACGTGCGCGGCTGAAATACTTCTCCAATTGACCAACGAAAAGCACACGGCGAGCGCAAGCAAAATATCGAACGGCGCGTTCGATGGATCGAGTAAATTAGGCGGCATGGTTTCCACGGTGCGATTGAGAATGAACGCACTGCGGTTGTTGAGGACAGCCTCCCAGTTATGCCAAAGGTCTGGCGTGATGATGGATGCGGCGAGGGAAGTCAGCCCAATGAATAGAATTTTTTTGCCGGTCTCGTTGGTTGCTTGCTTTCGCAGTCTGTCCCATGCCCAGCCTACGGCGTACGCGGCGAGCGCGAGGAAACCGAAGATGAATCCGCCGTGCAGGTTTGCCCAGAACAGCATTGTCAGCGGAAAAAAATATATTCCGTAATTTTCGCTTCGCCTTACTCGTTCCAAGTTTCCGACCCAAATCGCCAGGAGAAGAAACGTGACGATATGCGGACGCGGAAGCCAATGGATGCTTGTTGCGGCTGTTGCTAGCAACGTGATCAACAGCGAAATCAACGAGGAGTCGCTTCTTTGCACGGATTGACGAAAGATAATCGCGATAGCGGCGCTGACGATCAAGGCTGTGAGCAGGATCACGCCGTCTAACCCTAGCAGGCGATAGGAAATTGCGAACGCAACCTGCGAAAGCCACTCATACGGCGGGCGCGATTCGCCGGTCAGCGTGTGCGAGAACAGGTCATGGGTCGGGATGATGCGATGATCGAGAATGTAGTTGCCAAGCGTGATGTGTCTCCCGAGGTCGCTGTCAATGCTGAGCATTTGCGAGCCGGAAGCGAGCGCGGCGATAACCATGGCAAGAAACGCCAAATCGGGCATGCTAATTAAAGGTTTCTTCATTCGGCAATTTTAAATCAAAAAAGCGATGACGTTGGAGCATCATCGCTTTTCTCTATTCTCCCAAATAATCCCGCAACTTGCGGCGAATCGTCGGATGTCTCAACCGGCTCAACGCCTGCGCTTCGATCTGACGGACGCGTTCGCGCGTCACGCCCATTTTGCGCCCGACCTCTTCAAGCGTGTATGCCTGCCCATCGAGCAAGCCGTAGCGCAATTGCAAAATGCGGACTTCGCGCGGGGGCAATCCGTTCAACACTTCGCTGAGATGCTCTTTGAGCAGGTTGTATGTGGCGATATCGTCCGGAGGAGGCGCTTCGTCGTCTTCGATGAAATCGCCCAGCACCGAATCTTCCTCGTCGTCTGTCGGCGTTTCTAGCGAAAGCGGACGGCGCGCCACCTGAATCATATTTTCAACTTTTTTAGGCGACACGTCCAGCGCTTCGGCAATTTCTTCCACGCTCGGTTCGCGCCCCAGGCGCTGAGTGAGTTGGTGCTGCACGCGCAGAAGCTTGTTGATCTGATCGCCCATGTGGACCGGCACGCGAATCGTCCGCCCTTGGTCGGCGATAGCGCGGGTAACCGCTTGGCGGATCCACCATGTGGCGTATGTGGAAAATTTATGCCCGCGGCGATAATCAAATTTCTTGGTCGCGCGGATGAGACCAATGTTGCCTTCCTGAATCAAGTCGAGGAAGGGGACTCCGCGTCCCATGTATTTTTTAGCGACGGAGATCACGAGGCGCGAGTTCGCTGTGATGAGATGTTCGCGCGCCGCCCAGCCGTCTTCGATAGAGTGACGCAGATTGACGCGGCGACGCGGCGTGACTTTACTTTTGGCGAGTTCTTCGCGCGCCAAACGCCCGCGCTCGATACGTTGAGCCAAAGCGACTTCTTCTGTTGCGGTCAACAGCGGAACGCGGCTGACTTCTTTGAGATATAAGCCGATGGTGTCATCGGTGTCAATGTTGGCAAGGTAATCGTCGAGGACGACGCTAACTTCCGGCTCGGCTTCCGCGGCTTCAACAGCGATGAGTTCGTCTTCGGTCGGTTCGGCGGTGGCTGTATCTTCCACAAAGGGAATGCCCGCGCTTAATAGGGCGGAAAAAGCTTCTTCAAGTTGTTCCACGTCTTGCTCGGCTTCGGGGAAAAAGTGAAGAATGTCGTCGAGGGTCACATACGATTTTTGTCGTCCTAGTTCCACCAGCCGCGCAATTGTGGAAAATTCTTCTTCTTCTTCAGCCATCAAAATCTTATCTACATCCATTAATGCGGTCCATTCTGTCTTTTTTGTACTAGAATACACGTTTCTTAAACGAAATTCAAGCCCTGCGTTCTTCTCTTCTATAAAGACGTTGTGAGAACTGAAATGTTACTGCTCAGGCGTGGATTCGGGCTGAGTTGGCACGGCAGTTTCGGGTGTTTGAGAAGGAAGCGGCGTCTCCGTGGCAGTCGGGGCTGGCGTTGGCGTCTCTTTATAAGGCGGATTTGTTAACAGTCCGAGCAACATGTCTAGGGAGGTCTTGTCAATGGTCGTCACTGTGCCCGCCGGAGTAAGCGCGTAATATTCGCTTTCTGTAGGCGTAACGTCCCCGATTTTTACGGTTTGTTCGATGCCATTAAACGTAGCGGCGATGATGTACTGCGGATTCTGCAAGCCTGCGTCGCTGAGGCTGAGGCTGGGGATCGTGTCTTTGATAAGCAAGGCAGTAACTTGACTCGCCGCCGCCTCTGCCGAGGCTGGGTCGGCGGGCGCTTTGATGGGCTGGATTAACTGCCATGCGTCAATCGCGCTTCGTGAAAGCAAGATAATTTCGCCGCTTTGCGCTTCGATGCGCAGGCTGGAAGGCGTGGCGCCTTGCGCCTCAAACAGATGCATGGGAGGCGCTTCCGTCGCTTCAGGTGCGATGGTCGCAGTTTCTTTTTCCGCTTTGCGCTGGTTGATGAAATAGTAGGCTCCTATTGCAGCCAGCAATAAGAGAATGGATATGATTGTCGAGCGGCGCATTGGAATCAGCCTTGTCGCTTACGTTGTAGCCAGGTATAGAAGCCCATAACCGCAAAGGCGCCCGGGATGACGATCGCGACAACAAACATCAGCAGTAGAATACGCAATTGCGAGGCTGGGCGGAACATGCGCGTTACCGGCTGTTTGGGTGTAATGCCGACAATGTTTTCCTGTTCCGCCGCCCAATCTACGGAATTGACGAACAGGTCGCTGTTGCCGTATCCCGAATCGAAATTTTCGTCGTTGGCGAATTGCGATGTGCCGAACGCCACAATCCGTCCGTGAGTGGTTGGATTTTCTACGGCAACGGCGAGGGTCAGCGGTCCGAGCGTTTCAGATGCTTGGTCGTAACCGGCGGGACCGCCAGCCTGCGTTAGGCTGTTGAAGTCTCTTTCACCCCATGAATTGTTAGCGGTGAGAACAAGCGGGCTGAGTTGGAGTCCTTGTTTTGCAAGGTCTACCGTAACGCTGCGTGTGAAAGGGAAGAACGTGGCGAGGTTGTTCATCCTGTTCGTAATAGGGTGCGTGGGGTCGTAAGACGCGGAAAAGCCGACGCTGGGATTTGGGCTGGCAAGGTCAATTACGATATCGTTATTGAGCGTGACGCCCCAATCTTCCGCAAGCATATCGGCTAAGGGATCAGGCGTGTTGCCCACCTTGGTTAGAAAGGTCGGGTCTTCCATGACCAGCAACGCGCCGCCGTTATTAAGATACGTTCGCAACAATCCTACTTCGTTGGCTGATAGCGGCGTTTGCGGTCCGGCGATAACGATCAGGTTGGCGCCTTCGGGTATTTTGTTTTCAGCGAGCAAGTTCAAGGTCTTGACAGTATAGTTTTTGCTTGTCAACGTTTCACTTGCGCGAGTTAGAGCCGAATTGCCGTCTTGATTTGTTTGCTGCGAATCAAGCTCGCCGTGGCCGGTGAGGAAATACACAGTGTGATCCTCCGGACTGATGAGACGAATCAGCGCCTTCAGGATTTCTTCTTCGGATGCAAATGAGACGATTTCGGATCGCTCGCCCATTTGCAAGAGAATCTTCCCATCGCCGGTGATGTTGGCTTTGCGCGCGCGTTGAGGATCGCGATTGGGGTCGACGAATTCGTACTCAAATTTACCGTCGCTGGCGGCTTTGATGTTTCCAAGCAGTTGATCTGCCGAGGCGGGATTCATTTCTTGCGAGAAAAATGCGACGGCGGTTACTTTTTCCGGCAGCGTTTTCAAGGCGGCGGTCAGCTCTGGCGATAATGTGTTTTCTTGATTCTCGGTTAGGTCGGCGATCTGGTAGGGATTGTCAAATACAAGCAGGTTGACGACGACTAGCGTAAGGATGAACGCTAGTGTCGTGACCAACGCATTGCCGCCGTATTTCGCTTGACGACCGGTGAGAAAGCGTTGAATTTTTGCCGGTTCGAACGCGGCGTACAGGGCGAGTCCGAGAGACATGACCCCGAGACTGATCCATAATGCGTTGGTTAGTTTTTCCGGCGATTGAACCGTATATAGGTCAAGGGCGATCACGCCTTTGACGGCGCCGAGCAGCGTGGTGGAAATGCACGCCAGCAGGGCTGCGATAAGCGCGATGATGGAGTATTTTCGATATGCGGGTTGAGCTTTCTTCTTTGCCATTATTTCCATCTCCGAATTTCGATCGCCAGCGTTCCTGTAAATAGTCCGATTGCGATGAGGCTGAGGAAGTACGTCAGATCGGCAAGGTAGAAATTCCCTTGGCTGAGCGTATCTCCGAAATGTGCGTTAATTGTCATATAGGTAAAAAAATCGCCGCCTACTGGGAACAGGCTGGCGGGGGCGCCGATCAGCCACCAGAGGAAGATGAACAGCCCAAACGTGGCGATGAAAGCCGTCACTTGGTTGCTAAAGATCGCGGACATGCCCACGCCTAATGCGATGAGCGCGCCGGCTAAGAGGATTAAGCCGATGTAGGAAGAAGCGGCTAACTTCCAATCGGGGTGAGGCGTGACTTGCGAGCTGAGGATGATCAAGTAGAAGAGCGTGACAGAGATTAGCGTGAGGACGAACAGGAAGCTTCCCAGCCATTTTCCGGCGATCAGTTCGAAGTCGCGGATGGGGGCGGTGAGGAGTAGTTCGATGGCGCCGCTGCGCGTTTCGTCTGCAATCACCCTCATGGTCAGTGCGGGGATGGAGAGCAGCAACAGGAAGCCGAAAAGGTTGTTAACCTCCGAAATCTCAGGCACGAACCCGCCAAACGATCCGCTTTGATTTGCGGCAAACAGCATTAAGGAGAAATAGCCTCCGGTAAGAAGCAGTAGAGCCACAGCCACCACGTAAGCGATTGGGCTGATGAAGTAATGGTTGTATTCGCGTTTTGCGATGATCCAAATGTTGCGCATGAATTTGCCTCAGGATGATTTTTTGACGGACGACGCGCCTTCGCGGGTCAGTTCGAGGAAGATTTCTTCAAGACTCATGCTCGCCGTGCGCATTTCGAGCAGATCGTAGCCGCCTTGTACGGCTGTTTTTGCGACGAGGGGGCGCGCGTCTTGTCCGACGGAGAATTCGAATTCGATCGAATTGTCCTCTTTCTTTTCGACTCTTTTCACGCCTTTGATCTTCTTGATTTTCTCGGCGAGATCGTCCGAGTCCCCTCGCACGCGTAAGACGACTTGCTGTGCGCCGACGAGCTTCGATTGCAGATTCTCCGGCGTGTCTTCGGCGACAATTTTGCCTTTGTTAATGATCAGCACGCGATCGCAAATTTGCTGCGCTTCCGAAAGGATGTGCGTGGAGAATAATACCGTGCGGTCTTTGCCGATCTCGCGAATCACTTCGCGGATCTCCGCCACTTGGCTTGGGTCGAGACCGATGGTCGGTTCGTCGAGAATGAGAACTTCAGGTCGGTGTAGCAGCGCCTGCGCCAGCCCGATGCGTTGACGCATACCTTTTGAAAATGTTCCGATGTAACTGTGCGCGCGAGCGTCGAGGTTGACTGTGTCGAGCGTTTCGAGCGCGCGTTCTTCCACGTTCGGCAGGCGGCGCAATTGCCCCATGAATTTGAGATATTCAAAGGCGGTCATCTCGTTGTAGAGCGGAACCGTTTCAGGTAGATACCCCACGCGCTTGCGAACTTCAAGCGATTCTTCTACGACGTTGTGCCCCGCTACAATGATCGTTCCGTCGGTAGGCGGCATATACCCGGTCAAGATGCGCATGGTGGTCGTTTTGCCTGCGCCATTCGGACCGAGAAAGCCGACGATTTCTCCCTGGTTGGCGTTGAAGCTGATGCTGTTGAGCGCGCGGCGCGCTCCGTAATCCTTGATAAGGCCGCTGACTTGGATCATTAGATTTCCTTGGAGAGAAGTAATATTCTTGCCGATAAACAAAAGGCACGCCCAGCCGATCGGGCTGCCGTGCCGCGCCTATCTTTCATGACGTACTATACAAAAGTCTAAAATTAATGTCAAGCCGACTTTGGAGTTCTAACCAAACGCTAATTTTGAGCGGAAGTAGGCTTCTTCGCCGGACGGCTTCCACTGTTGGAAGAGAGCGGCGCGCCGGGCTTACGATGAAAATAGGAAATTTGGGCGATTATCATTTTCTTGAAAATAATGACCTCAACCTGTATACTCAGCGCATTTACAATTCAAAAGGAGAATAGTATGAGAAATAAAATGCCTATAGCGTTTGCTGTGCTTGCATTGTTGCTTGTTTCATTCGCATGCTCGTTTGGCGGCGGCGAGCCGACTCTGAGCAATGCGCGCACCTCGTTCGACTCGGATGGAAAACAGATCAGTTCAACCTTCGGCGCGTTTGATACGGTGTACGTCGTTGCAGACTTGGAAAACGCTGTATCGGGAAACAAGGTCGTTGCCGACTGGTACGCTGAGAATGCGGATGGCGTTGACCCGAATTATAAATTCGATACGGTTGATTACACGATTACAGAGGATGCGTTTGATGGGATCGTGTACTTTTCACGCTTGCCGCCGGATGGCGGTTGGCCCGTTGGGACCTATCGCGTCGAGTTGCTTTTCAATGGGACGTTGAATGCCACTGTAACGTTTACGATACAATAAACAAGTTAAGGTAGGCGACAAAAAAACGCGCTCCAAACGGAGCGCGTTTTTGATTCCCGTAACGCGAGATATTATTTCGCGTTACGACAACAACGCCTGCCCGCAGTACTCGCATTTATCCATGCCGAGTTCGAGGGTGCCGCCGCAGTTGGGGCATTGGATCGTTTCCACCTTGATGGGGAAGCCCGCCGTTTTGAACGCCGCTTCATTATCCGCCAGATCGCCGCGCAGACGTTTGAGCCGCGCGAGATACGCGTCGCCTGTCACCTCGCCCGATTTGCGCAGTCGTTCCACGTCCGCGATGGATTCTTTCAACATGCGGCGTTCAGCCTCGAGCGATTCTTTGCTTTTATCCTGAAATGAAACTTTCAATTCGGGCTTCTTCGGGATGGACGCGAGGATCGCCGCGATGATCAGAATGAAAGCCGAGACGATCACGCCAACGACGAGCGGCGTGTATTGGAATCCAGGGATCGAATTGAAATTGACTTTGTTCACCTGCACTTCACTGTAATCCGCAATCACCACGTAACGCTCGCCGTTGAGTCTCCCCACGTCAATGCGCGTGATGCCCGTGCTATGATTCTCTAAATTGTTTCGCGTGCCGTCGCCCGTGAACACAGCCACAGTTCCGCTATCGTCGCCGATCACGGCTTCTTCAGTCCCATCGCCGTCCACGTCAATGCCCGAGATTTCTGTGACCTTGTCCGACAGCGAACCCGTCCACATTTGATTGACCGCGCCGCCGTTCATCGAGAACGCCCATACGCCGCCGTCTTTGCCGCCGACGACAAACTCGCGCGACGACGGCTCGCCGTTCAACTCTACTTCGCGGATCTCGGAAACTGCCTGACCCATTCCCTGCGAATAAATTTGACTCCCATCCGTTGCGGATAATGCGACGAACGCGCCGAACTCGCCGCCTGTCAGGATTTCGCTATTGCCGTCGGAGTTGAAGTCGAATGCGCGCATCCTTCGCAGGGACTCTTGATCCGTCTCCCAAACTTTTTGCCCATCTTCATCCAACACTACCACTGAGCCGTCATGCGATGCCGCGGCGAGATGTGTTTGCCCATTGATCAGCGCATCGTCGAGCCCGCGAATCTCTTCGCCGCCGACGGAATAATTCCACAAGGGCTGACCGCTCAGGCTCAATGATTGGAGTCCGCCGCCAGAATCGCCGAGGACGATCTGAGGTCCGGAGGGAAAGCGGAGGATCGCAACGCGCGCGGGGAGTCCGACCGTCAGGCTTTGCGCGAGAGTCGAAACTTGTCCGTCAATGATCGTGTCCACCGAGTAGCCCAAATCGCCGAGATAAAAGACGACCAGGTCTTCGCGGTTATCGCCGTTCACATCGCCGAGCGTGGTCTTCGGGTATTGATAGTCTTTCGTGAAGAGAACGTTTCCGCCGCCATCGAAGATCGTCACATTATTTGCATTTTGAATGAAGAGCTCGTCGTTATCGTCGCTCATCAAATTGATGACCTTCATGCTTTCGGCGGTGTTGTAACTCTGCGACCAGATTTTTGATGCGCCGAATTTTTCAGCCTTCGCCAAGCCGCTGAACGAGAACAGCGCGGCAACCGCCATGACGAGACAGACCAAAACGAACGCGACAACGAACGGAATAACTTTGCGACTCATTTATGCCGCCTTTCTTTGCAGGAGAGTGTATGCTGACTTGAGGACTTGCAGGATGTTTTCATATTCCACTTCTTCAAAAGGTGAATTGGCGACGAACGAGATCATGCCGCCTTCTGTGCTGAACTGGCTGATGGTAAATTTGCCGATGTTGAGTCCTTGCTTGAATTCGGCGCTGGTATTGGAAATTTTATACACTTCGGGGTTCGGCACAATGCGGACCTTGAGATCGTGCGCTGTGCCTTTGAATTTTTCTGGCTTGCTCTTCATCTTGCCGCTGATGCGACTGCGCTTCCAATACGATTTCCGCTTCTTCGATTTTTGTATCCCTGAAACGCGCAGGACACTTCCATCATAGAGTTTGGCTTTGAGCGCGAGCCACTCGTCGCGGAAGTATTCGGTTGTGCGCCCTTGCGCGTCGTTGGCAGAGCGAGCCACTTTGGTGGGGAGCAGGGAACCTGTCAGGTCGAGATGGCCCAAGTAGGTCGAGTCAGGCTTGAGGTCGTCGCGAAGCGTGAAGAGGATGTCGCGCGTCCCGTTGTAGCGAGTCGAGAAGTCGTATGAATCGCTCTTCCGCAAGCCGCGCGCCATCACGATCGCGGCGATCCACAACGCGACTCCGCCGCCCGTGAAGACGAACGAAAAATATCCGAGCAAAGACAGGATGACGTCAATCAGCATCAAGGCGACGCCCGCAAAGAAGATCAGCATGGGAATCCAGCGCCATTTGTCGCCCGCCTTTTCGGTTTTGTTCACGTCGAGGCGAAGTTTGTTCATCCCTTGAATAATAGCCGCGGGTTTGTCGGCGAGCGAGATATACACGGGCAGGAGTTGTTTCTTGCCGAGCGAAGTTGTTTCGTTCACACGCTTGCGCGCGGTGTTAAATAAATAGAAGAACACGATCAGGACAACGATGAATCCCCCGCAGAAGATGAGTTCCATGAATACTCCTTTGAAAATCTCCGCTTATAATAAGCGCAATGTCTCGCGTTCTCTATACTGCCTTCGATGTTGTGCCAAGCCCGAAAGGCGCGTCCACACATATTTTGCATAACATTCGCGGGCTAGTCAATGGGCAATTTGATGTCCATTTGGTTACGCCCAACGACGGCGTGCTTCCAACTGAAGATACGATCGAAGGAGCGCGGGTCACTCGCATCTCGCAAGACCTCTCGCAAAATTTTCTGGCGCGCGCGAGTCATTTCGGGAAAGCGGTTCTCAATCACATCATCTTATATCACGAGTACGACGTTGTTCATTATCGAAACATTTGGGATGGGCTTGCCATTGCGCAGAACAAAAAACGCTTCGGCTATAAAACTCTCTTCGAGGTCAACGGGCTTCCCTCCATCGAACTCAAATATCACTATCCTGGAATTGATTCGGAATTGCTCGCAAAGATCAAAGAGCAAGAGATTGCGACTCTTCATCTTTCAGATGCGATCATCTGTCCCTCGAACGTGACGCGCGATTACATTGCCTCGCTCGGACTCCCCTTGAAGCTGGTCACAGTCATCCCAAACGGAGTTAGCCCTTCGGACTTTTCCGCCTCGCCGTTGCCCAGCCGCGCGGATCGAATCCCCACGTTGTTGTACATCGGCACCCTCGCCGATTGGCAGGGACTCGAGGTTGTCGTCAAAGCGTTGCCTAAAATACTCGAACAGCGAGCAGTGCGACTCCACATCGTCGGGCGCGGACGTTCACGCCAGAGAAAATTCTTGGCGAAGCAGATCCGCAAATTGGGCGTGGAAGAGAGCGTGATCGTCCAGCCTGCCGTGCCGCATCACGAAATCCCCGCGCTCATCGCCAGCGCGGACATTTGCGTCGCGCCGCTGGGATTCAACGACCGCAACGTCACGCAAGGCGCGTGTCCGATCAAGGTATTGGAGTACATGGCGGGCGGACGTCCGCTGTTGGCGTCGAACCTGCCCATCGTCCGCGAACTCGCCCGCGAAGACGTGGACGCGCTGTTGTTTTCCCCCAATGACCCCGAAGATTTTGCTAAACAAGCGCTGTTGTTGTTGAACGACTTTGACTTATCGAAACGGCTAGCCGACTCCGCCTCCGAACGCGCGTTGACGAAATTCACATGGCACGAGTCGCAGAAGAAGTTGGTGAAAGTTTATGGGAAATTGTTGAGCGCCCCTAACCGTTGATAAATTTTTAAATTTGCTTCCAGCTCTTTTTGCGGCGAGAACCGCTCAATGACCAGCGCGCGTCCGTTAGCGCCTAGTTGCGCGCGCAACCCCGAATCCTCTAACAGAACCAGAACTTTTGCCGCTAACATCTCGCTGTCGTTGACTGCGGCGAATACGCCGTTAACGCCGTCTTCGATAATATCTTTGGCGCCGCCAACTGGCGTGACGACGACGGCGCGCTCGCATGCCAGCGCTTCGAGTAGGGCGTTCGGCATTCCATCTCGCACGGAAGGGTGAACGAATACATCCATTAACGAGTAATAAGCCGGCAGATCGGCGGGAGGAATATAACCTGTTTCAACGATCGTAGAGTGCGGGATTGATGCGCATAACGTATCGAAAAGCAGGCGATCTTCTCCGCGACGAACTTCTCCAACGATCAGTAACGCAGATGGGTGTCGTTGATTGATTTGCGCGTAGCCATTCAGGAGCGCGCGTAAACCTTTTTTCTCGCGCAGTTCGCCGACGAAACCGATCACAGGAGTTGTGTCACTCTGAGGGAGCGTAGCGACCGAAGAGTCTTGCGCAACGTGCGAGAGATTCTCACCTGCACTTGCGCCAGGTGCAAGTGTCGCTTCGCTCACATCGTCCCGATGCTTTTTCGGGAGAATGACATTGGACTGAAGTCCCAGCGATTTGGCTAGTCCTTCATTTCTTTTCATCGGCTTGAAATGGTTTGTGTCCACGCCGTTTGGAATCAAAACGATCTCGCGGTCAAAAAATGCTTTCGCTTTGCGAATTGATTCTTTTGCATTGGCAGTGACTACATTCGCATTTTGCAATGCGAACATCGTGTGAGAGAATCTTGCGGGGTCGAATGCGGCGCGGTCTACGTCGTTGCCGCGAATGGAGACAACGCTTGGGATGTTCAAGTATCGTCCAGCAAGCGTGGCGATGAATCCCGCTTGCGTGAGGAAGTAGGCGTGAAGAACGTCGAAGGGTTCGCGGGCGTGTTCTTCGACGATGAGGTCAAACCAATCAACGAGCGTGTCGTCTGCGCGTTTGTGGGCGCCGAAGCGTGTGACGATCGCTCCGCTCGAAGTGAGAGTCCGCTGTTCGGAGGGGGGCAGGCTGCCCGTCGGAGAAAAGACACGGACCGCATCCGCGTATCCAGCAGAAGATAGCAGACGCGCGAGTCGCTCGGACGAGATTGCCAGTCCGCCGATGTCGGGTGTATACTTTTCAGTGAGGAGAGCGATTTTCATGGCAGACACATCCGCAGTGCAATGTGAAATGGTGATCGGTTATCTGGCGCCGCATCGTTGCGATAACCCGTCGTTGGGGAAGTGTATCAAATGCGGGCGCGGATTTTGCGACGAGCATACGAATAATACGCGCGAGGGGCGAGTGTGTCTCGCGTGCCAGCAGGGACTCGATATGCCTGTGGCTCTGCCCATCGCCGCCGCGACGTTTACCGCCGCTGATTTGCATACGTTCAATCAAGCCAGCGCGTGGGATGACGATGACCGCGCGGATATGTTCTCTGATTTAAGTTAAAACCTTTTGGACCGCTAAGTGCGCGAAGGTCGCTAAGATTTTTTATTTTCTTTGCGTTCTTTGCGTGCTTCGCGGTTAATGCCTTTGGGATTAATACGGTCCGATCGTTTCCCAAATCTTTTTATTCTCCACAATAAAATCATCGCAGCGTTGACATGGCTTGAGCGCGGGCGGGTGCATGTTCAAGCGGATCTGACGATACGCCGCGCCTTCCCAAATTTCTGTGAACGATTGTTTGCGCACATCGCCGAGCGGCTTGATCTGTTCGCGTGTCATGCAACAGACGTAGACGAGTCCGTTGAAGTCAATGAGACTGTGCGTCCACGGTGCGTAACAAGGAAGTTTGTTGTAGTAGCCGAACGCGTATCGCCCCGCGCGTCCCAAGCGGACCTCGGAGTCGTCTCGTCCAAAGGGGAACGCATCTTCATCTGCGATATTGATTCCCAATTCTTGCGCGCGCTGTTCGATGATCGGCGCGATCTCGGAGTTGTACAGCGCGATGTCTTTCTTTCGCATGGACAAATGCTCGCCGCAGTGATCGTCAACAGGGATTAAGTTGATCCCATCCGCGCCGAGTTCGTGCGCAAGATCGGGAAGCGTGGCAAGCGTCTGATAATTGGATCTCCCAACGACGGTATTGATGCGGACGGTCAGTTTTCCTTTGTGTGAATATTTGTTGAATAAAGAGACCGCCTTCGTCGTCTGCTTGAACGAACCTTCGACGCCGCGAATTTTTTCGTGCATCTTACGGAGTGGCGAGTCAATCGAAACGTTCACGCCGCGCAGACCCGCTTCGACGAGTCGCTTGGCTTTGACCTTGTCAATCAGCGTGCCATTGGTCGTGAGCGTGACGCGCATCCCAAGTTGAGTCGCGTGTTCCACCAAGTTGGGCAGTTGCGGACGTAGCATCGGCTCGCCGCCTGAAAAGTGGATCTTCTTGCATCCGAGTTCGGCAAGTTCCGAAATAATTTCGTGGAAGCGATTCATCGAGATGGGCGGCTCGCGCGTCTCGCGCCAGTGCTTGCACATCTCGCACTTGAGGTTGCATCCATAGTTGACTTTGATCTTGACGTAGATGGGCTTGTACGCGCGCGCATGAAGGACGGCTTGACGTAGTTCGTCTTTTTCTTCAGCGATTTGGGAGAGGTTATACATGAGTTACGCTAGAATTCCAACGACTCTTACGCGGACAACTCTAACAAGAAGCGCCTGAAGAAGGAACGAGTTTGAATTCGCGCTTTATGAGAATCGGCGCCCTCCAGTGAAAGGAGAAGCTTGCCATCTGCGTCGAATTGGCTGATCGTGTAGGTTCCGACGACATTATGATCTTCTGCTCCATTAGGGAAATAATGATACGTCCATTGACCCTGCTCAGCCGATTAAAAGGTGAGCTTCCAGGCAAATGCGGTCGTTGCCGTTGTGGCATTTATCTCAAACGCTGCTATTATACTGCACGCGTTGCCTTCAATTGTCTCGCTGCTCAATTTCATGATTTGCTCGATGACGAACGCCTTTACCGCTCTGGCGCAGTATCCTGTCTGAACTTAATTCCAAGCCTAAGATTTGCGCCTTGAGTTTTTGGAGAAAAAGCCTACAATAGGCAATCAACTTTTTAAAGGGATAAACTATGAATGATACTTTTAATTGCCCTACTTGCGGCGCGCCCTTAGACTATAAAGGCTCCGATCCCATTATTCGCTGTCCGTATTGCAACAGCTCGGTGATTGTGCCAGAAAATCTGCGCGGACGTCCAAAGTTTTCGACGGAACGCAGTGATTTTACGTTTGGCAAATTGGATATGAACGGCTTGATCAAACAGGCGCGGCGCATCAATGAGGTGAAAGAACTGGCGAAAGCCGGCAAAATTCAACAAGCTGTTTCCCTCTACCGTGAGATCAGCGGTTCGGACGAAGCCGCCGCGCAAGAAGCGGTAGCGCGTTTGGCGGCTGGCCAACCGCTTGTTTTAAGCGGAACTTCAACGCTGGACGCGTCGTCCGCTGCGTGGACAAGCGACTCGATTGTTGAGATAACGCGATCGCCTACCGCGGGCAAAACTGGCGCAGGCGTGTTAGGTTGGATTATCGCAATTATCGTTTTTGTCGCGATCGCCGGGGCTGTCATCCCCGCATTAGCTGCCTTTGGAGGCGTAGCGATGATCATGAGGGAATTCAATATGCCCGTAAACGTTAACATTCCCGCGATTTCACTTCCTATGAGTTTTGCTTCGCGCGAACTTTCATTCGGAGGCGAGGGTAGCGGCGCAGGTTTATTCGACGATCCGCGTGCGATAGCGGTCAACCCGACGAATGGTGAAATTTATGCGGCTGGTTATTCCGATGGGCGCGTGCAGGTTTTTGGCGTGGATGGGGCGTTTATTACTCAGTGGACCATTTCTGCGGAGAAGGGCAATAAGCCGTATTTTGACGATATGGCAGTTGCGCGCGATGGCGCAGTTTACATCCCCGTTTTTGGCGTATTGCAGAAATACGATAGCCGCGGCGCGCTGTTGAAAGTAATTAAACTTGATGGCGCCTATATTGAAAATCTTGATATCGGCGCCGATGGAACGCTGGTGGCGGTCGCTAACGGCGAAGACATTTTATGGTTAACGCCCGAAGGGGAACTGCTTCGGCGCGTGGATGCGGCTGTTTCTTCTATTTCTGACGATTCTGAACTAGACGCTAAAGTAGCCGTAGATGGCTTAGGCAAGGTCTATATGTTGGGCGCGTTCAATAACGCCGTTTTTGTGTACAGTCCTGAAGGCAGATATCTTAACCGCTTCGGCGGCGACGGCGATGAAAGCGGTCAATTTCGCGCGCCGATGGCGATTGAAGTGGATGGGAAGGGTCGCGTTTTTGTCAGCGATATTAAAGGCGTGCAAGTCTTCGACGGCAACGGGCGCTACCTGAATGTGGTCAAAATATCAGGCGTAGCCTTTGGCATTGCGTTCGACGATCAGGGCAAGCTATATGCGACAACTAACAGCGGTAAGGTTGAGAAATACGACATTAAAGAGTAACAGACTAAGCAATAAAAAAGCAGTCGTTCGTAAACGACTGCTTTTTTTGATAAATAAACTATTTGCGCCAGTAATTGTTCGCCGCTGCGACGGTCTGAAAATTGATCGCGATCACTTGCGAGGCGGCGGTCAACGAATCGGCGGAATTGGCGTAATCGGGGCGAAGCTTCTTGAGGACTTCGACGTCCGGTTGCGTATATTTGACTCCGCGACGACTGAGCGTAATTGCCAACTCGAACCCTTCCTGCGGTGTTCCGGTGATTAATGAAGTAAGCCAAGCGTCTGCCATTGTAATAACTCCTTTAATTGAATTTGAAATGGATACATACGTTTACTGGATGTTTTGAAATAGTTATTTATTACGCGAGAAAGCAGTTTACGCTGATTTTCATTGCAACTCCCGCTGGGGCGCGGTTGAGAGGCGGGCTCCGGGGTACAATTGGCGATAATCGCTGAAACAGGGCGAATAATATCTAATCGAGGGATGATGACAGCTAAGGTCATTTTAAATCCATATTCACATCGCTGGAATTCACAACGACGTTGGAAGGAAGCCGAAGCCGCGCTCAAAGCGGCGGGAGTCGATTTTGAGCTTGTCGTCTCTGAGCGTAAGAAGCATATTATCGAGCTTGCTGCGCAGGCGGCGCGAGAGAAGTTTTCGCCGATCATTATCGTCGGCGGAGACGGTTCGATCGGCGAAGCAACCAATGGTTTGATGCAAGCCTCTGGGTCCGCGAACGAGCCGGTCGGTCCACTGGGCGTCATGCCGACCGGCTCGGCAAACGATCTTGTTTTCTCCTTAGGCTTGCCTGTTGACTTAGGCGAGGCGGCGCGTGTGATCGCCGCCGGGCAGACGCGCCTGATTGACGTGGGGAAATTTAACGATAGATATTTTGTCAATAATGCGGGCTTGGGGTTGGAGTCGTACGTCTCGACCAAACACGAGAAAATTCGATGGTTGAAAGGCGCGAGTCGTTATCTCGTTGCGGCAGTGCAGGGCGTAATGGATAAGCCGGAATGGGAAGGGGTGATTCGCTGGGATGACGGCGAATACGCCGGTAAAATTTCGCTCATCTCGGTTGGCAACGGACGGCGAACGGGCGGATTCTTTATGACGCCTCATGCGAATCTGTTCGACGGTAAATTGACGTTTACTTATGGCTATCGCGCCACTCGCCTTGAGTTGTTTCAGGCGTTGCCCCGCGCGCTAAACGAAGATAAGGGAAGTTATATCGAGATGGAAGGCATGTACGAAAGAAATTCGACGAAGATTTCCGTTCATCTTGAAACGCCTTCGCCCGCGCATGCTGACGGCGAGCTGCTGGAAGAGCGGCTGCAAGACTTTGAATATGAGATCGCGCCGAAGAAGTTGCAAGTGTTGGCGAGATGAGTCGCGTTTTTGTTGCGTGAGACCCTATGAGCGAGCTTTCCTTTAAACCGATTAAGCGAAACTTATGGACTGACTTTGAGGAACTTTTTGGGCTTCGAGGCGCGCATGGGGGATGCTGGTGTATGTATTGGAAACTGCGCGGCAAAGCCTACGAGGATGCCAAGGGCTACGAAACCAGACAAATGCACAAATCCATTGTGGACGCAGGGACAGTGACCGGTTTGCTGGCGTATCTGCAAGGCGAAGTGGTGGGCTGGGTGGCGGTCGAGCCGCGATCCGCGTATGCGCGCCTAGCGTATTCCCGAACGCTTAAGGCGGTGGACGATCAGGAGGTTTGGTCTGTAACCTGTTTCTTTGTTTCGAAGCGCTATCGGCGGCGAGGAATTAGCGCCGAATTATTAAGCGCTGCGGTTGAATATGTTCGTTTGCAGGGCGGACGTATCGTTGAGGGCTATCCAATCGCTGCAAATGAGAATGTGGCGCCTGCGACTCTCTTCACGGGAACCGAGTCTATTTTTAAGCGTGCAGGTTTCAATGAGGTTGTACGGCATACGCCTATGCGGCCTATTTTCAGATATATAATCGAATAGCATGTCCTTTCGAGATGTTCGTAAATTCGGCGGGCGGTTGAGCGGCGCAGAAATTCGATTGCTGTTTTTGGCGGCGTTGGGGCTCGCGCTTTTGCTTGTTGCCAACATTGCGTTGGCGCGGACCTTGCCCGGTGGCGAATGGTTATACTTGCGTTGGAGCGGCGCGCGCGCGTTCCTGTTTGAGCAGGCGGAGCCGTACAGCGCGGCGATCGCTGAAAAGACGCAACAAATTGCGTATGGGCGCGATGCGTTTTCAAGCGAGTATGGGTATGCGCTAAACGATCCGTTCTATGTCGTTCTGCTATACGTTCCGCTGGCGTTGTTTTCCGATTTTGCTCTTGCGCGCGGAATATGGATGTTGCTCTCTGAAGCCGCCCTGACTGCCTCGGTCTTTTTTTCGATTCGACTTTCCGAGTGGGATCCGCCGCGCGGCATGCTGATCGCGCTTATTGTCTTCGTTTTATTTGGATATTACAGCCTGCTGGCTTTGATCTCCGCTTCCGTTTCGGTTTTTCTGCTTTTTATCTATCTCTCCATTCTGCTTGCTATCCGCTCGCTCAACGACGAACTTGCTGGGGGACTGTTGCTCCTCGCTGCGTATCAATGGGAAGCGGGCGCGTTGTTCTTTTTATTCATTGTGGCCGCCGCCGTCGTTAATAAACGCTGGAGGATACTTAGCGGTTTTGGAATGGCGGCTCTTGTGGCGCTGAGTGTTTCATTTTTGACGTATCCGGGCTGGGGGATTCCGTACCTCCGTGCCGTCTTATCCGACTGGTATCGCGGAGCGGGCTTGACTCTTGGCGCCTACCTTTCACAATGGTTTTTTAACGCGCGCTTCCTGGCAGCTTCCGCGTTGGGTTTGGCGTTGGGCGTTGTCGTTTTGCTTGAATGGCTGGGAGCGTTTCGCTCGAATTTTCGTCGCATTACATGGGCGGCATCGCTATCGTTGGCGGTCGCGCCATTGCTGGGATTCGCTATATTTGATTCAAACCATGTTGTTTTGACTCTGCCGCTTATTCTAACCTTGTCGTTAGCGTGGGAGCGTTGGCGACAACGGCGCGTTTTGACGAGTGCGCTAGCGTTGGGCTTGATGTTTGTCGCACCGTACATCTTTTACGCTTTCTGCGTTGCAACGTCTCAGCGCGTTTATTTCGATTTGTTGGCGCTGTTCCCGTCTGTCATTTCTATTATCGCTCTCTACTGGATGCGTTGGCTGACAGTGCGTGCATCGCAGCCTTGGTTCGAGGAAGCGAGATCGCGCTGATGAATCGTTGGCGATATGCGGCGTTGTTTTTATTGGGCTTATTGGTTTCGTTCTCGGTCTCGCGCTTTCAGAATCTGCCCGGTTACATGGACGCTGATTATTATTTCGTGGGCGGCATCCAGTTGGCGCAGGGTAAGGGTTTCACGGAGCCGTACATTTGGAATTATCTTAGCGATCCACAAGCGCTTCCCAATCCATCTCACACATATTGGATGCCGCTGGCATCTATCGTCGCCGCGCTGGGCATGTGGATTTCTGGCCTGACGACCTATGCGGCTGGGCGTGCGCCGTTCATTCTCCTTTCAGCCTGCGTTCCCGTTCTGACGGCGACTCTCGCCTTCCAAGTTTCACGCCAAACGCGTCTGGCAATGACGTCTGGAGCGCTTTCCATATTCTCGATGTATTACGCGCCCTTTATGCCGGCGACTGATAATTATGCGATCTATATGCTTCTTGGCGCGACGTTTCTTATCCTCGCTCTGCGCGCAGAGCGGTGGATTCCGATTGCCCTGGGCGCGTTGGCTGGCTTGCTTACTCTGGCGCGCAGCGACGGATTACTCTGGCTTGCGTTAGCGAGCTTGACTGTTGTGTGGAACGGCAGATATTCTTTGCCTCGGCGAAAGGCGCTTCCGGCGGGCGCGCTTATCCTTGTGGGATATATTCTTGTAATGGGCTTTTGGCATTACCGCAACTACATGCTGTTTGGCGCTCTCCTCGCGCCCGGCGGCGGACGCTTGTTATGGCTTGAGAATTACAATCAAACTTTCATTTATCCGCCCGATTTGCTTACCCGCGCATCTTTTTTACAGGCTGGTTGGGGCGTTGCGCTGCAGAATCGTGCCGTTGCGTTTCAAGCGAATCTGAGCAATGCGTTTGCCGCGCAAGGCGAGATCTTTTTGCTTCCGTTTATTCTGTGGGGATTGTGGCGTTTACGAATGGATGCGCGCGCGCGCGTTGCGGTTGTTGGGTGGCTGGCATTGTTCGCGGCGATGACCGTGATATTCCCCTTTGCCGGCTCGC
Source organism: Anaerolineae bacterium UTCFX1 (assembly GCA_002050275.1). GTDB lineage: Bacteria > Chloroflexota > Anaerolineae > Anaerolineales > Villigracilaceae > Defluviilinea. The sequence goes on from MWTB01000002.1 coordinate 308,208, forward strand.
GTGGAAGTTTTTTTCATGCTGGGGCGGCGTTTCAGCCGATGTGGTGGGTCGCCGCGCCGATCGGTTTAAATGCCGCGCTTTTGTGGTTACGCGCGCGGGGTCAATTTACGGATGAATATGCGCCGCATATCTTTCAGGGAGTCCTTGTTTTAATAGCCGCATTGATGACGTTGTATCTCGTGAATGTCCGCGTTACGGCAGGCGGCTGGGCGCAGGATGATGCGATCTATGCGAAGGTGGAACAAGCGCTGCAAGAAAGCGGAATCCGCCAAGGCGATGTTGTGATCGTTCGTAATCCGCCGGGTTATTTCATTGCGTCGAATCGTTTCGCAGTGGCGCTTCCGTTCGGCGATGAAACGACAATTTTGTCGGTAGCTGAGAAATTTAACGCGCGCTATTTGATTCTTGAATCGGACGGTGTTTTTGAGGAGATACAAGATTTATACGATCAACCGAATGGCAACTCGGAATTTATGTATCTAGGAGAAGTGGGTGACGCGCGCCTCTATCGCATCGTTCCCTAAATTTAACCCGCTGGCTGCAATCGCGTTTGCCGCTCTCTTGCTGGTATCGTATTACTTGCTTGTAAGCGCGTCGTTGTTCAGCGTGGGCTTTCCGCTGGACGATGCGTGGATTCACTTAACCTATGCGCGAAATTTCGCCGAGTACGGCGAATGGGCGTTTAGACTTGGGGAGCGTTCGGCGGGCTCAACTGCGCCGTTGTGGACGTTCTTACTTTCGCTAGGCTACGTCCTTCATCTTGCGCCATATCTTTGGACCTTTTTTCTCGGCTGGCTTACATTAACGCTGCTGGGAATTTCCGCTGAAATAGCGGCGCGCAAGTTCCTACTGTCGTATCGTTCGCGCATCCCTGAAGTTGGATTATTCTTCGTCGCCGCATGGCATCTCACTTGGTCGGCTGTTTCGGGCATGGAGACGCTCTTGCACGGAGCGCTGATCTTCATTGTGCTTGCCGCGTTAAGCGCGGGTTCGCGCCGCTACCTTATGCTCGGGGCGTTGGCTGGCTTGAGCGTTTGGACGCGACCCGACGGCGTGACGCTGCTTGGTCCGCTTCTTTTGACTGTTCTACTTACGGCGAAGTCGTGGCGTGTGCGCGGCGTGGGCATCCTGAAGATCGGGCTCGGTTTCGGCGCGCTGTTCCTATTCTACTTGCTTTTTAATCTGGCGCTGTCGGGGCATCCGTTGCCGAACACGTTTTACGCTAAACAAGCCGAATACGGAAGCTTTTGGATGTCGAGAACGTTAGAGGAACGAATTGGCGATTACCTTTTACCCATCTTTGCCAGTCCGTTCTTAATCCTTGCGCCTGGGACGCTATTGTGGTTAAAGAAGACGGTTGCCGCGCGGAATTGGGGCGCGCTGATGGGGCTGGCCTGGTGTATTGGTTATATAGCAATATACTTTATGCGCTTGCCAGCTTATCAGCATGGACGATATATCATACCGGCATTGCCGATTTTATACTTTTGGGGTGCGATGGGCTTTATCGAATTTACGCATCGCGTCGGCGCACACAAACGGATCGTGCTCCTGTGGAGGAGTCTGCTGATCGTTGCATGCGCGGCGTTCACGTTTATCGGCGCGCAGCAGAACGCTCGCGACGTCTATTGGATTGAAAATGAAATGGTTGCGACGGCGAAATGGGCTGCGCGAAACCTCCCGCCAGAAGCGACGTTTGCCGTTCACGATATCGGTGCAATGGGATACTTTACCGACAACCCCTTGCTGGATTTGGCGGGGCTTATTAATCCTGAAGTAATTCCCTTCATCCGCGACGAGGCGCAGTTGGCGACGTATCTCGATGCGCATTCGGTTGATTATTTAATCGCGCTTCCAAGTTTTTACCCCGATCTTACATCAGGGCGAGAGGCGATTTTTAAGAGCGGCGATGGAAATGACAGCCCGTTTGGCGAGCGCATGGTTATCTATCGTTGGCGTTAGCGGCGACGCGCAGCCGGCGCGGAAGCGCAGCGCGTGGATTAATTGCCCGAACGCGCCTCTTGTGCTATACTCGTTTTTACTTGATTAAAGAGAAATTAATGGACAAAATTACATTGATTGTCGCGGATGATCATCCATTGTTCCGTCGAGGCGTTGTAGACGCGTTGTCGCTGGAGAGGGATTTTCATGTAATCGCTCAGGCAACCGACGGCGACGAAGCGTTGGAGAAGATTGTTGCGTTGAAGCCGATAGTCGCTATTTTGGACGTTAATATGCCCGGATTGAACGGTCAGCGGCTGACGCATCGCTTAAAATCGGAGAATTCTTCCACACGCGTTATCTTGTTGACCGGGTACGACAGCGTCGAGCAGGCGATTCATGCCATGATCGCCGGCGCTAGCGGCTACTGCGTGAAGGACACGACTCCGATCGAATTGACGCGCATTGTGCGAATGGTGGCGGAGGGGAAATATGTAGTTGAAGGCAACGTGTTTAACCGTCGAGAGCTTAATGATTGGATTGAGGATCAAATTGAAGGCGCGCGGCGCATATACAGGGAGCCGGGCGCGTCATTTCATCCGCTTTCCGACCGGGAAATGGAAGTGTTGGTTTATGTAGTGCGCGGAATGAGCAATAAAGAAATCGCGAGCCAACTTGGCATCAGCCATCAAACGATTAAGAATCACGTCACTGCCATCTTGCAGAAGTTTGGCGTGGAAGATCGCACGCAAGCGGCGGTGTACGCGCTGAAGCGCGGTTGGATTAATTTGCAATCAGGCGAAAAATAGGAGTAGAAGAATCTTATGGCAACCGATGAATATGCCGCAAGCGAATTAAATCTCGGCGCAGAGCTTGAAGATGCGCAGCGTTCGTTGCGCGAAATCACCTTGATGATCGAACAAAGTCAGGGAGAAGTGTCTAAACTGTCGCAGCGCAACGCGGCGATAACGACGCATCTACAGCAGATACAAGGGCAGATCGGGACTATGCCGCAACAAGAGATACGAACCGCATATGACTCTGCTCTTGATGCGCAACAGCGTTTGTTTGTAATGCGGGGGCAGCTGGAGAAACTTCAGAGCGAGAAGAGTCAAATGGAACGCTTGCAAACCATCTTGGAACGCATGCGCGCTATGACTGGCAATTCAGGCGCTGCGGTTGCCTCAGGCATCGGGAAAAGCCCGATGGCGAACGTTGAGATGTTGGTTAATGCGCAAGAAGCCGAACGGCAGAGGCTATCGCGCCAAATGCACGACGGTCCTGCGCAAGCCTTGTCTAATTTTATTTTGCAAGCCGAGATTGCCATGCGTTTGATAGACGTGGATGTGAATCAAGCGCGAGATGAATTGAGCGCGTTGAAAGCGTCTGCGATGGGCGCCTTCCAGAAAGTGCGAAATTTTATCTTCGAATTGCGTCCGATGATGCTCGATGATCTGGGTTTGTCGCCGACGATTCGCCGCTATGCCGATGCATTAAAAGAGCAGACTGGATTCGATGTTAGCGCGACCGTGACCGGCAACGAACGTCGGCTCGAACCGTATGTAGAAATTATGTTGTTTCGTGCGATTCAGGAATTGATCGGGAATGCCTTGCGTCATGGACAGGCGACTCAGGTGAAAATATTGCTGGATATGGGCGAAGACCGCATCCGTGTAAGCGTAGACGATAACGGGCAAGGATTTGACGTGAATGCTTACGAGCAAGGCAAAGGATTGGGCTTAAAGTTGATCCGCGAACGCGCGGAGATGTTGGGCGGCAACTTTGACGTAGACAGCCAACCCGGAGCGGGTGCGCGCATTTCCTTCACGGTTTCTGCGCATTCATAGGTTTTGGGGAAATCTTTAGAGCCTCGCCCTACTTTTTTGTTAATTCGGCGCGCTTTTCAAGGTTTTTTTGTTTATTAATTATGCTGTATAATATTCCATCAAAGACATTCACGGCTTGACGACGGGGCGTCAAGAGAGGAGACCTTATATGCGTCGCGGAAGGTTATTAATTTTCGTTGTGTTAATTCTGGCGGTTGGCGCGGCAGTGTTATACGCTGTTGTCAGCCTGCTTCCAGGGATGGGCTCGCAGTCATCGGCTCAAGAGCAGATGCCCCTCACTGAGATTTATTACGCCGCTCAGCGGATTCCGCAAGGCTCGGAAATCTCCGCGGATCTCTTGGGCAAGTTCTCTATCCCTTCCGATAAAGTTGCCGAGGTGATGTTTACTGTAGGCGAAGAGGCGAATCTGATAGGTCAAAGCGCGCGCGTCGCGCTTGAGCCGGGCGTAGTGATCACCTCCGCGATGATAGGCGAACAAGTTGAAATTACGGGACCCGCGCATGCCGTGCAGATTCCGACGGGCATGGTGGCAGTTGCCATACCGGCATATCGTTTGACGACAGTGGGCTACGGAGTCAACGACGGCGCGCGCGTTAATGTGATCGCTTGCATCAATTTTGTAGATCTTGACTCAGATTTTCAAACTATCTTACCGAATAGAAGCGCGACAGTTTCTGGAACTCGCCCCGGCATTCCCGAGGCAGTCTCGCCAATTTTAACAGCCTCCATTGATCCGAACGTTATCGGTAAACTGGTCGATTCTCAAATCCCATCCCAACCATTCTTCGCGATTCCTTCCGAGGAAATACAGCGCCCGCGTATGGCATGCCAAACGGTGTTGCAAGATGTAAAGGTGATGAAACTGGGCAATTTCTCTTTACAACCCGCCGCCGCGGCCACTAATGAGACGCCGACCCCTGAGCAAGCGCAAGAGCAAGCAAGTCCGGATATCATCACGTTGATCGTGAACGCGCAAGACGCTGTTTCGCTTAATTATTTCGTGTACAACCGCGCTATATTAACGATGGCGCTTCGTCATCCGGATGATCGCTCTATGATAGATGCGCAAGCGGTAACGTTGGCCGGACTGCTGGCGCAATATGGCATTCCTCTACCCAATAAGGAGAAATTTGGCATTCAGCCGTGGGTAATCAGCAATATAGCGAACGGCATCCTTCCGGCGCCGCCTTTGCTGCCAAGCGATATTAAGCCGGAACAGTAGTGAATCTGACTGATATGTTGAGGCGATACTAGATGGCGCCGGGAGATAAAATTCGCGTTCTCATCGTGGATGATGTTACGGAGACGCGCGAGAATATTCGCAAGCTTCTGCAATTTGAGTCTGACGTTGAAGTGGCGGGGATGGCGCGCACTGGGAAAGAGGCGATTCAAATTTCCCTAGACGCCAACCCGGATGTCATCCTTATGGATATTAATATGCCAGATATGGATGGAATCGCGGCGACGGAAGCAATTCGTTCGAGACAGCCCGCCGTTCAAGTTGTAATCCTATCCGTTCAGAACGATCAGAACTACATGCGCCGCGCCATGTTGGCTGGCGCGCGAGATTTTCTGACTAAGCCGTCGGTGGGCGACGAATTGATCTCAGCGATTCGCCGCGCTGGCATAATTGCACAGAGCGAGCGCGCTAAAGTTGCCGCGGCTCAACCCGTTGCGCCGGCGGGCGGCGTTGCATCCGCCGGTTTTAGTTACGGTGCGCGCGGGAAAATAATTACGGTCTACAGCCCAAAAGGCGGCGTGGGATGCACTACGTTAGCCGTAAATCTCGCCGTCGTCCTCAATAACGACGATACGCGCGTTGCGCTGGTAGATGCGAATTTGCAGTTCGGAAACGTCGCTATTTTTGTGAACGAACAAGGCAAGAACAGCATCGCTGATTTAGCGCCGCGCGTGGACGAGTTGGACGTTGAGATCGTAGAAGAAGTGATGATCAAACATGCGGCATCCGGTGTGCATATCCTTGCCGCGCCCAGCCGCCCCGAGAACGCCGAGAAAGTGACAGGCGATCAATTGGCGAAAATACTTGAATTCTTGCGCCAGATTTACGCCTATGTGATCGTGGACACCTCGTCGTATCTGACCGATAACACGCTGGCAGCGATCGATGAAAGCGATTTAATTATATTGCCGACGACGCAGGATATTCCGTCCGTCATCAGCAGTCAGTTATTTCTGGGCTTGCTGCAGACGCTTGGAACTGAACGAGAACGCGTTCTATTCGTGATGAATCGTTTTGATAAACGCATCAATATTACGCCGGAGCGCGTTGCGGAAAACTTAAAGCAGGAAGTTGTTGCGATTATTCCGCTCGATGAACAGACCGTTGTCAAGGCGGTCAATCAAGGCGTGCCGTTCATGCCGGAGAGCAGAAGTCAGCCGGCAGGACGAGGCATCTTGCAGCTTGCAGAGAAGGTTCGCGCGCGCGTATCTGCGTTAGAAGCGGACGGCGAAGCGGATCGTAAGGATAGGCGTTAAGCGTAGTGGAAAGTCAGGTAAATTTCGATGTCTCTATTGAAACGTATTGAACAAGGTCAAAGCAGCGGGACGCCTAACAATCCCGCTCCCTCCGGTCCCCCGAGCGGAGGCGGAGATAGTTCGCGGCTATCAAACTTGCAGGCGCGCCGTGTGAACGCGCCTGCGGCAGGCGCGCAAGCAGGTTCTTATTTCGATTTGAAGACTCGCGTGCAGAATAAATTGCTCTCCGAGTTAGACCCGTCTATGGATATCTCGCGGACGGAAGAAGTTAAGAAAACGATTCAGGATCTATTTGAACAGATTCTAGCGGAAGAAAATATCGTCCTGTCGCGCCCTGAGCGCGCACGTTTGTTCGAACAAATTACGGCGGAGATCCTGGGCTTCGGTCCGTTGCAGCCGCTTTTGGAAGATGAAACGGTCACTGAAATTATGGTGAACGGCGCGAAGAATTTATACGTTGAGCGCAAAGGCAGGATCCATCGCGTGCCGGTAACGTTTGAGAATAACGATCACGTTATGCGTATTATTGACCGCATTGTCGCTCCGTTGGGCCGCCGCATTGACGAATCCAGCCCGTATGTGGACGCGCGCCTGCCGGACGGCTCGCGCGTAAATGCGGTCATTCCCCCGATCTCGCTGGTCGGACCAACGCTGACGATTCGTAAATTCTCGAAAAGCCCGATTACGATCGAGCAACTGATCCAGTTTGGCTCTATTTCGGCGGAGGCGGTTCAATTTCTTAAGGCGTGCGTAGAAGCTCGTTTGAACGTTGTGATCTCCGGCGGCACTGGGTCTGGTAAGACAACGTTATTGAACATCCTTTCAAGCTTTATTCCCGACGATGAACGCATCTTGACTATCGAGAACGCCGCTGAATTACAGTTACGACAGGAGCATGTCGTAACTTTGGAATCGCGCCCGCCAAACATTGAAGGACGCGGCGAGATTACGATCCGACAGTTGGTGATTAATGCTCTGCGTATGCGCCCCGATCGTATCGTCGTCGGTGAGATTCGCGATGAAGCGGCGTTAGATATGTTGCAGGCGATGAATACAGGTCACGATGGATCTATGACGACCTTGCACTCCAACAGCCCGCGCGATACGCTTTCGCGTTTAGAGACGATGACGTTGATGGCGGGTATGGATTTGCCGTCGCGCGCGATTCGCGAACAGATCACTTCGGCGGTTGACGTTGTTTGCCATCAGGAACGTATGCGCGACGGCACGCGCAAGGTGACCAACATCACCGAAGTCAGCGGCATGGAAGGCGATGTGATCACCATGACCGACATCTTTGTGTTTGAGCAAACAGGCATCGAAAATGGACAGATCGTCGGGCGGCTCAGACCGAGCGGTTTGCGTCCCAAATTTATTGATAAGATCGAAGCGGCGGGCATTAACCTGCCCCCGTCTATCTTTGGAATTGGAGAGAGGCGACGTTACTAGAACGAGTCGTTAAGCGGAAATGACCCTTCTTTCTATCATTGCAATCGGCGGAAGCATTCTTCTCGTTCTGCTCATTATTGGAGCGGTGGCGACTGTGTTGAACGAGCGTTCGCTTGTCGAAGAGCGGCTGGGGAGATTTCTAGACGATGAAAAGCCTGCCACGAACGCCAAAGAGAAGGAAGATACTCTTGTCACCGAATGGCTGAATCGTAGAGTTGCGCGCTCAGAATCGGGCGGTCGGATTGCGCGCGAACTCGCGCGCGCCGATATGAAATTGAAGGTCGCCGAATATTACGCGTTGATCGTTATCGCGGTAATTGGCTTGTCTACGTTAGGCTATCTAATTCAGCCGCGCAATGGTTGGATTTCAGCCTTAATTGGAGGCGTGATCGGCTTCTTCGCCCCCCGATTTTACGTCAAGCGCCGGCAAGCGCAACGCTTGAAACAATTTAACAGCCAATTGTCTGACATGCTGAATTTGATGGTCAACGGTCTGCGCGCTGGCTATTCGACGCCGCAGGCGTTGGAAGCGGTGAGCCGCGAAATGCCCTCTCCGATTTCAGATGAATTTAGGCGCTTAGTGCAAGAGCTGCAGATCGGCATACCGATGGAGAAAGCCTTGGACAACCTCCTGCGGCGCATCCCCAGCGAAGACCTTGATTTTGTCGTTACGGCGATTAATGTCCAGCGCGAAGTGGGCGGCAATCTCTCTGAAATATTAGACACGATCTCCTTCACCATTCGCGAACGAGTGCGCATCAAAGGTGAAATTGGCGTATTAACCGCATCGGTCCGCGCCTCTGGAACGATCTTGTCGTTGATCCCGGTCTTTCTGACGCTTGCGCTGTGGTTTGTCAGCCCTGAATATCTCTCCAATTTCTTCGATTCAAGCAGCGGATTGCCGCAGCCGATGTGCGGCATTATTGCCGTAGTCGTCATTATTACGATGATCGTTTCGGGTTATCTGATCATGATGAAGATCGCGGATATCGAGGTGTAGTATGTTGGGTTTGATTATTTTCTTTGCAGTCTTGCTTGTTGTAGCCATAGCGGTCGTTGTCTTTGCTCGTCGAAATGCGCCGCAAGGCGGCGACATAGACGACCCGTTGCAGGCGCGGCTGGCGGAGTTTATCCAGCGCGGCGACGACGTGCAGTCGCTTGAACAGGTCGAAATGTCCCAGTCGTTCACCGACCGCGTGCTGATTCCGATGGTGAATAAACTGGGCGAACTTTCGGCGCGTTTTACGCCTCAAAAGATGGTTCAAGATACCGATCGTCAGTTGGAATTGGCTGGCAACCCTTGGCCTATTAGCGCCCCTACTTTTGTTGCGATTCGCTTTACTCTGATGTTATTGTTGGGCGGGCTTATGGTTATGATGGTCACCCTCTCGCCGCCAGCCAAGTCTAGCGATGGTTTCCTGTATATCGGCGGAGGAGCTTTCGGAGGATTCTTTCTGCCTCATTTGATGCTGTCGGGACGCGTTAGAAATAGACAGAAAGAGATCAGAAAGGCAATGCCTGACGCTCTCGATCTATTGACTGTTTGCGTAGAAGCGGGATTAAGCTTCGACTCGGCAATGCAGCGCGTAAGCGAGAAATGGGAGAATCAACTTTCGCTGGCATTTGCTCGCACTATTCGCGAGGTGCAACTGGGCAAGACGCGACGCGAAGCCTTGCGCGATATGGCGGATCGTCTAGGCGTTGCGGAAATGTCCAGCTTTGTTGCGGCGTTGATCCAAAGTGAAATGCTCGGCGTAAGCATGGCGCGAGTATTGCGTATTCAATCCGACCAAATGCGTGTGAAGCGTCGTCAGTTGGCGGAAGAGGAAGCGCACAAGGCGCCTGTCAAGATGGTTATTCCAATGGCGTTATTGGTCTTTCCGACGATTATGATCATTATTCTAACTCCCGCCGCGTTGCAAGTTGCGGGGTCGCTCTAGGAGAATAGAATTTGACGTTGCATTAAAAAGACAGCGACGCTGAGAAATATATTTTTAGGTTGACATGAAGGGAATCCCCTGGTCGTATCGTTTCTACCGATGGGGTTGGAGCGGGATGGATTTGCTCTTTCCGCCAATGTGTGGCGGATGCGGTCAGATAGGCTCGCGCTGGTGTGAAATATGTAAGGGGCGCGTCGCGCGAATTCGCGAACCGTTTTGCACGAAGTGCGGGACTCCCACGCTTAACAACGATATTTGCGAGAAATGTTTATCGAATCCGCCCAGCTATCGCGCCTTGCGATCGTGGGCGGGTTTTGAGTCGCCAGTGCGAGATGCGCTTCTTGCAGTCAAATATCATCGTAATATTGGATTGGCGGACGCAATTGCAACGGATATGCTCGAGTTTGTGCGTTCGCTGCAATGGATGATGGAGATTCTGATTCCTGTTCCTTCGGGAGCGGCGCGTTTAAGAGAGAGAGGATATAATCAGGTTGCGCTGATTGCGCGTCCGCTTGCTTACGAGTTGGGTGTTGCGTACGCGCCGAATGGCTTGAGAAGAGCGCGCGAGACTCGCTCGCAAGTCGGCTTGAACGCCTCTGAACGACGCGAAAATGTTCGAGGGGCGTATCGCGCCGATCCATCGGTTGTGGAGCGCAAGTCTATTGTACTGATGGACGATGTGGCTACAACGGGCGCCACTATCTCTGCTTGTGCAGAGGCGCTGGTCGCCGCAGGCGCGACGGAAGTGCGCGCGTTGACGGTAGCTCGCGCGCATGCTCGCCATGATCTAAATCGCGTTTGATTTGCATGAACGCGCGTTGCAGAAACACGATAATCATAGAGGAGGTCCTGCCATGACAAGCAAGATCGAAGTCCAAGCGCGGAATATGCGGTTAACCGACAATACGCGCGAATATGTAGAAACGAAAGCGGCTAAACTAGAACGATACCTTCAAGAGATAGACGAAATATACGTTGAACTTTCTCACGAGAAGACTGCGCGCCAAGCCGACGACCGTTTTGTTGCGCAGATGACGGTGCGCGGTAAGGGAGTTTTGCTGCGCACAGAAGAGCGTTCGGATAATTTGCATGCAGCGTTCGACGAGGCTTGGGACAAAATGCAACGCCAGATCGAACGGTACAAGGGCAAACATCATCGCACTCGCGGCGATGGACGCTCTGCCGCCGAAGCCGTGGTAGAAGAAGCGCTGGTGGATGAAACCGGCGAATTGATGCCGCTGATCGTCAAGCGTAAAAAATTCGTTCTCTTGCCGATGGATGAGAATGAGGCGATGGAGCAAATGCGCTTGCTTGGGCACGACGATTTTTTTATCTTCTTCAACGCAGAGAAGAACGCCGTGCAAGTGTTGTATCGCCGGCGTAACGGCTCATACGGCTTGATCGAGCCGGTGATCGGCTAGCGTAACGCGGAAATAATGTTCAGCCCGACGAAAATAGTCGGGCTGAACGCTTAAGGAGCGAGAATGGAATCGGATGAGATCTCGCGAGAAGAACAAGACGTTAGAAACAACGAGCACGAGAATGTCAGCCGTATTGTCCGCGAATTGATCGAGGCGATCGGCGAAGACCCTCAGCGTGAAGGCTTGGCGAACACGCCGCGCCGCGTGGCGCGAATGTACACGGAGTTGTTGAGCGGTTATACAGCAGATCCCGAACGTCTTGTAAACGGCGCGCTTTTTAACGTGACATACGACGAGATGATCGTCGTGCGCGATATTGAATTTTATAGTTTGTGTGAGCATCATATGCTCCCGTTTATTGGGCGTGCGCATGTCGCTTACATTCCCGCTGGGCAGGTGATCGGGTTGTCGAAAATTCCGCGCATTGTAGATATGTATGCGCGGCGCTTGCAGATTCAAGAACGCATGACGCGTCAGATCGCGGATCTTCTTCAAGACATTTTAAATCCGCATGGCGTGGCAGTGGTCGTGGAGGGAATGCACATGTGTGCGATGATGCGCGGCGTGAAGAAACATGATGCGCGCATGACGACTTCGGCGATGCACGGATCGTTCCGCGCGAATGCGGCGACGCGACAGGAATTTCTAGAGAATATCAGCCGTGGATCCAAACCGCTTCAATTATAAAAGGCGCGATCTGTCGTAGAGGCGCGTATGTGTTTGGCGCGGTAAGGAGCGCTTTCTTAAGAACGGAGCGATAATTCCTGATGCGGCTTCATCCAGATATGCCGGCGGAGGCGCGTCGCTGTTTCTGCGATCGTCTCGCCCGTTTCTGGATTTTGAAGAGTGGGATAGATCTCCGCTAAAGGCGCGACAACAAACGCTTGTCTCAGCCAGCGCCCATTGACGATCTCGTCGTCGAAAACGATGATGTCAATGTCAATCGTTCGAGGCGCATACTTATCTCTGCTGCGTCGGCGCTCCAGTTTGGTCTCAATGAATTGAATAACGTCAGATTTTAATTCGTCGCGCGAGAACGGCGCTTGATACGACAAGCAGGCGTTCAGATAATTATCGCCGCCGCCGCCCACAGGTTGAGATTCCCATATGCTGGAAATTTCCACAATCTGTCCACGCTGTGCGAGCAGTTGCGTCGCTCGCGGCAGGTTGATCTCCGACTCAATGTTCGATCCTAAGCTTAAATACGCGACGTGCAATTTACTCATCTCGGCTGCGCTCGATCTCCACGCCGACTGATTCGGCGAAGCGCACTGCGCCCGGCTTTTCCACGCGGACGACAACCTTTTGCGCGTTTTCATCCTCCAAGCAGAGTTTTGCCAGATCGTTCGCCAGCGCTTCCACAGTGAGGCGTTGCGCGCTTTCGGCATGCGCCATCACTTTTTTCGACATCTTGCTGTAGTCTACGCAGTCGTTGATATGATCGGTTTCCGCCGCGCGGCGCGTATCGGTGAAAATGACGATATTGATTAGGATGTTTTGAGCGCGGCGGCGTTCCCAGTCATTGATGCCGATAATGCCGCGGACGAGCAGATCTTTGATAATGATTTTGTCCATTGTTTGAGAATCCTTTTAATGTGTGTGTAGGCGAATTGAAGCTATGAATATTGCTGAATAAAGCAGGCGCGTTAAACGAGATTTCGTCCACCGTCTACATGGATAATCTCGCCGGTGATATATGCGGGAGATGTAAGCAGGAAGAGTAACGCTTGTTCCACTTCACGCTCTTGCGCCCAACGTTTCATTGGGACATTTTTTATGATCTCAGGCGAAGCGTTCCCGTCGGTGGGCGGGAGGATCGCGCCGAGCGCCAAACCGTTGACGACGATCTTCGGCGCGAGCGCGATTGCCATGGATTTTGTCAACGCCGCCAGCGCTGACTTGCTGATCGTGTAGGGGAAGTGGTCCGCGCCGGGGCGCAGAGCGCGCCAGTCGAGGATATTGATTATGCGAGCGCCTTCATCCGCTTGGCGGGCAAAGGCTTGGCTGAGCAAAAACGGCGCGGTTAGATTAAGGGCGAGATGACCGTTCCAATCTGTGAGCGTGGTTGCGTTGAATGAGAGCGGCTCGAAGATGGCGGCGCTGTTGACGAGAAAATGCAGAGGTGTGGATTTGTTGACCAGCCGAATTAGTTCTTCTGTCTGAGTTGAGTCGCTCAAATCTGCTTGAAAGACCCATGCGCGTTTACCGAGACTTGTAATTTCAACGCGCAGCGATTCGGCGTCTGCTTGAGAGTGCGCGTGATGGATGGCGATGTTTGCGCCGGCGCGCGCGCATGCCAGCGCGAACGCCCGTCCGAGTCGCCGCGCCGCGCCGGTGATGAGAATAGTTTTGTTTGTTAATGCTTGTGAGTCCATATGGAAAATTGTAATCTATTCGTTTTCGCCTTTGTGCGTGAGCAGCCTGTCGTAAGCGATTAAGGTTGCGGCAAGCGTTAGCCAGGCGACGATCTGCGCCCGTCGAAACCCGTCGAGAATTAATGCGCTGTCTCCGCGAAAGGCTTCGAGGAAGAGATGCGCTCCCGCACTGAGTGCGGTGAAGTAGAGGAAGAGGGCGCCTGGAAATAGTTCCGGTTTGCGGAACCAGATTAAGCCGAAGATAACCAGCGAGGCGATCAGCGCATAGATTTGAGTTGGGTGCCGCGTCGCGCTCCATAAGTCAATGCCCCATGGTAGAGACGTGGGAGCGCCGAAGGCTGTCCCGGCGGCGAGGTGAGAGAGGTGAATGCCGATGGCGAGAAAAGCGGAAATGGGAGTGAGCGCATCAAGCGCGTTCCAGAACGAAAGATTTTGTCTTTTTCCGTAAACGATTCCTACGAGAATTCCGGTGACGATCCCGCCAAAGGAATCGAATAGATCAATATTAAGAGAAAATAGACTTAGCGGAGAACCTACGAAGGCGGAATAATTTGCCAATGCAAAGAGCGCTCGTCCGCCGATGAGATAGCCGAACAACGAATAAAAAACGAGATTGTTTAACCTCTCTTTTGAGATGCCATACTGTTCGCTTCGTTTTTCTGCGAAGGCGAGCCCGATCCACAGCGCGGCGATAAGGAGAATTAGGTCGCGAGGAGGGGCGAAGAGAGCGCGGAAAATTTCAATCATTTCAAGAGCGCTTCCACCCTCGTTCGTAATAACACTTCCGCCATCGGTCCTCCGATGACGACTTCGTTGATGATGCCTTCGCGGGTAATGAAGAATGAAGATGGAAGCGAACGCAGTTGGTAAGCGGACCCGATGACAGCCGTTTCGTCGAGCAAAATAGGAAAAGTGAGGTTGTATTTTTGTATGAACGGCGGAATGTCTGAAATTTTATCCTGATAGGTCATGTTGATCGCGAGGACGATAAAACCTTGGTCTTTATATTCGTTATAGATTTTCTCGATGGCGGGCATTTCTGCGCGGCAAGGCGGACACCACGTCGCCCAGAGGTTAATCAACGCCGCCCGCCCGCGCAAGTCGGAGAGTCGTATCGTCGCGCCGCTGGTTGTTTGAAGCGAGAAGTCGGGCGCGAGAAAGCCCGTCTGCGGCGCTGTGATCGTTCTAGGGTGAGAGGCGTTGTTTTTATCTACGCTAAGAAATATCCAGCCGAGTCCGAGCGTCAAGAGGATGGCGTAAATGAATCGTCGAGGCGTTGCGCGCATGTTCTTTAGTACGCCTTCGGCGTTGAAGTCTTACGATGGTACAATCCACAAAAAATAGAAACGTCAGGATAATTATGACAAACGATCTTCAGTCACGCGCGATCAATACTTTGCGATTTCTTTCGGCGGATGCTGTGCAGAAAGCGAACTCGGGTCATCCCGGGCTTCCGATGGGCGTGGCGGCGATAGCCTACACGATCTGGACGCGCCACCTACGGCACAATCCAGGCAACCCTAAATGGATGGGACGCGATCGCTTTATCCTTTCAGGCGGACATGGCTCGATGCTTTTGTATTCGCTCTTGCATTTGACCGGGTACGATGTGAGTTTGGACGACATTAAGAGCTTCCGCCAATGGGGGAGCATTACGCCGGGGCACCCAGAGCATGGGCTGACGCCCGGTGTGGAGGTGACGACGGGGCCGCTAGGACAGGGATTCGGTCAGGGCGTGGGCATGGCGATTGCGGCGAGCCATCTTGCGGCGTTGTTTAATAAGCCTAAGCATGAACTCATCCAATCGTATATTTACGGCGTTGTCACCGACGGCGATCTGATGGAAGGCGTTTCTTCCGAAGCCGCGTCGTTGGCGGGACACTTGTCCTTGGGGCGCATTATTTATCTATATGACGATAATCACATTTCGATTGATGGCTCGACTAATTTAGCCTTTACCGAAAATCGCGCCGCGCGTTTTGAAGCGTATGGCTGGCACGTTCAGACGGTGGCTGACGGCAACGACGTAGAGGCGATTGATAAGGCGATTCAAGCCGCAAAGCTTGATCCGCGCCCATCAATTATTATGTGTCGTACGACTATCGGCTACGGAGCGCCCAATCGGCAAGGCACTTCTAAAGCGCATGGCGAGCCGCTCGGCGACGAAGAACTTAACGCTGCGAAAGAGAATTTGGGCTGGCCCCTTGAGCCGCGCTTCTTCATTCCCGATGATGTCCTCTCTTTTTATCGCAATGCGCTCGATACTGGGCGCGATATGGAGGATGACTGGAAAAAATCCTTCGAAGCGTATCAAAAAGAAAACCCTGATCTTGGCGCGGAGTTGTCGCGGCGACTAGAGGGGAAATTGCCCGATGATTGGGATGCGAATTTGCCGACGTTTCCCGCCGACCCGAAAGGCATGGCGACCCGCGCGTCTTCGGGGAAAATAATCAACGCGCTTGCGCCGATCTTGCCTGAACTGATCGGCGGCTCGGCGGATTTGGCTCCTTCAAATAACACCGTGATCAATGGAAGCCCGTCTTTTCAAAAAGAGTCGTACGAAGGTCGCAACTTCCACTTTGGCGTGCGCGAACATGGCATGGGCGCGGCGCTAAACGGGATGAATCTATATGGCGGCGTTATTGCCTATGGCGGCACATTTCTCATCTTCTCTGATTACATGAAACCAGCCATTCGTCTCGCGGCGCTCTCGCATGCTCCTTCGATCTTTATCTACACTCACGACTCGGTCGGGCTAGGCGAAGACGGACCGACTCATCAGCCAATTGAACAACTTGCCGCCTTGCGCGCTATTCCGAATATGGTAACGATTCGTCCTGCTGATGCGAACGAAGTTCGCGAGGCGTGGAAAGTCGCTATCGCGCGCCGTAACGGACCGACTGCGCTGGTCCTCACTCGTCAAGCCCTGCCGACGCTCGGCAACGTCAGTGCGCCTGCCGTTGAGAAAGGAGCATATGTGTTGAAAGATTTTGGCAGGCCTGAAATGATCTTAATGGCGACGGGGTCGGAGGTAAGTTTGATATTTGCCGCCGCGCAGAGACTTCACGAAGAAGGTATGGGGGTGCGCGTGGTTTCCTTCCCGTCTTGGGAGTTATTTGAAAAGCAAGACGAAGCGTACAAAGAATCTGTCCTGCCGAAAAATATCATAAAGCGGCTTGCCGTCGAACTTGGCTCTAGCCTCGGTTGGGAACGTTACGCTTCCGCTGCGCTGTGCGTGGACCGCTTTGGCGCATCGGCTCCGTATAAGATTATCTTTCAGGAGCTCGGGTTTACGGTGGAGAATGTAGTTGCAAGAGCAAAAGAGTTAATTGCGTAGCGGCGATTCAGTCGTTGCTGTAAAGGATAATGATGAAAATTGTCGTTGGTTTTGACCATGCGGGCTTTCCGCTGAAACAAATTGTTCTCGACGCTGTGCGCGAAGCGGGACATGAGCCTGTTGACGTTGGCACAGACTCTGCCGCCCCGGTGGACTTTCCGGACTTTGCCGAGAAGTTGGGGCGCGCGATACAAAACGGCGAAGTGGAACGCGGAATTTTAGTGTGCGGATCGGGAGTCGGCGCGTGTATCGCCGCCAACAAGATGAAAGGCGTGTACGCATCTATTTGTCACGATACATACTCTGCGGCGCAGGGCGTGGCGCACGACGACATGAACGTTCTTTGTCTCGGTGGGCGCGTTATTGGCGTTGAACTGGCAAAAGCCCTTATCTCCGCATTTTTAGACGCGGAATATCAGGGCGGTAAACCGGGCGGAGAGCGGCTCGCGCGGAGAGTTAGAAAGATTCATAAACTAGAAGAAGTCGGTAAGTTGGGAGATTAACAGATTAATTCCTTTGATTTGCAATCTTCTGAAATTTAGAACTTCTAAAACGGACATAAAACCATGAGCATAATCGCAAAATTAACTCAATTAGGGCAATCCCTTTGGTACGACAACATCCAGCGCAAGATTCTGGAGAATGGCGAATTCAAAACCATGATCGAACGCGGCGACATTCGCGGCGTGACGTCGAATCCGTCTATCTTTAACAACGCTATTGCTAAGACGAGCAATTACGATTCGGCGTTGATACCGCTCGCTTGGGCGGGCTGGGATACGCAAAAGATCTTCTGGCAACTCGTCGTTGAAGATATCAAAGCCGCGTGCGACGCGTTCCTGCCGCTGTATGAAGCGACCAATGGCGGCGACGGCTACGTCAGCATCGAGGTCACGCCCGATCTCGCATACGACACCGAGAAGACTATTGCGCAGGCGCAGCAGTTGTGGGCGCGCGTTGCGCGCCCGAACTTGATGGTGAAAATTCCCGCTACAGCGGAGGGTATCCCTGCGATTCGCAGATCAATTGCGGCGGGATTAAACATCAATATCACGCTGATCTTTTCCCGTAAGCGCTACCTTGAAGTTATGGATGCCTACCTGAGCGGTTTGGAAGATCGTGTTGCGGCGGGGCTTCCTATTGACCGCATCGCTTCTGTCGCGTCGTTCTTTGTCTCGCGCGTGGACACGAAAATTGATCCGCAACTTCCCGAAGGCTCTCCGCTCAAAGGTAAGGCTGCGATTGCCAACGCCAAACTTGCGTATGACGACTACCACAAAACATTTGTGGGTCGTCGTTGGGAGAATCTTAAAGTTAAAGGCGCGCGCGTTCAGCGCCCGCTCTGGGCGAGCACCAGCACGAAGAATCCTGCCTATCCAGACACTTATTATGTGGATAATCTCATCGGACCCGAAACGATTAACACCGTTCCGCCCGCCACGCTTGAAGCGTTCAAAGATCACGGCGTTGCGGCGTTGACGCTCATGCGCGGCGTGGACGAATCGCAGAACGATATCAATCAGTTGGAAGCGGCTGGCATCTCGATGGATCTCGCCACAAAAGAATTGGAGGACGAAGGCATCGCCGCTTTCAGCGAAGCGATCGCGCATTTGCTCGCGTCTATTGAGGATCGGAGATCGCGCGCCGTTGCTTCTCTCGGATCGTTAGCCGATTCTGTTTCGCGGCGTATATCGCAGATTGAGTCTGATTCTGTTCCTGCGCGCCTGTGGCAACATGACCCGTCTCTTTGGGCGTCTGCAAAAGACAAATCTGGTCAACACGAAGTCACCATCCGCATGGGCTGGCTGACCTCCATTGACAAAGCGCGCGCAAAATTGAGCGAATACGAATCGTTTGCCAAAGAAATTAAAAAAGCAGGCATAGATCGAGTCCTGGTTTTGGGCATGGGCGGCTCGTCATTGACTGCGGAAGTATTTAGTCTGCTGTTCACCGCGCATGGAGAGAAACCTTCTCTTGCAGTTGGTATCCTCGACTCCACCGATCCCGCGCAAGTTGCTGAAGCCGCGAAGAAGTATCCGTCTGAAAAAACGCTGTACATCGTCGCGAGTAAATCGGGCGGCACGGCGGAGGTGATGGCGAACTTCAATTACTTCTGGAAGTTGAGCAAGAAAGACGGTTCGCATTTCATCGCCACCACCGATCCCAACACCTCGCTCGAAGCGTTGGCGCGAAAAAATAAATTCAGAAAAATATTCCTCGCCGATGAATTCGTCGGCGGACGTTACTCCGCGCTGACCGACTTCGGTCTCGTCCCCGCCGCGTTGCTCGGCGTAGATTTGAATCACCTCCTCGACCGCGCCGATTGGATGCGGAGTCAATGCGATGAACATGATCCTGCGGCGCGCAATCCCGGCATGGCGCTGGGGGCTGTCATTGGCGAATCCGCTCTCCACGGGCGAGACAAGCTGACCGTCGTGGCTGATCCGCCTTTATCCGCGTTTGCAAATTGGATCGAGCAGATCGTCGCCGAGTCCAGCGGCAAGAACGGCAAGGGCATCCTGCCTGTGCCGCTCGAACCGATTGGAGATGTGAAAGAGTACGGCGGCGATAGAATTTTTGTCTACCTGCGTCAAACAGGCGAGTATGATGATGTTATGTCTAAACTTCGTGACGCAGGTTATCCCGTCCTCAATTTTCCACTTTCCACTTTCTATGACATCGGCGCAGAAATTTTCCGCTGGGAGATCGCCGTCGTCACTGCTTGTTCGATCATTGGCGTGAACGCGTTCGATCAACCGAATGTCGAGTCGAGCAAGAAGATCACGAAAGCGAAGATCGCCGAGTACCAAAAGAAAGGCAAATTGAAAGAAGGCAAACCCGCGTGGAAGAAAGACGGCGTGAGCGTATTTTCACCGACCGCCGTGACGGGCGCGTCGTTGAATGTTGTGTTGAGCAAGTTCTTGAAGAAAGCCAAAGCGGACGGCTATGTGGCGATCAACGCCTACCTGCCGCGCACAGACGACATAAATGTCGCCTTACAAAAAATGCGCGTCGCTATCCGCGCGAAGACTGGCAACGCAGTGACCGCTGGATTCGGCCCGCGCTTTCAACATTCGACGGGTCAATTCCACAAAGGCGGCCCGAAGAACGCGCTGTTCATCGTCGTCACCGCCGAGGCTGAAAAAGATATTGACATCCCAACTGAGGGATTATCATACGGCACGCTCATCCGCGCGCAAGCCGTCGGCGATTACGAAGCGTTGATCGAAGCGAAGAGAAAGGTATTGAGGATTCATTTGCCGTCGGTGAGTGAACTCGCGGATCTGTTGGAGGCTTTGAAATGAGGTTATCTCAACTCAACTGTGTCGCCTGTCGCGGAGACGACCCTGCGCTGACAGAATCCGAAATTGCCGAGCTTCTTCCTCAAGTCCCCGAATGGCAACTCGTGGAGCGGGATGCCATCCCGTGTTTACAGCGCGTTTTCAAATTCAAAAATTACGCTCAATCATTGGATTTCACCAACAAAGTCGCATTCATTGCCGAGAAAGAAGATCATCATCCATTGATCGTACTGGAGTGGGGACGAGTGACTGTCCAGTGGTGGACGCATATTGTGAAAGGCTTGCACAAAAACGATTTCATCATGGCGGCGAAGACGGATGGATTGTTTTCGTAACGGGACATCCATGTCGCTTTACGAAGAGTTATTTTGACGATTTAATTTCCGTTCGTTGCTTCTTTTTCCTGGAAGCCGATTCATTCAAGCGATGAAGCGCATTCAATGCAAAAGGTTGATTCCCCAGCCAGCCGAGGAAAGCGGCAGGGAGTTTGGTGAGTCCGCGCGGGGGAGGGGGTAACGTCAGCGCGGATGAGAAGTCCACGATGCGGTCGTCTAGTTGAAATTTGGCGGGGCTGAGTTGTTTCACTTGCGGAGTCGCTTGTAAAAACTCGCGTAGAGATTCGCGTTCGGCGGAGGTTATCCACTGCGGCAGGTCGGAGGTCGCTTTGAAGTTGCAAATCAAGGCGAGGTCTTGCAGAAGTTGTTTTTGTTCCGACGAGAGCGCGTTTTCCCTTTCGATAAAATATGACACATCGGGGTCAACGGCGACGAGCGGTTGAAGCCACAAACGGTTGACGGATGTGCGGATCGCGTTTCGCGTGCCTGGGGTGGTAAAGTTATAAAGCAGTGAAGCGTCGCGCGAGTCTTCCCATCTGCCTGAAACATCGGGTCCAATGCGGAGCGCGTCGCACAAGCCCAGCGAGGGCAGGATCGGCGCGCCGCATGCGAGGAAATATGCGTCCGCGCCCATTGCATTGCGTATGACTTTGATTGCGCCGCGATACGCTGCTTCGCGCGTCGAATCTGCGAAGCGTTTGCCGGGCAATGCGCCCGCGTAGAGAAAATCCAACTTCAGGTAATCGAACCCCCATGCGCGGACTTGTTTCATCAACGCCGAAAGCCATTCGAGAACAGCAGGGTGCGAAGTGTCCAGCGCGTAAAGATGCTCGCCCCAGTTGAATCCTGCCGAGACGAATTTTCCATGTTCGTCGCGCAGAAACCAATCGGGGTGTTCACGAAACAGGTGCGACGATTCGACTGCGATCAGTGGCGCGAGCCACAGTCCAGCCTTGCGCCCCGTGGATTTGATTTTTTCCGCCAGCGCGTTCATGCCCGATGGAAATTTTTCATTTGCATCCCAGTCGCCGATGGAGATTTGCCAGCCATCGTCCACTTGTAAAACGTCGAAGGGGAGATTGTTCAAGTCGTCGAAAATTTTATAGATAATCGATTCGTCAATTGCCGTGTAGAGGCTGTACCACGAGCACCAGACTCGCGGCGCGGACTTGCTTGACCTTTTGCCGAAACGCTTGGCAAGTTCATCCGCGTATTTTGCGAAGACGGATATTTCATCTCCTCGCGCGATGAACCATTCGCAACTATCCGCTTCATGCCAGCCTTCGAGTTGATTCGCTTTCAGTCGAACGTGCGCGTCCAGCCCGAGCGAGCCGAGCAGGAGGATGTCATCTTCGTCAAATTCCACCGCGCCGACCCACGAACCGTGCGGGGATGTGTCGTTTGCGTAACGCGGATCCGTTTGCAAGGGATGGAGGATCGCGGGATGTTGAACGGGGAGGGGAGTTGGATTCGTCCACGCGGCGAGGGACCAGGATTGCCATCCATGGCGGTAGAAAAGCCGGGGAGGGCGAGGCAGGCTGAGGGTGCCGCCCTGAGCGAGTCGAAGGGTCAGAGAAGAACCGGTGACGATTTGGACGGAGCCGGCTGAGGGCAGAGAATCTGGATGAGGAGATTGAGTCGGCATGAAGCCATTATCCCGCTGAATTCGTTGACGGTCAATTGTTGTTGTGGCATAATTCGCGAGTCAAAGGCAGTGAAGAGAAGAGTAGGTTTGTGAGTCTGTCAGCGAGTGTGGGCGCGGTGTGAGCCACATCAGCGAACAAATCGAAGATCATCTCGGAGCCGTTCCGCAGAAATTAGTCGAATCGTCTGATAGTCAAATCATCGGGTGGTCGGTTAAGAGTAAGCGAGCCGAAATTGTCCTTCGTTATCGGGACAGGACGATGTCAGTCGTCTGCTAAGTGTCTGCTGGCTGCCCATCTTGGGAATGCGAGCGGAAATCAGAGTGGTACCGCGAGAATTCTCTCGTCTCTGGAATGAGATGAGAGTTTTTGTTTTAATATGTTATTGCGAGACCCGTAGGGCCGAAGCAATCTCCTCGCAACAGGAGACTGCTTCGTCGCTTCGCTCCTCGCAGCGACATGAAAATTTGGAGGCAGAATGTTCAAACCCGTTTCACCCAAACTCAACGTGACTTCGATGGAAGAAGCCATGATGAAATTTTGGAAACAACGCGAGATTTTCAAGAAGACAACTCAACAACGCGAAGGCGCGCCTGAGTATGTTTTCTACGAAGGTCCGCCGACCGCGAACGGCAAGCCTGGCGTGCATCACGTGTTGGCGCGCGCGTTCAAGGATCTGTTCCCGCGCTACAAGATCATGCGCGGATTTCACGTCTCGCGGCGCGGCGGCTGGGACACACACGGTCTGCCCGTCGAGATCGAAGTGGAGAAACAACTCGGCTTCAAAAACAAACAGCAGATCGAAGAATACGGCATTGATAAATTCAACGAGCTGTGCAAAAAATCTGTGTTCACGTACATTCAAGATTGGGAACGGCTCACCGACCGCATCGCGTTCTGGGTTGATCTGCAAGACGCCTACGTGACCTACACCAACGACTACATCGAGTCGGTCTGGTGGATCCTCAAAAACTTCTGGGACAAAGACCTGCTCTTCAAGGGATACAAAGTTGTGCCGTATTGCCCGCGCTGTGGCACGCCTCTTTCGGACCATGAGGTTGCCCTCGGCTACGACGACGCGACCGACCCTTCGGTCTTTGTGCGCATGCCGCTGGTGGATAAGCCCGACACGTCACTGCTCGTGTGGACGACAACCCCGTGGACACTGCCGTCCAACGTCGCTGTTGCCGCGCACCCCGAAGAGGAGTATGTCACCGTCGAGCGCGATCACGATGGCAAAAAAGAAAAGTTGATCCTCGTGAAGTCGCTGGTGCAAAAAGTGTTCGGCGAAGAGGAAGTGAAAGTCGTTGACACATTCAAAGGCAAGAAGTTGAAGGATGTAAAATATCATCCGCTGTTCACGTTCATGCCGCCCGACAAGCCCGCGCATTACGTTGTGCTGGGAGATTTCGTCACGACCGAAGACGGCTCGGGCTTGGTGCACATCGCGCCCGCGTTCGGTCAGGAAGACATGGAAATGTCGAAGGCGCACAATCTGCCCGTCCTGATGACCGTTCTCCCCGACGGGACGTTCGTCTCCGAAGTGACGCCGTGGCGCGGAGTGTTCGTCAAAGATGCCGACCCGATGATCATCGAAGACCTGCGCGCGCGCGGACTGTTGTTCAAGGCGGGCGAGTACACCCACACGTATCCGTTCTGCTGGCGGTGCGGCACTCCGTTGTTGTATTACGCGCGCGAGTCGTGGTACATCCGCACGTCCGCGTTTCGAGATCGTTTGGTCGCGTTGAACAACACCATCAACTGGGTTCCCGAACACACGCGCGAAGGTCGCTTCGGCAATTGGCTCTCCAACAACATTGACTGGGCGTTGAGCCGCGAGCGATATTGGGGCACGCCGCTTCCCATCTGGGAATGTGAGAACAAGCATCGCGAAGGCGTCGGATCGGTGAAGGAACTCTCCGAAAAAGCTGGCAAAGACTTGAGCGAGCTCGATCTGCACCGTCCATACGTGGATCAAGTCCATTGGGATTGCTCCCAATGCGGCAAGCAAATGAGCCGCGTCCCCGATCTCATTGACGTGTGGTTCGACTCGGGTTCGATGCCTGTCGCGCAGTGGCACTATCCGTTCGAGAACAAAGAAAAATTCGAGTCGCAGTTCCCCGCCGATTACATCTGCGAAGCTGTTGACCAAACGCGCGGCTGGTTCTACTCGCTCCACGCCATCAGCACATTGCTGTTCGATAAAGTCTCGTTCAAAAATGTGGTCTGTCTCGGCTTGATCCTCGACGGCGACGGGCAGAAGATGTCGAAGAGCAAGGGCAACATCGTTGCGCCATGGGATGTGTTGAACGTTCACGGCGCAGACGCGTTCCGTTGGTATCTGTTCACGGCGACTCCGCCAGGGCAAGAGCGTCGCTTCTCTTCCGATCTAGTAGGCGAGGTCATCCGCAATTTCACGCTCACGTTGTGGAACGTCTACTCGTTCTTCGTGACGTATGCGAACCTCGACAAACCCATCGTCACCACCGCGCCGATAGCAACAAGCGATTTGGATCGCTGGCTGTTATCCGAACTCAACGCGCTCGTCCGCGATGTGACGGAGGCGTACGAAACCTACGACGTGACCAACGCGACGCGCCCCATCGAAGCGTTCGTGGAGAAGTTGTCCACGTGGTATCTGCGACGTTCGCGCCGCCGCTTCTGGAAATCCGAATCGGATTCGGACAAACAAGCCGCCTACTCAACGTTGTACACGGCTCTCGTCACCCTCTCGAAGCTGGTCGCACCCGCCATGCCTTTTCTCGCCGACGAGCTGTATCAAAACCTCGTCCGTTCCGTGGACGAGTCTGCGCCCGAGTCGGTGCATCTCGCCGAGTGGCCCCAAGTGATGCCTGAGATGATTGACGAATCGCTGAACCATGATATGGCGACCGTGATGAAACTCGTCTCGCTCGGACATTCCGCGCGGCAGAAAGCGAATCGCAAAGTCCGCCAGCCGCTGGCAGAAGCCGCGTTCTCGGTCGGCAACGCGAACGAACGCAAAGCCGTTGAGAATTACGCCGACCTGTTCGTGGACGAGTTGAACGTGAAGAAAGTCCGCTTGCTGGACGCTGCGACGGAAGCCGTGTCGCACACAGTCAAGCCGCTTCCAAAACAACTCGGACAAAAATATGGCAACAAATTCCCCGCGCTTCAAAAAGCGATCCTCGCCATGAATGCGGAAGAAGTTGCGAAGACGTTGATGTCTGGTGAACCTCTGAAAGTGAGCCTCGAAGGCGCGGACTACGACATCTTGTCTGAAGAGGTCGAGGTCAAAGCGCAGGCAAAAGAGGGATTTGCCGTCGCGGAGGATGGCGCGTATGTCGCCGCGCTCGTCACCGAATTGACTCCCGAACTCGCGCAGGAAGGTTTGGCGCGTGAGTTTGTGCGGCGCGTGCAAGACCTCCGCAAGACCGCGGACTTGGACGTGGCTGACAGGATCGAGTTGTTCGTCGAAGCCTCAGCAGGCTTGAGGTCCGCGATCGAGGCGCACAAGGATTACATCACCACCGAAACGCTGGCATCCGATCTACAGTTTGCGAGTCCGCCAAGCGGCGCATCCAGCGTGGATGATTCGTTCGACGGCGAGACGGTGAAAGTTGGGTTGGTTAAAAAATAAGTCGCGTAGCGCGAGACGCTTTGCGTATTTCGCGCTACAAAAAATAGTTTTGAAAGGCGCGTTGAAAGACGCGCCTTTTCTTTTATAATAGCGTCATAATTTTTATCGAGGTGATGAATGTTTAAGAGACTTCCGCTTTGGCTGCGCCAAACACTGGCATGGAGCGTTCACGCGTTTACTGCGACCGGCGCGGTGTGGGGGTTTTTAGCCTTGCTGGCGATTTGGGAATTGAACTTTAAGCTTGCGATCGTGTATATCATTATCGCTATGTTGGTGGATGGTTTCGATGGCATGCTGGCGCGCTGGTTCCATGTGCATGAATATGCTCAAGGCGTAGACGGCGGATTGCTGGATAATATTATTGACTATTTAAATTATGTGGTCGTAGCGGCGTTGCTGCTGGTGCGCGTACCGGGCTTGTTGCCGGAGGGATGGGTAATGGCATCGGCGATCTCGATCTTGCTGACTTCCGCTTACCAGTTCTCGCAAACGGATGCAAAGACCGACAGCGATTCGTACTTCTTTAAGGGTTTTCCCTCGGTATGGAATTTTCTTGTCATTTACATGATGTTGTTGGGATTGAATCCATGGATCAATTTTGCCGCACTGGTAATTTGTAATATCCTTGTGTTTGTGCCGGTTAAATATCTGTATCCTTCTCGCAACGTTCGTTTGCGCCGCTTAACGCTCGGATTCACCTACCTTTATGGCGCGTTAGGAATTTGGGCGCTCTTGCAGTATCCGGATGTGCCGGCGTGGGTCGCGCCGGTCTCGTTCGTGTATGTGGCGTATTATGCCGCGCTAAGTTTCTTCCCGAAATTCGGGAGGACGGAACTGGCTTAAGGCGGTATGCTGATCGAGAGAGTCGCCGCCGTTTCGCCTGAGCTTTCTGCGGCGCTTGCGGATTTGATCCCTCAGTTGAGCCGGAGAATTGCCCTGCCCGCGCAAGACGAATTGTCGGCGCTTCTGAAATCTCCTGATGCGGCGTTATTGGTCGCGCGCCTGCCCGAAGAAGATAACACGATTGTTGGCATGCTTACCGTGATCGTCTATCGCGTTCCGAGCGGAACGCGGGCTGTCGTGGAGGACGTTGTCGTAAGCGAGATGTGCCGCCGCCGTGGAATCGCGAAGGCTCTTATGCAGGAGGCGATTAAGTTCGCGCGCGAGGCGGGCGCAGGAAATCTATCGTTAACGTCGAATGCGAATCGTGTGGAAGCGAATTTGTTGTATCAACGCCTGGGCTTTCATAAGCGAAACACTAACGCGTATTTTTTAGATCTAACCGCTGGCGGATAAGGTCAAGCGCGCATAGCGATCAATGTCCTTCGCTTGCCAATAAGCGTTGATAATGCTCAGGCGTATCCACATCGAGCAGCAAACGTTCATCGTGCCAGGGGAGAAATTCTACACGACGCTTGTGGAGGATAGCCCGTCCGCCCGTATCGCCTTCGAGAGTCAGAAGATCGGCGAATGTTCGACGGTCGAATAGGACCGGATTTGCGCGGCGTCCCATCGCCAGTGGCGCGACGGCGGAATACAGTCCCTCGGCGTGTTTTTCTGCCAGCGCTTGTAAAATAGAAACGGTAACTTGCGGTTGATCTACGAGTAGAAAGATTGCCGCTCCGGCATTAGGGTCGGCGGTGTGGAGCGTTCGAATGCCGGCTTTGATGGAAGCGCTTTGTCCGCTTTGCCATTCGTTATTTCTGACGAGCGTTACGTTCAAGTCGCTGATGGGCGCTTCGACCTGTTCAGCGTTTGCGCCCGTGACGACAACGACCGGCGATAGCCCAGCTTCGAGCGCCCGCTTGGCTACAACTCGAATGAACGGTTCCCCGTTCCAGTCGAGCAGCTGCTTGGGTTGTCCGTATCGCGCCGCTTCACCGGCGGCGAGGATGATCCCGGCGGTAGATTCGTACGCCGCGTAAATTTCATTTCGCTTCACGCTTGCGATAACTGTTGCGTGATATGCGGAGCGCAATCGTTGCGCCATCGTTTTCGCGTTCGCTTGTAATTCAGGCGTATCCGCCTGATTGAGTAAAATTGTTTTACGCGCAGATGGGGGGATATTTTTGATGCCGCTTTGAGCGTGTAAGAGAGCGCGCGTCAATGCGTGAACGTCAACTATCTCGCCGGATTTAACGTTGCTGATCCGCTCAAACGCTTCAGGGCGATGGACGAATTCGGCGTTGAGCGGTTTCCCTAGCCCAGACAAGCCGGCGACAGCCACAACATGATTCGTAAAATCTGGAATAGGCGGTTCGTGAACCGCCCAGCCTTTCAGCGGTCTTTGGCGCGAGCCGTCGGCTTCGAGCAATAGGGGGATGGAGCGCTGGGTGCAGAATTGATGAAGCGTTTCAAGCGTTTCATCGCTCACGGATGCAGTTCTATCGCCTTGAATCTCTCCTGTGATCAAGGTGACGTCGCTGAGAGCATTTTTGAGGTCAGTTAAATCGTTTGACGAGCGCGCAACGATGTGCTTGCTTGCGAGCGAAGTTTGCCATGTTCCCAAATGCGCAGCAGCTGCGATGATGACGGGCGGCGTCATTTGTTTTGCCAACTGAAACAGCGCAGTCGTCTTTCCGCCTGATCCGATGAACGCGATACGGTCGGTCTGGTTTGCGCGCAACGCCTGCGCAAGCGTAAGAATCATGTCTGAATTATACAACCGCTGTTAAGGTAAGGTATAATATTTCCCGACGTTGAACAGACAGCGTCTGACAAATTCTCTTTAAGGCGTAGTATGGTAAGCAATTTACTTGAATCTCTCGATACATGGGCTGATCTTCAAATCACTCAACAAGACGTTGAATTCCTAAACAACTATTTATTCGAACAAGAAACACCCCTCGCCACGAACGAACTCGCGCTGGCGTTAATTCATGAACGCAACCGCGCGGAGCGCTTTGCGCTTCGCGCGCGACGAGAGGGAAGCGGAAGAATTTATGTTCCGAAAGATACGCATCAGGTTGGCGACGAACTGGCGTTTCCTAATTTGGCGTGGAAGCGCGGAAAAGTGACGGAAGCGCGCCCGGGCGCAAATCCTGAGATCGGCGCATTCAGCGTGCTGACGGTTGACCTTGATGACGGCTCTCGCCGCCTATTCGCGTCTCAGTTGGCGCATCACCCTTTGAATGATAACCCCGCCTCGGACGAAGGCGAAGGCTTCGACGCTGAAACGATCGCGCGCGAATACGGGAACGAGATCAATCAAAAACTCGAAGCCGCTTTCAGCGGCGACGCGCAGCTTGTGCGAATCGCCGGGCGGTGGTTTCCGCGCGCGTTGCTCATAGATGTGCGCGAAGGCAACTTGAACCTGGCGGAAGCGGTTCTCGATATGGCGGCGGGCGAGCCAATGTCTCCGTCCGCGTTGCTTAAGGATATAGCCTTGCCGGAAGGCGAGAACCCAAAACTGACCGAATTCTCTTTGAACTTCGCCCTTCAAGAAGACGGTCGCTTCGACGAAGTGGGTCCCGCAGGCGAGGTGTTGTGGTGCTTGAAACGGCTTGAGCCGGATGATGTGCGGAACGCGCCTTTATTTCTGCAATATGATCCTATCGAATACGACCGCGCTCTGCTTGACGACCAGATGTTGAAATTAGCGTCGGAATTGGACGACGAATTGAGCGAGATAGACGATGCGTCTGATCTGTTTGCGGAAGAAGCGTCTATTGCGCTGATTTATCCACACCTTCGGGCGGGAACTTTGCCGGTTTCGACGCGCGTTCAATCGTTGTTTCCGACAGCCTACGAGACGCCCCGCATTCGCTTCACGCTGGTAGACGGGAAGACTCGACAGCGCATCCCCGCATGGATTGTGCGCGAACATCGCTATGTCTCTGGCTTGCAAGATTGGTACAGAGCCAACGGCTTGATGCCCGGTAGTTTAGTGACGATTCGTCGAAGCGATGCGCCTGGCGAAGTTGTGATCGAAGCGCAGACCTATCGAGCGACGAAAGATTGGATGCGAACCGCTATTGTGGGCGCGGACGGCGGCGTAGTGTTCGCCATGTTGAAACAGGCGGTGTCTGCGGAATTTAACGATCGTATGGCGTTTGCCATCCCTTCGTTTGATGTTGTAGACGCTTTGTGGACAAACAGCCGCAAGCGCCCGTTCGAGAAACTTGTAATAGACTTGACCCGCGAGCTGTCGAAGTTGACGCCGCAGGGGCATGTTCACGCGCAAGAACTGTACGCGGCGGTTAACATCATTCATCGGACTCCGCCAGCGCCGCTCTTCGCGCTTCTGGCAAGCCGCTCCGATCTTTTTACGCATGTAGGCGACTTGCATTTTCGATTGCGAGAGGCGGAATAAATGGCAGAAATTAAACGCAGAAGCCTTATTAAGCCGGGCATAGATACGCCGTTCTTTATTGACTTTGACTGGTGGAAGAAGAATGAGCGCGACTGGAGCGTGTACTTGCGATCGTTGCTGTGCGCGGAGCATCGTGAACTATTCGCCGATAGCGGAGAAGGCGAGATGGTGGATTGGGTGGACCCGGTGACCGCCGAAGTGAAACAGGTGGACGGTGTTCAGAATATTCTTATGACGCATTGCGTCCGCCAGCCGGACTTCCTTACCGATCAGACCGCGCTAGTAGAGGCGGTTTTCCGACTGTTTCTCACTAATGGGAATATTCCAATGTCATCGCTGGAGTTGGGCGAACGACTTAACCGTCCGCCGGAGACGATCTTGCGGACATTGGCTGGACCTCGTATTTATAAAGGAATTCGTCCATACAGCGCCGCGTGAACGCGCAAGCGGTTGCCGGTATTTCGGCGCCGTACTACAATAGCCTTGAACTGCCCCCGTAGCTCAATGGATAGAGCGACAGCCTTCTAAGCTGCAGGTTGTGGGTTCGAGTCCCGCCGGGGGCGCCAGCTTTATTTTGCGCGTCGAGTTCTGTTAGTCAAGGAGTTAAGCGATGACTATGATCATACGTAGAAGCCTGCCGGATGTGTTTGAATCTCGTATTGTGATCTTGCAGTCTGCCCGCTGGCAGACTCGCTCCAGCGTCTGGAGTCCGCCGACCGACGTATACGAAACTGGAGAAGATTTCTTTATCCGCGTGGAAATCGCCGGTATGCGCGACGAAGATTTTGAAATTACCCTGAATAATAATGTTCTGTATGTCTCGGGCGACCGTCCCGGTTTTGTAGGGCGGCGCGCATATCATCAAATGGAGATCCTTTCAGGACGCTTTGAAGTCGAAGCGTCTATCGGCGCGCCTGTGAACGAAAGCGCGTGCGAGGCCGACTATGCGGATGGATTCTTAACGATTAAATTACCGAAAGTAAAAACGGATGAAATTAGAGAATAACTATGCCCGCTAACCGCTGGCGTTCTGGGTACGATGATTTTTTTCAATGGAATGGGGAACTGGACGATGGCTTTGTTTCAGCGCTGTTGTCGTCCATCCCTCCGCGCGCCCCTGCGGGCAATTCGGACGATTCTGAATCAGACGCGTCGCAACCGACGCCCGAGCGCAAATACCCGGCGACGCTTCCCATCCTTCCGTTGCGAGGCGTGGTTGTCTATCCACAAACTGCTGTCCCGCTGACGGTTGGGCAGCCGCGTTCGATCAAATTGGTGGATGATGTCGTTGCGGGGGATAAGCTCGTCGGGCTGGTTGCGGCGATGAATCCTGAATTGGAAACGCCGGGTCCCGCAGACTTATATCCTATCGGCGTTGTAGCGACCGTTCATCGCCTCTTCCGCGCGCCCGATGGGACTGTGCGCCTGCTCGTGCAAGGCATGGATCGGTTTCGACTGGGTCAGTTTACCGAGCAAGAGCCGTATCTGAAAGCGCAGATCACGCTTGCGCCAGAGATGGTCGAAGAGGGTTTAGAGGTTGACGCGCTTGCCCGCAATGCCCGCGATCAATTTCAACAGATCACTCAAATGATTCCCTCGTTCCCTGAGGAACTGGCTGGCTCCATTACGTCCGTCGAAGACCCTTTGCAGACGGTCTACACGATCGCGAACTTCCAACGGATGGATCTGAAGGACGCGCAGGAATTGCTTGCGTTAGATTCGACCGCTGAAAAGCTGAAAAAACTGACCGGCTTGCTTGTGCGCGAAGCGGAAGTGCTTTCGCTGGGGCAGAAGATTCAAAACGAGGCGCGCGGCGAGATCGAGAAAGTACAGCGCGAGTATTTCTTGCGCGAGCAAATGAAAGCCATTCAAAAGGAATTAGGCGAAAAAGACGAGCAGGCTGCCGAGACGGAAGAATTTCGCAAGAAGATCGCCGATGCAAAAATGCCTGAAGAGGCGGAAAAGCAGGCGAATCGCGAGTTGGAACGATTATCGCGGTTGCCGGTTGCGGCAGCGGAATACGGCGTGATTCGCACCTATCTGGATTGGCTGGTGACCATGCCGTGGTCGAAATCCACGGAAGACAATCTTGAAATTAAGCGCGCGCGCGAAATTTTAGACGCCGATCATTATGGACTGAAGGATGTGAAGGAACGCATCCTCGAATTCCTCGCGATTCGGAAATTGAGAATTGACCGCGAAGAGGAGCCTGCGACCGCTTCCGGCGACGCGATTCGACGCGAACGCGAAGGCGTAATTCTTTGCTTCGTGGGCCCGCCGGGCGTAGGAAAAACTTCGCTTGGACAATCCATTGCGCGCGCGATGGGGCGTAAGTTCGTGCGGGCTTCGCTGGGCGGCGTGCGCGATGAGGCGGAAATTCGCGGACATCGCCGCACCTATATCGGCGCGATGCCGGGACGGATTCTGCAATCGTTGCGCAGAATTGAGTCGCGCAACCCTGTCTTTATGCTGGATGAAATTGATAAATTAACGTACGACTTTCACGGCGATCCCGCTTCGGCGTTGCTTGAAGCGCTCGACCCCGAACAAAACAGTGAATTCCGCGATAACTATCTCGAAGTCGCTTTTGACCTGTCGCAGGTGTTCTTTGTGACCACTGCCAATACGCTTGAAACAATTCCCGGCCCGTTGCTCGACCGCATGGAAGTTATTTCGCTTGCCGGCTATACTGAAAAAGAGAAGATCGCCATCGCTAAGGGATATTTAATCCCGAGACAGATTCGCGAGAATAGTTTGCGCGAAACGGAAATCTCTTTTACCGACGACGCCCTGCAGAAGATTATCCGCGAATATACGCGCGAATCGGGCGTGCGCAACCTCGAACGTAGGATCGGCGCAGTTTGCCGAAAGGTTGGCGCGCGCATTGCGGAAGGTAAAATAACGAGCGTGAATCTTTTGCCCGGCTTGGTGGAAGAATATCTTGACCGTCCGGTCTTCCATGGAACCGAGGAACTTAATCGCCGCATCTCGATCCCCGGCGTTGTGCCGGGCTTGGCGTGGACTCCGTACGGAGGCGAAGTGTTATTCGTCGAGGCGACGAGTATGCCCGGAGGAAAAGGCTTTCAGATTACCGGCTCGATCGGAAACGTGATGAATGAATCGGCGCGCGCAGCGCTGTCGTTTGTGCGTTCGCACGCGAAACAACTTAAAATTGACGAACGCTTCTTCGAACAACATGATATCCACATGCACATCCCTTCCGGCGCACAGCCGAAAGACGGTCCATCCGCCGGAGTAACTATGGCGACCGCCCTCGTTTCGCTTGCTTCGGGGCGTAAAGTGAAGCCGAACCTCGGAATGACCGGCGAGATCACCCTGCGAGGGCAAATGCTTCCCATCGGCGGCGTTAAAGAGAAAGTGCTTGCCGCGCATCGAAACGGTTTGACAACTGTGATCTTGCCGAAAAGCAACCAACAAGACGCGGAAGAAACGCCCGATGAAGTTAAGCGTGTAATGAAACTAATTTTTGTGGAAACAGTGGATGAAGCGTTAGCCGCAGCGCTGGAGCCGAAACGAATGACGCGAACGACTAAAAATGGAAAGGCGAAACGAAATGCCAAAAGTTCTGCTCGTTGAAGACGACCAGAATATGGTCGCCTTGCTTTGTACGCTGCTTAAGATGGAGAAGTTCGAAGTTGTCGCCGCTGAAGCCGACGCGGACTTCCTCGCGCTCGTTTCGCAAGAAAGTCCTGATGCGCTTCTAATGGATGTTCACCTTAACGGGCTCAACGGGTTGGATGTTGTTCGAGCGTTGCGCGCCGATTCGCGCTTCGACGATTTGCACATTGTGATGACTTCCGGGTTGGATATGCGCGAAGAGTGCTTGCGAAGCGGAGCCAACGCCTTCCTGCTCAAGCCGTTCATGCCCGACGATCTGATCGCCCTTTTACGAGACGGCGGCGCATGATTCCACGAGTCGGGATTTTGACCGTTTCTGATCGCGCGGCGCGCGGCGAACGCGAAGACCTTTCGGGCCCTGCGCTTGCGAATCGCGTCGAACGGGAGGGCTGGCGCGTCGTTATGAAGCGCATTGTTCCTGACGACGAAACGATCATCTGCGAAGCGTTGTCTGCTTGGGCGGATGCGGATGAGTGCGACCTTATTTTGACCACCGGCGGAAGCGGATTCGCTCCGCGCGATATAACTCCCGAAGCCACGCGCGCGATTATTCAACGCGAAGCCCCCGGCCTTGCTGAAGCGATGCGCGCCACGTCGTTGAAAACGACTCCGCATGCCATGCTCTCGCGCGGAGTCGCCGGCATTCGCCGGCGAACGCTCATTGTGAATATGCCGGGCAGCCCGAAAGGCGCCGTGGAGAATTTGGATGCCGTGATCGCAGCGGTGCCGCACGCAGTTCAGTTGTTGCAAGAAGACCCGCAAGCCGAGAAGAATCATTAAGCCGGCTATTCGCTTGTAGTATAATCCCGCAGTTTGTATCGAATTTTATCTTATCAAAGGAAAGCGCGCGTATGATTGACGTAAATGAATTACGAAAAGGTGTGACGTTTGAACTCGACGGGCATCTCTATAAAGTGTTGGATTACAGCCACAACAAGACCGGGCGCGGCAACGCGAACATTCGTATTAAAGCCCGTAATTTGCAGACCGGCGCCAATATCGAGCGTACATTTAACTCGGGGTTATCGGTGCAAGACGTGCGACTCGACTTCCACAATGTGTCGTATTTGTACAGCGACGGCGAGTTCTATCACTTTATGGACAATGAGACTTTTGAGCAGCCGGCGGTTAGCGCCAAGATGCTCGGCGATGCTGCGTTATATCTTAAAGCGGGCATGGAAGTGAAGCTTACATTCTACAAAGGCGCTCCTTTAGACGTAGAATTTCCGTCCACCGTAGATCTCGAGGTTGTCGAAGCGGAAACCGCCATTCGTGGAGATACAGCGACCGGCGTGACGAAGAAAGTAGTAACGGAGACTGGCTTGGAAGTGCAGTGCCCGCAGTTCGTGAAAGTGGGCGACGTGATTCGAGTTAACACCGAAACGGGCGAATACACTACGCGCGTGTAAGACGGAGCGAGGATTCTAAGCGAACGCGCCAGAGGGGAACTGATGCGATGCTTAGTGTTCGCTTAGATAGTTGATCTATAATTCAAGCATGAAAAACCCCTACGGCGTTGAGTGCCCCTATTTCTACGGCGATTACTTTCGCGGGAAAAACGTTGAAGAATGCCGTCTGCTGAAAACCTCCGGCGAGCGGTGGACGCGCGATCTCTGTAAAACTTGCCCCGTTCCTGAAATCTCTCGCGCAAACGCATGCGCACATATGCGTTTGCGCGGCAAAGTGACGCGACCGTTGTCGGCTGCGTTTATGCGGCGTATGCAAATTTCTGCATACTGTGAAAAAGTAAAGAAGCCGGTGGCAGAGCCTCGGGTGGGGTGCGGTGAGTGTCACACGCTCCCATTTAAGTTTGAGATAAGACCCTGACGAAAGAACGGATTAACTGAAATATTCATGCCGCTTACTCTATTGCTCGACCTTGACGACACTCTTCTCAATACGAACATGCACATATTTATGCCCGCTTACTTTCAGGCGTTGACCGCGCATGTTAGCGGTCATATTCCGCCTGATGAATTTATGCGGGCGTTGGTCGGTGGAGTGAATCGCATGAATGACAACGAGGACCCGCGCTTGGCATTGCGCGAGGTTTTCGAGTCGCATTTTTATCCCCGGCTGGGCGCGTCGAAAGATGATTTACAGGAAATCTTTGACGATTTCTACGAACGTGCCTTTCCACAGCTGGCTTTTTATACCGCGCCCATAGCCGGCGCCGTTGAATTTGTGGGTTGGGCTGAAGCGGCAGGCTTTCAGATCGCCATAGCCACCGATCCGCTATTTCCGCTCGCCGCCACGCAGCATCGTCTGCGCTGGGCGGGCTTCGATCCCGAACGCTTCAAACTGGTGTCGGCGTTTGAAGAATTCCATTTTACGAAAAATCATCCCGCCTACTATGCCGAAGTTTTGGGCGCGCTCGGTTGGCAGGAGGGCGGCGTGGTGATGGCGGGAAACGATCTCTATCGCGATATCCTTCCTGCGCAACGCTTGGGGCTGAAAACCTTTTTGGTTGAAGATCAACCAGCCTCGCCGTCGGAGGAGGCGACGAGCGCCGGTTCGCTTGCGGATCTGCGGCGTTGGCTAGAGGCAACCGAGCCCTCTGCGCTGGAGCCATTGTATGCGTCTCGCGATGCGATCTGGGCGATCCTGCTTTCTACGCCGGCGGTCTTTCCTAGGTTTCTGCATCCGCTGACGGACGGCGAATGTCGCTGTGCGCCAAAACATAACGATTGGGCGATGAACGAAATCGCCAGTCACTTGCGCGATACGGAACGCGAAGTGCATATCTTACAAGTAGATTTGATGTTGAAGAAAGACGACGTGTTCATCCCTCGCCCCGATACGACGGTATGGGCGAGCGAGAGAAATTATCTCAACGAGGACGCCGTAGAAGCGATTGATGAATTTACCGCGGCGCGATTAACGCTGCTGGAAAAAGTGAAAGACGCCTCAGATGAAATCTGGCGGCGCAATGTCCGTCATGCTATTTTCGGTCCGTCGAATTTTACAGAAGTTATGGGCTTTATCGCCGATCATGACCGCTTGCATTTGCAGCAAGCCTGGCAGACCGCGCAGACATGCTTGGGTAAGCGCGTCCAATCGGCGTGAATGGTGTTGTAAATCCCAATATTCGATATCAATGGACGCATTGCGTCTTGTGAAGGAGTTTGTGAAATGAGAAAACGAGTTGCGATTACGGGCGTCGGCTGTATCACTCCTGTGGGAAATACCGCGCAAGAAGCTTGGAAATCTTTGCTGGCGGGGAAATCGGGCGCGGGACCGATCACTCTCTTCGACGGGAGCGAGCATAAAACGCGCTTCGCCGCGGAAGCGAAGGGCTTTGATCCTGTTGGGCGCTTTGGCGCGCGCGAAGCCCGCAGAATGGATCGTTTTACTCAATTCGCAATGGCGGCGACGGCGGAGGCTGTGCAGAATGCCGGGCTGAAAATTGACGCGTCGAATCGCGATCGCGTAGGAGTGGTGATCGGTACCGGTATCGGCGGCATTGGGACGATTATGGAGCAGGCGACGGCGATGAATGAGCGCGGCGTAGATCGCGTCAGCCCGTTCCTTATTCCGATGATGATCGCGGACAGCGCGCCCGGCATGATTGCCATTCGCTTCGACGTGCGAGGTCCGAACATGGCGCTTGCGACGGCGTGCGCTTCAGGCAATAACGCGATCGGAGAAGCTGCTGAGATGATCCGGCGCGGTGCGGCAGACGCGATGATCGCGGGCGGCGCCGAGGGTGCGCTGACGCCCCTCGCGGTCGCGGGCATGAACGTCATGGGTGCGCTGTCCACTCGAAACGACGATCCGCAGCGCGCCTCCCGTCCGTTCGATAAAAATCGCGACGGCTTCCTAATGGGCGAAGGCGCCGGCGTGGTTATTCTTGAATCGTTCGAGTCGGCGAAAGCGCGCGGCGCGGAGATCCTCGCCGAACTGAGCGGCTACGGCGCCTCGGATGACGCATTTCATATATCGGCTCCAGCGGAGAACGGCGCGGGCGCGGCGATTTCCATGCGCCTGGCGCTGCAGGACGCCGGGCTGGGCGTTGACGGCATTCAATACATTAACGCACATGGCACTTCGACGACGCTGAACGACAAAAGCGAAACTGCCGCAATCAAAACAGTCTTTGGAGAGCGCGCTTATTCGATCCCGGTGTCGTCTACAAAATCGATGACGGGACATCTGCTCGGCGCTTCAGGCGCCGTGGAGGCCGTTTTCTCGGTCCTGGCAATTCGCGCTGGGACGATCCCGCCGACGATCAATTATGAAACCCCCGACCCTGAGTGCGATCTCGATTATGTCCCCAACCGACCGCGCGCGGCGGCGCTGGATCACGTGATGTCGAACTCGTTTGGATTCGGCGGACATAACGCGACGCTGATCTTCGGGCGTTATTCAGAATAACGGACGCGGCGCGCGCCTCGGTTCCCGTTAGGAGAGACCACATGTTAAATGCGCATATCACGGGCTGGGGGATGGCTGTGCCTGAAAGAGTCATGACCAATGACGACCTTTCGGAATTTATCGAAACGAACGACGCTTGGATTCGCGAGCGGACGGGTATTCGCGAACGCCGTGTGGCGCGCGAAACGGATTTCACTTCTACGCTCGCCGTGGATGCTTCGATGCGCGCGCTCAAAAAGGCGAACGTCCGTCCGACCGATTTGGATTTGATTATCTGCTCCACTTCTACGCCGGAATATCTCTTTCCTGCCACGGCTTGTTTGATACAAGATCAACTCGGCGCGACGAAAGCCGGAGCGTTCGATCTGTTGGCTGCATGTTCGGGTTTTATCTATGCGTTGAATATGGGCGCGCAAGCCATACGCAGCGGTTCGGTCAAGACGGTTCTAGTGATCGGTTCGGAAACGCTTTCGCGATTCGTTAACTGGAAGGATCGGAATACATGCATCCTGTTCGGCGACGGCGCCGGCGCGTTCATCTTGCAAGCGGACGAACGACCGGGCGGCGTGCTTTCTGCCGTGATGCACTCGGACGGCTCGGGCGGCGATTTGTTGAAATTGCCATCCGGCGGAAGCCGACGTCCCATTTCGGAGACCACTTATCAAGACGGCGAACATTACATTCAAATGGACGGGCGAGAAGTGTTCCGTTTTGCGACCCGCGTCATGGCTTCCGCGACTCAAGAAGCGTTAACGGCGGCGGGCTTGACGGTTCAAGACGTTCGCTGGATCGTACCTCATCAAGCGAACGTTCGGATCATCGAAGCGGCGGCGCGCGGGTTGAAACTGCCGATGGATCGCTTCATCGTTAATTTGGATCGTTACGGGAACACTTCCACCGCGTCTATTCCGATCGCGATGGTCGAGGCGGCTGAGGCGGGAAAGATTCAGCCGGGCGATAAAGTGGTGATGGTCGGTTTTGGCGCAGGTTTGACGTGGGGTGCATTAGCGGCGGAATGGACGGGCCCATTGCCGAGCAAGGGAGCGGCGCGACCCGAGCGCTATCGCCAGCTTGGACGCATCCGCTCTTGGGCGCGGCGGCTTATCCGCTTTATCGAAGGGTTGATCTACCGCAGAGAACTATAGCGCCAAATTAATCATGGATGTGGTAGTATAATGCTATATTGAGCAAAGGAGTGATATATGCCAGGATTGCCGCGCGGCGCTGAGTGGATCGTTATTTTAGTGATCGTTATCCTTCTCTTTGGGCCAGGGCGCATCGGTAAAGTTGCCGGCGAACTGGGCAAAGGCATTCGGTCCTTTCGCGAAGGACTTTCTGAAGGAAAGCAAGCCGAAGACTCAGACGACTCTTCTGAGGATAAAGAATCTAAATAGAAAAAGGCTCTCGTATGAGAGCCTTTTTCTATATTGGGACTTGCGCAAAACTCTAAGACCAAGCTGCGAATTTCGTTAATGTATACGAATTGTTTTTAAACCAGCAGCGGTAACTCGCGTAATTCGCGGCAAAAGATTTCGATCTGCGTAGGTCATATATATGTTAAGCGGACTGCAGCAAGTCGCGCAATTCTGCGAGCGATGTGACGGGATTTTTACAAACGAACCCCTCGCAAACGTACGCGGTGGTCTTGCTGTCTTTAAGTGGACGATCTTGTAAGAGCGCGGGCGCGGCGGGCGGCGGTGGGAATGTAGATGCGGCGAGGACAGCGGCGGGGCGGTAGGCGGAGCGTGCAAAGCGAATGAATTCAAGCGCTTCTGGCGCGCTCGGCGCGCTTACGATCGCCAGTTGCTTCACTTTCTCCAGCGAAAGGTTAGCCGCCGATAGCCAGCCCGCAAACGAAGTGGGGTATTCTGCCGCCATGCCGACGACGAGCGAGAACGCTGCTTCAGCCCGTTCTCGATATTTTCCTTCGCCGCTAAATTCGGAGAATAGCAATAGCGCTTCGCACGCCAGCGCGTTGCCGGAAGGCGAGGCGTTGTCTTGCACGTCTTTCGGTCTTAATAATAATGTTTCGCCGTCTGCGGGCGTGTCGAAGAATCCGCCATCGGGGTCGGCGAAGCGCGCGATCATTTCCTCAACCAACTCTTGCGCGGCGCCGTACCATTTGACGTTGAAATCGGTTTGATAGAGTTCGAGCAGTCCGAGGATGAGCGCGGCGTAATCTTCAAGGAAGCTGGCGGCGGCTGTTTTGCCGTCGCGCCAACTGTGTTTGAGGCTGCCGTTTGGGCGCAAGTTAGACAGGAGGAATTCTGCGTTGCGCGTAGCCATAATGTAGTAGGTGTTGTCGGGGATGATGGAAGCGTTGGTTTCCGCTTCGGCGGAGAAGACGCGCGCCGCTTCGGCTAAGATTGCAAGCGTGAGCCCGTTCCACGAGGTGAGGATTTTATCGTCGGTGGAAGGGCGGACTCGCTGTGAACGTGCGGATAACAGTCGAGAATGGCAATCGGCCAGCGTGGCGGCGAGCGTTTGTGGATCAAGTTTGAAGCGGGCGGCGAGAGCGCCGTCGTCCAGAACGCGTTGCAGGATCGTTTTGCCTTCCCAATTTCCGTGCGCCGTGATCCCGTATGCCGCTTCAAAGAGTTCGGAATCGCTTTGCAAGGTTGCGCGGATTTGCTCGAGAGTCCAGACGTAGAACTTTCCTTCCTGACCCTCAGATTCGGCGTTGAGCGATGAGTAGAAACCGCCGGCGGGATGCGTCATTTCGCGGGCGATGAAGTCGAGTGTTTCGGCGGCGATGCGCTTGAAGAACGAATCGTTGGAGATTTGCCAGGCGTGAAGGTAGGCGCGCGCGAGCAGGGCGTTATCGTAGAGCATTTTCTCGAAGTGTGGCGTGCGCCAGGCGACGTCTGTACTGTAGCGCGAGAAGCCGCCGCCGACGATGTCGTACATGCCGCCGCGCGCCATAGCGCGGAGCGCGTGAAAGCAGGCTCGCAGTGTTAATGAATCGGCGGGGTTTTGGGTTTCTTTGTTTTTGGCGGCGCGCCGCAGGAGGAATTCGATCGCCATTGCCTGAGGAAATTTGGGCGCAGAGCCCCAGCCGCCGTTGCTCCAGTCGTAGTCGTCGAGCAGTTGCGAGGCGGCTGCGTTCAAATGATCTTGTGAGAATGAGGCGCGGGTTTGAGGGGTGACGTTCAGCGCCTGGCGGATGCGGTCGGTCACTTTATCGCCGATGCGCGCCGCGTCTTTTTGTTGTTCGCGCCAAGCGCGCGCAGAGACTGCTAAGATGTCTTTAAAGGCTGGCATGTTGTCGCGTGCCGCGGGCGGGAAGTAGGTCCCGGCGAAGAAGGGTTTGAGGTCGGGGGCGAGGAAAACCGACATGGGCCAGCCTCCGGAGCCGGTCATGGCGACGGTGGCTTGCATGTAGATGGCGTCGAGGTCGGGGCGTTCTTCGCGATCCACTTTGATGTTGATGAAGTTTTCGTTCATCAACGCGGCGGTCTCTTCATCTTCGAATGATTCGCGCGCCATAACGTGGCACCAATGGCAGGCAGCGTAGCCAATGGAGAGGAAGATCGGTTTGTTCTCGGCGCGCGCTTTGGCGAGCGCTTCTTCGCCCCAAGGGCGCCAATCTACGGGGTTGTTTGCATGTTGCAGGAGGTAGGGTGAGCTTTCGGAAATAAGGCGGTTAGGCATGGAATCTCTCTGATGTGGTTTTTTGACATAGCAGTCAGTATACCCGTAAATGCGCTTGCCCTCTTCGCTGTCGATCAGGTTGGGCGGCTGGGGATTGTGGAGCCGGTCTTTTCCAACATCTGCGTACAGAAGCGCATGCGCCGTTTCACGTTACACTCGAAATTGAAAGTGGATGTACAATGGAGATTATTCGCTCTGGTTCACAATATTGGTAAGATCCACGCCTTTGAGACACTGACCTGATCCATGACAGAGCAAAAAAGAAGCGCCTTGGACGGGGATGGCTCTCCCCTAAATCCATTTTTCGACAGTCTCGTTGGGTGGCTGGCTTCGGGAGTTACTATGAGAATGCAAATTATCAGTATTTTTATGCTGAATGCGCTGGTTGCTTGTACATCTGCACCTGTGACTGTTTTTCTAACTGCTTCGGCTACGCCCAGCGTGAGTATTGTCGCTCCGGCAGATGCCCAGCCTGCCACTGTCGCGCCTATATTAGAGCCAACCGACATACCGCCAGATACATCTCACTCCATTCATCTTCCACCCGCAAATTATCTCTATCATGGTATTTACCCTGGCGGCTATACAGGCGAAGAAAGCGACCTTGCGCTGGATGATTTGCACTCTTACGAAGAAGCGGCGGGCAAAAAAGCCGTCTGGGTATACTTCTCGCACAACTGGTACGAAGGGCGCGCCTTTCCTCTTCAAACCGCAACTTGGATTCGGGAAGCAGGCAGCATCCCTTTTATTCGCCTCATGCTGCGTTCGAGCGCCGAGCAAGATGTAGAAGAACCTATCTTCACCCTGCAAGCCATCATTGATGGACAATTTAACGCTGACCTGCACGGCTGGTGCGCAGCGGCGCGCGACTTTGAAACGTCCCTGCTTGTCGAGTACGGAACGGAAGTCAATGGTGAGTGGTTTTCGTGGAATGGCGTTTGGAACGGCGGGGATGCAACATCTGGATATGGCGACCCCAATGAGCCAGATGGACCTGAACGTTTCCGCGATGCTTATCGCCACATTGTCAAAATCTGCCGCGATGAAGGCGCAGAGAACATCACCTGGGTTTTTCACCTCAACGCCGAAGACTGGCCGCAAGAGAACTGGAACGCCTTTGAAAACTATTACCCTGGTGACGAATACATTGATTGGATTGGCATCAGTAACTATGGCGCACAAACTCCGCAGGACGATTATTGCGATGAATTTCGTCTGGCTATGGACGCCGTCTATCAGCGCGTGGACTCTTTGACCCCTGATAAGCCTATCTTCATTGCCGAATTCGGCGTGACTAAAAACAATCCGCTCTGCGACCAGGCGGAGTGGGCGCGCTCCGCCTTGACCGACATTACATCGTTTCGCTGGGCGCGTATCATCGCTTTCTCGTGGTGGAACGAATGGTGGCAAAACGACGACAACCCTGCCAACGATACCACTATGCGCTTACAGGACAATCCTGAACTTTCTTCTGTCTTTCAGGAGTTAGTAGGGAATAACCCCATTGTAATTGGACAACCCTCTCTTCTTCCATGACTAAACTGCCTCAAAGATT
Organism: Anaerolineae bacterium UTCFX1; assembly: GCA_002050275.1. Classification (GTDB taxonomy): domain Bacteria; phylum Chloroflexota; class Anaerolineae; order Anaerolineales; family Villigracilaceae; genus Defluviilinea. The sequence goes on from MWTB01000002.1 coordinate 351,444, forward strand.
CATTTATTGCCATGAACGCTGACACTATAGCGCAGCGAAGACGTCGTTCGCCGATGAACGACGGTGTCAGCCTCAAAAGGACGCTTCGCGTGAATTATGCCTAAACAAACTAATGTATTGCGGTGGCTCCCCGCGCTTTTCTTGATGGGGGTTATTTTTTGGTTTTCCTCTCAGCCTTCGAATGAACTGCCAAATTTCAGCTGGGCTGATACGCCGATTAAGAAACTGGCTCACGTCCTTGAATATGCGGCGCTGACGTTTTGCATTTGGTGGGCGCTGAGATTTCAGAGAAAATATCGCTGGCTGGCATGGTTGATTGCGGTTGCATACGCCGCGACGGACGAATTTCACCAATCCTTTACGCCGGGCAGATTTCCCTCCGTGTGGGATGTGGCTATCTTTGACAACCTAGGGGCGCTTATCAGCGTATGGATCACGCAGCGCTTCTCAGGTAGAGGCAGCGAAAGCGTTTCGCGCGATCGTTAATATTGGCTAACTCGCGCTCTCTTGCTTTGCTACTCAAACTCCAAATCCAACTCTTCGCCGTCTGTCCACTCGCCCGCACGATTAATTTCAATGTCAGCGAAGAGTTCGTCTTGTTGAGCGTCGATGCGATAACGCTTAATTAGTTCGAGCATTGCCAGAAAGGTGACGACGATCTCCAATCGCGACGCGCCTCCGCCCACCAGCGTACGGAAAGTGACGCGTTGCGCTTCGCGCAAGATGGTCGCGATCAGATCGATCTTTTCACGGATCGTCACGCGCGGCGGAGCGATCACAACCGCAAGGGGTTTCTTCTCTTTTTCGCGAGCGAAAGCCGCTTCTGCGGCGGCGACCAATTTCTCGAGCGTGAGATTGGTCAAATCTAATTTTGGCTCTACCTTCGGCGGCGGCGCGAGGCGGAGATGCGTTCGTAAGTTCGCGCCTTGTCGCGCCAACAGCCAACCGCCGACTTCTTTAAAGCGTTTATATAACTTCAACTGATCAACCAACGTCTGCCCAGTGTCTTCTTCGCCGGCTTCGCGCGCGGGCGGGCGCGGCAATAACGCCTCTGATTTAATTTGCAATAGTTTTGCGGCGATCACGAGGAACGCGGAAATTTCGTCCGCGCTGAGATCGCTTGAAGCGTTGATGTACGCGAGGTACTGATCGGTCACGAGCGCAAGCGAAACAGCGGTAATATCCAATTCGGCGCGCTCAATGAGATCGAGCAATAGATCGAGCGGGCCCTCGTATATGGGCGTTTGGACGGTATAATTTAATTGGCGACCAAGCAGGTTTTCCATGAAGCGAGATTATAGTAGACTGGGCGGGTTTTGAAAACCTGTCAAGTCTCAGATATAATCTCCCTATGTCGAAGCTAACTCACCTTGACGAGCGCGGTAATGCAAAGATGGTGGATGTGAGTCGTAAACCGGACTCTGAACGAGTTGCGATTGCGCGCGGTGAAATTTGGATGAAGAAGACGACGCTGGATTTAATTTGCGCCGGACAAATTAAGAAAGGGGATGTCTTAACCGTCGCGCAGATCGCTGGAATCGCCGCCTCAAAACGAACCTCTGACTTGATTCCGCTTTGCCATCCTCTCTCGCTCTCGAACGTGGCTATAGATTTCACGCTGGACGAATCGCTGCCCGGCGTAATCGTCACCGCCTCTGTGAAAACTGTCGGCAAAACGGGCGCCGAGATGGAAGCGCTGACCGCCGTCTCTATTGCCGCGCTCACGATCTACGATATGGCGAAAGCCGCCGAGAAAACGATGCGGATTCAAAATATCCGCTTGATTGAAAAGCATGGCGGGCAGAGCGGCGATGTGATAAACGAATAGATAAATACAATGTGCGTAGGCAGGTAGAGAATGAATCGCGTAAAATTACTTTTTTTTGCCGCCCTCCGCGAGCGGATGGGAACCAGAACGCTGGATTTGGATTTGCCAGCGGATTTGACGATACGCGGGTTAAAAGACAAGTTTCTGGACGAATATCCAGAAATGAGCGAGTCTATGAAAAGCGTATTGGTCGCAGTAAATCGCGAATATGCGTCTGATGAAACGCTCATCCCATTGAATGCGGAGATCGGGTTATTTCCTCCCGTGTCTGGCGGGTGACTTTCAATATGCAATCTTACGATCTGCCAACTGTTTTTGCTATCATCGAAGACGAGATTGACTTAAATGTTCTGCTTGCGCGGATCACGCTCGTATCTACCGGCGCGGCGGCGATCTTTACCGGCATAGTGCGCGGCGAGACCAAGCGCGGCGAAGAGCGTCAAACTGAATATCTCGAATATGAAGCGTATATTCCAATGGCAGAAGAGAAGATGAAGCAGGTTGCAGACGAAATCCGCGCGCAGTGGAGCGCGGTGGAGGGAATCGCCATTGTGCAGCGGATCGGCAAACTCTACCCGAAAACTCCAACGGTGTTAATCGCTTGTACTGCCGCGCATCGCGACACAGGCGTTTTTGAAGCCGCGCGATATGGAATTGACCGCCTCAAAGAAATTGTCCCGATTTGGAAGAAGGAAGTGAGTCCTGACGGAGGATTCTGGGTAGAGGGGGAGTATGCGCCTAAGGCGGGCGAGTAGGCTTTACTCCACTTTGTTTGGGACAGGGCGGGTTTCGTGACGAGCCGCCTAGATAAGTGTTAATGATAGTGTTCTTTTAGATTCGATCAATGGAGAGCGAACATGGAGAAAATTGTCATCACCGGTATGGGAACCGTAAACCCGTTAGGGTTGAATGTAAGCGAGTCTTGGAGCAATATCGTCAACGGCGTTTCGGGCGTGGGTCCGATAACGTTGTTCGACTCGAGTCGGCATAGCGTTCGTATTGCGGCGGAGGTGAAGAACTTCAAGCCCGAGGACTATATGGACGCGCGCGAAGCGCGGCGGCGCGACCGTTTTGAACAGTTAGGCGCGGCGGCGATCAAGCAGACGCTTGACGATTCGGGATTAGAAATCACGGAAGCGAACGCTGCGCGCATTGGCGTAGTGGTTTCTTCTGCGATCGGCGGCTTAACTTCACTTGTAGATGCGATACTTATTAATGAGAAAGAAGGACCTCGACGCGTCAGCCCGTTTTTGATCCCGATGATGATGGCGAACGGCGCAGCGGGGTTATGCGCGATTGATCATGGCATTAAGGGCCCATCGCTTTCGGTCGCTTCGGCGTGCGCTTCGGGCGCAGATGGGATTGGTATGGCGTGGATGATGTTGCGGGCGGGAATGATTGACGCGGCAATCGCTGGCGCGGCGGAGGCGACAGTCTGCTCTGTGGCGATTGCGGCGTTTGATCGCGTCGGCGCTATGTCGAGACGAAACGAGGATTATTCGATGACGCCGCAGCCGTTTGACAAGAATCGCGATGGACTTGTGATGGGCGAAGGCGCGGCGACGTTGATGTTGGAGCGCGAGTCTTTTGCGAAGGCGCGCGGTGCGCGAATATTGGCTGAGATTGCCGGCTATGGCTCCACTGCAGACGCTTTCCATATTACTGCGCCGCATGAGAGCGGGGCGGGCGGAGCGGCGGCGATTCGTTTAGCGTTGGAAACGGCTGGCGCCGCTTTAGATGAAGTAGGTTACATCAATGCGCACGGCACAGGAACCGCATTGAACGATATGTCGGAGACGCGCGCGATTAAAGCCGCTTTTGGCGGGCAGGCGTATAAGATCCCGATCTCTTCTACCAAATCCATGACTGGGCATATTATGGGAGCGACCGGGGCGCTGGAGGCGATTCTTTGCGTGCAGGCGGTGCGCGAAGGCATTCTGCCGCCCACGATTCATTACGAGACTCCCGACCCGGAATGCGATTTGGATTATATTCCGAATAAAGCGCGCGAGAAGAAGATTGCGCTGGCGATCAGCAACGCTTTTGGGTTTGGCGGTCATAATGCGGTGTTGGCAATACGAAAATACTCGTGAAAGCCAGACTTTCCCTGTGAAGATCGCGAAATTCTTTTGGAAACCGACTTGTCCGCTTGGAAAAGTCGTGCTATAATCCGCCGTCGCTTAATAGAAATCAAACATTACTTAAGTTAAGGAAGAAAGTAAAATGTCAAACGTATTACAAGCTCTCGACGCCGTTCGCAATGAAGCGATCCCCGCAATTCGCCCGGGCGATTCGGTCAGCGTCCATGTGAAGATCAAGGAAGGCGACCGCGAGCGCATTCAGGAATTTAAGGGCACCGTGATTCGGTTGCGTAAAGGCGGCTCTCAAGAAGCGGTTACGGTTCGTCGCATCGCTTCCAGCGGCGTGGGCGTAGAGCGCACATTCCCGTTGCGCTCGCCCCGCGTAAGCAAGATCGTCGTCGAGCGTCATAATCAAGTTCGTCGAGCGCAGTTGTATTTCATGCGCGGGCGCACTGGCAAGTCGGCTCGCCTTAAACAGAAGTTTGATAATTAACGCACGATAATGTCCCGCCGATTCAAAATCGGCGGGACATTACAATTATAGACATGAAACCCCTGATTGGAATTACCACGCATATCTCGAACAACGAATTTAATCAAGCTCGCATTGTTTTGCATCAAGCATATGTCGATGCGGTCATGCAGGCGGGCGGCGCGCCGGTATTAATTCCCTCTCGGTTAGCGGAAGATGGATGGGATGTTCTGTATGCGCGATTAGATGGTATTCTCTTTTCAGGCGGAGGCGATATCGCTCTTGGCCATTTTCTTGGCGAGGCACACCCGCGTATTGGAGACGTCGAGCCTGAGCGCGATGCCATTGAATTAAAGCTCGTTCGCGCCGCAGTGGAAGACGGCAAGCCGTTCCTCGGCATTTGTCGCGGATGTCAGATGGTGAATGTTGCGCTTGGCGGGACGTTATATACACATCTGCCGGATCAACTTCCCGGCGCTATGGATCATTCGTACCCGGGCAATTTAAGGCACACGCTGGCGCATCAAGTGAAGGTTGAAGAAGGAACGCGCTCTGCGGCCGTATTTGGCGAGCCAATCGTATGGGTGAACAGCCATCACCACCAAGGGCTTAAAGATATTGCACCTCCGCTCCAAGTCGCGGGTCGCGCGCCAGACGGACTTGTGGAAGTGGTGGAGTTGTCCGACCATCCCTTTGGACTCGCTGTGCAATGGCACCCCGAATGGTTGACGGATCAGCAACCGACGCGAAATTTATTTAAGCGGTTTGTCGAAGCGGCGCAGGAATAACCAGTGAAGAGGGCGCTATCTTCCCTTAATAGCGCCCTCTTTTATTTTTTCAGAAACTCCCCTTCGTATACATATCCGGTGCCGCGCACGCTGGAGATTTGATCGGCGAGCGCAGGAAACGCTTCAAGTTTGTAGCGCAGCCGGCTGATTAACGGACGCAGGATTTCCGGCGCTTCGCGTTGAGAGGTATGATAGCCTTGGACGAGCAGAACGAATTCGCGGTGCGTATAGACGTGTCCCGGATTCTCGATCAGGATGCGCAATAGGCGTCCTTCGGCAGGGGTAAGATGAGCGAGCGTATTCGCTTTGCGAATTAGTCGCCGCGAGAGATCGATGTGCGTTCCATCCGTTAAAATAATCTGTGCGACGCCTTCGTCAATTTCAGAAGCGGCTCTCCCGGTGTGCGCCTTCAGACGCGCCTCACGACGAAGGAGTCCCTTTTGAACGCTGGCGATTACTTGTGCCGGAGAGACGGGTTTGAGCAGATAATCATGGATGCGCAGGCGCAACGCTCGAATAGCCGATTCGGTGGATGCAAATGCGGTGAGTAAAATAACCTCGGTCTGCGGTGAAGTTTGATTAATCACTTGCACCACTTCCAAGCCGTCCATACCGGGCATACGCAGGTCTACGATCATTAATTCGATAGGATGCGTGCGCGCATATTCGACGGCGGCTTGCCCGTTAGGCGCGGAGTTAACGACAAACCCCTCCAACTGTAAGATGTCGCTTAGCGATTGACGCGCTATCGGCTCATCGTCTACGATCAGAATATTTGATTTCATTATTTAACGTCTCCCTATATAAATAATATCGTTCACGCGCGATGAGCGGAATCGGCGTTCTTTTTAAGCGGTAAGAACAGGCGAAAATGCGCTCCCGGCTTGCGATGGTCTACAAGGTCTAAGGCGCCGCCGTGCGCGGTAATGATATTGTAACTGACAGTCAGCCCTAAACCGGTGCCTCCTTCTTTTGTGCTGAAGAATGGTTCGAAGATATTGTTGCGCCGATCTTCAGGGACGCCGGGTCCGGTGTCGCTAAAGATAAATTCAATTCCATTGTCAATGCTGCGCGCGCTTATCTCCAATTCGCCGCCTGTGGGCAGCGCGTCGTGCGCGTTTAAAATCAGATTAATAAAAACTTGCTGAATTTGACCGTTGACTGCGTAGATCAATGGCAGCGATGCAGGAAAATTTGTTTTAATATGAATATTTCGCTGATGCAGCTGCTGCGAGGTAAGATTAAGCACATGTTGAAGCAATTCGAGCGCGTCTACGAATTCCATGTGCGCTGTGCCCGGACGATAAAACTCTAGCATGCGATGCATGGTCTTCATCAGACGATCTAGCTCGGCGCGCGCGAGATCGAAATACTCTTTTCGTTTCTCTATGGAAAGGTCTTCGCGTCCGGCAAGATGCAGGCAATTTTGCACCGACTGAAGCGGGTTGTTCACTTCATGTGCGATAGAGGCGGTCAACCTGCCAGCCGCGACCATTTTCTCGGCGCGCAGTAAAGCCTGTTGTGATTCTTCCACTTGCTGCAAAGTTTCGCGTAAATCGGCGTATAAACGCGCATTTTCCATGGCGATCACCGCTTGCCTCGCTAAGACGAAGAATAGTTCCAGGTCTGCGCCGCGAAATTGCGCCTCCGAAGAGCTGCGCGCCGCGAACAATACGCTGTCCATGTTGGCGCGTTAAACTGGGATGAAGATAGCTGAGCCTAGACCGCTTTCTGAAAAGAGCGCTTGCGCCCGCGCTTCGCCCGGTCCTACAGCGTGAATGATCATGGGGTCTTTATCTTCTACGACGCGACGAATCAACTCATCGGCGGCGGGGTTTGTCTGAATCGGGAGCGCCTTTCCGATTTGAGTAAGCGCGGTTATTGCGTCGCGTTCGACTCGATAATAGGCGGCGTTGGAGCAACGCAAGTGATCTTGGATCGCCGAAAGGATGAGGTCGAGCAGTTTTTCTTGGTCGGTCTCGGCGAACAATGTTTCGGTGACGTCAAACAGCGGACGCAACGCCTGCACGCGTGCCGCATCGCGTTTTCGATAATTATCGCTGAGCGCTTGTTGCGCCGCCTGTACCAATTCATCGCCTGTTTCGAAGGGTTTGAGCAACAACCCATCTACGCCTTGGCGGAGGGCTCGGACGGCGGTTTCGACGGTTCCGAAACCGGTCATCACCAGCACAGCGATATCCGGTTGCAGGATTTTTGCGCGCGCGATCACGTCGAATCCATCCACTTCAGGCATACGGATATCTACGAGCAGTAAGTTAATGCGCGTTTTTTGAATGCGCTCGATTGCTGCGCGCGGATCGGTCAGGGCGGTTACTTGATAACCCGCGCGACTCAGTACGCGTTCGCACAATGCCGTAATGCCGGCTTCGTCATCTACGACGAGTATGGATGCGGATGGGGGAGAGGCGACGTTCATAGCGGCAGCCATACTGTGAACTTCGTCCCTGTGTCGGGCGCGCTGTCTACGTCTATCGCGCCGCCATGATCGGTAACGATGCCGTAAGTGACTGAAAGTCCAAGCCCGGTGCCGCCGTGCGCGCTGCGTGTCGTAAAGAACGGCTCGAAAATCCTACCGAGGTCTTCCGGCGAGATGCCTGCGCCGTTGTCTCGAACGGATAGGAGCGCCCATTGACGGTTGTCTCTGTTTGCTTGCGATGTAGCGACCTCCAGAATGCCTCCGTTTGACATGGCTTGTAATGCGTTGTGGACTAGATTGAGCGCGACTTGTTTCATTTGATTTGCATCCATAACGACCCAAGGGAGCGATTCGTCTAAGTGCGTTTGAAGATTGACGCCGTTTGTGTGGAGGAGATGCTTACTCAACGCGATAACGTCTTCCACTACTTCGTTTAAGGAAGCGCGCGCGCGAGCGCTTTCGCCTTGTCGCGCAAAATCCAGCAACCGGCGCACTACATCGCGGGCGCGTTTCGCTTCTCGTAAGACTAGCTCGAGGTCTTTACGCGTTTGATTTTCCTCGGAGAATTCTTCAAGAGCGAGCTCGGCGAAGCCGGTGACGGACGTAAGCGGATTGTTCAATTCGTGCGCAATGCCTGCGGCCATCTCGCCGACAGCGGCAAGTTTGGCGGCTTGCAGCAAGCGATTCTCAGCTTTGCGTTGAGCATCCATGCGCTCATCCAATTCGATCTGCGCGGCGCGCAGCTGACCGACAGTTGTTTCGAGGCGTTGATATTGATCGGCGCTTGCGATCACGCCGGCAAGAATACCTGCCAACGACTCGAGTGCGATAAAGTCGTTGTGCGTGAAGGCATAGCGTAGGCGGCTTTCTACGTCAATAACGCCGAGAATTTTTGTGCCGTCGCGAATCGCTACGCACATTTGCGAACCCGCTTGCCAGCCTTTAATGGAACGATAATGTTCATCTTGCGAGGCGTCATTGATCATGAGGCTCTCGCCGCTTTTAAAAACATGGCCGCTGATTCCGTTGCGGACAGGGTATTCGAATGATCGCGCGGCGCGCTGGACGAGGTCTCGGCTGGCGCCGCCGAAGCCTCTAATCGTGAGGACGCCTTGATCGTCGGCGATGAAGACTGCGGCAAGATCGTAGGCAAAATAGCGCGCCAACAGCTCGGCGGTGATCTGCGCGACGCTATGCGGTTCGGTTAACCCGACGACCTGCCCGACCACTTCGTGAATTAACCCCAAGTTCCGCGCGCGTCCTTCTGCTTCTTCGCGCACACGCGTGTAATCGGCTAAACTAGCGAGATGGCTGGCAATGACGACGATTAAACTTTCGTCGTAAGAATTGAACGCATCCGCTTTTGCGCTTTCAACGCAAAGCGCCCCGATAACTTGACCGTGGAATCGCAATGGGACGTATAAACCTGAGAGCGCTCCCTTATATAACGGGACAGCGCCTTTAAGCGACGGGCTACCGAGCCGAACTTTCTGCGAATCTTGGATAAACGATGCGATCCACGGTTTGCGCAGGCTGCGAGTCGATGAAACGACGCGCCCGTTTTCGCTTCGAAATTTGGCGATCAATTGGTCGTTGGCGGAAAGTAGATCGAGCGCGATAAGCTCGGTGCCAAGCGCGCGGGCTAACAGCGCGAATACGCGTCGTGCGATCTGGTCGAGGTTTCGCCCGGTAGAGATTGTGAGCGAAAAATCGTTTAGCATGGCCATACGCCGTAAGTGATTTGTCATTTCAGCAAACGTGATGATTGTTTCAATTGCTGGCGCGATCTGTGCGGTGAGTTCTGAAAGACGATTCCATTCGTCGTGCTTGAAGGCGGAAGTGCGCCAAAGCGCCAGCGTTCCGATCATGCGTTGCCCAATGACGATAGGAATGCACGTCCATACTTTCGCGCTGGCTTTTATTCCCTTGTGCGGAATTAACTCCCAGAGCGGGTCGTTGCGATTAACGACCATCGGTGCAAGGTTGCGATTCATTCGCCGCAATAACGTATTTGATTCGATCGGAAGGTCGAGGTTGGCGCAAGAGGGTGCGTTCCACTGGGCGCGGACTTCAAGCGAATCGCCGCGACGGAGAGCGAGCCAGGCGCCTTGTACGGAGACAAGGCGCAAGAAAGATACTAGAGCGCGATCCAGTGCGCGGGGTAGATCGTAGGGGCTTTCCGAGTCGAGGTCGGGGACGAGCAACGATGCGGCGACGGATGCAGAAGCGTCCGCTGACGATTCGATCTGTTGCATTCCTGCGGCGACGAGCCGCCATAGGCGCCGCGCGTTAGCATCCAGTTGATCCGAGCCGACAATGAGCGCGCGCCGCAAATCTGGCAGAGGGAAAATGAACAGGCGCGCGGTTTCGAAAGTAAACGGTTGCGGCGTCGCCATGGAGGTATCGCGGCTATTATGTAATTTTGCGCGCGTATCCGCCTGACCGATTAGCTGGATAAGTTCCAGGCGTTGCTTTTTTGCGAGACGGTAGTGTGAGTGGATACGCCATGCGCCCGCTTCGCGTTCGATGAGCGCCGACCATGTCGCTTCGGTTAGGCGGCTAGCTTCTTTGAGCTGATGGTTTATGCGCGCAGACATTGTCATTGTCTTTATTATACGATATTGAGCTAGTTGTTTAGAGAGCGTTTGCAATGGTAGAATCTCTTTATGACAGATTTAATTGTAATCGGCGGCGGGTTAGCCGGCAGTGAAGCCGCTTGGCAAGCCGCCCAACGCGGATTGAAAACGCGCCTGTACGAGATGCGTCCCAGTTTGCAAACGGGCGCGCACCAGACCGACGCGTTGGCGGAACTCGTCTGCTCGAATTCGCTCGGCTCGAATTTGCCCGACCGCGCTTCTGGTTTACTGAAAGATGAAGCGCGCGCGCTTGGCTCGATGCTGTTAGAATGCGCCGAGGAGGCGGCTTTGCCGGCGGGCGGAGCGCTTGCGGTGGATCGTGATCTGTTCGCGCAGAAAGTTACCCAACGAATTGAATCCCACCCGAATATAGAGATCGTGCGCGAAGAAGCGACAACAATTTCAGGTGCGCTGACTATTGTCGCTAGCGGTCCGCTGACCTCGCCCGCGCTTTCAGAGGCGATCGTTGACTTGAACGGCGAAGATTGCCTGTTTTTCTTTGATGCGATCGCGCCTGTCGTACATGCCGACAGTATTAATATGGGGGTCGCGTTTCGCGCTTCACGCTATAGCAAGGACGGTGCGAGCGATGGCGACTATATTAACTGCCCTTTTACGAAGGAAGAATATTATGCGTTTGTCGAAGCCTTATTGCAAGCGGAACGAATTGAATTGCGCGCATTTGAAGGTGCGATTAAATCTGGCGTGAAAGCGGGACGTTTCTTCGAAGGCTGCCTGCCGGTGGAAATTATCGCCGAACGAGGGATTGATTCGCTGGCGTTTGGCCCGATGCGTCCGGTAGGATTGCGCGATCCGCGCACCGAAAAGCGTCCGTATGCGGTTGTTCAACTGCGTCAAGACAACCTTGCCGGCAGCCTATACAGCCTCGTCGGCTTTCAAACCAACTTGAAGTTTCCGGAGCAGAGACGAACGCTGCGTATGATCCCGGGGCTTGAATCGGCGGAATTTTTGCGCTATGGGCAGATGCACCGAAACACATTCATTGCATCGCCAAAGCTTTTGCGCCCCACGCTCCAGCATATCTCGCGCGACCGCCTTTTCTGGGCTGGTCAGATTACCGGCGTGGAAGGTTACATGGGCAATATCGCTACCGGCGCGTTGGCGGGCATCAATGCGGCGCGTGTTCACCGTGGGGAAGAGCCGCTGACGTTGCCGCAGACGACGATGCTCGGCGCGCTTTGCCATTACATCGCTCATGCCAATTTGGCGGATTTTCAACCGATGAAAGCCAATTTTGGAATCCTGCCGGCACTTGTAAGCGCTTCAAAAATCGGAAAGCGTGAACGAGGCGCGGTATACGCTGCGCGAGCGCTTAAAGATTTGCGAACGATATTGAGCGAGACGATTGCGGCATGACGAAAAACTCCGTTACGATCTATCTCTCAGCGATTGGACTTTTGCTGGTTATTGCTCTCGGATGGTATGCCTATTCGTTTCTTTTCCCGCCGCAATCGGATGAGACCTCTTTCGACGGTTTACGCGCCTACGAAGACGTGGAAACGCAAATAGCGTTTGGTCCACGCGTTCCGGGGTCGAGCGCTCACATTCAAGTTCGCGAATGGATGCGCGACGAACTTGAAGCCGCCGGCTGGCAAGTGGAAGTTCAGGAAGCGGAAGCGATGGGGCATCCGATCTTTAATCTGATTGCGAAGCGTTCCGACGATCCGCCGCAAATTATCTTTGGCGCGCATTACGATACGCGTCTGTTCGCCGACAACGATCCTGTTCTTGCGAATCGTAACCAGCCGCCGCCCGGTGCAAACGATGGCGCTTCGGGCGTGGCTGTCTTGCTGGAGTTGGCGCGTTCTCTGCCGAAGGATACAGTCGGCGTGTGGCTGACGTTTTTTGACGCGGAAGATAATGGTCGTATCGAGAGTTGGGATTGGATTCTTGGCTCGACAGTATTCGTTGAAAGCAACTCTATCCAGCCGCGGGCAGTCGTCATTGTGGATATGATCGGCGACGCGGATTTAAATATCTACAAGGAAAAGAACTCGAGTCCTGCCTTGACCGATGAGATTTGGATGGTTGCGGAAAGCATGGGCTATGGCGCGCAATTTCTACCTGAATATAAATATACGATGGTAGACGACCATCTGCCGTTCATCGAGGCGGGGATTCCGACGGTGGAAATAATTGATTTTGATTATCCCTACTGGCACATGCTGGCTGATACGCCGGACAAGATCTCGCCATTGAGCCTTGAGGCGGTGGGTAAGACGTTGTGGGCTTGGACGACGCGGCAGAAAGCGCAAAACTGATACAATCAACGACGGATACTCGTAGACAAACGCCATGCCAAAGAAGAAAACATCGCAATCGGTCGGTCAGATTCTAAAACAGATCCGCCCAGCATGGATCGAATATGTAGGCGATAACCTTGCAAGCGGGCTGGAAGCGCGCGCGGAGTTTGGGGAACAGCTGGAGCGTTTCTTCGATCTGTTGGAACAGTCGGTCGCCACGGGCGATTCGGCATGGATGGATTCGATTTTGCTTGATTGGGCAAAGTCTTCCACGCGCACAAATCTAGAAGAAGGGCTGTATCGCATCTCGTTCTTAATGAATCGCATGATCGCGCTAACCATTCAGACGGCGAGCCGCGCGCTGACAAAACATCAGGCGTTTGACTTGCTTGCTGCGATTTTACCGATCTATACGTATGGCTTGGGCGTGGTGGCGCGATATGAAATGGAAATGCGTGTATCATATATTTCCGCTGAGATGGAGCGAGCGCGCAAACAAGCCGAGCGCGTAGATAGGAGTAAATCTGCGTTTATTTCGATTGCGGCGCATGAATTAAAAACGCCTCTGACGCTGATCGAGGGATACGCGGCTATGATGGAAGATTTGAACGAGGAACGGCGCGATGAGAAGCTGGGCGGTTTATTGACGGGAATGAACGCGGGCGTGAATCGCTTGCGCATTATCGTGGACGATATGATAGATGTTTCGTTGATTGACAACGATCTGTTGCGCGTGAATTCGCAGCCGGTGCAAATTAGGAATCTGTTTGAAACATTGCGTAAGGAATTGGAACCGGTCGCTCAGAATCGAAATCTGACCATGACGTTCTTGTCTTTTGAAGGCGACCGGCAGTGGATCTACCTTGACGCGATTCGCATGACGCAGGCGTTGCGAAATGTGGTCGGCAACGCCGTCAAATTCACGCCCGACGGTGGAACGATCTTGATCGGCGGCGAATTGCGGACGGGTTTCATTGAAATTTTTGTTAAGGATAATGGCATCGGAATTTCGCTGAAGAATCAGCGTTCGATCTTTGAGAACTTCGAGCAACCCGGCAGCGTGGAACTGCACTCCAGCGGCAGGACAAAATTTAAAGGTCGCGGACCGGGGCTGGGATTGCCAATTGCGCGCGGCATTCTCGAAGCGCACGGAGGTTCGATCTGGGTGGAATCGCCCGGATACGACGAGAAGACGCGTCCTGGCGCCACATTTCATATTCTGATTCCTGTGCGTGCGCGAGCGTCTAACCCAAAAATGTCGGAGTTGTTCGGCGCACTTGAGAAGGACAATGAAACCCGCGCTGCTGAACGATCATAAATGTATGGAGGAAAATGGCAAAACGAATCCTGCAGTCTACTTCGGCTCCGCGCGAGCGAACATTTCTCGTAGGCGTCGAACTCTATCAGCATAAGGCGTTGCTCTCATTGAGCGATTCGCTGGCAGAGTTGACGTTGCTTGCCGACACAGCCGGGCTGGAAGTCGTCGGCGAGTTGACACAGAAGCTAGACCGTCCCCACGTTAAGACATATATCGGTCCCGGGAAAGTGGATGAGTTGAAAGCGCTCGTCGAGGAGACGCTTTCGCAAGTCGTCATCTTTGACGACGAACTTTCGCCGCGTCATCAGCGCGAGTTGCAGGAAGCGCTGGGAAGGCATGTGCGCGTATTGGATCGTACGGCGTTAATTCTCGATATCTTCGCGCAACACGCTCGCACGAAGGAAGGCATGTTACAGGTTGAACTCGCGCAATATGAATATTACTTGCCGCGCCTGACAGGTCAGTGGACGCATCTTGAGCGGCAGGCGGGCGGCGGAGGCGGGCGAGCCGGATCGACGGGCGGAGTTGGATTGCGCGGTCCCGGCGAAACTCAGTTGGAAGTGGATAAACGCGTGATCCGCCGCGAGATTGCGCGCCTCAAGAAGGAACTCCTCAAAGTCAGCGCTCATCGTCAGCGATATCGTGCGCAGCGAAAACGCGCCCGCGTTCCGACCGTTGCACTGGTGGGTTACACTAATGCGGGAAAATCCACGCTATTGAATAGGCTGACGAAATCGGACGTTTACGCGGCAGACCGACTGTTCGCTACGCTCGACCCTACGACGAGACGCATCGAATTGCCGGGCGGTTATCAAGCGCTGATGACCGACACGGTAGGTTTTATCCAAAAGCTGCCCACTGCGCTGATTGACGCTTTTCACGCGACGCTAGAGGAAATCCTCGAAGCCAACCTGCTTTTACACGTGGTGGATATTTCTCATCCCAACGCGTTGAGTCAATATAATTCCGTGCGACAAACGCTTGATGAGTTAGGCGCTCAGCGCATTCCGACGATTGCCGCGCTGAACAAGAGCGACCGCCTGCGCGACCCGCAAGCGGCGCAGAAAACGGCAAGTCAATACGCGAAAGCTATAACGATCTCAGCCGCAACGGGCGATGGCGTTCCTGAATTGTTGCGTTTAATTCAAGAGGAACTGTACGAGACGTATGTGCCTATTCATGTGCGCGTGCCTTATCAGCAAGGCGCGTTGATTTCATTGTTCCATGAGGCGGGGCAGGTGGAGCGTATTGAACATGGGCGCGGCGGAGTGACTATACAAGGACGTATTCCCGGGCGTTTGGCAGCACAGTTTGCCGATTGGGAAATTTACGACGGATATGAATCTATGCAAGAGGAAGAACTATGAAGCGGCTCTCAAAATTGGTGGATCGGATGTCGAATTTCTTTGCGCATCGAAAAGGCTTGTTGCCCATGCTCGGCATGGCGTTAATCGCGATTAACTTTGCCCTGCCGTTTTTCTTCGGCGCGACCTTTATTGCCAGCAGTAACTTATTCCTGCATCTAGGCGCGATTATCGCTATTTTTGGATTTATGCTCGCGTGGGCGTTATGATGTCAATACACATTGCGCGCCGACAGCGTTTGTAAATCGGCGCTCCAACGGACTTGCTTGACGGCGAATGTTTCTCCCAACAATAGCGACAGGAGATCGCTAAAGGCGGAAGGATCGCCCGATGTGAAAAATTCGGCAGTTCCCAGCGTTGCCGATGCGTTCTTTAGCCCGTCCGCTTCAAGCAGGCGTTCGACCTGCCGCGCTACGGCTGGAGACGGGTCTATTACCTGAACGTCCGCGCCGGCGATTTCCTGAATAAGCGGAATAACGAACGGATAATGCGTGCACCCTAGGACAACGACGTCGACTTGTTTCGCTGCCATCGGCTTTAATGCGTCGTGTAAAATACGGCGCGTCTCGCTTCCTGTCAGGTTGCCTCTTTCGATCTGTTGGACGAGCCCTTCGCAAGCGCTTTGATGCAACTCCACGCCGTTGGCGAAACGCCCAATAACTGACGCGTACAATTCGCCTTGAAAGGTCGCTGGGGTGGCGAGCACGCCCACTTTGCCGGTGCACGTGCGTTCTGCAGCTGGTTTGACAGCGGGTTCCATGCCGACAAACCGAACGCGCGGAAACTTATCTCGCAGAAACTTCAGCGCCGCGGCGGAAGCGGTGTTGCATGCAATGACGACGATCTTTGCGTCGCGTACGAGTAAGAAGCGCGCGATCGTCTCGGAGAACCGCTGGATTTGTTCCATGGCGCGCAAGCCGTAGGGAACGTGCTGTTGATCGCCGAAATATAGCGTCGACTCATTTGGCAAGCGCGCGCGGATTGCTCGTAAAACGGAGAGTCCGCCTGCGCCGGAGTCGAAGACGCCAATGGGAGAGCCTGCTGTTGGAGCCATGCTGAAGAGTATAACGGATAATGCTTGCAGCGTTCTAGCGTTTGTAGAAATTGGCGGGGAAGTCGGGTGGTTGCAACCATCCTAACAATCCGTGTTTGGAGGGTCGGCTAGGCGGAGGCTTTTCGAACCAAACGAACAGCAAACTGAAACTTAAGCCGATCATTCCAGCCCATTGCCAGCCGGCGAGTTCTTCCCCGAGTAAGAGATGGCTGAAGACGATGGCGACGATTAACTCTGCCAGCCCGAGGATCGCGGTCTGCATTCCGCCAATGTGTTTTACGCCGAAGAAGAGCGTTAGACGCGAGAAGAACGTTACCGCCGTAAGCGCCAGCGCCGGCGCCCATGGCGCGGATTTACTGGGCAGGCTTCCGTCGAAAATGAAGTAGGCAGGCACGACGATCAGGCTCATGGCGAGGAGCGTGTAGACGGTCACTGTGGGAGCCGGTACATCGTAGAGCGCGCGTTGATTAATAGGTAGATGAAGCGCGTATAAAGCAGCGGCGATCAGCATAAATGCCACGCCGGACGGATCGAGAGCGATATCGGCGTTGCGAGTTAGAAGGTAAACTGAAACGATTGCGACAGCGATCCGTAGAAAGGTTAGGCGCGAAGGAGGTTGGCGATCTAATTGCAGCCAAAATGCGACGAAGAACGGGTAGAGCGAATAGAGCAACTGAGCCATGCTGGCGTTTAATTTGCTTAAGCCGATGTAATAGAAAATAGACCCGATGCCGTTAATCGCGCCGGCCAACATGGTAACATATAATGCGGCGGGATAAATATAGAGCGCGCGACGATTGAATAGGGCGAGAATCGCCGCAAGTAAGAGCGCCGCTAAACTGGTGCGGAAAGCGACGACGGCGAACGGCGAAAATTTGCCTGCGCCCATGGCGGCTTTGCCGAATACCGGCGCCAACCCGAGGAATAGCGCGGAGAGCAACGCTGCATTGATGCCTTTCTGTCTGGCTTTGTGCATGGTGTCTTATTGTTACACGATAGAGGAAATGCCGCAATCGTTCTTGCGGGGGAATATTTCCACGATCCGAATCACTGAATGAGCGAACGGACTTCGTCGAGAAAATCGTCGTTCAAGAAATCGCCTTTTTGCATTAATGCCTGAATCTGCCCTTGCAGACGGCTTTTTTCGCTGACGGTTAGTTCTTTTGCGGTAGCGACGATAATGGGAATATTTGTAGTTTCTGGCTTGCTTCGCAGCGCGTCCAGCACGGCGAAGCCATCCACTTCGGGCATCATTAAGTCGAGAATGACAATATCGGGGTGTTCGCGGCTGACGAGTTCGATGGCTTCGTTTCCGTTCGACGCTTCGGTGATCTCAAAATCGCCCTGCGATTGGAGAATGCGCCGAATCAAACGGCGCGCGTCGGGGCTGTCGTCTACAATGGCGATGCGCGAAAAGCGGTTCGGAGTGACGTTGTTAAGCGCGGCAAGCAAGCCTTCTTCCGGCGTGTTTGATTGCGCCATAACGCTGGGGTAGTCTACGTCGCGCGTCCAATTTTCATCGAAGAGGAACTGTTCCGCTGGGAGCGTGTGCCCGGTACAATTAACAACGACCGTGTCTGTCGATTTGATCGCGCCGGTGCGGACGAGTTTAAACAGCCCCGCGAAAGCGGCGGCGGCGGCGGGTTCGGCTGAGATGCCTTCCAGTTTGGCAAGTACGTGCATGGCGCGAAACGCATCGTCATCTGATACGCTTTCGAAGACGCCATTGGTTTCGATTACCTGCTTTCGTAACAACGTATAAGTTCTGCCCGGGTCGCCGGTGGCGAGCGTTTCGATGCGCGTGTTCGGAGAAAGCACGGGTTCGGCTTTTTCCATGCCTTTCTTCCAGCCGTCCACCATAGGCGCGCAACCTTCGGCTTGGATAGGCGCAAGAGCGGGGATGCGTTCGGTTATGCCCAATTGTTTTAGTTCGCGAAATCCTTTATACACGCCGACGGGTCCCATCCCTCCGCTGACGGCTTGAATGTACCAATCTGGCGTTCGCCACTTGGGCGCGTTTGCGGCGGATCGCGGAGGAGCGCCTTCCATTATAGTGAGTTGCTCGGCGATCTCAAAGGCGATGGTTTTCATCGCTTCGACGGCGGTAACGGTGCGCGCACCCATATCCTGATATAGTCCGCGTTGACGAGCGAATTCTGCGGCGACCTGTTTTGCTTGATCGTACGAACCGGTGATCTTTACAACTTGGCTGCCGTAGAGCGCGATCTCGCGCATTTTTACGCCGGGGACTAGGCTGGTGACAAATGCCCATAATTTAATTCCCGCTCGCGCGGCGTAGGCAGAGAGAGCGATAGCGACATTGCCCGTAGAAGCGGCGACCATCTCGGTGACGCCGCCTTCTTTGAGCGCGGCAATAGTAACTGCGGCTTGCCGGTCTTTAAAGGAAGAGGTTGGTCCTTGTCTTTCATCCTTAATATAGAGATTGGGAAGACCAAGCATATTTCCGAGGTTGGCGGCTTTGATGAGCGGCGTACCGCCCTCGCCCAAGTAGAGCGTCGGATTCGGCTCGTAAATGGGGAGTAACTCGCGATAACGCCATAAATTGAAAGGACGATTTTGTAATTCAGCGGGGAAACTTTGCGCTACGGCTTGAAGGTCGTACTCCGCTTCGCGCCACTGGCTGCCGCAGTTTGGGCATTGCATCGAACGCGGCATGAACGGCGCGGCGCGTCCGCAATCGAGACAACGTATTGTGAATAACATCCTGTGAAAAAACCTTTTGGCTTTGACTGCGGCGGTTAGCCTAGCGCGTCGAGCGCCTGCTCAATGCTGGAGATTAGCTCGTCTTCTTTGAGCGAGCCTTTTAATAGGAGACGTTTGCCGAACTCTTGTATCTGCTTCGATTGTTCCGGCGTCAAATCTGCGCCGCTGATCACTAGCGTGGGCAGGTTGCGCAGTTCGGGATCTTCGCGCATTTTCTCAAGCAGCGTGAACCCGTCCCATTCAGGCATAAAAAGATCGAGGATAACGGCGTGAGGGCGCCGCGTTTGGAGCGCGTCCCAGCCTTGTCGCCCGTCTTCGGCGGTTTCGACCTCGTATGCTCCATCTGCGCTGAGAATTTTTTCAATTAGGCGGCGGTCTTCTGGGCTGTCGTCAACGACGAGAATATTTCGAATGGTTCCCTTTTTGTTTAGGCGTTTAACAGCCTGAACGAGATCTTCTTCCAGAATGGGTTTGGTGAGATAATCCGCCGCGCCGAGATTAAAGCCTTTGTCGGCTTGCTCAAGGATCGAGCAGATGATGACTGGAATGTCGCGCGTGGCTGGGTCTGATTTAAGCTGCGATAATAACGTCCAACCGTCAACGTTGGGCATCATCAAGTCGAGGGTAATTGCGTACGGTTGGATAGCGGCGATGCGTTCCTTCGCGTCTTTCGCGTCTGTGATCGAGATGATGTAGTAGCCCTGCGGAGACAAATAGCGTTCGTACAGGCTGACGACTTTAGGATCGTCGTCTATCGAAAGGATGACTTTGCGATCTTGCGGGATGTCGTCTAACGGTTGTTGGTAGGGCGGCAAGGTGAACCAAAATGTGGAGCCTTCGCCCGGTTCGCTGGTTACGCCAATTTGCCCGCCGTGCAGCTGAACGAGATTGGCGCAAATGGAGAGCCCTAATCCCGAACCGCCGCTCTTTCGCGTCGCCGAACCGTCTACTTGTGAGAATGCTTTAAAGAGTTTTTCCTGATCTTCAGGAGCGATGCCGGGTCCCGTGTCTGTTACGCGGACCAAAACTTCGAGCTTTCCATCTGACTTCTTCTGATTCACGGCTTCAACCTTGATCGCTCCCTCGTCGGTAAATTTCGCGGCATTCGAAAGCAGGTTGATGAGAATCTGGCGGACGCGCATTGTATCGCCGCGAATCGTAGAGACACCGTCTTGTATGTTTGAGACCAGTTGAATCGGTTTCTCTTTGACCAATCCTTTCGCCGTAGAGAGCACGCTTTGAATCATGTCGGCGAGATTGACTTCTTCAAAGTTCAATTCCATCTTGCCGGCTTCGATACGGGCGAGGTCAAGCACATCGTTAATCAGCCCAAGCAGATGCTGCCCCGAGTTGTAAATGGCGGTCAGGTCTTGCTGTTGCATCTCGGTTGTGGGACCGTCAATGCCTTTTAGAATGACGCGCGAGAATCCGATGATCGAGTTGAGCGGCGTGCGCAGTTCATGACTCATGTTGGCTAGGAATTGACTTTTAAGTTTATCCACTTCACGCAGGTCTTTGATGAGTTGTTGCGAGAGTTCGTACGAGCGGGCGTTGTCAATTGCCACCGCGACCTGATCGCTCAACAGTTGGAGGGTCGAAATATCTTCTTCGGCGAAGGCGTTGGGCTGATCGGAATGTAGATCGAGCGCGGCGATAATGCGCGAGCCGATGCGTAATGGAATGACAACCTCAGAGCGCGTATCAGGGAGCAGTGGGTGCGATTTGTACAAAGGCGCATCCGCCGCTTCTGCAATTCGTTGCGCTTCTCCGCTTTCCAGCGCCAGCCCCACGACGCTGTTTGCGTTGATGTCTATTGTGCGTTTGGAGGCGATCATTTGTTCGCCGGCGGCGCCGGTGGCGCCGCGTAGGGCGGCTTTAAAGCCGGTTTCTTCAACGCTATAAAGCGCGACGAAATATAAACCAAAGCCTTCTTTTACGCGTTGTACAGTTTGCGTAAAGATCTGATTGAGATCGAGCGTGGAAGTGATCAACCTTCCGACTTCGGCGGATATGGCGAGATATTGATTGCGGCGTTGAAGGGCTTCTTCGGCGTTTTTACGATCGGTGATATCGCGCGCTACCCAGAAGACTTCGTTTTCATTCAATCGTGAAAGACTGGCGAGAAACCAGTAGTTTTGCCCATCCACCGGCAGTTGATACTCGATTTGCACCATGTCGTTCGATTCGAGGGCTTGTGAAATGGCTGCGCGGAACGGCTTAGCCGTCTCGGACGGCAGGATGTCGGTCATTTTCTTGCCGAGCATCTCCTGCGCCGGCAGAAAGAGACGCGAGGGATTGGTCGGCGCGATGCGGACGTAGCGCGTATCCCGATCCGTGACCATGACCACGTCGTGCATAGCGGCGAATAGCGCCCGCAGATCGGTTTCCGATTTTGCCAACGCTTCTCTGGCAAGCAGACGTTCAATAGCGGCTGATGCATGTCCTGCGAGAATGGTCAGCGTGTTTTGGTGTTGCGGGGTGATGCGCGTTTCCGAATCGTACGACTGTATCGCAATTACGCCGCGTGTCGCCGCTTCGCTGCGTAAGGGGACCCCAAGCCAGTTTGTCCGGTCGGTCTCTCGGTCGGTCACTTCGCCAGAAGCGAGCAGTTCCGAGTAGATCTCAGGCGTGGTTCGCAGGGCTTTGCCTGTGCGAATTACATAGCCTGCCAAGCCCCTGCCTAATTTTTGCGAGGGCGCAGGCTGATTGCGTTCGTTCATATAATAAGGGAATGACAACTGATCGTTTTGAGGGTCGTATAAAGCGATATAGAAATTCTGAGCGGGAACGAGCGCGCCGATCGCTTTATGGATGGATTCCGAAAGTTCTCTAATGCTGGATGCGGTGAATGCCGCATCTGAAATTTCTGTGCTGGCGGCTTGTATCAACTCGTTTGTTTTTCGCTCTGTAACGTCCTGCGCGGAGCCTACAAGTTTATACAGACGACCCTCATCGTCCATTTCGGCTTTATAGATCGCGCTGATCCAAGTCTTTTCCTCGCCGCGAGAGCGGAAGCGGATTTCTGAAGCGACTTCATCGCCTGCTCGAGTCATCTTGAGCGCTTTTTCGTACGCTTCTGCGGCGAGCCTAATGTCTGCAGAGTCGATGAAATTTTTGAGCACTTCGCGCGCTGAGTACTGAGACCGACCCTCTTGCTCAAGAGACGTGCCGAGAACGTTGAATAATTCTTCCGTAATTGTGAATGTTTGCGTGGCGACGTCCACCTCGAAATAGCCGATCCTGGCGATACGCAGCGCCCCGGAGAGAGTTTCCTGACTATCGGTGACTTCCTGGAATAGCCGCGCGTTCTCAACGGCGATAGCGGTTTGGCTGGCGAAAGAGGTGATTAGCCTGAGGTCGTGCTCGTTATATTTATGATAAGTCTCGAAGTCTTGAATGGCGATCACACCGACGACTTTATCGCCGGTGATCAATGGCACGCCCATGTACGAACGCGCATGCTCACCGGCGGTAGTTTCGCCGCGGCTGTGCGCCCATGCCTCGCTTCCCTCGCCAATTAAGACGCTTTCGCGAGAACGTATAATGTACGACGTGATGCCCATGCCCATCGGCAAGCGACCGAGCGTGCGGTCTGTCTCCGATTCGGAGACATTGAGCAGGAATACAATTTCATCTTTTGGCCGGTCGTAAAAAGCGATGTAGAAATTTCGCGTATCGAATAAACGCGAGATGCCTTCGTAGGTGACTTCTGCGATTTGCTGAAGATTTAATGTGGCGGCTAGCGCCTGCCCGACCTCGTTGAGAACCGTTACCTCTTTGGCGCGCGCTTCGGTTTCCTGAAAGAGTCGCGCGTTCTCTAAGGCGAGCGAGAGTTGATCGGCTACCTGACGAACGAGCAATTCGTCGTCCGGTATCCAGACGACATTTGGCGTTTCGTCTAACGCTTGCAGAGTCGCCCAGTTGTTGGGGCTTACTTGGAAATCAACGGAAATTGAGTTCTCGGTTTTAGGAGCGCGTTGAAACAGTGCGGTCGGAATCGTCGGCGCAGGAGCGCTTGCCGATCGTGTTGGGGCTGGCGGCGGAGACGCAGCCTCGGCTCCTTCCGCCGGCTTAGAGCGCGACACCCGCTTTGCCTTGGAGGAAGATTCTTCCGGTGTAACATCTTTGAATAATTGATCAAGCCGTTTGTCGGCTGACTTCTTCTTTGGCATACTCAATTAACTCCTGGGCGAGGACGCGATATTGCTGCGAGCCGCGGCTTGTGGGGCGATATTGCGTGATCGGCATCCCCGCGATGGGGCTTTCTCTAAGTTTTGTGTCTATTTCAATGACGCTGGTAAACACGCCTTGTCCGAACGTGGCTTGTAATTGTTCGAAGATGTTGCGATGCGTGCGATTCCTGCGGTCTAGCAAAGTCACTAGAATGCGATAGGCGAGATTCGGGTTGCTTTCTTGTCGAACGCGGCGGATTGACCCCATCATATTGCGCAGCGCGTATGCTGAGAAATATTCCGCTTGCGTGGGGATGACGAGCAAATCGGCGGTGGAGAGCGCGTTCAGGGTGATCGCGCCCAGCGCGGGGGGGCAATCGAGCAGGATGTAATCGTATTCCAATTTGCCGGCTTGAAGCGCTTGCCGCAACGTCTGTAAATAACGGCTTCGCATGGGGAGGTACTGCTCGGCGCTTTCGATGCGCGAGCTGGACGAGATGAGATCGAGATTGGCGACGTCCGTTTTGCGAATCGCGGATTGGATCGGCGCGTTGTCTATGAGGATGTTCGCCGAAGTGACCTTTGATTCGCCAGCTTCCAGCCCAAGCGCAAGACTCAGATTCGCTTGCGGGTCGAGGTCAATCAACAAGACGCGATGCTTGAATTCCGCCAGCGCGGCTCCGAGCGAAAGCGTGGTGGTTGTTTTGGCGACGCCGCCCTTTTCGTTGGAAATGGCAATTGTGTAAGGCATAATCCCTCGACTGTTATGTATCCTTCTTGCCGCCGTTGGCGGGAGGCGAGACGACTTGAACACGGCTGGCGCCGAGCGCGGACTTTAACTCTGCCAGCGCGGTTTGAATCATCGCCTGAGGATCGTTTACGCTTCGTATCTTTCCGGTGATCTCCGCCACAACTCGTTCACGCTCGGCGCGGCGGTTGGTCTCTTCGATCAATCGCGCGCTTTCGAGCGCGACCGCCAGCCTTTCAGAGACAGCCTGAATCATATTGATCTCATCTGCGCTCCATTGGTAACCCTTGTTGGGCGCTTTGACGTTCAGCACGCCAATGGTTTCGCCGCGCAGTTTGAGCGGCGCGCTTACGGCAGGTTCGACCCGTGGGTTATCGTCGTCAAGAATAAGCTCGCCGCGTTTTATGGCTTCGTTGATCGCATCTGTATTGAACGGCGCTTCGAGCGCTTCCCCGCCTTGTGTGGATTGATGATAGCCAATGCTCGCCGCTTTGCTTCGGAAAGTTCTCCATTCCTGCTGTAAATACTGGCTGTGAAGAGCCTGCGCTTCGGCGAGCGCTTGCTGAGCGTTCGTCAACAGCCGCGCATTTTCGATAGCGATAGCGATCTGGGCGCTGAGGACGCTGAGCGTATTGAGATTGTTTTCATTGAATTCGCCCGCTTGTACGCTTTGAACGTCTAGCACGCCGATGGTTTCACCTTTGATGTTAAGCGGAAGAGCCATTTCGGAGCGGGTGGCGGGCAGATCGGGATTGTCGAAGAAGGCGGCGTCCGCGCCTACGTCGAGAGCGATGCGGGCGATTCCCGTATGCGCGACGTTTCCTACGATGCCTTCGCCGAGTTTGAGACGATGCCCGCGCGCTAACATGTGCTGGCCGCCTTCGCTGTTGGCGGCTTGCAAGACAACATTTTGACGGGCGGCATCGAGCAGAAAGATGCCGATATGATAGAAATTAAATTTCTCGCTTACGATGTGAACAATAAGCGGCAGAAGAATGTCGAGCCGCTGCTCGCTGGAAACGATACGCGAGATTTCGCTGATAGTCTGCAAGTCTTTGGCGCGGCGTTCGCTTTCGCTGCGTGCGGTAGAGAAATCTGCGGTGCGCTCCTGAATGCGAGACTCGAGAATTGCTTGCAGGTCTGCCAGTTCTTCATTTGTCGCCTGCAGTTTTTTGCGATTGGCTATGGATGTTTCCAGCGCTTGTTGCGTATTGCGAGATGTAAGATACATCCCGATGCCCGCCAGAGAAAGCACAAGCGAATATGCGATCCAGTCGCCAACTGGATTGCCGGCAGACGGTTGAAAGATGCTAGGTATCCATCCACGCGAACGCGCTACGGAGAGCGCGAAGGTGATGATTGCGACGAGCGTTGTTACGCGAAGGAATGCGCGTGTATTGACGAACATATTGGCGAAAACCAGGATAAGACCGATCGCCAGAAGCGATACAGCGCTTCCTGAACCGCTTGTCGCGTAGGCGGAGAAGATTGACAGGCTGACGCTGAAGAGGAACAAATAAGAGGCGGCGGCAACGCGTCTACGCCGCAGTGTTAACAATGCGATGATGTTGAGCGCTGTTGTTGGCAGAAAGAACGCAAAGAATAACGGTGTTTCAGACGAGCTGGCGAAGAAAAAGAGAGGCGCTGTCGCTATTATTGTAAAGATAATGACGATTAGCAAAATAGCGTTAAGCAATCTAGCTGTGCGCGTTTTCTCCTGATCGTCTTCAAATACCGGCGCGGCAAATAATTTGACGAAAAATGATCGCATCGCTACTTCCTTTCTCTGCGAGCGGAATCGGGGTTTTCATCCGCCGTCTGAAGTTGAATCAGCACTTCCGAGCCGCCCAGCGCTTGGCTTAGTTCTTCGGCGGCGACGCGCAAGATCGAATCGAATTGCGTGGACGAGCCGATTTTACCGGTGATCTCTGAAGTTAAACGTTCGACTGCGGCGCGTCTTTGCGTTGTTTCGAGCAAGGTTGCCGCTTCCAACGCGAGTGAAAGGCGTTCGGCGGCAGCCTTTGCAATGTCCGCTTCGTCCGAAGTCCAGGCGTGGTCGGCGTTTAGATTAAGGCGCACAACTCCGACGACGCTTCCTCCGATACGGATCGGGATTGCAAGATTCGATCCGCTGTCGGGCGGCTCAGCCGATTGCACGCTATCCGTTAGCGCGGAGAAAAGCGCAACGTCTACGGGTTGGTTGGATTGTTTGATCGCGTCTCCTTCGGCGACGTAATTCCAAGCGCGCTCTCGCGGTTTTAGTATCTGCCATGCATCGCGCAGATATGTTCCAGCCGTCCTTTGCGCTTCTGAGATTAATTCTTGAGTCGATTCGTAGTAGCGGGCGTTTTGCACCGCCGTGGCGACCTGGTCTGCCAGCGTGAGCAAGACTTCCACATCTTCTTCGTTGAACGCGTTGGCGTCCAGGCTTTGGATGTCGAGTACGCCGATGACTAGTCCAGCGGATATGAGCGGCAGGGCGATTTCCGAATGCGTGTCGGGAAGGTCGGGGTTATTGAAGAAGACTGCGTCTTTTCCCACGTCGAGCGCGATGCGAGCTTCGGCGGCGACGGCGACGTAGCCGACGATGCCGGTTTGTCCGACGCGTAATTTGTGGTTGCGCGCCAGCATTTGCTTACCGCCGTCGCTGTTGGCGGCGCGGAGTTCCGCGTATTCGCGATTGTCGTCTATCAAGAAAATGCCCGTATGATAGAACCCGAACTTTTCGCTGATGACGTTTACAAGCTGAGAGATGAGATCTTCCAAATTTTGATTAGCGGCGGCGGCTTTAGCCACTTGAGCGATCGCTTCGAATTGTCGCGCGCGGCGCTGAAAGCGGAGATTCGCTTGCTCCAATTCCTCGGTCCGGGCGACAACGCGCTTTTCCAAGGTCTGATTGAGGCTGTGCAACGATTCGTTAGACGCGCTTAAGTTTTCTTCGCTTTTCTTCGCTCGAGTGAGTGCGTCTCCGAGAATGGTCGTGCTGAAATAGATCAGAAAAGTAATAGCGATGTATACGAAGCCGATATCTCTGGCGTAGTTGATTGGCGTGGAGAGGACTGGGCTGATAACGGCAGCGGTTTCGCTCCAGGCAAGCAGAAAGAACATCGGAACGCTTAGTAATGTGAGGAGACTGCCGGCGCCGCGCCCGATCACAATGCTCGCCAGCAAGCCTGTGATGATGTAGGCTGGGATCAGCGAATCTCTCACGCCGTCGCTGACGAACGATTCGAGACCGACAACGATCCATAGCAGAATAACGCTAGTCCAGGCGCTGGCGGCGAGTTTTCCGCGTTTCAGCATAAAGAAAGCGATAAACAAGACGATGATCAGCGCCGATAGAATCGGCACGGTGTATGGATCGCCGGGGTTGACAATGTACAGAATCGTCGCTAGCGTGAGGAGCGCAATGGACACCCAGATAAAATTGCTGAGAAACTTTGCGCGAGAGTTGTCCTCTTCGGTCTCAAAGATGGGCGGGCTGAAGAATTTACGGATCATTCCGTTTCCTGACCTTCCTTGAATTGGATCGTTACTTTGGCGCCGGGTAGAGAACGGCTTAGTTCGAGCGCCGCAGTCTTGATTAGCTCTTCAGCGGTGTTCTTAGCGCTGATCTTGGATGCGATCTCGCCAATCACTCGTTCTTTTGCCGCGCGCTTCTGACTTTCCTCGAGGAAGCGCGCATTCTCAAGCGCGAATGCGGCGCGCTCGACGATCGCGTTGACGATGTCCATTTCGTCTTGGTCCCAGCGGCGATTGCCTACTGCGCGAACATCCACCGAACCGATAACCTCATCGCGCAGCTTGAGCGGAATTGAGATGGAAGACTCGCGCGGCCCGAGAGCCGTTTCGCGTCTCGCTTCTGTATCGTCTGCTTTTCCCTTTGCGTACAAGATTGTTGAGCGCGCGCCTGAATGGCGAATGCCGAGGAGTTTTCTTTTCGCGAACTCGCTCCATCCTGCTCGAGTGAGTTGGCGCGAGAGGGTCTCCGATTCGGCGAGCGCTTTTCTAGTCTCTTCATATTGACTTGCATTCTGAATGGCGAGGCTCATTTGATCGGCGAGGATTTCAAGCGTGTTAATGTCTTGTTCGCCGAAAGCGCTCGGCGCTTTGCTTTGCACGTCGAGCGCGCCGATCACGCCGTTGCTGTCGCGCAAGGGTAGGGCGATCTCGGAACGCGTTTCGGGCAGGAAGGGGTTGTCGAAGAAGACGGCATCCCCGCCGACATCGAGAGCGACGCGGGCTTTTCCCGTCCCGGTTGCGTAACCAACGATACCGGTCTCCCCGACCTTGAGCCTGTGACGGTTTGCCAGCATTTTCTTTCCGCCTTCACTATTTGACGCGCTTAACACCGCGTATTCTTTGCGAGGATCGAGTAAGAAGATTCCAACATGATAGAAATTAAACTGCTTGCTGATGGCGTCGGCTACTTGCGGGAGCAACGCGCCCAGGTCTCGCGTGGAGCCGACCGCGTGCGCCACTCTGGCGATCGTTTCTAACTGAGCGGCGCGCTGCTGGCTTTGTTCGTTAGCGAGCGTCAACTCGGAGGTGCGTTCCGCGACACGCTGTTCGAGGTTGCCGAGCGTTTCGCGCAAGCGATTTGTCATTGTGTTGAAGGCGTTGGCAAGCGCGCCAATTTCGTCTTTTGAAGTCGCCGTCGCTTGCGCGGCTAAGTCTCCGGCGACGATTTGGTTGGCGGTTTCGGTCAGGCGAACGATCGGCGTGGCGATGCGTTCGCTGATGCGGAGGCTGATCGCGATCGCGGCTAATAGCAATGCCGTCAAAATGATCGTTGCGAGAAGCGTCGCCGATTGAATTTGAGCGGTTGTCTCGGCTTTCGAAGCGATAAGCGCGCTTTGCATCTCAGCGACGGGAACGACCACGCCGATGCTGTATCCCGTTGTTTTAATCGGGGCGAACGCGAAATAGGTCTCGACTCCGTCAACTGAGATTATGATTAAGCCATGTCCTCCAGCTGCCATGCGGTTGACGACGCGTCTTACATCCAGCGATCCTTTGCCAAAAACGGTGAGTTTATAATATTCATCGGGGTTGATGGCTTGCGGATCGATTCCGAAGAGATCGAAGCCAGCCTGAGGCATGGAAATGATGCGCCCAGCGTCGTCGAGCATGAAAGCGTATCCGCTTTGTCCAACCTTGATCTGCTCGATTTGATCGGTGATGGTTGTGAGTTTCACGTCTGCCGCGACGATGCCTTGAAATAGGTCGCTATTGTATACAGGCGCGGCGATAGTTACGACCAAGCCTGCGCCGGTAGCGTCTATATAAGGAATTGCCCAGCGCGGCATTCTTGACGGGTTGTAAGACGGCGACGTAATTCTGAAATACGGGCGTTCTGAAGGGTTGAAGCCGGGCGGCACAACGGCGGCGAGATTAATGTTGGGGTAATAGCGCGTGATCCCGCGCGTATCAATAGCGTATACGGCGAGGAGCTGCGGGTTGGCTTCGAGCGTGAATGGCGCGGAGAAATCCAGATAAGCCGAGGCGTTTAAGCCGTCAATCGTTTTAGCGTCAATCTCTATGTTCGGCGGAACATACGCCGATGAAGCATCTTGTGTCGAGTTTCCGTATTGTCCATCTTTCAATTGGGTGAGAGCGTTCTCTGCGTTCCAGTAACTGCCGACTCCGAGTTTTTCCTGCTCGGCGATTAACATGCTCCATTGCGCGGCAAGCTCTACAACGTTGTCTTCAACTTTTTCGAAGACGTGATCGGCTTTATCTGCTTCTAAGTTGATCGAAGCGGTCAGCTGTTCTTCCGTGAGATGGAGCGTGTTGGCTTCGAACCGATCTGAGAGCGAATTGATGATCTGAGTGGCGCTGCTGAACGCGTAGAAAGCTAGAAATCCGACAGCGATGCCGCCGGTGAATAGAATACCGATAGCGACTCGCGCGCGCAGGCTTCTGGCATTTAAGCGTCGCGAGATGCGTAAGGCGGCGATTATAAGCGCGACGAGAACAAGAACGGCGGCGATCGCTTCAATTTGAAACCGACTCATGTCGCATCCTTGTCGTTGAATCGAATCAGCACTTCAGAGCCGCCAAGCACGCGCTCTAATTCGGCGGCGGTCGCCTGCAGGATGTTTTCGATATTGGTCGAGCCGCTTACGCGGGTCGTCGCTTCGGCGATCATACGCTCTTTTGCGGCGCGCCGCCGCGCGTCTTGGAACAAGCGCGCATTTTCCAGCGCGAAGGCGGCGCGTTCGGCTACCGATTCGATCAAGCCGATCTCGTCCGCTTGCCAGGTTTTAGCGAGATCGCGCGCTTCCACTTGCAGCAAGCCGATGGTTTCTCCGCGCAATTTTACCGGCACTGTGATCTGTCCTTGCCGTTGATCGGTCGCGCCGCCGGCCGGCGCGGCGACTGACGTTCCCTTGTCCGGCTCCAACAATTCGATGCGACCGTCGTTATAACGAAAGCCGGGATAGTCCATTTGCTCGCTTATTCGTTGCCATTGCGTGCGGATAAATTCGTTATAGACTGTTTCCGCTTGGAAAGTCGCGGCGCGCGCTTCAGAGAGTAAGCGCATATTTTCAAGCGCGACGGTCAATTGGTTAGCAAGCACGCCCAATGTGTGAAAATCGTCTTCAGAGAATGCATTCGGCTCGAGGCTTTGCGCGTCTAAAACGCCGATAAGCTTGTCGTCTGAGAGCAGGGGCAGGGCGATCTCGGAGCGCGTTTTAGGCAGATCGGGGTTGTTGAAGAAAACCGCGTCGGCGCCAACGTCGAGAGCGATACGCGGTCTTTTAGTTTGCGCAACGAAACCGACGACGCCCGTGCCGAATGCGAGACGATGCCCGCGTTCGAGCATTTTCTGCCCGCCGGCGCTGTTTGCCGCCTGTAAGATCGCGTTTGTTTTACTTTGATCAACTAAAAAGACGCCCACATGATAGAAACCCAATCGTTCGCTAATGAGCTGCGATGCGACGGAAAGAATCTCGTGCGAGTCTTTTAAGCGCGAGAGCGCTTGCGAAACATCGGCGATCGTTTCAAGTTGCGCCGCGCGGCGAGCGGTCGCTTCAGTGACGCGGCTTAATTCTTTTGTGCGTTCGTCTACGCGTTGTTCGAGTTGGGCGGTTAGCGTCTCAAGTTCACGATTTGCGTTCTCAGTCTGTTGCATGCGCATCCGTTCGATGCGGTCGCGGAATACTGTCACGCCGAATAGAAGTACGGAGAGGGAGAAGATCATCCCGGCGGTGCGGGGGATGCTCAAGTGTGAATCAGTCAGATATCGCGGGTCGGCGTAGAAACCGAGGCTTGCCGCGGCGAAGGTGGCTAAAAGAGACAGGAGGATAAATCCGCGTTGCGGCAGGAAGGCGCTGGCGAAAATCAGCGAGATCGGCACAGTGCTTGAAATGGCGGCGTCTACGCTGTTCGCAACGCCGAAGTAGATCATGACGTAAGCGACCGCCGTTTCGGCGAACGTGAAGAAATAAACGCCGACGAGGTAGTAAGGCGAGCGGCTTAATGCGTATGTGAGCAAACTGACAGCGAGGAAACTCACGCCGATTGATAATGGCACCGGCGAGACAAGAACCGCCAGAATCAATATAACTGTCATGGCAAGCGTCAGCGCGGCGAGCAGTTGCGCGCGCCTTTGTTCGCCGATCTCGTGTACCGAGGGATGCGGCTGCGTGAGATGCGCCCAGATTCGGGCGAGCAGGTTGGCAGGTTTTGCTTCCATAGGCGTATTCATTTTCAACTCCGGCTACGAGCCGTCCTCCCAACGTGCGTGATCGCTTGCGGCGTTAGCGCTAGGGTCAACGAGGCGAAATGCGACGGTCGTATCGCGAAAGAACCGTCCAAGTTCCTCAACGGTATCGCGTAAGATCGAATCCATTTGAAAAGAGGCGCTGAGTTTGGCGGACACTTCCGAAAGAAAGGTTTCGTGTTGCGCGCGTTTTTGCGCGTCGTCAAGCAGGCGCGCGCCTTCCAGCGCGATGGCGACGCGCTCGGCGGTCGCTTTTGCCATGACGATCTCGTCTTCAGTCCAGCGACGCGACGCATCGGTTGGGTTAAGTTTGAGATTCCCGATCGTTTGTCCGCGTAAAACGACAGGAACGGAGAGCGGTCGTTCGGCGGCGGGAAATTGTGTTTTCTCGTAAATCGGCTCGGGCTTAACGCCGTCGTAGCGATAGCCCTTCCTTTTTCGCGACTCTTCCGATTCGCGCCAAACTTGATTGGTGAGCTGGTTCGAGACGAGCTCGGCTTTTTGCAGCGCGTCTTGCAGTTGTTCGACGGCGCGCGCGTTTTGAATAGCGATCGCCGCTTGATCGGCGAGAACTTGCAGCGTGGAGAAGTCTTCACGGGCGAAATCTTTCGCTCGTTCGGATTGGATATCGAGCGCTCCGATCGCGCGTTCTTGAACCTTAAGCGGTAGAACGAGTCGAGAGCGGGAGTTTGGCAGGCTGTCAGGCGAATCTAGGCTGATTATCTCCGCTTCGGTCTGAATCGCGCGCGCGGTTCCACGGCTGACGACAAAACCGATGAGGTTGTTGGGAGTGACTGCAACGCGGCTTTTATTGCGCATTAACTGCAAGCCTTCCTCGCTGCTAGCCGCGCTCAATAGAGCGTTTTGACCATTTTCGTCGAGCAGATATACGCCGACATGCGAATACCCCAACCGGCTGCCGATGGCGGTTGCAATGAGCGGAAGTATGCGTTCGGTCTCCTGCGTTAATGTAATCGTCCTTGAAATGTTGGCGACTGCGTCAATTCTTTCTGCGCGTTGCCGCAATTGTTCGTTCGCCGCCTGTAGCGCGCTTTGATTTTCTTCCAGCCTCAAACGAGCGGCGCTCACGCTGCGATTTGATTCCTCAAGTTCTTTTGTGCTTGCGCGCGATTCGCTGAGGGCGCTGCTCAGACCGTTGGCAAAGACGAAAAGCAAGGCGGCGAAAAGACCGAACAGAACCGATAGGCTTATGGCTTCGGAGAAGGAAGCGCCTGCGATGGAAGCCGCTTTCGCATACGTTATGCCGAAGCCCGCCAGGATTGTCAATGCGGATACGCTGATCGCTTGCCGCCAGCCGAGGAGCAACGTGACCGCCGTTATGATCACGAAGTTGGCTGTAAATGCGCTGTCGCTCACGCCTGAGCCTAAATAGGCGGTGATATTTGCCGCTAGCCAAGTGGCGGCGATGAGTAAATATCCAGCCGCGGCTACGCGTCCGCTCTTTGATGCGCCCCACACGAAAGCGTTCAAAAAGAATAGGATGAGGAGCGCTGTATTAAAGGAATTGCCTATGGTTGCGGTGACGAGTCTCAGCCTTGTTAAAATGATGAGAAAGGGGATGACGACCATAACGGCGAGCGTAAACCAATGAATGTATAACGCGGAGCGCGTTTTATCTTCGTCGCCTTCAAACGTTGGCGGGGCGAGAAAGCGCCTTAATGAATTCCACATAAACTGCCTACTCTTCCTCGGTTTCAAGTTCGATAAGAATTTCGGAATTTCCGAGTTTACGGCCCAATTCTTCGACCGCCGCTTGCAAAATAGAGTTGCGCTCATTAATCGCGCCGACTCGCCCGGAAATTTCGCCGATCGCCTGTTCGCGCGCGACGCGGCGTTGCGCGCTCTCGACCAGGCGTGCGTTTTCGAGAGCAAAAGCGGCACGATCGGCGGCGGCTTCGAGTAGGGCGATCTCGTTGTCGGTCCATTGATGCGCTTCTTGTTTTGATCTGACGTCGAGGACGCCGATGACTTGTCCGCGAAGTTTGATCGGAATGGACATGCCGGCAGATTCAGTTTCAAGCGATAACTGCCCGGTATGCGCGGTGCGTTTGACGCGCCGCGGTTGTTTGCCTCCGACCAGAGGCGAGACTTGCTTGCCATCGAAAATAAAGCCGTTCTGTTTGATCTGGTTGCTGTAACGCGCCCATTCTTGTTTAACGTATTTGCCTATGATCTCGCGTGATTCCGTTAAGGCGCGGTCGGTTTCGCTGAGCAGGCGGGCGTTCTCGATCGCGACAGCGATTTGGTCGGCGAGGATCGCGAACGTTTCAATATTGTCTTGCGAGAAGGCGTTCGTATCTACGCTTTGAACGTCGAGCGCGCCGATCGTGCGGTTGCTTGTTCGAAGGGGGACGACGATTTCGGAACGGGTGTTCGGGAGATCGGGGTTGTCGAAATAAATTGGCGCTTCTCCTACGTCTGATGCAATTCGGGGACGTTCGAGAAGTATCGCATAGCCAACCATGCTGTTTGTATCGAGAGCCAATTGGTGGCCCCGCTTGAGCATTTTTTGCCCCCCCTCGCTGTTGGCGGCGCGTAAGACGGCGTATTCGTTCGCTTCATCTAACAGGAAAATACCAGTATGATAGAAGCCGAAGCGATCGCTGACCAAATTAACGATCATGGGGAGCAGGTCGTCCAAGGCTTGCGCCGTCGCGATCGCGCTAGCGACGTTCGATACGGCGTGCAACTGTATTGCGCGCTTTTCGAGGTCGGCGGTGCGCTCTTGTACGCGAGTTTCAAGGGCTTGCCGCAGGTCAGCCAATTCTTTGTTAGACGCTTGCAAATTTTGGCGATCAACAATAGAAGATTCCAGTCGCGAGCGCAAGTTAAGCGAGGAGAGATAAACGCCGAAACCTATAAAGATAAACACGATGGCGCTTAAGCCCCAACTTTGGAGCGGATTGGTGACCGGCGCGACGAACAGAGGAATCCAGCCGCGAGTATGCGCGAATGTGATCGCCAAGGTGTAAAGCATAATAAATACGGTCAGGCGAATGATGGCAGGCGGGCTTAGGAAAATATTCGCAAATGCGATGATAATAAGCAACGCAAATAACGCGGGATAGTTCTCCAGCGGACTAACGGTATAAATGCCGAGAATTGCAAGGCTGAAGTTGCCCAGGAAAATATACCACGCTATATTAATGCGCTTGCTATGCAAAAACGCTAATGTCGCAACGTTGATAAGAAGGGCTGGCAGAAAAAACGCTATAAGGGTTGACGCGCTGGTAAATTTGAACGCTAACAGAGTCAGCGGCAACCCAACGATGTCTGCGACGATCAGAAACGCCAAAATGGAATTCAGCAATCTGGCAAGACGTGTTTTTTCTTCGTCGCCTTCGAACGTGGGAGGGGTGAGCCACTTTGTAAAAAATGCCCGCATGGTTAGTTGGTCTCCTCGTTTTCGGAGGTCGCGTCGGCATCGCTTAACACTTGGATGCTCACTTCGGTATCCGGCAACGCTTGTCCGATCTCGCGAACTGCGGCGCGCAGGATGGTTTCAAAGTCGCTCGACATGCCGATAGCCGTCGTGACTTGAGAAATCATCTGTTCGCGACTGGCGCGCACTCTAGCTTCCTCGTATAGCCGCGCGCTTTCCAACGACGACGCCAGACGCTCTATCGCTAAGTTCAATAAGGCAATTGCCTTTTCTCCGTAACCCGGCTGAAGTTTTGCATGAACGACGCCGATGGTTTGTCCGCGGAACTTAATGGGAATGGCGACTTCGTTGCGTTCCCCGGCTTCGTCAACGAGAACTTGATCTTCGCTTGCCAGCGCTTGCTTGCCCGCCGCCGGCAGGTTGGAGATTGGCTCGATGCGCACGTTGTCGAAGGTGTATCCGACGTTGCGGAGGCTTCCGCTTGCGAGGAATTTCTGCCAACCCGTGCCGGTAAATTGTCCGTAGACTCGTTCGAGTTCGTTGAGCGTATTTGTTGATTCTTCCAGCAGGCGCGTTCGTTCGACCGCGCTACCTAGTTGACCAGCCAGCACCGACATCATTGAAATATCCTCTTGATTGAAGGCTCTTTCTTCCGCGCTGTGAATGTCGAGAATTCCAACTACGCGATCTTCCGCTTTGAGCGGTAGGACGAACTCCGAGCGCGTTTTAGGCAGGAATGAATTTGCCATCCAGGATGCGGCGGTCCAAGCCTCTGAAACGACTTGCAATTCGCCCGTTGACGCGACGCGCCCGACGATGTTGATATCGCCTACTTGGATGCGATGTTTTTGCGGCGACGACGATATTTCGCCGGCTTCAGCCGCCAGAATCGCCTCTCTGTTGTCCACACTTAAGATGTAGACGCCCACATGGTAGTAATCAAAGCGTTCGAAGATGAGTTGAGCGGACTTTCGCAACATTCTGTCGAGACGTTTTTCGGCGGTGACCGTTTGCGAAATTTCTGCGGCGATTCGCAAGCGGTGCGATTGATCTTCCACATGGCGGGTGCGTTCAGCGACGCGTTGTTCCAGCGTGGCGATTGCGTTTTTGATCTGCGCAGCCATGCGGTTGAACGCATCCACCAAGACGCCGATCTCGCCGCTTCGCGCTGTAACGGGAATATAAGGTATTGCGGCGCCTTTGGATAGTTCGGAGGCGGCGACTGTTAGAGTGTGAATTGGCTGCAACATGCGATGAATTGTTAAGTAAAGCCAAGTCAGAGTGAGGAGCAAAAGAACGATACTGACCGTCGCCACAAAGACGATCCGCTGAAACAGTATGGCGGATAGATGAGTGTGGTTGTGAAGAATGTCTACAACGCCGATGATCTTCCCTGAGAAATCGTAGAGCGGTGCGGAAAGCAGCGCGTAACTTAGATTGCCTTGATGAGGATGCGTGATGGCGAAAGAGCCGCGTAAGGCGTTGGCATAATTCTCGGGCGTGTTGGTAATGGAGGCTCCGCTTGTGCGCGCCACGATCAGCAACGCGCCGTCTAAAACAGATTCGGCTGTCGCGTTCGGCGCTAGATCTTTTGAGAGCAAGATGCTCCAGTCCGTGTCATACGTTTTTTGCAAGCCCGTAAGCGTAGATGCGTCTATTCCGATCTGATATTCGATGATTCCGAGATAAGCGCCCTGATAGAACGAAGGCGCGACTCCGCGAACGATCAATTTGCCGCCTTCGACGTCCAGTCCTGCGGCGGCGACACGTTGATTGTCAGCGAGCATAGCCGGGAACTCGGAGACTTGATCGCTTGAGGAAGAAGAGCCCGCGTCGAAAAGCAATAAGCCGTCTGCTGCGAAGAAACGATTCGCGATGACGTGCGCGTTTGTTTCTTGTAGAGCGAGGTACCCCGGCGTTACAAGTTCGCTTAGTGCGGCGCGGTCGCGTTTTGCAAAGGCTTGTTGGATGGCAGGGTTATCGGCGGCGGTCGTGGCTAGGGCGAGCGCTGTTTGTTGCCTGAGTGCGAGCTCAGCCTGAAATGAATTTTCAATGGCGGTAATACTGCGTTCTTCGGCGGCGACGAAAGCGTTCTGAAGATTGTTGTAGAAAAAGACAAGCAACCCTGCAATGAGAATGCTGAGTAGAAACGCGATTGTGATGACAAGTCTGCGAACGAGCGTCATGAGCCGTTCCTTCTTGTTAAGTTTTGACTCTTTGGCGCTTCAGGATCGGTGAGATTGCCAACGTAGACGCTGGCTTCTTTCATGCCGGGCAATTGGGCTAATTCGCGCGCGGCGATTTGCAGCAGAGAGTCCAGATCGAACGCTTGGCTGAAGCGATAGGCAAGTTCGCTGATGGTCTTTTCTTGTTCTGCGCGTTGCGTCGCTTCTTCCAGAAGGCGTACGCTGTCCGCCGCTAACCCGATCTGTGTCGCGATCTCGCTTACGATTCCTTCATCGTGCTTGCCCCAAGGCGCATCGCCTTTGCGCGCGATAGATATGCTCCCAATGGCTTGTCCGCGCAACAGAATTGGAATAGAGAGGGCGTTCGGCTCGATAGTCTGGGTTTTCTCAGGGCGTAAGCCGAAGGGCGTGTATGTGACCGTTGATCGCCCCATTTTTAATTTCTGCGACCAAGCTTCGTGCGTGCGGATGGACATCAGCGCCTCGACCTGGCTGAGAGTGGCGCGCGCTTCTGCGAATAGCTGTGCTTTTTCAATGGCGACCGCTATTTGATTCGCCAACGTTTCTAGAACGCCAACGTCTTGCATGGTGAATGCGCTGGGTGCGTCCGATTGAATGTCCAGAACGCCTAACAATTGACCGTGGACAGTTAAGGGTAAGGCCACTTCGGAACGGGTGAGAGGTAGATCGGGGTTGTTGAAGAAAACAGCGTCAGCGCCTACGTCGAGAGCGATGCGGCTCTTTTTCTGCGCAGCGACATACCCAACAATGCCTTGCGTCCCGACTTTCATAGCATATCCGCGCTGCGCCATCCGCAGACCGCCTTCGGAGGAAGCGGCTAGCAACACCACCTGATCGCCGGTTTCATTGATGAGGAAAACGCCGGCGTGGTAAAAGCCGAACTGGCTGGTGATGAGGTTGACGGCGGCGTTGAGCAGAGCGGAAAGTTCTTGCTCTTCCGCGGTCTGGCGCGCGATGAACGATGCGGCGCGAAGTTGTTCGGTTCGGCGCGTGAGGTCTTCGGTTCGTTCGGCAACGCGGTTCTCTAAATTGGCGATCAGCCCGTGTAGATTCGTCGCCATAGTGTTTAGGTTTACGGCAAATTCTGCCAGCTCGCGCGTTCCGGGGATTTCCGCAATGCGATGAGTGAGTTCGCCGCCGCTGATGCGGTTGATTGCCGATGTAAGCTTTACGATCGGTTTCGTTAGATAGCCTGCAAGGAGGTAGCTTGCCAGAATAATCAATAGACCGGCGACAAAGTCCACAATTAGTATTCGAATAAGATAAGCGCGTTCTTGGGCGCGTATCGTGTCAACGGTAATATCTACCCCCAGTACGCCGACGCGTTGTCCGTCCGAATTGAAAATAGGAGTGTAGGCAGAGAGGAACGAGCCGTATTCATCCGTATAGTAGTCGGGCTCAAGGATTACGCCGTTCATCGTGTCGAAGTTTTCGAGCAGGGTAGGACCGGGTTCCTCGTAGCGCAGCCCATAAGGCGAGTACCCGTCTTCGTTCGGCAATGCGCCGTCAACGACGAAGTACACGCCTTGCTCGTCTTTACGCATGGTGTAAACCCACTTTAGCTCCGAGTCTGAGCCGCGAATTTTTAAGTTTTGCGCTTGAATAATTTGAAAATTCTCGTCGTTCTCTGCGTGGACGTTTTGGAATAAGTCGCCATTCTGTTGCAACCCAGCCAGCGCGGCAATGTTGGTGAGACGATGCCGTAATGCGTTTTGCGCTTCTGTGCGAAAGTTTCTATAAAGCGCGAAGGATATGCCGGCGGCAAATAATATGGTCAGCGCGGTTAATGCGAAAGTGAGACGGGCTCGAATAGTTGGGTAGCGGCGATTTTCCATGAATTATCCGCCCTCGTCAATCTTAAGCTCGACCGTGGCGTGCGAAGCGTCCAGCAATCTGCCGAGTTCTTTTGCGGCAGTTTGTAGGATGGCGTCAATAGTTGCAGACGACCAGATTTTTGCGTTGATGCTTGCAATCGTGCGTTCGCGCAATGCTGCTTGACGCGATTCGTTGACGAGTCTGGCGTTTTCAAGCGCCACGGCGGCTTGATCTGCAACGGCATTAACTAGATTTTCCTGCTCTGGCGTCCATTCTTCGGGGTTTGCGAGACGAATATAGCCTAAAATTTGCTCTCGTAAACTGATCGGGATTTCGACTTGCTTCTCGCCGGCGCCGCTCTCATCGCCTATGCCGTATTCTAAATTTTCTGTAGATTGAACAAACTCGCTCCAACTGGAGAGAAGATACTGGCGTTGAGTCGCGCGCATCTCTTGCAGATTTTCTTGCGCTTCCTGGAAGAGTCGCGCGTTTTCGAGTGCGATCGCTACATGGTTTGCCATGGCTTGCATTGTGCGGATCGTATCGGGACCGAAATCCGATTCCTTGGTAGATTGAACGTCAAGCGCGCCTAGAACCCGTTCGCCAACCAACAGCGGCAGGGCGATCTCGGATTGGGTGCGCGGTAAGAACGGGTTATCGAAACGCTCCTGCTCTTGAAATGCAATTTGCGCGATCTTAGGCGATCGGTCTCGGATTGCGCCGCCGACCATGCTTTTGCCGGCGACCTCGTGCCGTTGGCGGTTTTGAATAAGCAGCTTTCCCGGCTCACCCGTCGCCGCGCGAATTTCAGCCCATTTTTCGCTAGGATCGAGGAGGTAAATTGCGGCGAAGTAATAACCGAACCGATCGGTAAACAGGTTGATCACGCGATTTGGAAGTCCGTTCGGATCGAGGCTGGAAGAAGCGACTTGCCCGACTTCATTAGAGGCTTCGAGTAACTCGGTCCGCTCCGCCACTTTTTGCTCCAATGTATTTTGAAGAGCCTCAAGGCGTTCCACCATGTGATTAAAGTGTATGGCGACGAGCCCCAACTCGTCTGTGGCGCTGATGGCGGCGCGCGCCGACAAGTCGCCCTGTTCCACTTTGCTGAAGGTTTCGATCAATCCGCGAATCGGATTTGAAATAGACCTTGAGACGTAATACGAATAGCCGATTCCGAGGATAAGCGTAAGCGCGCTGAATAAAATGGTTTGGTTGCGCAAATCTTGAAAAACGTCAATTGAACTGACTTCAGCGAAGAGAATGCGAACGGCTTGTTTATAGCCGATCGGCGCGATGAGCAACACGCCGATGAGGATTGTCGCGAGAATTAACAAAAGGAACTTGCTCACGACCAATGCGCCTGCGCGTCCTTCGCGTTGTGATTTGAAATCGGCGGGAACTAATGCCAGTCTGAACGGAAGCGTGGCGCGCTCCATCAGTAGAATGCAAAAGACCGTCTGACCTAGAATCGCCGCGGCGCCTCCGAAGAGGAAATAGTACGGATTAGGCGAGGCGATCGGGTTGAGGAAAACGGAAGAAAGCGCCTGGCTTTGTCTGTTCAGGATGATCCAGACCGGCAGAAGAACGGTTGCGAGGAAAATTATCGCGGAAGAAATTCCGAAACGGGCGGTAAAACTGGTGATTTCGCGCCATGCGCCCAACTCTGCGTTAGAGTCTTGGGCGGCGGATCCGCTTGCGATTTGATCGAGGCGCTTCCGCAAATGTTTTGAAATGTACCAACCGAGCAGCGTCGTTAAGGCGAAACCGAAGACGGATAACGCCAGCGTGATGTAGGCTGTGTTTTGTTTTATTACATCGTCTAATCCGATGTTGAATAGAATGGATAATGCGCCCGGCAACGCTCCGATTATCGCAACGAGCTCTGTTAATATGAACGCCAGTATAAACCCACGACCGTTTTGACGCTTTATTGCAGGTGAAAATGGCGCTCTATTCATGCCCGCCTCCGATGGAATGCGTCGCAGTATTTGCATCTGCCCCGAGTTTGATGCGCATCCCGCTTGCGCCTAGCGCGCGCATGAGCTCGCTGGCGGTGGTCGCCAGAATAGTTTGAATGTCGGTTGTGCGGCGAATCTTATCGGTGATTTCGAAGATGACGCGCTCGCGTTCGACCTGTGAACGCACTTGTTCAAGCAAACGCGCGTTAGCGATGACGGCGGCAAGACTGCCGCCTAATGTCCCGAGCAATTCCTCGTCGTTGTCTGTGTATGCCGCGATTTTTTCGCTTTCTACGTTTAACACTCCCAGTATCTCGCCTCGATAGAGCAACGGGATCGCCAGCTCCGATCGAACCTCGGTATTGCCTTCGATGTAGCGCGAATCCTGTTGAACGTCGTCAATTCGCAAGGGGCGACCATGCAAGGCGCTCCAGCCTGCAATCCCGCTGCCGAGGGGGAATACTTGCTGGTAGATATCTTCTCCATATCCTGCGGCGGCTTTTACTTCCAGCGCCTGAGTATTAGAGTTAAGCAGCAAAATGATGACGCGATCGCCGCTGAGCGTAACTTGTAATCCGCTAACCGCCGCCTGCAGGGCTTCGTCCAGTGTTGCGCCAGATGCGACAGTGGCTGTGACGTGATGCAATAACCTGTGTTGTGCGAGGCGCTCTTGTGTTTCGGCGAATAGTTCGGAGTTGGCGACCGCTACGGATAGCTGATCTGCCAGAATTTGCAGGATGCGTAAATTGTTTTGAGAGAACGCGTACAGTTGATCGCTGTGAACGTCGAGCGCGCCCAAGATGCGATCGCCCACTTTCAAGGCAAGCGCGGCTTCGGCTTTTGTTTCCGGTAGAGTTGGATGCGAAACAAACAGCGGGTCGCGCGAGGTGTCGTTTACGATGAGCGCTTCGCCTTTCTCGACGACCGAACCGACAATGGATTTTGAGTCGACTTGGACTTGATATTCCGAGCGTTTGAGCGACGCTCCTGCTTCGCCTGTGGCTTCGCGCACGATCGCGAATTGACCGAGCGAATCTTTTAAGAAGATCGAAGCGTGATAGAAATTGAAACGCGCGCGAATTAACTCGACCGCTTTGCGGAGCAGTTCATTGATGTCGAGCGAACTGCTGACATCGCGGGCGATTTCGGCGGCGGTTTCAAATTGCAGCGCCATTCGTTCGCTTTCCTCCAGCAGGGTGACTGTGTAAATAGCGTTGGCGACTTGGTTGGCGGTTTCGGCGGCAAAATGTAGATCAGCCTCGTTGAAGCTGTTCTCTTTGTCCATATCTTGAATGATAAGCGCGCCGATGGCTCTTCCGCGCGCAAGCAATGGAACGCCCAACCATGAGCGCGGCGGCTTGCCGGATATTTTCGCACCCATAGCGACGACTTGCCTTGCGGTGTCTGAAACGATCATCAGCGGTTCGCGGGTGTGGATGAGCAAAGAAGTTAGACCTTCGCCGAGAGGGAAGGCTTCCAGCGTTGAGAGACGTCCTTCTTCGTATAAATAAGGCACATTGATCGAGTTTGTGTTTTCATCATAAAGCGCGATGACGAAGCTGTAATTGCCGATGACGCTTCGAATCTGGTTGTGGATGAGAGAATAGAAGGCGCGTAAGTCGCTGACAGCGGCGGCGTTGGAAGAGAGTATGTCGAGCGCTTTGGCTTCGCGCGCGTGACGCGCGCTCTCTTCGGGTTGAAGAGGCGCTGGAGCGGAAGCGGCGGCAACAATCGTTTCGAACTGCAGCGCCTGCTGGCTGGCGGCGATCGCTTCGTTGCTGATCGGTTGCTGGTCTCGCGCTCCGAGCATGAGCGCCCCTTTTAAGATTCCATTCTCGAATGCTGGAATGAATACAGCCGATTCGCATTCAAAACGCTGCAGATACGCGTTCAGCGGCTTGAGCGGCGTTGTTTTTCCCACATGCGCCGCGCCGCCTCCCCAGATCGCTTCCATCTCGCGAACGCTTAGATCGTCGCTGAGAGGAAGCGCTTGCGGTTCCGACTCTTGCGGATCAAGGAAATGAACAAGCCGCAGGCGGTCGGCGTTGACGATGAAAAATGCTGTAACGAGGCGCGTAGTTCCTTCTGGTGTAGTTTTGCTCATTGGCGCTTGGTTTCCGATGGATTCGTCTCGGCTGGATTGCGCAACGCGACGCGCCTCATCTATTAATTGAACTCCCAAACGGATTCGCCGTTTAAGATTCTGCGGATTTGGTCGGGGAATTTGTCGGGGTCGAGCGGTTTTCCGAGGAAACCGTCGAAGCCTGATTCGCGCGCTTTGTTCACTTGATCCACGCTGGCTTCGGCGGTGACTGCGATGATCGGCGTGGATTTTAATTTCTCGGAAGCGCGAATCTTTTTTAGCGCGCCGTAGCCGTCTTCATATGGCAGGCGAATATCCATGAGGATTAAGTCGAGTCGCGAGAGCGTGTCCGCATATTCTACAACTTCGTAACCGGACGTTTTCCATTCGCAGTGAACGCCGAGGTAGCCGAGCATTCTTGCAATCAGCACGAAGTTGGCGACGTTGTCTTCCACAACCAGCACGGTCGCATCTTTAGGTATGGATGGTTTGCGAATGGGCTGAGTGTCTAAAACGTTTTCAGGCATTAGGTCTCCTCGCAAGGAACTTCTCAATTTCAAGCGAAAGCAAGTCTATATCAACGGGTTTCTGGATGTATCCATCGCAGCCAGCCTGCAATGTTCTTTCGCGGTCTCCCCGCATAACATTGGCGGTTAGGGCAATGATCGGGATTTGCTCGAAACCGGGTATGGATTTAATCTGCGCAGTTAGCGTGTACCCGTCCATATCGGGCATGTTAATATCCATAAGTATTAAGTTGGGATGATTAGTCTGCAACAGATCCAGCGCTTGTCCGGCGGTATCTGCCTCCATTAGCGTGTATCCTTCGGCGAGTAAAACACGACGGATGAGCATCCGGTTTTCAAGATTGTCTTCCACGTAAAGTATCGTACCTTTTCCATTCTGCATCATACTTTGAGAATACCTCAGGCTCAATTTTACATAGTACTTTAAG
Source organism: Anaerolineae bacterium UTCFX1 (assembly GCA_002050275.1). Classification (GTDB taxonomy): domain Bacteria; phylum Chloroflexota; class Anaerolineae; order Anaerolineales; family Villigracilaceae; genus Defluviilinea. Next base: position 395,483 of record MWTB01000002.1, read on the forward strand.
TTATCGACATAACAGCAACCTTACAAATTTCTAAACAAATATGTCCAGGCGACTCTTCGTCAATTAGGTTGCGCAACGCAAACGAATTAATCGTCTACCAGAGAGCTTGATGCGTTCTAATTTGAAATGATAAAGATAAAAACACGACTTACGCAGATCGAAATCTTTTGTCGCGAGTTGCGCGAATTATCGCTAATATTAAAAATAATGCGCGTGAAACAGCGAAATTAGCGGCTTGACTTTAGAGTTTTGCGTAATTCCTACAATAAAGAAAAAAACCGAGAAACTTATTGAGCGGGTGATGGGATTCGAACCCACGATATCTTGCTTGGGAAGCAAGCGTTCTACCACTGAACTACACCCGCTTACTATTGAGAGATTATAGCATGCGAATTTCTTGTGTCAATATAGGCGGTGGGTGGGCGCTTTAAAGTCTGTGTTTCGAACTTTTGCGTGTGCGGAATTCGCAAATTGGATGGCATTTATCGCGCGTTACTGCTGGCGCCCCAGCAGTCGTTTTGTTAATCGAAGCAGCATCTCGCCAGCCTCGCCTTGCGGGTTTGCTGACCGCAAGGCGCTTAACGCTAGATCGGTCATCTGTTTCGCCGCGTCTTGCGCGCCGAGCAAGCCGCCTTCGTTTGCCAGCAACCGCGCGATCTCCCCTATCTCGTCAGGCGCGATCGCGCCTTGCGCCCAACGTTTTGCGAATTTTCCTTTCTTCTCTAGACCGATCAAAACCGGCAGAGAGTTTTTTTTCTCGATCAGATCGCTCGCTGCTGATTTCCCCGTTGTCTTTTCGTCGCCCCAAATCCCCAAAATATCGTCTTGAACTTGGAACGCCAGCCCCAGATAATGCCCAAACGAACGATAGGCTTGTTGTTTTTCTTCGTCGGCGTCTCCGAGCGTTGCGCCGATATGGCAACAGGCGGCGATGAGTGCAGATGTTTTTCCGCCGATCATGCGCCAATAATCGTCAACCCCAAGATCGCTCCTGCCCTCATATGACATGTCGAGGTATTGTCCGCGCGTGAGGTCGAGACATGTGTTGTGTAGAATTTCTGCGGCGGCAACCACGACTTCAGCGGAGAAATTTTTCTTTAAATCCATAATCGCTTGATTGGATAATACGAATAATGCGTCGCCGACGTTGATCGCCATAGGCGCGCCCCATTTGACCCAGGCAGCATCTCTGCCTCTGCGTTTCGGAGAATTATCTTGGATATCATCGTGCGCTAACGAGAAGTTGTGGACTAGCTCGACTGCCGCCGCGGCGGGAAGCGCAAGACGCCAGTCGGCGCCGCAACCTGAGGCGGAGAGCAAAACTAGAATGGGGCGCACCCGCTTGCCGGTCGCTGTTGAGCCTGCGCCTGCGCCCGTCCAGCCCATGTGATAAGTGAGCATGTCGTAGAATGACTTCGTATGCGGCGCATCCAGTCGCGCTGTTTGTTTTTTCAGCTCGATTTCGACGGCGGAAAACATTTCATTTGTATTCATGATCAGAGGATTCCCATTTGCGTCAATTCGTCTTCCAGCCGTTCAGACGTTGTGAAATGGATTGCGGCAAACCCCAGCCGTTTTGCCTGATTGATGTTCGCTAGCGAATCGTCAATAAATAAGCATTCGCTTGCGGAGCGGCCGACTTTTTTCAGCGCCAGCTCGTAGATCGCCGGGTTGGGCTTAATCACGCCGACAAAGCCTGAGACTACCATGTCGTCAAATAAATCGAAGAAATCGTATTTGGCGCGTGTACGTGGAAACGTCTCTGCCGACCAGTTGCTTAGCCCGTACAATGGATAGCCGCGTCGCTTCAACCGTTTTAGAATATCAACGGAGCCTGCGATAGCGCCGCCGATCGAATCGTCCCAATGATCGCGATACGCATGGATTAAGCGCGCGTGATGCGGAAATTGTTTTGTCAGGATGGCGACGCCTTCCTGGAAGGAACGTCCTTGATCGAATTGAGCGTTCCAATCTGTGAAGTTGATCTCGCGAAAGAAGGCTTGCATCGCTTCTTCCGAGGCGAGATAGCGACGATATACGCGCCAGAGATTCCATTCGAGTAAGACGTTGCCGAAATCGAAGATGACGGCTTTGATATCATGAGGCATGCGCGTATTGTACCGCTCTTGCGACGAGCCCTGCATTCGGGTTATTGACTTTGCGCTGAGTTTTCTGCCATAAAGACGAAATCTTCGACCTCTGATGGAATCGCGCGAGAGAAATCTTTTGTTTTTCCTTGCTTTTTTCTAAAAAATGGATTAAAAACTATCTCTAACACGAAAGGAGGAGCCCCACCCTAATTCTTTGTACGGTTTGTCGTTTGAAGTCAGATAACCATATCATGAAATTGGAGAAGAGAATGCGTAAACTATACATGAGTCTATCGGTATTCGTGTTGTTAGCGCTCGCGCTTGCGGCTTGCGGCGGCGCGGCGCCAGCCGGGGGAAATACAGTTACGGTTAAAGAAACAGTTGTTGTTACAGTAGAAGTCCCTGCCGCGTCCGCTGTTGTTGCGCCTTCCGGCTATGGTGAGACGCTCAAGGCGGTACAAGCTCGCGGGCATCTCGTCTGCGGCGCGAACGCGCAAGTGCCTGGTTTCGGCTATGTCGATTCTAACGGCAATTACGCCGGCATTGACGTAGACTACTGCCGCGCTCTTGCCGCCGCAGTTTTTGGCGACGCTACAAAAGTTGAATTCCGACCGGTGACCGCCGCCGAGCGTTTCACCGCCTTACAGTCGGGCGAAATTGATGTGCTTAGCCGCAATACGACCTGGTCGCTTGTGCGCGATACCGAATTGGGCGGAAACTTCACCGCCACTACGTTCTATGACGGACAAGGCATGATGGTGCCTGTCGCCAGCGGCATGACCACGCTTAAAGACCTCGAAGGCGGAACTGTCTGCGTACAGACCGGGACAACCACCGAGCTCAACTTGGCTGATGTGATGGCGGCGGAGGGCGTTTCTTACACCCCAGCCGTCTTTGAAGACGCCGACGCGACCTTCGCCGCTTATTCGGAAGGTCGTTGCGACGCCGTCACTACCGATAAATCTGGCTTGATCTCGCGCCGGTCTGTGCTGGCTGATCCCGCCGCTCACATCATCATGGATGTGACGATGTCAAAAGAGCCGCTAGGTCCCATGGTTCGCCACGGCGACGATCAGTGGTTTGATATTGCGCAGTGGACAGTCTTTACCTTGTTCGCTGGCGAAGAGTTCGGTCTTACCTCTGCCAACGTAGATAGCAAGCGCGATAGCGCTACCGCGCCCGAGATTCGCCGCATGCTTGGTCTTGAGGGCGATCTTGGCTTGAAGCTCGGCTTGTCGAATGACTTTGCCTACAACATCATTAAGCAAGTCGGCAACTACGCAGAAATATATGATCGCAACCTCGGTCCGAATACGCCGACGTATATTCCGCGCGGCTTTAACAAGCAGTACACCGATGGCGGCTTACTCTTCGCTCCGCCGTTCCGTTAACCTTGATGTAGCGTGTTTCTAGCGAGGGCGGGGAGCGTCGTCTCCCCGCCCTCAACTTCCACTGGACGGTTAGCCTATGCAGTACGAACAGAAACGAGAGACCGCAATTCCATTTTGGCGCGATGAGCGTATTTTGCGCGTGCTTGGGCAGGTTGTATTTGTCGCGCTGGTTGTGTTTGTCGCAACGTTAATCTACCAGAATATGAAAGCGGGGCTGGCGCGGCAGGGCATTTCGCTCAGTTACGCTTTTCTCAAGAATTTATCGGGATTTGACATTGCTGAAACAGCCTTTCCCTATAGTCGCAACTCGGCGTATTGGCAGGCATTTTTAATAGGATTGCTCAACACATTGTTGGTGAGCGTTGTAGGAATTATCTTTTCGACGATTCTTGGCGTGATCTTAGGCGTCGCCCGCCTTTCTACGAACTTTATTATCAACCGCCTCGCCTCGTTCTATCTTGAAATTATCCGCAACCTCTCGCTGTTGGTGTTCCTGATTTTTTGGTACTTGGGAGTCTTTCTTAAACTTCCTCGCGTGAAAGAAGCGACTCCATGGCTCGGAGATATTATCCTCACGAATCGCGGCGTAGGCATCCCGTGGGGGATTCCTACTGCTTCTTTTCCGACCTTTCGTCTAATTCTGTTTCTCGGCTTGCTCTTTGCCCTGGTCGTTTTTTTCGCCTTACGCGAATATGGCAAACGGACGGGGCGTGCGCCGTTGACGCTGGTTTGGTCATTTTTGGCGTTTCTTCTAGTCGCGCTGATTGGCTGGTTCGTTCTTCCCGAAAGACCGATCGTGGCTGATTTGGCGTTCGTGAAAGGTTTGAATCTCTCGGGGGGGAAAATTCTCTCTCCTGAGTTCATGGCGTTGACCTCGGGCCTTGTGCTATATACCGCCGCATTCATTGGCGAAGTTGTGCGAGCTGGGATTCAATCTGTCTCTAAGGGACAAATTGAAGCGTCGCGCGCGCTGGGGCTGAATAGCTTTCAAACTCTGCGCCTAGTCGTTTTTCCGCAGGCGTTGCGCGTAATTATCCCGCCGTTGACGAGTCAATATTTGAACCTTGTCAAAAACTCCTCGCTCGCTATTGCGGTCGGTTACCCAGACGTGTTCTATGTGTCAAACACGATTCAAAATCAGACAGGGCGCGCAGTAGAGATGATCTCTTTGGTGATGTTCACCTATCTCGTTTTAAGCCTCGCAACTTCTGCGTTGATGAATTGGTACAACCAAAGAATTAAATTGGCAGAGCGTTGAGATGACGAAAACAACGGAACACATCCTGCCTCCGGTATTGGAACGCTCCAACCTCCTCGGCTGGATGCGCAGAAATTTGTTTGGGTCGTGGATCGATGCGTTGTTGACGTTGATCGGCGTATGGATTGTCTATTGGGCGGCGAGCGGACTCCTTCGCTGGGCTCTCTACACCGCCGAGTGGAAAGTGATCGTCGTCAACGCGCGCTTGCTGATGATCGGGCAGTATCCTATCGAACAAGTGGGCAGGTTATGGATATGGCTTGGCTTCTTGATCTTTCTACTAGGAAATTCGTTGGCGATTTGGGGGCGCGGTTCGCGTATTGCGCCCGCGCTGCTGGCGCTTCCGGTGGCGATGGCGTTCATATTCCCGTTCGGCGCCGACCCTCGAAAGTGGCTGATCGCGATGACGGCTATCGGATTGATCGGTTGGGGGCTGGGGCGCGTCAAGCCCGAAGCGCTGAAAAGAAGCGTAATCGCCGGCTGGGTAATCTCGCTTCCGATCATCATCTTGTTGACATATGGATTATCCAAGTCTGAAGCGAGTATTGTCCCTATTGTGCGGACGAACCTGTGGGGCGGGCTGTTGCTCACGTTCCTGCTCACAGTTGTCGGCATTCTATTCTCGTTTCCAATCGGCGTGTTGTTGGCGCTGGGTCGCCGCTCAGAACTTCCCGCCGTGCGCTGGTTCAGCGTAGGGTATATCGAGCTGGTGCGCGGCGTCCCGCTCATTACGATTCTGTTCATGGCGCAGTTGATGTTGCCGCTCTTCCTGCCTGAAGGCTGGACGGTGGATCGTGTCGTTCGCGCGATGGTGGGCATCACGTTATTTAGCGCGGCGTACTTGGCTGAAAACGTGCGCGGCGGATTGCAAGCCATCCCTAAGGGGCAATTTGAGGCGGCGGCAGCGCTGGGCTTGAGCGGCGCGCAAACGATGATCTTTATTATCCTCCCACAGGCGTTGCGCTTGGTCATCCCGATCTTGGTGGGACAGTTCATTGCATTATACAAAGATACGTCGCTGGTCGCTATTGTTGGGCTGCTCGACTTGGTAGGCATCGCGCGGACCGTTTTGGCTCAACCGGAGTTTCTAGGCTTGCAGCGCGAAGTATATGTCTTTATCTCGCTGATCTTTTGGGCGCTAAGCTATGGCATGTCCTATGTCAGCCAGCGGCTGGAAGAGCGGTTGGGCGTTGGAATTCGCTAACTACGAGAGGAAATAATAAAATGTCAGATGGACCGATTATTAAGGTGGAGGACGTCCACAAGTGGTATGGGAATTTTCACGCTTTAAAGGGCATTAATGTCGAAGTGAAACGCCGCGAAGTGATCGTTATTTTTGGTCCTTCCGGGTCGGGGAAATCTACGTTTATCCGCACACTTAATCGTCTTGAAGAACATCAACGCGGGCGGATTTTTGTAGACGGCATCGAGCTAAGCCATGATGTGCGCAATATCGAACAGATTCGCAGCGAGACCGGCATGGTTTTTCAGCAGTTCAACCTATTTCCGCATTTGACGGTCATGCAAAATATTGTGCTTGCGCCGATTCAAGTGCGTAAGTGGACGAAACAAAAAGCCGAAGAGACTGCGATGCAATTGTTGGAGCGCGTGGGAATTCCAGAACAAGCGTATAAATATCCCGGACAACTTTCAGGCGGACAGCAACAGCGCGTGGCGATCGCGCGTTCGCTGGCGATGCAGCCGAAGATCATGTTGTTTGACGAGCCGACCTCCGCGCTCGACCCCGAAATGATTAAAGAGGTGCTGGACGTAATGGTCGAGCTGGCGAAATCAGGCATGACGATTTTGGCAGTTACGCATGAAATGGGCTTTGCCCGCGCCGTAGCGGATCGCATGCTTTTCTTCGATAAAGGCGAGATCGTGGAGCAGGGAACGCCGGAGCAGATCTTCAACGCCCCTAAGGAAGACCGCACGAAATTATTCCTATCTCAGATTTTACGACACTAGCCGGGCTTCGCTGCCTAGGCTTTCACTAAGCACGCGGCTAGTTCGTTTAACGCTTGAGCGCCGCAAGCGAACATCGTAATCTCGATTTGTCGTTTTGTTAATTCCATTGTCTCAATCGCCTTTTCGGTAGAAAGCGCGGCAGCTTTGAGAAATTGCCCCGCCATGCCGCCTAACGTCGCGCCGAGCGCTACGCATTTGGCGATATCTAATCCGTCTTTGATGCCGCCGCTGGCGAAGATGATCGCGTTGGGGGCGGCTTCTTTCGTCTGTATGATCGAATCGGCAGTTGGAATGCCCCAACTGACGAACGTCGCTGCCAGTTGACGCGTAAATTCATCTGGCGCGCGGTGCATTTCGACCTGCGACCAACTTGTGCCGCCCGCGCCTGCAACGTCTATCGCGCTAACGCCGCAATCAGCCAGACGCTTCGCCGTTCGTTTGGAAATTCCCCAGCCGACTTCTTTGACGATCACCGGAACTTCGATTTTGGCGCAAATATCCGCGATCTTTTGCGCCAGACCTTCAAAATTTGTGTCGCCCGCATCTTGCACGGCTTCCTGCAATGGATTCAAGTGGAGGATCAGCGCGTCGGCTTGGATCATATCTACGGCGCGGCGGCAGTGATCAATGGCGTAGCCGTAGTTAAGCTGTACCGCGCCGATGTTGGCAAATAATAATATGTCGGGCGCAACTTTCCGCACTTGGAATGTTTTAGCCTGCTCTGGGCGTTCGATAGCGGCGCGTTGACTTCCAACGCCCATGGCGATGCGCATCTCTTGCGCCGCTTCTGCGAGACGGAGATTGATGGTCTCGGCTTCGGCTGTGCCGCCTGTCATCGAAGAGACGAGGATCGGCGCCGCTAATTCTTTATGAAACAAGTTCACGCGTGAAGAGACGCGCTTTAGGTCTATTTGGGGCAGCGCTTCATGAACGAAGCGATACTTCTCCAGGCCGGTGGTTAGCGCGGAGCGAACATCTTGCTCTAAGTTAATCTTAAGATGATCGGCTTTTCTTTGATCAATGGGCGAAACTTTTGGCATGAGATAGTGTTCCTGTGTTCGTACTATCGAGTAGAATTAAGGAAATTTTTTGAGGAGGCTGTCATGTCTGACACATTCAATGAAGTAAAGGCGATCATCAAAGACCTGCTAGGTTCGGATGACGCAAAAATTACGCCCGAAGCGCGCTTCCGCGAAGACCTCGAGGCGGACTCGCTCGACTTGGTGGAATTGATCATGGCGTTTGAAGATAAATTCGGCGCTGAAATTTCGGATGAGGCTGCGCAGAAGATCGCTACTGTAGGCGATGCGGTTACATATATTGACGAACATAAGTAAACTTTACGAATATTGCAACCGTAGAGCCGTCCGCTTTGGACGGCTCTACGCGTTTAATACCCATTATGTCGTTGCGAGGAGATTGCTTCGGGCGAAGGAATGCCGCCTTTGCAACGACATTACTTGAGTAGGGACGGAATCTCTTCCGGGTGTTTGGCTACTTTCACGCCTGCGGCTTTGAGGGCTTTAATTTTGCCTTCCGCGGTTCCTGCGCCGCCTTCGATAATTGCGCCCGCGTGCCCCATACGTTTGCCGGGAGGGGCGGTTTGACCGGCGATAAACGAGACGACTGGCTTGGTCATCTTTGAAGCGATATATTCCGCCGCCTTGTCTTCGTCTGTGCCGCCGATCTCGCCGATTAAGACGACCTTTTCGGTGTCTGCGTCATATTCGAACATTTCCAGCACGTCAATAAAGTTCGTGCCGTTGATCGGATCTCCGCCGATGCCCACGCAAGTGGACGCGCCCATCCCGACGAGTTTCAACGCGTACAACACTTCGTAAGTCAGCGTGCCGGAGCGCGATACTACGCCGACATTGCCGGGGATGGCGATATTGCCGGGGATGATCCCTACTTTAGATTCGCCGGGCGTTAACATACCGGGGCAGTTCGGTCCGATAAGGCGGACGCCTTTATGGTCGAGATAACTGCGGACGCGCATCATGTCTTGCACGGCGACGCCTTCGGTAATACAGACGATCAGGGGAATGCCGGCATCGGCGGCTTCGAACATGGCGTCTGGCGCGAACCGCGCAGGGACGAAGATCACGGAGCAGTTGGCGTCGGTCGCTTCTTTTGCGAGCTTGACCGAGTCGAAGACTGGGATTTTTCCGTCCAGCGCCCATTCGCCGCCTTTACCGGGCGTTACGCCGGCGACGACGTTCGTCCCGTAAGCGACCATCTGTGTGGTGTGAAAAAGCCCTTCGTTGCCGGTAATGCCTTGCACCAGCAGACGTGTATTTTTATTGATAAGAATGCTCATCGAATTTCCTTGTTGATTTTCGAATCTTAGTTTTGTTGCGCAGCCTGAACGGCTTTTTGCGCCGCATCGGCAAGGGTTTCGGCGGTGATCATCTTTGCGTTTTCAAGAAGTTTGCGCCCTTCTTCCGCGTTCGTTCCCACCAATCGCACGACCATTGGGACCTTCGGCTTGACTTCGTCCATTGCGACTAAGATTCCGCGAGCGACTTCGTCGCAGCGAGTGATGCCGCCGAAGATGTTGAAAAGCACCGCTTTCACGTTTGAGTCGGAGAGGATGATGCGCATTGCCGCAGCGACTTTGTCCGCGCCTGCGCCGCCGCCAATATCGAGGAAGTTGGCGGGTTCGCCGTTAAATAACTTGACGATGTCCATACTGGTCATCGCCAGCCCGGCGCCGTTGACCATGCAGCCGATGTTGCCGTCGAGCTTGATGTAAGAGAGGCCGTATTTGCGCGCTTCGATTTCGGCGGGCGCTTCTTCATCGGTGTCGCGCATTTCGTTCAAGTCAGACTGACGGAACATGGCGTTATCGTCAATCAGCATTTTGCCGTCAAGGGCGATCAGCCGTTTATCTTCCGTGATGACCAGTGGGTTGATCTCGGCGAGCGTCGCGTCGGTTTTACGGTACGCTTGCCATAAGCCTTCAGCGATCTTGCTGAAGTCGCGCCAATATTCGCGAGGCAGGTTGATCGAAGCGGCAATGTCGCGGGCTTGATAGTCGCGCAAGCCGAGCAGTGGATCAATATGAACTTTGATGATTTTTTCGGGATTGGTCGCCGCAACTTCTTCGATGTCTACGCCGCCTGCGGCGGAGGCGATCATAACGGGTTTCTTGGCGGCGCGGTCGTTGGTGATGGAGAAATAAATCTCCTTCTCGATGGCGGCGGCTTCGTCTACAAGGATTTTGCGCACCGGTAAACCTTTGATCTCCATAGAAAGGATTTGTTGCGCGAGTTGCTCTGCTTCCGCCGCGTTCTTCGCGACTTTGATGCCGCCAGCCTTGCCGCGCCCGCCCACCAGAACTTGCGATTTGATGACGACGCGTCCGCCGAGTTCTTCGGCGATATGCCTAGCTTCCAGCGCGGTGGCGGCGACTCGTCCTTTAGGAATGGGCACTCCATACTTGGCAAAAATTGTTTTCGATTGATACTCGTGAAGTTTCATAGGTCCCTTCGTAATTCTTCAAGATAAAAGCACGGGCATTATACCATCTCGCTTTAAAGCGCTGACGCTGTAAGGCGGCTGTTTTTCTGAAAGCGCGGACGTGGACAAGACCGTGATGGTAGAATCGTTAAGCGGGATTCGTGCAGAAAAGATAGTTGAAGCGAATGACGCAACCATCAAAAAAGGCGGTGCGTGAATGGCAAACGATATGTATGACGCGATCGTGATCGGCGGCGGAGTAATGGGTTGCGCGACCGCATATTACTTGATGAAATTCGATCCGCGTTTGAAAGTCGTCGTTCTCGAGATGGATCCAACGTATGCAAAAGCCTCCACGCCGCTTTCGGATGGAAATACGCGCATTCAATTCAACGTGAAAGAAAACATCCAAATGTCGCAATATGGACTTGAAGTCCTCAAGACATTTGCCGAAGATATGGCGGTTGGAAATGAAAAACCTGATATCGCGTTCCGGCAGCAAGGAAATCTATTTGTGTTGGATGACGCCAGCCGCGACGAGGCTTATGAAGGCATGCTTTTACAAAGAAGCCTCGGCTGCGAAGTCTATTGGTTGACGCCAGAAGAGGTTCAACAGCGTTTTCCGCTCTATAACTTGAAGAATTGCAGCGCTGGCGCATTCGGTCCGCTTGACGGGACGATGTCGCCTATGGCGGTGTTGAACGCATATAAACATAAGGCGATTTCGCTCGGGGCGAAATACATCCAAGCGGAAGCGATTGAAGTTCTGCATCAAGCGGGGCGCGTTACGGGAGTTAGGGCAGCGACGGGCGAAGTTCTGCGCGGAGGAATCGCGCTGAATGCGGCAGGCGCGTGGGCGCCGCTCATCGCTCAAACTGCCGGCGTAAATTTGCCGATCGCGCCCACGAAGCGCCAGATCACGATCGTTGAAACGAATTATCGCAGCGAGAGCATTCTGCCGATGTTGTTTTTGCCCTCAGGTTTATATATCGTTCATGAGGGCGCGGGCTTGTTTATGGTCGGCAAGTCGTTCCCCGATGATTACGTCGGCTACGATGATTTCCGTTGGGAAAAAAATGTATTTGAGGAGCGCATCTGGTTTGAATTGGCGGATCACATTCCCTTGTTCGACCGCCTTAAGATCTTACGCGGCTGGGCAGGACTGTATGAGGTCAATACGCTGGACGGCAACGCGATCCTCGGTGAAACTCCGCAGATGCAAGGTTTCTTTTTTGCTAACGGATTTTCGGGGCATGGTTTTCAGCAGGCGCATGCGGTCGGCAGATACACCGCAGAGTTAATGCTGGGCAAACCTCCAACTTTAGATCTCTCTGTTTTTTTAGCGAGCCGAATCGCAGAGAATAAGCCTGTATTCGAGAGCAAGAAGAAAATTATCTAACGCATTTCCATATTTCGCTTCTTACTTCCATTGCCCATATCCTTCGTTCCGACGTTTTTCGCGCCGTTCATGCTGCTCGTGGATTTGCTCTACATGATCAACCTTCTCCTCGACGGCGGCTTCGAGCCACAATTTACCTTTTTCCGCGGTGGCGCAACTCCCTGCGCCGTATGCGCCGGTCTTTGTGTCATCGTCCCAAGGCGGGTTAGCAATTAACGCGCCGCCCTCGATCCAATCCATGTAATAATCTGGAGTAGCAATAAAATCGGTTTCATTTACAACGCGTTCCATACGGCATAGATCGGGGCGCAGGTGAAGCATGTAGGAAGTCTCCAGTTCGCCGGCGTGTCCCATTCCGCCGATCGGCGACGAACGGTGTTTTGCCAGCGCTTCTGCGCCTAGCCGCCCAGACGTATGAAGCCATGCCGTCGCGCAGAAGATGCGACGATGACGTTCGCCGGCGTACTTCACAACATTGACTAAGAATGACATATTGCCGCCGTGCCCACTCATCAGGTAGAAGCGCTCGAAGCCTCGTGCGACAAATGCGTCAATGACTGCAAGCCAGAAATCTTCAAAGGCGCGCCCGCCGGCGTTTAGCGTGCCGGCAAATGCGGCGCGGTGCGTGCTGACCCCGTACGGCATAACCGGCAACGCCCAGCAACGCGCGGGAGATGCCCCCGCCGTTTTGGCGGCAATTGTATTTATAATAACGGTGTCCACGCAAAGCGGGAGGTGGAATCCGTGTTGCTCCGTATGGCCGATAGGCAGTAGGATGACTTTGCCGCGCTCCGAATCGGGCGGCAGAAAATCTCGCGGCGTTTTTTGAGCAGGGGAAGGGAGGCGCAGAATGGATGTCGACTGATTGAGTATAGCCGCGGATTGCGGATCAATTCCCGACGGCGCAAGACAATAGACTTGAGAGAAACCGTCATCGCGTAGACTGTCGAGCAGGTTGAGAACATACGGAAAGAAGGTGCGCTCCGGCAACTCTAATCCGCTTCCATGCCAGCCAAACGGAAATTGCGGCAATAATCCCACGCGTGCGGGATCGCCCAGCTGGTTTGCGAGACGATGGAAATCGTAGCCTGAACCAAGCGGTAAAATTAATGGCGTATTGCGCGGCAAATCTGCGACTTGATCCCAATACAAAGTCTCGTAATTGAAGAAGGAGGTCATTTTTTGTTCCTTATAAATTGCGTGTAGCCAATTACTTCACACAGCAACACCACAAATAAAATCTCTCCAAAACAATGCTGCAAATTGCCTTGTAATTCAAATGGCAATTGCCTTTTCCTAACCGAAAAACTACAGTAGAATATTTAAGATACGCTCAACCGATAGCGCGCCACCTCAACGCTATAGATAACTTAAAGGAGTAACGATGAGAAACAATCTGCGAGTTTTTGTTATTATAACCATACTGGGATTAATCCTATCGGCATGCGGCGGGGGAGCGCCTACTGCCGCCGCCGTGCTGCGCATCGGTTGGTTGGGCGTGCCAGATACGCTGAATCCTGCCTACGCATTCCTTACTGAAGCCTATAGTATTTTCGACCTTGTCTATTCGCCGCTAGTGACCGAATCTCCATCAGGTGAGTATGTAGGCGCGCTTGCAAAAGAATGGAGCGTATCCGACGATCACTTGACTTGGACATTCGCTTTGAAGGACGGTTTGAAATGGCATAACGGCGAAGATTTTACCGCCGACCAAATGGCTTGGGCAATTAATGCGATCATCGCTGACCCCGATGGTTGGGCGGCGCTCTCTGGCTATGTTGACGGCTTCAGCGAGGCGACCGCGCCGGACGCGAAGACCGTTCAAATTGTCACAGAATATCCGATCGCCAACATGGAATACCGGCTGTCATTTTTATACGCTGTATATCCGCCGGACTTTGAATCGTTCGCCAGCCCGGAAGAATTGCAAAATTTCCTCAACGATCATCCTATCGGCACAGGCGCGTTCAAAATGAATGCATTCGATAAAGATAGAGGCGTGCTGATCTTGGACGCTAATAAAGAATATGTCGACGGCGCGCCTTTCCTTGGCCAAGTGATCTTTCAGAAATTTGACGCGGCTGATGCGATGATTCAAGCGCTGAAAGCGGGAGATATTGATCTCGTTCTCGGCATACCCGCCAGCGCGTATGAAACTGTCAAGAACTTTCAGAACGTTAAGGCGGTCGCGTTTGAAGGGCGCGGATTTGACGAGCTTATTATCAATGACACATCCGAGGATAACGACCCGCCTTCAACCGGCAACCCGGCGCTGAAGGACCCGGCGGTGCGCCTCGCTTTAGAAACGGCGACCAATCGCCAAGATCTGATTGATATTGTGCTGCAAGGTTTGGGAAAGCCCGGCTCTACGATCGTTCCACCGACACTAGGTGGAGGCTTCTGGCATAACCCTGAGATTAAACCAGTCGAATTCGATATCGCTAAAGCCAATCAAATCCTCGATGAGGCTGGCTACATCATGGGCGCCGACGGCGTACGCGCGAAAGACGGCGTACGTCTCGAATTCCGCCTGCAATTCGACGCCGAATCGTCCAACTATCCGCGTATCGCCGACTTGCTCTCCGATTGGTATAAGCAGATCGGCGTGAAAGCCACACCGCAAGGTATGGACGCGGATACGCTTATCGCTGCAATGACGGCGGTCGGCGATTACGACTTAGTAATTTGGGGCTGGGTGGCGGATCCTGATCCCGACTTTATTCTGGGCGTCATGCTGTCCGATCAGTACACGCCGGGAGGCTGGAATGATTCCGGCTACCATAACCCCGCCTATGATGCGCTTTACGAAAAACAGCAATCTGCCATAGACAAAAACGAACGTCGAGAGTTTGTCTACGAAATGCAAGAGATGGTGTATAACGACCGTCCGTATATTGTCCTCTATTACGACGTAGCGCTGCAGGCGTATCGCTCGGACCGCTTCACCGACTTCATCGAGTCGCCTTTAGGAATTGAGATCAGCGCTTCGCTGGCGCAAGTGAAGCCGGTAGACAAATAAAAGCTGGCTTGCCATTACAACGAGAAATGAAGCGAGAAGGAAAGACGCAATTGCGATAAGCGGCAAAACTTCTCGCTTCCATCGATTTTAAAGAGAAGGATCGGACATGGCGCGTCGAGACTATTTGATCGGCAAAATGGGTATATCGTTGCTGACCCTGCTCTTCGTTCTTCTGTTGGACTTTCTGCTGTTTCGCGTACTACCGGGCGATCCCGTTCGAGCGGTGATCGGGCGCAATATTCGCATTTCGGCGGATGTGCAGAGTTCATTACGCGCACAATTTGGGCTGGATAAACCCATCTTTCTCGACCAATTCGTAGATACGCTCGGTCAGTGGGCGCGTGGAAACTTGGGCGTTTCATGGTCGCAACGCAGGCCCGTCAGCGAAATCTTAATCTCCAAATTGTGGAATACGTTGCTTCTGATCGGGTTGGGGCAATTATTTTCGATCATTTTCGGCGTGATGCTGGGGCTGCTCGCGGGCTGGAAGCGCAAAACGCCCTTCGACATAGGCGCGCTAACGTTTTCACTGATCGCTTGGGCAACGCCGACATTTTGGTTGGGGATCATCTTATTAGTGTCCGGAAGCGCGTGGTTCGGCCTGCCGACTGGCGGCATCGTCAGCCCGGCGAATATTGGAAAGCCGCTTCACACTGTGCTTCCGGACCTGATCCGTCACCTCATTTTGCCCACGTTGACGTTCACGATTCTCTATCTGGGCGAGTACATGCTGATTATGCGCTCATCAATTCTTGAGACGCTTAGCGAAGACTATATCTTGACTGCGCGCGCAAAAGGGATGAGCAATTTTCAAGTCTTAATGCGTCATGGCTTGCGAAACGCCATGCTCCCCATGGTGACGATCATCGCGTTGAATCTTGGGTTCACTGTATCCGGCGCGATCTACATCGAAACGGTCTTTTCGTACGACGGGCTGGGCAATCTCGTTCAGACCGCGCTGGTTAAACAAGATTATCCGTTGTTGCAAGGCGCCTTTCTCTTGTTAGCAGTCAGCGTAATCGCCGCAAATATGCTCGCCGACTTCCTCTACACTTATTTAGATCCGCGCGTGAAAGCGAATTGATATGAGCGATCACTGGAAACTTTTTCTTCGCAACCTCAGCGAGTTTTGGAAGGCGTTCCGCCGCAACAAACTGGGACTCGTCGGCGGCTTCTTGATCTTAACGGCGCTGCTGGCGGCGATTTTTGCTCCCGCGTTAACTCCGCATAGCGCGGTTGACATCATGCGCGATTCAAACGGTCGCGCGCTAACGTTCGCTTCGCCGGCAACGCATAGTCCGCTCGGCACAGACGACGCAGGGCACGATATTTGGGCGCTGTTGATCTACGGCGCGCGCATTTCGCTCATGGTTGGGTTTTTGGCGGGCTTTATCTCGATGTTCGTCGGCAGTTCGCTGGGCATTATCGCCGGATATTTTGGCGGCGCAGTGGACACGCTTGTCATGCGCGTCACCGATATTCTTATGGTCATTCCCGACCTGCCGCTGATGCTCGTGTTGGTGGCGACCATCCGCCAAATGGATTTAAAGGTCTCGCCGCTTTCGGTTTTGATTCTCGTGATTGGCTTGCTCTACTGGACGAGCGCGGCGCGCTTGATCCGCTCGCAAACATTGACGATTAAAGAACGGCAATTCGTCGCGCGCGCGCGCGCGATCGGGGCTGGTCATTGGCATATCATCCGTAAACACATCTTGCCGCAACTCATGCCGTTGATCGTGACGAACACGGTCTTGATTTTGTCCACTGCCATTTTGATCGAATCGGGATTGGCGTTTCTAGGGTTAGGCGACCCGACTCAACCGTCGTGGGGCACAATGCTGAATTTTGCGTTCAGCCGCAGTGCGATCTCTAACGGCGCGTGGTGGTTTTATCTCCCGCCCGGGATCGCTATCTTGTGGGTCAGTTTGGGCTGTATTTTGCTAGGGAACGTGCTGGAAGAAATGATGAATCCGCGTTTGACGGCGCATTATCTGGAAGGCGATAAAGGTATGATCGCTATAACGGATAAGGAGACAGGCTTATGAACGAGAAACCGTTATTGCGCGTGCGCGGACTGACAACTGAGTTTGTCACATCGGAAGGCGCAGTTGCGCGCGCCCTGGAAGACGTATCGTTCGACGTTCTACCGGGCAAGACTGTCGGACTGGTGGGCGAATCGGGATCGGGAAAAACGACCACACTCATGGCGCTGATGCGCCTGTTGCCCGCCAGCGGACGCATTACAAAAGGCAAAGTCTGGTTTAACGACACAAATCTTTTAGCGTTGTCTGAGCGTGAAATGCGCGATTATCGCTGGAAGAGCATGGCGATCGTTTTTCAGGGGGCGATGAACGCGCTTAACCCGGTGATGAAAGTCGGCGATCAGATTCGCGAGGCGATTCTGCTGCACGATCTAATGGACCGTGGCGCCGCAGAAAAACGCGTGAGAGACCTGCTGGAAATGGTGGGAATCGCGCCAGCTCGACGCGATCAATACCCGCACCAGTATTCAGGCGGAATGCGTCAGCGCGCCATGATCGCGATGGCGCTGGCATGCGCGCCCGATATCTTGTTCGCAGACGAGCCGACCACTGCGCTCGACGTGATGATTCAGGCGCAGATTCTGCAATTGTTAAAGGAGATCCAAAGAGCGCTAGGGCTGGCGGTCGTAATCGTAACGCATGATCTCGGCGTAGTAGCGGAAGTGTGCGACGAAGTAGTAGTGTTGTATGGCGGCAAAGTGGCTGAATACGGCAGTGTTGATCGCATTTACAATCACGCGCAACACCCATACACGCAACGCTTGCTTGAATCCTTCCCTGATATTAACAACCCCAGCGAAACGTTAGCGTCCATCCCCGGAACGCCGCCGCGCCTGACGCAGTTGCCGCCCGGCTGCCGCTTCGAGCCGCGTTGTCACGTCAAGATCAACCGCTGCGCTGAAGTTTCACCGCCCTTGTTGGAAGTCGAGCCGGGGCATTACGTCGCGTGTATTTTGCGCGAAGGGAAGGAGGCGAATTTCCAATGACTCCGAATCCTATTCTTGAAGCGCGCGAGCTACACACTTATTTTCTCGTTCCCCAATCGCCATTCGAAGCATTGATGCGCCGGCCGCATTTATCGGTGAAAGCGGTGGACGGAGTCTCATTCGCATTGATGCGCGGCGAAACGCTGGCGATCGTGGGCGAATCGGGATGCGGCAAGACAACTATTGCGCGAACGCTGATTGGTCTGGAAGCGAAGACGAAAGGCGAAATCCTCTTCGACGGCAAGGAAGTCGCCTTGCGCGACGGGCAGACGGCAATCGGTTTAAAACATTTACGCCAACGCGCGCAGATGATCTTCCAAGACCCGTACGAATCGTTGAATCCGCGCGCGACGATCTTTGACATCGTCGCTGAGCCGTTGGTCGTGCATGGGTTGGCGAAAGGCGAACGCGAACGGACGGCGGCGGTTACAACGGCATTGGAGGACGCAGGCTTGCGCCCAGCGGAACATTACTTTATGCGCTATCCTTATGAACTCTCTGGCGGACAGCGTCAGCGCGTAGTGATCGCCAGCGCATTGGTTTTACAGCCCGAACTGCTGATTGCGGATGAACCGGTCTCAATGCTCGACGTTTCCATTCGCGCTGAGATTCTGAATTTGTTGCGCGATCTGCGCCAAAAGCGCGGCATCAGCGTTATTTTTATTACGCATGATCTCAGCACGGTCGCCTATTTTGCGGATCGCATCGCAGTAATGTATTTGGGACGCATCGTGGAGATCGGCTTGACGCGCGAAGTATTGCGCGATCCGCAGCATCCGTATACAAAGGCGCTGCTTTCGGTGGCGCCCGCGCCCAATCCGCGTTTGCGGCGCAAGCGCGTAATCCTTCAAGGCGAGACGCCGAATCCAATCAACCTGCCGAGCGGCTGTCGTTTCCATCCGCGTTGCCCGGTGGCGTTCGATCAGTGCAAGATCAAAGATCCGCAGCTGACCGTTTTGAGCGAGACGCATCAGGCGGCGTGTTTACTGCTTGAGAAATAATGGACATCAGCAGCGTTCAAAACCCGCGCGTCAAGCGGCTGGTCAAACTGCGCGAAGATAAAAAAGCCCGCGCAGAAGACGGTTTGACGCTCGTCGAAGGATTCGATGAAATGCGACTTGCTGTCGCCGCTGGGCATACGCCCCAGACGATTCTATTTGCGCCTGAGTTGACTTCGCGCTCTATGGAATTTCCCGCTGGCGAGTATCTGAGTGTCTCGCGCGCGGTCTTTGAGAAAATCTCGTATCGCCAGAACCCAGACGGATGGTTGGGCGTTTTTCCAATTCCGCGGCGAAGGCTCGACGACCTAAGCTTGAGCGTTTCACCGCTGATTATCGTCGCCGAAGCGGTGGAAAAGCCGGGCAACCTCGGAGCGATTTTGCGCAGCGCCGACGCAGTTTGTGCGGATGCGCTCCTCGTCTGCAGCCCGCGCGCAGATGCATGGAATCCCAACGTTATCCGCGCCAGCCGCGGGACGATTCTCAGCGTGCCGCTCGTCGAATGTGACAATGCTTCTGCGCTGGAATGGTTGCGACGCAACGCGATACGCGTCATCGCTGCGACTCCCGCCGCCGAGACGCTGTACACAGAAGTGGATTTACGCGCGCCTTCCGCTATCGCAGTCGGCGCTGAAGCGGAGGGCTTGTCCGATTTTTGGATGGCGAATGCGAACGTAAAAGTGAAAATCCCGATGATGGGAAAAGTGAATTCGTTGAACGTATCGGTCTCGACGGCGTTGATTTTATATGAAGCGGTGAGGCAGCGAGGCTGAATCAAGCGGGAACATTTTGGCGGGGGAGCGAGTTAAATCAAAACGAGGAGAATCCATGAAAAAAATATTTTTGCTTTGCATAATTCTTTTAACCGTTGGCGCGTGCGCGGCTCAACCGCCCGTGCCGACGAACACGCCTTTGCCCCCGTTCGATACGCCAACCTCGTTTGTTGTGCCGACGTTTACGCCGATCATCGTACCTTCGACAGAGACGGCACAACCGACACAAGCGACTCAATTCGTGCCAACCAGCACGCCTTTGCCGCAGACAGCAACTTCGACGCCGCTCCCGCCTGTGACGGGAATCTTTAACCCATACGCCGTCATCCTTGTCAACAAGGGAGATGTGTTGAATATCCGTTCCGCCGCAGGGACGGGGAATCCAATCGTCGGCTCGCTTGCGCCGAATGCCGTCGGTGTGAACCGCACGGGACCCGCGACCAGCGCGGGAGGCGACCGCTGGGTGGAGATCCAGAATCCATCGGGCGGAGTCGGCTGGGTGAACGCGAAGTTCCTCACGGAGTACACCGCGCCCTCCGCGTTTTGTTCCGACTCGCGCGTGACCGATCTGTTGAATAATTTGCGAACCGCCATGCTGAACTCGAACGGCAAGTTGCTCAGTTCGCTCGTCAGCCCCGAGCATGGATTGGACTTGCGCCTGTGGCGTTGGGGAACGGTGGCAAATTACACGCCGAAGGAAGCCGCGTGGGTCTTTCAATCCGATTACGTGGTGAAGTGGGGACCCGCACCCGGCAGCGGCATGGACACGAACGGGACGTTCTCAGAACAGATCCTGCCGAAGTTGCAGGAAGTGTTCAGCGCGAATTACACGTTGAACTGCAACAATCCGCTCGACCTCGCCACGTTCTCAGTGGAGCCGTGGCTCTCGGAATATGCCAACGTCAATTTCTACACAATATTCAAACCCGGCTCCGAGCAATATGGCGGACTCGATTGGCGGGCATGGATCGCCGGCGTCGAATACGTGCAAGGCAAGCCGATGCTCTTCGCGTTGATCCATTTTCAGTGGGAGCCGTGACCCCCTCTGCCCCTCCCTACGGTCGGGGCAGAGGGGGTTGGTCTAATCCGCCTCCCTCGATTCGCCTGAGACCTCGGAGGTCTTCGAGACAGCCTCATCAAACCCATACTGTTCTTCCAACTCGTGCCTGAACTGTTGCGTGTACAGGCGGTAATAATGTCCGCGCAATTTCAGCAGTTCGGCGTGCGAGCCTTGTTCGGCGATCCGTCCATTTTCGATGACGACGATTCGATTCGCCTTGCGGATGGTAGAGAGGCGGTGCGCGATGACGAACGACGTGCGTCCGCGCATCAAGGCTTCCATGCCGCGCTGGATGAGCGCCTCGGTGAGCGTGTCCACGCTGGAGGTCGCTTCGTCCATGATGAAGAGTTCGGGGCGGGCAAGCACGGCTCGCGCCAGACTGATCAACTGCTTCTGCCCAACCGAGAGCAAGTCGCCGCCTTCGCCGACATTGTGATCGTAACCTTTTTCGAGCGCGACGATGAAAGTATGCGCGCCAGCCGTTTTCGCAGCCTCGATCACTTCCTCGTCGCTGGCATCGAGCCGTCCATAGCGGATATTGTCGCGCACGCTGCCGGAGAAGAGATGCGGCGTTTGCAACACAACTCCAATGCGGCTATGGATTGAAGCGAGCGTGTAATCCATGTAGTCGCGCCCGTTGATGCGGATCGTCCCTGCGCGAGGTTCGTAGAAACGGCACAACAGGTTGACGATGGTGGACTTTCCGCCGCCGGTCTGACCGACAAGCGCGATCGTTTCGCCGGGCTTTACTTTCAACGTGAAATCTCGCAGCACGGGCTTGCGGGCTTCATAGTAGAAATCCACATGATCGAACTCGATCTCGCCCAACAACGTCTCGGCGGCGACAGCCTCGTCTCGGTCGCGGACTTCGGGCTGGGTGTCCGCCAAGTTGAAGATGCGTTCCGCCGAAGCGATGGAATGCTGCATCTCCGCGTAGACGCGCGCGAGGTCCTGCACGGGCCACATCATGAACGTGAGATACGACACGAAGGCTTGAATCCCGCCGATGGTCATCGTGCCGATCGCGATCTGCTGTCCGCCATAGCCCACGATAACGCCCAACGCCAGCGCAGCGATGATCTGCACGACGGGAAGGAAGAGAGCCGAAAGCCATGCGGCGCGATACGATGCGCGGTACATGGCGGTCGTCAGTTCCTGAAATTCCTTCGTGTTCTCGTCTTCGCGCAAGAGAGCCTTCACCACACGCACGCCCTGGAAATTCTCGTTATAGGCGCCGGTGATCTTTGAATTCGTGCGCCGTGAAACGCGATATTCCACCAAAATGAGCTGGCGGAACTTAACGGCGGCGAAGATCATCACCGGCAAGATGGCACAGACGATCAACGCCAGCTTCCAGTTGATGATCGCCATAAAAACCAGCGCAGTGACGATGTTCATCGTTGCCCAGGTAGTGTCTACCACGCCCCAACTGACGAGGTCGGAAACGCGCCCGGTGTCCGAAGTGACGCGCGCGATCAATCGTCCGACCGAGTTCTGCGAGTAGTACGAGAGCGATAGCTGCTGTAGGCGCTCAAATAACATGCGGCGCAAATCGTATTGCACGCGTTCGCCGAGCAGGCTTGCAAGGTAGATAAAAACGAACACCGAGACGACCTGAAACAGGATCACGCCGCCATACAGCCGGGCGATGCGTTGCAACGCGGCGGTATCTTCCAAGCGGATGCCCACGTCTACGATCTCTTTGTTCAGATAAGTGAAGTAGGCGTCGGTGACGGAGGTCGCGGCGATGGCGATAAAAAACGCCAGGACCCATCTCCAATGCGGTATGAGATGACCCGCGATCCGTTTGAATACGGGCATGGTAAATTGGCTGGTATATTCTTCTTCTTCAAGCTCGATAAGTTCGTCGGACATTGGTGGTTCTCCATGGATTGGCTGCGGGGAGGAAAATTCTGAATTCGCAGTTTATCCATCAAAATTTGATTTTCACAATTTGCCAATACGCTTTTTTACTTTCGTTACGATCGTCGCAAGGATGGCAACGATTTCATCGGTTTCTTTCCGCAATGATTCGAGTCGTTGGGCTTGTACGATCTCTGCTCGTTTGCGCATTGGCTTTCTCGAAATTGCGCTCCAACCAAAACGCCAGAGCGAAGGGCTTGCTTACCGAGGCTCATTGCCTCTCCTTTCATAATTCAGACTTCTGAATTTCTCTTTCGAGTTCTTCGTCAATCTTCGTCTGGATGTCGTAAATGCGGCGATACATTCCGCCCGTTTGCGCGAGCAATTCGCTGTGCGTTCCCATCTGAATCAGCTCGCCTTCGTTCAGCACAAGGATCAAGTCGGCGGACATGACGGATTGAATGCGATGCGCGATGACGAAGGTCGTGCGATTCTCCATCAAATCCGCCAGCGCACGGCGGATCTCCGCTTCGGTCTCGACATCCACGCTGGAGGTCGAATCGTCCAGAATCAAGATGCGCGGGTTTTTTAGCAGCGCGCGCGCAATCGTGATGCGTTGTTTCTGTCCGCCGGAGAGCGTGACGCCTTTTTCGCCGACGATAGTTCGATAACCGTCAGGGAAGCTTTGAATCACATCGTGGATCGAGGCGGCTTGTGCGGCGCGCTCGATCTCCGCTTGTGAAACATCGCGCCCTACGCCGTACGCGATGTTCTCGCGCAGTGAGCGGCTGAACAAGAACGGCTCTTGCTCGACGATGCCGATCTGGCGCCGCAGGTAGGCGCGCGAGTACTCCTTTAATTCCACGCCGTCGAGCAGGATGCGCCCGCTCGTATAATCATGAAAACGCGGCAATAAATTCACAAGCGAGGTTTTGCCCGAGCCGGTCGAGCCGAGCAGCGCCACCGCTTGCCCCGGATTGACGTGAAAAGAAATATCATGCAGCGCGTCGATCGTCCCGTCTGCATACATGAACGAGACCTTCTCGAAAGCGATCTCGCCGCGCACCGGACCCTCCGGCCGGTACGCGCCGTCATAAAGCGGTTCGCGCGCCTGCTCGATCACCGTCATCAAGCGTCCGTATGAGACCAATCCGGTGGAGGCGGAAACGATCAGGCGCCCCAAGTTGCGAATGGGCCAGATCAGCCATGCCAGCAAGCCGGCGTAGGCGATATACATACCGACTGTGATCTCTCCGCGAATCGCCAGGTTGGCGGCGTAGATGTATCCGAACAGCGTCTGAAAGCCCAACACAATATCCGAGAGGGGCCAGAACAGCGAGTGCATTAACATCAACGCCTTGCCTTTGAGGAACTTGCCCCAGTTATCGCGTTCAAACTTGCCGACTTCGTACCCTTGCCGCGCAAAGGCTTTGACCACGCGCACACCGGTCAAGTTCTCTTGTAAGGTCGTGGAAAGTTTCGCCTCCTGCGCTTGATACTCCTCGTAGGCTTTCGTCAGTTTCTTGAAGAACCAGACAGAAATAACCAAAGTGAACGGGATGACCGCCACGGAGACGAGCCCTAATTTCACGTCAATGTTAAGGATCGCGATGAAGTTGATCGTAAACAACAGCGCGATGCGCCCTATACCGACGCCTTGCTCGCTGAAGAAACGGCGCAACGAATCTACGTCGGAGGTGACGCGTTCGATTAGGTCGCCCTTGGGGGTGGCGGCGTGATAGGAAAAACTCAAGCGTTGAATATGGTCGAAGAGAAAATCTCTCATGCGACGCGCAATGCCTTCCGCCGTGTAAGCGGCTAAACGTCCCGAAAGGAACGAACCTCCGCCTTCGATTAACGCGAGCAGGAGGAATCCTGCGGCGATCCACAGCGAAGCGCTGGCGAGGCTTCCGCCGATATAGATCCGCTTCGTCAACGTATCGTCAACGAAATATTCGAGCAACAGGTAGGTAGCGGTCTTCGACAATGCCGAAATGGCGAGCGCGACGGCGGCGCCGAGATACGACAGGCGATAGCCAGTTAACATGCGCCAAAGACCTTTGAGGCGGTTTGTGCGAGCTGTTTTGCGGAAGTCGAATGTTATTGCGGGTTCGGTAGCGGTCATGGCATTCTCCGTAGGGGCGGGGCGACCCCGCCCCTACTACACAAAATTAAATAAAAAGGCTGCGGCGCGAACGCGCCACAGCCTGAAAGACAGGAAAAGTTGACCTAACGGTCAGAAGGCGCGCTGCGAGAAGGTACAAATCCAGCGTTAACTGGAACAAACGAGGTCGTGCCGATCAACATGGGTATTCGCGCGCTCCTTTCTTGAGATTTGCGATGCAAGACGCTGCCCTGCGTCGCGAGCGAAAGTTTACACTGTCCACGCCGAAAATGTCAAGGTTTATCCGCTGAATTGCTTCGCTTATAATCATCATATCGTTGCGAGGAGATTGATTTGCTGCGCTCGCAACGACATGGATGCAACATGATTCGCACATGGAAGATCGCAAAAACGAGACTAAACGAAATCCGTTTCGACGACAACTCCTCGCTCGACGCGGTGACGCGACAACTACCCGACGGCTGGTATTCGACATTCCGCACTTTCAATAGCTGCACACGCGTCATCGGACTCTCCGCCCACCTGCGTCGACTGCCGAACGCGGATGCTTCGCTTCTACGGGCGAGGCTGACGCAGGCGCTTCAGCCCTTTCGCGGCGACGAAAGAGAACGCCTTACGCGTGAAAACATCTTTGAGGCGCTGTTGGTGAAGAACGGGAAGATTTTGGAGGGACTGACGAGCAACTTCTTTTGGATTGGGCAAATCGGCAATTTGCCCTACCTTGCGACCGCTCAACGCGGCATTTTGCTCGGCGTAACGCGGACGATGATAATCCGCGCGGCGCGGGGGAGAGGGCTGGAGGTGAGATTCAGCCCCCTGAGGCTGGATCAGTTGTCCCTGGCGAAAGAGGCGTTCATCACTTCCAGCTCGCGCGGGGTCGTGCCGGTCGTGCAGATAGACGATGCGCAAGTAGGGCAGGGGATGGTGGGGGTGTGGACAAAGCGCCTTTCGTTGGCGTACGCGGCTTACGTTGAGGAAAGAAGCGAAAGCATAGTCTGATTGTGGGATGGCGCAATAAAATCGGATTTATATAATGAGACAGGATGAATCCAACAAAAGGAGCAGAAATGAAAAGACTCGCCCAATCCGCATTTTTTGCCTTGACGATCGCCCTGCTTTTACAATCCTGTTTTCAACCGCGCACGGAGGAAGAGCAGGTTCAATTTCTGGAAGACTCCGCCACCATCCAGGCGACCTACGCGCTCGACGAGCTCGACGCCTGCGTGATCGGCTTGTGGAAAATGGATGTGTACGCCATCGAAAGCAAATTCCAGGATTTGAACATTACGCCTTCGATGCAGGTGATCGCGCCGAGCGAACTGACCATGGAATTCCGCGACGACAACACGTTTGGCTTGTTCGGTCTGGTGACGATGCGAATGAACCTTCCCAGCGGCGATTACTTCGAACTGGACGGGACACATTCCGCTTCGGGAGGGTATCAAGCCGACCTCAGGACGATTACGTTCGTTGGCACGGTGAACGAGGTGAAATACGGCACGATGCGCGCCTACATTGACGGCGAACTTCAGGAAGGATTATTCACCGACGAGAACGCTCCGCCGATTGCGCCGCCTGTAACTGGTTTCCCGGGCAGCGCAACGTACAATTGCAGCGAGACGCAGTTGACCTTGCATTACACCATACTCGGCAGCGACGTGACCGAATCGTGGACGCGAATAAGCCCGTAAGACAAACTTTAGTTTGTCCATTTTGCTTTTGTCTTTAAGTCCGTCTTTCAAGTTCGTTTATTGAAAATCTCATTGTAGGCTGCGTCGGCTTCGCCGCCGAAGTGAGCGTAGCGATTGGTGGTGTTGATGCTTTCGTGGCGGGCGAGTTCCTGCGAGAGTTTCAGATTGCCTTTGGCAAGATACGTCATGGTGACGAAGTAATGACGAAAATCATGGATGCGAACGGCGCTGCGTTCCACGCCAGCCTCTTCGATGCGCTCTTTGACTGCCTTCCACATTCCGCCCGCGGAGATCGGGCGGATTTTTTTGCTGGCGCGGATATCGTGACGGGCAAACAGGGGCTGGGAACTGAGCGGCGTGCGGGAGTTCGGTTCAACGCCCGCTCTTGCGTGTAGATATACTCGGAGCGCTTCGATGGCACGATTCGAGAAGCGGATGACTGCCTGCTTGTCTCCCTTACCGATGATGATGGCGCGTTGTTCGAGCCAGTCAATGTCGCTGCGTTTGAGAGAGCAGGCTTCGGAGATTCGCAAGCCCGTATCCGCCAGAGTTAACACAAAGGCGCGGTCGCGCAAGGCTTCGAGACGCGCAGACTCAAGCTCCGCTTCGCCATCCAGAGCGGAGCAGTACGCGATGACTTTTTCGATCTCGGCGCGGTTGAAATTGACGACACGTTTGCCCTGTTTACGCGTGTAATGCTCGGTGGCTTCCTTGAGCTCGGCAGAATCGCCCGCCTTGCAGAAGGCGTAGAATTTGAGGAGCGCGGTGCGATATACGCGTTGTGTGGAAGGGGATCTATCGCGCAACGCGGAGAGGAATTCGATGTACGTTTCCGTATTCAGTTCCGCGTCCGCGCCGACAATGTTCACAAATTGTTTTAGCGCGTTGCGATAGGTAAAAACGGTCCGCGGCGAGCGTTGAAACGTGCCGAGGAAGCGCTCTATGCGTTCGTTGACATCATTCGACATATTGTAAATTATATCGAATGATCGAAGGATTTGTCAAGGTTTAGAGTCGGGTAATGTGAGACGCATCGGAAATTCCATCCCCCACTGCTGGACGATGGACGATAGATCATGGACGATGGTTTGCCTTGGAGGAGAACGATTCGATCCCAACTGCAATGTGATTCTTTGTCCTTCGTTTTCATCGTTCACTTTGACTTCTCTCCCCTGCCCCGCAAGCCGTACGGCAAGATTTATCTTGCCGCTCTTGCCATTTCATTTCCTTGCGCCTATACTGGGACAATCGTCATTCATCCAACACTCATTGCGAGGGGTCATGCCGACCAACCTGCCAAAAACAACTGTTAAGTTTCTCGTTGCCCTGTTGAAACATCAGGCCGAAAACCTGCTGGGGAAAGACGCGGCTGGAATCCTTGGCGACGATGTGCAAGAGAAAATTGACGATTGGTTGAAGTCCGAAAAAACCGAAAAGGATTTGTTAAAATCCGCACAGCAGGCGCAGATTTATTTGCAGGACGAACGCAATTGCCCCGACAAAGATTTGCGCTATTTTTTTCGAGATATTGGCTTTGGCGATCTGCCCGCCGTTCAAGAAGCGCTCGCCGAACTTCCTCAAGCCATGGACGCAAGCGGCGTCACAGACGCGTTGCGAGAATCCTTTCGCGGCTTTTCAACACTGAGCGCCAGCCAACAGGAGGAAGGCGCGCGGCTTTACACCGATGCGATGCTTCGCGCCGTCGGCTCGCTGGAAGAGTTCGTCTCCCCCATCCTGATTCAAACGATTCTGGACCTGAAAAAAGAACAGCACAAAACTGCAAAAGATAATTCAATTCAGCATTCAATTCAGATTGAAAAACTCGACAAAATCCTTGCGCGCCTCGAAGCAAGGACTGTTGCAAAACGCGACCCCTCCCCCACCCTGCGCGGCGACCTGCCGCTCGGCTCGTACCTCCCCATTCAGCCAAACCAACTCTTCACTGGGCGTGAAGCGGAACTGAAACAACTCGCCGATACGTTGTTGGCAGAAGACGGCGGCGCGATCATCAACCAGCAGGCGCTGGTCGGCATGGGCGGAATCGGCAAGACACAACTGGCGGTGCAATTCGCCTGGCAGGAGGGATATCGTTTCGCGGGCGTGCATTGGGTCAGCGCCTTCAGCCGCGATCAGTCCGAAGAGTTGACCGAAAAAGTGATCGAAGCCTCGATTGCCCGCTGCGGAGTGGAGATGGGCTTACAGCCCTGGTCCTCCGAAACGGACCAACAAGCCGCGCTGACCGTGAGCGCCTGGAAACAAAGCGGACCGCGCCTGGTGATCCTCGACAACCTCGAAGACATGGACACCGCCGCAGAATGGCTGGCGCGTTTGCGGCACACCAACATCCGCATTTTGATCACTACGCGTCAGAAAGATTGGTCTCCATCCTTCGGCTTGCATGAAATTTCCCTGCATGTCTTCACGCTGACCGAATCGCTCGCATTCCTCCGCCGCGCGCTGGACGAAACGCACGCCAGCGACGCCGACCTGACCGCCCTGCACAATCGCTTTGGCGGATTGCCCCTGCCGCTCGATCTTGCCGCGTCCTACCTGCAACACGTGGACAAACTCTCCGTGACGAGTTATCTGGAACAACTCAGCCTCGACCATGCCTCGCTCAGAAATTGGCGCGCCAAACATCCCACCGCCACACAACACGATAAAGATGTCGCCGCCTCCTTTGCGCTTTCGCTCGAACGCGTAACCGATGAAAACGCGCGGCGCGTCTTCCTGCTGGCTGGCTATGGGTTGCCCAACGAGCCTCTGCTTCAGGACGTTCTTCAAGCCGCCGCCAAACTGGACGACGCGCCCTACAGCGAGGCGCTCGACCTCTTGCGCGGACTCTCCCTTGTACAGCCCGAGCCGAGCCTGCACCCGCTTCTGGCGGACTTTGCGCGCCTGCAGGATGCCGACCGCACCGCGCTCTTTGAGTGGGCGCGCGCACTGGCATGGAGAGGGTATCCTGCCTCCCAACACGGCGGCATTTACCGCGACCCAAATCTGGCGCGCCATGCCCGCCTCTCCCTGCCCGATATTTTAACCGCCGCCTCTCTGACCGAGCGGGAACAAAAAGCGCGCTCGACTCTTTGCTACCATGCGGCTTTCCTCCTGACCCACTTCGGCGATTTGGACGGGGCGATGA